>CAVYGR010000009.1:0-194261 GCA_963768105.1 Candidatus Dormiibacterota bacterium | reverse complement strand
CTGCTGCCCGGCCGCGGCACCAAAGGCTGCACGCGGTCCTCGGTCATTGATGGGCTAATGCGACGAGGTCAGCGATCTCGTGTTCCGGGAACCACCAGGCCGCTCTCGTATGCAAGAACCACCAGCTGTGCGCGATCCCGTGCACCGACCTTCGACATCGTCCGGCTGACATGCGTCTTGGCCGTCAAAGGGCTGAGGAATAACCGGACGGCGATCTCGTCGTTGCTGAGACCGCCACCGACCAGCGTCAGCACCTCACGCTCGCGGGCGGTGAGATCGGCAAGACCCGACGGATTCGCCGCCGGTGCTGTGGGCCTCGAAACGATGTCGGCGATGAGTCGCCGGGTGACACCGGGTGAGAGCAGCGCATCCCCGCGCGCGATGACGCGCACCGCCGCGAGCAATTCGGCTGGTTCCGTGTCCTTGACGAGGAACCCACTGGCTCCGGCTCGCAGGGCCTGGTAGACGTACTCGTCGGCCTCGAAGGTGGTGACGATGAGCACCCGGACCGATGCAAGCGCGACGTCTGCGGCAATGCGCCGCGTCGCCTCGAGACCGTCCATCCCCGGCATGCGGATGTCCATCAGCACCACATCGGGATGCGTGTCGTTGACCAGGTTGATGGCCTGTGCTCCGTCGGACGCCTCACCCACGACCTCGATGTCGTCCGCGGAGTCGAGCAGCATGCGAAACCCGCCGCGCACCAGGGCCTGGTCGTCGGCGAGCAGCACCCGAATCATGCTTCCCCGTCGAGCGGCAGTTCCGCATGCACGGCGAAGCCACCACCGGGAGACGATCCCGCCTCGAAGGTTCCGCCGACCGCGACGGCGCGCTCGCGCATCCCCACGATGCCATGCCCCGTACCGAGAACCGAAACGTCGGCCGCACCAGCGTTCGCGGCGGCGCCCCGTCCGGTGTCGCGGATCTCCAATCCGAGGCGGTGATCGCCCCACGCGAGGGACACCGTGGCGCTTGCCTGACCGGCGTGGCGGATGGTGTTGGTGAGCAACTCCTGGATGATCCGATAGGCCGCAAGGTCCACGGTGGCGGCAAGCCGCCTTGGGGTCCCGTCGATGCGCAGTGTGGTGCGCAGCCCCGCGCGGTTGGTGGTGGCCACGAGGTCGTCGAGCATGGCCAGACCCGGCGCCGGTTGGGTCGCCTCCGCCTCGTCGGATTGGCGGAGAACGTTGACAATCGAGCGCATCTCGCGGAGCCCCTCCTTGCTCGCCAGCCGGATGGCTTCGAGCGCCGCCGCAGCCTGCTCCGGGTGCTCGCCCGCGACGTGCGCGGCCGCCCCAGCCTGGACATTGATCATCGACAGGGTGTGCGCGACCGCGTCGTGCAGTTCGCGAGCGATGCGCAATCGCTCAGCATCTACTCGCCGCGCTGCCTCCTCCTCACGGGTGCGCTCCGCCTGATCCGCACGCGCCTCCACGGCGCGCAGGTAGGCACGCCGATTGCCGACCGCGATCCCAATCGACACAGCCGCGACGACCTCGGCAGGCATGAGAATCACCCCGCCGCCGAGCGTTCCAAATGGATTGTGGACCGCCGTGGACACCAGAAGGCCGATCAATGTCACGAGTCCAGCAGTCAGCGCCGCTCGAGCCGACACGATGGTCGCGACGGTATAGAGCGCGATCATCACGTCGATGAGGGCGGTGCCGTTGACGTATCCCATCAACGAATACGCGGCGACTGCGCTGAGTGCCACGCCGAGAACGACGAGCGGAAACCGTCGTCGCCAGGCCAGGCTGACGGCGGCGAGGGCAACGAGGATGAATGCCGCCCAGCTCGCGTTGGGAACCGCCGGGTGGCCGCCTGAGGTCACCGTTGTACCCAGCGCGTTCACGTGCGCATTGGCCTCGCCGATGGAGCCGACCAGGGTCACGGCGAGCATGACCAGTGCGAGGACCCAGTCTCCGATGTCGAAGCGGCTCCCCGGGCGCCGACGAAGGGTGAGTACGGCGATCACAGATGGAGCGTACGGTGCCGGAGCCTCCTGCGCATCCTTCCTCGAGAGGCGTTCGACTACTCCCCAGGGAGTACTCGTCACCGGAAATCGGCAGCTGGGAGTACACAGATTGCCTCCGCTCGGGTGACGACGCGAGTGCTGACGCTGACGAGACTGATGGCGTCGGCTACTCAGAGCCCGGCGTCACCAAGGAGGCACGCAAATGACCCGCATCACCCGCTTTGCACTCGGGCACCGGGCCCTGATCGTGCTCTTCTGGCTCGCGACCGCCATCACCGGCGCCGTGACCGCCGGCCTCACGACGAGTTGCATGACCAACAGCTTCTCGATGCCGGGGCAGGCGATCACGACTGACGCACGCATCGTCGCCGAGTACGGCAGCTCAGCGCAGGCCCCGCTCGTGACCGTCGTCACGGCTCCGCCTGGCGAGCGCATTACAACCCCGAGTGTGACCGCCGCCACCACGCGCATCTTCGACGCCGCCCGCGTCACTGCGGGTGTCCATGTCGTCGACTACGCGTCAACCCACGACGCCGCCTTCATCACGCGGGACGGACGGTCGACCTTCTCGCTCACCTTCCTCCCGCCGGCCAGCTACGACGGATCGGGCGGCCTCGAGCCGGTGGTCGCCAGGGCCGTCCAATCCGCGACGCCCGCAGGCTGGCACACCGGTTTCACGAGCATCACCCTGCTGCAAGCGCCTGCGGCAGCGAAGAGCGGTGGCACGAGCGTGATGGTCGAGGCAATGGTCGGTGGGCTCGGCGCGCTCGTGATCCTGGCATTCGTGTTTGCAAGTTTTCTCGCGTTCCTGCCGCTGATCATGGGCGCGACCTCGGTGCTGTCGACATTCCTGCTCGTCCTTGGTCTCACGACGTTCACGGGCGTGAGCATGATCGTTGAGTTCCTGATCGCCCTGATCGGTCTCGGCGTCGCCATCGACTACTCCTTGCTCGTGGTGACCCGCTGGCGTGAGGAGCGCGCCCACGGACGCGACAACATCGCGGCGGTCGAGGCGGCGATGGCGCACGCGGGGCGCGCCGTCGTGTTTTCCGGGCTGACGGTTGCTGTCGGGTTGCTCGCGCTCATCGTGCTCCCGGTGCCGATGCTCCAGAGCGTCGGTTACGGCGGCGTCCTGGTGCCGCTCGTCTCGGTGGCGGTCGCCATCACCCTCCTTCCGGTGGTTCTTGCCACGGTCGGCCCGCGTCTCGACTGGCCGCGGGTTCGCAAGGAGACCAGCGCCAGCAGGATGTGGACGGCCTGGGCGCGCGGCGTCTACGGGCACCGTTGGCCGGCGGCGATCCTCGGCACCATCATCCTTGGCCTCATCGCCTTCCCCGCCCTGTCGCTGCAGCTCGGTGAGCCGGCGAGCACGTCGCTCTCCACGACGGGCCCGGCACGCGACGCGTTGAATACTCTGACATCGGGTGGCGTACCCAGCGGCGTGCTCACGCCTATCGTGGTACTGACCAACGGAACGACGAGCGTCACGTCGACATTGGCGCACGTGCCAGGCGTCACTACTGCAGTCACCACGCAGGACACGCAGCGCACCGGGAGTGCACTGATCACGGTGCTGCCGGTCGCTGAAGGCAGCCTCGGCGCCGGGCAGGACACTGTGCGTGCTGTCCGCGCGGTCATCGGGTCTAATCCGTCCGTCGTCGGCGTCGACGGTGACGGAGCGCAATTGATCGACTTTGACAACGCGGTATACGGCAACTTCCCGCTGATGCTTGCGCTGATCGCCATCGCAACCTTCCTATTGCTTGCTCGTGCCTTCCGATCGGTGGTCCTCGCCCTCAAAGCCGTGGTGTTCAACCTCGTCTCGCTGGCGGCCGCATACGGCGCGCTCACCTTCATCTGGCAGCAGGGCCACGGCAGCGCGGCACTGTGGGGCATTCCCGCATCGGGTGCGATCACCATGTGGGTGCCGCTGATGGTGTTCGCCTTCCTGTTCGGCCTCTCCATGGACTACGAGGTGTTCATCATCGCTCGCATCCGCGAGGCCTACGACAACACCGGATCGGCTCGCGCCGCGGTGATCGAGGGTGTCGGACGCACCGGGCGGTTGGTCACCAGCGCGGCGTTGATCCTGATGCTCACCTTCCTTTCGATGTCGAGCGGCCCGCAGACCGACATCAAGATCCTCGCCACCGGGCTCGGCGCAGGCATCCTTGTCGACGCGGTCGTGGTCCGGGCGCTGATGGTGCCGGCGATGGTGGCGCTGTTCGGCCGCTGGAACTGGTGGATGCCGGTATGGCTCGCGCGGATCCTGCGCATTCCGGCCGCTTCGATGACCGGTCTGGTCCCGGCGCAACACCTGGAGCGCGCCGCCTAGGACCCCGTCACCGGCAACCTCGCACAAAGCCCCATCTCAGAGCCGAGACGGGGCTTTTATACATGGCCCTGCCACTTCAGGTTGTGAACCGCGCAAGCGGAGCACGGAAACCTCCACCTGAGCTGGGCTTTCTGTGTCCAGCGCAGGCGCGGCCGATCTGCGCCATCAGCTGTTTACCCCTAAACGCCGCGTTAGACGCAGTTCATCCTCGCGGCGTTTGGCTACGCGAATTCGTGGAATCAACCGCGGACGTGTTCTGTCACCAGAAGAGCGGTGCGCACGCCGGTCGCGCAGGAATCTGTAGCCAAGTACGTAGCCGATTAGCTCTTGGCGGCGCATAAGTGCTGCACCTGGCTGAAACGCCTGGGAACCCGCTGGGACGTTGCGCGTGGACGCAATCAGCAACTCCACTCAGCCAATCGGTATCGGCGCCGCCGGCTGGCGGCGGTCGTCACGCGCGCTCGCGCCACCGTCCCACGTGGACGGTACGCGCCGCGAGCAGGAACACATCGGGACGGCGGAGAATTCCCTGAGGGTCGTCATCGTCGAGCAGTGTGTCGAGCAACGCGCGATCGTCGTCGTCGAGCAGGTCGCCCGCATCCTCAGCTCTGCTCGCGAAGACGTCGCGGACGTGCCCGCGCTCCTGCGCGCCCAGCGGCGCCCGAGACTCGATGAGGAACGTGCGTGTGGCGACGTGCTCCAGCCCCGCGCCGACGAGCAGGCGTGGCCAGTCGTCCGGGTGGCGCACGGCACCGGGGAGCTCAGCCCGCATCGCGGCAAACCAGGTCTCCTGCGCCGCGTCGAGCCGCGCCTCGAGGCCGGGCCGGCCGACTCCGATATCGCTCGGTAGATGTCGCCCCTGCAGCCCGCCTTCGGCGAGGGCCAGCATCCCGCCTGGAATGAGACAGGCGGCCAGGTTCGCGATGGCGGCGCGCTGATCACCGACGTGGTGCACGGCGGCCGAGGCCCAGGCCATCGCCGCGCCGTCCACTCCGGGGATAGGAGCCGCGAGGTCGGCGATGACGGGGCGGATGCGATGTTCGACGCCCGCGTTGCGCGCACGGTCGAGCGTCAGCACCAGGAGCGCCGGCGCGGTGTCGACGGCGATGACCTCGGCGGCGGGAAAGGTGCGGGCAAGAGCGAGGGCCATGCCGCCGGCGCCGCAGCCGGCGTCGACGACGCGGTCGACTCCATCGGGCATGTCGAGCTGGTCGCGCAGCCAGGCCGCCGCCTCAGCGAACCACGGCGCGTCGAGGTCGGCGTTCCGTGCGAGTCGCGGACCCGCCGCGTCGAAGTCGACGTGATGCGAGCCGTGGACGTGGTGGCCGGTCACGATCGCATCCTACTGAAGGCATGCCGGGTTTCCTCAGCGACAGGAACCGCCCGAGTGGGTGAGCGGCCATCCTGAGCGGATTCGAACTGAGACACCCGGGAAGACTCTCTGGCCCAAAGCGCTTGTCGGCGGTTTCGGGTCACCCTGTCTGGCCGCCTACACTGAGAAGCGACCGGTGACGGAAACAGTCGATGTAGCTGTAGAGCCCGGGCACCATACCTTGCGGCTCGGATCCGGCAGTGCGCCGCAGCGCGGAGCGTTCGTTCGACGTCGCGCAGGACGAGGTCGCCGGCTTCAGTCGCAACGGTCCGAGGTTCTGGCCACTGCTCCTGGCGGCACTCTTCAAGATCACCGAGACTGAGAAGGGGTTGAAGATGCTTGTCGTGAAACGACCCGGCACATGGAGAGGTTCTGTGGCCGCCCTGGTACTCGCTGCCTCACTCGCAGCCTGCGGCTCGCCACTGGTGCACGGCACCGCTTCGCCGCTGCCATGCAACACGTCCGCTGCGGCCAGTACTACATCTGTACCGCCTGGTGCCGCCGTGGAGGATATTTGCGGCGCGACGGAGTGGCCCTCTCCCAATGGGAACCTGTACAACACGCGGGTCGCGCACTCGACTATCACGTCGACGAATGTGTCGAAGCTGGGGGTGGCCTGGACGATCCCGCTGCAGGGCAACGGCGGAAGTGGTGCGGACGTTGCCAATCCCGTGCTCGTCAATGGCATTGCCTACTTGCAGGATGGCGCATCGAACGTCATGGCCGTGCGCTACGCGACTGGCCAGGTGCTCTGGACGCACCAGTACAACTCCCCGGATTATGGCCCCAACGGCGTGACGATCGCCAATGGCAGGATCTACGGCGTTACCGCCACCGGCGAATTCGCCCTCGATGCGCAAACGGGCCGGCAAGTCTGGTACGACACGCATCTTGCGGCGCGCAAGGCCAACTTCGACATCGCCCCGCAGGTGTCCAACGGCAAGGTCTTCGTCGCGTCGGCGCTCACGGTTGGGGGCGGCCTTATCTATGGTCTTGACGCCGCCACCGGCGCCACACTCTGGAGCTTCCAGACTGTTGCGGACCCGGTGGGCCAGCAGCTGTCGGCCACCGCGGGTGGCGCCTGGGATGCCTTGCTGATCGGCCCGGACGACTTCGTCTACGCCGGGACTGGGAATCCCTATCTCTCGCTACAGGAGGCGCAGGGAACCCCCAGCCGGGAGTTGTATACCGATAGCATCGTCAAGTTGAGTCAGGCCACTGGCAAGCTGGAGTGGTACTACCAGGCCTTCCCCGACGACTTCCATGACTGGGACCTGCAGATCTCGCCCATCTACACCGCTACCGCGGCCGGAAGCCCGGTGGTACTCGCCGCCGGCAAAGGCGGGTTCGTGTTCGCCTTCGACGCCGCGAGCGGTCAGCTGCTCTGGAAGACGGCGGTCGGCATCCATAACGGGCATGACAACGACGATCAACTGGCCCTGGCGGGCAAACTCCAGTTGACGACGCCGTATATCGTGGATCCAGGAGAAATCGGCGGGGTGGAGACCAACATGGCGGCAGCGGACGGCATTGTGTACGTGCCGGTCGTGAACGTGCCGACCGAGTACACGTCCGCGACAGCCCGCGTGGGCACGCCGGACTTGACTAAGGCCGCTGGTGAGATGGTAGCCATCGACGTGGCCACGGGGAAGCAGCTGTGGACAACGGCGCTCCCGCAGATGCCGCTGGGTGGGGCGACGGTCTCGAATGACCTTGTGTTCACAGCCACATTCACCGGTGAGGTCTTAGCGCTCTCACGCCAGGATGGGTCGATCGTCTGGAAGGCGCAGCTCCCAGCCGGCTCCAATGCGATGTTGGCCATCGTTGGGAATACGCTGCTCGCCGGGGCAGGCATTCCCCTGATGGCGACGCAGCATCCGGTGGTGGTCGCGTATCGACTTGGAACGTAGGAGAGCCGGCCAGGCAACAACTCCGCGCTGCATTGCAAAGCGAACCGTTTGCGTCGCGAGGTCGAAGCGCGGCAGCTATGCCCGCATCACAAGCCGCTGCTCGGACAGGAAAGACACCTGAGCCCGAAGTGGTGGAGTGGCGCAGCGCGGCACACCTTTGGTATCAGAGATCTCTGCGGTACAAGCGCGATGCGTTCGCCCTGGCCACACGAGCGTTATCTCACCATGCCGGTGTCGGATGAACCGCTCGATGATCATCGCGCGAACGCGACTGCACCTCATTGCTCCGACCCAGCCGTACATCCGCTGCGACCACCTCGACGGCGTCATTCACGCGCCGCTCCGGCTCTTCCCCGCCCTCCGTCGTCCGCCGCGGGGGCGCGACGCTTCGCTTTGATTCGTGTGTGCACCGCCGCCACGGACAAGCAGCAGGCGGCGGCACCCGCACGTATCACGCCTGGAAGAGCATGTTGCGCCGGTGCACGAATCCGTCGAGCGCCGACTGGGCGCGCTATGGCGGGCGCGGGATCACCGTTTGCCGTCGCTGGCATCACTTCGAGGCCTTTTTCGCCGACATGGGGTCGTGTCCTGACCGCCTAACGCTGGATCGGATCAACAACGAGGGCGATTACGAACCGGGCAACTGCCGTTGGGCGACTTGGGAGCAGCAAGTGCTTAATCGCCGCTCAAACCGCGGCGAGCGCCATCCCAATGCGAAGCTCACAGTCGATGACGTGTTGTCTATCAGGTGGATGGCGCATTACGGAGCCACGTACCGTTCCATGGCATCAGCATTCGGAGTCAGCCACGCAAACGTGGGGTACATCGTCCGAGGGGAGGCGTGGCAGGCGCTCGTCCTTGACCCTGCCGCTCCAGAGCGCGCGCGGCACCGCGGCACCTGCGATCGCCGACAGCTCGAGGCGTAGATACGCAGCGGCGAAGGAAGGTGTCGAGCACCGCAAACGCGATGCCGAGTGAAGGCAACCGCGGGGCGCTACGGGCAACATCACGGCTGCGCTGGGGCCGGATGCCCATCTTCTCGGCCCCGAAGCGGCCGGAATAGCCCACCAGTGCCTCCGCGCCGTCAGTCATCGGCCGTGGCAGCCAGCCGCTCGAGAGCAGCCAGCAGAGCTCGCCTTTCGTCAGCGGAGATCTTTTTCAGCGCTGCCGCCAGCGGAATCAGGTCCAGGACGCTGTCCTGCTTCACGCGGGCGACCCCCGCAGCCGTGAGGACAATCGAGAGTCGGCGCTCGTCATCGACGTCGCGACGGCGGGTGAGAAAGCCCCTGCGCTCAAGGCTCTTCACTTGCTCAGACGCTGAGCTCTTGGGTATGCCGAGGTGGCGTGCGACGACCCCGAGGGAGATGCCTTTCGCGCCAGCGACGTGGTGGAGTAGCTGCCGCTCGTGCTGGGAGAGGTCTTTAGTGTCCTCCTTGAAGAAGGCCCGCCATATTCGTCCGTACAATGTGTCGAACTGTTCGGCTTGCGATTGGTTCGCCACGCCGTACAATATACCTCGGATAACACCGGATCACATCGCAAGGGCTTGGTGGAGGAGCAGCAATGATCGAGATCGCAAGGGAGCGGCGCATCCCCGCGCCGGCTGCGCGCGTATGGGAAGTCGTGAGCGAAGCCGAGCGGCTACCCGAGTGGTACGCGAGAGCGGACCGCGTCGAGGTGCTGGAGGGCGCCGGCCTCGGTCGCCGCCAGCGTCTCAGCAGCCAGTGGCAGGGGCAAGACTCCGAGGTCGACCAACTGATCACGGCCTTTGAACCGGAGCGTCTTCTGGAGTGGCGTCACGAGGCGGAGCGCCTGGGTGGGCGGCCCGCGCCCCGGTTCGCCAGTGAAACCGCCGTCAGAATCAAGCTCGATGCGGAGGGGCCCGATGCCACGCGCGTGGTCATTGCGTCCCGTCAACGGCCCGCTGATCCTGACAAGGAGCAGGCGATGCGTGCGAACTCCGAATACTTGGGCAAGATGTTGGAGACATCGCTCGCGCGCCTGGAACAGCTGGTGACGCAGTAAAGGTCATGATCTTCGTCCCGGGCGCGCCGACGGAAGGTTAACCCGTCTCAGCTCGAACAGCGGATGACGCCGAGCCTCAGCGAGATACTCCTCTGGCGTGTCATCGATGCGGATCCGATAGCGGCTGAGGACGCCGATGGGTGGCCTGAACCGAGGTCCCAGCAACGCGCGGAGCAGGCGCGAGCGCCGGTACGGCTCGAGGATGCGCCGGAGGATGGCCGCCGCCTCGTCGGGCGGCAGCTCGACCGTCTTCACGTGCAGGTGGCGGTGGTGTTCGGTCAGGGTCGCCTCACCGGCCACCCGAAGGTTCTGCACCCAGCCGCTCTCGCCGTAGGACGCCTGGACAAACATGCGACCGTCGAGTTCGACCATGCCCACAGGCACCGTGCGGGGCTTTCCGGACCGCCTTCCACGCACGGTCAGGAGAACATTCGGGGCACCAGTTGGCATGCCAGCAGCAATCATCCGGCGTGCGAGCGGGTTGAGCAGGCGGAGCAGCCGCCCGCCGGCACGCTGCCGG
Organism: Candidatus Dormiibacterota bacterium; assembly: GCA_963768105.1. Taxonomy (GTDB): domain Bacteria; phylum Chloroflexota; class Dormibacteria; order Aeolococcales; family Aeolococcaceae; genus Palsa-851. The sequence continues at coordinate 184,124 of CAVYGR010000009.1, read as the reverse complement.
AAATCGAGTCGAGCAGCACGTTGCTTGTTCATGCGCGCCCCTTTCGCTCAGCCCGCCACGATATATCAGTTCGGGTCACCGACGCCGATCAGTTTTCCGCGCCGCCGTCCGTCTTGGTACTTTGATTGACCATCAGAGCTATCGGCGGCGGTGCAACCATCCCACTGGGAGCGAACCTCGACAGAAGGAGCCGAGATGCCTGAGCACAAGATCGGAACACGCGACGAATGGCAGGTCGCCCGGGACGAACTCGCCCAGCTCGAGGCCGAGCAGGCGGCGCGAAACGAAGAGATCAAGGGGAAACGTGTCGATCTCCCGTGGGTCCCGATTGAGAAGGAGTATGTGTTCGACAGCGTGGATGGCAAGAAGACGCTGGCCGAGCTCTTCGACGGCCGCTCACAGCTCCTCGCCTACAACGTGATGTTCGGCCCGGACTACACGGTAGGTGCCTGCCCCGGCTGCACGAGCCTGGCCGACGGGCTCGACGGCTCGCTCATCCATCTGCACCATCGCGACGTCACACTGATCTGCCTCTCGCGGGCGCCGATCGAGCGGCTGGCCGCCTACAAAAAGCGGATGGGCTGGCAGTTCCCCTACGTCTCCACGTACAACACCGACTTCCCCTTCGATTTCGGCCTTGCGATCACCGAGGAGCAGGCGCAGCGGAGTCCCGAGATCACGCAGATCGTCGACAACCCGCCCGAGTTTCTCCTTGAGTGGTCGGACCAGATCGGGGCCGAGCTCAAGGACGGCCTGCGGGAGAACCCCGGTTGGATCGCCTTCGCGCGCGAGAACGGAACCGTCTACCACACCTACACGGTGACTGCGCCCGACCCATTCGTCGCGCCGTACTTCAGCTTCCTACTGGACCGAACGCCGAAAACGCAACCCACAGAGCCCCGCGGCTGGCGCAAGGACGAGTACCCGGACTAAGTCAGGTCCGACGATTCGCGGCTACACGGAGACACGAACGCTCGCTGGCGCGCCGCCCGCGCGTGCACTGGAGGTCACCCGGAGTTGCCGGCCAGGGCGCGCCTGGCAAGGTCGGCGATGTCGGCTCCTGTGTTCGCGTGCCCGGCGATGCCCCAACCACCGTCAGGCGATTCGACGATCAGCACCCAGGTTCGGGCTGCGAGCTCAGGGTCGCCGGCTGCGGACGCCACGATCTCCGTAAGCTCTTTGACGACGCCCAACTGCTTGTCGCGGTTCAGAACGCCTGCCGGAGTCAGCACCTGGACGCGGATGTGATGGCCGCTGCCGGCGACGTCGCTGATCGCGTCCGCCGGGAGTTCATGCACGAACCCACAAGTGTTGTCCTTGAAGAGGGAGATGTCAGGCACACCCTCCCAGCGCATGACGGCCGCGGCGACGTCGCGAGCGAGCGACCTGCGGTCCTTGAACGTTCCCTCGGCGGCGTAGACATCGATCATCGGCATGGTTGCAACTCCTTCGCACGACTCACGCGGAACGTTGCGCGCCGCTGACGAGATCACCGTCGCGCGCGGCAATTGACTGTGCCGCAGCTTCTATCAGTTTTACGACCTCGGCCGGGTGCGACACCATCGCCAGGTGGCCCGCGTCGACCTCCACGGTGGTGGCGCCCATCCGCTTCGCGAACCTGCGCTCAGCATCCGGCGGAAGCGCCTGGTCTCCGGTCGCAACCAGATACCACGACGGGAGTGACTTCCAGGCGGGCTCACCCATGACGTCCTCGAAGGTGCTCATCGAGAGCGGCCTGCTGCACGGCGAACAGGACGTTCGCCTTGCACCGGATCGACGCCTGACGCAAAGTGAGCAACGAAGTCGTCCTGCGGCAGCCACCCGTACCCCTGCTGATCGACGATGAGATGTGCAAGCGACGGCGTGGGCGGCCCGCCTCCGAGCAGCGCGCCCAGCGATTCACCCTGGTCGAGCCCGAAGGCGGCGACGTACACGAGGGCGCTCACACCCGGGTGCTCCGACCCGAGGGCGGTCATGATCTGCCCGCCGTACGAGTGGCCGGCAAGGATGGTCGGCCCGGTCTGACGCGCGAGGACCTGGCGCAGGCGCGCGACGTCGTCGGCGAGGGAGGTCTCGGGAAATTGCGGCGCGGTGACCGCGTATCCCTTCGCCTGCAGCGACTCGATGACGGCACTCCAGCTCGATCCGTCGGCCCAGGCGCCGTGGATGAGGACGACGTTTGGCTTCTCCGCTCATGACAGGCTCCTCGCTCCCTTGGTGGTTCGCAGGCCACGATCGTGGAAGGGACGGCGCGGCTTCGCTTGAGTACGGCGACTGAAAGATCAGTCGCGGGCGCCGATCGCGAGGCGTCTCGCGGAGTTGGCCGCGGGCGGCGATACCGAGCTTGGGATAGATGCGGTAGAGATGCGACCCGACCGTGCGGTGCGACAGAAACAGCCGCTCGCCGATCTCCCGGTTCGACAGCCCGCCGGCTGCGAGCTGGGCGATCTGGAGCTCCTGCGCGGTGAGGCGGTCGCGCGCTTCCGCGTGCGCGGACCAACGGTCTCGCCGGTGGCGCGCAGTTCCTGGCGGGCACGCGTGCTCCATGCTGCGGCGCACGAGAACGTCGAACATCTCGACGCTCCGCCGCAGCGGTCCTCGCGAGTCCGCGCTGCGACGGCGCCTGCGCAGCCAGCTTCCAAAGGACAGCAGTGTTCGCGCCTGCAGGAACGGATAGTGCCTCACCGACCCGACAAGGGCGGCGGTGAAGAGCGCCTCGGCGTCGTCGGATGCGAGCAGTGGTCGGGCGCACTCGAGCTGGATGCCGAGGAACGGTATGTGGCTGCGCGCCGAAACGTCTTCGAGGTCTGCTATCAGCAGTGCGATTCGGTCGACGTGCCCGCTGCGCACTCCTGCTTCGACAATGTCGAGCACCGCCGACCAGCGCATGAAGCGATGGAACACGGCGTCGTTCTCGTCGAAGACAGGCCAGAGATGCCGAAACGCGTCGTCGTAGCGGCCGCCACCCAGAGCGTCGGCGCCGCGCGCGAGGTGCACGGTTGTCAGCAGCGGCGTGCTCCTGATCGCGAGCACCGTCCGTTCAGACTCGGCGAGGCGTGCGTCCAGATCGGCTGCCGAGCTCAGCAGGGCGTGGGCGACCAACGCGACGAGCTCACCCGTGACTCCGTATTGCGGTTGCCGGGTGTCCTCCGCCAGCGATGCTGCCTCCTCACCGGCCGCAACCGCCGCGGGCCATTCACCCGCCTGGGTCGCCGCCCATGCAAAGTGCACGAGCGCCTGGGTCAGCGGGACGAGCCGAATCTGTGCTCGCAATCCGTCGACAGCGCCGGCCAGGAGACGCGCTCCCAGCGGGAAGTCACCGGCTTTCTCCGCCGCGATGCCGACATGCATCGCCGCGACTGGGTCTGCCAGCTCGGAGCCCCTCACCGCCGCAACTCTGCGCAGGACCTCCTTCCCTGTTGCTTCGGGATCGGCCATGGCGAGCACGGCGAGCAGGCGGGGATCCTGCTCGGGAACGCCAATCGCTCGGGCTGCGTCCACGACGAACTGCCGCGTCCTGGGCTGGGTGTGCGTCCACCAGCAGCGATGCGCGATCGGGACCAGCGATCGAAGCGCCGCCCCCTTATCGCCGGCCTCGGCGAGTCGTTGTGCGATCGTCACGATCGTCCTCGTCGCGCCCGAGTGGGACCACACGTTCCCGCTGGTCATCTCGTTCAGCCACGCGCGCCGCGCCTCGATACCGGGGGCGTGGTCGATCGGTTCGGCCTGATCGAGGAGCCGGCGTACAACGTCCACCAGGCCGAGGTCATAGGCGACCTCGGCCGCCGACACCAGGCGCTCGCTCCGCTTGTGCCGATCCGGCGTGAGCATGGCCGCCCGTTCGAGCGCGGCGCCGGCCGCAGCAACCGCTCCACGGCGCCTGGCGTCGCGAGCGTGTTCCTCGAGCGCTGACGCAAGCTCCTCATCGGGTGCCGTGGCCGCCTTGGCTCGGTGCCACAGCCGCCGCTCCGGATCGCTGACAACGATGGCCAGAACAGCGTACATGGCGAGCACGCTGGGTCGGCGAGGCGACCTGACGTACGGCTGAGCGGATCAGCGGATGCCGGAACTGCACCTCCCCTTCGCTCACATCGATCAACGACAGCGCCACCGTCGGCTCGAGCGCGTCGATTGACACCGGCGAATGGTGCAGAGCGGTCGCGGCTCGTACCAACTCCGCCAGCGATGCGTGGCTGTCAAGCGCTGCTGCCAGCAATAACAGGCTTGTGTCCTGAGGGAGATCGCCCAGTCTCGCCGCGAAAGCCTGCTCCAAGCGCGCGTTGAGCGTTGTCGGGGCAGGTGCGATCCGCTCGCGACGTTCGGGTGAATATGGCGCCGTGTGCGGAAGCTCAACGAGCGCGAGCGGGTTTCCCGCGGCTTCGGCCAGAACCCGGGCGCGAGACACGGGATGCAGCTGCGGCGCCGCTCGATCGAGCACGACCGCGGCCGCCTCGGCGCTCAAGCGGCCCAACTCGAGGATCGGAAGGCGAGCATCGTCGAAGGGTGCGGGGTATCCGCTCCGCGTCGTCGCCACCATGGCGACGGGCACGGCCTCGAGGCGGCGCGCGATGAATGTCAGTACGCCGAGGCTCGAGCGGTCGAGCCAGTGCGCATCGTCCACCAGCAGCACCAGCGGGGACGATTCTGCCGCCTCGACGACGAGCCGGAATGCGGCCATCGCGACGCGGAACGGGTCGGGCTCAGCACTGTGAATCGTGCCGAAGACAGCCTCGAGCGGTTGGCGCTGCGAAGGGGGCAGCAGCTCGATGGATCGGATGATGGGGAAGAGCAGTTGATGCAATCCGGCAAACGCGAGCTCAGCTTCGGACTCGACACCTACCGTCGCCAGCTTCGCGACGCCCAGCACGATCGCGCGCTCACCGGCGAGAGCCAGCATCGCCGACTTCCCGATACCGGCCTCTCCTCGGATGACGAGTGCGCCGCCTTCCTCGGGAAGGCGATCGAGCAGGGCGTCCAGGCGCGCGGCCTCGGTATCGCGTCCGATCAGCTCGACAGCCGGTGCGCCGCGGGATGACTGTGGCATCCGCTGAGGATAGGCAGCCGTTACTCGGTATGCGAGTGCCGTTCCTGCTCGAGGCGCCGCTGGCGGCGCAGCTCGCGGACGCGCTGAATCTCGGTGACCTCTGCCGTCGCCGACACACGGTCGACGGGGCGTACGGGAGGCAGCGGTGGGCCCGGGCGTGGGCGGGGTCCCGACCACAGGGCGGGCACGACGTCGAGCTCGGCGGCGAGCCAGTACGCGGCCTCCTCGTAGTTCACCCGCCATCCTTTGAAATGCGGCCACGCGGCCTCGGGTTCACGTTCGAACTCGACACCGCCGGCGCGGGCGTGCTCGGCGCCCGCGATGAATTCGTCGTGCGTCAGCTGGAGTGGGGCGTCGGGGCTGGGGTCGTCGGGCACCGGATGCCCAATGCTCGCCGATAGCTGGCGAAACGCGAGATAGCCCACGCGCATCATGTTGCGAGCCTGTGCCGGCACGGTGACCGGGCACAGCGCGAGGTGCATGGCGCCGCAGTCGAGGATCGAGAGCAGCGAGATGACCCATGATCGGAGTGACACCGGCGACCGGAAGTACAGCAGCACTCTGTACGCGCTGTGGCTCTCGGAGACGTCCGCCGCCCATTCCATCCAGCGGTCGTAAATGCCGCCCAGCCCGGCGAGGTTGTCGACGGCCGCGGTACGCATCAGGATCTCCGGTCCCCACCCGGGTGTCCCAGCCAGGCCCTCGAGCATCGTGACGAGTGTCTCCCGACGGTTGTACGCGGCATAGAGCACGGGCAGATATGCGATCTGAAGCGCGATCACCACCAGTCCGGTCAGCGCCGCGAGATACACGATCACGAGTGGCCCGCTCCCCCGTGGAGCGGCGATGCCGAGGGTCAGCATCGACGAGCCTGCAACCTGAAGCGCGTCGCCGATGCTCGCACTGAACGGCCAAAGAATCAGGGTGAATCCAACGAGGAACAGAACAAGCCAGGCCAGCAGCGTCATCACCAGGAACAGCGCGGCCGCGTATGCAAGCAGGCGATCCCGCGCCTCGAAATCCCGAACCAGGGATGCCGCCACGCGGATGGGGAAGCTCACCGATCGAAGCACAAGCGCGCTGAAGCCCGATTGCGTGCCGCGGGGAAGGATCGTGGTTTCGACGACGCTGGCGTACGTCGTCAGCACCAGCACGAGTTCAACAGCGAACCCCACCCACGCCAACACCGTCACCGCCGTCATCCCTCCGTTCGCAGGTCACAGGAGTGCCACCGGCAGTCGCGCGCATGGCTGCCACCGTGAGGTTACCGATCACGGGGCCTGCTGCTGTCCTCCAAGGTCGCGAACGACGGGGTCCGCGGGCGGCGGCTCAGCCGGCGGTTACCTTCGCCCGGTAGCTGCCCTGGCGGAACTCCTCGGTGAGTGACGGATGGGACGGCTGCCAGCCGAGCTCGGTGCGGGCTCTGACGGCCTCGGTGCCCTGATCGAGCAGCAACACCTCGGCAAAGTAGTCGCCGAGGCGCCCACGAGCCTCGTCCTCGGAACCCGGCACCGCCCCCGGAGCGCCGGCGGCGACGGCGGCAGCTTCGGTGAGTTCAGCGACCGTCGGGTTCAACCCGTTGCCGACGACGTAGTACCCGCGAGCCGCGTCGTCTTCGAGCACGCGCCGGAAGACCTCGGCGAGATCTGCAGCGTGCACGTTTGACCAGTGCTGCTGTCCGGTGCCGAGCATGATCAGATTGCCGCCGTCGTCACGTGGCGAACCGAGCAGCAGCCCGGGAATCGCGCCGCCTCCGTCACCGTAGGCCACGCTCGACACGACCACGACGCCGCGCAAACCCTTGGCGTCGAACACGCGGCGCTCGTTTGCCTCCTTCCACGCCACCATCGCGGGGGCGTTGAACCGCGACTGCTCGCTGATGGCAGTGTTGGCGCCATAGACCCAGATGCCGCTGATGCTGATGTAAGGCTTGCCGGTGCCGTCGAAGGCCTCGATCGCCGCGTCGACCACGGCGCTGTCGAGCGCGGCGCTGGTCTCGTCATTGGGGCTCGCGGTGTGGATCGCCGCATCCGCCTGCCGCAGCAGGCTCACGACGGCCGGTCGGTCGTAGAGATCGACGACGGCCGGCTGAGCGCCGGGGGCCAGCTTGTCCGCCTGGGCCCGGTCACGAACGAGCGCCGTCACCTGATGGCCGTGCTCCTGCAGTTCTCTCAGGACGTGAGATCCCACGAACCCCGTCGCTCCGGTCAGTGCCACGTTCATCTTCGGGTGTCCTCCTGGCGTGATCCCTGCTGGGAGGACAGCTTGAAGTTTCAAGCTTGAAATGTCAAGTGAACCGTCAAGTCACTGGCCGGCCTCACTTGAAAAGGGGAGTGACGACGGTATGCTGAGCGGGTGGCTCGTCAATCGCGCCAAGGCGCGAAGCAACCGCCGGTCAAGTGGCTCACCGCGTCGGAGCTGGAGTTGTGGCTCTCCCTCGTACGGCTGCTCACGTGGCTTCCCTGGTCGATCGATCAACAGCTGCGCCGTGATTCGAAGCTGAGCATGGTTGAGTATCAGGTGCTCGCCATGCTGTCCGAGAACCCGGATCGAACCATGCGCATGAGTGCGCTTGCCGAGGTCACAAACGCGTCGTTATCGCGACTCTCGCACGTCGTCGAGCGTCTCGAACGGCGGGGTTTCGTCCGCCGGACGCCGGATCGCAACGATGGGCGCTTCACCAAGGCCATCCTGACCGACGAGGGCTTCGAGGCTCTTGCTGCGGCGGCGCCCGGACACGTGAGGCATCTCCGATCGCTCGTCATCGATGTGCTTTCGCCGGAGCAGCTGCGACGAGTTGGCCGTGACGCAGCCCGCATCATGGCTCGCATCGACGCGTCAGGAGCCGGCTAGCCGTCAGTGCGACTCCCCACCGGCGAAATGGGGCGATCCTTGGGATACTGAGGACGTGGACGAGAACCTCGCCGGCGGGGTCGCGAACGCTGGCAAGGTGGGTCCGAAGCGGTGGGTTCGTACTCCGCCCGTCGAATCCCTACTCCGCAACGATCCACCGTTTTCTCAAGGCACTTCGTGGGACCGGTTTTCAAGGCGCATCGTTCCCGGTCGAGATCGGCGATGACCGCCGGGAACGCCTGATTTACATCGACGGTGACGTTCCCGTTCCGCCTTTCCCGGCCTGGGCCCAGTCAGACAAAGCCCTCGCTTCAGTCACGAGACTCATCAGCTCCTTCCACGAGGCTTCGAGGAAGGTCGCGATCCCTCGAGGACCCTGGAGTGAGGAGATGGCGGATCCGGAGGGAGGACCGATCATCTGTCACAACGACGTCTGTCTGGAGAACGTCGTCTTCCGAGGCGGTGAGGCCGTAGGGCTGCTCGACTTCGACTTCGCGGCTCCGGGGCGACCGACCTACGACCTCGCAGCGCTCGCGTTGATGTGCGTCCCCATCGACGACGATCTCAGCGCCGAGCGTCGCGGCTGGGCCCCGGCCGATCGGCCGACTCGGCTTCGCCTGGTAGCTGACATTTACGGCCTAAACGACTCTGGTCGCGTCCAGGTGCTCGATCACCTGGACGGATCGATGCGGCGAGGCGGAGCATTCGTGCAGCGACGGGTAGAAGCAGGAGATCCAAATTTCATCCGGATATTTGACGAGATCGGCGGGATGGAACGCTACGACAGGCGGCGGCGCTGGTGGGAAACGAATCGAGCCGGCTTCGCCGAAGCTCTCGCATAGTAGGTTGACCGCCGCAGGCCAAGCTACATCATCCTCGTCCATGCAACGAGCTCGCCGGCCGGCAGCGTGTTGATGACCATTTCGGCTACAACACCGCACGCCGCGGCGCGCTCACACCCGCGCAGCTGCCAATCGAGCTGGCCCGGCGCGTGCGCGTCGGTGTCGACGGCGAGCCGGCATCCGGTCTGGACCGCGAGCTTCAGCAGGCGCGTTGGGGGATCGAGCCGTTCCGGACGTGAGTTGATCTCGACCGCGACGTGGTGCTCGCGGCACGCCGCGAAGACGGCGTCCGCGTCGAACTCCGACTCGGGCCTCCCCCGGCCCACCACGATCCGCCCGGTGCAGTGGCCGAGGACGGCCATGTGCGGGTTGCGGATGGCGGCGAGCATCCGCGGTGTCATCTCCGTCCGCGACATGCGGAGCTTCGAGTGCACGCTTGCCACCACGACGTCGAGCTGCGCGAGCAGGTCTGGCTCTTGATCGAGCGAGCCGTCTGCGAGGATGTCGACCTCGATGCCGGTGAGGATGCGAAACGGCGCGAGCCGCTCGTTGATGCCGCGCACGACCCCGAGTTGCTCGCGGAGCCGCTCGGCGCTCAGCCCGCGCGCCACCGTGAGCCGCGGTGAGTGATCGGTGAGGGCGATGTACTCGTGACCAAGTTCGATCGCGGTCCGAGCCATGTCTTCGATGGGACTGCCACCGTCCGACCAGTCCGAGTGCACGTGGCAGTCACCGCGCAGTGCCCGGCGCAGCGCCAGCGCGTCGTCCGCAACGGGCGGGGCCTCCGTTTCGAGGCGTTGCAGGTACGCAGGTGTCGCCCCGGCCAGCGCCTCCTCGATGACCCGCGCGGTGGCCGGCCCGATCCCCGGGAGACCGCGCAGCGTGCCGCGCCTGCTCCGCTCCTCGAGCTCCGCATCTGGAAGCGCACGAACGACCGCGGCCGCGTTGCGAAAGGCACGCACGCGGTACGAAGGCTCGCGGTCGCGCTCGAGGAGGTACGCAATACGCTCGAGGGCTGCGATGGCGTCGTGGCGGCTTGTCAACGTCGTTGGGCGATCCCAGACGCTCGCAGCACGGCGTCAGCCTTCCTTTCTCTCGGTCGCGCTCTGCTGCGCCTGCCCCCGACGCTGGGCACGCTTTCCGTAAGCGATGGTGAGCACGAGCGTGAGCGCGAATACGCCGAAGAAGAGCAGCGGCGAGACGACCAACAGGAGTGTGGTGGAGAGGATGAACGTGAGGCCGGCGCGAATGAGTGCGTCGGCGATGAATGCAGTGCCCCACATGGCCGTCATCATGCGCATGGAATGCCGAAAGCCCTGGTACTGCCAGAGGTCCGTCCAGGCGTGCGAGCGTTGTGGGTCACCGCCGGTAGCGAACTCCTGGACGATGTAGAACATGAGGGGCCGCGGCGCGAAGAGGGAGCCGAAGAAGATCAGACCGGAGAGGCCGGTGAAGAATGACTCCTTGACGAGCGTGAAGCGAGTACCCCCGGAGATGAGGCTTGCTGCGGCACCGACGACGATCAAGAAGAGCGAGATTGCAGCGATGACGTCGATGCGTCTGGCACGCGCCAAATCCCACGCGGTGTACCCGAGCGGGAACACAGCGCCGGCCACGAGCGCGGGGACGTCTGTGACGCCGCGTCCCTTGAGGATCACATACAACAGGAGTGGGAACGCGCCGTTGATGACGAGGTTGGGGATGAGCGAGCGGAGCACCCTCAATGCGGAAGGCTGCTCGAGCCCTTGCCGCGGACGATTCGGATCGGAGTCGGACATGCTCTCGACAGTCAAGCCTCATGCGTATGGTCTGACATCGTCAGGCTGAGCTGCCGCGCGGGACAGCTGTGAGCTTGAGTCAGCTGGTATAGTCGCGCGGCCATGAGCGCAGGAAGATCGCTGCGGCTTATGCCAATTGCGCTGTGCCTGGCGAGCTGTGGGGCGGGCTCCGCGACAAGCGCAATCTCTGGTTCGCCATCACACGCCACCAGTCGACCGGTCGGATCTGCGTCTGCCTCGCCCGCAGGATCGTGGAGCGAGCAGCTCAGCTTCTCGGGTGCCGTGAGCGGCGCCGTTAGGCGAGGAATCATTGGCAGCGACGCCGTTTGCAGCGGAACCCAGTCGATCCCGGGTCACTACCTCGAGGTGCATTTCGATATCGTCCTCGGAGGCACCATCTACATCCTCGTCCTCCACGCGATCTACATCGCCGGACTCGGTGTCGCCGCGATCGACAGCAACGGCGTGACTGTGGCTGCGTCGATCACGACCCCGGGGTATGCATCCGGTGTGCCGCCGCCGGGTTCCGCGGCCACCGCCGCACCCGCCCAAGGGAGCCGGTTGACCGCGGACAGTGGCACCATCACGATCGCCGCGGGCGGGGAGCAAGGAACGGTCGACGTGTCCATGGGGGGTGTGGCCCCCGGCGGCGCGAGCGTCTCCCTCGAGCGCATGAGCGGATCCTGGAGTTGCAAAACACTGCCTGCTCCGACCGGCTCGACGCCGGAGGCTCTCGCGTTCGCCGGCGATATCAGCGGCCTGATGACGGCCGCGACACCCGACCCCGCCCTGGGCGGGACGCCGGCGGTATGCGCTCCGTTTTCGGGACCAGGGGCCCTTGGGAACGGCCTCGGCATCAGCATCGCAGGGAATGTCCAGGGGACTCGCTGGAACCTCATGATCGGCCTCGCAGCGCGAACCGTGGCTGCGGGCAGCTACACGAACAATGTCGGCAACGGGACGCTCATCAATGTCCAGGTCCTGGCGGGAACCGGGAACCACGACAGTCGCGACTGGCTCAGCGACATCGCAGGAAGGGATCCTGAGAGGGTGACGCTCAACGCCGGTCTTCTGTCAGGCACTGTCAACGTCGTCGCCAAGCCGAGGATGAGCTCGAATGCGGGGCCGACCTCCGGGCCCACGCAGCTGCACATCACCGGGAGCTTCAGCTGCGTGCAGGGCTCCACGCCGTAGCGCTGACGGGAGCGACTCGAGGCGCGGTCAGGCTCGCTGCGACCGCTTTCGCGTCAGCTTGCGAAGGGCCGGCAGCGCGGCGGCCAGGGATGCACGATCGACTGCCGGCAGGTCGGCGAGATACAACTCCAGTACGGCGGTTCGCGCCGCGATCAGCTGCTGGGCGACGCGCTCGCCTGCATCCGTGATGCGGACGACCACAGCGCGCAGGTCGTCATCGTCGTCGTACCGTCGTACCCAGCCGATGCGCTCCATGCGGATGAGCACCGCCGACATCGTCGGCTGCTTGAGATGATCCAACCGCGCAAGATCGGTCACTCGCTGAGGCCCGGCGTCATGAAGGGCCAGCAACGTCCGGGCTTGCGCTGAGTTCATCCCGGGTGGCAACACGGCCTCACGGAGCACGTTGATCAGCCGGGTGAGCAGGACACCCAACTGGTCGGCGAGCCGAGTACTGGCCATATTCCCTTCAATTGTATGCATAGAGGATCTATAGAGCGCGGGTCCGGCATCGATACGGTCGAGGCACGCCGAGGGGCTTGCATCGTATAGAGAGTCTATAGACTATCTATATAGTACCGGGACCTCGAAGCCCGGCGCCGCAGCGGGCGCACCCCGTTCTAGGGAGGAGCGCAGATGGCTCAGGCTGCTCTTGACGAGAAGGCGGGGACCTGGCGGAGGCGTCTCACCGGCCCCGTGCTCCTGGCCGACAGGGGCGCCGACGACGCCGCGGTGGCCCGCCACGCCGCCGCGGACATCGCGTCCAGGCGAGGAGTGCCGGTGCGGTTGGTGACCGCCTGGGAGGTTCCCGCGATGGTCAGGGTCACGCCCGCCACGGGCGACCTGGACGTCGTGGGCCTGTACGAAGGGTCGGCCCGCGACGCTCAGACACAGGTGCGCCGGCACCTTCTGGCGCTGGGGTCGGCCGTCGGTGCCGGCTACCTCGCCGAAGGGAGTGCGCCGACGGTGGTCGCCCAGACCGCGGAGATGATCGGCGCGTCACTCGTCGTCATCGGCAGTCGAGCCGGCACTGGACTGGGCGGGCGTCTGCTCGGACTGCTGCCCGAGGCGCTGGTGCGCGCGGCGCACTGCCCGGTGCTGGTGGTGCGTGGGCAGTCATCGGACTGGCCGCCGCGCAGGGTCGTCATCGTCGATGAGGGTGCGGCAGCCAGCCTGACAACGGCCGGCGAAGGCGCCACGCTCGCTCGGGTGCTCGCGGTGCCCGCCGACCTCGTGCGCGTCGTTCCCCACGGGCGGGCGGACATCGATCCCGCGAGTTCAAGCCTCTCTCAGCGCGCTTCGCACCGAGGCTCAACGGCGCGCGGCGCGTCTGGAAGCAGAGAGTGGCGCGGAGGTCGCGGCCTGGGTCACGACCGGCGAGCTGTCTGAGGTGCTGCTGGGCCTGGCCTCAGATCCCGGAGTGCTGTTCGCCGTCGGTCGTCGTGCGCACCGCCGCGGTCTCGGTCGCACGGTTTCCGCGCTGCTCCACCAGGCAGCGGGGCCGCTGCTCATCGTGCCCGAGGAGGAGTGACGACAGCCATACTGCGGCCGTGGCAGAGCAGGCCCCGCCCCCGTCGCGATCGCGGCAGCTGACCCCTGAGCGCGAGGGGTCGGCGGGGGGGCAGACCTATCCGGAGTTCCTGGCGTACAAGCTCAAGAACCGAATCCTGGGTCCGCCCATGGTCTCGGAGCAGCTGACGGAGGAACGGCTCGCCACGCCGGTGGCGATCGGTGTCCTGGCTCCCGACATGATCTCCTCGTCTGCGTACGGCACCGAGGAGATGCTGCTGATCATGGTGCCGATCATCGGCCTCGCAGCCTTCACCATGGTGATCCCGATCACGCTGGCGATCCTCGCCGTGATGGTCTTCGTGATGGCTTCGTACATGCAGGTGATCGGCGTGTACACGCGCAACGGCGGATCGTATGTCGTGGCACGCGACAACTTCGGTCCCCGCATCGCCCAGGTGGCGGCGGTTGCGCTGCTCATCGACTACACGGTCACGGTCGCGGTGCAGACCTCGGCAGGAACGGCGGCGCTGACGTCTGCGCTTCCGTGGCTGGCACCACCGCCGTACCCGGTTGCGATCACCGTCGGTGTGACGCTGCTGATGCTGTTCGGCAACCTCCGCGGCATACGTGAGGCCGGGTCAGTGTTCGCTATCCCCACCTATTTCTACGTCGCGTCACTGTCGCTGGTGGTGATCATCGGCCTGGTCAAGGCGGCGGTCGGCGGTCTCCAGGCACATGCACTGCCGAGCCCCGCAGCTCTCGGTTACACGCCCGGCCATCAGACCGGGTTCCTCATGGGGCTCGGCATCTTCTACAGCCTCCGGGCCTTCGCGAACGGCGGCGCGTCCCTCACCGGGCTCGAGGCGGTGTCCAACGGGATATCAACCTTCCGCCGGCCGGAGGCGCGCCACGGACGCATCGCGCTGGTGGTCATGTGCTCCATCCTCGGATTCCTGGTACTGGGCACCTCCCTCCTCGCGCACTGGACCCACGCCGTCCCCTACGCGGCGGGCACCCCCACGGTGGTGTCCCAGGAGGTGCGTTACGTCCTCGGCTCCACATGGTTCGGCACGGTTTTCTTCTTCGTTGTGCAGGCGGCCACGGTGCTCATCCTGTTCACGGGTGGGAACACGAGCTTCAATGGTTTCCCATACCTCGCCAGCTTTGTCGCGGGCGACTCGTTCCTGCCCCGGCAGCTCACCAAGCGCGGCCACCGTCTGGTTTTCTCCAATGGCATCTTCGTCCTCGCGGGCGTGGCGATCGTGCTCATCGTCGCCTTTCAGGCGCAGGTCAACGCGCTCGTGGGTCTCTACGCGATCGGTGTCTTCACCGGGTTCTCCTTCGCGGGCTTCGGGATGCTCAAGTACCATCTCTCGCATCGCGCCAAGCGATGGCGGCTCGGCGCCTGGATCAACGGGTTCGCAGGGGTGCTGTCGCTGGCGGTCGTCCTGATCCTGCTGGTCACCAAGTTCTTCGAGGGTGCCTGGATCGTGGCGCTGGTGGGGCCGCCGCTGTATTTCGGGCTGATCCGCCTCCACCGGCAGTACGTCGAGGAGGAACGGCAGCTCGAGACCGGCGCCGCAGCCGCGACAGAAGAGCCGGTGCTGCAGCGGCATGTCATCGTCGTCGTGGTCGGCCGGCTCGACATGCCGACGGCGCAAGCCGTTCAGTACGCGCGAACCTTGCGACCGGACAAGCTGCGCTTCGTGCATTTCGACATCGACTCGGCGGCCACCGCGCGGTTACAGGATGACTGGCGCACGCGTGGGCTCGCGCGTCTGCCGCTCGAGATCGTCGAGTGCCGGGACCGCCGGCTGGAGCGGGTCGCGCTCGAATACGTCACCGACATCGCGGCCGACGGGAGGACGGAGGTTACGGTCCTGCTCCCCAGGCGCGCGTCGCACTCCCGTCTCCAGCGGGTGCTACAAGACCGAACCGAGGACCGCATCGCCGACGCGGTCAGCGCCGTGCCCCACGTGGCCGCGACGATTGCACCCTTCAACGTCGAGGCGAACCTCCAGCAGAGCCTCGGCACGCGCGCGGCACCCGTTGCACCCACTCGACGCAGGGCCGGCGTGGATCGGGCGCTGGCGTCTCGTGCCTACGGAATCGTGCCGATCAGCGACGTGGTGTTTCGTCAGCGCGTTCGCGTCGGCGGGAGGATCCGTTCGCTGCGCGTGCAGACCGCGAAGGGGACCACGAACCTGGAGTGCGAGATCACGGATGACACCGGTAACTTGCTCCTCGTCTTCCAGGGACGGCCGAGAATAGCGGGGATCGAGCCTGGGGTTCGCCTCATCGTCGAGGGGATGGTTGGCTCGTGGTCGCGCCGGCTGGCGATGCTCAATCCGGACTACGAGCTGGTGAGCGAGTAGGCGAAGCGCGCAACGGAGTTGTCTGGGAAGGTCGACTCACCATAGTCAGCGTGAACCGCTCCGAACGCCCCATCGACGCGCGCGGGAGCACGGGCGGCGCGTCAGGTCAGCGTATTCTTGGCGCGCATCGCATCGGTCGACTGGAGGCACACCATGACACCGGATCAACTCGAGGCCGACCTCTCGGCCGCGCTCGTTGACCGCCAGCTCCTCGAACACCCCTTCTACCGCCGCTGGGAGGCGGGCGCCCTGCAGCCCGGCGAACTCGGCGCGTACGCGGCGCAGTATCGATATTTCGAGGCGGAGCTGCCGGGCATGCTGCGCACGCTGCTGGCCCGCCTCGAGCCGGGTCCCGCCGCAGACCTGGTCGAGCGCAATCTTACCGACGAGGAATCCAACCCTGAGCCTCACGTCGCGCTCTTCGCCGGTTTCGCGCGCGCGGTTGGGGCGAGCGACGCAGTACCCAGCGACGCGACGCGACGTCTCCTCGATAGGTACCGGCAGCTCGTCGAATCGAGCGGCGGCGAGGGGCTTGCGGCGATGGTCGCCTACGAGATGCAGGCGCCGGCCATCGCGGCGTCGAAGGCGAGCGGCTTGCGTCGACACTACGGGGTCGACGCGCTCGGGACCCGTTTCTGGGACGTCCACGCAACCATGGATCAGGACCACGCGCGCTGGGGGATGGAAGCGCTTGTGGCACTGGGCACGCCGGAGAACCGACTTATCGACGCGGCGCGGTCGGCGGCGGACGCGTGGTGGGGCTTCCTTGACGACCGCGAGGCTGCCGCGGCGATCCCCGCCTAGCGCGATCAGGCGCCTCGCGCCGCGCCGCCCCTGATTGCACTCACGCGGCGGCGGAGACGGCCGGTCGGCGCGTCACCAGCTGGAAGATGCCGCCCAGGTGGAGGCGGCTGTGAATCGCCCAGTAGGCGCTCAGTCCGAGCACGAGCGACAGTCCGGTCGATAGCGTGCGCTGGATGATCGCCGCTGCTCCAGCATCGCCGTAGTCCACACCGAGGAAGATCAGCAGCGCCGCCACGGTCGCCTCGTTGGCGCCCACGCCTCCGGGGAGGAGGCTCACGGCGCCGCCGAGAGTTGCCAGCGTCAGCACGAACGCCGCCTGCCACCAGCCGATGTGCCCGGGGTGCAAGCCGGCGAGCACCAGCCAGAACACGGTCACGGCAACCACTGCTCGCGCGGCATCAAGCACCGTCAGTGCCAGTGCATCGGGGCGGTGGAGCAGCACGACCGTTTGCGCCTGGAGCTCGCGGATGGCCGGCAGGAGGCGGTTGAGAAACGGAATGTGCGCAACCAGATTGTGCGCGCGGCAGAAGATCGGCGATACCGTGAGCACGATCACGATCGCCGCGATGCCGATCGCCACCGGCACCACCGCAGCGAGGCCGTACCCGAGCGCAAGGATCGCCGGAAGCGCTGCAAGGATGAGCACCAGCGTGTAGGAAAGCTCCTGGACGGTCACGGTGGCGGCGATGCTGCCGAAGTCGGTGCCACTTGCAGTGCTGGCAAACGCTGCGCGGGTGAGATCCCCGAGGGGCACGAGCGCGGTGATCGTCTGCCCTGCCATGTTGACCAGGAGCGTGTCCCGCAGGCGCAGATGCGCGCCCACATCCCTGAGCAGAAAGTGCCAGCGCAGGCCCTGGAGCAGGTAGACCGCGACCGAGAGCACGATGATTGGGAGGATGAAGATGAGGCGGAAGTGGGTGAGGGCGCTTCCAACCCGAGACGGGTTGAGGAAGAGGATCACGGCGGCGATCGCGGCGACCCCGATCAGTGCGGTCGCCGCGCGGCGGGCTATGGACGCCATGCGTTAAGAGGACATACGGCGTGCGCCGCGCTGTCCGCTTCTGAGCCCCTTGTGCTGTACTGGCAATGGATGACGCGTCAGATGCTACCTTGTCAGTCGCTCGGCGCCGATCGAGCGTCACGAGCTGAATCGCACGTCTCGCCATCCCCACCCGCGACTGCTCGAGGCACCGGACGCCCCCAGGGCGGGCGTTTGTCACTCGTCGGCTGAAGGGGCGACGATGAGGCGCACTGGCCGATCCCAGAAGAAGTAGTTCCACGCCCACGAACCAGCGCCAGCGCCCGACTGCGGAATCCAACCAGGTAGAGAAGGTGGACGAAGATCCAGATGAACCATCCCACTAACCCATTGATGTGCACGGGCCCGATCTGCGCCACCGCTGCACCACGACCCACGGTCGCCATGGTGCCCTTGTCTCGGTAATGGAATGCAGCGACCTCGCGGCCACCGACGCGCGCCGCGATGACCCGACCGGCGTACTTGCCGCCCTGGATCGCCACCGGGGCGAGCATGGGCAACACCGGCACCCGCCTGTTCGAACGCCGCCGCGTCACCGATGACGAATACCTCGGGATGACCTGGAAGCTGAGCGACGGCGTGACCTTGATCCGTCCGCCGCGAGCTATCGGCATCGCCCTCGAGGTCGAGCCCCTGACGCCGCGCGCACCCCGGCCGTCCACACAACCGTGTTCGTCTCGATGCGTTCCCCACCCGCGAGCACCAGTCCGTTCTTGTCGACGCTGCGCACCGCCTCGCCGAGAATGATGCGCATGCCCTTGCGGCGCAGCGAGCGCATCGCAAGACGGCTGAGGCGCGGTGCGAAGCTCGCCAGAATGCGTTCCCCGGCTTCGATGAGTACCACCGAGACCTCGGCGAAGTCGATTCGCCGGTAGTCCTTCGGCAGGACGTGATTGATCAGCTCGGCCACGGCACCCGAATACTCGACGCCGGTCGGACCCGCGCCGACGACGGCGAAGGTCAGCAGCCTGTGTCGATCGACGCGTCGCTGGTGAGGCCGCACGCTCGAAGCTGTTGAGCAGCTGCGAACGGAGCGACGAGTGCCTCGCCGAGGTCCTTGAGGCCGATGCTGTGTTTCCGCGCGTCCTCGCTGCCGAAGAAATTCGGTGACGCTCCCGGACGCGATGACCAGGTAGTCGTAGTCGAGGCTGACGGCCGAGGTCATCACCCGGCGGTGGTCAAGATCGACGTGGTGACCTCTGCACGGAAGACGTCGACGTTGCGCGACCCGGCGCACGATCGTGCGCACCGGGCTGGCGATCGCGGAAGGGTCCAGCAGCCCCGACGCCACCTGATACAGCAGTGGCTGAAACAGGTGGTAGTTGTTGCGATCGACGAGGTGACGTCGACCTCGACGTGACGCAGCGCACGCACCGCGGCAAGGCCGCCGAACCCGGCACCGACGATCACGACGCGTGGATGGCTGGCCACGTCGGGTTACTATGCCTCAGCGGAGAAGCCGAATGATCGGCCCCTGGGAGACTGTCCGCTATGCGAGAAACCGACCGCCTCGAGGCGTTCAGCGACGGCGTGATGGCGGTGATCATCACGCTCATGGCCTTCAACGTGAAGCCTCCGACCGGGGCGTCACTGGCCGCGCTCGGCGGCGACGTGCCCGAGTTGCTGGTGTACGTGCTCAGTTTCGCGATCGTCGGCACCTATTGGAACAATCATCACCATCTGCTTCGCGCCACCGACCGCATCAGCGGAGGAGTGATGTGGAGCAATCTCCACCTGCTCTTCTGGCTGTCGTTGTTGCCCATCGCCACCGGGTGGGTTGGGCGCTTTCCGGGTGAGGCGATCCCGACGGCCGTCTACGGGCTCCTCGCCCTGGCAACCGCGGTTGCCTACTGGATCCTGGTGCGGGCGATCATTCGCGCCAACGGCGCTGAACTCGCGGGTCGCGCGTGCGATCCGATCCGACCTGAAGGGGAGGATTTCGCTCGTCCTGTACGCAGCCGGGACCGGTCTGGCGTTCGCGACCCCGGTTGCATCGTATGTCGCCTACGTCGTGGTCGCGATCATCTGGTTTGTTCCCGATCGTCGGCTGGCACCGGTCGCCACCTGACGTCGCCGGCAGCGCAGGACGGCCGCGCCCGCTGCGCCGCCATACTTGACATCGCGCTCGGTGCGGTACCGGCTCCGGCGCCAGTGACGCAACCAGGAGGACCGGATGACACTCGCGCTTGGCGACATCGCACCGGACTTCGAGGCCGAGACGACGCAGGGGAGGATCCATTTCCACGACTGGATCGGAGATTCCTGGGCGGTGCTGTTCTCGCATCCCAAGAACTTCACGCCCGTCTGCACCACCGAGCTCGGCTACATGGCCAAGATCCAGCCCGAGTTCGATCGTCGCGGTGTCAAGGTGATCGGGCTTTCGGTCGACCCTGTCGCCAAGCACGAGCAATGGGCGAACGACATCGAGGAAACCCAGGGAGCCCGACCCACCTATCCGATCATCGGCGACGCGGATTTCAACGTGTCGAAGCTCTACGGCATGCTCCCCGCCAGCACATCGGGTGATCCTGCGCAGCGGACGCCGGCAGACAACCAGACCGTGCGCAACGTGTTCGTGATCGGCCCCGACAAGAAGGTGAAGCTGATCCTGGTGTACCCGATGACCACCGGGCGGAACTTCGACGAGGTCCTCCGGGTGATCGATTCGCTGCAGCTGACGGCCAAGTACCGTGTCTCCACGCCGGTGAACTGGAAGCAGGGCGACGACGTGATCATCGCCGGCTCAGTGTCGGACGAGGAGGCGAAGCAGCTCTTCCCCGGGTACAAGGCGCCGAAGCCCTACCTGCGGGTCACCGCGCAACCGAAGTAGGCGCGCCGTCGGGCGCACTCAGGTCGGGCTGGGCGACAGATCCGGCGTGGGCACGGCGGCTGGCACATTCACCGCGGCGGAGAGCCCAGTCACTCGAAGGATTTCATCCTCGCCGAGCGTGTCGTGTTCGAGGAGCGCGGCGACCAGCTTGTCGAGCTTGTCGCGGTGCGCGGTCAACAGCTCGACCGCTTGGGCGAGGCACTCATCGGAGATGCGTTTCACCTCCTCGTCGATGAGCGCCCCGGTCTCCTCGCTGTACGGCTTGGTGATGGTCAGCGACTGTCCGGTCCCGTCGCCTTCCTCGGCGTAATTGAGCGATCCGACCTTGGGGCTCATCCCCCAGCGGACGACCATCTGTCGTGCGATCGACGTCACGCTGCGCAAGTCCGCCTCCGCGCCGGTGGTGATGACGCCGTAGACGAGTTGCTCGGCCGCACGGCCGCCCAGCGCCCCGGTGATGCGTCCGCGCAGGTAGTCCTCGCCGTAGTTGAAGCGGTCGTCGACGGGTGTCTGCACGGTGACGCCGAGCGCCTGCCCGCGCGGGATGATGGAGACGCGGCGCACCGGGTCGGCCCCGGGCAGCAGCAGCCCGAGCAGGGCGTGCCCCGACTTGTGATACGCGATCCGCTCGCGGTCGATGGGGGTGAGTGAGAGCTTGCGCTCCGAACCCAGCTCGACCTTCTCGAGCGCGGCCGTGAAGTCCGCCTGGGTCACGACAGCGGCATCGCGACGGGCCGCGGCAAGGGCGGCCTCATTGGCGAGATTGCGCAGGTCGGCGCCGACCGTGCCCGCGGTCTGCGATGCGATCGCGTCGAGGTTGACGTCGGGTCCGAGCGGGATATGCCTGGTGTGGATGCGCAGGATCTCGGACCGACCTCGGCGGTCCGGGAAGGGCACCGTGACGCGACGATCGAACCGACCGGGGCGGAGCAGCGCGGCGTCGAGCACATCGGCCCGGTTGGTGGCGGCGAGCACGATGACGCCTTCGTGCGGATCGAACCCGTCCATCTCGGTGAGGATCTGATTCAGGGTCTGCTCCTGCTCCTCGTTCCCACCGAGCCGGAGGCCTGCCGACCGGGACCGTCCGATCGCGTCGAGTTCGTCGATGAAGACGATCGCCGGCGCCGCCGCTCGAGCCTTTTGAAAGAGGTCACGCACCCGAGCGGCACCGACGCCGACGATCGCCTCGATGAACTCGGATGCGGAGATCGAGAAAAAGGGCACACCGGCCTCTCCGGCGACGGCGCGCGCCAGGAGCGTCTTGCCCGTTCCCGGCGCCCCGATGAGCAGGACGCCCTTGGGAACGGTGCCGCCCAGACGCTGGTACTTCTCTGGCTTCTTCAGGAAATCGACAATCTCGACCAATTCTGCCTTGACCTCGTCGATGCCGGCGACGTCGGCGAATGTCGCCTTCGGCTCTTCGGGATTGAAAAGGCGGGCGCCGCTCTGCCCGAAGCGTCCGAGGATACCGCCGGCGCCGCCGCCGGTGAGCGCGGCACTGCGACGCATCAGGTAGATGAAACCGAACACCAGCAACAGGGTTGGGCCGAAATCGAGCAGCAGGGTTTCCCACACCGGTGCCGGTGGGTTCGGTGGCTCGGCGAGGATGCTGACCTTCTGCTTGAGCAGCTCGGCGAGAAGGTTGTCGCTCGCGAACGAGGGACGCTGGGTCACGAAGTTGGTCGCTTTCGGCTGTCCGGCAACACTGATCGCGGTTCTGGCGGTCCCGGTGATCGAATCGCCGGTGGCGGTGATGCTCACCACGTTTCCCGAGCCAACCTGCGCGATGAAGACGTTGTAGGGGATGGTCACCGACTGGGGCTGGCTCAGGCCCTGGAGGATGGTCGAGATGATGATGTTCGCCAGCAGCAACGCGGCGAAGATGAGCCAGAAACGTCTCCACCGAATGGGGTTGTATCCCGGCCCGGGCGGAGGCCGCTGTCCCGCGCGCGGTGGCTGCTGTTGCGGCCGGCTGCGCGGGTCGGTGACCATGCCCCAAGCCTAGCGGAGCCGACCGAGGGTGCACTACCATGGGTCGGCTATGGCCGTCGTGGAACCGGCCGCCGGCGATGCGGTGGTGTCGCTCCCGTTTGCCGGTAAGGTCGCGATCGTCACCGGCGGCACCCGTGGGATCGGCGCCGCGATCACGCTTGAACTGGCTCGCCTTGGTGCACACGTCGCCGCGGGGTTCAACCGCGACACCGATTCCGCGGCGCAGTTGCAGCGCGAGCTGACGGCTCAGGGAGCATCCATCTCCCTGCACCAGGGTAACGTCGGTGCCCCCGAGGACTGCGCTCGTGTTGTCGACGAAGTCCTGCGCGATCAGGGGCGGGTGGACTTTCTCGTGAACAATGCCGGCATCACCATCGACAAGACGGTTCGCAAGATGTCGGCCGAGGACTGGCACAGCGTGATGCGCATCAACGTCTCAGGGGCGTTCTACATGGTCAAGGCCGTGTTGGATCACATGCTCGAGCGCGGCAGTGGGCGCATCGTCAACGTCAGCTCGGTGATCGGCCAGACGGGCAATATCGGACAGGCCAACTATGCAGCGTCCAAAGCGGCGCTCCTGGGGTTGACCCAAAGCCTCGCGCTCGAGACGGCTCGCAAGGGCATCACTGTCAATTGCGTGGCGCCCGGGTTCATCGAGACGGAGATGGTGGCCGCGATCCCACAGCCCATCCTCGACAGCATCATCGAGAAGGTGCCGCTGCGGCGCCTGGGGCGGCCGGACGAGGTGGCGCGGGTGGTCCGGTTCCTGCTCGAGGACGAGTCCTCGTACATCACCGGATCGATATACACCGTGAACGGCGGGATGTTCACGTGAGGCGCCGTTGACCGAGGACACGACCGAGGACGCCGCCTACACGGCGCTGCTGTCGGCCCTGGACCCGAGCGACTTCGGCGGGGCACTGCGCGCGGTGTTCCTCGACGACATCATGCACCGGCCGCTCCGCGTTGCCCGCGCCGCCTTCGAACTCTGGGCACAGCAAACGGAGGTGGGTGTCAGAGCTGTGCGGAGCGCGGTGGGACTTCGCCACGACGGCAGGCTCGCCCCCGGGGACCAGCGCTTCGCCGACCGGGCATGGCAGTTGAACCCGTGGTTCCGCGCCATGGCCGAGAGCTACCTCGGAATCGTCCGCTGGGCCGACGACCTGATCGACACCTCGCATGCGTCACCACTTCATCGCAACAAGGCGCGGTTCGCGGTGGACATGATGCTCGACGCCGCGGCGCCGACCAACCTGCCCTGGGCAAATCCCGTTGTATGGAAGGAGGCATTCGACACCGGCGGGCAGAGCGTTGTCGCGGGAGCCGGACACCTCGTCGACGACCTGATGCACAACGGTGGCAGGCCACGCCAGGTCGACACCACGCCGTTCACGGTCGGTGGGAACCTGGCGGCGACGCCGTGTCGCGTCGTGCTGCGCAACGATCTCATCGAGTTACTGATGTACGAGCCGCAAACCGATCTCGTGCACGCTCAGCCGATCGTGTGCAGCCCGCCATGGATCAACAAGTACTACATCATGGATCTTGCGCCCGGCCGATCCTTCATCGAGTACGCGGTGCAGCACGGCTTCACAGTGTTCTGCATCAGCTATCGCAACCCGGATGCCTCGATGCGGGACGTCAGCTGGGATGACTATTTACGCCTGGGGCTGATCACGGCGCTGGAGGAGGTCACCGCGATCACGCATGAGCCCGTGGTCGACATCGTCGGACTGTGTCTCGGCGGTACGATGTCGACAATCGGTCTTGCCCACCTTGCGGCGAAGAACCAGTCGAAACGGGTCGGCTGGATGACGCTGACGAACACGCTGGTCGACTTCAGCGTTCCCGGCACGCTCGGAGTCTTCGCCGATCGCGACAGCATCCTCCGTCTCGAGAAAAACCTGCAGAAGGTCGGCTATCTCGAGGGATCGACCATGGCGCAGACCTTCGACTGGCTGCGTGGCAACGACCTTGTCTGGTCGTACGTCGTCAACAACTGGTATCTGGGCAAGGATCCGCCTGCCTTCGACCTCCTGGCCTGGAACGCCGACAACACGAACATGCCGGCCCGGATGCACACGCAGTATCTGCGAACCTGTTACGTCGAGAATCTGCTCATCCGCCCTGGCGCGTTCACCATCGGGGAGACCCCGATCGATCTCACGAAGATCAAACAGCCTTTGTACGTGCTCGGTGCGGAGAACGACCACATTGCCCCGTGGAAGGGCTCGTATCTGATCAGCCAGCATGTCGGTGGCGACGTCCGCTACACGCTGACCTCGAGCGGGCACGTTGCCGGCATCGTGAATCCTCCGGGCAATGTTAAGTCGGAGTACTGGACGCGGCCGCGGACGAGGCGAGGGATGGATGCGGACATCTGGCGGCGCGGCGCAGAACGTGTTCACGGCAGCTGGTGGGAGGACTGGGTCGCCTGGGCCGAGGCGCGCTCGGGGAAGCTGGTGCAGCCCCCGCCGATGCCGCGCGGCGAGCCTGGTCCCGGCCGGTACGTGAAGGGAGAGGAGGGCTCGCGATTCCGGGCCGGGTCGAAGAAGCGCAGCACCATGTCCCGGCGCCCTGAGGGGCACGCCAAAAAGCCGGGGGGCTGACTACCCGGCGGGCTTGGCCTTCCGGCGGGGTTGGCGAGATCGCTTCGCGGCCGGACGCTCGGCCGGCGGCTGTGAGCCCACCAGTCCTCGATAGACCTGGATCAGCGCCTGCTTGCCCTCCTGGGTCAGGCGCGGATCGACCCGGATGGCGTCCTCGACGCTCTGCCCCGGGCGCTCGACCGTGTCGTCGAGCAGGCCGGCCTCCCGGTACAGCGTCTCGGCGGACATGTCGAGAGCATCCGCGATGCCCTTGAGCACCTGCGCCGAGGGCGTGTACACGCCGCGTTCGATCTGACTCAGGTAGGGGTTCGAGACCTGAGCGAGCTCGGCGAGCTGGCGCATGGAGAGCGACATCAGCTCTCTCTGGGTGCGGATGAAGTCGCCCACCGACTTGAAAGGAGGAGGGGGAGCCGGCATCACCTCAAAGTGTAGCGCTTGGTGGCCCAACCGGTAGGATGGTTGACAAAAGTAGCGAGTGCTTGGTAGACTAAGCGCAACAGACAAGCCGACCACTCAAGGAGATCACACCATGACCGAATACCAGAGCTACATCGCCAACGTCCAGAAGCAGGTGCTCACCGCCATGGAGAACGCCGGCGAGACCCAGGCCAAGCTCATCGAGGCGGTCCGCGCCGTGCCGACCACCCCCGAAAACCTTCCGTCGCCCGCCGAGTACGTGGAGCGGTCGTTCGACTTCATCACCCAGGTGCTCGACGCCCAGAAGGGCGTGGCGCTACGGCTGATCAAGGCCAGCGGCGTGACGCCGGCCAAGACCACGGCAAAGCAAGCCGCCTGATCCCTCGGTCGGGAACTCCCGGCCGATCACGCGACGCGCCAGTGCTGGGGCCGCAACGCCCCGGCACCTTGGCGTGCCCCGGGAAGCAACCGACCCGCCACACGCTGCGCTCCTACCATACGGCGGTGCAGGTCCACGCTGTTTTCGGTTTCGGGGTGATCGTTCTCGCCGGATGTGTCTCGGTCGCGGCGATCGTGAGCCTGCTCCGGGAGCGGGCCCTCCCTGCTGTTCGCTTCTTGCTTCGAATCACGATTGTGGCAATCGCCGTCCAGATCGTCGTGGGCATCGTTCTGGTGGCGACCGGCAGCGGGCCGCACCAGTTGCTGCATTGGTTGTACGGGGCGGCGACGTTGGTCGCGCTCCCGCTGGCGATGGCAGTCGGGAAGCGGCTCGGCGGGCGCGACGAGCGCGTCTGGCTTGCGGGAGGCGCGGTCCTGACGCTGCTCTTTGCGCTCCGCGCGCTGGCAACCGGCTGAGGGAGAACGCGCCTGGGTCGGCCGCGCGCGGCGTCTGCGCTGGGCACGCTGCGCGAGCGCGCGGGTACTCTGTGTATCGAGATGCGATTTGTGACGAGGGGATTCAAAGGCAGGCCACGCGACCCTTCGGTGAGCGACCGTCTTCCACCGGGTCAATACCTGGTGCGGGACTTTCCGGTGCTCTCGGCGGGTCCCACACCCCACACGCCACTGTCGGAGTGGACCTTCTCGATCACCGGCGAGGTCGACGACCCCAAACGCTGGACATGGACGGAGTTTCGTGATCTCCCAAGCGAAAAGATCACGCGTGACCTTCACTGCGTGACCAAGTGGTCAAAACTCGACACGGCGTGGGAGGGCGTCTCGATCGACACGCTCCTCGCCGGCGTGGACTCGGCGGCAGACTACGCGATGGCGTTCAGCGATGGTGGCTACACCACGAACCTGCCCGTCGAAGATCTCACCGGTGGCAAGGCGTGGATCGCCTTCGCCTACGACGGCCAGCCGCTCGAGCCCGAGCACGGAGGACCGGCCCGGTTGCTCGTGCCCCATCTCTACCTGTGGAAGAGCGCGAAGTGGGTGCGGGGCCTCCAGCTGATGAACGACGATGCCCCCGGGTTCTGGGAGACATACGGCTATCACATGTATGGGGACCCATGGCAGGAGCAGCGCTACAGCGGCGACTGAGCTGGCGTGTCGGTGAGGTCGCCGAGCTCATCGATGAGACCCCGCGTGTTCGCAGCGTGGTCATGGACGTCCCGGATTGGCCCGGCCACCTTGCCGGCCAGCACGTCGACGTGCGTCTCACCGCGGACGATGGATATCAGACGCAGCGAAGCTACTCGATCGCATCGCCGCCGGACGACGCCAAGCGCATCACGGTGACCGTCGAACGTATCGACGACGGCGAGGTCTCGCCGTTCCTCACGGGTGAGGTGCGGGTCGGCGACATGCTCGAGTTCCGCGGCCCGATCGGTGGGTACTTCGTCTGGGAGGTCACGATCGGCGGTCCGCTGCTCCTCGTTGCGGGCGGTTCGGGCGTCTGCCCGTTGATGGCGATGGTTCGCCATCGAGCAGCCAGGGGCAGTTCGGTTCCCACCAGGCTCCTCTACTCCGCGCGCTCGCTGGATGACCTCATCTATCGAGATGAGCTGGATGGGCTCGCGGCAGCCAACGACGGGCTCGAGCTGCGCTACACGCTCACCCGTGAGCAGCCCCCGGGTTGGTCGGGGTACCGGCGGCGCGTTGACCGCGAGATGCTCGACGCGGTGGCATGGCCGCCGTGGGAGCATGCGCTGACCTTTGTCTGCGGTCCGACGCCGCTGGTGGAGTCGGTCGCGGAGGCGCTCGTGCAACTCGGCCACGACGCGGCGCGGATCAAGACCGAGCGATTCGGACCGACGGGAGGCTGAGATGAGCAGTCACGAGACACGGCTGAAGCTCGACGGCAACGCCATGGCAGGCGTTCTGCAGGAGCTCTTCGTCGACGATGTGACCGCCGCGCGGGGCGCGTGCGCCTCGTGCGGCGCTATCGGCGATGTTGGTGAGCAACACCTGTACATGTACCCGAGCTCTCCCGGAGCGGTGCTGCGCTGCGCCACGTGCGAGAACGTGCTCATCGTCGTCGTGAACGCGAAGGAGCGCGTCCGGTTCGCGTTGCATGGCCTTGCCTGGGTGGAGATCCGGCGGTCCGCGACCGCCTGATGGCGGAGACGTTTCCGAGACAGCACGCGCGAACGCGGCGCTTCTCACTCGGGGTCCCCCGAAATTTCTCGATCGCAGCCGACGGTCGCCGCGTTGCCTTTCTGCGCACGCGCGACGGAGGTGATCCAACGACGTGTCTCTGGATCCTCGATATCGAGAGCGGTCACGAGCGCCTGCTGGTTGATCCGGACGACCTGCGTGGAGACACCGGTGATGCAATGCCCCCCGAGGAACGCGCTCGCCGTGAGCGCGCTCGCGAGCGGTCGGTCGGGATCGTGCGTTTCTCCGTCGATCGACCGTTGACGCGAGCCGCATTCGACCTTGGCGGACGGCTGCACATCGTCGACCTTGCGTCGGGCGCGCTGGCCGAGCTGCCGGCCGGTGGCATGGCCGTCGACCCACAACTCGACCCCACCGGTGCCTCCGTTGCGTACGTCAAGCGAGCGGCCCTCAACGTCATCGGGGTGGATGGAACGGCTGCGCACCGCATCGCCACGCCCGAGAACGAGCACGTGAGCTACGGCCTGGCCGAGTTCGTCGCCGCCGAGGAGATGAAACGGCAGGCAGGGTACTGGTGGGCGCCCGACGGATCGCGCCTGCTTGCGGCGCGGGTTGATGTCTCGCGTGTGCAGCGCTGGCACATCGCTGACCCGACCAACCCGAGCCTGCCGCCGAAGGAGGTGGCGTACCCGCAGGCAGGGACCGCCAATGCCGAGGTCACACTTCATGTCCTTCGCCTCGACGGCGCTTCGGTGCCGGTGCGCTGGGAGAGGGCGGTCTTCGAGTATGTGACCGGCGTCAGCTGGTCCGAGCACGGACTCCTCATCGCGGTGCAGCGTCGCGATCAGCGCGTCGTGCAGATCCTCGAGGTGGATGCCGACACCGGTGAGACGGCGGTGGTGCGCGAGGACCACGACGACGCATGGGTCGACATCGTCGACGGCGTCCCCGCGCGCCTTGGCGACGGCACGATCGTCTGGAGCGTCGACCGAGATGGCGCGAAACGTCTGCTCATCGGCGATGAAGCGGTCACGCCCACGGAACTGGAGGTGCGTGGGGTGCTCGACGTCGATGCCGACGTCGTGCTGTTCAGCGCCTCGGCCGACCCGACCGAGGTGGGTGTCTACACATGGTCGCGGCGCGATGGAGTCACCCAACGCTTCCGCGATCTGACCGCCGGCGGTGTCGCCGACGCGCGTCGCGCCGGCGGTACCACTGTGCTGGTTCGTCGCGAGCTCGAGGCCGCTGGACCCCGCATTTCGGTGCACGCCGACGACCGGGTGGTGGCGCAGATCGAGTCCCGCGCCGAGACTCCCGCGATCACGCTCAACGTGCGTCTCGCGGCCCTCGGAGACCGCAACCTCCGCTCCGCCATCGTGTTACCGCACGCGCACCAGCCGGGCAGCGCACGGCTTCCCGTGTTGCTCGACCCCTACGGCGGTCCCGGCAGTCAGAAGGTGGTCGCCTCCGCGGGGCAGTATCTCGTGTCCCAGTGGTTTGCGGACCAGGGTTTCGCGGTGCTCGTTGTCGACGGCAGGGGAACACCCGGACGCGGACCGGCGTGGGCCCGCGTCATCCGCGGGGACGTGCCGACGCCGGTTCTCGAAGACCAGGTCGATGCCCTGCATGCGGCGGCCGCGGAGTGGCCGGACCTCGACCTGTCGCGAGTCGCGATCCGCGGGTGGTCGTTCGGCGGCTACCTGGCCGCGCTCGCGGTGTTGCGCCGGCCCGATGTGTTCCACGTCGCGGTGGCGGGCGCTCCCGTCACCGATTGGCGCCTCTACGACACGCACTACACCGAGCGGTACCTTGGTCTGCCCGACGATGAACCGGCCAACTACGAGCGGACGTCGCTCCTCGACGACGCTGCCCGTCTGCAGCGGCCGCTGATGCTCATCCACGGTCTGAGCGATGACAACGTGGTGGTGGCGCACACGCTGCGTCTCTCCGCGGCGCTCCTGGGGGCCGGCCGGACCCATGTGGTGCTGCCGCTCAGCGGCGCGACGCACATGGCGAATGATGCGGTGATCGCCGAGAACCTCCTGCGGCTCGAGCTCGAGTTCATCCGGCGCGCGCTGGGGATCTCAGCGAACGCTTGACTCACGCGTCGGGCGGACGTCTCACGTCACGGCGATCAACGCGATCGCCCCGAGGGCCATCACCGCACCCAGCGCCTGCGATCGCGTGAGTCGCTCGTGCGTGATGACTCGCGCGCAAAGCACGGTGAACGCGGGATAGAAGGACGTGAGCACGGCGGTGATCGAGAGCAGTCCGCCGTGCGAGGCGAAGAGGTAGAGCATCACCCCGGAGCCGTCGACCAGCCCGGCGAACACGATGATGCGCCACGCGCTGCGTCGTACGACGACGGGGGCGCCGCTCACCAGGCCGGCAACGACCGCCGACAGGCTCGACCCCAGGCGCCCGCTGATGAACGCCGTGAAGCCGGCATGGCTCGCCGCATGAAAGAGCGTGAAGAAGAGACCGAATGTGGCGCCGGCGAAAACCGCCAGGATGATCCCGGTGCCGGCGTTCTCCGCGCGCTCTGTCCCCGCTCCCGTCACCAGGACGAGCGCGAAGAGGCCGATGACGATGCCCGCCAGCTGCCAGGCGCCGAGGCGGTCGCCGCCGATGAGCCCGATCGCGACCGGCAGCGCGGCGGCGACAAATCCGGTGATCGGCGCGACCACGCCGATGAGGCTCACCGACATCGCCCGGTAGAAGGCGATCAAACCCATGCCGCCGACCACACCGCCGGTGACCGCCAGCAACGCGGCCTGCGGATCCCACCCGTGGGGCAGGAGCACGAACGCGAGCGGAGCAACCGCCAGCCCGACCAGTTCGACGTCCAGGGCGACGCTCGGCGCACTGGATCGTCGGCCGGCTAGGCCGCCGCTGAAATCGGCGACCCCGAGGGCGACGGCGGAGGCCATCGCGGCAAACGGGGAGAGGAGACTCGACATGGGTGGGGCGAGTCTGAGGACATGTGGCGCCCGGCGGGGTTGCGTGCAACAGCACGCCCTGAACGCCTGACCTATTGCGGACACCACACTCCGTGGCTGATACTTCGCCGGCGCGTCGCTGGCGGGAGCGGCGCCACACGAGGAGGCACCAGTGAGCGGTGGACCTGTAGTGGCAGCGCCGGATCAGGGAGACGCGGATGCCGCGCAACTCGCCAGGTTCGGGTACCGCCCGGAGTTGAAGCGTGTCCTCAATCTGTTCGAGAACTTCGCGGTCGCCTTCTGCTACATCTCCCCGGTCGTCGGGATCTATTCGCTCTTTGCCTTCGGGGTGGGCGCAGGGGGCCCGCGGTACCTCTGGCTGCTGCCGATCGTCGTGGTCGGGCAGCTCTTCGTGGCGTTCGTGTTCGCCGAACTTGGAAGTCACTACCCGATCGCAGGTGCCCTGTTTCAGTGGGGCAAGAACCTGATCGGTCCCGGGTACGGATGGTGGGTCGGCTGGATCTACGGGTGGGCCTTGATCATCACGGTTGCATCGGTCGACACGGGGCTGGTGATCTATGCAGGGCCGCTGCTTAACAATCTCTTCCACACCAACATCAACACCGCCGATCCCAACCAGATCCTCATCTTCACTGTTGTGTTGATCCTCATCCAGCTGTTCTTCAACGTCGGTGGCGTCAACTTTCTCGGCCGGATCTCACAGATCGGCGTGTATTTCGAGATTATCGGGACGTTCGGGATCGCCATCCTCCTGGGCGTTGTCGGTTTCCACCACGGGCTCGACTACCTGTTCACCACCCAGGGCGCCGAGACGGCTGCGACCAATCCGCTCGGCGTTGATTTCAGCGGCAATTGGTGGCTCGGCGCTGCCTTCGTGGCGATCCTCGCGCACGTCTACATCTTCTACGGCTTCGAGTCGGCCGGCGATGTCGCCGAGGAGGTGGTGGATGCGTCCCGCCGCGTGCCCCGCGCCATCATCACTTCCCTGCTCGTGGCCGGCGTGACCAGCTTCGTGCTGGTGGCGGCGTTGATCCTGTCAATCCCCGCAGGCAAGAACGGGCTTTCGCAGACGGCGATTGGAGGAGTGCCCTTCCTCATCTCATCCAACGTCTCGAGCCAGGTCATCCAGGACCTCGCGCTGTTCGTTGTCTGCTTCGCGTTCTTCAGCTGCGGGCTCGCGATTCAAGCCGCCGCCGCGCGGGTCATCTACTCGTACAGCCGCGACCACGCGCTGCCGGCGAGTGGCACGCTGGCGCGCGTGTCACCACGTTTCCGCACTCCCGCGAACGCGCTCATCGTCGCGGCCGTGATCCCCGCGCTATTCGCGCTGCTGGCGCGTGTCACGCCGTCCAAGAACATCGCGATCGGGTTCATCACCATCCCCGCGCACGTCAATGCGCTCGTACTCCTGGTCTCGTTCGCTGTCTCCGGCATCTACCTCTCGTTCCTGCTGGTCGTGCTTGCCGCGCTGATCGCCCGGCTGCGTGGCTGGCAGCCGCAAGGTGCGTTCAAGCTCGGTCCGTGGGCCATCCCGGTGATGGTCGCGGGCGTGGTGTGGCTCACCGCGATGCTGGTGAACATCCTCCTGCCATCCGGTATCACGAGCCCGAGAGCGGTGCTCTTCAACTACGACTGGATCACGCTGGTGGTGGTCGTTGTGATCATCGTGATCGGCGCCGTGTACTACGTCCTCGGGCGCCCGGCGGCGCGCATCGAGATGCCCGCCGCTGAGGCACGCAGCGCGTAGCCTCGCCGACTCGGGTGTCTCGGCGCGGTGGCCGTCGCCTCCCGCCGCCGCGCCGGCGACGCGGGGCCAACGCTGCCTGTGTGCGATCACGGCCACCGCGTTCTGCCGGTTGCGTTACGACCTCGTCATGGCTTGGGAGAGCGCCGCGTCGCAGTGGTCTTAAGACAATCGGACCGTGACACGAGAGACCGGCGAGACAGGTTTGTCGACCGGTCGGTGCGAAGGTGTGACGGTCACCGCGTGGGAAGCGTGCGGGCCAGAGCAGGAACCTATGGGGAGCTTGAAAGCAGTAGTGAGGGGCAGCGAGTCACCCGACCGCGTCACCGGGGAGCTGCGGCCGGGCGTGGCCTTGCAGCCAGTCATCGACCTCATCGACCGCGTCGATCTGGGGTACGAGGCGCTGCCGCGACCGGCGGGCGTGGCGACCGACGCGGTGATCCTCGCGGCGCTCGGGCTCGCGCAGCACACCGGACCCGCTGTGCTCCTGGTCCCGCTGCCTCGCAAGGTGCTCTCGGCCCCCGACTTCACCATCCTCGTGGAGGCCCGGGGCCTGGGCGTGAATCCGGGCGAGCTCGCCTGGATCGTCCAGAGTGACGTGGAAACCGATCTCGACGACGTCTCGATGGCGCGACTGCGCGAGCTCCAGGAGCTCGGGTATCTGCTCGCAGTCGATGGGGTCATGTCGCCGACGCTCGACCGCGGCCTGATCGCGGACCTGCGACCCGATTTCGTCTTTCTCGATCCCGAGGTGGCACCCCGGGTGATCGGCAACGAGGTGGGGAAGGCCCATCTCGCCGCCGCCGTCGTGTTCGTCGCCCGACTCGGGGGCCGGATCGTCGCACGCGGGATCGATACCAAGGCCACCGCGTCGGCGCTGGCCGAGCTGGGGGTCCAGTACGGCGTCGGACCGCATCTCGCGCGCCCGCTGGTCGTGGATCCCGAGCTTGCGGAACCCTCCGACGACGTGGTCCCGGTGGCGTGGTTTCAGCGCCGCGAGGTGCGCGTCCTCCAGGAGCGTGGCGACACCCTGCGCGCGCCGATCGAACTGACGCCGCTCCCCGCGTCGGGCGTCACCAGCCTCGATGACCGCAGCTTTGCGCGTTTCCTCGTCGAGGCTGCGCGCACGCTCCAGGCCGAGCACGATCCCGAGCGGATCCTCCAGGTGGCGGCGGCGCGCCTCGCCCAGGTGATGTCGATCGATCGCCTCGCACTCTTCGAGGCCGACTGGGAGCGTCATCGTTTCAAGCCGCGCGTGCTTGCCGGCGACGGCACCGAGGGCCTGGTCGATTCCGAGATCTCCTTGAACGAGGGCATCACCGGGTGGGCCTTCGGGCGCGGCCAGCCGTATCGCTGCGCCGACACCGACTCCCACCCCGCGGCGTCGACGATTCCGGGCACCCGACGCGAGCCGGAGTCGCTGCTGGCGATACCGCTGGTGGCCGGCGATCAGCGCCTTGGCATGCTCGACGTCTGGCGCGACGGGCTCGATGCCTTCAGTGAGGAGGATCTCGAGCGTTGCGCGCTCATCGGATTCATCACCGCCGCCGCGTGGAGCAACGCGCAGATGTATGGGGAGCTCGAGCGTCGCGCCCTCACCGATGCGTTGACCGGTCTCTTCAACATTCGCTGGTGGCGCGACATGGGGCCCCGCGTGATGTCGCAGAGCCTTCGCACGGGAGCGGGCGTGGGTATTCTCCTGATGGACCTCGACCATTTCAAGGAGATCAACGACACCGCGGGTCATGCCGCCGGGGACTCCGTGTTGCGCTCGGTGGCGCGCGCCGTGCGGCGCGTCGTTCGTGACAGCGACTACGCGGTTCGCTACGGCGGCGAGGAATTTCTCATCGTGCTCACGAATTCAACCGCCGAGGGCGCCATGCGAGTCGCCCAGGCCCTCCAGGTGGCGATGGCCGAGCTTCACGCCCCCACGTCGGAGCTGAGGCGGGTCACCGCGTCGATCGGGGTCGCGGTCTTTCCGGATCACGGTCAGGAGATGGATGACGTCGTGGCGGCAGCCGATAGGGCCATGTACCAGGCCAAGCGCGACGGGCGGGACAGGATCGCGATCGCGCCGATGCCGTTACACTCCGCACCGGTCGAACGCCTGGGCTGACGCCGGGCGTCCGGATCGACGTAGCTCTTTCGCAGCCGCATCGGTTTCAGCATGGTCATGGGCATTCCCCAACTGTCGGTCGCTCGCGAGCGTCGGTTCCTGAGGAAGGTTCCGGAGGTCATCGCCCTCTTCTGGGTCGCCAAGGTGTTGACGACCGGGCTCGGAGAGGCCACCTCGGACTTCCTGGTCCACGCCCTCGCCCCGGTCGTCGCCGTCGCCATCGGGGCGGTCGGTATCGCGATCGCGCTGGTCATGCAGTTTGGGGCGCGGCGGTACAACGCGTGGATCTACTGGCTGGCGGTCGCGATGGTGGCGATCTTCGGCACCATGGCCGCCGACTTCCTCCACGTCGAACTCCTGATTCCGTACGTGGTCTCGACGGTGTTCTTCGCGGTTGCGCTGACCGCCGTGTTTACCGTCTGGTACGCCACCGAGCGGACGCTGTCCATCCATACCATCGACAGCCCGCGCCGCGAGGCGTGCTACTGGCTGACGGTGATGACCACGTTCGCGCTCGGCACCGCCGCCGGGGACATGACCGCGACCACGCTGCACCTGGGTTTTCTGCTGTCGGGCGTGATGTTCGCCGGGTTGATCGCGGTACCGGCCGTCGCCCACCGCTGGCTTGGCCTTAACGCGATCGTCGCGTTCTGGTTCGCCTACATCCTGACCCGGCCGCTCGGGGCCTCGTTCGCGGACTGGCTCGGCGTGTCGCATGCCCGAAGCGGGCTGGCCTGGGGGACCGGAGCGGTGAGCATCGGCACCGCGATCCTGGTCGGAGGCGTGGTCGCCTATCTCGCCGTGAGCCGGCGGGACGTCGAGGGGATCTCTACGGGTAATGAGCGAAATACGAGACCGAGCTGACCGGCGCCTCGTCGATCCAGATCGCCGCATACACCGACGAGCAGAGGATGAAAAACGCAAGCCTCTGCGGGGCGACCATCAAGCCTGGCCCGCCGTTCGGCGGCGTGACGAGCAGCCCAGTGTATGACGGACACGCCTTCGGGGTGCTCTGGACGTCGGAGTACAAGACATCAACGTATGCGTTATGGCCGGGCGCGAGGGTCACGAGCCGTGGCACAGGCTGCTTGCCGTTGTTGCCGAAAATGCCGGTTGCGTTATGGGTCACCCCGAGTTGAGTCACGTGACCATGAGCGATGCCTTGCAGATTGGTGTAACCGTCCATGGTGCAGGAGGTCTTGCTGCTGTTCTCGAGTACGATGTCGCCACTCAGGGTGCCGGCAGCGCCATTCTGGTCGGCGAAGTGCGCTGTGAGATCACTGCTCCGGCAGGCGGCGAGCCCGGCCGGCGATGAGGGCGACGGTGACGGCAGCGGTGAAAACGACGGCGGGATCGAAGGGGTTGGCAGCGCGAGCTGTGGGTTGGTATGACCGGCCGGAGCGGGGAGGGTGCGGCCCCGCAACGCGAGGCTGATTCCGAGCGCACCGCCTACGAGCAGCACGACGAGCGACGCCACCAGGAGCGTGCCGAGTCCACGACCGATCCTCGACTCGCCGGTGCCGCGCACGCGGTCGGTGGATGCTGCTCGCGCCACCGCGCCCATCACCCGGTCGGCCGCCTCGGGTCCCGGAACCCTGGGATCGATGGCGTCCCGCAGCCGGTCGCGCAGGCTGCGATCGATGTCGTTGCTGCTCATGTCACAACTCCTGCAAACCAAGCGTGTCGGACAGGCTCCGCACGCCGCGACGGACGCGAGATTTGGCCGCCCCGACCGAGCATCCACAGACGGACGCGACCTCGTCGAAGGAGAGGTCGAGGTAGTAGCGGGCGACGACGGCCAGCCGGATCCGCGGCGGCATCCCGCGCAGCGCCTGCACGAGGTCGATGGCGCCCGCGGCGTCGGCGGTCGGGGTTTCGACCTCAGGCGGGTTGGCGAAGCGGAGCACGGCCGCCCAGCGCGCGCGGCGGGTCTCGCGACACTGATTGGCAACAATGGCGAGAAACCAGGGCCGGAGGTCGGTGCCAGGATGGCGATTCGCTCGTTTGGTCCAGGCGCGCAGCGCCGCGCTCTGCACGGCGTCCTCGGCATCTTGGCGGTCGAGACGCATCCCCGCCGCAAGGCGCAGGGCCAGGGGGATCAACGGACGCAACTCCGCTTCGAACTCGTCGGCGAGCGCGCTCTGCCGGGCGCCGTCGATCCGGCTCGGTGCGCGGGTGTGCTGCTCTGCGGTCATGCTCGACACGTCCTTAATACGGGTCGACGCGGGAAAAGGGTCCTGCGCGTGCGACAAGGTAACCCGCGAGCTCAGAAGCCTGGAAACACCGCCCGCAACGTGTTGAGTTCGACGCCTTCAGCGGCGACGGACGCCGGCGTGTGCGCAGGGTCCAGGCGACCGTAGACGAGCCGGAACAGCGCCTCGGCCGGGATTCGCAATGTGGCGCCCGACGCGCCCCCGTCCGCCGGAGACAGGGTCACCGCGTCTGACACTGACAGCCGGAGCGTCCGAACCGGATCCGAGGTCGTGACCGCCACCTCGATTGGCCCCGTTTCCGTCTTGCCGGTGCGTGCCGCGACCTGATCGAGCCGATCGATGATGAGGGCGACGGCGTCCTGGGGAATGGTCGCCGAGGGGTCATCCATGACCACGACATCCCAGGTATGAATCGCGTGCTCGGACAGGCGCATCCCGAGCAGACCGGCGGCGTCGCCCGGGTGTCGGAACAGCATCATCCGCAGTGTCTCGAGGCGATCATCGGGGATCAAGTCGAGGCGCTCGAGAAAGGCGGCGTCGACAGTGATGCTCGTCCGCCCCTGCTCCTGGGGTGTCATCGCGTTCCATGCGTCCCAGATCGTCGAGAAGGCCGTCCGGTCTGGAGGATCGCTGCCGGCGAGCCCGGCGTCGAGGAGCAATCCGAAGATCTCGGCGCCACTGCCGATGTGCGAGAGCACCTGCGCGATCGTCCAGTCGGTGCAGTACGACGGGCTCACCAGTTGGTCAGATGGTATCGACGCCGCTGCGGCAACGAGACGACGGTGCGATGCCCACAGCGCGTTCTTCAGGTCGCGAATGCTGCTCATCGGTCCCCTCCAACCGCGACTGCCACAGGCTCTGGAGGTGCGATGACCGCGGCGTCTACGCCTGCGGGTTCTCCGTCGCGCCAGAGCCGCGACGGCCACCAGTTGCGCCGGCCGAGGAGAACGACGAACGCCGGCACGAGGATGGTTCGGACCACGAAGGTGTCCATCACCACGCCGAAGGCGACGCCATACCCGATCTGCTGAATCTGCGACCCGCCGGATGCGCCGCCGCCGGCGAACGCGAGCACGGCGAACGTCCCGCCCAGGATGAGTCCCGCCGTGGTTACCGTCGTGCCGGTGGCGCCGATGGCGCGCCGCACCGCGTCGCGAGTCGTCGCATGGTGTGACTCCTCTCGGATGCGCGTCATGACCAGCACGTTGTAGTCAGATCCCAGCGCCATGAGGAAGACGAACATGAGGAACGGTAAGACGAAGTTGATGCCGGACTGGCCGCCGAAGTGGACGAAGATCAGCGCGGTCAGACCGAGCGCCGCGAGGTATGAGAGCAGCACGCTGGTCACCAGGTAGAGTGGCGCGACGAGGCTGCGCATCACGATCGCAAGCAGGATGGCGATGAGGATCGCCACCACCGGGATGATGTGCCACAGATCGGACGACGACAGCTGGTCGACGTCGTAGGCGAAGGGCTGGATGCCGAACACTCCGCTGTTCACGGCGTTGACGCTCGAGCCGGTCCGGGTGGCCAGCGCGCGCGCCGAGGGAACGTCGGCGATGGGCAGCGCGCCGCCCCGCGGCTCGACCGCAATGAACTGCACGGTGCGCCCGTCGGAGCTGACGAACCGTGCGAGCGCCGCAACTGCCTGCGCGTTGCCGCCGTCGTGCACGGCCACGAGTTGCGCCGGCGTCAGTGGCTGGCCCGAGAAGGTCAGCGGGCCGTCGACGGTCGCGAAGCCGCCGCCGGTCTCCAGCGTCGACTGGATGGTCTGCAGATCATTCGCGTGCGACCAGATTGGAGACCCGAACTTGAAGAGAAACTCGGTGGCGTTCAGGTTGGCGCTGCCGTAGTGCTCGGAGATGAGCGTGTCACCGGCGGAGGAATCGGTCCCGCTCGGCGCCGACTGATCGGCGAATCCCGCCGTGGTGGTGCCGATCTGTCCCAGCGCGATGGCCCCGAAGAGGATGGCGCCCACGATCGCGATGGGAAGCGGCCTGCGCACCGCGACCGCGGCGATGCGTCCGTAGACGCTGGGTCGTTGGTTCTGCACCAGCCGCGCCCGCGACGGCCAGAACACCGCCCTGCCGAAGATCGCGAGCAGCGCGGGGAGCAGCGTGAGTCCCGCCAGCAGCATCAGCGCGATGCCGATGGCGAGCGCCGGTCCGAGGCTCTGGTAGAAGTTGAACTGGGCGATGATCAGCGACATCAGGGCCGCGATCACGATGAGCGCACTGAAGGTGATCGAACTCGCCGACCGTGGCCACGGCACGGCGCACCGCATCTTTCGGCTCGAGACCTCGGCGGAGCTCCTCACGGGTTCGGAAGACAAGGAACAACCCGTAGTCGGTGCCGGCGCCGAGGACCAGCACGATGAGGATGAACTGGGTGATCGCCGAAACCTGGACGCCGAGATGGGTCGCCCCGGCGATCACCGGACTCGCCAGTGTCAGGACCAGCGCCGCCGGGATGAGGGTCACCAGTGGCGCGAGCAATGCGCGGAAGGCGATGAGCAGCAGCACGATGATGAACAGGAGCGAGAACTTCTGGATATCGCCCATCGAGCTCTTCGACTGGCTCTGCTGGTCGACGAAGGCGGGGATCGTGCCGGTGAGATGGAACTGCAGCCCGGTCGCATCGCGCGGAAACGTCGCGCGAATACCGGCGACGAGGGAGATCGCGTCGCTCCCGGCTCGGAACGGCGGCAGGCCGGTCACCACCTGCGCCTGCTCGGCGTGGCGGTCGGGTGAGAGTCCGAAGTCCTGCACCCGCACCACCCCGGAGAGCCCCCGGATGGTGGTCTCCACCGCCGCGATCCGCTGCGTGTCCGCGGTCGAGAGGGGTGCGCCCTGACGGGCCACCACCAGCGTCGCAACCCCGTGCTGCAAGTCCTGGAAGGGTTGGGCCAGGTTCTCGGCCTGCACGGAGGGTGAGCTGGCCGGCAGGAAGCTGCTCTGCAAGTCCTTGGCAACGTCGGAGAGGCCGGGAAACGCTCGCACCGACACGATGGTGATGAGCACCCACCCGATCGCGATCGGCCAGCGGAACCGCACCGAGAAGTTGCCGATCGCGCTGAAGATGCGACTGGTCATCGGGGCGTGGGCGATCCGTGTCGCTTCATGGCCCGGATAGTACACGCCATGAAGCTTTCGGCCGCACGTCGTGCGATTACAAGTCGAAGCCGAGACCCGCGAGGTCGAGCGCGCGGAGCCACAGGTTGCGCCGTCCACCGCGTCGGTCGGCGCGGTCCAGCGACCACCGGGTCAACTGGACGACGCCATAGCGAATCGGCTCCGGCGGGAAGGGGAGGGGCCTGGTCCGCACCATGCGCAGTGCCGTTCGCTCGGTCCGCCGGCCTTCGAGCAGATCGAGCATGACCTCCGCGCCGAATCTCGACGCGCCCACCCCCAGTCCCGTGTAGCCGAGCGCATATGCCACGCGACCGTCGTGGGTGGTGCCCCAGAAGGCACAGAACCGGCTGCACGTATCGATGGCACCGCCCCAACGGTGCGTGAAGCGGATACCCGAGAGCTGCGGGAACGTTGCGAAGAAATGCCCGGCCAGCTTGTCGAAGGTTGCCGCGCGTTGCTCGAGCTCGACGCCGACGCGGTTGCCGAAGTGGTAGATGGCGTCGTAGCCGCCCCAGAGTATTCGCGAGTCGGCGGTGAGGCGATAGTAGTGAAACTGGTTGCCGCTATCCCCGACGCCCTGGCGATGTGTCCAGCGGATCAACTCGAGCTGCTGCGCCGTCAGAGGTTCGGTGACCAGGACATAGTCATAGACGGGCAGGATGAACGGTCGAAGGCGTCGGAGCAGCGGGCGGTCCGCGTTGGTCGCGAGCGCGACCCTGCGGGCCACGACGCTGCCATGCGCGGTGCCCAGGCGGATCCGGCCGGGCTCGCGATGGAGCGCGCGCACCGCCGTGCCCTCGTGGATGCGCACCCCCTGTTCGAGACATGCACGGCGCAAACCCCACGCCAGCCGTGCTGGGTTGACGATCGCCGTGCGCCCGTGGACCCATATGCCTCCGTGGTACGTCGGTGATGCCACCTGCTCGCGCACCTGATCGGCGTCGAGCACGTCGACCTCGTATCCATGCGCGCGCATGGCCGTCGCGAGGTCGGTGAGCTCGTCGAGCTGCCACCGCGCCGTGGCGACGTCGAGCATCCCGGTGCGCTCCATGTCGCAGTCGATCCCGTGCTCGGCGACGGTGGTTGCGATGGCGTCGAGATTCTCGAGGCCGAGGCGGTCGAGAATGCGCAGCTCGGCCGCGAACCGGCTCAGACCGTTGGCGAATCCGTGGGTGAGGCTGGCGTCGCAGAACCCGCCATTGCGCCCCGACGCCGCGGTCCCACTGCGGCGGAGCTCGAGCACCACCACGTCGAGCGACGGCTGCCGCTGCTTGGCGAGCAACGCCGACCACAACCCGGTGAATCCGCCGCCCACCACCGCAAGGTCGCATTCGGTGCGCCCTTCGAGCCGGGGCAAAGGCGGCGGCCCGTCGGGGTCGTCCAGCCAGAAGACCTTGGGGACCGCGTCACGCAGGGCCGGATGCAGCGGCGACGTCGTCACGAACCGCATCTTCCCAGAGCCCTTCTCCTCGAGGATCTCGCCGATCGCACCGCTCCGGCACGACGCGGCGTCGCTCATCGACAATCGACGGTCAGCACGCGAACCGCACGAGGAGGATGGAGATGGAGATGCACGGGAGCGCACCGGGCAGTTACTGATGCCGCTGCGAGTCTTCACCGAACCGCAGCAGGGCGCTTCGTACGACCAGCTGCTTGCTGTCGCGCGCACCGCTGAGAGGCTGGGCTACGACGCGTTCTTCCGGTCGGACCACTACCTGAGATTCGGTGCCGGCGCGGCACTCCCCGGCTACACCGATGCATGGATCACGCTCGCCGGGCTTGCCCGGGACACGCAGACCATCCGGCTCGGCACCATGGTGTCCCCGGTCACGTTTCGAGCTCTTGGCAGCTTCGTGATCATCGCCACCCAGGTCGACCAGATGAGCGGCGGCCGCCTGGAGGTCGGTCTGGGCGCCGGTTGGTATGCGGACGAGCACGAGGCATACGGCATGCCGTTTCCACCGCTGTCCGCTCGGTACGACCTGCTCGAGGACCAGCTGGCCATCCTCCACGGCACCTGGTCGGCGGCGGCCGGGGCGACCTTCGAGTACCGCGGGCGCACCTGCAGCGTGCGCCTCCAGGCCGACAGCCTCCGGCCCTCGCAGCACCCGCATCCGCCGATCATCATGGGCGGCGGGGGCGGTCCGCGGTCGGCTCGGCTGGCGGTCACCTACGCCGATGAATACAACGTGTCATTCAGGTCAATAGACGCCACGCGCGACATCCACGATCGAGTCAGGAAAGCCTGCGCGGATGCAGGCCGCGATCCCGCGGCGCTGACCTGGTCGGCGGCGCAGACCCTGTGCTGCGGCCGCGACGGCAACGAGATCGCGCGGCGCGCGGCGGCGATCGGGCGCGACGTCGCCGAGCTGCGCGAGAACGGAGTCGCGGGCACCCCTGACGAAGTGCTCGACAAGCTCGGCCGGTTCGCCGCGACCGGGGTTGACCGCTTCTACCTGCAGGTGCTCGACATCACCGACCTCGATCAGCTGCATCTGGTTGCCGACGAGGTGCTGCCACACGCGCCGGGGCGATAACAGGGGTGGAAACAGGCTCATGTCGCCGCGCCTACGGCGCTGCGGCGAGCGCCGAATTCTTCACCATGATCACGGCAAAGCCGTCGTCGTACACCTGCGTCCACTGCGGGTCGACCTGCAGCGCCAGCACCTCGGGCGCTCCGGGGACGTCGATCACATAGTCGATGCCGTAATGAGCGAAGATCCGCTGCCAGTCGGGATTCCCGAGCTCGACGTCGCTCACCTGCTGCATGACGGTGGTACCGAGCAGGGTCGCCTCACCGAATGAGAACACCCGCCGGTTGGGATCGGGGAAGAAACGAAAGATCAGATAGCCGCCCCAGCCGTACTGGTTGAACATCCTGGTGCCGATCGTCGGGTGCGACGCCAGCCAATCGGATGCTCCCACCGGAAAGTTGGCCGCCGTCGCTCTCGTCTGTCCGGACAGCGTCGAGCGCACGAACAGCCCGGTGCCGAGAACGGCGATGACCAGTACTGCCGCAGTCGCGGTGAGGACCTCCGCCGATCGCGCCGTGATCCACTCTGTCACACGACGCGTCGACGGCAGTCGTTGCCATCCCGCCGAGAACGACCAGATGAGCAGGGGAGTCTCGGCCGCGATGAACAACGCCGAATGGCGCACCGAGGCGAGAGCGGCGTACGAGACCACGGCGGTCAGGCAGACATCCCACAGCGATGGGCGTCGAACGGCAAACGCGACCGGGATGAGCAGCAGCATCAGCTCGAGACCGCGCTCCTGGAGCACGTGAAAATTGGGCGACT
The DNA here is from genome assembly GCA_963768105.1 of Candidatus Dormiibacterota bacterium. Taxonomy (GTDB): domain Bacteria; phylum Chloroflexota; class Dormibacteria; order Aeolococcales; family Aeolococcaceae; genus Palsa-851. The sequence continues at coordinate 140,813 of CAVYGR010000009.1, read as the reverse complement.
GCCACTCGGCGATGAAGCTCTGCTGGACCGCGGAGAACTGCGGTTGGATGACATAGGCGTAGAGGTTGATCCCGTGCGGGTTCAACACGGCGGCGGCGCAGCATCCGATGAAGACCAGCACGACGTTTCGGGTGCGCCGCTTGTGCGCGTCGCCGTCCACGCCCCGGATCCAATGGATCGCCTCGACGAATGCCGCCACGCCGAGCGGAACAAGCCCGAAGAGAAACCCGCCATGCAGGTTCGCCCACGCCACCATCACCAGCGGGAGCCAGTAGATGGCGCGCGACCTGCCGCGCAGATAGCGGTCGAGCCAGAGCAACTCCAGGCACGTGAAGGCGAAGGTGATCATCTGGGGCCGGGGCCCCCAGACCGCGGCTCCCGCAAGACCCGCGATGCCGATCACCACGGCGGCGATGACCGGGTTGCGGGGCTCGAGCCGCACCCGCCTCCAGATCAGCACAAACCCGGTGAAGGTGACGGCCGCGAACCCGAGGGACACGAGAGTCAATCCGCCGGCCTTGTACAGCAGGTAAATGATGATCTCGGTGGTGTACTCCGGGTCGACCCAGCGCTTGCCGGCGACGGTGAAGGTGAAGAGGTCCTGAGACACCACCTGGTGGTGATCGACCATCCACTGTCCCGTGACGAGGTGCCAGAAGATATCCGGGTCACCACCTCTTCGGACGATCACGCAGAGAATCACGATGAAGGCCGCAGCCACGATGAGCTGTCCGGGCGTGTCGCGCCGGACTCGGTTGCTGATCGCGACGGACATCGCCCGGAAGGGTACTCAGTGCCGCGCTTCACTCGGGTCGCGCCCGGCGGTTGTCACAAACCCAGGCGCGGCGGTGCTTAGGTGATGTGGTCGAACTCTCCCGCCGCTCACACCATGGCCGCACCCTTCGTGACCGGGGGCGCGCTCCGCGCACGGGCCACGAGCGGCACATCGACCGGTTTCGATCGGCTCTTCGCCGAGGAGTATGCGAGGGTGGCCGCGATCGCGAACCGAGTGCTCGGGGATCCCGCCGCCGCTGAGGACGTCGCCCAGGACGTCTTCCTCGACCTGCACCGGCGGTTCGGCGACGAGCCCGGGGCGCGGGCACCGGCGTGGCTCCACGCGGCGGCAGTCCATCGGGCGCTCAACGTCATCCGGACCGAGCGCCGCCGTTCCGCGCGAGAGGAACGAACCGCCCCGCGGCCATCGCCGGCGGACGATCCCCAGGTGGCGGTGGAGACGGCCGAAACTCGCCGGACCATCCGGGCATCGCTGGCTCGGATCCCCCGGAGACATGGCATGGTCCTCGCCCTTCGCTACAGCGGGCTCAGCTACGCGGAGATCGCGACCGCCATGGGCATCGGAGTGAATGGGGTTGGAACGCGGCTGAAGCGCGCCGAGGCGCGCCTGCGCAGGGAGGTCGGTGATGCATCCATCTGACGGCACGCTGCGGCGCAGCCTCGACGAGCCGGTCGCGATCGACCCGCGCACGCGCCGCCACCTGGCGGCCTGTCAGGGCTGCGCGCAACGTCTCGCGGCCATCGAGACCGACGCCGCCGGCGCATTCGCGGTGTTCGCCGCCCCGGATCCGTCGATCGATCTCGAGGCGGCACGGGCGCGACTCGCGGAGACCGAGGCCACCGCGCCGTCGAGGTCCGCGGCCCCCGGGGGCAACTTCCGCGGGTTGCCGCGCGGCTCGCGGAGCGCTCGGGCGGGCCGGCTCATGGCGGGCGTCGCGGTGGCGGCGGCGGCCAGCGTGCTCCTAGTCGTAACCGGGGGAGCCCAAGACTTTCTCAGCCTGTTCCAGCCCAAGCAATTCGCGCCCGTGCCGGTCACGAGCGCCGACATCCGGTCCCTCGCCGGCTTGGCCAGCTACGGGTACATCGGGGGAGGCTCAACGCCACTCGGAGTCGAACCCGAACCGGACGCGGCGGCAGCGGCGCGGGCAGCGGGCTTGACCGCTCCAAGGGTCGGCGGGCTGCCTGCCGGAACGACCACCGCGCCGTCCTACGCGGTTGTCTCGGGGACCGTCGTGTCGTTCACGTTCGACGCGGGGCTGGCGCGCGCCGCCGCGTCGCGCGCCGGCGCGCAGCTCCCGGCGATGCCGCGGGGGCTCGACGGCAGCACGCTCACCGTAGCGATCGCCCCGGCGGTCGTGATCTCGTATGGCGTGGACCTGGCCGCGCTGTATCAGGGAGGGAGCCTGCCTTCGGGCGGCAATGACATCGTGGTTGTCGCGTCGCGCACGCCGACGGTGTCGTCGACCGGTGTCACCGCCCAGCAGCTCGAGTCCTACCTGCTCTCCGTTCCCGGAATTCCCGCGGGGGTCGTCTCGGAGATTCGCGCGATCGGGAACCCGGCGCAAACGGTGCCGGTGCCGATCCCCGTCGATCTCGCGAGCGCATCGACCGTCGACATCAACGGGGCCTCCGGGTTGCTCATCGGGGACTCGACCCAGCTCGGCAGTGCGGTGCTCTGGCAACACAATGGGGTCGTGTACGCCGTCGCCGGAACGCTCAGCTCCGACCAGGTGCTCGGTATCGCCCGTTCGTTGCACTGATGCCGGCCGTCCCGACCACAGACCCGGCGGTGCGGACCCTCGAGCTGACCAAGCACTACGGGTCGGCAGTGGCCCTCTCGGGGCTGAGCATGGTGGTCCCGCGCGGCGAGGTCTTCGGGTTCCTCGGCCCCAACGGCAGCGGCAAGACCACCGCGGTCAAGCTGCTGCTGGGGCTCAGCCGGCCGACCGGCGGCGAGGCCTGGGTCCTGGGACGCCGCGCCGGTGATCGTGAGACGCGGAAGCGCGTGGGCTACCTGCCCGAGCTCTTCCGGTACCAGGGGTGGCTGAGCGCCGCCGAGGTGCTCGCGCTCCATTGCAGGCTGGCCGGGATCCCCCGCGCGCAGTGGCCCGACCAGATCTCCGAAGCCCTGTCGACGGTCGGCCTCAGCAGCCACGGCGACGCACGGGTCGAGACGTTCTCCAAAGGGATGCAACAGCGCCTCGGGCTCGGCGTCGCGCTGCTCGGTGACCCGACGCTGGTGATCCTCGACGAACCGACCTCGGCGCTCGACCCGGTCGGGCGCGCCGACACGCGCGCTATCATCCGCCGCCTTCGCGATCGGGGCTGCGCGGTCTTCCTCAACTCACATCTGCTCGGCGAGGTCGAGCAGGTGTGCGACCGGGTCGCGATCGTCTCCAACGGTCGCGTCCTCGCCATCGGTGGTCTCGACGAGCTGCTCGGCAGCGGCGGCGTTCGGATGCGGCTGACGGGTCTCGACGAGGCCGCGCGCGCCGCGCTGGCTCGCCGCGGGGCGGTTGCTGAGCACGACGGATGGGTCGTGGTCGATGGGGTCCACGCCGACGCTGTGCCCGAGTTGGTCGCCGACTTGGTGGCCGGAGGGGTCCGGGTCTATGCCGTCGAACCGGTCCGCCAGACGCTCGAGGAGCGATTCCTCGCGCTGCTGGGCGCCGAGGAGGCGCGATGGCAGCGCTGACCATTGCCCGGCTCACGATCCGCGAGGCCGCCCGGCGCAAGCTTCTGCTTGCGCTCGCGATCCTGACCCTGATCGTCATCGGCCTCACCGGGTGGGGCTTTCAGCATCTGAGCACCCTGACCAAGGCCGATGGGACGCCGTTCCCCGCGACCGAGCTCCGGCTCGCGACCTCTCAGCTGCTGGTGCTGGTCGAGTTCATGTTCAGCGCCGTGCTCGCGCTGAGCGCGGTGGTGGTGGCGTCGCCATCGATCTCGAGCGAGGTCGAGTCCGGGGTTTCCCTGGCCATCCTCGCCCGTCCGGTCAGCCGCTACCAGGTGGTGGTCGGCAAGTGGCTCGGGTTCGCGGCGCTCATCGTCGTGTACGTCGGCGCGACCACCGCGTTGGAGCTGCTGGTGGTTGCCTTCACGACCGGCTACGTTCCCCCCGGACCGGTGGGGTTGGGTGCCTATCTGGCTGCCGAGGGAATCGTGGTCATGTCGCTCGCGCTGGTGCTGAGCACGTGGCTGTCGGGCATGACGGCGGGGGTGATCGCGCTCGTGCTCTTCTTCGTCGCCTGGATCGGTGGCATAGCCGGCGCCATCGGCGAGGTGTTCGGCAATGCCGCGATCACGAACGCGGGCACGGTAAGTCAGCTGCTGCTGCCGACGGACGCTCTCTGGCGAGGATCGGTGTACGAGCTCGAGCCGGTGCTCTATCGCGATGTGCTCGGAGCCACCACCGAGCGTGCCGGGAATCCGTTCTTCGTGCAATCGCCGCCGTCGGCGGCATTCATGACCTGGACGGGCTGCTGGGTTGTGCTGATCGTGGCGCTTGCGGTGTGGAACTTCCGCCGTCGGGAGGTGTAGCGACCGGCCGGTGCCGGGCGCGATACGCCTTCGCCTTCTCCTTGGAGCCGCAGCTGCGCATCGAGCACCAGCAGCTGCAGCCGTTCTTCGAGCGGTCGTAGAAGGCCCAGCGACACGACTGCGCCCCGCAGACCTTGAGGCGCTCCCACGTTCCCGTCAGCGTGGCCTCCACCATCGCCGCGGAGACCATGCCCAGGAACCCGTCGACACCGTCGCAGCCGACGGCGAGCGCCGCGCCCTTGGATGTCAGCACCGGACGCAGCGGTGCGCGGCTCAGCAGCTTCTCCAATCTCGCAACCACCGTTGGATCGACGTTCTCTCCGGTGTGTGCCTCGAGGACATCGCGCAGGGCTTCCCGGGTGGCGACCAACCGCTCGCGATCCTTTTCCGACGCGGAGAGGGCCTTCCCGGTGACGCGCCGCAACCAGTCGGTGGCCAGGGGTGCGGTCCGGAGCTCATCGACGCCGTCCGGCATCTCGTTGCTGTTGACGAAGCGCTGGACAAGCTCCAGGGAGCCGGGGGCGGGGGTACGGGGTTCGGGTTCGCTCATCTCAATCGGCGGTCTCCACGGTGGTCTGCGTCACCAGTATACCCATTTGACAAGTAATCGTCGGCGAGGTAAGATGTATCTAGTAAACCACGTTGGGTGGTGATCCAACCGGAGGTATTGATGATGTACGGACCCCAGATTCGCGAGATGGCCATGGTGGCCGAGCAGGAGCATATGCAGCGGGCGCTGATGGCGAGGACCCTCGCCCAGCAGCGTCTTGAGATGCGTGAGCTGCGCGGACCCGGACGGCTCGGACGCGCGTGGGCCGCCTTTTGGGCTCCCCGCGATTTCGTGCTCGTGCCCCGAGCGGAAGCCGGCAACAGGAGCTCGACCGATCTGACGCCGTGCGTGGAGTGCTAGGCGGCCCCACCGGTCAGGTGGTTTTGGTCGCATAGCCTGCATACGACACGCGGAGGTTTCCGGTCACCACGAACCGGGCGTGGTGACCGAACTCCGCGTACGTGATCTTCCCTCTACGCAACTGCCAGAGGAGGCGAACCAGGCGGGGCGGCCCGACTCCTGGTCCGATGCCGACGATCTCCCGACCGTGGAGATGGTGCCGGCCGAGCACCACACGCAGCTCGTGGGGCGTGATGAACTGTCGCCATGCGTGCAGATTGGGTGGCATGCACGCCGTGAGGCGCCATTCCTGCAGGAGCTTGATCACCACGATCCTGCTCATCGCGGTGCGATTGATGGTGTCGAAGAGGTACACGCCGCCGGGGCGCAGGACTTGCGCGGTCTCCGCGATGACGGCGTCGAGGTCGTTGACATGTTCGAGCACGTCGACGCAGCAGGCGATGTCGACGCTTGCGTCGTCGAGCGGCAGCCGCTCGCCGGTGCCGGCGCGGTAGTCGATGCTGAATCCCATGGCGGCGGCATGGGAGCGTGCGGTAACGAGTGAGGGAGTCGACGGATCGATGCCGATGACGCTGGAGCCCAGGCGCGCGAACTCCTCAGCGAACAAGCCGCCGCCGCAGCCGATGTCCGCCACTGTCTTGCCGGCGGGATCGACACCCAACTCGCGCAGGACTCGGGAGAAGTATTCGAGCCGTACCGGGTTGATCGCGGTGCGAATTGCGTAAAAGGGCTGGTGCTCGTCCCACCAGATGTCTTTTCGGACGTTGTAGATCTCGTTGTCGACCGCCATGGCAGCGTCCAGGGATGATGTCTGATACGTCAGGCGAGAAGTTGGCGCTCTATTCTCGCTAGCCGGTGGTGCAGAGGTTGACGCCCTTGACCGCGAGGATGTGCCCGACCGCGCTCTCCAAGCGGGTCCGACCGAGGGTCCCCACGGTGACCGCAGCGACCAGCGCGGCAACCGTGCTGCTGGTGAGCGCCGCCACATTCGCGGGCGCTGCGGTGAACAGCACCATGTCGGCGCCGGCGCTTATCGCTGCCACCACCGCTTTGGGAACCGGATACCCGATATCGACCAGCGCGCCGGCGGACAGCGAGTTGGTGATGACCAGACCCTGGAAGCCCAGCTGGCTGCGGAGGACGCCGCTGATCAACGCGGGAGAGATGCTTGCGGGCAGCGCTGTGACACCCGGGACGCTCGCGTTGGCGATCATCACGGCGGGAGCGCCCGCCGCGAAGGCACGCTCGAACGGAATCAACCCGGCGTGCTCGAGTGTCGTCCAGGGAAGCGTGACCGCCGGCTTCACATCGGTGTTGGCGCTCGCATTGCCCAACCCCGGGAAATGCTTGACGACGGGGACGATCCCGCCGGCCTGAAGGCCGGCGGCAAACGCAGCTCCGTCCGCGGCGGTGGTGTTCGCGTTGATGCTGAACGATCTCGTGCCGTCGGGATCGCGGTTGTTCGGTCCCTGGCCCGCATCCAGGTCCAGCACGGGTGCCAGGTCCATGGTGATCCCCGCCGCTCTCATGCGCTGCGCCACGCGGGTCGCGAGCGCACGGATCTCGTCCGGCGACAGCGTCGCAGCCATCTGGCGCGCTGACGGGATCGAGCCGACGAGGTTCGCCATGCGCTGCACCACACCGCCCTCCTCATCGGTCATCACGAATGGGGGGATACCGTGCGGTGCCGCGCCATTGAGGGTGCGCAACTGCACCCCGAGATTGGCCGGAGCGCTTGATCCGAAGAGGATCACGCCACCGGCCCCCGCCGCGACCTCGGCTGTAATTGACGTCACATTTGTCTCGATAACCGGAATGACCATGGTCTGCTCGGCGAGTTGCGTGAGGCTCCAGGTCGCGAGGACCCTCGCGTTCGTGCAGGTGATCGCCGTCGGAGTCGGCGAGGGCGACGGCGTGCTGGCACGAGCTGTCGGGATCGCGCTGGGCGACGCGGCCGGCAGGGCGCAGCCCGCCGAGATGGACGTCGCAGCAATGAGCGACAGCAGCACCGCCGCACGAGTCCGCATGCCGGTTATACGGGCAAAGCGGGCGGAAAGGAACGCCGGCGATGGAAAATCCGTGCTGTCATGAGCGGTGTCCTCGATCAGATCGGCGACACGCCCCGGTTTCTACGCCACCGACCAGTTCAACAACCCATACATCGTGCCGGGACATCGCGACCATCTCGGACGCGAGATCTGGGAGCAGTCTGACCGTCGGGTGACCGCCTTCTGCCACGGGATCGGCACCGCGTCGTCGCTCATGGGGGTCTCCGACGCGCTCCGGCCGCACCGCGTGTACATCAAGGCGCTCGAGCCCGCGGGAGCGGCCGCACTGTCCGGTGGAGAGCCGGGAACATTCCTGATCCAGGGGTGGACGGGCATCGTGCCGCCGCATTGGAATCCCGCCAAGGTGGACGCGGTCGAGCAGATCAGCCACGAGGATGCTATCGCGATGACTTGCCGTCTTGCCGAGGAGGAAGGCATCTTCGCCGGCATCTCCAGCGGCGCCAACGTCGTAGGGGCGTTGCGGCTCGGGGAGCAGCTGGGTGATGACGCGGTGATCGCGGGCTGCGCCGCTTGACATTGGTGCGTCTCAGCGCGGAGAGTTCCTCGGATCACCGTGTGGGAAACGTGAGCGCGAGGGATGGATGTGACGCAGTTCGCGGAGATGAGGCGCCGACGTTTCAGCGCGCCGTGGATCGCCGCGGGCACATCCTCGCTCCTCCTCGTCCTGACGGCGTGCGGCAGCGGAAGCGGCCCCACCGGGCCTGCGACGACCGCGCGCTCTTCACCAACGGCCGCTGCACCATCGCCAACTGCGCTCTCGATCGACTCGTTCATCGCCGCAGCCAACGCGCTCTGCACCAGCGCGGATGCCACGGGCGCGGCGGTGGCGATGCCCACCACCTCTAACGGGAGTCTCACCAATCCGGCGGCCGGGGATCTACCGGTGGTTGCGACCTACTTCTCGTCGCTCATCCCCGTCTTCAACTCGCTGAAGTCGCAACTGGAGGCGCTCGGGACGCCTCCTTCCAATCAGTCGGAATGGACCACAGCCCTCGGCGCGTTCCAGACGGGAATCTCCGACTTCCAGAACGCGCAGACCGCCGCACAGGCGGGCGATCTCAGTGGCTACGAAGCCGCGATCGCCCAGGAGCAGACCGACAACAACGCGGTGGTCCAGGACTTCACGCAGTTCGGCACCGTCGTATGCGCCGGTCAAAGTTCGTCAACGCCAACCCCTCCGTGAGTTCGAGTCCGACCTAGAGGTCGGCTTCCGAAAGGAGTTGGCGCCGGCCAGCGCGACATACAGGTCGATACGCACCCCCGATGCCTCGTCCGCCACTGACCTGTTTGACGCCCTTGGCCTACTTTGCGGGTTCGCGCCTTCCGCGCCAAGGCCAGGCACCGGGTGACATTGAGCCCTCTGTCCGGAGACAGCCGCGCAACGCAGCACTCGTCCGGGCACACTCCCGGCCCCGCACCCGCTGCCTTCCCTAGGCTGTACCGGTCGATGTCCCTGCCGCGAGACGACCGAGCCGGCGAGTCGCCGAAGGCGGCACGCCGCCGCGTCCGCAACCGCGCGCTTACCATCGGCGTGAGCGTCGTCCCGTTCGGTTTGTCGTTCGGCGCGATATCCGTGGAGACGCATCTCAACCTTGCACAGGTCTGTTTTCTTTCGCTGGTGCTCTTCTCCGGCGCGTCGCAGTTCGCGCTCGTGAGCATCATCGGCGGCGGCGGTTCGCTGCTCTCCGCGATCGGCACCGCGCTGCTGCTCGGCACGCGCAACGGCCTCTACGGCGCGCGGATCAACGCCCTGCTGCGGCCGAAGGGATGGCGTCGCTTCGCGATGGCCGAGACCACCATCGACGAGAGCACCGCGATGGCCGTCACCGAGGCGTCATCGGGATATGCCGCATGGGCGTTCTGGTCCACCGCGCTCAGCGTCTACGTGCTCTGGAACGCATCGACGATTGTCGGGGCGCTGGTCGGCAACGCGCTTGGGTCGCCTGCGACCACGGGACTTGATGTGGCCGGACCGGCGGCGTTCACCGCGCTGCTCGGACCGCGCCTGACCGGCACAAAGATGCGTCTGCTCGCGCTGGGATCGGGCGCGCTGGCCCTCGCGACGGTCCCGTTGGTTCCCATCGGCGCACCGATACTGATCGGCGCTCTCGGCGCGGTGGCGGTCCTGCTGGTGTTCGATCGATGAGGCTGTGGCTCACCGTCATCGTCGCGTCCGCGGGGTGCGCCGGCCTGAAGCTCGCCGGATTTGTGGTGCCGCTGCGGCTGCTCGAATCACCCATCGCACGCCGGGTGCTCGAAGCCCTGCCGGTGGCGCTGCTCAGCGCGCTCGTGGCCGTCTCGACGTTCGCGACCGGGAGCCACCTGCTGCTCGATTCGCGCGCTGCGGGGCTCGCGGTCGCGCTCATTCTTGTCGCGCTCCGAGCTCCCTTCCTCGTGGTGGTGGTTGCCGCGTGCGCGTCCGCCGCCGGTGTGCATGCGCTGTTTCGGTGACGTGCCGGCTACTCGGCTTCGGTCCGAGCGAAATCCAGGTGCATCCAGAACGCCGGGCCGAACTGGGTCATCGCGTCGTCGCCGCGCTCGAACCCGACCTTGATGTAGAAGCCCAAAGCGGTGGGATTTGCGATCACGTCGATGTGACGAACCCCGTGCCGGCTCGCACGCTCGACGACGTCGGCGATCAGCGCGCGACCGATGCCCTCACGCATGCGGTCGGGTTCGACGAACAACCCGTCCAGCTCGCACCTGGTGCCGGCAACCGGGCGCACCACCGAGAACCCGGCAACGCGTCCCTCCAACAGGGCGACGCGCGTCCGCCGTTCGCTGACATCGGCGTCCGGAAGGTGAATGACCTCCGGGTGCGCGGCCAGCGCCTCGCGATAATCAGGCGCGACAATCGACGCGCGCAGCTGGAGCGCCTCGAGGTACGGGATCTCATCCAACGCCGCGTCGCGAATGTCGACGCGCGCATCCATGCTCCTGACCCTAGCAGCGAATCGTGCAAGATCGAGCGATGAATCGAGAGCAATGGCGTGCCGCGATGCGCGAGTGGGCGCTCCCGGAGGCGCTGCTCGCCGCCGCCCCCGAATCCCCGTGGGCACTCCCGATCGAACCGTTCCGGACGCGCGCGGAGCGCGCGGTGCCTGGAGCCCACACGTTTGCCAACCGCCGGGCGCGCGATGCGCTGCCCCGCGCGGGGTCGGTGCTCGACGTCGGTGTCGGTGCGGGCGCGGCGTCGCTGCCACTGCATCCGCGGTGCGCGCTCATCGTCGGCGTCGATTCGGCGGCTGCCTCGCTCACCGAGTTTCGTCGCCAGGCGCGGCGGGTTGGCATGACGTCGCGAACCATCAAGGGCGTGTGGCCGGACGTGGCACGACGTGCGCCCGTCGTCGATGTTGTGGTCTGCAATCACGTCGCCTATAACGTCGGCGACCTCGCACCGTTCGCGCTCGCTCTGGACGCTCACGCGCGACGGCGGGTGGTGATGGAGATCACCCAGCGGCATCCGACCGCATGGATGGCGGATCTTTGGTTGCACTTCCACGGGCTCGAGCGCCCAAAGCGGCCGAATGCCGGCGACGCCGTCTCGGTGTTGCGCAGTCTGGGCCTGCCGGTGCGGCGGCACGCCGCTGTCCAGGCGCGCGGCGCCGGAGGTTTCGCGCGTCGCGAGGATGCCGTTGCCTGGATACGACGCCGCCTCTGCCTCGACCCATCGCGCGATGCAGAGGTCGCGGCAGCTCTCGGCGACCGGCTCATCCTCGAGAGTGGGCTGTGGTCGGCGCGGCCGCCGGGCGAGCCTGTGGTCACGCTCTGGTGGGACGTGGACGCCCTCGGGGACGAGCGCTGACCGGCCCTCGTGTTTGGAGTTCAGCGGCCGCGGAGTAGGGTGAAGGTGTGTCAGCGCCAACACGCGTCGACGCGGCGCACGCCCACCCCGTCGACAGCGAGGCCGATCAGGGACGACTGATCGCCGCACTCGGGCTGATCGCCCTCTTCATGGCGGCCGAGGTGGCGGTGGGGGTCCTGGCTCATTCCCTGGCGCTGCTCTCCGACGCCGCGCACATGCTCAGCGATGTCGCGGCGCTCGCGGTGTCGATTGTCGCCCTGCGACTTGCGCTGCGGCCACCGACAGGGGGCCTCACCTTCGGCCTCAAGCGTGCCGAAATTCTCGCCGCGCTGGTCAGTGGTGCCACGCTCCTGGTGCTGGCGGCCGTGCTTGTCTTCGAGGCGGTGCTGCGACTAGCGTCGCCGCCTGCCGTCCAGGGCGGGGCCGTGATTGCCATCGCCGCCGCCGGCATCGTCGTGAACCTCGGCGTCACCTGGCAGCTCTCGCGAGCGGGTCGCCGGAGCCTCAACGTCGAGGCGAGTTTCCGGCACGTCCTCACAGACCTCTACGCGCTGATCGGCACGCTGGTCGCGGGGATCGTCATCGTCACCACCGGTTTCCAGCGCGCTGACGCGGTCGCATCGTTGCTCGTGGCCGGGCTCATGGTCTACGCGGGAGTCGTGCTGCTCAGGAAGGCCGGGCGGGTGCTGCTCGAGGCGGCGCCGGCCGATCTCGATCCCGAGGAGGTCGGGAGCGCGCTCGCGGCCCACCCGCACGTCGTCAACGTCCATGACCTGCACATCTGGGAGCTCACCTCGGGGTTCCCATCGCTGTCAGCGCACGTGCTCGTGCACCCCAAGGACGACTGTCACGCGATCAGGCTGGAGCTCGAGCGCTTTCTCGCGGACCGCTTTCACCTCGAGCACACCACTCTGCAGGTGGACCACGCCCCTCCGGAGTTCCTCACGGTCGGGCGTCTGGTGCCGGATCGAGGCCAGGCCAGCGATCAGTGAGCAGTCGATGGACCCACGGCCATATCGTGGCGGCGGTGGTGTGGGTCTCCTGCATGTCATGAGCGTCAACCCCGTGGTGTGCCGAGAAAGCTGGATGGCTCGGCTCTCCACACGGAGCCGCTGAGCACCCACAACACGTTGAGCGGATTCGGCCGGGCCGCGCCGCCGACGAGGATCACCCGGCCGATATGCGTGTCACTCAGCATCGAAGCGCCGCCGAACGCGGTGTCCACATCCGGCGAGCTGGGGTTCACCTCGCGCCAGGCCGCTCCACTGAGTGCCCACGTACAGGCCGCCGAGCCAACAGGGTGCATGAAGAGAAGAACGGCGCCGGTCTCGGGGTCCGGGGCCATGCTGGCCGAGATCGGATCCAGGCCGAGCTTGAAGGTCGAGGACACAAGCCGCCATGTCGATCCGTTCCATGCCCACGTCTGCGTTGCGCCGCCCGCGGTTGCGGCAGATGCGAGAACCGCAATGACGCGGTGGCGGAACGGATCGGCAGAGATCACCGGGCCGGCTGCCCCCAGCGGAAGGTTGCTGGCCGGATGGCGAAGCGCCCACACGGATCCCGTCCACGTCCACGTCTGCGTGGCCGTGCCCTGCGAATTCTCAGTGACGAGGACCAGTTGATCCGCAAGCGGTGCGAGGCCCAGCGTTCCGGCTGTTGCCGCCGGGAGGTCGGCCAGGCGCTTCCAGGCGTTGCCATCCCAGCTCCAGGTCTGCTGCGCCTCTCCAGTCGACAACGGGCTGCCAACCATGATGAGGTGCCCAGTGCGCGGGTCTTCGGCCATGGCGCCGGGCGTGGGGCTCGGGAGGAGATGATCCTGGTGCCACCCCAGCGAATCGAGGGTCCATGCGTCGTTGAGTGTCTCGCTGGCGCCGCCGTTTGCAGGGAAGGTCTGGCCGCCGAGCATGACCACGTCGTTGGCACCACTGTCGTAGCTGATGGCTTCTCCCTCGCGCGGTGCCGGTAGCGTCGGTCCCAGAGTTGGAGCGGGTTCTGGGGTCGCGGTCGGAGAGGACGGCGGACTCAGACCGCACGCCTCGGATTGCAACAACGGGACCCCCGGTGTGGGCGTCCGAGTCGGTGGCATCTGGGTGTGTCCGAGCAGCGTCACAAGGCCGAAGACGAGAACGGGTACCGAGACGACGACTAAAAGGAGCGACCAACTCGTTCGTCTCGACGTCCACGCCATTGGCCAATGATCGGCGCGGAGCCGTCCAGTTGGGTGCGGGTGACTTCCGCGCGGACGCCAGACATCCACTAAGGTCGCTTGAGCCGTCTCTCACGGCCTCTCCCACCTCGCGAGGAGCTGGCGGAGCAGCGCGCGGAGGGAGCGATGCGCGATCCAGGTCAAGCCCGGTTCGTAGCGACTGAGGTGACGACACGCCGGCTACGCATCGCGGCGTGCCTCCTCGCCAGCGTGTTCGCCGCGCTTGGCGTCTCGTGCTCCAGCCCGGCGGCGATTCGGGTCGCCATACACGTCAACCACCTCACTGAGCTGCTGGATGTGCCGCTCTCCATGACGGTGTCGGGTCTTCCCGCAAACGCGCAGGTCACTGTCGACGCGAGCGCGGCTGATTGCAATGGCGTCCGCTACGTGTCACAAGCCACGTTCACGTCTGACGGCGGCGGGCGTCTCGATCTGGAGAGGGCGGTGCCAACATCCGGTAGTTATACCGGTGCCCACGCAATGGGTCTGATCGAGAATTTGAGACCCACAACGGGGAGTTTAACCGAGTTCGGGTTCTGCATCCCGCACGGTGGCTTCGACGTAACCGTGACGGTGCTGGTCGCCGGGCGCGACGTTGGCCATCTCGTCCTGAGAAGACTGTGGTCGCTGCCGGGCGTAGCTGAGCGCGACCTGCGGCCCCCCACCGACGGTTTCTACGGCGATTACCTTTCGCCACCTCCAGGGAGTGCGCCCCATCCAGGAGTCCTCGTGCTTGGGGGTTCGGAAGGTGGCCTATCCGGGCATGACGACGCGGCGGCGCTTGCGTCCCATGGTTACCCCGCGCTCGCTCTCGCCTATTTCGGCGAGCCGGGAATCCCCGCCACCGAGCAGAACATACCTCTCGAGTATTTCGAGAGGGCCTTGACATGGCTCGCTGCGCAACGCGGCGTTGACCCCAAGCATCTCGTCGTGGACGGAGCTTCCCGCGGTGGAGAGGCTGCGCTCCTCCTCGGCGGGTACTACCCAAACCTGGTGCACGCCGTGATCGCGACAACGACCAGCAGCAACGTCCTATGTGGCCTTGATGCTAGCCAGCAATGTGACGGTGCCTCCTGGACCGTGCACGGTGCACCGCTTCCGTACGTGGACGATTTTCATGACCCGCAAGCGCTCGGGCATCCTGACGCAGTCATCCCGGTCGAGGAGATCGATGGCCCGATCCTCACCAACTGTGGCGGGCTCGATTCCCTCGTCGCTTCATGCCCATTCGGCATCGCCATAGAGAACCGGCTGAACGCGGCACACTTCCCGTTCACGCACGAATTGCTCACCTACCCGGACGCCGGTCACTCGGTGAACGTTGGCGTCCCTTACCGTCCCTTTGACTTCGAAAGCTTGGGTGGCACGCTTGAGGCCAACCAACTCGCGGTGGCCGATTTCTGGCCGCGCCTGCTCACCTTCTTGGCGTCGGTCGGCAGCTAAAAGAGCAAGGATCAGCCACTAGCCAGACGCTTTCAGCCGTCGCTTGCGATCTTCGCGCATCCGGCGCATACGCCGAGCACCGCGAAGTGGTAGGGGCGGAGCTCGAATCCAAGCTGCCGTTTGGCGCCCTCGGCCATCGCCTCGAAGAGATCCCCCGGGGCCTCGATCGTATCGCCGCAGACCTCGCAGACGAGGTGGCCGTGGGCCTCGGTGGCGAGGTGATACGTCGCCGCGCCGTGTCCAAGATGGTTGTGGATGACGACGCCGAGCCGCTCGAGCTCCTCGAGGTTGCGGTAGACGGTTGAGGCGTGGACGTCGGGGGC
Organism: Candidatus Dormiibacterota bacterium; assembly: GCA_963768105.1. Taxonomy (GTDB): domain Bacteria; phylum Chloroflexota; class Dormibacteria; order Aeolococcales; family Aeolococcaceae; genus Palsa-851. The sequence goes on along the minus strand of CAVYGR010000009.1, from coordinate 125,722 downwards.
GAGCGTCCTGACCGAGACCAGGAGTTCCTCCGCCGTCGGGTGGCTGGCACCCTGGACCAGCGCGGTGAGCACCAGCCGCCGGGCGGTGGTCACCCGCGAACCGCCGTCTCGCAACTGGGCGACGAGCTCATCGACGGTGGTCGGGGTCATCTCCAAAGAATAGGCGCCACCGGACCCGAAAGGCGTTCTCTAGGCACATGGCTCCTGGACGCTGTTGCGTGCTGGTCGCATTTTGATACGCTGGGTCGGCTCCTGACGATGAGGGAAGATGAGGAGGACACCCATGGCCGCGACCCCGTCTCGCTGGACCAGGGTCCGCGGCGCGCTGAGCCCTCGCGAGTGGGCTCGGGTCGGCGGCATGGTCGGCTTCATCGTCGGGCTGTACGTGGTGGGCTGGGGCGTGTTCATCGTCGCCATCCTCCCCGAGCACTCCAAGTTGCTGGGCATCGGGGTTGCCGTCACCGCCTACACGCTCGGCCTGCGCCATGCGTTCGACGCCGACCACATCTCGGCGATCGACAACACCACGCGCAAGCTGATGTCCGAGGGCAAACGCCCGCTCTCCGTCGGCTTCTGGTTCTCACTCGGTCATTCGAGCGTCGTCTTCGCGCTGGGGATCGGATTGACGTTCGCGGCTCGGGCGATCATCAGCCAGGTCAGCAGTCCCAACTCAACCGTCGCGACCTTCGGCGGGATCATCGGGACGCTGGTCTCGGGCACCTTCCTCTATCTGATCGCCATCCTCAACCTGGTGATCCTGGTCGGCATCGTCAAGGTCTTTCTCGAGATGCGCCGGGGCCGCTACAACGACGCAGAGCTCGAACAGCAGTTGAACGCACGCGGGCTGATGACGCGATTCTTCGGCAGGCTGATGCGGCCGATTCGCAGTCCTTGGCAGATGTACCCGGTCGGCGTGCTCTTCGGCCTCGGCTTCGACACGGCGACCGAGGTGGCGCTGCTGCGGCCACCGCCGGTGCCGCCACCGCCGGGCTTCCCTGGTACGCGGTGATGAGCCTGCCGGTCCTCTTCGCCGCCGGAATGGCCACGCTGGACACGCTGGACGGCTCGTTCATGAACTTCGCGTACGGATGGGCATTCTCCAAGCCGGTGCGCAAGGTGTATTACAACATCACCATCACCGGGCTCTCGGTGGCCGTCGCGATGCTCATCGGCACCATCGAGATCTTCGGACTGCTCGCCGCGCAGCTCAACCTCTCGGGTGGCTTCTGGGGTTTCATGTCCAGCTTCAACATCAACGAGGCTGGTTTCATCATCGTCGGACTCTTCGTGGTGACGTGGGCGGCGGCGCTGGCCATCTGGAGATTCGGGCGCATCGAGCAGCGGTGGGAACGCGCGGCCGCTCGGCGCCGGCCCACCTGACCCTCACCAACGCGCCGCGATCATGTCGCCGGGCGACGCTATTCGGTCGTGATCGCTCGGAGAATGTCGACCCTTGACGCTCTGATGGTGGGGAAGATGGCGGCCACGACCCCGAAGACTCCCGCGACGATCGCGTAGAGGATCAGGTTGAAGCCGGGGACCGCGACCTCGGTGATTCCGAGGTCATGCAGCGACGCGCTGACCGCGACGCCGAGGCCGAGACCGACACTCAGCCCGAGCACGGCGCCGAGCAGCGAGATGATCACCGACTCCCAGCGCACCATCGAGCGGGTCTGTGACCGTGTCATGCCGAGCGCGCGCAACACCCCGATCTCGCGGGTGCGCTCGAGGACGCTCAGGATCAAGGTATTGGCGATGCCGAGGACCGCGATGATGATCGCGAATGCCAGGAGTGTGTAGATGAGGTTGAGGAAACTGTCGAGCGAGGCGCCGATGAACGTGCGGTACTCGGAACGGCTCATCGCCATCAGCAGCGGGAACGCCTTCACATCCTGGTGGAGGGCGCGCTCCGCCTGGCTTGAGGAGGTACCCCTCGCAGCGTTGGCGAGCACGAGGCTGTCGCGGGCCATGGGGACATTGGGCAGCATGGTGGCCAGGGACACGATGTAACCGCTCACCAGGGCGTTGGCCGTGTAGATGCCTCCCACCCGGATCGGAACGGTCGCGCCCTGCGGGAAGTTGAAGGTGACCGTCTGCCCGAGGTGCACGTCGGATGCAGTCGCCTCGGTCGAGTTGACGATCGCGGTGTTGGTCGCTTTGATCGCCGGCGCGCTTCCGGAGATCATGTTCAGCGTCAGGACGTTGCCGAGGTTCGCCGGATCGATGCCGGCGATGCTCTGCGAGCTGCCGCCGATGAGGACCGACGTGCTCCGCACCTCGGTGACATCGGTCAGCGCCGGGTCCTGTCTGAGCGCGTCCGCGGCCTGCGTGTTGAAATCGGGCCCTTGCTCGAACACGATGAAATCCGCGCGAAATGCGCCTTCGATGGCGTTGTTGGTCGACACCCGCACCGAGTTGGTGAGCACCGCCACGCAGGTCACCAGCGCGAGGCCGATCATCAGCGCCGCGGCGGTGAGCGCGGTGCGACGCGGATTGCGCCGAGCGTTCTCACCGGCGAGTATGCCGGGTGCTCCGCGCAGGTGGCGCACCGGCCATCCGAGCACGGTCGCGACGGGAACGACCAGGATCGGAGCGAGCAGCGCGACCCCGAGGAAGACGCCGAGGAAACCCGCGCCGATGAGTTGCAGGCGCGAACCGCTCGAGACGAAGAGCCCTGCGGCGAGCGCGGCGCAACCGAGAACGAAGATCACCAGACCGATGGCGATCCGCCGTCGGGGCAGTTCCTGAGTCTCGGGGAGGGCCTCGGCAAGCGCCGCGACCGGCGCGATGCGCGTCGCGCGCCGTGCCGGCAGGGTGGCCGCGATCACGGTGACGAGCGTGCCCACGAGCACCGCGATGATGAACGTCCGCGGGAGCAGTGTCACAGCCGTGCTGGCCGCCGACCCGAAGAGCGAGAGCAGTGCCCGAGCGATGAGAATGCCCGCGAAGAAACCGAGGATGGAAGCGACCAGCCCCGTCAGGGCGGCCTCGACGAGCACCGAGGTCATGACCTGGGCTCGGGTCGCGCCCAGCGCGCGCAGCAACGCGAGCTCACGGGTGCGCTGCGCCACCAGGATGTTGAAGGTGTTGATGATCAGAAACGAGCCGACAAACAGCGAGATGAAGGCGAACACCAGGAGCGGTGTGCCGATGAAGGTGCTGATGGTCGACTCCGTGCTCTGTTCCGCGGCCGCCGCCGCGGCCTGCCCGGTCTCGGCGACCGCGTAGCTCGGCAGCGCCCTTGCGAGTTCGCTCGCGAAGCACCACGTCGGTCACCCCGGTGTTGGCGCTCACCAGGATGCTGTCGTACTTGCCCTGACCGTCGAGGACCTGCTCCGCCGTCGCCTCGGTGAAGAGCGCGATGGTGGCCCCGGCCAGGTTGTCCGAGCTGCCGTACCCGGCGATCCCGGAGATGGTGAAGTGCTGCTCGACACCACCCGCGAACACGATGGCCAGTGACTGTCCGACGACCAGCCCGTTCTTCGCGGCAGTGCCCGCGTCGACGACCACATCGTTCGGCTGCACCGGCGCGGTGCCGCTGCGCAGGTGATACGGGGAGATCGCACTGTCGGTGATCCAGTTGGCGCCGAAGGTCGGCGGACCATTGCCACCGATGGGCTTTCCGTTGCTCCCGATCAGGGTCGCACCCTCGCGGAAGAGGCTGCCGACAGCGTCCTTGACGCCGGGCACCGCGCGCACCGTCGCGAGCAGCGAGGTTGGTACAGGGTGGTTCTGGCCGCCGCCGATGCCGCCGGTGTCGCCGGCGATCGGCCGGCCGTGCACCGTCACGGCGACCCCCGCGTTGGCGGTGTTGAAAATACCCGTGAAGGTGGCATTGATCGTGTCGGTGAGAATGAAGGTGCCGGCGACGAACGACACGCCGAGAATCACCGCGATTGTTGTGAGCGCCAGCCGCAGCTTGTGGCTCAGCAGGCTTCTCAGGCTGACCCCGAGCATCAGTCTCCGCTGACTCGGTTACTCACCGAGATGACGCATGACGTCAAGCACCGTGTCGGCCGTCGGCCCGTGCATCTCACTGACGACCCGGCCGTCGGCGAGGAAGACGACGCGGTCCGCATGCGCGGCGGCGAGCGGATCGTGGGTCACCATGATGATCGTCTGCCCCAGCGCCGAGACCGCATGCCGCAGGAAGTCGAGCAGATCGCCACTGGCGCGCGAGTCCAGGTTGCCGGTCGGCTCGTCGGCGAAGATGATCTCCGGCTGGCTCGCCAGCGCGCGTGCTGCCGCGACGCGCTGCTGCTGCCCACCGGACAGCTGGTTCGGCCGGTGTTTGAGGCGATCGCCCAAACCGGTGATCCTGACCACCTCGGCGAGCGCCGCGGGATCGGGCTTTTGTCCCGCGATGGTGAGCGGGAGCACGATGTTGTCGTACGCCGAGAGTGTTGGGACGAGGTTGAAGGACTGGAAGATGAAACCCACCCGGACCCGGCGCAAGAGGGTGAGCTGGCGGTCCCCCAGGCTTCCCAGTTCGATCTCGCCGATGTGGACCGTGCCTGACGTGAGCCGATCCAGGCCGGCGAGGCAGTGGAGCAGCGTCGACTTACCCGATCCCGACGGTCCCATGATCGCGCTGAACTGACCCTTGGCAAACGACACCGTGACGCCGTCGAGGGCACGCACCATCGCGTCGCCGCGCCCGTATACCTTGACCGCGTCGGTGGTCCGCGCCGCCACCGGCAGCGCCTCGGACACCGCCGTCGGTGGGGTCGCCGTGACTACCGTCATCGCGGTCAGGGTAAACCAAGGCCTGGGGTGCTGCGCCGCGATGGTTGTCCACCGTGCCGATGTACACGCGGGCAGCGTGGCGCGACCGGTCCGGCTCGCAACGGCTCGCGTTCACGAACCTGCGGGGATAGCCCGCGGAGGACGGCTTGGTAGAGTGGATTTCGTGACCGCGGCCGAACTCCCGATCGGCGAGCGGAAGGCGCAGGCCGTCGAGGAGATGTTCGATAGGATTGCGCCCCGCTACGAGCTGGTCAACCGGGTGATGACCCTCGGCCTCGACGCGGGTTGGCGGCGTCGTGCGGTGCGCGAGCTGCGTCTCGCACCGGGCGCCCGCGTGGTCGATCTCGGCTGCGGCACGGGTGATCTCTGCAGGCTGCTCGAGCGCGGGCAGCTCAGCGCGGTGGGCGTCGACATGGCCGCGGGCATGCTCGCCAAGGCGCACACGTCGGCGCCGCTGGTGCGCGCGGACGCGCTCAGGCTCCCGCTTCGCGACGGGTCGGTCGATGGGGCGATCAGCGGTTTCGCCCTGCGCAACGTCGTCGATATCCCCGCCTGCTTCGCGGAAGCGGCGCGAGTGATCCGCCCGGGCGGACGGGCCGTGTTCCTCGAAGTCTCCGAGCCGCCCAATCCCGTCCTGCGCCGCATGCACGCCCTTTACTTCCACCGAGTTGTCCCCGTGATCGGTGGCCTCCTGTCGGACCGCGGCGCCTACCGGTATCTGCCCCGGTCGACCGCGTACCTGCCGTCGCCCGACGCGCTGCTCGCGCTCCTGGCGGACGCAGGGTTCGCACGCTGCCGGCGGATCGCGCTCGGTGCCGGAGCCGCACAACTCCTGATCGGCACCAGACGATGAGCGCCATCCGGCGGCCTCCGGAAGTCAGCGCGCCCGCGATCGCCGGCGACGTCTTCGAAGCGTTCGGCGACGACACCAATGTGGTGATCCGGCACAGTGGCCAGGCCTTTTCCGCCATCGGCAGTTCCAGAACGATCGTGGTGGCGGAGGGCGCCGACCATGTGGGTCGCGCGGCGTCGCTCACCCAGCTCGCACTGAGCGAGGGGGACGGCATCGGGATCGCCATGGGCGCTCTCCCATATGACGGCACCTGTGAAGCGGTGCTCCAGGTGTCCGACCGTGCTCTGCGGAGCGAGCCGGCACCCGTGGACCCGCCGCCAGCGCCCGGATGGACGGTGACCCGTCTGATCCCCGACCCACTTCCCGTCGACTACGAGAGGGCCGTATCCACCGCGCTGCGCGCGATCGATGCCGGCGAGGTCGAGAAGGTCGTCCTGGCTCGGACGCTCGAGGTCGAGGCGGACTTGCCGATCGATCCACGCCTGCTCGCGCGCCGTCTCAGCGCGGCCGAGTTGGGCAGTTACGTCTTCCTGGTCGCCCTGCCGGGCGGAGCTTCGATGCTGGTCGGGGCCTCGCCAGAGCTGCTGGTGCGGCGCCGCGGCATGAGGGTCTCGAGCGACCCGCTGGCAGGGACGGCCCAGCGCAGCCGGGACCGCGCGCGAGACGTCGAGATCGCCCGCCAGCTGCTCGACGCCGTCAAGGAGCAGCGCGAGCACCGGCTCACCGCCGAGGCCGTGGCCGACGGGCTTGCGCCCTTCTGCTCGAAACTCGCCGTGGATCCCGAGCCGTCACTCACGTCGACGAGCACGCTCTGGCACCTTCAGACGTCGATCCGCGGGACCCTGAAGCCGGATGCTCCGGACGCGCTGACGATCGCGGCCGCGCTGCATCCAACTCCGGCCGTCTGCGGCACGCCGCGCGCTGCCGCCGCCGATCTGATTGCCCGCCTCGAGGGATTCGACCGCCGTTTCTACGCCGGCCTGGTGGGATGGGTCGACTTGCGCGGTGACGGTGAGTGGGCGCTCACCCTCCGCTGCGCGGAGATCTCGGGTTCGACTGCGCGCCTCCACGCTGGGGCGGGTATCGTCGCGGGCTCGGACCCCGCAGCGGAGGACCTCGAAACCGAGGCGAAATTCGGCGTGCTGCTACGCGCCCTCGGCGTGGAGCTCAGGCCTTAACCGCGGCTCCCACTTCGCGAGAGACCGTGGCGACCTCGGCCGAGGTGCTGGCCATGTCGAAGACGATCCGGCCCGAGATCCTGCCCTTGAGCACGTCTTCGATCGATTCGTTGATGGTGCTCAGCGGGCGCGTCTCGCGGATCACGGTTGTTCGTCCGCGAGCATGCAGGTCGAAAACCTCATCGAGGTCTTTGCGGGTGCCGACGATGGATCCAACAATGGTGATCCCATTCAAGACCGTTTCGAAGATGGGGATGCTCACCGTGTTGTCCGCAGGCAGCGCCACAAACACCAGGGTGCCTTTGCGGCGCAGCGATCCGAACGCCTGCTCGAACGCTCGCGGTGAGACTGCGAGGGCGATAGCTGCGTCGGCACCGCCGAGGCGCTGGATGGCCTGCACCGGGTCCTCCTCCGCGGCGTTGACCGTGTAGTCGGCGCCGAGGCGCCTGCTCATCGCCAACTTCTCGGCCGTGACGTCGACCGCCACGACCGTTGCGCCCGCGATCTTCGCGTACTGCAGCGCCAGGTGACCCAGGCCGCCGATTCCGAAGACGGCGACAAGGTCAGAGGAGCGCGCTCCGGAAACTTTCACCGCCTTGTACGTGGTCACGCCCGCGCAGGTCAATGGCGCGGCGTCGAACGGGTCGAGACCGGAGGGGACGGCGCCAACGTAAGCGGCCGAAGCTTTGGCGTACTCCGTGTGGCTGCCGTCGATCGCATACCCCGTGTTGAGCTGACGCCGGCAGAGAGTCTCCCACCCCGAAACGCAGTATTCGCATGTTCCGCAGGCGTATCCCAGCCAAGGGAGAGCGACACGATCGCCTTCCTTGATGCGAGAGACACCGGCCCCGGTGCGAGTGACGATGCCGACACCCTCGTGGCCGGGAACAAATGGAGGCGTCGGCCTGACCGGCCAGTCGCCGTGAGCGGCATGGATATCGGTGTGGCAGAGCCCCGACGCTTCGATGCGGACGACGAGCTCGCCGGCGTCCGGTGTCGGTATCGGTCGCTCCTCGATCACGAGCGGCTGCTTGAATTGACGAACAACAGCGGCTTTCACGGGATGCTCACCTCAGTCAGGGGTCGAGGCGTCTCGGTAGGGACGTCGATTCGCGCGCGTGGAACTTGGAAGGTCCGCTGATCGCACACGGCTGAAGGTGGTCCGTCCGCCATAACAATCGCAGCAACACCGAAGCGGTGTCAGCTTCCGGCGCGTCCGTCGCGTGGTTAGGAGCGTGCAGCGTTGGTGCTGGCAGTCGATCGTCGGGCCGGCACGCTCAGACGGGTCGTGACCCGCTGTCGATGGTGTTGCTGCCTTTGTTACGTCTCGAGCCGAACGCTCACTCGACGACGACGACGTCGGAAAGATCCTGTGATGGCGGATACCACCGCAATCGCAGGGAGACAAGGGGACCACAATGCACCGCTTGACTCGAAGTGCCGCAGGAATCCTGGCCACGGTGGCGGTCCTCGCTGCGGCACCGCTCTCGGCCTCCGCGGCGACCTCAGCGCCCTTTCTCGGCGGGGCGGCGAAGTTCGTGGTCCTTGGTGGAGCGGGTGTGAGCTGCACCAAGTCCAGCGCCGGCCTCGGCGCCGTGGGCTCCAAGCTGACGGTCACCAAGACTGCAACGTGCAGCATCGCCGGCGCCATTTACGCTGGGGACGCGACCGCCGTTGCCGCGTTCAATGCCTTCAGCACCGCGTACACCGCACTCAAGGCCAAGACGTGCCCCCCCGCCAACAACCTGACCGGACAGGCGCTCGGTGGAATGACACTGGCACCAGGTGTGTACTGCTTCAATACGACGGCGGACCTCACCAGCGGCGCCCTGACGCTCGCGGGGCCGTCCTCAGGGGTATGGGTATTTCAGGTCGGGACCGGCCTCACCACCGCCACGTCCCAGGTGATCATGGCCGGCGGCGGACAGGCCTGTAACGTGTACTGGGCGCCGGGCACGACGGGGACCATTGGGACGAGCTCGAAGTTCCAGGGAAATATTCTCGCGGGCTCGGGAGTCGCGTTCAGCGGGACAAACTCGAAGTTGGTGGGCCGTGCCTTGGCGAAAACTGCTGTGACAATGACCGGGACCAATCTCCGGCTGCCGTCGAACTGGAGTACCTCTACCTGTCGTCAAGTCCCATAGGAGCGTCCGCGAGCGCCGCCGCGACGGTGCGGGCAACCTCGGCGCGCAACTCGACGGACCGCGACCTGTCGACGCGCACCCTGACCACCTGCACACCGCCCGAGGTCTCGGCCTCATGAATCGCCGGGACCAGTACCTGGGCACGGTCGATGGTGCGCACCCCGGCGCCCGACGCCCGGGCGATCGCCTCGAGGTCGAGCCCGTGGGGCGTGCCGAAGAGCAGCTCGAACTCGTCGGGGGGTAGCGCGGATTGCGAGAGCAACGAGAAGATCCCCCCGCCATCGTTGTCGACCACCACCAGCACGGCGCTCACGGAGCGACGCGCGCCCCACAAAAGAGCCGATGCGTCGTGGATGAAGGCGAGATCGCCGATCAGCGCGTACGTGGTGTTGCCGGCAGCGGCGATGCCGAACGCCGTCGACACCGAACCGTCGATGCCGCTGGCGCCACGATTGGCCAGAACTCGGAGGCCGGCTCGGGGCGCCATGTACTGATCCAGGTCTCTGATCGGCATGCTCGACCCGGCGAAGATCACGGCGCCATCCGGGACGGCAGCGGCGAGGTCGCGCGCGATCCGTCCCTCAAAAGGCTCGTCCCATCGGTCGAGCAACGCATCGACAGCGGCCCGCACCCTGGCGTCGGCGGCATACCAATCGCCGGCCCACCCCGGGCTCGTCGGCGGCACAGACGAAGAGCCGGAACGCAATGCCTGAACGGCTGCTGCCGGATCGCACTCCAGGGTGAGCGTCGCCCGGCGATCCGGATCCGCGACCAGCAGGTCAGGGTCGACGATCAGCAGCCGACCTGCGCCGCGAATCAACTCCTGCACGCCGCGCGAGGTGGGTGCGGCGCCGAACTGGACCACCAGGTCGGGGCGGTGGCGCTCTCGAAAGCCGGCGTCCGCGGCGAGCAGCGCGCCGGCTGTCAGCGGGCCCATCGGAACCGCGTGCGCCGGCGGCGTGCGGAGGCCCGATACCGGCTCTGCCAGTAACGGCCATCCGCGCTCGGCACAGAGTTCGACGAGTGCGTGGGGCGGGATGCGCAGGCGCCCGGCGACAACAACAATGCGATGGCCGGTGCTCACCTCGCGTGTGAACGCCGGGATGCGGTCCGGTTGGGGTTGTGTCGTTGTGGAGGTCGCCCGTTCGCCGAGCGGGGAGCGCGTACGCGCACCGGCGACGGTGGGCACCAGCGGCTCGCGGAACGGCACATTCAAGTGCACAGGTCCAGGCGGGGCTCCGGGCCCGTGACCCAGCGCATGGTGGATCGCGCTCTCCCCTGTGCGAGCCCAGTGATGGAGGGCGCTGTCGCCGTCGTCGGGCACGCCGGTGTCGTGGAACCACTTGACAAAGTTGCCGAACAACCGCTGCTGGTCGATGGTCTGATTGGCGCCGACGCCCTGGAGTTCCGGCGGCCGATCCGCGGTGAGCACGATGAGCGGCACGCGCGCCATGAACGCCTCGACCACGGCCGGGAAATGGTTGGCCGCGGCGGTCCCGGAGGTGCAGAACACGGCCACCGGCGCGCCCGATGCGGCGGCAATGCCGAGCCCGAAATACGCAGACGACCGCTCGTCGACGTGCACATGAAGGGTGATCCCCGGATGTCGCGCCGCGGCGAGCGCGATCGGCGTCGAGCGCGAGCCTGGCGTCATGCAGGCGTGCAGGACTCCCCCGCGCACCAGTTCGTCGAGCAGTGCACTCGCGCACGCCAGCGCGATGTCGCCGTTGCTCCGGTCGCTCATACGAGCGTGAGCGCGTCAATGTCGACGCGCGGCCGGCGTGGCGTGAGCCACCCGTCGATCGGGACGAGCGGGTCGCTGACCACGTCGCTGACGAGCAGCAGCGCGGTGCCCGCACCGTGCGCGAAGGGTGCGTCCGGCAGCGACGCCGCCAGGGCCACGACTGCGGCGAGACCGACCGACGTTTCCAGGGCGCTCGATGCGATCGCCGGCAGTCCGCCGGCGTCGGCCGCGCGCAGCGCTTCACGCACGCCACCGATGCGCTGCGGCTTGAGCACGAGGACATCGGCCGCCTCGAGGTCGTGCAGGCGGCGCGCGTCGGCGGTGGTCCGGACCGACGCCTCAGCGGCCACGGGCATCCCCACCCTGCCGCGGAGCGACCGCAGGTCCTCGAGCGAGGTCACCGGGTCTTCGACAAGCTCGATGTCGTAGGTGCGCAGCCGCTCGAGCTGGCGCCACGCCGTACCGACGTCCCAGGCGCCGTTGGCATCGAGACGGATGCGCGTGCCGGGTCCGCACGCCGCCCGGATTGCCGCCACGCGGTCGACGGATGCCTCGTCGCCGACCTTCACCTTGATGGTCGCGCACCCGGACTCCATCGCCAGCGCCGCTGCCGCGTCGGGCGCGAGGCGCGGGACCATCGCGTTGACGGCGACTCGGTCGCGCTCCTGCGCCGGGAACGGCAGCATCGCCGCCTCGAGCGCGGAACGCTCGGCGGCCTCCCGCTCGCCGACACTCCAGTTCGGCAGTGGCGAGCATTCCCCCCAGCCGGCCGGACCCTCGAGCAGGTAGCCGCTCCGCTCGATGACTCCCATCACCGGATGGCGCAGGTCGATGCGGAACCGGAGTCGTTTCACGACACCAGCAACGCCGTGGTGAGGACGACGCCGAACACCAGCTCGAGGCGGGTGAGCCCGATCAGCGCGGGGACCAGCGCCCTCCCGCCGGCGACCGCAACGGTGCGCAGTGGCGGGACCGCGAGCACGCCGGTGAGCAGGCTCAGCGCCGTCAGCGGCGGCAGATCCCGGAGGAGCGCACCGAGCGCAGGGAGCACGAGCGCCACCACCACGGTCGCGACCAGCAGGCGCCTGCTCCGGGACGCACCGAGTCGCACCGCGAGCGTCCGCTTGCCGGCGAGCGTGTCGGTGGGGATGTCGCGCAGGTTGTTGGCCATGAGCAGCGCGCACGCCAGCAATCCCACCGGCACCGCCAGCCAGAGCACGCTCGCGTCGATGCGATCCTGCTGCACGTACGCCGTGCCGCCGGTGGCCACCAGGCCGAAGAACGCGAACACGGCGACCTCGCCGAGACCGATCGACGCGTACGGCCGCGGTCCACCCGAGTAGAGGAAGAGGCCGAGCATCGACGCCACCCCGGCGACAATGAGCCAGGGGGTCGTGAGCAACGCGAGCGCCAGCCCCGCCGCGGCCGAAACCAGCACCACCAGGATCGCGGCCGCCGCCACGGCGCGCGGCGGAGCCAGGCCCGACGCCACCAGGCGGCGCGGTCCAACGCGAGCCGGGGTGTCCACGCCGCGGACGCCGTCGAAGTAGTCGTTGGCGTAGTTGACGCCGACCTGGAATCGCGACCGCGACGACCAGGGCGAGCACCGAGCGCGCGAATCGAGACGCCGGCGCGCCCGGCCCACGCCGCCCCGACCAGCACCGGCACCAGCGCTGCCACCAGCGTTCGCGGCCGCGCTCCCATCCACCAGACGCGAGCGGCCCCGGTCGTGGTGCCGCCTCGGCGATCACGGGCGGCGCGGGAACTTCTCGAAATCCGGCTGCCGCTTCTGCACGTAGGCGTCGCGCCCCTCTTGGGCCTCCTCGCTCATGTAGTAGAGGAGGGTCGCGTCGCCGGCGAGCTGCTGGACCCCGGCCAGCCCGTCGCTGTCGGCGTTGAACCCGGCCTTGAGCAGACGCAGCGCCAGCGGGACTCATCTCGAGCATGCGCCGGCACACCGCGATCGTCTCCTCCTCGAGGCGGTCGAGGGGCACGACCCGGTTGACGAGCCCCCACCGCTCCGCGGTCGCGGCGTCGTACTGCTCACAGAGGAACCAGATCTCCTTGGCGCGCTTCAGCCCGACCGTCCGCGCCAGCAGGCCGGACCCGTAGCCGGCGTCGAACGATCCCGACCTTCGGCCCGGTCTGCCCGAAGCGGGCGTTCTCCGCGGCGATGGTGAGGTCGCACACCAGGTGGAGCACGTGGCCGCCACCGATCGCGTAGCCGGCGACCATCGCGACGACCGGCTTGGGCAGGCGGCGGATCTGGATCTGCAGATCGAGGACGTTGAGCCGTCCGATCCCGGTGGCGTCGCGGTAGCCGTCGTCGCCGCGGATGCGCTGATCACCGCCGGAGCAGAAGGCGTCGGGTCCTTCCCCGGTGAGCACTGATCACCCCGATCGCGGGGTCGTCGCGGGCGATCTCGAAGGCACGGGCGAGCTCGAAGAGGGTGGTCGGCCGGAAGGCGTTGCGCACCTCCGGACGGTTGATGGTCAGCTTGGCGATACCGCCTGCGGTCTCATAACGAATGTCCTGCCAGTCCCCGGACGCGACCCATTCCACGATGTTGTGCACCTCGGTTCGATGGTATCCCCCCGGGCTTCGGGCAGGCGCCGGGGTACGCTCGCCCCTGTGCCGTCACCCGACCCGCAGCGCGTCTTTCGCAGCGGCGACCTTGTCGCCGTGACCCTTCCGCCGTCGCGTCGCTGGCTGCCGATCCTGCGTGCTGCCAGGGACGCGGAAGCGGCGGTGCTGCCGGTCGACGTCAGGCTGGCCGGTCGAGAGCGCGCCGCCATGCTCGAGCTGGCCCGACCGACCGTGAGTGTGGACGCCGACGGCATCCGCCGGGTCGAGGGCATCCCGGTCGATACCGGGATCGCACTGGTGGTCGCGACCTCGGGGACGTCGGGTGAGCCGCGGCTCGTCGAGCTGCCACGGCGCAGTGTCGACGCGGCGATTCGCGCATCGGCCGTTGCCATCGGTGCCGTTGGTGAGGACAGGTGGCTGTCCTGCCTCCCGCTCGCCCACATCGGCGGCCTCCTCGTCCTCTGTCGCCACGTGCTCCTCGGGGCTCCGATCACGTTCCGCCGCCGCCTGACGGCTGCCGCCGTCGCGGGGCTCCCGGATGTGCGATTCACCTCGCTCGTCCCCACGCAACTGGTCCGCCTTCTCGAGGCCGGCGCCAACCTGGGCCGGTTTCGAGCGATCCTGGTGGGTGGATCGGGCATGGGCACCAAGCTCGCGATCCGGGCGGAACACTCGGGCGCCGCCGTGGTGCCGACCTATGGGATGACCGAAACCTGCGGTGGGGTCGTCTACGCGGGACGCCCGCTCGCCGGTGTCGAGGTGCGCGCGGCTCACTCCGGCGAGTTGCTGGTGCGCGGACCAACGCTCATGCGCGGCTATCGGTTCGATCCCGCCGCGACGGCGGCTGTTTTCGCGCCCGACGGCTGGTTGCGCACCGGCGACGGCGGGGCGATCGCGGACGACGGCAGCATTCGCGTCTTTGGAAGGCTCGCCGACGTGATCGTGAGCGGCGGCGAGAAGATCTGGCCGGCCGAGGTCGAGGCCGCGCTCGCCGGGCACAGTGAGGTCGCCGCGGTGATGGTCTCGGCGCAACCCGACCGGGAGTGGGGTCAGCGAGTGGTCGCTCGGGTCGTGCCGCGGCGGCGCGGCGATCCACCGTCGCTCGAAAGCCTGCGCGCCTATGCGGCCGAGACGATCGCGCGTCACAAGCTGCCACGCGAGCTGATCGTCGTCGACCATCTCGACCGCACCGCGCTGGGCAAGGTGCGGCGGCGCAGAGGACCTCAGCCCGGGCAAGCCAAATAGCGCGGTCCTTCGCTCCCCGGGTCGTCGACCCGATCGACCAGGCGCTCGACAACGAGCTTGTCGAGATGCGCCTGCACGGTCCAGGCGGCGAGCGGGTAGACCTCGACGGGATAACCCGCGTAGATATCGGCGACCAACGCCATCGGTGCGAATGGGACCGCATGGCGGCGCGCCGCGTCGAGCACCTGCGCCTCGCGCTCGATCCGATGATCGATGTACTCATCGATCAATGACGCCGCGTCGTCGACGCGTTCGCCGTGGCCAGGGTAGATCGTCACGGCGTTGAGGTCGCGCACGCGGCGCAGAGAGTCCATGTAGTCGGACATGTCGCCCTCACCGGGATGGATGACCGTGGTCGTGCCGCTGAGGATGTGATCGCCGCTGTAGAGGATCCGCGAGTTCGCGTCGTGCAAGCAGAGGTGGTCGCGCGTGTGTCCCGGGGTGTGGACCGCGATCAGGGTGATGCCGTCGGCGCGCACCGCGTCTCCATCATGCATCTCCTCCGCGTGGTCATCACCAACGGACGGATCGAATGCGTGCACCGTCGCTCCGGTGCCGGCGGCGAGCCGCGCCGCGAGCGGGCGGTGGTCGGGATGTGAGTGGGTGAGCACGATTCTGCCGACGCGTGCGCGTCGTGAGTCCGCGCTCTCGAGAATCGCCGCGAGGTGCGCGTCGTCGTCGGGCCCCGGGTCGATGCAGATCAGCGTGCTCTCGCCGCCGACGAGGTAGGTGTTCGTGCCGGCTCCGGTGAATACCGATGGGTTGGGCGCGAGCACCCGGGTGGTGGCGTCGTTCACGGGTCGACACCCGGCCCGTGCTCCAGCGTCATCCATCCCGCGATGACCGCCGGGGTGATCTCGGTGACCTCGATCGGACGCGAGCCGAGAGCCTCGAGGATGCGGTCCACCGATCCGAGCCGGGCGAACTCGTGACACATCAGTCTGGTCGGCGGCATGATCGCAGGGAACTCGAGGGACAGCATCGCCTCGGGCCGGTACCAGCCACCCTCGACCGCCTCTGCCGCGTGGACGCTCACCTCGTGTCGTGAGCCAACCGGAAACGCGAAAAAGCGCGTGTCGAACCGCCGACCCTCGCGCGGCGGGGTGACGAAGTGCGCGATGTAGACAAGACGCTCGGGAGTGACCTGCAGTCCCTGTGCGGCGAGCGCGTGGGTGAATTCGACGCCGGCGAGCAGTCGCGCCCGGGCCTTGGCGATCCGCTCCTCGAGCGCGGCCTCACCGGCGCCGGTCGCTGCGCCACCGATGAGAATGCCCACCTCCTCGAGCACCTCGCGGACGGCGGCCACGCTGTACGCGGCGTCCCCTGTGCCATCACCGGGGTCGAGGGCCCCGCCGGGAAAGACGACGGCTCCCGCCGCGAAGCTGCTCGCGCCCGGCCGTCGGAGCATGCACACTTCGACCCCACCCTCGACATCACGCAGCAGGGCGACGGTGCTGGCCGGGATCGGCGCGTGTGCGGCAGCGTCAGACATCGTGTGCATCGTATGGATAAAGCGGCAATGAGCCGGAGCCCCGCGCCCACGGCGCTCCGTGTGATCGCGAGACTATGTGGCAGGTCATGAAGTCGCACCTCGACGTCGCGCTCGAGCTCGCCGATGCCGCCGACGCGATCACCATGGCGCGTTTTCGCGCGCCCGATCTTCGCGTCGACACCAAGTCCGACCACACGCCGGTGACCGATGCCGACCGCGCGACCGAAGAGGCGCTGCGCGCCGCACTGGGGAGCTTGCGCCCGGGCCAGGAGATCGTGGGGGAGGAGTACGGCGGCGACGCCAGTGCGGAATGGCGGTGGATGCTCGATCCCATCGATGGCACCGTCAACTACGCAAACGGCGTCCCGGTCTGGGCGACCCTGATCGCCCTGATGCGCGGCGAGCACGCGGTCTGTGGAGTTGTTTCCGCGGCGGCGCTGGGCAGGCGCTGGTGGGCTGCCACCGGCCAGGGCGCCTTCACCGAACTCGGGCGAACGGCTGCATGTGTCGCGGACGGCGATCCTCGACGAGGCGTACGTCTCGTGCACCGACGTTCGTGACTTCGCCACCCGGCGGGGTGCGCCGGGATGGCGACAGGTGCTCGAGCGTGCCCGGGTGGTGCGCGCGTTCGGCGATTTCTGGTCGCACATGCTGGTGGCGGAAGGCGCGATCGACATCGCCGTCGAGGCCTGGGTGAACCCGTGGGATGTGGCGGCGACTCAGGTGATCGTCGCCGAGGCCGGAGGACGCTTCAGCGACTTCGACGGCGAGAACCGCATCGACTCCGGCTCCGTCATCACCACCAATGGCGCGCTGCACGATGCGGTCGTTGCGTTGATGCGCGAGCCCGCCTGACTCCGGACCGAGCGTACTATCCGCGCATGACGGGCCTCGAAGCTCTGTGGCGCGAGGCCGGCACTCGTCGCGCGGGCTGATCGATGATCGTGATCCCGACGATCGAAGTGCAGGGCGGCAGGTGCGCGCTGCCGCCGCAAGGCGAGGACGCGCTGCCGGCCGTGCACGCAGTCGACCCGACGGCGCTGGCTCGGGCGTTCATCGAGCAGGGTGCACCGCGCATCCACGTCGTCGACCTCGACGCGGCTCGCGGCATTCCCACCCCGGAAAGTGCGACGGCGGTCGGCGCGATCGTCGGGCGGTGCGTCGCTGCGGCGCGCGAGGTCGAGGTGGGGGGAGGCGTCCGCAGTGTCGACGTCGCCCTCCGGTGGCTCGGCGAAGGGGCGTCGCTGGTCGTACTCGGAAGCGTCGCCGCGCGAGAACCCGAGCTCGCCGTCCAGATCTGCGAGGCAACGGACGGCCGGGTGCTCCTCGGCCTCGACGTCCGCGCCGGCGTCGCGAGACTGCAGGGATGGACCGAGGACGGCCTGGCCGCGACCGAGCTGCTCCGGCTCTGGCGTCACTGGCGGTCCGCCGGGCTGGTCTACACCGATACCACCCGGGACGGGCTGTTGACCGGCCCGAACATCGACGGTCTGCGGATCTGCCGGGACCTTTTCGGCGGCCCGGTGATCGTTGCCGGCGGCATCGGCAGCCTGGATGACATTGCCGCGTGTGCCGCGGAGGGTGCCGCCGGTGTGCTCGTGGGTCGGGCTCTGCACGAGGGTCGAATCGATCTCGCCACGGCCCTCGAGGCGTTCACGAACACGGGCTGAGATCTCCGTTCGAGAAGGATCTAGACGAGACTGAGTTTCATGTAGACTTCCGTCTCAATGAAGGACAGCCGTCGGGTCACACCCACAACTCGTTGGTCTTCTCGTGCCTCGCCGACGTGGGCGCGCACGGCCGCCGCCGCGGCAACTGTCGGCGCGGCACTTGTTGCCACCGCGTGCGGCGGCGCGCCGCAAGCCTCGTCGAGTCCCGGGGTGATCAACGCGATCGGCACCGAGAACGAGTACGCGAACGTGCTGGCCCAGATCGGCGGCGCCTACGTGCACGTGTCCTCGATCCTCAACAACCCGAACACCGACCCGCACACGTACGAGGCGAGCCCGAGCGTGGCCGAGGAGGTGAGCGCGGCGGCGATCATCGTGCAGAACGGCGTCGGCTACGACCATTTCATGAACACCATCGAGGCGGCGTCGCCGAGCTCGAACTCGCAAGGTGATCGTCGTCCAGACCTTGCTCGGACTGCCGGACAGCACACCCAATCCGCATCTCTGGTACGCGCCCACAACAATGCCGAAAGTGGCTCAGGCGATGGCGGCTGATCTCTCGGCGATCCAGCCCGCGCGTGCCTCGTACTTCGAGGCGAACCTCCAGAAGTTCAATGCGTCATTGACGCCGTGGCTGAACGCCATCGCGACCTTCAAGGCGGCATACGGTGGGACGCTCGTGGCGACCACGGAACCGGTGGCCGATTACCTTCTCCAGGCAATAGGAGCCGACAACCTCACGCCCTTCACGTTCCAGGCCGACATCATGAACGGTGTGGATCCGGCACCCCAGGACATCTCATTGGAGAACGGCTTCTTCGCAAGCCACCAGGTAAAAGTCTTCTGCTACAACCAGCAGGTCGTGAGCGCACTCACGAGCTCGATCCGCGTCAACGCCACTAAGGCGGGAGTCCCCGTCGTCGGGGTCTACGAAACCATGCCCACGCCAGGCTACGACTACCAGACCTGGATGCTCGCCGAGGTGCAGGCAATCCAGAAGGCGGTGACCCAGGGTATCTCGACCGAGCATCTCTAGATGGACCTGGTTGCGGCAGTCCCGGCGCGCGAGGTCCTGCGCCTCGAGCACGTCAGCGTCGCCCTGTCGGGCCGGCAGATCCTCGAGGACGTCGGCTTCGCGGTGCGCCGCGGCGAGTTCACCGGGGTGATCGGCACCAACGGCGCGGGCAAGACGACGTTGCTGCGGGTGATCCTCGGCCTGCAGCGCCCGAGTGCCGGCAGCGTCGAGATGTTCGCCGGAGGGCGATCGCGGCGGGCACGCTCCATCGGATACGTGCCGCAGAAGGTGGCGCTCGACCCCGACATGCCGATGCGGGCGAGGGATCTGGTTGCCCTGGGACTGGACGGCAACCGGTTCGGCGTGCCGCTGCCCTCGAAACGTCGCGCCGCCGCGGTCGACGAGATGCTCCACGCCGTCGACGCCGACCGCTTCGCGGACGTCAGGGTCGGACATCTCTCGGGGGGCGAGCAGCAGCGCGTCCTCATCGCCCATGCGCTCGTCAGCCGCCCGGAGCTCCTCCTCCTTGACGAACCGCTGGCGAACCTCGATCTGCACAGCAGCCAGGAAATCGTGGCGCTGCTCGGCCGCGTCGCGACCGAGCAGCAGGTCTCGGTGCTGCTGTCGGCGCACGAGCTGAATCCCCTGCTCCCGGTGATGGATCGCGTCGTCTATATCGCCGGCGGCAGAGCGATCAGCGGGACAACCGACGAGGTGATCCGTGCCGACGTTCTCAGCCGGCTCTACGGGCACCACGTCGACGTCATCCGCGTGCACGGCCGGATCCTAGTCGTCGCCGGGGAGGAGAACGCGAACACCGAGGCCCACGAGTTCGATCTCGTGGTCGACGTGGACTGATCGACGATGCAGCAGTTGCTGACCTGGATCGTCGAGCCGGGCTTCTTCTCCAGCGACCCGGTGCACGTGGCCGTCGTGATCGGCGGAAGCGCGGCGATCGTCTCCGCGCTCGTCGGCGTTTTCACGGTGATGCGGGGTCAGTCGTTTGCCGGCCACGCTCTCACCGACGTCTCCACCGCGGGAGGATCCGGGGCCTACCTCCTTGGCCTGAGCCCGCTGGTCGGTTTCGTGGGCCTCGGCGTCGTCGGCGCGAGCGTCATGGACGTCATCGGGATCCGGCGAGTCCGCGGGAGAGACCTCGCGACCGGCATCGTACTCGGCGCCTCAATCGGTCTTGCGGCACTCTTTCTCTACTTCGACACGACCGCGGGCGCAACCACCGGAGCCACCCAGCAGATCCTTTTCGGCTCGATCTTCAGCATCGACAGCTCGACGATCCCGCTGGTCGTGGGCTGCAGTGCGGTGGCGATCGGCATCGTCGCCACCGTCTACCGCCCGCTGCTCCTGAGCTCCGTGAGCAACGACGTGGCCGGGGCGAAGGGCGTGCCACTTCGCCTTGTCGGCCTGGCCTTCATGGTCGCGCTCGCGGTGTCGGTCGGCCTGTCCTCCCTGACCATCGGCGCGATCCTGTCCACCGCACTGCTGGTGGGCCCCGCCGCGATCGCGTTGCGATTGACGGCGAGGCTCGGGATCGCGCTGCTCCTCGCCTGCGTCATCGGCGTGGGAGTCACCTGGCTCGGGGTGCTGCTCGCCTACGACAGCTACACCTGGGGAACGGGCGGTCAGGGCTTTCCGGTCAGCTTTTTCATCGTCGCCCTCGTCTTTCTGCTCTATCTGGTGTCCGGCCTCCGGAGCGTGCGCGCCGCCAGAGCGAGACGGGAACGACGCCCTGCGGCCGCCGCGAAGCCATGAATCGACACCCCATCCGTGCGCGCAACGATCGGGGACGTTAGGGATGTTCTCCGGAATCATGGTTAACGCCTGGACAGTTGCGACCGTGGTGGCGATCGTCGCCGGTGTGGTCGGGTTCTTCGTCGTGCTCCGCGGCTCGGCGTTTCCCGCGCACGCCATTCCGAACGGAGCCTTCGCCGGTGCCGCTGCCGCGAACGTGGTGGGTGTCAACGCCCTGGTCGGACTGGGGGTGTGCGCGGTCCTCGCCGCACTCGGCATCGGCACGCTGGGCCGCCGCGGCCGCCGAGATGTGGTGACGGCGCTCGCACTCGTCTTGATGCTCGCCATCGGCGCGGTGTTCCTGAGCCGCAGCAGCGAGTACGAGCCGCAGATCTACTCGCTGCTGTTCGGCGAGATCCTCGGTGTCAGCACGACAGAGTTGCTGCCGGTGACCCTGCTCGGGATCCTCTGCATCGCGGCGGTGATCGCGCTCTACCGGCGCCTGATGCTGTCGTCGATCCTTCCGGACATTGGCGAGGCGCAGGGGGTCAGCGCGTACCGGGTCGAGATGTGGTTCCTGCTGGTGGTCGCTCTGGCGACCGCGATGACGGTTCCTGTCGTGGGCGCGTTGCTGATCTTCAGTCTGATGATCGGGCCTCCGGCCGCCGCGCGATCCTTCACCGATCGGCCGGCGGTCGCGCTCCTGCTGTCGGTGGCGCTCGCGCTGATCACTGTGTGGGCAGCGATCGCGATCTCGTACCTGTCGAATTGGCCCATCGGCCTCTTCGTCGGGGCGTTCGGCGCTCTCTCGTACGGCATCGGTCGCGCATGGGCCGGCCTTCGCAACGCGCAGGCGACGCGGAGCAGGAGTCGCGAGGGCCTCACGGCTCGGTGATCCGCTGCACAAACGCAGCGAATGCGACGCAGCGCTAAGATCGCGCGGTGCCCGCTGACTCCGGCGCCGCGCGTCCCCGCCCACTCGGGCTGGTCGGAGCGCTGATCCTGCCGCTGCTCGCCGGCGCCTGCGCATCGGTCGCCGCCTCCGGCCCCACGCCATTGCGCATCGGGGCGATCTTTCCGCTGTCAGGCAGCGACGCGCCCGACTCGACCGACGAGTATCTCGGCGTCACGCTGGCGGCACAGATGGTCAACGCGGCCGGTGGCGTCGGCTCGAGGGCGATCTCGCTCGACACCCGCGACGTCGAGACCCAGGGTCAGATTGCCGCCGCGGCGTCGAGCCTTCATGGCGACGGAGTTCCTGTCGTGATTGGCGCATACTCGTCGCAGCTGTCGATCCCCGCGGCGGCGGCGGTCTCGGCTCGCGGCATGGTGTACTGGGAGACCGGCGCGGTCGCCGATCGCGTGACCGGACAGGGCTCGCCCCTGGTGTTCCGCGTAGGCGTGGACGGCGCCGAGCTGGGCAGCAACTCCGGGAACTTCATCGTGCGCCAGCTGGTCCCACGCTTGGGGATCTCAGCCGCGAAGGTGCGCGTCGTCTTCGTCACCGCCGGCGACGAGTACGGGCACTCCGTGGCCGACGCCACCCGCGCGGCGGTCGTCGCCGGGGGCCTCACAGTGTCGGCGGAGTCCGTCTACAACCCGTACACGCCCAACTGGGCTCCGGTGATGCAGTCGATCGCGGCGGCGAAGCCGGACATCCTGGTGCTCTCCTCCCACATCCAGGACGGCATCGCGTTCCGGCGCGCGTTTCTCGCCGCCGGGCTGCAGGTGCGCATCTTCATGGGCACGACGATGGCGCAGTGCGACCAGGACTTCGGCAACGTGCTCGGATCGGGCGCGGTCGGGGTCTTCGCGTCGGACCGTCCCCAGGGCAATTTCAATCCGAACGCGCTCGACCCCGAGGCGCGGGCCCTCTATGAGCGGTTTGCGGCGCTCTGGCAGCAGCGCACCGGGCAGCCCGCTCCGGACGAGGAGGCCATCGCCGGGTTCAGCGCGGCCTGGGTGCTTTTCGCCGACGTGCTCGGCCGAGCGGGGGACGGCGGGGCCGCCGCCGCCGCCGCCGCGGCTCGCTCGCTGGATCTCCCCGCCGGCAGCCTTCCCAACGGGGGCGGGGTGGCCTTCTCGACCGCGACGGCCCAGCTCGGTCAGAACCTTCGAGCGGCGGCGGTGATCTGGCAGTGGCAGGCGCCCCGGGTGAGCGTGGTGGTCTGGCCACCGCCGTATGCCACCGGTCAGGTGAAGCTGAACCTGCCTGGGGCGTGATTGGCTGAGGCGGTCCCGAGGCATACTCGGAGCATGGAAACAGCGACGTTCGGCGCGGGATGCTTCTGGGGCGTGGAATCGGTATTCGAACAGGTCGACGGGGTGACGGCAACCAAGGTCGGCTACACGGGGGGCTTCACCGAGGCACCCACCTACGAGGCGGTGTGCTCGCACCGGACCGGACATGCCGAGGCAGTCGAGGTCACCTTCGATCCCGCTCGCGTGAGCTACGAAAAGATGCTCGACATCTTCTGGATGAACCATGACCCGACTCAGCTGAATCGCCAGGGGCCCGACATCGGCGACAACTACCGGTCGGTTATCTTCGTCCATTCACCCGCACAGGAGGCGGCGGCGGTCGCCTCAAAGGCGAGGCTCGAGCAGTCGGGGCGCTACCGGCGCCCGATCGTGACCGAGATCGTCCCCGCCGGACGGTTCTGGGACGCCGAGGAGTACCACCAGAAGTACTTCAGCCGGCGGGGCATCGCGGCCACCTGCCACATCTAGGCGCCGTCCTCACCCCGTAGGACCGAGAGCACCGAGCTCCCATAGCGGGCGAGCTTCGCCGGTCCCACCCCACGGATTGTTGCGAGGCCCACGATCGACGAGGGACCACGGCGAGCGATCTCGGCGAGGGTCCGGTCGTGGAAGACGACGAAGGGTGGCACCTCGTCGCGGCGTGCCGTCTCCAGCCGCCAGCGTCGGAGTGCGTCGAACCGCAGGGCATCCTGCGGCGACATCTCAACCTCGGGCGCGCTCCCGCCGGCCGGTCTCCTGGTCCGGCCGCCGGCGGATGGCCGGGTCGCTCTGAGATCCACCTCGATGCTCACCGCCCCGTTGAGCACGGCGTGCCCCGCAGACGTGATCCCCAGGGTCGGCTTCTCGCCGTGGCCGCGGCTCACGCAGCCGAGCTCGACGA
The DNA here is from genome assembly GCA_963768105.1 of Candidatus Dormiibacterota bacterium. Taxonomy (GTDB): domain Bacteria; phylum Chloroflexota; class Dormibacteria; order Aeolococcales; family Aeolococcaceae; genus Palsa-851. The sequence continues at coordinate 102,157 of CAVYGR010000009.1, read as the reverse complement.
GACGCTCGAGTAGGTCGCGGATTCCGGCCATCTCCCAGGCGCCCAGCGCCCCGAACCACGGGAGCTCCAGGACCCACGGCCGCGTCGATGTCCAGACGTCGGTCGTCCCACGGAGGATGGACGCGATGCGCACCCCTCCGAGATGCTCGTCGAAGCGGGCCACGCAGGCGAGGGCCGCGGTCACGTTGCCCGGGTCGACCTGCGTGGCGGGGGCGTGCGCATGGTCGAGGCAGTTGTCGCATGCGTTGCAGGTCCGGGCGACACCCTCCTCGCCGAAGTAGTCGGCGATGCGCGCGTGCCGGCAGCTGCGCGCGCCCGCGTACTCCATGACCTGGTTGACCCGCGCGTAGGCGTTCGACTTGAGCCGCGCCTGCTCCTCGAAGTCGACCGGCGCGCCGGTCAGGCGGCGGATCGAGCCGTCGAGCTGGATCACGCCGGCCCGGCGGAGCAGCTCGAGCGCGCCCCGAGCCGGGTTGGCGCCGACGCCGCGAACCTCCCAGTCGTCGATCGAATCCGACCCCTCGCGCAGCACCTCGCGGTAGACGGCGCGGACGATATCGCGCTCGGGATATGCCTGCTCGATGAAGAATTCCTGGAGCTGACGGTCGGCGGCGTCGTAGAGCAGGGTGCACTCGGAGCGCTCGCCGTCACGGCCGGCGCGCCCGGCCTGCTGGTAGTACTCCTCGAGGCTCCCGGGAAAGTCGTGATGGACGATGTGACGGATGTCAGGGAAGTCGACGCCCATGCCGAACGCCGACGTCGCCACGATCGCCTGCAGCCTCCCGGCGGCGAACCCCTCGTGAACGCGCTGGCGATCGTCTCCGTCGAGCGCACCGTGATATGCGCCCACCGCCACGCCGGCGCGCGCCAACAGCTCGGTGACGCTCTCGGTGGTCCGCCTGCTGCCACAGTAGATGAGTGCGCGCCCGGCGCCCGGGCGGACCAGCTCGAGCAGTGCGTTCCGCTTGGCTGCCACGCCGCGGCAGCGAACCACCGACATGATCAGGTTGTCGCGGACGAATCCAGTCACCCGCTCGACCGGGGCACGAAGGCCGAGGCTCGCGGCGATGTCCTGACGCACGCGGGGGGTCGCCGTCGCGGTGAAGGCGCCGACCGGCGGACGGCCGCACGCCGCGATCGCGCTACCGAGGCGGCGGTAGTCGGGTCGGAAGTCATGTCCCCAGCTCGAGATGCAGTGCGCCTCATCGACCACGAAGCGATCGACGGGGAGACCGCTCAGGCTGTCGAGGAAGCCGGGGGCACCGAGGCGCTCGGGGGCCAGGTACAGGAAGCGCAACTCGCCGGCGGCGGCAGCGCGCAGGGCGTCCGATCGCGTTGCTGCGCTGACCTGACTGTGCAGACAGGAAGCTGGAATGCCCAGCGTGTTGAGACGCGCGACCTGATCGACCATCAGCGCGATCAGCGGTGACACCACGAGGGTGAGTCCCCCGTTGGCGATCCCCGGGACCCAGTAGGCGATGCTCTTGCCCGATCCGGTCGGCGCCACGAAGAGCACATCGGCGCTCGCCTCGGTCGCCGCCACGATGTCGGCCTGGCCTGGGCGGAAGTCCATGAACCCGAAGGTCTGCTCCAGGACGGCGCGGGCCCGCGGGGATGGAGCTATCGGGTCAGTCCTTCTGCTTCTCGAGTTTCAGTGCGCACGAGTTCATGCAGTATCGCTGCCCGGTGGGCTCCGGACCGTCGGGGAAGACGTGACCGAGATGACCGCCGCATTTGGCGCAGCGGATCTCGGTGCGGGGGATGACCATGCTCCAGTCGCGATGCTCCTCGACCGCGCCGTCGTTCATCGGCGCGAAGAAGCTCGGCCAGCCGGTGCCCGAGTCGAACTTGGTGTCGGAGCTGAAGAGTTCGGCGCCGCACCCTGCGCAGTGATAGACACCGGCGTCGTCGACGTGCACGTACTGGCCGCTGAAGGGACGCTCGGTGCTGGCCTTGCGGAGCACCGTAAATTGCTCGGGCGTCAGGCGCTGACGCCACTCATCGTCGGTGAGGGTGATCTTCTCGTCCATGCTGGTCATCTTCTACCCCGTTTTACGCGATTCGACGCGTACAGTGCGGCGGCGGCGGCCAGGGTCTCTTCCATGTGGCGGCGGAGCGAAGCAGGCTCGAGCACCTCGATATTCGCCCCCCAGCCCAATAGCCAGTGACGCATCTCGACCTCGCTGGCAACGTCGAGATGCACCTCGATGCCACCGCCCTCGAGGTCGTGGCGCCGCAAGCTCGGCGGCCAGCGTGTCTCGTCGACCCACTGGCGCGCCTCCTCTGGAAAGCGCAGGACCACGTGATCGCCGCCCGGCCCCTGCCAGATGGCCCACGCGGCGCCGAGCGCGACGTCGATGTCGAAGTCGTCGGGGACCGTGAAGGAGGTCGGCAGCACGCGCGCCGTTCGGATGCGATCCAGCCGGAACGAACGCACCTCGCGCGATGCGGAATCGTGGGCGAACACGTAGATGTGCCGGCCCTCGGCGGTGGGCTCGATGAAATACGGACGAAGATCGCGCCGCGTCTCGTTGCCCTTGGCATCGACGTAGCGCACCTCGACCTCGCGGTGCATGACGAAACCGTCGATCACCGCGCGCTCGACGCCGAGCCGCTCGGTGGCGGCCGGACGCCGCTCCGCTGCGGCGAGGGTCCGGCGCAAATACTCGCTGACGATCGGCACGCTGAGCGCTCGGGAGAGATGGGCGAGCGCGCCGACGAGCGCGGGATCCTGTTCGGTCCGCACCTGCTGCAGCAGGCGCACCGCTACCAGCAGCAGGGTGGCCTGGTAATGGTCGAGCTGCAGGGGTGGCAGGAGGCTGCGCTTGCCGATCCGCCAGCGACCCTCGGCCTCCTCGACATCGATGCCGGCGCTGTCACGCAGGGTGGCGACGTAGCGCTGGACGGTCCGCGGATTCACCTCGAGTTCCTCGGCGAGCTGCCGCGTGGTCAAGCCGACCTCCGTCTCGCAGAGGCGTGCGAACAACTTGATGACTCGGAGCTGCTTCTCTCCCTTTTCGTACACGCCGGGCACTCGACGAGCCTAGCGTGTCGGTTGGGGCGCTGCATCGACGCCTCGCGAGTATTCGAGCAGGCGTGTGCCGTCCGGTGTGAGCCGCTCACCGGTGGAGTCGAATCCCATGGAGACATACAGCTGCTGCGCAGCGGTCATCACGGCGGTGGTTTCCAGAGTCAGGCGGCGCTTGCCGCGCGCTCGCGCGACATCGATGCACGCGACAACCAGGCGCCGGGCCACCCCGCGTCCGCGATAGGCCGGGTCGACGCCGAGCATTCGGAGGTGTGCTTCGTCGGATGCGAGTGGCTCGGTCGTCTCCGGGTTCATTCGCGCATCGACCTCGAGCGTTGCCGACCCGGCAATCTGTCCGCACACGGAGGCGACCAGGACCGTGGTGCGCGCGGCGCGCCCGGCGACGTCCGCGATCCTGGCGAGATACGGCTCCCAGTAGGCCGAGCCGGGGGTCGCGAACTCCCTGTACGCCTGTGCGGTTGCCTCCCCGGCAGCGGCATATTCGGATTCGCGGACCGGGTGGATCTCGATGTCCTCGGGCATCCGGTCACCGTACGCGACAGGCTCTTGTCGCGGTGGTCGGCCAGGCTGACGCCATGGACACCGACACACCGACGCGGGCTCAGCCCGGCGGCGACGCCGACGGGTCGTACCTCCGCCGTGCGCAGGCGTTGATGGCGGCTCGAGTGGAGCTGTTCGCGACCATCCCCGCCGGCTCGACGCGGGTCGCCGCCACACTGACCTCCAAGCGGGACGGCGTGGCAATGCGAGAGCGCCGGGCCGGCCGCCAACTCAGCCTGCCACTGCCGCGCGACCGCAGACGCCGGCGAGCGAGGATGCTGGGCTGATGCGATTCCTGGACGACGGCAGTGCGGTCTACACGGCGACTGACCTCTGCGACTACCTCGCGTGCGGCCATCTGGTGACGTTGAAACGACGGGTGGCGGCGGGAGAGCAGATCCCGCGCGACCCCTCGGCGCTCAGTGAGGTGCTGGCGTCCCTCGGGGCCGGCCACGAGCAGCATCACCTGGAGACGCTCGCAGCCAGGGGCATGCGGATCAAGGCGTTCGAGGATGGTCGCGACCGTCAGGCGACGTCCGCCGCGGACCTGTCTGCGCTCGAAGCCGAGACCCTCGAGGCGATGACCGCCGGGTACGACGTCATCTATCAGCCGACCTTCTTCGATGGACGCTGGCTGGGCAGGGCCGATTTTCTGCTCCGTGTCGACACCCCCAGCGCCAACTGGCCGTTCTCCTACGAGGCCGCCGACGCGAAGCTGGCGCGCCGGGTGCGCTCGGAGGCCCTGTTGCAATTGTGCGAATACTCGGCGCACGTCGCGCGGCTGCAGGGGAACGCGCCTGTGTCGATGCACGTCATCCTGGGTGACGGCGTCGAGCATTCGTATCGTCTCGATGAGTTCTCCGCCTACCACGCGACCGTCAAACGTGACTTCGGTGCCGCGATGCTGGCCGGGCTGGAGCTCACGTATCCCGATCCGGTCGAGCACTGCAACACCTGCGGGTTTGCGGCGCGATGTGCCGCGCAGCGGCGTCAGGACGACCACCTGTCCCAGGTCGCGCGCATGCGGTCTGGCCAGGTGCGGGTGCTCCAGGCCGCCGGCATCGCCACGTTGACCGACCTTGCGTTGGCTCCGGCGGGCATGGAACCCCCGGCGCGCATGGGTGCGCCGGCATTCAACTCGCTGCGAGCGCAAGCCGCATTGCAACATCGCGGACCAGGTGCCGGCGGGGTGCCGCGTCATGAGCTGCTCGACGTGTGGGAGGTCGGCCACGGACTGTGCGCGCTGCCGCCTCCGTCGCCCGGCGATCTCTTCTTCGACATGGAAGGCGACGGGCTCGCCCGCGACGTGCCGCTGGAGTATCTCTTCGGCGCGGTCGACATGCACGGCATCTATCACTCGTGGTGGGGACACGATGAGGCGGGCGAGCGCCGCGCCTTCGAGGGGTTCGTGGACTTCGCGATCGACAGGCTCGACCGCCACCCGGAGATGCACATCTACCACTACGCCGCCTACGAGAAGACGGCGCTGCGCCGCCTCATGAGCCGGCACGGCACCCGCGAGGAGGAGGTGGATCGCCTGCTCCGCAACGAGGTGCTCGTCGACCTGTATCGCGTCGTGCGTCAGGGGATCCGGCTTTCGACCGACTTGTACTCGCTGAAGAAGGTGGAACGTTTGTACATGCCGGCCCGCGAGGAGTTGATCGCCGACGCCGCCGGGAGCATGGTCATGTACGAGCGCTGGTTGACGAGCCGCGAGGCAGACGGTCACGGCGACCCGGCATTGCTCGATGAGATCGCGCTGTACAACGAGCGTGACTGCGCATCAACGGTGCAGCTGCGCGATTGGTTGGAGGCGCGCCGCGCCGAGGAGGAGCTCCTTCGCGGTGCTCCGGTGGACCGTCCCCTCGTGATCGAGCGGGGGGTCAGCGACGCGCTCCACGCCAAGGTCGTCGCCACCCAGGAGGTCGCCGCCGCGCTGGTCGCCGACGTCCCCGACGACCCGGAGGAGCGCACCAACGCCGAGCGCGGCCGCTGGCTGCTCGCGCCCCTGCTCTCCTATCACCGGCGCGAGAACAAGGTGGGATGGTGGCGTCATTTCGACCAGCTGGCGATGACTCCCGAGGAGCTCGAGAACGATACGTACGCCCTCGGGCCTCTGGTCCAGATCGGCGCCCGCGAGGAGGGGACCCGCACCATCGAGCGGTATCGGTTCGATCCGCAGGAGCACCGCATCACCGTCGGCGACAAACCGCTCGACCCGGAATCGAGGACCGTCACCGGTTGGGCGCCCATCGTCGCGGAGGTCACGGAGCTCGATCCGGCGCTGGGTGAGATCACGCTGTCGCGCACCGCTGGCCAGATGCGTTGCGGAACTCCCCGCTTTCTCGTTCCGACGACGCCGATTCCCACCGATGTCCAGGAGGAGTTGCTGCTCGAGCTCGCCCGCTGGGTCGTCGCCAATGGCATTGACGCGTCAGGTCCCCGGCGGGCGGGGCGGGATCTGCTCATGCGCCGCGCTCCACGCCTGCGCGCCGGGGCGCGTCGCGTCATGCGAGAGGCGGGCGAATCCGCCCCCACGGCCGCGATACGGCTGATCCTCGACCTCGACGGTGGCTGCCTCCCCATCCAGGGCCCGCCCGGCGCGGGCAAGACACACACGGCGGCGGAGGCGGTGCTGGCGCTGCTCGAGAAGCGACGCGGTCCAATTGCGATCACCGCTATCTCGCACAACGCCATCCGCACGTTGATGGCGAAGATCGAAGAGCGTGCCGCGCGTCATGGGCGAATGCCGCGCATGCTCCACCTGCGTTCGTCGGGGCCCGGCACCGATGCCATACGCATGGCGCGAGCAAATGCGGATGTCGACGCCACGCTCGACGACGGCAGCGTTGATGTGGTCGGTGGGACGTCGTGGCTGTTTTCTCGCTCCGAGATTGAGCAGCGTTTCGACACCATCATCGTCGACGAGGCCGGCCAGATGTCACTTGCCGACGTGCTCGCGGTGTCGCGTGCCGCGCGCAACATCGTCCTGGTCGGCGACCCTCGGCAGCTCGCGCAACCGCTCCAGGGGAGCCACCCTTCGGGCGTGGGCCTCTCCGCGCTCGAGCATCTGCTCGGTGCTGACATCACCATAGCCCCCGATCGAGGAGTCCTCCTCGACCTGACCTGGCGGATGCATCCCGATATCTCCGCCTTCATCTCGCGGACGTTCTATGAGAGCAGGCTCGGCTCCGAGCCGCAGTGCGCCCGCCAGGCCGTGCTCCAGCATGGCGTTGCGCTCACCGGCCTGCGACATGCGTCTGTCGAACACGCCGGGGACCGAGTTCGCTCGGATGCGGAAGCCTCGCGCGTGCGTGACATCGTCCAACGGCTGATGCGAACGACCTGGCGGTCGGACAGCGGTGTCGAACGTCCGCTGACGCTGGCGGACATCGTCGTGGTCGCACCGTACAACGCGCACGTCGCGTGCTTGGTCGAGGCGTTACCGGCCGGTGCTCGGGTGGGAACCGTCGATCGATTCCAGGGACAGGAGGCCGCGGTCAGCATCTTCTCGATGGCGACGTCCAGCGTCGAAGATCTGCCCCGCAACCTCGAGTTTCTCTTCAGCCTCAACCGTCTCAACGTCGCCGTCTCTCGTGCGCGCGGGCTCTCCGTGCTGGTCTGCTCCCCGGAGTTGCTCCGTGCGCGCTGTCACACACCCGAGCAGATGCGACTGGTCAACGCACTGTGCCGCTACGTCGACATGGCTGCGCCATGGCTGGACGAGGACTCCGGTCCCCCTGCGCGGTGAGGTGGACGTCTTGACGCTGTTCGCGAGCTGACCTGCCGGCTGACGGTCGACATCGAGGATCTTGCAGGCGAGAGGGTCGACCTAGGCATGCGGCCGGACCCGGTCGACATAGAGCGCCTGGAGAGCCCGACCGATGGGGCCGCGCTGGTCGTAGAGGCGGCTGTGAGCCAGACCGATCCCCCGCGGGTCCATCTCCGTGGTCGCCTCGAGGCAGATCCACTCTTCTTCGGGGACATGCGTCAGGTAAACAGTGAGATCGGTGTTGATAAAGACAAACTGTCCCCACGGCACCACCGCGCTGACTCCGTTGCCGAAGTCGGCCGCGGCGAGGGCGCGCTGCAAGGGCGTCGGAGTCTCGCCCGCGACCACCGGCATGGCGAGCCGTATCCAGACGGTTGCGGGCCCGAGCTCCTCGAAGGAGCCGCGCGCGTAACGCATCTCCACACCGGTGCGGTGAAATGCCGGCTCGACGCTGTCTGGAACGTGCGGGGTCGACGCGTCGGGACCCGCGAACGCCTGACCTTCGTCATGGTGGGACTCGATGTCGAGGTCGGTGACGCGGATGCGCCACGCCGTCGCCCGGCAGAGCTCGGTGTCGCCCTCGGAGAGCGATGCGCTCAGCAACTGGACGCGACGCCCGTTGCGCTCGACGCGAGCGGCGACCGTGATCGGACGCGCCGGCACCGGCCGGAGGATCTCGACGGTGGTTCGAACGACTGCCATCGCCGTATCGGTGGGCAGCGACTCCATCGCTCCGCCCATCAGCGCGGCGGGTGGCCCACCGTGCATCGCACCCGGATCCCACGGCCCGCGCACGTGACCGCTGGGGACGAACCTGCCGTTGTCGGGCGTGAACAGCGCGTCGGACATCCCCGCATGGTGCAGGAAGCGGGCGCGCCCCGGAGTGACGCGCGGGCTGCCTGCTAGGCTGACTCGACGTGACAGTCCGGCGCACGACCATCGCCGCAAATGGGATGCGCTTCGACGCGCTCGCGGCGGGCCCGGCGGATGGCGAGCTCGTCCTGCTCCTGCACGGCTTTCCCCAGACCGCGTCGTGCTGGCACGACGCGCTGAATGCGCTTGGGGCGGCGGGGTACCGCGCGGTCGCGCCGAGCCAGCGCGGGTACTCCGAAGGCGCTCGCCCCGACGGTGTCGACGCGTACCAGATCAGCAAGCTCTGTGACGACGTCCTCGCGCTGGCGTCGTCCCTCGGCAGGGCGCGGTTCCATGTGGCGGGCCACGATTGGGGCGGCACGGTCGCGTGGGCGCTGGCCGGCGAGCACCCAGAGGCGGTCATCTCCCTCGTCGCGATGTCCACACCGCACACCGCGGCGCTGCGTCAGGCGCTGCACGGCGCTCGGCAGCGCTTGCGGATGGCCTACGTCCCCATCCTCCGCCTCCCGCTGGTCGCCGAGACACTCTTCGACGCGGGCGGTGGCTTCACTGTCGAGCTCCTGCTCACCGCGACCGGCCTGAGCCAGGCGCACGCCCGCCGCGACGTCGCCACGCTTCGCAAGCTCGGCCCGACCGGCGCGCTGAACTGGTACCGGGCGCTCGGCACTGAGCGCGGCCACAAGAAGCCGGTCGCGGTCCCGGTCCTGCACATCTGGGGAGACCGCGATCCCGTCTTCACCCGCGAGTCGACCGAGCTCACCGCGGCATACTGCACCGGCGACTATCACCTGCTCGAGCTCGAGGGTGGCTCGCACTGGATCCCCGACGAGCACTGGGCGGACGTCGCCGATGTCGTCCTGGAGCATCTCACCGCTCACTCCGACCGCAGCTGAGGCGGCTCTTGGGCGGGATTGAGGTCACCGGGACAGCCCAACGGCGCTCGTGGGACTCACCGGGGCTTCCCGAGGTCGAGCGCGTGCGCCCGGGGCTCTGGTCGGTGCCGGTGCCGCTGCCCAACAATCCGCTGCGCTACGTCCTCGTCTACCTGCTCGAGCTCGATGCCGGGGTGGCGGTGATCGACACCGGGTGGAGCACCGACGAGGCGTGGACGGCGCTTCTCAGCCGGTATGGGGATCGCGGGGTACGCGCCCCAGGATGTGCGCGCGATCCTCGTCACCCACATCCACCCCGATCACTACGGGCTCGCGGGCCGGCTGCGTGAGGCATCAGGCGCCTGGATCGCGCTGCACCCGGCCGACGCGGCCCTGATCCCCGCCCGCTACGGGCTCGGCATCGATGCGCTGCTGGCTGGCATGAGCGCCCTGCTCGTCGACGCCGGAGTTCCCGAGGAGATGCGCGCGGAGCTCACCGGTGCCTCGATGGGGCTGCGCGAGTTCGTGGCCGCCGTGCAGCCCGACGTGTTCCTCGAGGATCGCACCACGGTGCCGCTGCCCGGATGGGAGCTGGTCACCCTGCACACCCCCGGGCACTCGCCGGGACACGTGTGCTTCCACGACGCCGGGCGCCGCCTGCTCTTCAGCGGGGACCACGTCTTGCCGCGAATCAGTCCGAGTGTGGCGGTGCACGTGCAGCAGCCGGACAATCCGCTCGCGGACTTCCTCGACGCGCTCGGCCGGGTGCGCGACCTCGATATCGACGAGGTGCTGCCCGCGCACGAGTGGCGGTTCCGAGGCCTGGCGCCGCGGGTCGACGAACTTCAGGATCACCATCGGCGCCGCCTCGAGGAGACCGAGGCGGTGGTCCGCGATTCGCCGGGAGCGACGTGTTGGGACGTCACCCTGCGACTGCGATGGTCGCGGGACTGGACGGAGATCAAGGGGTTCATGCGCCGCGCGGCCGTGGGGGAGACTCTCGCCCACCTGGTACTCCTCGAGCGGTCGGGGCGCGCACGCCGAGGCGGCGAGGGGCCGGCTCGCTGGTACCTCGCCGCCGCCGGTGGCGCCGCGAACGTCAGAGGCTGAGCACGCCCGGGGCGCCGGCTCCCGGCCGAAGGCGCGATCTCGACCCGGACCAGATAACGCCGACGACCCCGGCCACGATCGCCGCCGTCAGCAGGAGCAGCGAGACCGTGGCCAGGCCGCGTCCGGCGGCAACGGCCAGCGACGTCACCGCCACCCCGAGCGCGGTACCCATGCCCCGGGCCATGTTGAGCAGCCCCCCGGCTGCGCCCCCTCGCTGCCCTGGGGCGGCGCCCATGGTGGCGGCGTTGTTCGCCGGAATGAACAGCCCCAGACCGACCCCGGCCACCGCGAGCGCGACGACGGTCAGGCCCGGCCGCGTCGCCGCGAGCGCAAGCAGTCCCATGCCCGCGGCGGTGATCGCCATGCCGACGCCGATCGGCAGGCGTGGCCCGGTTCGGTCGCGGAAGAGTCCGCCGAGCGGCGCCATCGCGGCCAGCGCCAGGGGCAGCGCGGTCAGTTCGAGCCCGACCGCAGCGGGCCCGACGTGCGACTTCCGCTCCAGGAAAAACGGGACCGCGACCAGGCAGCCGAAGAGCACGACAGAGGAGAGCAGGGCTGCGCTGATGCCCGCGATGAAGGCTCCCACTCGCACCAATGCGGCGTCGATCACCGCGCCGGGCGCGTGCCGCTGGAGGGTGATCGCCGCCATCACGAGCGCGACCGCAAGCGCCGCAAGCGCCGGCACGATCCATCCGGGAATGCCCGGCTGGACCAGCGAGAGGGCGGCGATGAGCGTGGACGGGATCGCGGCGAGCAGGAATGTGCCGCGAATGTCGATCCGGCTTTCGGGGTCATGGTGCGTGCTCCTCGGGAGCAGGAACCAGCCGAGCGCCAGGCCGCAGAGCCCGATTGGCACGTTCACCAGGAAGATCAGCCTCCAGCCGCCGAGCGCGGTCAGCGCTCCGCCGAGCACCGGTCCGACGCTGAGGCCCACCGCCTGCGCCGCCCCCTGCGCCCCAAGGCCGGTCCCGAGCTGTGAGGCGGGCAGGACATCGCGGATCAGCGCATACGAGTTCGCCTGCAGCATCACCGCGCCGATCGCCTGCACGAATCGTGCCGCGACCAGTGGCCCGAGGGAGGGTGCCAGCGCGCACGCCAGGGAGCCGACCACGAAAATGCCGAAGCCATAGGTGTAGAGCAGCTTCCGACCGATTCGATCCGCGACCTTGCCAACGGCCGCAACCGTGCCGGCGAGGACGAGCACATAGATGAGGACCACCCACTCCACCGCCGCGATCGACGCGTGCAGGTTGGAGCGCAGCACCGGCAGCGCGGTGGTGACGATGCTCGCGTCGAGCTGTCCCATGAACGCCCCGACGCACACCGTTCCGACCGCCAGCCAGGGGGCCGCACGCATCGCGCGGATCCGCGCTGGACGCCGGGGCTCCCTGAGGATCCTCGGGGTCGGCCGGCGGGGCACCTCGGGGTCAGGCACGGGGATTCATCGCCACACGCGCGGCCACCATCTTGCGCACATCATCCAGCACGACTCGCGCGGGAACGGGCCGATCCAATGGGGGATGTCGCTGCCCGGTGACGGAACCATGGTCGCCCAGATGGCTTGCTTCGCTCGCTCGATACTGAGGCGACGCACCTGTCCACGCGCCCGGGAGGTCGCAATCGTTGGCCCAGCAGCGCATCCTTCTCGTCGACGACGAACCGCGACTGCTGCATGTGGTCGGGCTGTATCTCAGCATGGAAGGGTTCGAAGTCAGAGAAGCCCATGACGGGACCGAGGCGTTGTCGATACTCGAAACCGAGCAGTTCGACCTGGCGATCCTCGACGTGATGATGCCCGGCGTTGACGGGATCGAGGTGTGCAGGCACATCCGCTCCCGGCCCGAGACGCAGTCCATGCCCGTGCTCGTCTTCACGTCACTCTCCGCCGACGCGGACGTCGAGCGCGCGCGACTGGCCGGCGCCAACCATCTGATCACCAAGCCCTTCAGCCTCCCCGGGCTCGGCGCGGTGGTTCGATCGTGCTTCGAGGACGCCCCGGCCCTCGCCAGCTGACCGGCACCAAAAAGCTGCGTCAATCCTCCGGGTGCGGCGCCACCTCGTGGTGCTCCTGGAGGTATTCGCGGATGGCGAGAAGCGCGGCGATCCCGTCGCCCACCGCCGACCCCAGCTGCTTCGTGGACCCGCGCCGGACGTCGCCGGCAGCGAAGACGCCCGGGATCGAGGTGCGGAACCCGCCCTTGTCATCGACGAACCCGCGAGCGTCGAGGTCCACGCTGCCCTGCAGGAACGCCGTGTTCGGATCCAGCCCGACGAACACGAATGCAGCGCTCGGTGTCAGGACTTCCTCGTCGCCGGTTGCGCGGTCCTGGATCTCCACCAACTCGAGCCGGCTCTTGCCGGTGAACCCCGCGATCTCGGTATTGCGGTGGACAACGAACCGTGGATCCCTGGCGACCTTGTCCTGGAGCAAGCGGGAGGCGGTGAGCTCGGGTTCGCGCTGCACGATCTGGATGCGCTTGGCGAACTTGGCGAGGAACAGACCCTCCTCCAGCGCGGAGTTGCCGCCACCGATGACCAGAAGCTCGTCGGCCCCGCGGTAGAAGGGTCCGTCGCAGGTGGCGCAGAAGTGCACGCCCGCCCCGATCAGGTCGTCCTCGCCGGGGACGCCGAGACGCCGGTACGATGAGCCGGTCGCGATGAGGGCTGCGTGCGCCACGATCTCCTGGCCGCTGGCGAGGCTCAGGCAGATATCACCCGTCTTGGGGTCCTCGGCGCGGATGTGGTCCACGCTGACCGCGCTGAGAAGTTCGACCTCGTAGCGACGCGCCTGGCCGATGAAGCGCTCGGCGAGTTCGGCGCCGGCGATCCCATCCGGAAACCCCGGGTAGTTGTCGACGCGCTCGGTGACGCCCGCCTGTCCGCCGAGGCCGCTGCGTTCGACCACCACGGCCTCGACGCCCTCGCGCGCCGCGTAGATCGCGGCCGCGAGTCCCGCCGGGCCGCCGCCGATGATGGCAAGGTCATAGCAGCCGCGCTTGGCCTCCATGGTCAGCCCGAGCTTGCGTGCCAGTTCCTCGTTGGTGGGATCGACGAGGACATCCCTGCCGTCGAACACGATGGTGGGGATCGTCCTGCCGCCCTTCTGCAGCTCCTCGACGTGACGCAGCCCTGCCTCGTCCTGGTCGATGTCGACCCATGCATAGGGAATGCGTTGTTCGCCGAGGAATTTCTTGGCGCGCCTGCAGTCCGGGCACCAGGGCGCACCGTAGACGGCGATATCGGTCATCGCGTCAGCCGGGTCAAGTCCATGCTGACACCGGTCGTGGTGCTGAGGAATCGATCCACGATGTTGCCACGGGCGTCGATGACGATGATCGTCGGCGGATCGAGCACGTTGTACTCGGAGGCGATGACCTCACCCGGATCGTTGACGCTCGGATAGACAACGTGGTGGGTCCTCACAAAGGAGATGCCGTCGGCGGCGCTGCTCTCGCGCATGTCCAACCCGAGGAAGATCACGCCCTTCGGAGCGAACTCCGCATACAGCTGGTTCAAGCTCGCCTGCTGCAGCCTGCAGGGACCGCACCACGATCCCCAGAAGTCGAGCACGACCACGTGACCACCAGTCGACGACCAGTCAAATTGCGTGCCCGACAGCGTCGGGGCGGTGATCGGCGTCGCGGGTCCCATGGGGCCGTTCCCAGTATTCGGTATCTGGGACAGATCGCGCTGCAGACCGCAACCGGACAGGAGCATCAGGGCGGCTGCAGACACCGCGGCGGTCGCGACACGCCTCACGGGGTGACCGCCAGGTCCTCGAGCACCTGGCGTCCCAGGTTCTGGTCACCTTCGACGGCAACACGCGAGCGGGCGAGGGGATCGTCGGACCTGCCGCACGCGAGCACCGTCAGGGTGTTGAGGTCAAGGCGCAGCGTCGCGGTCGGCGATGCCGGCAGGCCCGCCCCGGCCCGTCCCCGCTCACCGTCGAACGCTATCGAGCGCAGGGCGCCGCCCGGTCCCGTGATGTCGAAGACCACGCTGGTCCCGGCCGAAGGGCTCAGACGTTCCTGGGCGGTATTGCCGGCGCCCATGAGCATCCGCTCGCGACTGTGAGCGGCAGGAATCCCCTCAAAGCCACCGGGCCGGTGCAGCGCGCGGCGCAGATCCTGCTCGTGGGCCCACAGATCGAACACCCGGATGGCGAGAAACGACCTGACCTTGGCGGGTCTGAAGAACCCCGGCCCCACCTCATCGAGCTGCGAATCCTCGAGGCTGTCCAGGCGGACGAGACGCTCCGCCGTGACATCCCGATATTCCTCGAGAAGCTCGGCGACGGGCACGCCGCGGCGCGCGTCGACGCCGATCTCCATGAACCTTCCCGGCTCGTTGCGGATGTAGGCCAGCCCCTCAGGAACGGCATGGTCCGGCCGCGGCCGTCCGATGAGCAGGCTCTCGAGGTCGACGATGTGGGCGATATGGTCGCGGACGGTCCAGCCGGGACATCCCGTGCTGTCCAGCGCGCGCCGATCGTCCAGGTCGTCGATCAGCGTGGACAGGTCTGCGAAGACCTCCGCATAGGCGGTCCTGAAGCCCTCGGCGGTCGTGATGTTGCCGCTTTCCATCGCAACGCAGCCTAGCGCGTCGCCACAATCGGTCGCGATGCCACCACACATGTCGGCCGTCAATTCTTCGGGGTTTCCGGCTCCGGCCGGGCTCTACGCGGTGCCGGTCGTGCTCGCCCCGCTGTCGGGGCGGCTCCATGTCCTGCTCGTCCAGCGCGCGGAGGATCCGTTCGCGGGGACCTGGGTCCTCCCGGGCGGCTTCATGAGCCCGAGTGAACGTCCCGAGGAGACCGCTCAGCGCAAGCTGACCGAGAAGACCGGCGTCGGCGCGGTGTATCTCGAGCAGCTGGAGACGTATGCCGATCCCGACCGCGACCCGCGCGGCTGGATCCCGACCATCGCGTACCTCGCGCTCATCGACGCGGCTGTGCTGCGCGCCGACGAGTCGAGCGCCAGGTGGGAGCCCGTGGATGGCTTACCCCCGCTCGGGTTCGACCACGCGCGCATCGTGGTCGACGCCGTGGATCGTCTCCGCGGCAAGCTGTGGTGGTCGAACATCGCCGTGGGGTTGTTGCCGGAGCGCTTCACCATGCCCCAGGCGCGCCGGGTGTTCGAGGCGATCAGCGGCGTCACCTACGAGCCGTCTAACTTCCGTCGAGAGCTGGAGCAGTCAGGTCTGGTCCGCGCGACCGGAACGGTCGCCAAAGGCGGTCCGGGGCGTCCTGCGGCGATGTACGAGTTCGTGGAACGCCGACCGGCATGGAGCCTCCGCAGGTCGCGGCCTCCCGCGATGCTGCGTCGTCGAGGTTGACCCAGCGCGTCGGTCCCGAGACGCAAGCTCACTCAAAGCCGTTCGCATGGTTCACGATACCGCGCGATCGGGTGCGAACCCCGAATGTCCATTGTCAGGAGAGCCGCAATGACCGACCAGCCGACGCACCCAATCCCGAGAGTTGAGTTGCTGTTTCAGCACGTGCCGCACCCGCGACTGGCCGAACTCAGACAAAAGAAGCCGCCAGTCACCAGCGATGAGCGCGTCGGGGTCAATGGAAAAATCGGCCTGGCCATTACCGCGATTGTCGGAACGATGTGGTGCGCGTACATCTTCACGCTCATCGCGCTGATCTCGCTGCCGGCCGCGCTCTCGACTGGTCAGGCGATCGTCATCGTGGCGTGGATTGCGCAGACCTTCATCCAGTTGGTGCTCTTGCCGATCATCATCGTCGGCCAAAATATCCTCGGAAAGGCTTCGGACAAGCGCGCCATCGAGACCTACAAGGATGCGGAGGCAATCCTCACCGAGTGCCTGCAGCTCCAGACGCATCTTCAGGCGCAGGACGTTGTGCTCGACAACGTCATCGCCCACGTGAAGGAACACCACGAGGAATTGCAGAAGCTCTCGGCCAGGGTCGGACCCGCGCCGGCCTGAGCACCGGCGCCAATGCGGCGCCCCGTTCGTGCGCCCCACGGGCGCCGGTGACGGATAGCGTCGTCGCGTGCGCTCCGTTCACGTCAGTGCGCCCGTCGCGGGGTGACACTGCTGACGTGCTCGCTCGGCCCCGACGCCGCAGGCACGATGGTGTCGCGGCTTCTGCGCGGCGCGCGCGGGACCATCGACGCGGCCCTGTATGAGGTCGGTCCCTCGTACCGGTGGGAGCTGGTTCGCGCGGCGAGGCGCGGGGTGAGATTCCGTCTCGTGCTCGATGCCCATAGCTCTGACGGCAACGCCGCGACCGCGCGCGAGGTGGCCGTCGCAGGAGGCGTATGCAGAGTGGCCGGTCTCGGTTCGGACGCGGCGCACGGCAAGCTGCTCCTCACCGACACGACGGTTGCGGTCGGCACCGGCAACCTGATCTGGCGAGACGCGCCACGGGATCGGCGCCTGCGCTTTCCACCGTCGTCGATGCCGCTTGCGGGGACCCGCGAATGGTGGGTGATGGCGTCGGGGTCGAGAGCTCTTGGTCACGCCGCGCGCCGAGCCTTCGACGAACATTGGCACGCGGCGACGCGGCCACCGGCGGGATGGTCGGCGGCGCCGTCGACCAGGGCACCGACCGTGGGGACGCCGATGCCCCAGGTTGCTCCGTCCACGCGCCACATCGCCGGGCGGAGGTTCCAGCTCGTTGTCGGGGGGCACGAAGTGGGGGCGGTCCTGCGCTCGATGCTCATGACCTCGCAGCGGAGGATGCTCGTGACTGTCCCATATGCCCATGCGCACAGCCCGCCGGTCGTGGATCTGCTCAACCTGATGGCTCGCGCCTCGGCTCGGGGCGTGACCTGCGCGCTGCTGCTGGGTGACGTCCCGAATGCGCACGACGCCGGGCTTCTCCGCGCGCTTCCGTTCGAGGTCCGCGTGATGGACGCGGCGCGATCGACCTCCGGTCACGCCAAGGGCGCCGTCGCCGACGGCTCGGTGCTGGTCTCGTCAGCGAACTGGAGCTCACCCGGACTGGGCGGCAACTGGGAGGTCGCCCTCCGCGTCGACCATCCCGCGGCCGCCGCGTACTATGCCGCGGCCTGGCGGCGCGACTGGGACACGGGGCTGTCGCTCGAGGTTTCGCTGCGCTGAGCCCCGGCTATGCTCGACCCATGCCTGACGCCTTGCCCGCCGATCCGCCGCCGCAGGCCTCGGCTCCCGCGTCCCTGACCCTGCCGGCGGTCCCGCTGCGGGACAACGTCGTGTTCCCCTCGCAGCTGGCACCGCTCGCGGCAGGCCGGCCCCGTTCCGTGGCGGCGCTCGAGGCGGCGGTCAACGGGGACGGACGGGTCGTGCTCGCGATTCAGCGCGATGCCGCCCGCGACGAGGCTACGCTCGCCGACGTCCATGCGATCGCGGTCATCGCCCACGTCGGTGCCTTCAGGAGGCTGCCGGGTGGTGGCGCGCACGCGCTCGTCGAGGGCAAGGAACGCGTGCGCGTCGATGCCTTCGACGCCACCGGCGACACCTGGACGGCCACTGTCACGCCGCTGCCCGTCGAGGCTGTGGACAGCACCGAGGTGGATGCATTGTCCGGGTCGGTTCGCGCGCTCTTTGCCGAGTACGTGAACGCCGGCGCGCAGATCGGCGCCGACACGGCGGTCGCGATGGCGCGTGCCGCGCAGCCTGATCTGATCGCCGACATCGCCAGCACCTGTCCCGATTTCGGCTTCGATGATCGCGTCGCGCTGCTGCAGGAGACCGACACGGTGCAGCGGCTGCGCACGCTCATTCCACTGCTCGCGCGCGAGGTCGAGGTGGCGCAGCTGCGCACCAAGATCCACGAGGACGTCCAGAAGACGATCAACAACTCGCAGCGCGAGCACATTCTTCGCGAGCAGTTGCGTGCGATCCGCAAGGAGCTCTCCGACCTCGACGACGCCGGCGAGGATGACGAGGACCTGAGCGCCCGGGTCGAAAAGGCCGGCATGCCCGACAACGTCAAGCAGCGCGTTCTCAAAGAGGTGCACCGGCTCGAGCAGATCCCGAGCGCCTCCCCGGAGATGGGCATGGTCCGCACCTGGGTCGACTGGCTGTTGGACCTTCCCTGGGCCGACCCTCCCGCCGAGACCCTCGACATCGAGCGCGCGGCCGCCATCCTCGACGAAGACCACTACGGCCTCACCAAAGTCAAGGACAGAATCCTGGAGTGGCTCGCGGTGCGCGAGCGAATCCGCGCAAAGGCGGCCGATCTCGAAGCCGAAGAGCAGAAGATCGCGCCCGCCGAGAAGGACGTCGATGCAGCGGACCAGGAGGCGGGTGGCGGCGCGGGGGGCAGCGCCGATCGCAGGCCGGGCAAGCTCCAAAATGCCCCACAAACGCAAGACGGGTCAGACCCGGCCGGAGAGCGGCGAGGGGTCCCCGCGACGACAGGACCCGCAGCACACGCGCCTGCCAAGCGAAAAACTCTTCAGACGCCGATCTTGTGCTTCGTAGGCCCCCCTGGTGTCGGCAAGACGTCGCTCGGAAGATCGATCGCGCGTGCGCTCGACAGGAAGTTCGTGCGCATGAGCCTCGGTGGCATCCGTGACGAAGCGGAGATTCGGGGTCATCGCCGCACGTACATCGGCGCGCTGCCCGGCAGGATCATCCAGTCGATGCGCACGGCGGCCACACGGAACGCGGTGATCATGCTCGACGAGATCGACAAGGTGGGCGCTGATTTCCGCGGTGACCCGTCGGCCGCGCTGCTCGAGGTCCTCGATCCGGAACAGAACTGGGAGTTCAGCGATCACTACCTCGAGGTCCCATACGACCTGTCGCAGGTGCTCTTCATCACCACCGCGAACATCGCCGAGACCATCAGCCCACCGCTGCGGGACCGTATGGAGATCATCCGCATCACCGGGTACACCGAGCAGGAGAAGGTGCAGATCGCCGAGCGCCATCTGATTCCCCGCCAGCTCGACCAACACTCGCTCGAGACGAATGAACTCGAGATCCCCCGAGAGACCGTGGTTGCGATGCTGCACGGGTACACGCGTGAGGCCGGCGTGCGCCAGCTCGACCGCACCATCGCCGAGGTCGCGCGCAAGGTGCCGCGAAAGCTCGCCGCAGGCGCGACGCCGCCGGTGGTGATCACACCAGCCGACCTCACCGATCTGCTCGGCCCACGCCGCCACGACTACGGCGAGGCGCAGGAGCGCGACGAGATCGGTGCGGTGACGGGCGTGGTCGTCAGCGAGGTCGGTGGCGACATCATCACCGTTGAGGCGCTGGCAATCGAGACCAAGCCCGACCTCGTGCTCACCGGGCAGCTCGGCAGTGTCATGGAGGAGTTGGTTCGAGCCGCGCTGTCATGGGCGAAGGTCCACGCCGTGGAGTACGGCGCCGCTCGTGACTTCTTCGACACCCATGCGATCCACGTGCACGTTCCCGAGGGCGCGATCCCCAAGGACGGCCCGTCGGCCGGGGTCACGATGGCGACCGCGATGGTGTCGGTTGCGACCGGGCGCCGCGTGCGGCGCGACTTGGCGATGACCGGTGAGGTAACCCTGCGCGGCAAGGTGCTGCCCATCGGTGGCGTCAAGGACAAGCTGCTCGCGGCGCACCGCTCCGGCTTGAAGACGTTCATCCTGCCAGCCAAGAACATCCGCGACCTGTATGAGGTCGACAAGGAGATTCTCGACGCCATCGAGGTGGTGCCCGTCGAGTATGTGGGCGAGGTGCTCGATCGCGCGCTCATCGAGGCCGACGCGCCGCGCCGGCGCGAGCGTCGAGGTGCAGGATTCGTGCTCCCGATCACCGGCGCCGACGTCATCGGGCCGATCAACGCCATGTCGTGACCGACACCCTGCGCGACCTCGTTGAGCTCGCCATCGTGATCGATCCGACGTTTGATCAGAACTGCTACATCCTTCGCCGTCGCGACACGAGCGACGCGCTCGTCGTCGATCCGGGGTTGCAACACCCGCGGACGCTCGAGCTGCTGGAAGAGCGCGGCCTGCGCTGCGAGCGCATTCTGCTCACCCATGGCCATCCCGACCACGTCAGCGGCGTCCCCGCGTTGAAAGCGGCGTTCGATTGCGAGGCCGCCATCCACCCTGACGACCGCGAACAACTCGAGGCGGTGCGATATCTCCCGGGCGTGCCGGACGACCAGGCGGATGTGGTCTGCGAGCGGGATCTTCGTGACGGCGAGATGCTTCGCTGGCACGATCTCGATATCGAGGTGGTGCACACACCGGGGCACACGCGCGGCTCGGTGTGCTTCCGTGTCGGTCCCGACCTGCTCTCGGGTGACACGCTCTTCCGCCGCGGTGTGGGTCGCTGCGATCTTCCGGGCGGATCGTGGCCCGCGCTCATCTTCTCGATCGAGCAGCGGGTCTACACCTTGCCCCCCGACACCATCGTCTATCCCGGTCACGGCCAGCGCACCACGGTGGGCGAGGAGATGCGCAGCAATCCATTCGTCGTGCATCCGAAGTACCGCTGAACTCGGCACGCGTGCTACGGTGCGCCCATGGGGGATACGAGGCTGCGCGGTGTCGTGCGCGCCGTGACGGCCATCGGTGCGTGCGCCGCCACTGTCGGCGTCGCCGCATGCGGTGGCGCAACGAGCGCGGTGACGCATTCGCCGACCAGCGCCGCCACTCCTTCGAGCAGCGTCGCCGCCAGCCCCTCGAGCAGCCTTGCGACGACACCCACGAGCAGCGTCGCCGCGGCAGCTGTCGCGCTCACGCTCACCGACCTTCCGCCCGGCAGCCCGGCGCTCACCCAGATCAGCGACGGCCTCATGAACAGCCAGCCGAATACCGACCAACGCGGTTTTGCCAATGTCGCCAACACCTATCGCATCGAGGACGATGTGCTGATCGACAGCTCGACGCAGGCGGCCACGGCGGACTATGCACAACTGCGCGATGCAACCAAGGCTCAGGTGACCAACGTGACACTCTCATCGACGCTGACCGGACTTGGCTCGCAGGCCGATGAGTACGTCGGGACCACCTCGGCTGGATACAGCGCTGTCGGGATCACCTTCCAGGAGGGCGACGTCATCGCCGTGCTCCTGCTCGAGAATGCAGCCGGCACCGTCGATCCGGGGTTCGCGATTGCGTGCGCACGGGCCCAGGATCAGAAAATCGTCGCCGCGGGGATCTGACCTCAGTCGCGCCGCCCGAGGAGCGCGAGGAGCTCGTGCAGGATCGCTCCGGTGACACCCCAGAGCACGCGCTCGGACGCCTCGTAGAAGTGCACGCTGCGACGAAGGCCGTCGCGCTCGAGCTCGCGGACGGTGTGGGGTGCGGTCATCAGCTCCGCCACGTCGATGCGGAACCACTCGGCGATCTCGACGTGGTCGCTGCGGAGCGTCGACGGTCCGCGTTCCAGGGCCACGACCGGCGTCAACCACCGGTCTGACACCGCTGTCGAGAAGGACGAAAGCAGCCCGAGGACCTCGACGTTGTCAGGCTCGACGCCTACTTCCTCGTTCGCCTCGCGCAGCGCGGTAGCGACCACGGAGACATCGGCCGGCTCGGCACTTCCACCCGGAAACGCGATCTGTCCCGGGTGCTGGCGCAGCACGGCCGATCGCAACACGAAGAGCAGCGGCACGCGTGGAGTTGACGGGTCGAGGAGCAGCAGCACCGATGCCACTCGAGTGCCGTCCGGCGGCACGGGCATCGCTTCGCGCCGGAGGCGGAATGCGGCGCGAAGCCGGTCGACGATGGCCGTCTCCGATGTCATCGGGCCGGCACCCGACAGCGTCGCGGGCTCGGGGTCGTACGCTTGCGGCGATGACACTCGCTCCCTCTGATACGCCGAAGCCGCGCCGCCGGTGCCCTGCCTGCGGCGGTGAGCTCACGTTCTCGCACCGCGAATACGCCGGCAAAGGTGCGTCGGCGGCCGTGCTGCGCTGCCGCATGTGCGGGGAGGTCATCCGTGACGCCGCGCGCGAGGCGCAGCAGCCGGTGCAGCGCCACAAGTCCAAGCATCATCGCGACCTCGAAGCGGGTCCTCCGGCCAACCCCGTGCTCGATCCGAGCATCGCGGCGCGTCTGCTGGAATCGACCAGCGACTCGAGCTGAGACCTCAACGACCCACGGTCCCCGTGGCGGCCATGGGGACCGCGTCGGCTTGCGGGGCGAAGCGCTCGAACCACTGCAGAATGTCCGCGTTCACCGCGTCGCGGTCGACATCCACGGAGATCGCATGGCCGCTGCGAGGCAGCAACTGCAGGCGCACCTCCCTGCTGCCGATCAGCCGCCGGGCGATCTCGCGCGCGCAGCGCGGGTCGATGGTCCGGTCGCGCTCCCCATGCATGACCAGCACCGGGGCGCGAATCTCCGCAAGCTGGTTGCGGACCACCGCACAGAGTCGACGAAGCTCATTGATGCTGCGCGTGGGACGCAAGCCGTAGCTGTACAACTCCTCGACGGCGCCGGGGTGCCACAGATCGACGTCGTCGCCCGCGCGGTGCCAGCGCACCACGCGCTTGATGATCGGCAGCAGCGGGGGTATCGGTCCGCTCAGCCAGATCGGTGACGCCAGACTGGCCACGGCGCGGACACGAAGATCGCGTGCGGCCAGGTTGAGGGCGAGCGCGCCGCCCATGGACTGCCCGGCGACCACCACGTCGGAGCACTCCGCCGCGAGGTCGTCGAACGCCTCGCGGACGCACGCCGCCCAGTCCTCCCAGCGTGTCCGCTCGAGCTCCTGCGGGGTCGTGCCGTGTCCGGGAAGCACCGGCGCATGACACCGGAATCCGCGCTCGGCGAGCAGCTCGCCGAGACGCCGGAGCTCGGGTGGCGTGCCCGCGAACCCGTGGATGAGCAGCGCTCCTCGCGGCCCGTCGCCCAGCCTCCACGGCCGCACCACGTCGGGATCGAATGGCTGGAGGGTGCGCGCTGTCATATCCCGAGTATATGGATCGCCCTCGTGAGGCTCGGTGCTACCGTCGCCGCGATGGGCGAGGTGGTGATGCGGCAGGCACTTGAAGCCGTGGTGTCCGGTCGCGGACTGGACGAAGCGACCTCGCGCGCGGTGATGGACACGATGATGGAGGGCGAGGCGACGCCTGCTCAGGTCGGTGCTCTTGATCGCGCCTTGCGCACCAAGGGCGAAACCGTCGAAGAGATGACCGGCTTGGTCGAGTCGATGCGGGCGCACGCGACCCGCTCGCTCGAGGTCGACGGCGGTCGACACGTGCGGCACCGGCGGCGACGGCGCCGGCACGTTCAACATCTCGACCGCGGCGGCGCTGGTGGCGGCCGGCGCCGGCATGCCCGGTGGCCAAGCACGGCAACCGCGCCGCCTCGTCACGATGCGGCAGCGCCGACGTCCTCGAAGCCCTCGGCGTCGTGATCTCGCTCTCGCCCGACGGGCGTGCGGCGCTGCATCGACGAGGCCGGTATCGGGTTCCTGTTCGCACCCGACTTTCATCCGGCGCTGCGGCACGTGGGCCGGTGCGACGCGAGCTCGGCATCCGCACCGTGTTCAACGTGCTCGGTCCGCTCGCCAACCCCGCCCGGGTGCGCCATCAGCTCCTCGGGGTTTCGAATCCCCGGTTGGCGCCGATGATGGCCGAGGTATTGCATCGACTCGGACACGTGCACGCACTCGTCTTTGCCGGCCACGACGGCATCGATGAGCTCGGGGTCGAAGGGGCGGCGCGGTGTTACGACGTGACCCCCGACGGCGTGAGCGAGTTCGATTGTCGACGCCGCCGATGCCGGCCTCGACACGGCGCCGCTGGAGGCCGTTCGCGGCGGCGACGCCGCGACCAACGCCTCGATCATCCTCGGCGTGCTCGATGGCGAGGCCGGTCCGCGCCGCGATGTGGTGCTGCTCAACACCGCCGCGGTGCTCTTCGCCGCAGACCGTGTGGCGACGCTCCGGGACGGCGTGGCCGTTGCTGCGGCCGCGATCGATTCCGGCGCAGCACGCGAGTCGCTCGCGGGCCTGGTGCGGGTCTCGCACGAGGCAGCCGCGTGAGCCGGGCATCGGTGCTGCTCAGCCTGCAGCAGATCGATGATCGCATCGCGGGGCTGCAATCCGACAGTGCGGCCGTGGAGGCGTCATTGCGAGGCGATCCCGAGCTCGACCGCCTGCGCGCGGCCGAGAGTGCCGCGCACAACCAGCATCGAGAGGTGGCTGCGGCGCCCGGCTTGCCGAGCTGGAGGCCGCGTCGCTCCAGGCGCGGATCCGCGAGCTGGACCGGCGCCTCTACGGTGGCTCGGTGCGCAACCCTGCGGAGCTCATGGAGATGCAGCGCGAGCTCGACGCGACGCGCGTTCGTCTTTCGACCGCCGAGGACGACGCGCTCGAGCGGATGGTGCTGGCCGACTTGGCGCTGGCGACCATGCAGGCGGCATCCGCGGATGTCGCCGCGCGGGAGGAGCAACGGCGCCGGCTCGATGGAGCCCATGCGCGCTCGCCTGGCATCACTGGTCGCGCGGCTCGAAGCATCGAACGCTGAGCGCGACGCGGTGCGCGCAGAGGCCGAACGGCTGACCTCTCGTTGTACGCGCGGATCGCTTCGCAACGCCGACCGGCGGTGACCCAGCTCGCCGGCGAGTTCTGCGGAGGCTGTCGCATGCCGGTGTCCAACGAGGAACGTCGCGCCGTTCGCACGGGCACCGGGCTCACCCAGTGCGCGAACTGCGATCGGATCCTGGCACCGTGACGCCCGACGGTGATCGCCTACACGGACGGCGCGTGCTCAGGAAATCCTGGTGCCGGTGCCTGGGCGTACCGCCTCGAGTGGCCCGACGGCGCGGCTGAGGAAGCTGTCGGGGGTGAGCTGATGACGACCAACAATCGCGAGGAGCTGAAGGCCGTGCGCGAGGCGCTGCTGCGCATTCGCGCGCGTATCGACGACGATCCCGCGTGGCGGATCATCGTGCGCACCGACAGCCTCGGCGTCATCAATTGGCTGACGCGCGCGTGGAAGCGCCGGAAGAACCTCGACCTCTATCCGAGCATCGATCCACTCATCGACTCGCGCGTGCGCTTCGAGCACGTGCGCGGACACAGCGGGATTCCTGGCAATGATCGGGTCGACGAGCTTGCGGTGGAGGAGACCCAGCGCATCATGTCCGGCACCGCTGGCAGGGGCGGCGCTCGATGACGTACTCGATCGTCGCGCGCGACCGGGAGACCGGCGCGCTCGGCGTTGCCGTGCAGTCGCACTACTTCTCCGTCGGTTCCGTCGTGACCTGGGCGGAGGCGGGCGTCGGGGCGATCGCGACCCAGTCCTTCGCCGAGCCGGCGTACGGTCCGCGGGGCCTCGCCCTGCTGCGGCTCGGGGTGGATCCGGTGACCGCGTTGCAGGCCCTGACCAGCGCTGATGCCGAGCAGGCGCGCCGCCAGGTCGCGTTCGTCGACGCCGGCGGGCGGGTCGCCGTGCACACGGGTGCGCTCTGCATCGAGGCCGCCGGGCATGCGACCGGGGACGGGGTCTCGGTGCAGGCGAACATGATGCGCGGCAGTGGCGTCTGGCCGGCGATGCTCGAGGCGTATCAGACGTCGACGGGCGATCTGGCCGAACGGCTCATGGCCGCACTCGACGCCGCGGAGGCCGCGGGCGGGGACATCCGCGGGCGCCAGTCCGCGGCGATGCTGATCGTCGCGTCCGTGGGTACCGGCCAACCATGGCGAGAACGGCTGATCGACCTGCGCGTCGAGGACGCGCCCGACCCGCTTGGGGAACTGCGACGCCTGATCACCATGCGCCGCGGGTACCAGCACATCGAGGCTGCGGAGGCTCGCGAGGTGGCGGGTGACCTCGAAGGATCGCTCGTCGAGTACGAGCACGCGCGGACCCTGCTCGCCGGCAACGATGAGGCGGCCTTCTGGTCCGCGATCCTCATGGCCGACGCCGGCCGGGTGGAGGAGGCGAAGGCACGGCTTGCCGAGATCGCGACGCGAGAGCCGGGCTGGAGCGAGTTGCTTCGCCGTCTTCCCGCGACCGGCCTCTTGCGCAACGGCGACACGACGGTCGACAGGCTGCTCGGCCCCGATTGACCGTGCAGGCGCGTCATCGTGCGCCGCTCTGGCGCTGGGACGGGGTGCAAGCCGGCCGATAAGCCGGGTTCTGTCCACGTCCGCGCGGCAGACGAGGGACGGTCATCCATCTAGGGCGCCGGTTGCCCGGCGCCTCGTGCGGCCCACCTGAGACGCGGGGAGCGAGCAGCTCCTGAGCGCCGAAGCGCTCGGTCTCTGTTCGGCCTTGCTCCGGGCGGGGTTTACCTGGCCGGCCGGTCACCCGGCCGCCGGTGGGCTCTTACCCCACCATTTCACCGTTGCCCCGAACGGATCCGGGGCTGTGTCTTTTCTGTGGCACTCTCCTTCGGGTCACCCCGACTGGGTGTTACCCAGCGCCCTGCTCTGCGGAGCCCGGACTTTCCTCGGACGTTGTTGGCGCCCGCGACCGTCTGGCCGGCTTGCCCGACGAGTCTATCCTCTGGACTGCTCCCGCAGGACACCACAGGAGGCGTGCGCCGCGTTGGATCGACGACTCATGCTGCACGCCGGCGGCGACATCGGCTCCGCCGGCGACGAGATCCTCGATCACTTCCGGGGCGCGCGCCGCGCGGTGATGATCCCCTACGCGGGCAAGGACCACGACCGCGTCACGGCGCGCTTCAACGAGCGCTTCGCGGCCCAGGGCCTCGAGGTCACCGGCCTGCACCGGTTCGACGACCCGGCGACGGCGGTGGCCGAGGCGGACGCGATCATCGTCAGCGGTGGCAACAGCTTTCGGCTCGTGACCGCGCTGCACCGGTTGTCGTTGATCGGGCCGGTGCGGTCGGCGATCAGCGGTGGTGTGCCGTACTTCGGCGCCAGCGCCGGCGCGAACGTCGCGTGCCCGACCATCCGCACCACCAACGACATGCCGATCGTGCAACCGCCGAGCCTTGCCGCCTTCGGCCTGGTCCCCTTCCAGATCAACCCGCACTACATCGACCCGCCACCGCCTGACGCACGCATCGGCGAGACCCGTGCGGAGCGCCTCGAGGAGTTCCTGGAGGAGAACGATGTCATTGTGGTCGCGCTCCGAGAGCAAAGCTGGCTGCTCATCAACGGCCCATCGCTGACGCTGCGCGGCACGGGCGGCGCGCTGATCTACCGAAGGGGCGCGGCGCCTGAAACGGTCGTCGGCGGCGCCGACCTGTCACCGCTCCTGATCGAGGTGCCCCGCTACGACGTCGGACAGCGCTGATGCGTACATTTGTTTGCGTTGACGCCTCACCACACACCTGTTAGGGTTCGGGCCGCTGGTGGAGAAAAGTGGTGAGTAGTGGGGGCCCCCGAGGTAGCAACGGTGATGGTTGAGCAGGCGCAGACAGATGTGCGCGTTCCGGTGACGTTCTGCGGAACGTACCGGCACCACATCGACGAAAAGGGACGGGTTGCGATCCCCGCCCAGCTTCGCCGCTGGCTTCCCGAAGGGAGCGTGATCGCTCCGGGCCCCGACAGCCGCCTCATGATCTGGCCCCCGGACGAATGGACGATCCAGAAGGAGCTCTTCCGTCGCACCGCCGAGACCCCGGCCCAGGAACGCCGGTTCATGCGCCGGCTCACCGGCAACACCTATCTCTTTGAGCTCGATGCCCAGGGACGCCTGCTGCTCTCGGCGCGGCAGCGGGAATTCGCCCAGATCGTCGACACCGTGGTCTTCGTCGGCCTCGACAACGGGGTCGAGATCACAGCGGAAGAGCTCTGGCAATCGGAGCAGGCCGAGCTCAGCCCCGACGAGTTCACTCAGGTCTGGGACCTGGTCCACCAGCGCGGCACGTCCGCCTCTCCGTCACCGGCGTGAGCGCCCCAGACGGACCCGCTTTGACACATGACGATCCCCTTGCCGATCGTGGCCGACATGGGGACGCTCGACGACGCCACGCCCGGTGCCCCGGCGCCTGACGGCGCGGGCCACCGGCCGGTCCTTCTCACACCCCTCATAGAGAGCCTGCAGCCCCAGCCGGGGCAGATCGCCGTCGACGCCACGCTTGGCGCCGGGGGCGTCACGGCCGCGCTCCTCGAGCGCGTGTCTCCCGGCGGTCGGGTGATCGCGATCGATCGCGATCACAACGCTGTCGAGGCCGGGCGCCGTCGCTTCAGTGCCTACGGCGACGCGGTCCAGATCGCGCAGGGCGATTTTGCCGACCTCGACACAATCGTCAACGCCTGCGGCGTTGCCGCCGCCGATGCGGTCGTCTTCGACCTCGGTATCTCATCGGTCCAGCTCGACGATCCGGCCCGTGGGTTCAGCTTCCGCCTCGACGGCCCGCTCGACATGCGCATGGACCCGAGCTCCGGCGTGACCGCCGCGCAGCTGGTGGATTCCTTGACGGCCGACGAGCTCGCATCCCTCATCCGTGAGTACGGCGACGAGCGCTTCGCCAGGCCCATCGCGAACCGGATCGCGAGGACCCGAGAGCTCGTGCCACTCACGACCACGACGCAGCTTCGTGAGCTTGTCGAGCAGGTGGTCCCGCGACGCTTCTGGCCGAAGCGAATCCACCCGGCGACGCGCACCTTCCAGGCGCTTCGCATCGCGGTCAACCACGAGCTGGAGAGCCTCGAGCGAGGCCTGCAGGCAGCAATCAGCATCCTCCGGCCCGGTGGGCGTCTTGGGGTCATCTCCTTTCATTCCCTCGAGGACTCCCTTGTAAAGAACGCACTCCACGTCGCAGCACAGAACTGTGTTTGTCCGCCCCAACAGCCCCACTGCACCTGCGTCCACCGGGCCACACTCTTCCTCCTCACCCGCAAGGTCATACGGCCCGAAGCGGCCGAGCTGGCGACCAATCCCAGATCTCGCTCGGCTCGCCTGCGGGTGGCGGAAAAGCTCGCTCCCTCTGGGTGATCGAGCTCGTTCAGCCTCTCTTCGCTCCCCCAGGGGGGAGCCGCAGCTCGCAGCGGCTCCCCCCGCCACACGGCACCGCCGGTGCCCTCCATCCCTTGCACAACGTTTCACCACTGGAGATCAAGGCAGTGCCTCACCTCCGTTTCGCGCGCGGCCTCGCGCGCGACTTCGAGCCCGGCGACCCGCGGCACCGATGACGTCCCCTTCGAGCCGCTGGTGCGCCGGTTCCGCATCCGGCGAGGCGGCCCGCGCACGCCGCTGCCCCTGCTGCCCGTCATCGCGGTGGCGGCGGGCATCGGCATCGCCTACGTCAATCAAACGGCGCACGTCACCACCGCGACCTACCAGGCGACCCGCCTGGCCGCCCAGCAGCAGCAGCTGCTCGCGCAGTCGGGACAGCTCGGCAGCGAGCTGGCTCGGCTGCAGTCATCGGAGCGCATCATCGCCGCGGCCCAGTCTCTCGGCATGCATCCCGCCGCACGCTGGGCGTTCGTCGCCACGGCTCCGTCTCCGGTGATCGCGGGGCCGCCCGCTGATCAGCTCGCGTCGAGCCAGTCGGAGACCACCTTGCAACAGTTGGTGGCCGCACTCGCCGGCGCGTTCGGCAGGGGCGCAAGCGGCCGATGAACCCCCGGCGCCGCCCTTCGCGGACCGGGCGGTCTCAGGGTGTGCGCGTCTTCAACGACGGCCCCAACCTGCGCCGCCGCGGCCTCTGGCTGGTGCTCATCTTTCTCCTCATGGCCACGGCCGTTTTCGGACGGCTGGTCCAGATTCAGGTCATCCAGGGAACGGCCCTCGCAGCCCAGGCCGCGTCGACTCACACCACGTCGATAAGTCTCCAGGGCAGCCGCGGCGAGATCCTCGATCGCAACGGACGCGTTCTGGTGAGTGCCGTCCAGGTCTTCGACGTCTTCGCCGACCCGGCACTCATCAATCCGAGCGACCGCATGACGGTGGCGGGGATGCTCGCTCCGATCCTGCAGGTGACATCGACGCAGGTCCTGAAGGCGCTGCAACAGAACAACCAGTTCGACTACCTCGCCAAGGGCGTGTCCCAGGATGTGAACGACAAGCTCCAGGCACTGGGCTTGAGCGGCGTCGGCACCGTGGCGTCGCAGCAGACCGTCTACGAGCCGTCGCCCGTCCCGGGGCTCTCCTTCGCCGCCAACCTGCTCGGCTTCGTGAATGCGAACGGCGTGGGCCAGTACGGGCTAGAGGGGTACTACAACGCGCTGCTCTCCGGCACCAACGGGCACGAGTTCGACGCTCACCGACGTCAACGGCAATGCCATCGTCCTCGGTCGCCAGCAGAAGGTTCCTGCCGCAAATGGCGATAACCTGGTGCTCGGCCTCGACTCACAGATCCAGTACGACGCGGAGATCGCCCTTGCCGACGGGGTCAACTCCACGCAGTCGGCGTCGGGGACGCTCATGGTCATGGACACGAAGACGGGCGCGATCCGCGCCTGGGCGCAGTACCCGTCGTACAACGCCAATGCCTATGGGTCGTCGGCCGTGGCGAACTTCCGTGACCTCGCGGTGTCCCAACCCTACGAGCCCGGGTCGACCATGAAGGTGGTGACCTTCGCCGGCGGCCTCAACAACAACGCCTTCACCCCGAGCACGGTGATCGACGAGCGCCAGCAGCGCATCGACGGATATCTCATCCATGACTGGGACAGTCGCTCCCACGGCAAGGTGACCATGCAGTTCGTCCTCGACGACTTGCTCAACAACGGCGCCATCGACGCGGGAAGGTTGGAGGGCCCGAGCGCCTTCTACTCGAACCTGCTCGCCTTCGGGATCGGCGCACCCACCGGGGTCGACCTGGCCGGTGAGGTCAACGATCCGCTGCGGGCGCAGTCGTCTTGGAACGAGCTCAACTACGCCACGGCTGCCTTCGGACAGGGCGTCGTGGCGACCCCGATCGAGATGCTCGCCGCCATCAACGCCGTCGCCAACGGCGGCGTGTGGGTCCAACCACATGCCGTCGACGCGATCGTCAACCCCAACACAGGGACGACCACAGCCGTGGTCCCCGCCTCCCGGCGGGTCATCTCGGCAGCCGCTGCCCCGACGCTGGCGCACATGATGGTGGGCGTGGTGGACGATCCAGGCGGCGAGGGATTCAAGGCGAAGATCCCCGGCTACATCGGACAGATTGCCGGCAAGACCGGGACGGCGAGCGTCGCGCTGCCGAACGGCGGAGGCTACGGCCCCAACGTCGTCGCCTCGTTCGTGGGCTTCCTCCCCGTGCAGAATCCCCAGTTCACGATGATGGTGATCCTCAACGAGCCGCAGGAGCGACACACCGGGCGCTTCGGCTCCCTGCTCGCCGCACCGATCTGGAAGCAGATGGCGGAGATGATGATCAACGACTGGCGGATCGCGCCGTGAGGGAGGCGATCGTCGTCGGTGTGATCGCGTTCGTGGCGGGAGGCGTGCTCTACCCCGCGTTCATCGGTGTCCTGGTGCGCACCGGCGCGCGCCAGCACCTCGCCGCGTACAGCCCCCCCAGCCATCGCGCCAAGGAGGGCACACCGACCCTCGGTGGTGCGCTCTTCTGCTTCGTCGTGGTGGTGGTGTGGCTGGCGGTCGACCGCAGCCGTCAGGGGTTCATCCCGATCTTCGCGCTGGGCGCCGGCGCCATCGCGGGCGGGCTCGACGACGTCGTCAACATCAGCGACGCCAGGAGGCTCGGGCTCAGCGTGTGGCAGAAGCTCGGACTCGAGGGACTCGTCGGCGTCCTCGTCGGAGTCGGGCTGACCATCGCCGGCTTCACCCACCAGTTCTTCCCCGGGCTCGGCGCGCCCAACCTGGGATGGGGGCTCGCGGTGGTGGTGGCCATCGCGGTGGTCGCGACCAGCAACGCCGTCAACCTCACCGACGGCGTCGACGGGCTCGCCGCCACGTGCGCGGCGATCGTGCTCCTCGGCATCACGATCATCGCCGTGACTCGCGCCGATGTCACCGTCGCCGTGATCGCCGCCGCACTCGCCGGGGTCGTCATCTCCTTCCTGCTCTTCAACTGGTTCCCCGCCAGGGTCTTCATGGGTGATGCCGGATCGCTCGCGCTCGGATGCGCGGTGGCGGCGCTCACCACCGAATTGCACCTGCTCTGGTTGCTCCCGGTGCTCGGCATCGTGTTCGCGGTCGAGGCCGCCAGCGTGGTCGTCAACGTCACCGCGATCCGCAGATTCGGTCGTCGCCTGCTGCGCGCCAGCCCGATCCACCACCACTTCGAGGAGCTGGGCCTTCGCGAGCAACGGCTGGTCGCCTGCTTCGCCGTCGTGGCGGTGGTCGGCACCGCGGTGACCGTCCTGTTCGCGCACGTGGCGGGCGCGGCGTCGTGACGGATCGGCCGGTCGTGGTGATCGGAGCGGGACGAAGCGGGCTCGCGTGCGCGCGGACGCTTGCCCGCGAGGGGCATCGGGTCGTGCTGGTCGATCGTTCCGATACGCCGGAGATACGCGCGCGCGTGGCGACGTTGCCGGACGCGGTCGAGGTGCGCCTCGGCGGCTACCAGGACGACGTGGCGGCGCATGCATCGATGGTCTGCCCGAGCCCCGGGGTGCCCTGGGGCGCCCCCGAGCTCGAGGTTGCGAGGGCCAACGGAGTCCCGGTGCGCAGCGAGATGGACCTCGTGTTCGAACGCTGCAGGGCGCGCATCTGCGGCGTCACCGGTACCAACGGCAAGACCACGACCACCGCGCTGGTCGCCGCGATCCTCGATCGCGCCGGGGAGCGCGTCCACCTCGGCGGCAACATCGGGGTGACCATGCTCGATCGCCTCGACGATGTGGTCGAGACCGACTGGGTGGTCCTCGAACTCTCGTCGTTTCAGATCGAGTTGGTGGGTGAGCCGCGCTGCGCGATCGCGTGCGTTCTCAACCTCACCCCCGATCACCTCGACCGCCACGGGGACCTGGCCGCGTACGCCGAGACCAAGCGACGGCTGGTGCGATTCGCCGTGGACCATGCGGTGGTCGGCTACGACGATCCGATCACCCGTGAGATGGCGACGGTGGCGCACTGCCCGGTGCACCAGTTCGGTCTCCAGCCGGGCATCACCGACGGCGCCACCCTGCGCGGCGGCGACGTGATCAGCCTCGCGGCCCGAGTTGCCACAGCCGTGCTCCCGGTGGCGGACATCCCCCTCTTCGGGGAGCACAACCTCCAGAACGTGCTCGCTGCGGTGGCGGTGGCTCGCGCCGCCGGGGTCGGCACGCCTCCGATCGCCAGGGCGGTGCGCGACTTCCGTGCGGTGGCGCACCGCCTGCAACCGGTTCGGGACGCGGCCGGGGTGCTCTGGGTGAACGACAGCAAGGCGACCAACGTGGAGTTGGCGGTGGCCGCCCTGCGCAGCTTCCCCGGGCGCGCGATCGTCTGGATCGGCGGTGGCCAGGGTGCGGGATTCGAGGTCGACGGCCTCGTCGCCGAGGTGGCTGCACGCGCCCGGTTCGCGATCCTGAACGGCGCCAGCGCCGCCGAGCTCGATACGGCGCTCGCGGACCGCGGATTTGCGGAACGGGCGGTCGTGGCCTCCCTCGCCGAAGCCGTGCGGCTGGCCGAGGGCATCGCGCGCGCTGGCGATGTCGTGCTCCTTGCGCCCGGGTTCAAGAGCTTCGATCAGTTTCGCGACTTCGAGGACCGCGGCGACACCTTCGCCGCCCTGGTTGCCGACCTGGCTCACTCCGCGGCAGGGAACCTCTGATGGCCGCCCGGGTCGGCAGGCTCACCGGTCTCGCCGGGCGCTGGCGGGGCGGCTCGCGGGTCGCCGGCGCCTTCGCGAGCGCGGATCGCGCCGCCGCCGCCGCAGGTGTCGACGGGTGGCTGATGATCGTCGTCGTCGGCCTGGTCGGCTTCGGGCTGGTGATGGTCTACAGCGCGTCCGAGGCACTCGGCTTCCTCTGGTACAACGACCCGAATTACTTCTTCGCCCATCAGCTGCTCGGCGCCATGCTGGGCGGCATCGGGCTGGTGGTGGCGGCCCGGCTCGACTACCACCGCCTCTCGGCGCTTGCCCGGCCGGTCATGTTCCTGATGCTGCTGCTCCTCCTGGTGGTGCTGATCCCCCACGTCGGCTCCCAGCACTTCGGGGCGCAGCGCTGGTTCCAGATCGGACCACTCTCCGTGCAGCCTTCGGCGATCGCCGTCGGGGTCGCGGTGGTCTTCTTCGCCCGCTGGCTCACCGACCGCGAGGGGACGGTGCGCAGCCTTCGCGGGGTACGCGACTATCTGATCGTCCTGGTGGCGCTGCTCGGGCTGGTCCTGGCCGAGCGCGACCTGGGAAGCTCGATCGTCATCGCCACCACCGCGCTCATCCTGCTGGCGCTGGCGGGTGCGCGGAAGCGCCACCTGGTCCTGATCGTCGCCCTCTTCGGGGCGTCCGGCGTCGCACTGGTCGGGTTGGTCTCCTATCGCGCCGACCGGCTGGCCCACTTCCTCAACCCGTGCGCCGCCGCCCTCGGCTCGGGGTTCCAGAACTGCCAGGCGCTGTACGCCTTCGGATCGGGCGGGATCTTCGGGGTGGGCCTCGGCAACTCGGTGCAGAAGTACGAGTGGCTGCCCGAGGCGCACACCGACTTCATCTTCGCGATCATCGGCGAGGAGCTCGGCCTGATCGGAACCGTCGCGGTGCTCGCGGCGTTCCTCTTCCTGGCGTGGCGCGGCGTGCGTGCTTCGCTGCGCGCGCCCGACCGGTTCGGCGCCCTGCTCGCTGGAGGCATCGCATCCTGGATCTGCATGCAGGCGTTCATCAACGTGATGGCGGTCACCGGGGTGATCCCGACGACCGGCATCCCGCTGCCGTTCATCAGCTACGGTGGCACCTCGCTGGCGACCTCCCTCGTGGGCATGGGCATCCTGCTCAACATCTCCGCCCAGGGTCGACGGCAAGGGACCACCAATCGTGCGCACGTTGATAGCTGGGGGGGAACTGGGGGCCACCTGACCCCGGCGCTGGCGGTCGCGCTGGCGCTGCGAGACGCCAGGCCTGACGACGAGGTGGTCGTGGTCGGCCGCCGTGACGGGGTGGCCGAGCGTCTGGTGGTCGCGGCCGGCCTTCGCCTCGAGACACTCGACGTGAGCGGCGTCGACGTGCGCAGCCCGGGGGGCATCGCACGGGCCACCACCCAGCTCACGCGCGCGACCGTTGCCGCCCGCCGGATGGTGCGGCGGATGCGCCCGGATGTCGTGGTGGGGGCAGGTGGGTACGTCTCGGTGCCGGTGGTCGCCGCCGCGCTCGCCCAGCGGATCCCGGTGGTGCTGCTCGAGCAGAACGCGGTGCCGGGGCGGGCGACCCGCCTGCTCGCCCGGCGGGCGAAGGTGGTGGCGGCGTCGTTCGCCGAGACCGCCGCGTACCTCCCCAATGCCCGGGTGGTCCACACCGGCAACCCGGTTCGCGCCGAGGTGCGCGCGATCCCCCCGCGTCCGGTCGGCGAGCGCTTGCGCGAGGTCCTGGTCACCGGAGGATCCCAGGGAGCACGCCGCCTCAACCGGGCCATCACCGGATCTCTGGTCGCGCTGCTCGGCGCCGACCCGGAGCTGCGCATCGTGCATCAGTGCGGCAGTCTCGACCGCGACATGGTTGCCCACGCTGCCGCCGCACTGCCTCCGGCGCCGGCGTCGCGATACACCTTCGCCGCGTTCTTCGACGACATGGCAGCGCGCATGGCCCACAGTGATCTGGTGGTCATGCGCGCCGGAGGATCGTCGCTCGCCGAGTGTTCGGCGCTCGGACGTCCGATGATCGTCGTGCCCTACCCACACGCCGGCGGTCATCAGCGCCACAACGTCTCGCCATATCTTCGAGGCGGGCGCGGCCATGCTGATCGACGACGCCGACTGCACGCCGGAGCGACTCGGCGCCGAGATCCGCGGGCTCGTGACCGACCCGGCACGGTGGCGCCGGATGTCCGAGGCGAGCGCGGCGCTCGGCCTCCCCGACGCCACCGACGCCGTGGTGCGGCTCATCGTCGAGGTCGCGGGAGCGGGTCCGGGCAGGCGGAGCAACGCCGCATGACCCGGCACGTGCACGTGCTCGGCATCTGCGGCTACGCAACCTTCGGCGCCGCGATCCTTGCTCAGCAGCGAGGCGACCGGGTCACCGGCTCGGATGACCATGCCTACCCACCGATGTCCGATGCGGTCACCGCCGCCGGGATTCCCTGGGAGAACCGCAGCGACGCGGCGAATCTCGACAGGTGGGGCGTCCCCGACCTCGTGGTGGTCGGCAACCAGACGCGCCCGGCCAACCCCGAGCTCGCGGCGGTGCGCCAGCGCGGTCTCCCGTGCCTCAGCGAGATCGAGTTCTACGTGACCCTGGCCGGCGATCGCTCCCGACTCACTGTCTGCGGGACCCACGGCAAGACCACCACGGCCGCCCTGCTCGTGCACATCCTGGAGCTCTCGGGACGGAACCCGGGGTTCCGGCTCGGCTCGACGTCGCTCGACCTCGGGGGGACGTCGAGGCTCGGGACCGGGCCGTTCGTCTTCGAGGGGGACGAGTACACCTCCGCACCGTGGGATCCGCGCCCGAAATTCCTGCACACCAGGCCGGATGCCGCCTGCGTGACCCGCCTCGAGCTCGACCACCCCGACGTCTACGCCGACCTGGACGCGTACCGCGCGCCGTTCATCGAGCTCGCGGCCACGATGCCCGCGACCGGCGTGCTCGCGCTCTGCGCCGACGACCCGGAATGCCTCGCGCTCGCCGCTGCGACTTCCGCCGCCGTCGTCACGTACGGCCTCAACCAGGGCGGCGACTGGCGCATCCGCCGCGCGCACGACGACCAGGGGGTGCAGCGCTTCGAGGTGGAGCGCGCCGGCGAGCCTCCGCTGGACGTTGTGCTCACCTTTCCGGGGGTCCACAACGCCCAGAACGCATGCGCGGCGCTCATCCTCGCCGCTTACGCGGGCGTCGACCCCGAGGTCGGCGTGCAGGCGTGTGCCGATTTCGTGGCCCCGCCAGGCGTTTCGAGGTGCTCGGCGAGCGGGGCGGGGTCGCGGTCGTCGATGACTACGCCCATCACCCGACGGAGGTGGCGGCCGCGATCGACGCCGCCCGCCAGCGCTACCCGGGGCGGCGGCTGATCGCGATCCACACCCCGCACACCTACTCGCGGGTGACCCGGCTCCTCGAGGACTACCGGCAGAGCTTCGCCGGCGCCGATGTCGTGGTCGTGGGCCCGATCGAGGAGGCCCGCGAGCGAGGGATGCCGAAGACGGTCTCCAGCGAGGACGTCGCCGCGCGCGCGGGACCGACCGGCGAGGTCCACGTCGTCGGCTCGAGCGCGGAGGCGGTCGACCTGATCGCCCGCATCGCCCGGCCGGGCGAT
The DNA here is from genome assembly GCA_963768105.1 of Candidatus Dormiibacterota bacterium. Taxonomy (GTDB): domain Bacteria; phylum Chloroflexota; class Dormibacteria; order Aeolococcales; family Aeolococcaceae; genus Palsa-851. Next base: position 64,791 of record CAVYGR010000009.1, on the reverse strand, counting down.
GTGCTGCTCGTCCTCTCCCTCGGCGGTTTCGACGGGCTGGCGCCGCGATTGTTCGATGCCCTGGAGGGACAGGGTGTCCGACGATGAATGGCTGGCGAGCGTGCCTGGCGTGCGCGCCAGCGAGCCGCTGGCGCGCCACAGCCAGTTCGGCGTCGGCGGTCCGGCCGTTGGTTCATCAGCACCCGTGATCCGCGAGCCCTCGGCGACCTGCTGCGGCGTTGCGGCGAGTCGGGGGTCGCGGTGACCATGCTCGGCGCGGGAAGCAACGCGCTCATCAGCGACGAGGGCATCGACGGGTTGGTGATCCGCCACGACGATCGCTCCCTGCGCGTGCTGGACGAGCACACCGTCGAGCTCGGCGCGGGCTGCATGATGCCGCGGGTGGCACTCGACTGCGCGGCGCGCGGCATCGCGGGACTCGAATTCGGCATCGGCGTTCCGGGCACGTGCGGTGCGAGCGTCTACGGCAACGCGGGCGCCTTCGGCACCGAGATGGCCGACGTACTCGTCGACTGCACCGCGCTGACGCCGCGCGGCGAGTCGGTGATCCTCGACGCCGCGGCGTGCGGCTTCGGATATCGCGACTCGCGCTTCAAGCACGACCTCCACGATCATGCGTGGTGAGCGCACGCTTGCGCGTTCGTCCCGACGACCCCGCGCGTGTGCGCGAGCGCACCGACGAGGTCCAGGCGCAGCGCAAGGCGACCCAGCCCTATGGGGTCCGCAGCCTGGGCAGCATGTTCAAGAACCCGCCGGGGACAGGGCCGGGCGGCTCATCGAGGCAGCCGGCCTCAAGGGACGCCGCAGCGGCGGCGCGCAGATCTCGCCGAAGCACGCGAACTTCATCGTCAACGTCGGTCACGCGACCGCGGCGGACGTGCTCGACGCTCGTCGCGTCGCCCATGATGCGGTGCAGGCCGCGTTCGGGGTCGACCTGGAGCGCGAGATCATCGTTCTCGGTCCGGCTGCAACGGGTGACGCATGACCGATCGGCTCAGGGTCGGCGTGTTCTTCGGCAGCCGGTCCGTCGAGCACGAGGTGTCGGTGATCACCGCGCAGCAGGCGATGGCGGCGATGGACGCGGATCGCCTCGTACCCGTCCCCGTATACATCGCCAAGTCGGGCGCCTGGTACACCGGAGATCTGCTGCTCCAACTCGACCGCTACAAGGACATCGATCGCCTGGTTGCCGCGTCGACGCGGGTGACGATGCGGCCGGAACCGGCCGACGGCGGCGGCGCGCTCATCGAGGTCGACGGTCGCCGCGGTCTGCTCGGGGGCGCGCAGCGCTCCGTCGCTCGCTTCGACGTCGCGATGCCCCTCGTCCACGGATCGAACGGTGAGGACGGCACGCTGCAGGGGCTGTTCGAACTGGCGGCCGTGCCCTACTGCGGTTCCGGCGTGGCCGCGGCCGCGGTGAGCATGGACAAACGGCTGGCGCGGACGGCGCTGCGCGGCGCCGGTCTTCCCGTGCTCGACGACGTCGTGGTGGATCGTCACCGTTGGGTGGCGGACCCCGGCAAGGTCGTTGCCGCGCTCGAGCAAAGCCCCGGCTACCCCATGTACGTGAAACCGCGACGCCTCGGCTCGAGCATCGGCGTTGCCCGGGTTGCGGAGCGCGGTCCGCTTCGGGACGCGCTCGACGTGGCGTTGCGCTACGACACATCGGTCCTTGCGGAGGCGGCGCAGGACGCCATCATCGAGATCAACTGCGCGGTGCTCGGCCATGGCGACGACATCCAGGTCTCGGTGTGCGAGCAGCCGGTGAGCACCGGAACGCTGAGCTACGCGGACAAATATCTCAGTGGCGCCAAGGCCAAGGGCGGCTCGGCGGCGCCGGCCACCGGGATGAAGAGCGCGCAGCGCATCATTCCCGCGCCCATCTCCGATGCCCTGACACGGCGCATCCAGGAGGCGGCGTTGTCGGCATTTCGAGCCATCGGCGCTGAAGGCGTGGCGCGTGTCGACTTCCTGGTGTCGACGGGCGACGATTCCTTCGTGATCAATGAGCTGAACACCCTGCCGGGATCGCTGTCCTTCTACCTGTGGGAGGCGTCGGGAATGGGCTTCGACGCGCTGCTCGATCGGCTCGTCGAGCTGGCGATGGCGCGCCACCGCGACCAGCAGACAACAACCTCCTCGATCGACACATGGCTCCTCACCGGCCGGCCGGGCTGAACGGCGACCCGAGCGGGGATCGGGCAAGCGCGCACGCGACCGCCGGTGAGTCCCCGCGCGCGGCCGTCGAGGTTCGCGGCAGCGGGCGGCCGCTGCTGCTGCTGCACGGCTGGGGCGTGTCCTCGGAGCTGTTCACGCCCATCCTCGAGCGCCTGCAGCCCGGACGGCAGCTGATCGTTCCGGACCTCCCCGGATTCGGCGCAACCCCCGAGCCCGACGCGCCGTGGTCGGTGCACGAGTACGCGAACTGGTGCATCGCGTTGCTCGACCGGCTCGGTGTCGAGGCCTGCGACCTCATCGGCCATTCCAACGGCGGCCGGATCGGGATCGTGCTGGCCACGAAGCATCCCGAACGGGTTGGCAGGATGGTGCTGACCGGGAGCGCGGGCATCCGGGCGCGCCGCACGCTGCGCGACAGCGCCCGGGTACGGGCGTACAAGGCGCTGCGCGCCATCGAACGGTCGCCGGCGGTGCCGGCGCGGTTGCGACGCACCGCGAAACGCAGGGCCGACCGGCGAGGATCTGCCGACTATCGAGCGGCGTCCGGGACGATGCGGGGCACGCTGGTTCGCATCGTCAACGAGGATCTCCGCCCCCTGTTACCGCGGCTGCGCGTCCCGGTCCTGCTCATCTGGGGCGACCACGACACCGAAGCACCCGTCGAGGACGGCCGGATCATGGAGCGTCTCATCCCCGACGCCGGCCTCGTGGTGTTCGAAGGCGCCGGCCACTACGCGTACCTGGAGCAGGCCGATCGGTTCTGCCGCATCGTTGATGTGTTCCTGCGCGACGATCCCTCGGCAGACGCCGCATGAGCCCGTTCCTGGGACCCCTGGTTGCGGCCGCGGCCATCGTCTGGTTGCTGCTCGTCGTGCGCATCATCCTGGTGGCGGCGCGCATGTTCCAGATCGAGGAGTACAAGTCGATCAGGTTCCTGCGCTGGGGCTTGACCCGCGAGTGGCTGGCCCACCGCATCGTCTGGCTCGGTCTCGCGGTCGGCGTCCTCGCCCTCACGGTGGCGGCGGTGCTGCCCGCGGCTCGGACCCTCGCAATCGCGGTCGCGTGGCTGGCCTCGGCGGCAGCAGCGCAGCTGACGTGGCGATGGACGGCGCCCAAGCGACCGCTGGTCATGACGTCGCGGATGCGCCGGCTGCTCATCGCCGGCGGCTTTCTGGCGGTGCTGCTGGCCGCCGGGCTCGCGCTCGGCATCCTCGCCCTGCACCCCATCGTTTCGGTGGTGCTCGTCCTGATCGCCGCCGGGCTGGTCACCAGTCTCAGCGACGTCGTGCTGGTTGCTGCCAATGTCGTCACGAAGCCGGCGGAGGCGCGCATCCGCAGGCACTACCTCACTCTGGCCACGAGAAGGCTCGCCGAAGTCGATCCGATGGTGATCGCGGTGGTGGGCAGCTATGGCAAGACCAGCACCAAGCACATCCTCGCCCAGCTCCTGCAACCGAGCGTCAACACGCTGCCCACGCGCAAGAGCTTCAACACCCTGATGGGGGTGAGCCGGGCGATCAACGAAGATCTCAAGCCCGAGCACCGGGTCTTCGTGGTGGAGATGGACGCGTACGCGCAAGGTGAGATCGCCGCCATCAGCGACCTGGTCCACCCACGGATCGCGATCATCACCGCGGTCGGACCGCAGCACATGGAGCGATTCGGCACCCTCGAGCGCATCGCGGACGCGATGTACGAGGTCGTGGCCGCGCTGCCCGGCGACGGCACCGCGATCATCTACAGCGGCGACAACTCGGGCGCCGCGCTCGCGCACCGAGCGAGCGGCGCGCACCGACGCGTGGTCCGCTACGCGCTCGAGGACGGGCCGATGAGCGGCGCCGACGTGGTCGCGACAGCCATACGGATCGACGCGCGCGGCTGCGGCTTTCAATGGCAATGGGCGGCGGAAGGCCTCGACCGCGCGGTCACGATTCCGCTGCTCGGACGCCACCAGGTGGCGAACGTGAGCGCGGCGCTCGCCGCGGTGCACGTGATCGGCCTGTCGCTCGACGCGGCCATCGCCGCGGCCGCGTCCCTGGAACCGATCGAGCACCGGCTCCAGTTGATGCGCACGACGGGGCCGCTGACGGTCATCGACGATTCGTACAACGCCAACCCCGTCGGCGTGCACAACGGGCTCGAGGTGCTCGCCGCCATGACCGGTGGCGCGAAGTTCCTCGCGACCCCCGGGCTCGTCGAGCTCGGCAGCGTCGAGGATGCCGAGAACCGTCGCTACGGTGCGCACGCCGCGACCGTGTGCGACCACGTCATCGTGATGTCGGCGCGGACCAGCACGGCCCTGTGCGCCGGGCTGCGCGGCGCGGGGATGAGCGATGACCGGATCCATGTGGTCGACAGCCTCGACGCGGCGACGGCGGTGCTCCGGAGGTTGTCGAAACCAGGCGACGTCGTCCTCTTCGCAAACGATCTCCCTGACACCTACTTGCCGGCGGTCCGTGCGAGGCGCGCCGTCCCGGTCACAGACGCGTTGCCTGGGGGATAATCGGGCCGGCCGCGTGCGGCCGCAACGTCTCACCTCACGTCCCAGCCTGCGTCCATGCATAGTCACCACAGCACCGAGCACGTTTTGTGAGCACCCAGGTGCTCGACGAGCGAGCGCGCCATCTCGCGCTCGTCCGGGCCCAGGCGTCCCTGATCGTCGACGCGGCCCGGCCGCTGCCGCGCCTCGTGGTCAGCCCGGGGGCGCGACTCCGGGCGTCGCCGCGCAAGCGGCGGCACGCACGCCGCCCCCAGCCGGCTTCCCCACCCGCGGCACGCCGGGGCAGGTCCTCGCGGCGCCGCCTCATCGCGGTCGCGGCGCTCGGCGTCCAGCTCGCACTGCTCGGGCTGGCGCTGACGCTGCCCGCGTTCCAGGTGCGCCGGGTTACGGTGGCGGGCACCCGCCTGGTGACCACCAGCGCTGTGGTCGCGGCCGCCGAGGTCCCGGAGGAGAGCATCTTCACGATCAACGGCCCGGCGATTCAGCGGCGGGTGCTCGCGCTGCCGTGGGTGCAGAGCGTGGTCGTGACCACCCAGCTGCCGGCCACGGTGCGCATCAACGTCGTCGAGCGCGCTCCCGTCCTCCGGATTCGCCGAGCCGGCGCCGACACCCTGATGGCCGCCAACGGGGCGACGCTGCCGGGAATCGACGCGACGCCGGCGGCGCGCACCGGCATTCCGGTGCTCATCGACGATCGCGCCGGGTCGCCGCAGGCGGTCAATCCGGAGCTGGTGCAGATGCTCGGGACCATCGCGGCGCGCTTTCCGGCGGTTTTCGGGTGCTCCGTCGCCGCCTTCCTCTGGGGGTCGGACGACGTCGTCAGCCTCTGGGCGAGCACCGGCTGGCGCGCCGTGCTCGGACCGCTCGACACGGAGGCCGGCCTCCAGGCGCTCCCCAAGCAGATCGAGACCCTGGCGGCGCTGAAGAGCCGTCTCAACTTCGTCAAGCCCGCGTTCGGGTACCTCGATGTCGAGTTGCCGTCCGCCCCGGTGAGCGGTGGGCAGCCCGGACTTCCGGCCGAGGTGGTCGCCGCGTTGCTCCCCGTGGTTCCCGCCGTCCAGCCGCCGCCGGCGGCGTCCGCGGTGCCGCCGCCGACTCCCCAGCCCACGCCGACCCCGTCTCCGTCGCCGAGCGCCAGCCCGACGCCGGGCACGGTGACCGTCGCACCCTCACCGCGACCGACGCCCTCGGCGTCGCCCTGACCGCGAGGCTAGCGAACCCGGTCCCAGGGGCGCGCCGCTCGCAGAGCCGACAGGATCGCGCGCGTGGCCGGCGAGCGATTCATGGTGAAGAAGTGAACCCCGGGTGCGCCGCCCGCGAGCAACTCCGCTGACTGCAGCGTCGCCCATGCGACGCCGAGCTGCAGGACCGCGTCGGGATCGGCCTCTCGCGCACGCAGCGCCTCGAGCAACGGCTCCGGGATGGTTGCCCCGATCTTCGAGGTGAAACGGCGGATCTGACCGACGTTGGTCACCGGCATGATGCCCGGGATGATCGGCACCGTGACCCCCGCAGCGCGAGCACGGGACACGAAGTCGAAGTACGGAACGTTGTCGAAGAACAGGTTGGTGATCAGGTAGCTGGCGCCCGCGTCGGCCTTGCGCTTTGCGGAGCGCACGTCCTCCGCGCTGTTCGCCGACTCCGGGTGCTTCTCGGGGTAGCACGCGCTGCCGACGCAGAATCGATAGCCGCTGGTGATCAGCTCTATCAGCTCGCTGCCGTGCGCAAGACCTCCGTCGGTGGCCACGAAACGCTCGACCCCGTCAGGGGGATCGCCACGCAGCGCGAGCACGTTGTCGATGCCGGCGTCACGCAGCCCATCGAGGATCGCCCGCAACTCGGCCACCGTCGCATCCACGCAGGTGAGATGCGCAACCGGCTCGATGTCGAGCTCGCGTCGGATCCGCGTGACCAGTTCCACAGTGCGCGTGCGCACCGATCCCCCGGCGCCGTACGTCACCGAGACGAAGGTCGGCTCCAGCTCGCGCAGGTGCGAGATGGTCTCGAAGAGCTGGCGGACGCCGTCGTCGGTCTTCGGTGGAAAGAACTCGAACGAGAACACCGGCTCGCGGCGGAACTCGAGGACGCTGTCGAGACGCATCGCAGGCACCATGCTACGGTCAGTCGATGCTCGCGGCGTATGCGGCAGCTGTCGGCGGTGATGATCCGCTCGCCAATCTCGCTGTCGGCGACCAGCCCGCGCCGTCGCCGCAACCGGGGTGGGCGCTGGTGAAAGTGCGGGCGGCGTCGCTCAACCATCACGACCTCTGGACGCTGCGCGGGGTGTCGGCGACGCCGGTGACTCCACCGCAGATACTCGGGTGCGACGCCGCCGGCGAGGTGGCGGGATACGGCGGTGATCCACCGCCGGGGGCACCGCCCGAGGGCAGCAGGGTGGTCGTCTACCCGGTTGTCACCTGCGGGCACTGCCCGGCGTGCCTCAGCGACGAGCCGTTCGGGTGCCGGTGGTTTCGGATGCTCAGCGACCCGCCGCTCGGGGGCGCGTTTGCCGAATTCGTCGAGATCCCGTCGGCGAACCTGATCCCGCTTCCCGACCAGGTGAGCTTCACCGACGCGGCGTGCCTGCCCACCGCGTATCTCACCGCCTACCGGGCGCTGTTCACGCGGGCGGCACTGCGACCGGGCATGAGTGTGCTCGTGCAGGGCGCGAGCGGCGGCGTGTCGACGGCCTGCATCCTCCTCTCCCGTCTCGCCGGCATCACCGTGTTCGCGACCTCCCGCGATGAGGCCAAACGAGCCCTGGCGGTCGACCTCGGCGCCGAGGCCGCGTTTCCGGTGGAGCGCGAGACCGCGCGTGCGGTGATCGGCGCGACCGCCGGCACCGGTGTCGACGCGGTCATCGACAGCGTCGGCGAGCCGACCTGGGACATCAGCCTCAAGGCGGTCAGGCCGGGGGGCATCGTCGTCGTCCCCGGCGCCACCGGGGGCGCCAACCCGCCCGCGCAGCTCAACCGTGTCTTCTTTCGGAGCATCACCGTCGCCGGGACCACCATGGGCACCCGCGGCGACCTGCGCAGGCTCGTGGATCTGTGCGCCACCGGGGCGCTTCGCCCCCTGATCGGGTCGACCCATCGCCTCGCCGACGCGGCGGCGGCGTTCGCGGAGATGGCGGACGGCGACCTGCGCGGCAAGATCGTCCTCGAGGCTTGAGGTTCAGGCGTAGACGGCGAAACCGGGCGGTGCTACGGTTGCCCAGCCTCGCCGGTCCCACGAGACCGCGGCGTACAGGGTCTCGTCTTCCAGGTGCAGTGGCGGGGCCCTGTTGTCGTTCCTGGGGAGCACCGGACGGCTCGCGCCGCCGGCGGCCCGGCTCGGGGGCAATCGGCGAGCTCCAACTCTCCTGGACAACCAACATGTTGTGGCATACTGGGCCCGCGAACCCAGCATCTTGCGGTTTTGCGCCCAAAAACCTTGATAGGCGCACCCGCGACGGCTACACTCGGAGACCGATACAGTGACCCGTCCTCGCCGCGTTTTCGCACTCGATATCGGAACCACCAAGGTTTGCTGCGCGGCAGCGGACCTCGAGACCACCGGTCTCCGAGTCCTGGGCGTCGGTGTGGTCGCCTCCAAAGGGGTGCGCAAGGGCGCCGTCGTTGAGATCGACCGTGCCGCGGAGGCGGTCGCGGAGGCAGTCGACATGGCCGAGCAGATGTCGGGAGTGGCGATCGACTCGGCAGTGGTCGGCATCGCCGGCGGGCACATCACCTCCCAGAACAGCCGCGGCGTGGTCGCCGTCGCGGCCGGCCACCGTGAGGTCCGCGACCAGGACGTGCACCGCGCCATCGACGCCGCGCGCGCGGTGAGCGTTCCATCCGAGCGCCGCATCGTGCACGTGCTCCCGCAGCAGTTCACCATCGACGGCCAGGAGGGGGTCCGTGACGCCATCGGCATGGCGGGCAATCGTCTCGAAGTTGACGCCCACATCATCACCGGCGCCAACACGGCGATCCAGAACGTCGTCAAGGTCGTCCACAAGGCGGGTCTCAACGTCGACGACATGGTGCTGCAGGTGCTCGCATCCGCCGAGGCGGTGGTCACCGAGGATGAGATCGAGCGTGGTGTCGTGGTCATCGATGTCGGTGGTGGCACCACCGATATCGCGGTGTTCGCGCGAGGCAGCATCGTGCATACCAGCGTGATTCCCGTCGGCGGCAACCATGTGACCGCGGACCTCGCGGTCGGACTGCGCTGCGACCTGGAGACGGCCGAAACCGTGAAGCGCAACTTCGGTCACTGCCTGCAACTCACGCTCCCCGCGGACGCCGAGGTGACGCTGACCCCGATGGGATACGACGAGCCGGTCGGCGTCCCGCAGCGCTATCTCGCCGAGATCATCGGCCCGCGTGCGCGCGAGATGGCCTCGCTGGTCGCGATCGAGGTGGAGCGCGCCGGACCGCTCGGCATGTTCCCGGGCGGCATCGTGATCACCGGTGGGGGAGCCTTGCTGCGCGGATTCGCCGAGGTGGTGCAGCAGCAGACCAACCTGCCGGCCCGGGTTGCCGCGCCGCAGGGATTGCACGGCATGAACGACGAGATCAGCGGACCGAGCCACGCCACGGTGGTCGGCCTGCTGCGCTGGGGCGCCCGCAGCAACCTCGGCCGCAGACCGTCGCGCTCCAACGGCAAGAGCTCTGACGGCGCCGCCGCCGGGGCCAAGTTCTCGAGGTGGTTCCGTGAGCTCTTTTGATCATCTGCGTACCCATGGACTCGATCTGCCGGGTGACGCCCTCATCCGTCGCACATCAGCAACGCATTCACCCCACAGGCAACGCGAGGAGATAGGCATGGCAGACCTCGACCGGACACTCGAAGGCAACGCCCGAATCCGCGTCGTGGGGATCGGCGGCGGCGGCAGCAACGCCGTGAACCGCATGATCCGGAGCAACCTCAAGGGCGTTGAGTTCATCGCGATCAACACGGACCACCAGGCACTGAGTTCGTCGTCCGCGCACATCAAGATTCGCATCGGCGGCAAGCTCACCCGCGGTCTCGGCGCCGGCGGCGATCCGTCGAAGGGCATGGAGGCTGCGGAAGAGTCGCGCGACGAGCTCACCAAGGCGCTCGCCGACAGCGACATGGTCTTCATCACCGCGGGCATGGGCGGTGGCACCGGCACCGGCGCGGCGCCGATCATCGCGGAGATCGCCAAGGAGTCCGGGGCGCTGACGATCGGCGTCGTCACCAAGCCCTTCCGCTTCGAGGGGTTGCGCCGTCAGAAGTCGGCGGAGGAGGGCATCGCCAACCTCCAGGGCCGGGTCGACACGCTCATCACCATCCCCAACGAACGCCTGATGCAGGTCGTCGACAAGAAGACACCCATCGGCGATGCGTTCAAGGTCGCCGACGACGTGCTCCGCCAGGGCGTCCAGGGCATCAGCGACCTGATCGTGTTCCCCGGCTTGATCAACCTCGACTTTGCCGACGTCAAGACGATCATGCAGGGACAGGGCCAGGCGCTCATGGGCATCGGCTTTGGCAGCGGCGACACACGCGCCGCGGATGCGGCCAAGGACGCCGTGGCCAGCCCGCTTCTCGAGACCACCATCGCCGGCGCGAAAGGCATTCTGCTCAACGTCACCGGCGGCCCCGACCTGACCCTCTACGAGGTCAACGAGGCTGCGCAACTGGTCAGCGAGTCGGCGGATCCCGACGCGCAGATTATCTTCGGGACGGTCATCGACGAGCACATGAAGGGCGAGGTGAAGATCACCGTGATCGCCACCGGGTTCACCGGCCAGATCGATGTGATCGGGACGCTCAGCTACGAGCCATCGGCGCGCCCCGTGGCCTCCGATCAGCGCCAGCCCGCGTTCACCGTGGGTGGCCGTCCGACCGGGCCCTACAACGTCGATGACCTGGACATTCCGGCGTTTCTCAGGGATCGTCGCTAGGGTCGCCGTCGGGTCGGTGCCGCTCAGCGCTGTGAGCGGCACCGATCCGGACCTCCTGGGGGCTGCACGGTGAAGTGCCCGTTTTGCGGCGAGACCGAGATCAAGGTGGTCGATTCGCGGGACTCCGAGACCGGCGAGGCGATCCGCCGCCGTCGCGAGTGCCTCGGCTGTGGCAAGCGCTTCACCACGTACGAGCGGGTCGAGGTACCGCCGCTTTACGTCGTGAAGAAGGACGGCAGACGTGAGGAGTTCAGCCGCCCCAAGCTCCTCTCCGGCCTGGTGATGGCCGCGAAAAAGACCAGGCTCGCCCCGGCGAACCTCGAGCTGATGGTGGCGGAGATCGAAAACGCGCTGCGCAGTCAGAACATCTCGGAGGTGCCGAGCCGCGAGGTGGGTGCCATGGTGATGGCGCGGCTGCGCGACCTCGATGAGATCGCGTATATCCGGTTCGCCTCCGTGTACCGATCCTTCAAGGACGCGCAGGAGATGCGCGCAACCATCGAGGATGTGCTTGCGCATCCCCCGGGCACCCGTCCGGACAGCCCACGACGCCAGCGCAAGCGCCGCGATACTGAGGGCCGTGAGCTCCCGCTCGACATCGGCAAGTGAGATGGGCAATGCCTCGACGGATCCGGTAGCGGTCCGCGTGCGGCGGGTGCGCGCCCGGATCGCCGCGGCCGCCCAGCGCGCCGGTCGTGATCCCGACGACGTCAGCCTGATCGCCGTCACCAAGGGCACGCCGGCTGCTCGGGTCGACGCGGCGATCGCGGCCGGCGTCGCGGACGTCGGGGAGAACCGAGTGCAGGAGGCGGCGGACAAGCAGCGCGGGGTCGCCAGCGCTGCGCGCTGGCACCTCGTCGGTCACCTCCAGACCAACAAGGCCGCACGCGCGGCGAGGCTGTTCGACGTCGTGCACTCGGTTGACAGCCGGCGCGTTGCGGATGCCCTCTCCGCGAACCGGCCCGCGGGTCGCGCTCCGATCATCGTGCTCCTCGAGGTGGAGCTCACCGGACTGGCGACCCGATTCGGTGTCGCAGAAGCGGACGTTGAGGCTGTCATCGGGCAGCTGGTCAACGTTCCTGCGATACACCTCATGGGACTCATGACCATCGCGCCGCATGCCGAGGATCCCGAAGCCGCGCGCCCGTTTTTCACGCGTCTTCGCCGGCTGCGCGACCACATGCAGCACGTCACCGGTTGGGCGCTTCCCGAGCTGAGCATGGGCATGACCGACGACTTCGAGGTCGCCGTCGAGGAGGGGGCGACGATGGTCCGGATCGGCCGCGCGATCTTCGGCGATCCGGCAGGGTAAGACTCTCTGACGTTGCCCGGCGCCGAACGATCTGCCGGTATCCTTTGCTGATGCCCAGGTATTCATCGGTCAGCGCCCGCGCGGCGTTTCCCGACGCGGAGCTCGAGATCCTCGATCTCTGGAAGCGTACCCGCGTCTTCGAGCGCAGCCTGCAGATGCGTCGAGAAGCGCCGCCGTACGTGTTCTACGAGGGACCGCCCACCGCCAATGGTCTGCCCGGGCTCCATCACGTCCTCGCGCGCTCCTACAAGGATGTGTTCGCACGCTACAAGCAGATGACCGGCTTCTCGGTGGCGCGCAAGGCGGGCTGGGATACCCATGGGCTGCCGGTGGAGCTCGAGGTCGAGCGGGCGCTCAAGATCAGCGGCAAGCAGCAGATCGAGGAGTACGGCATCGCCGAGTTCAACGCGCGCTGCAAGGCCTCGGTGAACGAGTACATCGACCAGTGGCGCGACATGAGCGAGCGTCTCGGATTCTGGCTCGACTTCGACCATCCCTATCGCACCTATGACAGCACCTACATCGAGTCGGTGTGGTGGAGCCTCAAGGAGCTCTGGGAGGACGAACAGCTCTACCAGGGCTACAAGGTCACGCCGTACTGCCCTCGCTGTCAGACGACTCTCTCGTCACATGAGGTGAGCCAGGGATACAAGGAGGACACGCCCGATCCCTCGGTGTACGTCAAGTTCCGCTTGAACGACTCCGACGGCAAGGCGTTCCTGCTGGCGTGGACGACGACGCCATGGACGCTCCCCGGCAACGTCGCGCTCGCCGTGCATTCCGGCAAGCGCTATGTTCGGGTCGCACAGGGCGACGAGACGTACATCCTCGCGCTGCAGCGGCTCGAAGTGCTCGACGGTGACTACGAGATCATCGAGGAGATGGATGGCGCGGACCTGGTCGACAGCACCTATGAGCCGCTGTTCACCGACATGCTGCCCGACGGTCTCGCCTTCATTGTGCTCGACGCGCCCGAGTTGGTGAGCATGGACGAGGGCACCGGCATCGTCCACACCGCCGCGGCGTACGGCGTCGCGGACCTCGAGCTCTGCCAGCGCATGGGCGTCGCGGTGCGGCATGTGGTCGGGCTCGACGGTCGGTTCCTCGAGGGTCAGACGCGATACCGGGGTATGTTCGTCAAGGACGCCGACCCGAAGATCATCGAGGACCTGCGCGAGCAGGGCAACCTCTATCGTGCCGAGCGGATCCTGCACACGTATCCCTTTTGCTGGCGATGCGACACACCGCTGCTCTACTACGCGATCACGTCGTGGTTCATACGCACCACCGCCGTCAAGGACCGCCTGCTCGCCAACAACCGCAGCGTGCACTGGCAGCCGGCTCACATCCGCGACGGTCGCATGGGCAACTGGCTCGAGAGTCTCGATCGACTGGAACCTGTCCCGAAGCAGGTACTGGGGCACCCCGCTGCCCATATGGGTGTGCGAGGAGTGCGACCAGAAGTTCTGCGCGGGGAGCGCGGCCGAAGTCGGATTGACCCTGGACGATGACCTGCACCGGCCGTTCATCGACGGCGTCACCTTGCCGTGCACCGCGTGTGCCGGGGTGATGCGCCGCGTCCCCGACGTCATCGACGCCTGGTACGACTCCGGCGCGATGCCCTTTGCGCAGAAGCATTATCCCTTCGAGAACCGTGAGCTCTTCGAGCGCACCCACCCCGCGGACTTCATCTGCGAGGGAGTCGATCAGACCCGTGGCTGGTTCTTCTCGCTGCTCGCCGAGTCCACCCTGCTCTTCGACCAGCCCGCCTACAAGAACTGCGTCGTGGTGGGGACGCTGCAGGACAGGCAGGGCAAGAAGATGTCAAAGTCGCGGCGGCAATACGATCGAGCCGAACACCATCTTCGATCAGTTCGGCGCCGATGCCGCGCGCTGGTACTTCTACGCGCAGGGCGTCGACAACGCCGAGCTGCGCGTGAGCCCGGCGTCGTTCCAGGACGTGGTGCGGCTCTTCATGCTGACCCTCTGGAACGTGTACTCGTTCTTCGTCACCTACGCGCTCACCGACGAGTACGATCCGGCTTCGGCGGCCCCCGCGGTCGTCGAGCGTCCGGCGCTCGACCGCTGGTGTCTGTCGCGCCTGGCCGAGACGGTCGACGGGGTTCGCGAGGCGATGGAGCGCTACGATGCGGCGGACGCCTGTCATGCCGTCGAGGCGTTCGTGGAGGACCTCTCCAAGTGGTACGTGCGCCGTTCACGGCGGCGCTTCTGGAAGAGCGCCGGGTCCAGCGACGACGCGCAGTCGGCCTTCGCGACACTGAACACCGTGCTGCTGACGCTGTCCGGGCTGGTGGCACCCTTCATGCCCTTCATGGCCGAGCGGATGTACCGCAATCTCACCGGATTCAACGGCGATCCTCCAGCCGCCGCCGGCGCGCCGGACTCGGTGCACCTGACCAACTACCCGCGGGTCGCCGGCGCGTGGCGTGACCCCGACATCCTGGTCGAGATGAGCCGGCTGCGCAGGCTCGTCGAGGACGGGCTCGCCGCCAGGACGGCCGCGGGCGTGCGGGTTCGCCAGCCGCTTGCATCCGCCACCGTCGCCAGCGCCCCGCTCGAGGCCGACCTCGAGGCGATCTTCGCCGAAGAGCTCAATGTCAAGAGCGTTCGCTACGTCGACCCCGCGGGCGGGCACGCGGCCGTCGTCCTCGACACCGCGATCACCGACGAGCTTCGCCTCGAATGGCTGGCGCGCGAGATCAGCCGCAAGGTCAACGACCTGCGCAAGCAGGCGGGACTGCGCGTCGAGGATCGCATCACGCTGCTGGTCGACGCCGAGGGCGACGCTCGGCGCGCGGTCGACGCCCACCGCGAGTGGCTGCAGGCGGAGACTCTCGCGGTGGCCGTGCTCGACCGGCGCACGGCTGCGCTCGCAGAGTGGGAAGGCGACCTCGGAGGCGCCAGATGCTGGCTGGGAGTCGAGCGGTAGCGGTCGCCGGCGGTGTTTCGAGACGGCGCATCTTTGCGGTCATGGTGAGCACCGCGGTCGTCGTCGCCGCGGTCGACCACCTCACCAAATGGCTGGTCGCATCGCGGCTGGGGCTCGGCCAACAGATCTGGCCGAACGCGATCGTTTCGATCGACCATGTCGAGAACAGCGGGGCTGCGTTCAGCGTCCTCCCGCAGCTGCACTGGCTCTACCTGGCCGTGGCGCTGATCGTGAGCGCCTACATCGTGTTCTTCGGCTACAGGTACGGGACGACCTGGTACCGGCAGGTCCTGATCGGGATGATTCTCGGAGGCGCGATCTCCAACGGCGTCGACCGGCTGGTGCAGGGTTACGTCGTCGACTTCATCGACTTCCACTGGTGGCCGGTGTTCAACGTCGCCGACAGTTGCATCGTGGTCGCGATCGTCGTGCTCATCGTTTTCAGCGTCGTGCGACCGCACCCGTCGCAACCGGCCGCGAAATCGTCATGAGCGTCAGCGTTGCGACGGCGGCGCCGCGCCTCGACGTCTGGCTCGCGGGTGCGAGAGGGATCACTCGCCATGCCGCCCGAACACTCATCGACGCCGGCCTCGTGACCGTGGATGGCCGTCCCGGCAGGCCCGGTCAGCGCGTCCGCGAGGAGGCAGTCGTGCGTGTGGCCCCCGGTGACACGGACCGAGCGGGGGACTCGCGCACGCAGCGCACGGAGCAACCCGTCCAGCTTGCGGTGGTGTACGAGGATGAGGCGCTCGCGGTCATCGACAAGCCATCGGGCATGGTCGTCCACCCGGCGCCCGGTCATCCCGCCGGGACGGTCGCCGACGGGCTCAAGCAGCGCGGGACCACCTGGTCGTTGCTCGGCGGCGTGGAGCGCGCGGGCATCGTGCACCGTCTCGATCGAGATACGAGCGGACTGCTCGTGGTGGCCAAGACCGAGGCAGCCCATCGCAGCCTCGCGCGGCAGCTGAGCGATCGCAGTCTCGGCCGCACATACTGGGCGCTGGTGCACGGTGGGTTTCGCGAAGAGACCGGCACCATCGACGCCCCCATCGCGCGCCATCCGCGTGACCGCAGGCGCATGGCGATCGTCGAAGGCGGTCGCGAGGCGGTCACCGACTTCGTCGTGACCGAACGCCTCGGGGACGCCACCGTGCTCGAGCTCTCGCTGCGCACCGGCCGGACGCACCAGATCCGCGTGCATCTCGCGTCGATCGGACATCCGATCGTGGGCGACGCCGTGTACGGGCGTCCCGACACGATCCTTGGTCGCCCCGCGCTGCACGCCATGCGCCTGCGCCTCGTCCACCCTGCGGACGGCACCGAGCGTTCCTTCAAGTCACCGATTCCCGCGGAGTTGGCCGCCGCCGCAGACCGGCTGCGGAGCGCGCTCCTGTGACGGGTCGCGGCATGATCATCGTGCTGACCGGGCCGAGCGGGGTGGGCAAGGACACCGTGCTTCGCGAGCTCTTCGCGCTCGATCCGTCCCTCGACTACTGCGTGTCGTACACCACGCGACCACCGCGTTCCGGGGAGGTCAACGGCGCGTCCTACTGGTTCGTCGACGAGCCCACGTTTCGGGCGATGATCGACCGCGACGAGTTCTTCGAATGGTCGACCGTCTATGGGGAGCTGAAGGGCAGGACCTACGACAGCGTCCGCACGGCCATCGCATCCGGACGGGACACCGTGATCAAGATCGATGTGCAGGGGGCGGAGAAGATCCGCGGGCGGCTCGGTGAGGCGGCGACCTTCATCTTTCTGCTGCCTCCCAGCCGCGAGGCCCTCGAGCAGCGCCTGGTCGAGCGCGCCACCGAGGATCCCGCGAGCCTGCGGGCCCGGCGCGAGCAGGCGGTCGCGGAGCTCGCCCTCAAGGACACGTACGATCATCAGGTGGTGAACGACGACCCGCAGCGGGCCGCGGGCGAGATCAAGGCCATCATCGTGGCGGCCCGGGCGGCGAGGATGGGGGGTCAGCCATGACCCTCGACATGGAGGGCCGTCGCGTCCTCGTCGGCGTCGGGGGCAGCGTCGCAGCGTTCAAGGCGTGTGAGGTGGTGACCGATCTGCGCCGGCGCGGCGCCGAGGTCAGGGTGGCCATGACCGAGGCGGCCACTCGGTTCGTCACCCCGACCCTGTTGCGCGCGCTGAGTGGGAACCGGGTCGCGTCATCCATGTGGGACGACGCCGGCACGGAGGAGGGTCACGGCATGAGCCACCTCGATCTCGCCTCCTGGTGCGAGATCCAGGTCATCGTCGCCGCGTCGGCCGATCTCCTCGCCCGGCTCGCGCTCGGTCTCGCGAGCGATCCGGTCACCGCCACCGCGCTGGCGTCGCGGGCCCCGATGCTGATCGCGCCGGCCATGGAGGCGGCGATGTGGGAGCACCCGGCGACCCAGGGTCACACCACGACCCTGACCTCACGGGGCGCGAGCATCCTCGGACCCGTGCACGGGCGTCTCGCGAGCGGTCGCGAGAGCACCGGGCGGATGGTCGAACCCGACGTGATCGTCAACGCCGTTGGGGAGCGCCTGGGTGCCGGGGCCTGAGCCCTCGATCGCCGGCCTGCGCTTTGTGATGACCGCGGGGGGCACCCGCGAACCGATCGACCCGGTGCGCTACATCGGCAATCGATCGAGCGGCAAGATGGGCAACGAGCTCGCCGCGGCGGCGCTCCAACGGGGTGCGATGGTCACCCTGATCACCGCCGGACTCGAGCCCGTGGCCCGGCCGGGTCTCGAGATCGTCGCGGTGGACACTGCCGAGGAGATGTACGCCGCCGTCCGGGCCGCGCTCCCGGGTGCGCGAGTGCTGGTCATGGCGGCCGCGGTGGCCGACTGGCGCCCGCGCGACGTCGCCCGGGACAAGCTCAAGAAGGGAGCGAGCACCCTGACCCTCGACCTCGTGCCCACCGTCGACATCCTGCAGGCGCTGCAAGACGACGGCGCGGCCGCGGGCGTGTTTCGCGTCGGGTTCGCCGCCGAGACCGAGCGCGTGATCGAGCATGCGCGCACCAAGCTCACTGCCAAGGGCCTCGACCTCGTCATCGTCAACGACGTCTCGCAGCCGGGCATCGGGATGGGCGCCGACGACAACGAGGTGACGGTGATCGACCGCGACGGCGGCTCGCAGACCATCGATCGCGCCAGCAAGGCGGCGGTCGCCGACGCGATCATCGCCATCATCGCGGGCAGGCTGTCGTGAGCTTCGCATCGGTCGTCCCCGAAACGCGATCGCTGCTGCCCCGCGACGCGTACACGTACTCCATACCGGACGACCTCACCGACCTGGTGCTCCCCGGCGTGCGCGTGGAGATCCCGTTCGGCAAACGATCGATCCTGGGGTACGTGGTCGGGCGGTCCGAGCGGACCGACCATGCGGACGTCCGCGCGATCGACCGGGTGGTCGACGAGCCGCGGCTGATCCTCGACCACCACCTCGCGCTGGCCCGCCAGGTCGCGGATCGATATTGCGCGCCGCTGGGCGAGGTGCTGCGGGCGATGCTGCCCAAGGGAGTTCGCACCAAGCCGTCCCGCCGGGCGGGGCCGCGTTCCGTGTCGCGCGCGGTCGCGGAGGCCGGCGCCGCCGGGCCGCCGGAGCCGGCGCCGATGCTGAACGAGGCGCAGCGCGTGGCCGTGACGCCCTTGCTCGAAGCCATCGCGTCGCATGCCCACCGCCGCGTGCTGCTCCACGGTGTCACCGGCAGCGGCAAGACCGAGGTCTATCTTGCGGCGATCCACGCTGCGCTGGCGGCCGGCCGGGGAGCGATCGTCCTGGTGCCGGAGATCGCGTTGACGCCGCAGATGATCCGTCGCTTCACCGCGCGTTTTCCGGGCAGGATCGCCGTCGTGCATTCCGCGCTCACCGACGCCGAGCGCGTTGCCGCATGGCGCCGGATTCGCGACGGTGAGCTCAGCGTGGTGGTCGGCTCTCGGAGCGCTGTCTTTGCGCCGGTCTCCGACCTGGGCATCGTCGTCGTCGACGAGGAGGACGCGCCCGCGTACAAGCAGGACCGGGTGCCGCGCTACCACGCGGTGGACGTCGCGTTGATGCTGGGAGCGCTCTGCGACGCGCCCGTGGTGCTGGGCAGCGCCACGCCGCGGGTGGAGAGCTTCTTCCGCGCGCACACCGGTGACCTGGAGCTCGCCACCCTGCCGGCACGGGTCAGCGGCCGCGCACTGCCGCCGATCGAGGTCGTCGACCTCCGTGAGGAGCTGCGCGCGGGCAACACCGGTCCGCTGTCGATGACCCTGGATCGAGCCATGCAGGCATGTCACGACGAGGGCGGCCAGTCGATCCTCTTTCTCAACCGACGCGGGACCGCCACGGTGGTGCTCTGCCGCACGTGCGGCGAGGCGTTGACGTGCAGCAACTGCAGCGTGTCGCTCGTGCACCACGTCGACCGGGCAAGTTGCGACTGTCACTACTGCGGGTTGTCGATCCCAATGCCGGGCGCGTGTCCGGCGTGTGGCTCGCGCGCCATTCGAGCGCTCGGCATGGGGACCGAGCGGCTCGAACGCGATGTCCGCGAGCGCTTCCCGGGGCTGCGCCTGATCCGCATGGACCGCGATACCACGCGCACGCGCGACGCGTACTTCGACATCTACGACACGTTTGCGCGTCACGAGGCCGACTGCCTCATCGGCACGCAGATGGTGGCGAAGGGATGGGATCTCGGCAACGTGCGCCTGGTGGGCATCGTCAACGCCGACACCTCGCTCCACTTTCCCGACTACCGCAGCGGCGAGCTCACGTTCTCGCTCCTCACCCAGGTCGCGGGTCGCGCGGGCCGCGGCGACGAGCCCGCGCAGGTGGTGCTGCAGACCTACAGCCCCGGCCATTACGCCGTCCGGCACGCCATCAGCCATGACTATCTCGGCTTCGCGCACGACGAGATCCGTGTCCGCAAGGCGCTGCGCTTTCCACCCTACGGACGCCTGTGCGTCTGCACCTTCACGCACCGGGACGACCGCGCCGCCGAGATCGAGGCGCGCCGGGAGGCCGAAAGCCTCTCTGGTACACTCGATCCGGCGCCGGGCTCGACGTCCTCGGTCCGACGCCGGCATTCCTGCACCGCCTGCGCGGTGAATACCGCTGGCAGATCACGGTGCGGGGCGCCGACATCGAGAGGGCCTTTCCACATCTTCCCAGCGGTCGAGGCTGGAGCATCGACGTCGATCCCGGGCCCTGAACGGAGACCAACCGTGGCAGTCCTGCCGATCATCTTGGTGTCGGATCACAACGACCTCCTCACCACCAAGGCGACTCGCGTCCCGCGCGTGGACGATGCGATCCGCCGCCTGATGGACGACATGGTCGAGTCGATGTTCGACGCCAACGGTGTCGGACTCGCGGCGCCGCAGGTCGGCGTCTCGCTGCGCGTCATCGTGCTCCGCGTCGACAATCAGATCTACCAGGTCGCCAATCCCGAGATGGTCAGGTGCGAAGGCGACCAGACCGGTCTCGAGGGCTGCCTCTCGGTGCCCGGATGGGTGGGCGAAGTGACCCGCTGCCAGCGGGTCGTCGCCAAAGGATTGAACCGCCATGGCAAGGAGATCCGGGTCAAGGGTGACGGTTTGCTCGCCCGTGCGATTCAGCACGAGATCGATCATCTCGACGGCATCCTCTTCACCACCCGGGTGAACGAGGGAACGCTGCGCGAGGTCGAGCCGGCACAGGAGGCTGAGGAGCCCGGTATCGTCAGCGCTGTGTGAGACTCGTCTTCTGTGGCACCGCGGCGTTCGCGGTGCCGTCGCTGCGGGCGTGCGCGGCGCGCCACGAGGTCGCCACAGTGGTGACCCGGGCGGACCGGCCGGGAAGCCGTGGCAGGCCGGCGTCGCGACCGGTGGCGGAGACCGCCAGGGAGCTCGGCATCGCGGTGCGCGCGCCGCGAAGATACGCAGCCCCGACGTCGTCGCCGGTTTGCTCGACATGCACCCGGACTGCCTGGTGGTCGCCGCCTATGGCCAGATCCTGCCGTCGACGCTCATCGACTCGCCGCCGCACGGTGCCGTGAACGTTCATGCGTCGCTGCTGCCACGGTGGCGGGGGGCGTCGCCGATCGCGCATGCCATCCTTGCCGGCGACGAGGAAACCGGGGTGTCGATCATGCGTATGGACAGTGGCCTCGACACCGGGCCGGTCTACGCGACCGCGCGGGTTGTCGTGGGCCCCGACGCGACGGCACCCGCGCTCACCGACGTGCTCGCACGCCTCGGCGCCGAGACGCTCATCGATGTGCTCGGCCGGCTCGAACGTGGCGACATCGAAGCGCATCCGCAACCGGAGACGGGTGTCACCTACGCGCCGCGCCTCGGCCGCGATGACGGACGGGTGGTGTGGGCCCGGCGCAGTGGCATCGAGGTCGATCGCATGGTGCGCGCGCTGCAACCGTGGCCCGGCGTGATCGCGCCGCTCGAAGGCATCGAGGTCAGCATCGAGCGGGGTGCCGTCAGCGGCAACCCGGATGGGACCACGCCCGGAATCCTGGTGCGGCACGAGGGTGAATCGGTGGTGATCGCCGCGAGTGAGGGGGCGTATCGGATCGACCTGATCACGCCACCGGGCAGGCGTGCCATGACTCCGGCGGCCTTTCTTCGCGGCCACCGGCCCACCATCGAGACACGACCGCGATGAGTCCGACCCAACGGCAACCGGGCGACAACCTGCTGGCACGCAACCGCAGCGCAACGCACGAGTACAGCATCGTCGAGAGCCTCGAGGCGGGTATCGAATTGACCGGGACCGAGGTCAAGTCACTGCGCACCGGACGGATCGGACTGCGCGAGGGATACGTGCGCATCGAGGGTGGTCAGGCGTGGCTCATGCAGGTGAACATCGCGTCGTACCAGCAGGGCAACCGGCACAACCCTGAGCCGGAGCGCCGCCGCCGCCTGCTGCTCCACAAGCGCGAGATCGAGTACCTCGATGGTCGCGTCCGGACGCAGGGTCTCACGATCATTCCGCTGCGCATGTACCTGGTGCGCAACCGCGTCAAGGTGGAGATCGGACTCGCGCGCGGCAAGAAGCTCTGGGACAAGCGCCAGGACCTGGCCAAGCGGGACGCCGAGCGCGACATGGAGCGTGCGCTGAAGCGCTAAGTCAGCCGGCGGCGGCGCGCGGCTCCGGGTGAGGCGCCAGCGCCTGTGGTGCCGCGCTCGGCCGGTTCGCCCTGATGTCCGGCACGAGCTGTGCCGCCAGCGCATCGATGCGCTGGCGCAGTTCACGGAGACCGATGCCGCGGGTCGCGCTCACCGCGAGGGCCGACACGCCGGCGACGTCACCGAGGCGCAGGCGCGCCGCGCGCACTTCGGAGGCGGTGAGGCGGTCGACCTTGCTGAGCGCGAGAATCATCGGCTGCTCGCAGTCCATGGAGCGCAGGGTTTCGAGCACAGTGAGGAGCTGCTGCTCCGCGTCGGGATGCGAGGCGTCGACCACGACGCAGAGCATGTGCGCCTGGCGGACCTCCTCGAGCGTGGCGGCGAAAGCCTCGACCAGTTCGGTGGGCAGTTTCTGGATGAAACCGACCGTGTCGGTGAGGATCACCAGCTTTCCGGACGGGAGCTCGAGACGGCGCGAGGTCGGGTCGAGGGTCGCGAAGAGCAGGTCGTCGGCGAGCACCTCGCTGTGGGTGAGCACATTGAGCAGCGTCGACTTGCCGGCGTTGGTGTACCCGACCAGCGCGCACGACGCCAGCGGCACGTTGGTGCGCGCGGTGCGCCGAGTCTGACGCTGGCGCTCGATGACCACGAGACGCTGGCGCAGGCGCTTGAGCTGCTGGCGAATGAGGCGGCGGTCGACCTCGATCTGCTTCTCACCCGGGCCGCCGCGGAGCCCGACACCGCCGCGCTGACGCTCGAGGTGTGACCATCCGCCCGCGAGCCGGGGAAGCAGATGCTCGAGCTGCGCCATCTCGACCTGGACGCGACCCTCGGCGGTGATCGCCCGGCGGGCGAAGATCGCGAGGATGACCTCGGTGCGGTCCAGCACCGGCACGCCCCACTCCTCCTGCAGATTCCGCTGCTGGCGGGGAGTCAGCTGATCGTTGCAGAGCACCGCGGGGTTGCCGAGCTCGACGAGGTGGGAGGCGAACGCGGCCACGACCCCCGAGCGAAAGAACGTCGCGGGGTGAGGTTCCCGAAGCGAGATCAGGCTCCGCTCGATCACCTCGGTGCCGAGGGTCCGAGCCAGTTCCTCGAGCTCGTCGAGTTCGATGTCGCGCTGCTCGCGTTCGTCGCGGCCGGCGCTGGTGCCGATCACGATGACGCGTTTCAGCTGCCTGCCGACCGCGGGGTCGGCGCCGGACGGCGCGTCGAAATGGGGCAACTAGGGTCTCGCCCGCCGCATCGCTTCCCGAAGCATCACGACCAGCCTACCAACGCAGTCCGCCGTCTGCTGACCGCGACCTCATACGGGTTTCAACACCGCCGGGATCTTGAGCTGCATGAGGATGCTGGCCACGATGGTCAGGACCGCGGCGAACACGACCGCGAACGCGGTCGAGATGCCGAGGACGGGTCCAGCGACGGCCGATCCTACGGGAACGCCGGCGAAGTTGAGGCTCATCGAGACGGCGAACGCCCGGCCGAACCAGGCCCGGGCGGTTCTGCGCTGGCGCAGCGAGAAGGCGCTGACACTGGATGCCGCATCCGCGCCACCCACGATCGCGATGCCGATGGCGATCACCGCAATCGACGGAACCAGCAGCGTCAGCATGGCCACGCCCATGAGGACGCTGAGCAGCGCCATCGCCTCGCGTTCCCGGCCCTCGGTCCGGACCCGTCCGGCCACGAGCGCGGCCGGCACGCCCACGGCGCCGGCCAGTGCCAGGATGGAACCGACCAGTGCTGCGTTGCCACCCAGACGGAAGACGATCACCGGCAATGCGACGATGACGATGCCCCAGCCGACGTTCAACGTCGAAAACGTGATGGCGATCCAGCGCAGCGTGCGGTTGGTTACGACGTAGCGCAGACCGCGCCACGCTTCGTAGAGAATGCTGCCGGACATCTCGCCGGTGTGCGCGGGCTCTCCGACTCCCTGGAGCGACACTGCCCCAATGACGTAGCCGACCGCGGCGCCGGCGAGTGCGGCCTCGTTCCCGAGGAGTGCGATCAGCAGGCCGGCAAGTCCCGGACCGGCGATGCTGGCGACCCCGTAGCAGACGCTGTCCGCGGCGTTGCCGCGGTCCCAGAGGTCGCGGGGCACGATGAGCGGAAAGAGCGAGCGTTGCCCCGCGATGCTGAGGATGCTGGTGAGTGAACCGCCGACCAGCAACGCGTAGAGACCCCAGATCGGAAGACGGTCCGCCGCGGCCAGGATGACGATCACCGTCAGGCAGACGGCCGCTACTGTGAAGTCGAGCGTCATCAGACGCTTGCGTCCGTGTCGGTCGAGCAGCGCTCCCGCAATCGGGCTCATCAGCAGGCCCGGAAAGATGAGCAGGAAGAGCCCCACACCCGCAACGCTTGGCGAGTGATAGCGCTGGATTGCGAACAGAACGAGTCCGACCGTCCACATCTGCGAGGCGGTACGAGTGAGCAGGGAGCTGATCAACAGCTGCCGGAAGCCGGGCACACGCAGCAGCCGGCGGTAGGTCGCGTGCTCGGCGTCGACGGGGTGCGCTGCGGTCAGATCGACGTTCGAAGGCACGCGAGTGGCACGCAGGGGCGGTGGGCGTGCGGAAACGGAGGGACGGCAACCACGTTCTGGATACTACCAACTCGCGTGGCAACGGTCTCGGCGGCGACGGACGTCAAATCGGTCGCCGGCGGCGTATGCACCGACGTTGTATGCTTGTCTGAGCACGCTGATCTCGGATGCTGCGTTCCATGGGGGCGTATTGGTTTCGACGGGGTCGTGGGTCGTGCGAATGCGAGTTCGAGCCCCGGGCTCGTAAAACCGGGAAAAATATACGTGCGAATAGAGCACCTCTCGCCCTCGCTGCGTAAGTAGCAGAGACGAAAAACGCTCAGGCTTCGGCCTGACGTCGACCGGCTTCTCGGCTGCGGGAGCCGGACCCGACGTTAATGCAAGCAGCCTCGCCGCTCGGTGGCGCCTCGGCGCCGGGCGGGACATTCACTGAGGCTGGCCGAAGCCGAGCCTGGTCCCAGGGCGCGGCTCCGGTGAGATAAAACCGGGACTACGCTCGTAGATGTCGCATGGAACGCGGCTTCGGACCCGGGTTCGATCCCCGGCGCCTCCAGATCGCTTCTATCTCCCCCGGAGCCGCGTAGCGGTCGACGACGGCCAGCGCCCATGCGAGTGCGTCAGTGACTCGCACCCCGCTCGGCTGCGCGGATAGCTTCCGGGTCATCCAAGCAATAACCCAGCGGCGCGGGTGTGGCCAGCCCCCCCGGCCGGGAAGTGCAGGCACCATTTCGGCTCGGCCGCGCGCGCTTGAGAATACGCGGCAGATGAGGCCGAGAACCGCGCTCGTGATCGCCCTGACCAGCGCGCTGGTAACTCTTGCGCTGGCGGTTGCTGCGTGGGTCCTCGCCTATCTCAACGGCGACCTCAACGTGCTCACCAGCCCATTCGGTCCCGATCTCGTGATCCAGCTGGGCATCCTTCCGGTGGGTGTGCTCGTGGCATCACGCGAGCGGAAAAATCCCATCGGCTGGCTGTTCCTCGGTGCCTCGCTCCTGGGGTCGCTCCACGCCGCCTCCGGCGAATATGCGTTGCGAGGTCTCCTTGGCGCGCCAGGGCTGCCTGGACTGCAATGGGCCGCCTGGCTGTCGAACTGGATCATCGACCCGGTCTTTCCCACAGGAGCATTCCTCTTTATCCTCCTGCTCTTTCCGACCGGCCGGCTGCTCAGTTCGCGCTGGCGAATACTCGCGGGCGCGGCACTGCTGTTGACGGCTCTTTTGCTGCTCGGGACCATCCCGTACGACGCACCGATCTCGATTGCGCCGAATGTCCGGTCCATCCCCAATCCGACCGCGATCCGGGGCAGTGGCTCGGTGCTCGGCTGGTTCTGGGTGGCGTGGCTGGCCGGCTTGCCGCTTCTCCTTGCAGCCGGCGCGAGCATCATGGTTCGCTACCGGCGGTCTGCGGGCGACGAGCGGCAGCAGATCAAGTGGTTTGCGTTTGCAGTCGTCGCAACACTGGTGGCCTACGCAGCGACCTTTCCTTTCGGGTTCGCATCCCAGTACGCGGCGCCGTTGTCGAATGCTGTTCTCGAAGTGGGTGTCGGTATCGCCATCCCGGTCGCCTGCGGCATCGCGATCCTCAAGTACCGGCTGTACGGCATCGACATCGTGATTAGCCGCGCCATCGTGTACGGCGCACTCGCAGTCTTGATCACCGCGGTCTACGTGGGCATCGCAGTTGGCATCGGGACACTCGTGGGGAGCGGAGGCAAGCCAAACCTGGGTCTCTCCATCCTCGCCACAGCGATCGTGGCCGTCGGCTTCCAACCGGTGCGCGGGCGCCTGCAACACATCGCGAACCGGCTCGTCTACGGCAAGCGCGCCACACCGTACGAGGTGCTGAGCGAGTTCTCACAACGTGTCGCTGAGACCTATGCGGCGGGGGAGGTGCTGCCCCGCATGGCGCGCGTGCTGCAGGAGGGAACGTCCGCCGCGGCTGCGACGGTGTGGCTGCGATCCGGCGAGCAGTTGCGTCCTGCCGCGACCCATCCGGAGACGTCGAATGGACACGGTCCACTTGCGCTCGTCGGATCACGTCTTCCCGATATCGACGGGGTCCAACGTGCCGTGCCGGTGCTGTATCAGGGGGATCTCCTGGGTGCGCTGACGATCACCAAGCGGCGCGGTGAGTCGCTGACCCCCATCGAACAAAAGCTGATCGAGGACCTGGCGCACCAGGCGGGGCTGGTGCTGAAGAACGTCGGTCTCGCCGCCGAGCTGCTCGAGCGTCTCGACGAGCTGCGCGCGTCGCGGCAGCGGCTGGTTGCGTCGCAGGACGAGGAACGACGGCGGCTGGAGCGCAACCTGCACGATGGCGCGCAGCAGCACCTGGTCGCGCTCAAGGTCAAGGTGGGGTTGGCGGAGATGCTCCTCGGCAAGGATCCAGACAAGGCGCGGGCGATGCTGCAACAGCTCAAGGCCGAGGCGGATGAAGCCCTCGAGACCCTGCGGGACCTCGCCCGCGGGATCTATCCACCCATCCTGGCGGAGCGAGGACTGGTCGAGGCGTTGCAGGCGCAGGCCCGCAAGGCGACAGTCCCGGTCGTCGTGGAGGCCGGGATCATCGGTCGCCATCCGCAGGAGCAGGAGGCGGCGGTGTACTTCTGCGTGCTCGAAGCCCTCCAGAACGTGCAGAAGTACGCCGCCGCAACCGAGGTCACGGTTCGGCTCAGTGAAGCCGACGGCGTGCTGCGTTTCGAGGTCGAGGACGACGGCTGCGGATTCGAGGTCGCGACCGTGCGCAGAGGGTCGGGACTGACCAATGTGGCCGACCGGCTCGATGCGCTGAATGGGCATCTCGAGATCGATGCCGCGGTGGGGCATGGCTGCCGGCTGCGTGGGTGGCTTCCCGTCACTCAATCCCGTGTGTGGCCGGCCAAGGTGGATGACCATGCCCGCGACGTGCACGCCGTGAGCTTCCACGGGCTGACATAGTTTGTAGATGGTTCGCAACGTTGCTCTGGTTCTCGGTGGTGGTGGCGCTGCCGGAAATGCGTGGGAGATCGGTGTCATCGCAGGCCTGGCCGAAGCTGGTCTCGATATGACAGAGACCGCCGATCTGGTGGTGGGCACCTCGGCTGGGGCCACCACCGCAGCGCACGTGCGAAGCGGCGTATCCCCTGCCGAACTGTTGGCATCGGTGCTGGCGGCACCGGTTCAAGTGCCGGGACAGCATCGGGAGCGGCCGCCATCGCTGCCGATGGCCGGGGTGTTCGAGCGGATGAGGGCCATCGGCGCCGCCGCCACCTCGGCAACCGACCTGCGACGTGCGATGGGCGCGTTCGGGTTGGAAAGTGACTCCATCCTCGAACCCGCGGCGGAACAGCGGCGAGCAATTGTCGCCGCTCGCTTGCCTAGACCTGAATGGCCGGAGAGGCCGATGATCATCACGGCCGTCGATGCCCATACGGGCGAGCTGGTGGCGTTCGACCGTGATTCGGGCGTCGATCTGGTGGACGCGGTCACCGCGAGCACAGCGGCGCCCGGTGTGGTCGCTACGGTGAGCATCGACGGCAGTCGCTACATCGACGGTGGCGTTGGTTCCACCGACAACACAGACCTTGCCTCGGGCTACGCGAACGTCGTGGTGCTCTCGCCATTGGGCGGACGGAGCCAGACAGCTCCGGAACCGGGCACGGACCCGGCACCCCAGTTGGAGGGTCTGCGCAGATTCCCGGGCACGGACCTGGCAAGCCAGGTCGAGGCGCTACGCGAGCAGGGCAGTCGCGTCGAGGTGATCACACCGGACGCCGATTCCCGAGACGCAATGGGCACGAACCAGATGGATCCGGCAACCCGCATCCCCGCCGCCCGTGCCGGTTTCGCCCAGGGCAAGCACGAAGCGACCCGCGTGACGTTCCTTTGACGATTGCGGTTTCCTCGACGCCGCCTTTCTGATCCACGAGGATGGCCGCGCCCTTCGTTGGGAGAGGGGCGCGGTGCAACCAACGCGGAGGTCCAGCTCAAAGTCGCTGTGCACGGCGCTGCGGCTTATTGCGGATTAGTAAGCATTTGTGCTTGAATATGCGGAATGCTGACCGCCGAGCGCCGACAGGTGATCCTCGAGCAGTTGCGCCGTGATGGCAAGGTGGTCGCTGTTGAGTTGTCCGCCGCGCTCGCCGTCTCTCCTGACACCGTCCGGCGCGACCTCCAGGAACTCGCGGAAACGGGGTTGCTCCGACGCGTCCACGGCGGCGCGCTGCCTCCGGCATCGGGCGCTCGCCCCTACGCGGCGCGGCGCGAGCAGGCCCCGGCGGCCAAGGAGGCGATTGCTCGCGCGACCAGTCGCCTACTCCGCTCCGGACAGGTCATCCTGCTGGACGCCGGCACGACAACCCTCGAGGTCGCTCGGCACCTGCCGGCAGACCTCCACGCGACCGTGGTGACCAACAGCCCACCAATCGCCGTAGCGCTCGCGGAGCACCCCAGTGTCGAGGTCACAATGCTCGGCGGACGGCTCGACAAAGAGGCACGTGCCACCGTTGGGGCCGCAACCATCGAGGCGTTGCGCGCCATCCGCGCCGACGTACTTGTGCTCGGAGTTTGCAGCCTGCATCCCGACATTGGGATCACGGTGAACGACCTCGAAGAGTCGTACATCAAGCAGGCGATGATCGCGAACGCCGCAGAGGTGGTGGCAGTGTCCTCCGCGGACAAGCTCGGCTCGGCGGCGCCGTTCGTCGTCGGCCCGGTCGAGGAGCTGACCCATCTGGTCACCGAACGATCCTCGTCGCAGGCGCAACTCGACCTGTATCGCGCGCACGGAGTTGAGGTGGTGGTGGCGTAATGCGCTCGACGCGCGTCGCCGTCGCCGTCTTTTTCTTTGGCGACGGGCTGTTGCTCGGGTCGTGGGCTTCCCGGATTCCCGCCGTGCAGGCGCAGGCTGACCTCACCAACGCAGGGCTTGGCCTGGCGCTGTTCGCGTCGTCGCTCGGCGCGCTGGTTGCCATGCCCGTCGCCGGTCGATTGTGTGAGCGAATCGGCAGCGCTCGGGTCACCATCGCGGCGCTCGTGGTCGCGAGCGCGTCGCTGTTCGGCGCGTCGAGCGCGGGCGGGTTATTGGCACTTGGTGTTGGGCTGTTCGGCTTTGGCGTGGGCTTCGGTTCCGTCAACGTTGCCGCGAACGTTCAAGGCATCGCTCTCGAGCGGTTGTATGGCCGCACCATCCTGTCGTCGTTTCACGCCGCGTTCAGTGTCGGCGGGCTGGTGGGTGCCGGCTTGGGCGCGCTTGCGGCGCGACTCAGCATCACGCCGCGCGCGCACCTCGGTGCGCTGGCGCTTCTCCTGACGATGGTCGGGTTGGTGATGGGACGGCGCCTGCTCCCGCCGGTCGCCGCCGACACCGCGCGGACACGGACACTGGTGCGACCGCCTCGAGCCCTTCTCGTTCTCGGCGCGGCCGCGTTCTGCACGCTTCTCGCCGAGGGCTCGGCGTCCGATTGGAGCGCGCCGTATCTCTCGCAAGCGGTGCACGCGCCAGCGGCTGTCGCAGGTCTCGGATACGCGGCGTTCTCGCTGGCGATGGCCACGAGCCGCACGTTCGGAGACCGTCTCCACTCGCGCTTCGGGCCGGTGACGCTCGCGCGCGCCGGAGGGGTGGTTGCCGCGTCGGGCCTGAGCGCGGCGCTCGTCGCCGGTTCCGAACCGGTCGCGCTGGCCGGCTTCGCGGCGATGGGCTCGGGCCTTGGCGTGGTCGTGCCCCTCCTGTTCCGCGCCGCCGCGTCGGCACCGGGCGTATCGGCGAGTGTCGGGGTTGCGGCGGTCTCGTCGATCGGTTGGCTGGGGTTCCTCGCCGGGCCGCCGGCGATCGGGTTCGCGGCTGGCGCCGTCGGCCTCCGCGGGGCGCTCGCGATCGTTGTGGTCGCGATCGTCAGCCTCGTGTTCCTCGCAGGCGGCGCCAGGCCACGGACGAGCGACGCGCCCGTCTCCAGGAGCGACGGCGATGTCGATACGCTCCTCTCCTCAGACAGCGTCGCGAACATATCCACACGGAGGGCAGCGAATGGATCTTCGGGCAGTGCAGCAGTCGCTCAAGGAGGGCTACCGGCGGGATCCGGCCTCGTCACGGATCACGCTGGTGGCGCGCGGGGGCCAGGCCGACGCGCCGATCGCGTGCTCGGTTGACCTGGGGCGGGCCATCTATCAGGCGCAGGCGCACCCCGGGGTCGGCGGCAGCGGCACCGCGGCCTGCTCGGGCGATCTCCTGCTCGGCGCGCTGGCCGCGTGCGCGCAGCTGACCTGCCAGATGGTCGCCGCCTCCATGGAGATGCCTATCGAGGAGATCCAGGTGACAGTTGAGGGTGACCTCGATCTCGGCGGCACGCTCGGTCTGGTGCGCGACGCCACGGTCGGATTCGAGGTGATCCGGTGTCACTTCGACATCACCGCGCCCGAGGCGAGCGCGGCGCAGCTGGAAGCGCTCCTCGAGAAGACGGAGCGCTACTGCGTGGTGTTGCAGACGCTGCAATCCCCGCCGCCGATTCAGACCAGCGTCGTGGCCGCCGGTCGAGCGCCCGTCTGACGACCCATACTCGTGGCTCTTCTACAGGAGGAGCAAGATGCCGAGATATCTCGTTGAGCGGCAGTTCGAAGTCCGCGAGGAACAGATGCCGGAAGTCGGACGGCGCTCCCGCCAGATCAGGGAGGAGCACTTTCCCGAGATCGTCTGGGAGCACAGCCATGTCGCGGTCGATGAGGGCGGTCTCGTGAAGACGTTCTGTCTCTACGCGGCACCCAGCGAGAGCGTGGTGCGCAAGCACGCCAAGGAGCTGGGGATGCACGAGATCGTCGCGATCCACGAGATCGTCGGAGATGTCACCCCCGACGACTTCCCGCTCTGACGGGGCGGCCTACTGATCCGGCGGGCTCTCGGCGACGTGCCGCAGGCTGCGCGCGTCGGCGACGTGGCTGAGCGCTACCACGGCCATCGTCCGCTTGCGCGCGATGTCGCGGCGTCGCTCGGTGTCGGCCTCCGGGATGAGCCGGAGGGCTTGGCCGTACAGGTCGGCCGCCTCGTCCTTGGCCCAGCCCCTGCCGGCCTGGTCCGCCGCGACCAACAGATACTCGAGCGCACGCTCGTCGTGGCCGGCCTCGCGCCAGTGCAGGGCGAGTGCGGTCGCAGTGGCGCCGGCGCCCGCGGTGCAGGCCTCGAGAAACTCGGCGACCGCGGCGTGACGCTCCCTGCGGGTCACACGTGGGAGCGTCGCGTAGGCGACCTCGCGAATGAGGACATGCTTGAAGGTGAACTGCTCGTCGCCTTCGATCCACGACGATGACTCGCGCCGGATCAGGTCGCGCGCCTCGAGCGAGTCGAGCGATGCCGGCACGCTCGTGCCGCTGTGCCGCATGCGCTCGAGCGCGCCGCGCCAGAAGACCTTGCCGACGACGGATGCATCGAGCAGCAGGTGGCGTTCGCTGGCCGGCAGGGCGTCCAGGCGGGCGGACACGAGCTCGCGGATGGTGGTCGGCAGGTGTTCGGCCGCAGCGGCCGAGAGCTCCGTCGCCGATGCCGCCAGTTCTTCGATGAACAGCGGGTTGCCTTCAGCGGTGTCAGCGACATGCTGGGTGGCCGCGGCAGCGGCGTAGACGCCGAGCAGGCTGGCGGCGAGTTGCTTCGAGTCCTCCGCGCTCAGGGCTTCGAGGGACAGCGCGGAGTAGGCCGGGAGTCCTCCGCCCCAGCCCGGGCGCGCGAGCAACAGGTCCGGGCGCGCGAGCGCCATCAACATGACCGAGGCGCCCCGAATTCGCGAGGCGAGGTGTTCGAGCAGGTCGAAGGTCCCCGGATCCGCCCAATGGAGATCCTCGAACACGAACACGGTCGAGTGCTCGTGCGCCACCGCTTCAACGAATCGTCGCGCCGCAAAGAAAAGGATCTGCCGGTCGGAGACCTCGTCCTCGCCGCCGAGGCCGATGAGGATCGCGAGGTGGCGGGCGAGGTCATCGCCGCCGCCGGGCGAGTTCCCGAGTGCGTCAAGAGCGATGCGCAGCTTTGCACGGGCGGAGACGACGTCGTCGCTCGCGAAGATGCCCGCAAACTGTTTCACGTGCTGGGTGAAGGGTCCGTAGAGCGTTGAAGCACCGTAGGGAAGGCAGCGTCCGCGGAGCACGCTGGCGCCGACGCTTTCGAGGTGGGCGGTGAACTCGGTCGCGAGCCTCGTCTTGCCTACCCCCGCTTCGCCGAACACGGTGACCAAGTGGGGGCGTTGTTCGGTGACCACGCCGTCGAAGATCCCCTGGAGGATGCCGGTCTCGCGGATACGTCCGACCATCGGCACGGCCGCCATTGTGCGTTCGCCTGGACCCGCGCGTGCCTGCAACGCGAGCCAGCCACGCACTGGCGATTCCTTGCCCTTGACGAACATCGGTTCCATGACGCGGTAGTCGAAGAGCGCGCGCGTTGCTCGGTAGGTTGATTCCCCGACCAGGATCCCGTTGCTCGGCGCGGCGGTCTGCAGGCGCGAGGCCGTGTTGACGACGTCCCCAGCGACCATCGCCTCACCCAACTCGGGTCTGGCGCCGAGCGACACGATCGCCTCGCCGGTGTTGACCGCGAGCCGCACCCGGAGGTCGAGCCGCTGGTCGGCCGCATTCATCTCGGCAATGGCCACGCGGACGCTGAGCGCGGCCCGCACCGCTCGCTCGGGGTCGTCGCCGTGCGCGACGGGGGCGCCGAAGATGCCCACCACCGCGTCGCCGATGAACTTCTCGACCGTCCCGCCGAACGCCTCGATCTCGGCGCGCAGGCGCGCGTGGTAGGGCCGCAGGATGGCCCGCACGTCCTCCGGGTCGAGGCCATCGGCGCGTGCTGTGAAGCCCTCGATGTCGGCGAAGAGGACCGTGACGATCTTGCGTTCCTCGCGCGCATCCGTGATTGTCAGCGGGTTGGCGCACGCGCTGCAGAATCGAGCGCCGTCGGGGTTGTCAAGCCCGCAGCGCGGACACCTCTCCATGATCCGAAGCGTACGGCTCGCCGAGCGCCTTGGCACTGCTCCGGGATCTGGGTGGCCGATGCCCCAAGGCGGGACCATGACGCAGACGGCGCCGGCGGCCGGTCAAGCAACTCCATACTGGAGGCGACAGATGAGATACCAGGTTCGGGAGCGAATCTTCCGGCTCGGTGAGGACAACGACATCCTCAACGAGGCCGGTCAGCCCGTGTACCAGGTCGATGGCAAGGTGCTGAGCCTCCATGGCCTCATGGTGGTCAACGACGTGTCCGGCAACGAGGTCGGCCGAGTCAGCAGGAAGCTCGTCTCGCTGTTGGCGACGTACGAGATCAGCCTCGCCGGGGGCGTCGACGCCGAGGTGCACCAACGCTTTTCCAGTCCGCTGCATCCCAAGTGGACCATCGCCGTTGCCGGCGGAGCCGAGATGGAGATGACGGGCAACTTCGTGCAACACGACTTCACCTTCACCGAGAACGGTCAGACCATCGCCACCGTGTCGAAGGCGTGGATCAGCCTCGCCGATTCGTACGGTGTCGATATCGCCGACGGGCAGAACGACCTGCTGATCCTCTGCAGCGTCCTCGCCCTCGAGGCGGAGCAGGACAGGAGCGAGCACCGCCACTGACGAGCCGTGGGTACGAACATGTGTTCTGCCAGGATGATAGGATCATGGATCCGATGACCCAGATGCCCGCGTTCCACCCGGCGGTTCGAGCCTGGTTCGAGCGGCGCTTTCCGGAGGGTCCGACGCCCGCCCAGCTCGAGGGCTGGCCGGAGATCGCGGCGGGCAACAGCACGCTGATCGCGGCTCCCACCGGTTCGGGCAAGACGCTTGCGGGCTTTCTCGTCTGCATCGACGCGCTCTACAGAGCCGCCGAGCGCGGCGAGGAGGTCGAAGGCGCGACGCAGGTGGTGTACGTGTCCCCGCTCAAGGCGCTCGCGGTCGACGTGCAACAGAACCTCGAGACACCGCTGCGGGAGATCGCGGAGATCGGTGCTGCCATGGGGCTGACACTGCCGCACCTTCGCGCCGAGGTGCGCACCGGTGACACCCCCGCATCGATGCGGGTGGCGATGATCAAGCGGCCGCCGAACTTCCTCGTCACCACGCCGGAATCGCTGTACCTGCTGGTGACCTCGCAGCGGAGCCGGGCCGGGCTCAGCACAGTGACGACGATCATCGTTGACGAGATCCATGCGGTCGCCCGGGATAAGCGGGGCTCGCATCTCGCGGTCACGCTCGAGCGTCTCGAGCAACTCTGCACGCGCCGGCCGGTCCGCATCGGGCTCTCGGCGACGCAGCGACCCATCGAGACGGTGGCGAGGCTGCTCGTCGGCGCTGGTCGGGAGCGGACTTCGGCGACCGGCGGCCCCCGCTGCTCGATCGTCGACGTCGGACACCGGCGCGCGCTCGACGTCGGCATCGAGCTGCCCTCCGGTGAGCTCGAGGCGGTTGCGTCGCGCGAGCAGCTCGGCGAGGTGCTCGACGCCATCGCCACCCACGTGCGCGCCCACCGCACCACCCTGGTGTTCGTCAACACGCGGCGCATGGCCGAGCGCGTCGCGCACCTGCTCGCGGAACGGCTCGGAGATGACGCCGTCGCCGCACATCACGGCAGCCTGTCCAAGGAGCGCCGTCAGCGGGTCGAGTCGCAGTTGCGCGCCGGGGAGTTGCGCGCGCTGGTGGCCACGGCCTCGTTGGAGCTGGGGATCGACATCGGTCCGATCGAGATGGTCTGCCAGATCGCGTCGCCACGGAGCATCGCGACCTTCCTGCAGCGTGTCGGCCGCTCCGGGCACAGCCGCGGCGGCACGCCCAAAGGCCGGCTGTATCCCATGACCCGTGACGAGCTCGTCGAGTGCACCGCATTGCTCGCCGGGCTGCGCAGCGGGGCGCTGGATGCGGTGCATCCGCCGCGACTGCCGCTCGACATCCTCGCGCAGCAGATCGTTGCCGAATGCGCGGCGGAGAACTGGCGCGAGGACGACCTCTACCAACTGATGCGCCGCGCCGCGCCGTTCGCGGACCTCACGCGAGAGGATTTCGATCGCGTCGTCGAGCTGGTGTCCGACGGCATCCCGACCGGTCGCGGCCGGGTTGCCGCGTACCTGCATCGCGACCGCATCAACGGCGAGGTGCGCGCTCGTCGCGGTGCGCGCCTGGCCGCGTTGACGTCCGGCGGCGCCATCCCGGAGACCGGCGACTACCGCGTCGTCGCCGAGCCCGACGACACCTTCATCGGCACCGTCAACGAGGACTGGGCGATCGAGTCGTCCGCGGGCGACATCTTCCTGCTGGGCAGCACGTCGTGGAAGATCCGTCGCGTCACACCCGGGACCGTCCGTGTGGTGGATGCGCACGGCGCACCCCCATCGGTGCCGTTCTGGCTCGGCGAGGCGCCGGCGCGAACCGAGGAGCTGTCCCGCGAGGTGTCCGACCTGCGCAGCGGCATCGATGCGCTCCTCGCCGAGGGCGGTGCCGATGAGGCGATCACGTGGGTCGAGCAGCGCACCGGAGTCGACAACGACGTCGCCGCGATGGTGGTGCGCTACCTCGCGGCCGGACGAACCGCGCTCGGTGTGGTGCCAACCCTCGGGCACATCGTCCTCGAGCGGTTCTTCGACGACAGCGGGGGCATGCAGCTCGTCGTGCACGCGCCCTTCGGCGGCCGGGTCAACCGTGCCCTCGGCCTCGCGCTCCGCAAACGGTTTTGCGCGACGTTCGATTTCGAGCTGCAGGCGGCGGCCAGCGACGACTGCGTGCTGCTGTCGCTCGGTCCGCAGCACAGCTTTCCCCTCGAGGACATCCCGCGGTTCCTCTCGTCCAACACGGTCGAGGAGGTGCTCCGCAAAGCCGCGATCTTCGCGCCGATGTGGGCGGTGCGCTGGCGCTGGAACCTCAACCGGTCGCTCACGGTGCTGCGCTTCAAGGGCGGCCGCAAGAATCCCGCGCCGCTCCAGCGACTCGAGTCCGACGACATCATGGGCGCGGTCTTCCCGCAGCTGGTCGCGTGCCAGAACGAGAATCCGACCGGCCCCGTCGAGCCGCCGGATCATCCCCTCATCAACCAGACGATGTACGACTGCCTGCACGAGGTGATGGACGTCAACTCGCTGCGCGAGCTGGTGGTGCGCATCGAACGCAAGGAAGTCGAGATCAGCTATCGCGACACCGTCGAGCCGTCGCCTCTGGCGCACGAGATCGTCAACGGCAGGCCGTACACCTTCCTCGACGATGCGCCGCTCGAGGAGCGCCGAAGCCGCGCGATCACGCTCCGGCGCGGGCTGCCGGTCGAGGCGCGCGACCTCGCCGCGCTCGACCCCGACGCGATCGCGCGCGTGCGCGCCGAGGCCGCACCCGATCCGCGCGACGCCGACGAGTTGCACGATCTCCTGGTCTCGCAGGTGGTCTCGCGACCGGTCGCCTCGTGGTCCGGGTGGTTCGATGAACTCGTGTCGCGCGGGAGGGCGGTCACGGTCTCCCATGGGGCCGACACGTTCTGGTGCGCGGCCGAGCGCATCGCCGGCATCGCGATGCTCTGGCCCGGCGCCGTCGTGCGTCCTCTGCCGATCGCGCTGCCCGCCGCGCTGACCGGAACCCCACCCGAACGCGACGCCATGGTCACCGCCATCCTGCGCGGTCACATCGAAGTCAGCGGTCCCATGACCGCGCACGCGCTCGCGGCGCTCACCGGGCTCGGCGCCACCGAGGTCTCGGTCGGGCTCGCCATGCTTGAGGGCGACGGGTCAGCGATTCGCGGGCGATTCGATCCGGGCATCGACACCGACCAGTGGTGCGCTCGGCGCTTGCTGGTGCGGATTCATTCCTACACGCAACAGCGTCTGCGTCGGGAGATCGAACCGGTCACCGCGCAGGACTTCATGCGGTTCCTGCTCCGCTGGCAGCGCGTCGCGCCGGGGACCCAGCGCGATGGACGCGCCGGGGTTGCGGCGACCATCGCCCAGCTCCAGGGCTTTGAGATCCCGGCGGGCGTGTGGGAGGAGACGGTGCTGCCCGGTCGCGTGTCTGGGTACCGCAGCGCCTGGCTCGACGAGCTGTGCATGTCCGGTGAGGTCGCATGGGCGCGCCTCAAGGTGCGCGACGATCCGGACGGCGGGTCGGCGTTGCGGAGCAGCGCGTCCGCATCGCGCGCTACCCCGGTGACGCTGGTGATGCGCTCGGATCTGCCCTGGTTGCTCCAGTCCGTCCGCGGCGAGGCGCAACCGCTCGAGCCCGCGTCGGGCGCCACCCTCGATGTGCTCGACGCGCTGCGCGAGCACGGCGCGCTCTTCACCAGCGACATCGTCACGCTCACCCGACGGCTGCCGAGCGAGGTCGAGACCGCGTTGTGGGATGGCGTCTCGCGCGGCCTGCTCACCGCCGACGGCTTCAGCGCAGTGCGCCGGCTCCTGGTCAGCCGCCGTCTGGGACGGTCAAATCAACACCACCGCGGCCTGCGTCACGGAGTCAGCGGCTACTCGTCCGGTGAAGGCCGATGGTCGCTGGTGCCGCGCGTCTCGTCGGCTGCGGAGCGTGACGCGCTTGCCGAGGCGATCGCCGAGCAACTGCTGGTGCGGTGGGGCGTGGTGTTCCGCGACGTGGTCGCGCGCGAGACGATCGCGATGCCGTGGCGCGACGTGCTCTGGGCGATGCGCCGCATGGAGGCGCGCGGCACGGCGCGCGGCGGACGTTTCGTCACCGGTTTCGCGGGCGAGCAGTACGCCCTTCCCGAGGCGATCGATCAGTTGCGCAGCGTGCGACGTCGTGAGCGTTCATCCGAGACGATCCGCGTCTCCGCAACCGACCCTCTCAACCTGGCGGGCATCCTGCTCCCTGGACCACGGATCACCTCGGTGCGGACCAACACGGTCACCTTCGAGGACGGTCTGCCCGCGAACGCCGGCACCACCGTCGCGGCGTTCGCAGCTCGCTGAGCCGGTCGCGGGCATCACCCCGTGGTGGTGGTGACGGGGTCCAAGACGACGTCGCTCGGTACCGGCTCGGCCGGCGCGTCGGCGAGCGGCCAGAGAATGATGAAGCGGCTGCCACCGGTGTCGTCGCTGAGCGCCTGCACGGTGGCGTTGTGCGCGTCACAGAGGCGCCGCACCAGCGCGAGCCCCATCCCCAGGCCACCGTGGCGCCGGGTCCGGCTGTTGTCCTCCTGATAGAAGCGGTCGAACAGTCGCGGGATCGCCTCGGCGCTGATCCCGATGCCGTCGTCGATCACCTCGATGCGACAGAGCCCGGCGCGCTTCTCGCGGAGCGCCTTGACGGTGACGTGACCGCCCTCGGGGGTGAACTTGACGGCATTGTCGATCAGCGCGCGGAGCACCTGGCGGAAACGGAATGGGTCGGCGTTGACGGTGGGCGTGCCGCGCACATCGACGGTGAGCTCGACCGGGAGCGCATCCTTGAAGTGCCGGCGCACGTCGCTCGCCGCATCCCGGATCGACTCGGCGACGTCGACAGGCGCCATGCGCACGTTGATGGTGTCGGAGTTGACGAGTGCGAAGTCGACGATGGTCTCGACCGTCTCGCCCAGCAGTTTCACCGAGATATCCACATCGCGGATGATGTCGAGCCTGGCTGCCTCGTCCCACTTGTCCCATCCGACGGTGAGCAGCTCGATCTGCCCCTGCAGGGCAACCACCGGCGTGCGCAACTCGTGCTGCGCCGTGTCGAGGAAATCGCTCTTCAACTGGTTGAGCTCGCGCAGACGTCGCACCGCCTCACGCTCCTGCTCGAGGGTGCGAGTGTTCTCCATCGCCACCGCAGCGTTGTTGGCGAGCGTGATCAGCGCGCGCTCGTCACTCTCGGCGACCCGTCGATCCGACGCCACCACGAGCACCCCCGTCAGCGCCTCCTGGAAGAGCATGGGCACGGCGATCGCCGGCCGCCCTCCACTCTCGAGGCGGACGGAGCGCCCTGCGGTCAGCTCGTCCACGGGCATGTCCTCGATGTCCGGCATCTCCCTGCCGCGGCTGCGCATGCGCAGGATCTCGGTGCCGCGCTTCGTGTAGAGCGTCGCGCTCGCCGAGCCCCCGGCGATGGCGTCGGCTGCACCGAGCACCGCGTCCTGGAGTTGCTCGATGCCGCCGGTCGTGGTCGTCAGCGCGCGCGACACCTCCTGGAGCCGTCCGACCGACCCGTCGATGTGCTTGATGTAGCCCGCGATCTGTTCGCGCATGCTGTTCACCCCCGCGGCGAGCCGTCCCAGCTCATCGCGTGAGGCGACCGGGATGTCGGTGGTGTAGTCGCCGGTGGCGATCCGCTCAACTCCGCGCTCGAGGCGCGCAACCGGGCGGCGGACGAATCGATCGACGAAGAGCAGCACGAGCACGCATACCACCACGAGCGCCGTGAAGGCGATCTGAGCGATCGTGCCCTCGTCCTGCGCGGTGCCGGCGGCGAACAGCGCGACCGGCACCTCCACGCCGAGATACCCGGCGATGGTGTTGCCTCCCGGGGCCGCGAGCGGCACGAAGCTCCCGGCCACGGCGCCCATCCCCGCGACCGGGTAGATCGCACGCGCAGCGACCGCACTCGTGGGCGTGGCGGCGTGGGCAGCGAGTTGAGCGACGATCGCTGACGGAGCGGTCGACAGCGCGGGGGTTGCGGCGCTCCCGCTGAAGCGGATCAGCTTCGAGCCGGCGTCCGCGCTGAGGAACACGGGGGTGTAGCCAATGACCGGACCGAAGCGGGCGAACTGCGTCTGCAGCGAGGCGCTGTAGACGATGACCCCGAGGGGCGCAAAGCTGCGTCCCTCAACGTTGAAGACCGGCATAGCGACATCGAACGCCGGTAGCCCGCCGGCGAGTTGCTCCACGCCCTCAACGCCCGACGGGCAGCGTGCGGCGCTGGTGGGTGTGGAGGCGACCGCCGTGCTCGACTGCTGGCAGACAGGCGTGGCCGCCACCTTGAGCGCATCGCGCACTGACGCCAGGGCGGCGGTCACATGTGCTGCCGAGCTGCGTTCGCAGATCGAGGTCACGGGGTGAGTGGTGGCTCCGGCGGGCGTCGTGCTGTCGCATTCGCTTGTGTAGAGAACGCCACCGTGGTTGTCGAAGATCGCCACGACGAGACCGGGGACGTCGACGACGCGCTGCTGGCTGAACTCCTCCGCGACCATCGTCGCCGGCGTGCTGCTGCCGAGGGCGAGCTGCATGGAGGTGAGGGAGGCGGTGTTGGTGGCGGCGTACTGAGCCTGGGGTTGGATCACCCGGGCGATCAGCTGGGCGGCCACCCCGGCGCGGTTGTCGGAGTTGGACAGCGCCCCGGTGTTGGTCTGCTGCGACCGGCTGACCAGCAGGAAACCGCTGACCCCGGCGATCACCAGCGCGGTGAAGACGAGCCCGCCGGCCAGCATCCGGCCGGCCAGGCTGCTTCGCAGGCCGAACCTGCGGGCGATGAGGCTACCGCCGGACCCACGCGCGCGCATGGATCGAGCCTATTGGGCAGGCGGCGCCGTCCCGTCGGGTGAGCGCTCGCAGTCCGGAAACGGCGTGGTCACGAACGCTCTCAGACCGCCCTTGGATCGGGCGTTCCCCTGGGGGCTGTGACCCGTACGCTTAAGGCATGCCATTTGGACGTCGGCGATCCGCGCGACGTGTTCCAGTGGAGCCCGAGCGCGGGGGCATCGGCGGGTTCCTGAAGCGCTGGACGATCCCGTTCATCGGTGCGCTGACCCCGGCGGCGCTGATCGTGGTCAATATCTCGGCCTTTATCGTCAACAACCTGACGCAATTCAGGTGGACCATCTCCATCCTCGCCTTCGTGAGCGGCCTCATGCTCAACTCCTGGGCGGGGCTGAATATCTACCGAATGCTCCAGCAGCGGCGTCCGGACCATCCGATCGTCAGCGAGCGCAATCAGGAGATCGTGCTCGTCGTCGGGATGGCGGTGGTGATCATTGCGGCCTTCTTGACGGCGCTGTTCTGCTACCTGGGACTCGCCAAGAACAATCTGCCGAATGGGCTGACGTTCTTCACAGGTTTCTTCGCGGCCGCTATCCCGATCCTGCTCCGAGCCGCCTTCCATCGCGGCGTCCCACGGGGGCGCGACCGCAGCGATTCGCAGATCACGACGGTGACCGGCATCCCCCCCGGTGGGCCCTTGCCCCCGCCGACCTCATCCTCGGTGCATCCGTCCGTCCCGAGGCGGTAAATCGGCGGGGTTGCGGCCCCTGAGGCTCAGACCTCTTTGAACTCGGCGTCCACGACGTCGTCCGAGCCCGCGCCTGCGCCTTCGTCTGCGTGAGGCGCACCGCCGTCACCGTTGCCCTCGTGCGGGCCACCGGCACCCGGTGCCTGCTGCGACTGGGCATACACGGCCTCACCGATCTTCTGGATCGATGACGAGAGATCGTCGTGCGCGCGCTTGATGGCGTCCGTATCGTTACTGGCAATTGCGTCACGAACTGCCTTGACCTTGGCCTCGATGTCGGTGCGCAACTCTGCGGGCACCTTGTCGCCGGCGTCGGCGAGCGCCTTCTCGGCCTGGTACGCGAGCTGGTCGGCACGGTTCCGGGTCTCGACCGATTCGGCCCGCTTGCGGTCCTCGTCGGCGTGCACCTCGGCCTCCTTGACCATGCGCTCGACCTCGTCCTTCTGGAGGGTTGTCGAGCCGGTGATGGTGACCTTGTTCTCCTTGCCGGTGCCGCGATCCTTGGCGCTCACGTTGAGGATGCCGTTGGCGTCGATGTCGAAGCCAACTTCAATCTGCGGCATGCCCCGTGGTG
Organism: Candidatus Dormiibacterota bacterium; assembly: GCA_963768105.1. Classification (GTDB taxonomy): domain Bacteria; phylum Chloroflexota; class Dormibacteria; order Aeolococcales; family Aeolococcaceae; genus Palsa-851. The sequence goes on along the minus strand of CAVYGR010000009.1, from coordinate 22,603 downwards.
CCGGGGGAATCCCGTCGAGCGTGAAGGTGCCGAGAATGCGGTTGTCCCGCGCCATCGGCCGCTCTCCCTGCAGGACGACGATCTCCACCGACGGCTGGCTGTCCGACGCGGTCGAGAACACCTGCGTCTTCGCCGTGGGAATCGTGGTGTTGCGCTCGATGAGCTTGGTGTTGACCTCGCCCTCGGTCATGAGACCGAGCGACAGTGGGGTCACGTCGAGGAGGAGCACGTCCTTGACCTCGCCCTTGAGCACGCCGGCCTGGATGGCGGCGCCGATCGCAACCACCTCATCCGGGTTGACGCCGCGATGCGGGTCCTTGTGGGTGAAGCTCTTGACGAGCTCCTGGATCACCGGCATGCGCGTCGATCCGCCCACGAGGATCACCTCGTCGAGCTCCTGCGCGGTCAGTCCGGCGTCTTTGAGCGCGGCTTCGAACGGGCCGCGGCAGCGCGCGGTCAAGTCCTCGGTCAGCTGCTCGAATTTGCTGCGCGAAAGGGTGATCGCGAGGTGCTTCGGACCCGACGCGTCAGCGGTGATGAACGGCAGGTTGACCTCGGTCTCCTGTCGCTGCGAGAGCTCGATCTTTGCCTTCTCGGCGGCCTCGGTCAGGCGTTGCAGTGCCTGACGATCCTGGCGCAGATCGATGCCCTGGTCCTTCTTGAACTCATCGGCGAGCCAGTCGACGATGCGACGGTCGTAATCATCACCACCGAGGTGGGTGTCGCCGTTGGTGGACTTCACCTCGAACACGCCCTCGCCCACCTCGAGGATCGAGACGTCGAACGTCCCACCTCCGAGGTCGAAGACGAGGATCTTCTCGTTCTCTTTCTTCTCGAGGCCGTACGCCAGCGCCGCCGCGGTCGGCTCGTTGATGATGCGCAGGACGTTGAGGCCCGCGATCTGGCCGGCGTTCTTGGTCGCCTGGCGCTGGGCGTCGTTGAAGTACGCCGGCACCGTGATCACGGCGTCGGTCACCTTCTCGCCAAGGTAGGCCTCGGCGTCGGTCTTGAGCTTCTGCAGGATCATCGCGGAAATCTGTTCCGGCGTGTAGTGCTCGCCGCTGACCTCGACCTCGGCGCGTCCGTCCTTGCCGGCGACGACCTTGTACGGCACCTGCTTCGCTTCGGTGCTGACTTCGCTGAGCAGCCGGCCCATGAAGCGCTTGATCGAGTAGACGGTGTTCTCCGGGTTGACTGCCGCCTGACGGCGGGCAAGCTGCCCGACCAGGCGCTCGCCGGTGCGCGTGAACGCGACCACCGACGGGGTGGTGCGGCCGCCCTCGGCGTTGGCGATGACGGTGGGTTCGCCACCCTCCATCACTGCTACCACGCTGTTGGTGGTGCCGAGATCGATGCCGACTGTCTTTGCCATTGGGTGTCCTCCGGGACGATTGATTCAGGTTGGGATGTGCGTCGTTCAGACGCTCCTTTTGGATACCTCGCGCAACCGCCATGCTAAACGTCGGGCAATGGATGACTCCAGAACGATCGAGGAGCAACTGCAGGATCTGCGCCGGCGCGCCGACGACGACTTTCTACACCCGGAGACCCAGCGGGAGCCGGGCCGGCATCAACTCGATCTGCCCGAGCTCGGGCTGCGGGTGAGCATCACCCGGTCTCGCTACCCGAATCGCCCCGATGGCGTCGATCAGTATGCGGTCACCCTGTCACGCCCGGACATGGCCCGCCGCCCCGGGGACGACGAGGTGCTGATGGTGCTCGCCTCCGCCTTCGGCGACGCCTCCGCGCAGGCCGTGGAGCGCTCGACCGGGGCGTCGAAGGTGCTGATGTTCCGGGTTCCGGCTCAGGCCGGCGGTGCGGCCTCCTCGTAGCCGTCGGCGCCGATCAGCGGAACGAAGCGGCACGGCCCGAGCGATTCGGTCTCCCAGCGGCCGTTGATCAGCCGGAGGCGGGTGAGCTCCTCGCCCCTCGCGCCGTCGGTGATCGGCAGTACCAGCCGCCCTCCCTCGACGAGCTGGCGGGCGAGTGCCACCGGAAGCCGGGGCGCCGCGGCCCCGACCGCGATGGCGTCGAAGGGCGCTCGTTCTGGCACGCCGAGCGAGCCGTCCCCGACGATCACCTCCACGTCGTAGTGCAGGCGTCGCAGGCGCTCGGCGGCATCTCGCGCGAGCGGCTCGATTCGTTCGATGCTGACCACGTTCGCGCCGCAGGCCGCCATGACCGCCGCCTGGTAGCCGGAGCCGGTGCCCACGTCGAGCGCCCGGTCGCCGGGATGCAGCTCGAGCGCCTCCACCACGACCGCCACCATCAGCGGCTGGCTGATGGTCTGTCCGGGTGCCGCGATCGGGAGCGCCCGATCGTCGTAGGCCCGTTCGCGATCGGCCTCGAGCACGAAGTCGGCGCGCGGGACCTCAGCCATCGCGTTGAGCACCGAGGGCGACCGAATGCCGTGCTCGATCAGCAGTGCCATCATCCGGTCACGAGCCGACGTGGGAGTCAGCCTCGCGGGGTCAGGTCGAGATCGGGCGGCGCGCTGTCCGGCAGCTTCCAGACGATCCACTCCTTCTGCCAGCGCCGGTGGAGCTCATTGGCGGCGTCAACTGCCTCGTGGTAGCGGCGCTCGAAGGTCGCCAGGTCGTGGGCGTCCACGGCGGCCGCGATGGGGTCGAGGTCGTCGCTGATCCACTCCTCGATGTCGTCCGTGTACTTCGGCCGGGTCACCTCGCAGAGCCTGAGCAGCTTGCGCATCTCCTTGAGCTGCCACGTGGCCATCGGCCAGTTGGCGGCCCGGGCGGCATAGAAGGCCTTCCAGAAGCGCGCCCCGATCTCGGGCATGAGGCGGGCGAGTCCGGGCTGGAGCGCGGTGAGCTGCTCCAGTTCCAGCCGCTCGGGGTTCTTCGGTTGGGCCTTCACGTCGGTCATCTCAGATTCGAGTCTAGTCGTGACCTCCGCACCGGGAACTCTCGAGGGACGATGAGCGTCTCAGCACCATGAGTATCGAAGCACCCATTGTGAGCCGGCATCGCCGCCCCTGGCCGCGGGCGCTCGCCGGCGTCGGCGTCGTCGCGGTGATCGGCGCGGGGCTCGGCGCCTACCTGGGCATTCGTGCCGTGCAGGGCGCCGGCTCGGCCGTGGCCACCGGGCAGCCACCGGCCCGCACAAACGGCGCCATGGCCTTCGATGCCGCCGATGGCACCGTCGTGCTCTTCGGCGGCGAGGGGAAATCGGGGGGCTCCGCGATACCTGGATCTGGAACGGGTCGGGATGGACGCAGGCCCATCCGTCGACCTCGCCGCCCGCGCTGTCCGGAGCGCAGATGACCTTCGACCCGGTCAGTCGCGGTCTGGTACTGGTCGGTGCCGAGCCGTTGAAGGCCCTGCCGCTCACCGGCCGCGCCTGTCCGGCGACGGGATCGTCAGGATCGGGATCGGCCTCCGGTTCCACGGGGTCGACCGGGACCGGCGCTGTCGGCTCCGGGTCGACGACAAACGCCCAGCCGGCGGACGCGCCGCAGCCGGGTGGTGGCGTGAGCATCGGGCCCGGGTGCGGCTTCTCGGGCGGCGCGAACTCGGCCACGTGGCTCTGGAACGGCAGCGACTGGTCGAGGGCGTCGGGATCGACCCCGTCGGTCGGGTTCGGCGCCTGGACACTCGCCACCGACCCGGTCGCGGGACGGGCACTGCTCCTGGCCACGCAGCCCTTCATCGAGCCCATGCTGGGGGCGGCGCAGCCGGACATCGCCTGTCCGGTGCACACCACAGGCGGAGCGACATACGCTCAGCCGGCGTGCCCCGTGTTCCCGATATCGAATACCTCGTGGATGTGGACCGGGCACGCCTGGAAGGCGCTGAAAACATCACCGAACACGTCGTCGGTCAACATGATCGGCAGGTCGGTGATCGACGATGCGGTCAGCAGGCACCTCGCGATGTTCAGCGCCTCCTTCCCTCCCTATCCAGCTCTGCCCACGAATCCTGCGCTGCCCGCGCCGTGTCTGACATGCCGGGCCGGGGGAATTCCCGTCCCGGCCGACCAGGCCGCGTGCTGTGCCGGGACCGTCAGCATCTGGGGCGGAAGCGGTTGGCGGCAAACCACGAGGTACACGGTGGGGCCGCAACTGTCGGGCGGGACGTTTGTCGGTGACCCGGCGAGCCACAGCGACGTCTACCTGTCGCCGAGCGGCGAGACGTGGGTGTGGGACGGAAGCTGGACGCGAAAGCACCCGCATGCGACGCCTGTGACCCAGGACGGCGCTGCGGCCGTCTTTGATGCCGCCTCCGGCCAGGTGGTGCGTTTCGGTGGCTTCGGCAGCACCAAATTCGCCGGCGGTCTGTACGACCAGACCTGGACCTGGGACGGCACCACCTGGACCCTGCGTGCCGGCAGCGTCGGGCCCACCGTGACCGTTCCGATCCCGTCGCCGGTGGCCGTTCCGCCGATAGCTCCCTGCACCACTCCACCGGTGCATGCCGTCCCGCAACCCCAGGCGATCTGCTCGATCGCGACGCCGGGTGACGGCGCCGGTGGCGGCTCGTCCGCCGGCACCTCGGTCAGCGCCACCGGCAGCGGAGCAATCGCGCCCTAAGTCGCCACAATGGCTGGGCATGGGAGACCTCGATGACGTCCGTGTCGACATCCTCGAGGACCACGACGACGCCGAGGTCAGGGAAATGCTGGTCGACCTCGCGCTCGGCGAGCAGCCGCACTTCGAGCATCCGCCTGAAACGCCTGAGGAGCTGAGCGAGCGCCTCCGACCGTCGCCGCATTTCCTCGGCGACAACGACATATTGGTCGCGCGCGGGCGCGACGGCCGGGCACTCGGGCTGTGCTGGATCGTGCTCTTTGATCCCGGCACCGGGCTCGAAGCCGAGATCGCCGAGCTGTACGTCCGTCCGGAGGGCCGCGGTCAGGGCGTCGCCCACCGGCTGATGGCCGAGGCGATGGAGGTGCTCCGCCGGCGCCGGGTCACGTTCGCCTGCGTCTGGACTCGCGGTGACAACCCGGCGGCGCTGGCGGCGTATCAGGGCGCCGGATTTGCGCCCACCGAGCAGACGGTGCTCACCTGGCTCCCGCTCGGCTGAATCGGGAGGCCGGGATAATAGCCGCTCCATGACGCTCTCGCGCGACGACGTCGATCACGTTGCAACCCTTGCCAGGCTCGGCCTCAGCGATGAGGAAAAGAGCCGCCTGCTCGGCGAGCTGGAGAAGATCCTCGGTCACATCGCGCGCCTGCAGCAGGTCGACACGTCGATGCTCGCCGAGACCGCGCAGGTCGGCGATCTCGTCAACGTGATGCGCGACGATGAGCCGGGTCCGACGCTCGGCACAGTGGCGGCGCTCCGCAACGCGCCCGCCACCGGCGGGAGCTATTTCGTCGTGGGGGCCATTCAGGATAATGAGCTCGACGGCTAGGTCGATCACCGAGCTCGCCGCCGCGCTCCGCGACGGTTCGACCACACCCAAGGCGCTGCTCGACGATGCGCTCGCGCACCTCGAGCGATGCGACACCGACCTGAATGCCTACCTCACCGTGACTCGCGAGCTCGCGGAACAGCAGGCTGCGACGGCCGCGCAGATGCTCGAAGAGCACCCCGAGAGCGCATCGCCGCTGTGCGGGATTCCGATGGCGTTGAAGGACGTGCTCTGCGTCGACGGCGTCGAAACCACCGCGGCGTCGAGGATCCTTGGCGGTTTCAGGCCACCCTACACGGGCACCGCGGTGCAGCGGCTTTTCGACGCCGGGGCGATTTGCGTCGGCAAGACCAACTGCGACGAGTTCGCCATGGGGTCGTCGACCGAGAACTCCGCCTTCGGACCGGTCGCCAACCCCTGGGACATCGAGCGCGTGCCTGGGGGCAGCAGCGGCGGCAGTGCCGCGACAGTTGCCGCCGGAACTGTCCCATACTCGCTGGGGAGCGACACCGGGGGCTCGATCCGCCAACCCGCGGCGCTCACCGGGGTGGTCGGTTTCAAGCCGACGTACGGGCGCGTGTCGAGATACGGGCTCATCGCCTTTGCGTCGTCCCTCGATCAGATCGGGCCGTTCACCCGCAGCGTCGAGGACTGTGCGCTCGTCTACGCCGCGATCGCCGGCCACGACCCCCGGGACAGCACCAGCGACCCGCGCCTGGTCGACGATCCGCTGGCATCGCTGCACGAGGGTGTCGCGGGGATGCGGCTGGGCATGCCGCGTGAATACCTCGGCGAGGGGACCGAACCGGGCGTCCGCAGCGCCGTCGAGGCCGCCTTCAAGGTCCTCGAGGCGCAGGGCGCGACGCTGCACGAGGTCTCGCTGCCGAGCACGGACGTGGCCCTGAGCGTCTACTACGTGATCGCGCCCGCGGAATGCTCGTCGAACCTCGCGCGCTACGACGGCGTTCGCTTCGGCGCCCGCGTCGACCGTCCGTCGCTCACCGACATGTACCTGCGGACGCGCGGCGCGGGCTTCGGCGCCGAGGTCAAGCGGCGGGTCATGCTCGGGACGTACGCGCTGTCGAGCGGCTACTACGACGCGTACTACCGCCAGGCGCAGAAGGTGCGCACGCTGGTCGGTCAGGAGTTCGATGCCGTCTTCGAGCAGGTGGACGCGATCGTCTGTCCCACCTCCCCGAGCGTCGCGTTCCCCATGGGGTCGCGCGACGACCCGCTGTCGATGTACATGTGCGACGTGGTCACGCTCCCGGCGAACCTCGCGGGAGTGCCGGGGATATCGGTGCCGTGCGGCGCCGTCGACGGTCTGCCGGTCGGATTGCAGGTGATCGCGCCGCGTTTTGCTGACTCGCGGGTCTTCCGGGTGGCGCACGCGTACGAGCAGGCGACCGACTGGCACCTCGCGCGCTCGCCATTTGCAGTGGAGGCCGCATGACCGATTACGAGGTGGTGATCGGGCTCGAGGTGCACGCCCAACTGCTGACGCGCAGCAAGATGTTCTGCGAGTGCCCGGCCGACTACCTGGGCGCGGAGCCGAACGCGAACACCTGTCCGGTGTGCCTCGGGCTTCCCGGCGTGCTCCCGACCATCAACGCGCAGGCGGTCGACTTCACCGTGAGGAGCGCGCTGGCACTCAACTGCGACATCCCCGACTTCACCAAGTTCGACCGCAAGAACTACTTCTATCCCGACTTGCCGAAGGGGTATCAGATCTCGCAGTACGACCTGCCCCTCTCGCGTGACGGGCACCTCGACGTTTCCGGTCGACGGCGAGACGGTTCGTTGTGGCGTGACCCGGGTTCATCTCGAGGAAGACACCGGGACGATGCACCATGCGGGCGATGTGCTCCAGAGCGCGACCTCGTCGCTCATCGACCTCAACCGCTGCGGTGTCCCGCTCATGGAGATCGTCGGCGAACCGGACCTGCGCACCCCGGAGGCGGCGCGCGAGTATCTGATCCGGCTGCGCCAGATCCTGATGTACATCGGTGTCAACGACGGCAACCTCGAGCAGGGATCCTTCCGATGCGACGCCAACGTCTCGCTGCGCCCTCGCGGCGCATCCGAGCTCGGCGTCAAGGTCGAGGTCAAGAACATGAACTCCTTCCGGGCGGTGCAGCGCGCGCTCGAATTCGAGATCGAGCGCCAGACCGGGGTGCTCGACGCCGGCGGCACGTTGACGCAGGAGACGCGCGGATGGGTCGAGGCGCAGGGGCGCACGATCGCCCAACGGAGCAAGGAGCAGGCACACGACTACCGCTATTTCCCCGAGCCCGACCTGCCGCCGCTGCGCCTGGACGCCGCTTTTGTCGAGCGCGTCCGCGCGACCCTGCCCGAGCTGCCTGAGGCTCGCGCGCGGCGCTTCCAGGCACAGTTTGGTCTCAGCGCCTATGACGCGGCCGTGCTCACCGACACGCGCGAGAGCGCCGACTCCTACGAGGCGCTGGTCGGAGCCGGGGTTGCTGCCAAGCTTGCCGCAAACTGGCAGAACGGCGATGTCGCGGCGCTTGCCAACGAGCATCGGATCTCCCTGCGCGACAGCGGCCTGGGCGTCGACGGCCTGGCGTGCCTGCTCCGTCTGGTCGAGCGCGGTACCGTCAATGGACCGACCGCCAAGGAGCTGCTGGCGGAGCTCTACGTCTCCGGCGGCGATCCTGAGGTGGTGGTGCGCGAACGTGGCCTCGCCCAGGTGAGCGATGCGTCCGAGCTGATCGCACTAGTGGACGCTGCGATCGCCGAGAACCCTGCTGCGGCTGCGGACTTCCGCGCCGGCAAACAGCAGGCGCTCGGCCAGTTGATGCGCTCGGTCAAGGACGCCAGCGGTGGGAAGGCGGACATGCCGATGGCGAATCGACTGCTCCGCGACCGGCTCTCGGAGCAGTAGCCACGGTGCGCCTCGGGCGCATGGTCCACGGCGGACTGTGCCTCGCTCACGACGATCAGGGTGCGACGATGCTTGTCGAGGGCGGCATTCCGGGTGAAGAGGTGGAGGTGTCGACCCGGTACAGGAAGGGATCGACGACCTTCGCGGAGGTCGTGCGTGTGCTCGAACCGTCGGCTCACCGTGTGCTGCCGCCGTGCGAGTACGTGCCGGCGTGTGGCGGCTGCCAGCTGCAGCACGTCGCCTATCGACACCAGGTCGAACTCAAGCGCGACATCGTGCTCGACGCGCTGCATCGTCAGCGCATCGCCCACCCGGCGCCGCGGGTGCGCGGTGCCGCCGATCCGTGGCGCTACCGTTTGCGCGGTGAGTTCCACGTCATCGCCGGCAATGCCGGCACCAACGCGGCGCTGGGGTTCAATCGGGCGCGCAGCTGGCGGCCCATCGCGATCGACGACTGCCTGATCCATCATCCCCGGATCACCACCGCGATCCCGGCGTTGCGCGGGCTGATCGCGCGCAGCGGGAAGCCCGAGCTGAGCACGCTGCACCTCACCGCCGGCGAGGACGGCCAGGAACTCCTGGTCCGCCCGAAGCCCCCGCGCGGCTCGCCCCGGGGGCCCTCGACGCCGGCCTGGAGCTGCCCGACCACGGGCGCGTCAGCACCACGTCGACCACGCTGCGCTGGCGCGGCCTCACCTTCCGGGTCACCGCCGATGCATTCATCCAGGTCAACTGGGCGCAGATGGACGTGCTCTATGAATGTGTCGTCGACGCGCTTGGCGGCCACGAGGGGCTCCGCGTCATCGATGCCTACGCAGGCATCGGCGTGCTCGCATGTCATCTTGCCGTCGACGCGCGCGAGGTCGTCTGCATCGAGAGCAACCGCGGCGCGGCACAGCTGGGCGTGCTCAACGCGCGGGTGAACGATGTTGCGGATCGGATGCACTACGTGCACTCGCCGGTCGAGGAGGCACTCCCCATGGTCGCCGCGGGCGACATGGCCGACCGTGTCATCCTCGACCCGCCGCGAGCGGGCTGCGCGGGCCGCGTCACCGGGTGGCTGGCGCTGGCGGGCCCCGGGCGAGTCGTGTACGTGTCCTGCGACCCCGCGACGCTCGCGCGCGACCTCCACGTCCTGGTCGCGTCCGGGCCCTACCGTGTCGACGCAATCGACATCGTCGACATGTTTCCGCAGACCTATCACGTGGAGAGCGTCGTCACCCTCGTCCGCGACGATGGAACCTCGCCGGGGCCGGTCGCGAAGCGCCCCGGCAGTCGCTGAGGCTACGCTCAGGAGACGCGGCGAGGGGGCGCCGTGGAGTGGTAGCGTACGTATGTTCGCCGTCAGCCGACCGCAGCCAGGAGGCAGAGTGCAGGGACCATCCGCGATCGGCGAGGACATCGAATCCGGCGGCTTCGCGCACCTGCACACGCACAGCGAGTTCTCGCTGCTCGACGGGGCGGCGCGCATCAACGAGCTGGTCAGCACCGCCAAGGCGATGGGCCAACCCGCACTCGCGATCACCGATCACGGCGTGCTGTACGGCGCGGTCGATTTCTTCGCCACGGCGCGCGCCGCGAAGATCAACGCGGTGCTCGGCTGCGAGATGTACATGGCGCCGCGGTCGAGACACGACCGCGAGGGGCGCGCGGACCGCGACCCGAACCATCTCATCCTGCTCGCCCGCAACGACACCGGCTATCGCAACCTCATCAAGCTGGTCAGCACCGCCCATCTCGAGGGCTATTACTACAAGCCGCGCATCGATCGCGAGCTGCTCGCCGAGCACGCCGAGGGATTGATCTGCCTCTCCGCGTGCCTCGGCGGCGAGCTTCCCCAGGCACTTCTGCGCGGCGACATGGAGAGCGCGGAGTCGATCGCTCGACAGCACGCCGAGATCTTTGGCCCCGACAACTACTTTCTCGAGCTCCAGGATCACGGCATCCCCGAGGAGGACACGGTGCGCGCCGGGCTGGTCGAGGTTGCGCGGCGCACCGGGTTGCCGCTCGTGGCCACCAACGACTCGCACTACATCAGGCCGGAGGACGCCGAGGCGCACGACATCCTGCTGTGCCTGCAGACCGGCGCCCGCCGGGACGAGGAGAAGCGATTCCGTTTCTCGGGCCCCGAGTACTACCTCGCGAGTACGCGCCATATGCAGGAACGCTTCGCCGCGTATGGCGAGGCCATCTCCAACACGGTTGCCGTCGCACGGCGTTGTCGGGTGGAGATTCCGCTGGGGCGCAACCTCCTGCCGACGTACCAACCCATTCCCGAGGGTCTCGACGCCGACACGTATCTGCGCGAGCTCTGCGAGGCGGGGGTGGCCGAGCGTTATGGGGACGCCGTCACCGCCGAGGTGCGCGAGCGGCTCCACATGGAGCTCGATGTCATCCGTGAAACCGGGTTCTCGGCGTACTTCCTGATCGTGTGGGACCTGATCCGAGCCGCGCGCTGCGACGGCGTTCGCGTGGGGCCGGGGCGCGGCAGCGCCGCCGGTTCGCTGGTGAGCTACGTGCTCCACATCACCGACATCGAGCCGCTTCGCTACGGGCTCATCTTCGAGCGCTTCCTCAACCGCGAGCGGGTGCAGATGCCCGATATCGACATCGACTTCGACGATCGCGGTCGCGACCGCGTGCTCGCCTACGTGCAGGAGAAGTACGGGCGCGATCGCGTCGCGCAGATCATCACGTTCGGGACCATGGCGGCGCGCGCGGCGATCCGCGACGTCGGACGGGTGCTCAACGTGCCCCTACCCGATGTCGACCGCCTGGCCAAGCTCGTGCCCCAGGTGGTGAACATCACACTGGAGCGGGCCCTTGCGGACAGCCGCGAGCTCCGTGAGCTGTACGAGCACGAGGACTGGGCCAAGCGCATCATCGACAACGCGCGCCGCCTCGAGGGGATCTGCCGCAACGCGTCGACACATGCCGCCGGGGTCGTGATCGGCTCCGAGCCACTGGTCAACATCGTGCCCCTGCAGCGCTCGACGGCGGGCGACGGCACCGCGGTCACGCAGTACGACATGAACGGCGTCTCGCAGATCGGACTGCTCAAGATCGATCTGCTCGGACTCTCCAACCTCACGGTCATCGCGGAGGCAGCGGAGCTGGTGCGCCGGAATCGCGGCGTCGATATCGACATCGATCGTCTGCCGCTGGACGACACCAAGACGTATGAGCTGCTCGGCAAGGCCGACACCCACGGCATCTTCCAGCTCGAAGCGACGTTCGCCAAGCGGATCCTCATGGACATGCAGCCGAAGTCGCTCGATGACCTCGGGGTTGCGGTGGCGCTCAACCGCCCTGGTCCGATCGAGGGCGGCGCAACCGCGACCTGGATGCGCCGCAAGCGCGGCGAAGAGGCGGTGACGTACATGCTGCCCGAGCTGGAGCCCATCCTCGCCGAGACGTACGGGGCGATCCTCTACCAGGATCAGGTGATGAAGATCGCGTCGGCCGTGGCCGGGTTCACGCTGGGCGAGGCCGACATCCTCCGTGCCGCGATGGGCAAGAAAGACAAGGTGAAGATGTCCAAGCAGCGCGAGCAGTTTCTCAGCGGCGCGGCCGCACGCGGGGTGGACGCGGACACGGCGCTGCAACTGTTCGAGCTCATCGCGCTGTTCGCCGGCTACGGCTTCAACGGGGCGCACAGCATCTCCTACGGGCTGATCGCCTACCAGACCGCATACCTCAAGGCCAACTACCCGATCGAGTACATGTGCGCCTTGCTCAACAGCCGAGCGGACAACTTCGACAAGCTCAAGCAGTCGATCCTCGACACCCACGCACGCGGGCTCGTGGTCCGGCCGCCGGACATCAACCGCAGCGCTTCCGCGTTCAACCTCGGCGACGCCGAGCGCGGGGAGATCCTCTACGGGTTGCGCCACATCAAGAACGTCGGCGAGCGCGTCGCCGCCGAGATCGTCGCCGAGCGCGACGCCGCCGGTCCTTATGCATCGCTCTTCGACCTCTGCCTGCGCGTGTCGAGCCGCGACCTCAACCGGCGCGTCGTTGAAGCCCTGATTCGCAGCGGCGCGTGCGATTCACTCGGCGAACGCGGGGCGATGCTCGCGGTGCTCGATCGCGCCATCGACCGAGCCAACTCCATCCGCCGCGAGCGCGAGTCGGGACAGACCTCACTGTTCGGTGACGCCATCGTCCTCATCGAGCCGGCGGCCCCTGCCGTCGAGGATCTGGAGAGGGGGGAGGTGAACGGGCCGTTCGCGATCGCCGCCGACGAGCGCCTCAGCTGGGAGCGCGAGTTCCTGGGCATGTACCTCAGCGATCACCCGTTGCGGCGGATCGCGGGCGAGCTGCAGCAGCGCGTCGACACCACGATCAACGAGCTCGGCGGACACCTCGATGGGCTGATCGTGCAGGTGGGTGGCGCCATCCGGGATATGCGCACCTTCGTCCCGCGACGCAGCACGACCGGCCAGCGCATGGCCGCCTTGCAGATCGAGGATCTCACCGGCAGCGTCGAGGTCGTCGTCTTCGCGCGGGTCTTCGAGGAGTGCGTGAATGCGCTGCGTCCCGATGCCGTCATCGTGGTGCGCGGAAAGGTCGAGGTCGGGCGCAGTCCCAACGGCGCCACGCCGGCGATCGGCGACGACGAGGACCGCGCCGATATCGAACCGCCGCAGATTCTCGCGGAGGCCGTATACGCCTACGACGATCCGCGGCTTGCGGCGTGGCGGCGGAACAGCACCGTCCACGTGAGCGTGAGCGCCGCGCAGATCGCCCTGCTCGGAGCGCTGCGGCGTGCGTTCGAGGACCACCACGGCGACTGCCCGGTGGTCCTCCACGTGGAACTCGGGCACGAGCGTCGACGAGATCTCGCTGGCCGTGGATTTCTGCGTCGACCCATGCCCCGCGCTCGAGCGCGTCGTCGAGCATCTCGTGGGCGACAACGCGTACCGGGTGGAGATGCACCGGGTGCGTGCCCCGGAACGGGAGCGCACCGCGGCGCGACGCTGACCCGAGCCGCGCTCAGATCGCGTTGAGCAGGAATCCGAAGAGGAGTCTGGATCACGAAGATCAGAATGATGTACGCGACCAGAGCGGCGATCGCCGGGTAGTCGACCCCCGAGGCGCCGCGTCCGCGACGCAGGCCCGCGAAGGGTGCCACGAGCGGGTTCGTCATGGTGCGCACCATGACGACCAGTGGATGCCAGGGATCGGCGTGAAACAGGGCGAGAAGAACCCGGATGAACACGAGCACGGCGATCGCGATGGTGATGTCGACGATCACCTGCTCGATGAGGGCCACCACCGCCGCGCCGGGATTCAAGCCACCGCCGAGGACGAGCGTCTGCAGGATTCCCGCGACGAAGTAGATGACGACGATGGCGAGGATTGGGGAGAAGTCGAGACCGCTGAAGGTGGGGAGGATGCGCCGGAACGGAGCGAGGATGGGGTCGACAATGCGGCGCAACCAGCGCACCACCGGATGCCACGGGCTGAGGCCGATCCATGACACGGCGATGCGGGCGATGATCAGCACATACAGCGCCGTGGCCACGAACCCGATGACGTTGTAGAGCGCCAGAGCTGTCACCGAGCTGCTGCCTGCTCCTTGGGGACCGTCGTCGCGTCAGGAGCCCTGGTCTCAAACCGCGAGATGGTATGCCGCCAGACGAGATACAAAGCCGGCACCGCAATCACCAGCATCGCGATCGACGTCCACTGCGCCTCGCGCAACCCGAGCGGCCCCGGCGGTTCGCTGGCGCGGAACTGGAACAGGATCAACTGGCTGATCGCGTACAGCGCGACGTAGGTGATCGCGAGGACTCCTGGGCGCGGATTGCGGCGCGTCAGCAGCACGTAAAGGATGACCCCGATCAGGATCGTGCCGAGCGCCTCATAGGCCGCCGCGGGTTGATACGCGTAGCACTGCGCTCGCGTGCAGAGGCTGAAGCCGGGCTGGAGGATCGCGTTGGGATTCGAGTACGCGGTCGCCCACGGGAGGGTGCTCTTCGCACCCAGGATGTCGCCGTTGATGATGTTGCCGATACGTCCGATCGGCTGGCCGACCACAGCGAAGAGCACACCGCCGTCCAGGGCGATCCAGGGGTTGTAGCCGTAGCGCCAGGCGCAGATGGCGAGCGTCACGAAGCCGACGATGATCGCGCCGAAGAAGGCCATGCCGCCCTGCCAGAACGCGATGATGTTGATCGGGTGGAGGATGTAGTTCTGCCAGAGGTTCGGCTGCTGGACCACGTAATACAGGCGGCCGCCAAGTAGCCCGAAGATGATCGTCCAGACGGTGACCTTCTCGGCCACCGCCTTGGGGATCCCCCTGCGAATCGCATAGGGCAGGACGCCGAACCGGTAGGCGACCAGGAACGCCACCGCGTACATGACCCCGTACCAGTGAATCGGCAGGGGCCCGATGTGCAGGACCGGATCGAGGTTGATGGTGATGAAGCCGAGCGGGCCGGGGCTATCGGGCACGACTGCCATCATGGGGAGCTTCCGGTCGACGCATGCACCTCGAGCACCCGGTACCCGCCCCGGGAGCGGACACGCTCGACGTGGTGCCCGAGGCTCGCCAGCCAGGCCGCAAGCGAGTCCGAGCCAAGGTGGCGCTGGACCACGAGGATCGCGGCCCCCTGAGGTTCGAGTCGAGCGATCCAGTGGAGCAGCAGCTCGTGGAGGCCGGCCTTGCCGAGGCGCACCGGAGGATTGGAGTACATCGCAGCGAATCGCAGTCCCTCGGGAACAGCGTCCGGCTCGGCGGCCACCAGGTTGGTCGCCCCCGCCCGCTCCGCGTTGCGCGCGCAGAGCTTGAGGGCCCGGTGATTCACGTCGACCGCCCAAACACGGGCCTCGGGCTGGCGCAGCGCCAACGTGATGGCGATCGCCCCGTATCCGCAGCCGACGTCGACCAGCTCGCCCGGCGGCGGCTTCGGGATGGTTCGAAGCAGCAGGTCGGTACCGGAGTTGATGTGGCCGTGGGCGAACACCCCGCGATCCGTATCGAGTTCGAAGCTGCGATCGGGGAGGCTGATCCGGATCGTCAGTGGACGCGAGGGGACCTTCGGATCGATGGTGAAGTAGTGGTCCTGGGTCACGGTCGCAGGGTAGTAGGCTGCGGCGGTGAGGACACCGGACGTCATCGTCGTCGGCCTCGGCGCGGCCGGCGCTGCAACCCTCTACCAGCTGGCTCGGCGCGGCGTCCAGGCGATCGGGATCGACAGTCACTCGCCCCCGCATGACCTGGGGTCGACCCACGGCGACACGC
Source organism: Candidatus Dormiibacterota bacterium (assembly GCA_963768105.1). Taxonomy (GTDB): domain Bacteria; phylum Chloroflexota; class Dormibacteria; order Aeolococcales; family Aeolococcaceae; genus Palsa-851. Next base: position 7,079 of record CAVYGR010000009.1, on the reverse strand, counting down.
GGATCACCCGCGAGGCGATCGGCGAGGGCGAGTACTACAGCCCCCTGGTGCGGCGTTCGCACGCGATCTGGCGCGAACTCGAGGCGGAGACCGGCGCCGATCTGCTCACCCAATGCGGCGGTCTGATCATCGAGGCATCGGGTGCCGGGGCCGCAGGCCACCATCGGCGCGACTTCCTCTCGCAGACGATCGCCTGCGCCAACCGTTATGGCATCGCGCACGAGCTACTGACCGCGGCAGATGTGGCCGTGCGCTTTCCACAGTTCAGGCTGAATGGCGATGAGGCCGCCTACTACGAGCCCGGTGCCGGGTTTGTCCGTCCCGAGCGGTGCGTCGACACGCAGCTCAGTGTCGCGGAGCGTCTCGGCGCTGAGGTTCGCCGTGACGAGCGTGTGCTCGCGCTGGAAGCGACCGATCGTGTGGTTCGGGTCCGTACGGATCGCGGTGTGTGCGAGGCGCCCCGCGTTGTCCTTGCGGTGGGCGCCTGGGTCCAGGACTTCGTCGAGCCGCGAGACCGTGCGTTGTTCAGCGTGTATCGTCAGGTGCTCGGTTGGTACGCGTTGCAGCCCGGGACCGTGGATCACACTCCTGGGACGATGCCTGTCTTTATCTGGGGACTGAACGACGGCAGTGCCTTCTATGGCTTCCCCGCCGTCGATGGGGCGGACAGCCTCAAAGTGGCGGCAGAGCAATTCGACTGCACCACCACGGCTGGTGATGCACGGCTCGGGGTTCGTCCGTCCGAGACGGAGTCTGTGTACGCGGACGTGATCGGCTCCGCGCCTGCCCGCCGTGACCGATCGTTGCGTCCGTGCGGTGCGCTGTCTCTACACGGTCACCCCGGATGCCGACTTCGTCGTGGACGAGCATCCCGGATCTACCCGGCGTCCTGCTTGTGTCGCCCTGCTCGGGGCACGGTTTCAAACACTCCGCTGGCCTCGGCGAGGCGATCGCGCAACGGGTCACCGACGGCGCGAGTGATGCAGACCTTTCGCCGTTTCGGATCGATCGATTCGCGGTGTCGCGCGCGACGGGCTAGGCAGACGGAGGTTGCGGCGCCGTCCTGTTGGCGATGACCGCAGTGCCATAGGCGCAGATCTCGGTCCATGTACCGCCCATCTCCGAGGTGTCGAACCGCATCGCCACGATGGCGTTGCCGCCTTTCGCCTGCGCTTCGCTGACCATCCGCTCGATGACTTCCTGACGGCTCTGGGAGAGATTGGCGGTCATCCCCTTGAGCTCGCCACCCATAAGGGACTTGAGCCCCGCGCCGAACTGCGAGCCGATATTGCGCGACCGGACGGTGAGCCCGAAGACCTCTCCGAGCACTTCAGTGATCTGGTAACCGGGCAGATCGTTGGCGGTGCTGATGAGCACTGGCTGTCCTCCAAGATGTGGGTCGCGTGGTTCGCGCGCGTGCGCGCTTGCCGTTCGTACCCTACCGCCCTCCGGCTCGCTGGCGGCTACGTGGCCGGCCCTGCTCGGGCCTCGGTGCGTAGCTGGTGTGCCGGTTTCAGCACTCCCTGATCGTGAGAGTTCCGCGAGCAATGAGATAACCACCCGAGGGGTTATGCCACACAGCCCACTCCCATGTTCCTACGTCCCACGGCCCTGTTGGGAACGGATTACTGGTGATCTGATATTCGGGACCATCAGAACCACCAACCCAGGCCGAATCTCCAATCTGCACCTTGTGGAAGGTGATGCTTCCACCCTGAGCCGACCCAGCCACAGCACACGTAGTCGTCACGTAAATTCCCGCCGTGCCACAAGCGGGCAGAAGCTTCCCATGATCGTAGACATTGACACCATCACCCGTTGGACACGCCTTCGGCTTGGGAGCCGGCGCTACGGTCGGTATAGCAGTCGGGGCGGTCGTCGGCGCTACTGTAGGAGCGACGGTCGGAGCGACGGTTAGCGCGAGGGTTGGTCGCGCAGTAGGCGGCGTGAGCGCCGTCGAGCCACAGGCTGCGAGGCCAACGGCGGCGATTGAAGTCCCGATGATGGTTGTGAGTTTCATGTCTGCTGCCCTCCTCTACACCAACCATCGTCCTGGCCGGTGCAGGATCCGACCTGCTCTCCCTCTAGAACTCATGACGGGTGCCATACCCACTCAACGGGAACACGTCATCCACGGTTACATCCGCGCAAATGCGTCGAAAGCCCACCTGGGGTGACCGACGAGCCGGATCGCGCACCGATCAGTTTCGTGCGCTGAACCGTTCTAAACTTCCGAGACCGGCTGACGGACGGCATGGCGCGATGCGGAAACTGATCTACGGCATGAACCTGACACTGGATGGCTACGTCGCCGCGCCCGGCGACGACCTCGGGTGGAGCGGGCCGAGCGACGAGCTGTTTCAGTGGTGGCTCGACCAGGAGCGGGCGATCGGCCTGTTGCTGTATGGGCGCAAGCTGTGGGAGGCCATGAGTTCCTACTGGCCGACCGGCGACCAGCAGCCCAATGCCACCCCGGCGGAGATCGAGTTCGCGCGGAACTGGCGGGACACGCCGAAGGTGGTGTTCTCCTCGGCGATGGAGAAGGTCGACTGGAACACCCGCCTGGTCACCGGCGACGCGGTCGCGGAGATCACCCGGCTCAAGGCTGAGGACGGCGAGCCGATGAGGGTTGGTGGTGCAACGCTCGCCGGGGCGGCCATGCGGGCCGGGCTGATCGACGAGTACACGATCGTGACCCATCCGGTCCTGGTGGGCGGCGGCACGCCGTTCTTCACCGCGCTGGATAGCTGGGTGAACCTGAACCTGGTGGAGACGCGGACGTTTCCCGGCGGGGTGGTGCTGACCAGGTACGAGACGAGGCGCTAAGCGCGTTTCCTCCACGCGGCCAAGGAACTTCCCTGCGCCAACCGCTCACGGTCAGGGCTGGACTCAGCCGTGCCGGGAGAGGGACTCGAACCCTCACGAGGTTGCCCTCGGCGGTTTTTGAGACCGCTGCGTCTACCATTCCGCCACCCCGGCCGGGAGGACAGCGTACCGGCTCGCTGCCGGGAACCGGACCGCCAGCCCGCGCGTACTCTCAAGTGCATGGACGACGAGGCGCTCCTCGAGCGGGCACGCCGCGGCGACCGCGATGCCTTTGCAGCAATTGTCACCCGTCACCAGGATGAGCTCTACACGATGGCACTCAGGATTCTCCGGCCCCCGGCGGACGCGGCCGACGTTGTCCAGGAGACCTTCCTTCGCGCCTACGTCAGGATCCCGGTGCTCCGCGGGCAGACCATCCGGGCCTGGCTTTTCCGGGTCGCCATCAACTGCAGTCACGACGTCCAGCGCCGAACCGTCCGCCGGCCCGCCGATCCGCTCGAGGATGCGCAGGGCAACATCGTCGAGCTGCCCGACCCAGCACTCGGTCCCGAGGCGAGCGCGCTCTCGCGCGAACGGCTTGCCGCCGTCCGCGACGCGCTGCTCACCCTCCATCCCGACTTTCGAGCCGTGGTCGTGTCTCAGCGACGTCAACGACCTGAGCTACGAGGAGATGTCCGCGGCATTGCGCGTCCCGATCGGCACCGTCAAGTCGCGGCTCAACCGCGCTCGATCGATGCTCGCCAAAGCGCTGCGCGGGACCGCCGCGTCCCCTGGCTTCGCCGAGGAGAACGCATGAAGCCCGCGCCGCCACCTCGACGATCTCTTCTCGGCCGCTTACGAGGACGAGCTCTCGCCGATCGACGAGGCGCGCTTCCAGGCGCATCTGCAGCTCGTGCAAGCACTGCGCGGCGGCATACGCGGAGTTCACTGCGACCATCGAGGCCTTCACGAGCTGCCCAAGGCGCACATGCCCCACGTCGTCCATCTCCCCTCGACGCCCCCGTCGCGGAGCGATCCGCCACGGCTCCCGGATCGCTCTGGCTGGTTCAACCTCGGGCCTGCTCCGACGCTTCCCGGCGACGGCGCATCGCCGGCGCCGCGGCCGCCGTCCTGATCGTCATCGCGCTGACGTCCACAACGGCAGCAGCGTCCCGACGAGCCTCCATTCGACCGCCGGAAGCGCCGCCGGCGCGCAGGCCCCGGCCGCGGCCCCCGGCTCGAACGCGCAGGACGCCGCGTGCACGCACCCGATCACAACGATCACCGGGTCACCGCCGCCGTCGAGCTTCACCCACGCAGGTCTGGCGACCGACTCCGGCCAGCCCGGCGCTGCGACCTGGTCCTGGCGGCACCGTCGCTCGTCGTGAAACCCGGCCAGCAGCGGTCGTGTACGCGCAGCTGTCGCTGCCAGTCAGACGTCGCTCTGCGCTCCCGGTGCGCCCGGCCAGCGCCGCCGGCCGCGCGCGCGGTGCTGCCCTGCGTGTCGGTCGGAGTCGGCGATACCGGCCGGAGCCTCGGCGCGGCCGGGCGCCGGCGCCGCGTACCGAGACCCGGTGGCGCCGTCGGCGCCATGGCTCCCGTGCCGCTTCACGGGTCGACGCGGGACCCGGCCCACTGCTCACCTTCACGTGCCGCCGGACCTCGCCCCCGGGACCCAACTCCATGTCACCGCCATCATCCCGGCCGGATTACGAGGGTCCCGGCAGCCCGCCACTGGCCGCGCAATTGACGCTCACCACTCGCTGAGCGAGGCGCCCGCGCGGGCTCACGCGCGTCCAAGCCTTGACTAGACTTGGGGCGATGCACCGCCGCCTGGCGTGCCTGGCTGTGGCGCTGCTGGTCTCCGGCTGCAGCTTCAGCGGGCTCGGCTCACCCCCCAACTACGGCTACGTCGTGATCACGGCGGGTGGCGTCGGCCTGCGCTCCGGCTCTTCCGATGTGCCGCCGAACCTCGATCTGCGGCTCCACGCCACCGGGGCCGCCCTCCAGGCCGTGGACGTGACCGTCACCCTCGACGGCAACCCTGGCCCTCGCCACCCAGGACCAGGACCTGCTCGCCACGGTCAAACCGATGGCGCTCTCCTCCACCCACCACCTCTCGGTCGCGGTGGCGGGGTTGAGCACCCAGAACTTCACCTTCTCTGTCATCCCGCCGACCGCCGCGATGCTCGCCGCCCACATCGATCCCTCGACCGGGCTGGTGGTGGACGCTGTCTTCGACGATGCGCCCGACCAGGCGGCCGTCGCCGCCGCGCTGCCGGGCGCAACGCTGACCTGGGTCGACGGAGAGCACGCCCGGGTCAGCTGGGCGGCAAGCCGCCGGCGTCGATCACCCTGCCCGCGACCATCCCGACCGCCGGCGGTGCGCACCTCGACCCGGGCATCACGCTCTCGCTCGTCGGCATCGCCCGGCACACGGTTCGCCGGGTCACCGTCCCGCCGCCCCCAGCGTCGACGGGCATCCCGGTTGACGCCTTCGTGATCAACACCGCGGCGTCGAACTCTTCGCTGGCGTTCCACCTCGGTGCGGTGCCGCAGGTCACCCCGACCGGCTGGCAGGCACAGGCGGACGGCTCGTTGCTGGGCACGCCCGATCAATCCGCCGACCGGCCGCGCGGCCGCGGCGGGCCTGCCCGATCTGGCCGTCGCTCGCCAACGACTCGACCAACCCGCCGGCGACCGATCAGCTCCTCAACAACCCCAGCGCGGCCAAGGTGCTCGTCAACGAGATGGTCGCGCGCGTCCGCTACGACGGCTACTCGGGGCATCAACGTCGACTTCGAGGGGATGCTCGCGGCCGACAAGGCCCCGTTCACCGCCTTCATCCAGCAGCTGGCGACCGCGCTCCACGCGCACGGCGCCAAGCTCATCGTCGACGTCGTCCCGCACGACTTCGCCGGGGTCAATCCGTACTCGGCGGCGTACGACATCGCCGCGATCGGCAAGGTGGCCGACTACGTGGACCTGATGGCCTACGACGAGCACGGCGACGGGGGAACGCCCGGTCCGGTGGCCGGACTGGACTGGGACCGGGCGATCCTGCAGGCGACCCTGCCGGATCTCAACCCCGGCGCACGTCCTCCTCGGCGTTCCCGCTCTACGGCCGCGCGTGGGGCAGCCTCGGCGGCGCCGCGGCGTATTCGAACGTCCTCTACAACGCGCTCTCGATGCCCGGGCGCTCGCGTCGACTACGACTTCAGCGCCCAGACCCCGTTCATCGTCTCCCCGGACGGCTCGCTGACCACCTATTTCGACGACGCCGACAGCCTGGCCCGCAAGGTCGCGCTGGTCCGCACCTACGGCCTGGCCGGCATCGCCGCCTGGCGGCTGGGCTTCGAGGACCCGGGCTTCTGGTCGCTGTTCAGCGCCTGAAGCGCGACGGCCGCTAGCTCTCGGAGGCGCCGGTCCCGAGGTCGGGGAGGTTGAGGGTGTTCACCCAGTCGCGAATCTTGGCGAGCCGCTCCTCGCTTTCCGGGTCGGTCTCGGTGAGCTCGCCGTCCTTGTCCGCCTCGGGCAGCACGCCTGCCTTGTCGAGCACCTCGTCGGCGACGAAGATGCCCGCCCCGACCCTGACCGCGACGGCGATGGCGTCCGACGGCCGGGAGTCGATCTCCAGGCGGCGGCCGTCGACCTGCGCGAGGATTCGCGCGTAGAACACCTCGTTGCTCAGCGATGTGACCACGATCCGCTCGACGGTCACCTCGACGGCGCTGAGGAGGTTGGCGAGGAGGTCGTGGGTGATCGGCCGCTCCGGGGTGATCCCGGTGATCTTCAGCGCGATCGCGTTGGCCTCGTTGATGCCGATCCAGATGGGAAGGTAGCGATCGGCCGTCTTCTCCTTGAGGATGACGACGTGCTGGCCGGTCGGCATGTGCACCCTGATGCTGTCGACGGTCATCTCCACCAGGTCGGCCATGCCTCGATCATAACCCCGGAAGTGCGCCGGCGAGGACATACCTGCCTCGCCGCTACCATGGATCGCTGTGGCTCGCGAGACCTTGCTGCTGGTGGATGGACACAACCTCGTGTACCGCGCCTTCCACGCGATGCCCGCGTTGAGCAACAGCCGGGGTGAGATGACCAACGCCGCCTATGGCTTCACGTCGATGCTCTTCAAGGCGCTCAACGACACCACGCCGACGTATGCCATCGCGGCGTTCGACCCCCCGGGACCGACCTTCCGGCACGAGAAGTTCGCGGAGTACAAGGCGCAACGGCTGCGCGCACCGGAGGAGCTCCGCGCGCAGTTTTCA
>CAVYGR010000008.1:0-340881 GCA_963768105.1 Candidatus Dormiibacterota bacterium | reverse complement strand
TTCCGTACGTGCGTATTTGGCCAGCAAACACCCTCAGTAGACTTGTCTTGCATGAAGAAAATTGGCTTCCTCTCCTTCGGTCATTGGGCCCCTTCACCGCAATCACGAACTCAATCGGCCGCTGACGCCCTCCTCCAGTCCATTGATCTTGCCGTAGAGGCCGAGCGACTGGGAATGGACGGAGCCTACTTCCGTGTTCATCACTTCGCGCGGCAACTGGCATCACCATTCCCACTGCTCGCGGCGGTGGGTGCTAAAACACGAAAGATTGAAATTGGCACCGCAGTCATCGACATGCGGTATGAGAACCCTCACTACATGGCGGAGGACGCTGGCGCTGCGGATCTCATCGCCGGCGGGAGACTGCAGTTGGGAATCAGCCGCGGTTCGCCAGAGCAGGTGATCAATGGTTGGCACTATTTTGGCTACCACCCGATGGAAGGTGAGGACGATGCAGACATGGGCCGGCGGCACGCCGAAGAATTTTTCGAGCTGTTGCGCGGCAAGGGCTTTGCTAAGCCAAACCCACGTCCGATGTTCCCCAATCCGCCAGGACTGCTGCGTCTTGAGCCATACTCCGAAGGATTGCGTGATCGTATCTGGTGGGGCGCAGCTTCCAATGCAACCGCTGTCTGGGCCGCCAGGCTGGGAATGAACCTGCAAACCTCAACCCTTAAATTCGACGAAACCGGTGAGCCGTTTCACATCCAACAAGCCGCCCAGATCCGCGCCTTTCGCGCCGCCTGGAAGGAAGCGGGGCACGCTCGTACACCGCGCATTTCCGTCAGCCGCAGTATCTTCGCATTGATTGACAACCGTGATCGTACCTATTTCGGACGAGGAGGTGAGGAACAGGACAAGATCGGCTTCCTTGACGAAGCTACGCGTGCGATCTTCGGCCGTGGCTATGCTGCTGAGCCGGATGTCCTGATCGAACAGCTTAAGAAAGACGAAGCGATCGCCGAGGCGGACACGCTGTTGCTAACCGTCCCAAACCAGCTAGGAGTTGCCTACAACGCACATGTCATGGAAGCAATTCTGACTACGGTCGCCCCAGCTCTCGGTTGGCGTTAAATCGCCGATACACTCTGGGCTCTATCCCGGCCACCATCCGACGGGTGCCCCATCCTTCGCGTACTTTGCGAAGGGTGGGATAGTTAATCTCACTCCCACTTTTCGCAGCAGCAGCTCTAACGAAAAGCTGATTTGCTTCTAGGGCGGGAGCGAAGTCGATACGATCTATACTGAGAGTCCGTGTTATTGGTTCGATCGTCCGGAGGCTGCATGGACCCGCTCTCAGATGTGCTGTCGTTGCTGAAACCGCGCAGCTATATATCGGGCGGCTTCGACCTGGATGGAGACCTGGCCATCCAATTTCCAAAACATCAAGGCATCAAGTGCTATGCCGTGCTCTCTGGCGAGTGCTGGCTGTCAGTGGAAGGCGTTCCCGACCCGGTGCTCCTCAGGGCGGGGGACTGTTTCCTTTTGCCGCGCGGGCTGCCTTTCTCGCTTGCAACCGATCTGTCACTCACGCCTGTCGACTTCAACATGCTTCTCGCAGCGCGGAAGTCGGATGGTGCGGTCTCCAACAATGGAGATGGGGGGCGCTATATTGCCGGCGGGCACTTTCTTCTTAGCGGCAGTCATGCCGATATGCTGTTGGGATCTCTGCCTCCGATCGTGCATATCCGCAAAGAGTCGGATAAGGCGGCGATGCGCTGGTCACTGGAGCGTATGAGGGAGGAACTCCGCGACCCGCAGCCGGGCGGCGCTCTGATCGCGCAGCAACTTGCCTACATGATGCTCATTCAGGCTCTTCGACTGCATTTGGCAGATGGGGCGAGAAGCGGCGTCGGTTGGCTCTTTGCCTTGGCTGATAAACAGATGAGCGTGGCGATCACCTGTATGCACGACGATCCAGGGCATCGCTGGACATTGCAGGAACTGGCGGAGCGCGTCGGGATGTCGCGATCGATCTTCGCTCTCAAGTTCAAAGAAACGGTTGGCGAGACCCCGATGGAGTATCTGACACGTTGGCGGATGCTGCTGGCCGGCGACAGGTTGAAGACTGCCGACGACTCTCTATCCAATATTGCTTTCTCGCTTGGCTATGAATCCGAAAGCGCCTTCGGTAAAGCCTTCAAAAGGGTCATGGGCTGTTCGCCGAAACAATACAGCCATGGCAGCGGCTCCACGCCGCGTCCTTCAACCCCCAGGGAAGTTAGCTACGACCATCACCGGGAACTGACCGCGGCCCGGTAGAGCGCATCGGCTTTTTCCCAACATCCTTCCCAACGAGGTTGCCACTTCAGCTGTGTTTGGATTCGCCGAGTGGAATGGCCGCTCGCTCACCGATAACGCTCCCGACGTCATGTTCTCGATAGCGGCGAACGCCTGATGATCCTATGCCGCAACCATCTGGTCGTACTCCTGCCCGGAAGCGGCGGGCAGGAGTACCCATAGCGTATAGACGCCTAAGATAGTTCCGGTAAATGGGTGGATGAGGGCGAGAAACGCAGTTACGATGGCGAGCGTTCGCGCCCAGGACGCGCGTCGCAGCAGGCTGATTCCGGTCACAAGGCAAAGCATAGCTCGACCGACCAGAACGGCAGTAATGATCGGCACGAGCCAGGTCGCGTGAAAAAATGGGAATGCGTAGAGTCCCTCAAAACCATGGCTTATTTGCCCCCAATGGGCGAAGACTCCTGCAAGAAGTCCGACCGCAATGCGCCCAGTGGAGCAGAATCCACAGGCTGTACGCGATCCAGAGAATTGCCACCGTGTGCATATGCCGCTGCACGCGATTGCGCGGATACGCCACAGGAGCATAGGAAGCGATCGGAGCAGTCTGTCGTCCGCATCTCTGGCAGATCGTTTGAGAAACGTCCATGGGCTGACCACAAGCGCTGCAATACATGGCTTGTACCTCCCTCTGGAACAGTAGTACGAAAAATTCCTCTTGACGGTTCCAGCACCGTGAAGGATTCGGGGCTATGTGCGGAAGGTATCAGGCAAATCCGGGAGTTATCCCCAGATCTCGTATTCTTGGACATTCAAATCCCATTGCAAGGCAGACAATTCAAAGTCTCGAAACACCCTCGATCCAAGACAGTTCGTTCGGATTCATCGATCGATTGTGGTTCTATCCTTAGTTCCCCGAGGACGCAATCACGACGGAGGCCTCGCTCGTGAGCAGGCGAAAGGTGAACGACTCTTGCAGATAAAGCCGAACCGTCGCATCCGTGTGCGCGAGGTAACCGATAGAAATATCCTGCCCAAGGTTCAGTTCGAAATCGCCGCCACGTGTGGTCAGGACGAACGCGCCCTCAATCGCCGGAGCCCAGATGATGTTGCCGTCGACAATGCGCTTGACGTGTTCCAGGACCGGGTAGCCATGATCGCGGGTTTCCGCCAGCTCCGTATAAGCTTTGGCTCCGAGTAAGACCGAGTACGGCCCGTTCACACCGACCAGGCGGAGTTGGCTCAACGCTTGAGCGACCGCGTCCGGGTAGTCCCGGACGTCGCTAGGCAGAGTCATGATCGGGTTGCTGGTGCCCTCGCGGATGCCCTGGATATTTGCCCCAGGGTAGCCATTGAAGATGGCCCGGTCCTCGGCAAACGCGATCTTCTTCGCTGCGTCCTTGGCCGGCTGCCAATCGGAATCCTCTGCGCCTCGCTCCACATCGTCGATCGCCGCCCGCGTCAGCTCGAAGGGAACCCGCAATTCCACCAGGGCCTTGACCTCACGCTGCCTGGCGAGGATGTCTTCCGCAGGGGCCGCGATCGAGAGCAAATGGCCCGTGCCCACTGCCGCCAAACCAACCCCGCTGGGAGTGGGTACGTCGACGACGCGCCGGCCGGCGAGATAACGCTTGAGCGTTCGAGTGGTCTCCTCCTCGATCTCCGCCCACGCGGCGTCAGAGATCGGCGCCAACTCGCGATGGAGGTTATTCATTTCGTTCTCCTCTCAGCGATCCTATCCCAAGTGAAGCGTCCGCCACAGCGGGTGCGACCGGTGGATCAGGCGCCACCGGCGGCGCGGCAATGGCTGCGGGCTCTGTGTCACCGGCATCGTCAAGAAAAGTTGCCGAAGGTGCAAAGAACAAGCCCCCGGTAACGGCCCGGCTAAAGTCCAGCAGCCGGTCGTAGTTACCCGGCGGACGGCCGATAAACATATTCTCAAGCATCTGCTCAGTGATCCGCGGCGTGCGGCAATAGCCAATGAAATAGGTACCAAATTCGCCGCGGCCCGGCTGCCCAAAAGGCATGTTGTCCCGCAGAATCTTTACCTCTTTCCCATTCTCCTCGATGACGGTCAGGGCGCTATGGGCCGAGGTGGGTTTTACCCCATCCTCCAGCTCGATATCTGTCAGTTTCCTGCGGCCGATAATTTTTTCCTGCGCCTCCGTGGATAGGGCATTCCATGCCTTCATATCGTGCAGGTATTTCTGCACCAGGACGTAGCTGCCGCCGGCGAAGGGAGCATCCTCTTCGCCCACCAGCGCAGACTCCAGGGCAAGAGCGCCTCTTGGATTCTCCGTGCCATCGACGAAGCCGATCAGGTCGCGATCCTCAAAGTAGCGAAAGCCTTGCACCTCGTCGGCAACGCGAAACCGCGTCCCCGATGCGGTCCATGATCTGGGTTGCCAACTCAAAACAGATGTCCATTCGTTGGGCACGAATGTGAAACAGCACGTCGCCCGGAGTAGCAGGGGCATAGCGGTTGCCGGCGCGGAACTCCCGGAAAGGATGCAATTCGGCCGGCCGGGGTTTGCCGAAGAGCTGGTCCCAGGCATTGGATCCGAAGGCCGCGATACAGGTGAGGCCGGCGTCGATGTCGCGGAACTCGACGGCGCGAATGATGCCGGAGAGGTCGCCGCAAAACGAGCGCAGGGTGCGTAACTCTCCCCTCCGGCTTTACCGTGACCACCAGGAAGATGGCCGCGCGCGTGAGAGGTGCGAGTACCGCTTGCGGAAGAGGAACCTCGTCCATCGTCATCCGGCTTGCCTCGTTCTCCTGCGATTTTGATCCATGCTATCGGATCTTGCCCATCCAGCCCACCCCGCATCTCCACTCCGTAACTGGTTTGTCTCGTGGGTCGAATCTGCTGGACGCAGGGCCAGCGACGTGTTTCTCATAGAGAGGATGGCTTCTTCGATGGCGCGACGGGATCGACGCACGCTCTGGGTTCGCCTGTTCGCATCCCTCATTCTCTTCCTGACCCTTTCCGTGCACAGGGTGCAGGCCCAGACCGCACCTCTCCCTCAGCTCCAATCCGCCGATCCTTTTCTTGCTGAGCTATTCCGCCATAGCGGGTCCACAGGAATGGTAGTCGTGCTTGTCCGCGACAATGAGACGTGGATGCAAAGCTATGGCCAGACCTATCCTGGCTCCCACCAGAAGCCCAATGCTGACTCTCTCATCCGTCTTTGCTCGCTGTCCAAGATCATGACGACGGACTTGCTGGTGAAGCTGGTTGCGGATGGACGCGTGTCACTCTCCGACCCTTTGCAGAAGTTCGCCCCCCGCAATGTCACCGTTCCCGTGCTCACGGTGCGTGGCCAGAGCGGCCGCCCCATCACCCTGCTCGACCTGGCCACGCACACCGCCGGCTTCCCGCGCGAAATCGCCTATCCCGAGGGCGATAGCGGCCATTTCACGTTTCCCGATTATAGCTTTCGCTGGCAATGGCTTCCGGGCTATCGCCTGCGCTTTCCTCCCGGAACCGCCGCACACTATTCCAACATTGGGTTCGATCTGCTGGGGGACGCCTTGTCCGCCGCTGCCGGCAAGCCCTACCCGCAACTCTTTGCCGAGCGCATCGCGAAACCCCTTGGCCTGCGGGATACGACGGTGAGCCCGACCCCCGGCGAGTGCGCTCGCCTTCTCATCGGGGCCAGGAATGAGGGCCGATGCACTGATACGACGGCCGCCGCCGGGTCGGGAGGTATGTATTCGACCGCGAACGATATGACGCGTTGGCTCAAATACCTTCTCGGTCTGCCCGGCGTCCCCATGCACCAGGATCCCGCCGCGACGGCGACCTACATCCAGGTCACGGAACTTCGCTGGACCCAGGGCCTCGCCCGCGCCGGTGCTCCCACCGGCATCGGCCTGGGATGGATACGCATCAACCAGCCCGAGGATCCAGCCACGATCATGGAGAAGACCGGCGGCGGGGCCGGCTACAACACCTATATCGCGCTCATCCCGGGGCGCCACATTGGCATATTTGTTGCTGCCACTGATGGCAGACACGAAGGACCGAAGTTCTTTGGCGGCAGCAACGATCTGCTTAGCTATCTCGCCGGCCTTACCCCGGTGTTGGCTGACTCCACGCAACTGGCTTCGGACCAGCATCGCTCGAGTGTGCCGATGCACGACGCCACCCTCCATAAGCATCACAAAAGCCCGGCCAGGCAGGTAGCCCACTCAGGTGTCGCCGCCGGACAGTAACGAGCACAGGTCACATCAAAATCTCCTTTTGCAAAAAAGTGCCAAAAACGCGATAAAAGCGATAAAAGCCCCCTCCCCCAGGGCTGGCTTGCTGGGCAGGCGCGGTATCATGGTCCCAAAATCGGGGCGCCCGGAGGTGATCGCGTGAAGTGGACTGCTTGTTGTGCGCTCCTGGGTGCGCTGCCATTGACCATGGTCCTGGCGGACGGGCCCACGGCGCCGAACGGCCGGCATTATCTGTCTCAGCCGCTGGTCAGCTCCATCTACACCGCGGATCCGTCTGCCCATGTTTTCCAGGGCAAGATCTACGTCTATCCGTCTCATGACGTCCCAACGGACATTCCCGACGATGACCTGGGCAGCGAATACGCGATGCATGATTATCGCGTGCTCAGTATGGATCGGATCGGCGGCCCGGTGAGCGTGGGCCCCGTCGCGCTCGACGTAAAGGACGTGCCCTGGGCAGCGAAGCAATTGTGGGCTCCCGACGCGGCATATCGTAACAATAACTATTACCTTTATTTTCCGGGCCGCGACAAGCAAGGAGTCTTCCGCATCGGGGTGGCGACGTCGAGCAATCCGCTGGGGTCCGTTTAAAGCGGAGCCGGAACCGATCAAAGGCAGCTTCAGTATCGATCCTGCGGTGTTCACTGATTCGGATGGCCGGAGCTACATGTATTTCGGCGGCATCTGGGGAGGGCAGCTTGAGAACTGGACCAGCGGACAGTTCGTTGCGGGCTCAACCACCGATCGACAGCAGGATGATAAGCCCGCGCTGATGGCGAAGGTGGCGAGGCTGACGCCTGACATGAAGCAGTTTGCGGAGGCACCTGGGGATGTGGTCATCCTGGGTGATGATGGCAAACCATTGCTGGGTGGCGACCATGAGCGCCGTTTCTTCGAGGCTTCCTGGATGTTCCGGCGCAACGGGCTTTACTACTTCACGTATTCGACGGGCGATACCCACTTTCTTGCTTATGCGACCGGGAAATCGGCGAAGGGGCCTTTCCAGTACAAAGGTCATTTCCTGCTTCCCGTGCAGGGGTGGACCACGCATCACTCCATCCTGGAGTGGGGAGGGAAGTGGTGGCTCTTTTATGCGGACACCCAGCTTTCCAATAAGAACCACCTGCGTAATGTGAAGGTGACCGAGCTTCACTTCAATGCGGACGGTTCGATTCAAACGGTTGACCCGTTTACGCCCTGAGGCGGTCGTCGTTTTGCAGGGGAAGTGCCTAAGCATGAGAACTCGATCCTGGAAGGGCACGGCTTCAGCCGTGCCGTAGCTGGCTGAGACCTCCCGGGCTTTAGCCCCTGAGGGCATCTTTTTATCGGCGTATAAGAGAATTTCGAGGATGGAAAAACGTACCTCAGCGGCTAAAGCCGGGCATGGCGGTGTCATTTTACGGCACGGCTGAAGCCGTGCCCTTCCAGGATCGAGTGCTCAGAACAGACTCTTCAGCCCCTGGGAAATCGGTAACCCGGCGGAATTACCGCAAATTGGGCATTTCTGGCCATCAATAGGTATCATGTTTATCGACCGGTTTTTCCCCCAACTTTGAGGCCAGAGGCGCTTTTTGATGATGTTTCGGACCCTTCTCCTCTCCCTCTCCCTCACCGCTGCCACCCTGGCGGACGGCGCCACCGCTCCAACTGCCCCGATCGACCAGGGATTCGAACAGACCGTCAAACCCTTTGTCGGCAAATACTGCGTGGCTTGCCATAGCGGCAAAATGGCCCCGGCGCAATTCGACCTGAAGTCCTACACCAGCGTGGACATGGTGACCGACGACTTCGCCCGTTGGGCCCTGCTGGCGGAGAGACTAAAGAACCAAGGAAATGCCGCCCAAGCCGATGCCGCCCCCGCCCGCCGCCGAAGCGCAGCAGGTCATCGACTGGGTAGCCGCCGTCCGCACGGAAGAAATAAAGAAGACCGCCGGCGACCCAGGAGTCGTCCTGGCCCGCCGCCTGAGCAACGCCGAGTACGACTACACCATCCGCGACCTCACCGGCCAGGACATGCACGTCGCCAAGCAATTTCCCGTCGATCCCGCCAACCAGGCCGGCTTCGATAACTCCGGCGAATCCCTGACCATGTCGCCGGCGCTGCTGAACAAGTACCTGAAAGCGGCGCGCGAAGTGGCCGATCATGCCGTCCTCAAACCCGATGGAATCGACTTCGCGCCCTATCCCATGCTGGTCGAGACCGACCGCGAAAAGTACGCCATCCAGCGCATTGTCGGCTTCTACGCCGCGCAGCCCACCGACTATGCGGATTACTTCCAGGCCGCCTGGCGCTACAAGTATCGCCTCGCTCTCAAGAAACCCCACGCCACCCTGGCCACCATCGCGGTCGGAGTCAAAACTGAGCCCCAAATACCTGCCCATGGTGTGGCAGATCCTGCACGATCAGGACGCGGTCGGCCCTGTCCTCAAGCTGCAGAAAATGTGGCTGGCCCTGCCCCCTCCCGCGGCGGCTCAGCCCGCCGTCCTCCGCGCCAAATGCGACGAAATGCGCGATTTCGTGGTGAAAATCCGCGCCCACACCGCGATGCAGTTTGCCGCCCCGATGGTGGCGGGTTTGCCCGCGCAATCCGAGCCGCTTCTGAACTGGAAGCTGAAGCAGTATGCCGAGCACCGGCGTGACAGCGATCCCAAAGATCTGCGCAACGACACCGATCCACCGCCAGTGGTTCCGGAAATCCCGAAATATCCCGATCTTCACGAGGAAGCCGCGCCCCGCTGGGCCGCTCTCTCGGCAAAGGCCCGCGCCAACGATACCGATCTGATCGTCCCCGCCGCCCAGCGCGCCCGCTACGAGGCGGCATTCGCCCGCTTCGCCTCCGTGTTTCCCGACGCGTTTTACGTCACCGAACGCGGCCGCTATTTCCCCGACGACTCCGAAGACAAAGGCCGCCTGCTGAGCGCCGGCTATCACAACATCATGGGCTATTACCGCGACGATCTCCCGCTCATCCAGCTCATCCTCGACGACAACGGAAAGAAGGAGCTGGACCGTCTGTGGAACGAGTTCGACTACATCGCCGACTTTTCCGCCCGCACCTGGACCCAGTACTACTTCAACCAGAGCGGAGAAGTTTTTGGCAAAGGCGACGAATCCGGCTCAGAGCGCCCAACCGATCACGCCGTGACCGATACCGCGGTCATCTTCAAGATGCGAGACACCTACCTGGCCAAGGCCGCGGCGGATCCAATCAACGACCCCGCAGCGGCCGAGGCCATCCGCGATCACTTCAACCAGACCGAACGCCACGCTCCGCAGCCTGGAAAAGGAGCGGGCTGAGGCGGAGCCGCGGCAATTGGAAGCCCTGCTGCAATTTGCCGCGCGAGCCTACCGCCGGCCCCTCACCGATGCGGAGCGGGCTGATCTGCTCGCCTACTATCACCAGGCCCGAACGCAAAATCAGTTATCCCACGAAGAAGCCCTCCGCGATGCGCTCACCAGCGTGCTGATGGAGCCGGATTTCCTCTACCGGCTGGACATGCTCGAATGGCCTGATGGCTTCGGGAGCCCGCTCCCATGCCGCCGTCGTTCATGCCTCGACCGCTGTCCCCGCAGAGCCCTTTCCAGCTACGCCCTGGCGAGCCGCCTGAGCTACTTCCTCTGGGCCAGCATGCCCGATGAAGAATTGTTGCGCCACGCGGCCGCCAACGACCTGCAAAGACCGGCAGTCCTGCTGGCCCAGGCTCGCCGCATGATGAAAGACGCCCGCGTGCGCGGCCTGGCCACGGAGTTCACCGGCAACTGGCTCGCCTTCCGTCTCTTTGAAACCAACAACGCGGTCGATCGTCAGCGCTTCCCCCAGTTCAACAACGATCTGCGCGAAGCCATGTTCCAGGAACCCATCCGCTACGTCGAAGACACCATTCAGAACAATCGTTCCGTGCTCGACCTTATCTATGGCAATTACACCTTCGTGAACCCGGTGCTGGCCAAGCACTACGGCATCCCGGCGGTCGAGGGCGACGCCGACCACTGGGTGCGCGTCGACAATGCCGGGCAATACGGACGCGGAGGTCTGCTGCCCATGTCGGTATTCATGACGCAGAACTCACCCGGACTGCGCACCAGCCCGGTGAAGCGTGGCAATTGGGTGGTGCAAAAGGTGTTGGGCATCCGCGTTCCTCCGCCGCCGCCGGTGGTTCCCGAGCTGCCGAGCGATGAGTCGAAGACCGATCTTCCCATCCGCCAAATGCTGGCCCAGCATCGGTCCAATCCCTTCTGCGCCGCCTGCCATCAACGCTTTGATTCGTTTGGCCTGGCCTACGAAGGCTATGGACCCATCGGCGATGTGCGCACCAAAGACCTGGCCGGGCGCCCCGTCGATACCGCCGTCACCTATCCCGGCGGCATCAACGGCGTTGGCTTTGAGGGTCTGCGCGATTTCATCCGCGATCATCGGCAAGACCAGTTCCTCAACAACCTTTGCCGCAAGCTGCTCAGTTACTCGCTCAATCGCACGCTGCAACTCTCCGATGAAGCGTTGGTCGATACCATGCAGACCAACCTGGCCGCGCAAGGCTATCGTTTTGACACGATGGTCGAAACCATTGTCATGAGCCCGCAGTTCCGGAACAAACGAATACCGGCGCCCCCGGCTCCGACTCAGATAGCATCCAGAAAGGTGAACTAGCATGCCGGCTAAAAAATTCACGCTTCCCGTTTCCCGCCGCGCCGTACTCCGCGGAGCCGGTTGCACCGTGGCGTTGCCCTGGCTTGAGTCGCTGCACGCCTTAGCGGATGTGCCACCACCGTCCGCCTTCCCCAAGCGTTTTGGCATCGTCTTCCTGGGCAATGGCATTAACGAAGATCACTGGAGCGCCGAGGGCCAGGGCGCGGCCATGAAACTCTCGAAGACGCTGTCTCCCCTGGAGCCGCTCAAAGAAAAGATCAATGTGATTGATGGTCTCTACGTCCAGGCGCTCACGGGGCAGGGAATTCATCCCGCCCAGACCGGCAGTCTTTTATCCGGCGCGCACATTTCGAAAGGCGCCATCATCCACTCCGGCATCAGCGTCGACCAGATGATTGCCAACCGCGTGGGCGAAGAGACGCAGCAGTCCAGCATTGTGCTGGCCTGCGAGCAGCCCATGACCGGTTACCACGAGTCGAACTTTTCCCTGGCCTACAGTTCCCACCTCTCCTGGCAAAGTCCTGACTCGCCCGTCCCGGTAGAAGTGTACCCATCGCTCGCCTGGGACAACCTGTTTGACAACCGTGGCAGCCTGCAGAACCTCAGCATTCTCGACCGCGTCAAAGATCGCGCCCAGGATCTTTCCAAGTGCATCAGTTCGAGCGACAAAGGCAAGCTCGATGAATACCTGACCAGCGTGCGCGAAGTGGAAAAGCGCGTCGAGGGCATGCGCAAAGACAAGGCCGAAGCCGACGACGCAGCCAAAGCCAAAAACACCGTCGCCGCCACCATGGACCGGCCGGCCAACGGACTGCCGGAAGACTTACGCGATCACGCGCGCCTGATGTGCGACATCATTGCCATTGCCTACCAGACCAATAAGACGCGGGTTGCGTCGTTGATCATCTCGCGCGATCTGTCGGCCATGTATTATCCCTTCCTCGATGTGAAGGAGGGCCACCATTCCGCCTCGCACAACAACAATTCCGATGGATACGAGCGCATCTCTCGTTTCCATGTCGAGCAGTACGCCTACCTGGCGACTAAGTTGGACAGCATGAAGGAAGGGAACGGCACGGTGCTTGACAACACCTGCCTGATGTTCCTATCCAACATGTGGATCGGCCGCAAACACGACAACTTCCGCCTGCCGCTGGTGCTGGCCGGCGGGCTGGGCGGGACGCTGCAAACCGGGCGCACGCTGAATTATCTCAATGACAGCGAAGACAATCGTAAGATGTGCAGTTTGTACCTTTCGCTGATGGATCGCTTTGGGGTGAAGTTGGAGCAGTTCGGCGATTCGCAGACGCGGTTGGAGCGGCTTTAGCTGGCTCTCAAGAGAGCTAAGTCCTTTGTTTCATGAAGGTGGCTCAAGTTTTTAATTAATTAATTTGGCCATCTTGCCTTCTGGTTGCGGAGAAAGCAGCAAACCCCTGAGAAGTAGCCACCAGGGCTATAATAAAGCCCAGCGTGTCTATTACCGAATCGTTCTCGGGGGTTTAAAAACCCGCTTCCCCGGACTAAAAGTCCGGGGCTAGCACGCAAGGTTTTCGTCGCGTTTGTTGAAATGTGCGAACTAAGCGACCTAAGTCTGGGAAGCGAGTTGGTTCTGCGATCGACGTTCGGTCGTCTGGAAATATGCGCGATAAGCAAACGGGACGATATCTCCGCATACGCGCTACTTATCAGCGATTGTCCCGTTTGTCACCCGGCGTCCGTTGCCCCCTGGCCTCAACCGGCCTGGGCTTTCGGTGATGTGGCGTTTCCAAGTTGTCAAAACTGCTCAATCAAGAGGACGCACTGAGCGCACCCTGTTACGCCGTGAATTTGCTCTCCGCAGGCGGCGCCCTCGCGGGGCGCAGCCATGCTGCGGACAGGCGTAATCCGTCACTTTGATTGTCACTTTACCGTTTGCTACACCCAAGTCATCATGCTTGCAAGCGCTGATGTCTCCCGGTGGTGGGCGGCAGATGCACGGGCAGAGCGCACCGGTGCAAGGCCAAGCAGCGCCGTCGTGGCAAGACGGCGCCGACGTCTGGATCTTACTTATACATTAGTACGGTTTTTGGAGCGCGTCGAGATGAGGGTAAGAGGATTTCTTTGGTAACCACGGCAGGCTACGACCCCTTCTGTGGTGAGCGCTTTCGAAATTGTCTTCCTCCTGTCCTCGACAGATGTGGGGGAGTTGCGTTTTATCTTGGGTGAAGGGTCAAGTCCCGGTGCAGTGGTCCTTGAACGCTAGTCGCGCTGTGCAGGGGTGCAATCCGTTAAAAGTTCCGTTCGGCGTCAGCTTCTTGCTGATGCTGGTTTCCTCACGAGCGTTTCTGGAGACCGTTGATTTCTCTTGATTGCGTGCGTCCGCGTGTCCTCGATGCGCTGCAAGCACTTCTTTAAGAACTCGATCTCCAGAGCCTGTTGACCGATCTTGCGCTCCAGGTCCGCAACCCGACCTTCCGGGCTGTGCGGCTGACCGTTGCCCGGAAAGGTTTCTCCCGGAGCCTTGCGGAACTCACGCGCCCACCGATACAACATGTTCCGGCTCACCCCCAGTTCCCCGGACAGCTCCCTTATCGGAATCCCGGCTTGCAGGCGGTGCACAGCTGCCAATTTGAACTCCTCGGTGAATGTCCTGCGTGACAAATGTATGACTCGCATGACTCAACTCTCCATTCGTAGAAGATCGATTCTTAAACTAGTTCCCAAAGATGTGAGACCAGACCAGTTCGACCCTTAGTCTGGTGGCCCGGTCTGGATTTCAGAGAACGATTTCTTTCAAGTCATTCACAGGGTGGGGGCCCGTAACCCGGGGCTAGCAACCAGTTCCGGCCAACACCACACCCACGGCCCGGGCGATGATCTTAAGATCCAGGAGCAAGCTCCAGTTCTCGATGTAGGCGACATCGATCGAGATATAACTATCGAACGAAGATCGCGTCGCGCTTCGACCTGCCAGAGACCGGTGATACCCGGAGTCACATCAAGTCGTAGCAGGTGGCTCAGCTTATATGCCTCCACTTCACTCGCAAGCGGTGACCGCGGTCCAACCATACTCATGTCGCCCGACAAAACGTTGAGCAACCGAGGTAATTCGTCCAACGAGTACTTGCGCAGAAAGTGGCCCATCCTGGTAATCCGCGGGTCGTTGGCAATCTTGAAAAGCACACAATCGCGTTCATTCAGGTGCATCAGGTCGGAGCGCCGTTTGTTTGCATCCCCGATCATGGTGCGGAACTTGATGCAACGGTTGGCTGCAGACATACGACTGGTGTGACTTACCCTAAGCCTGATCCATGGCATTCCTTAAGCGGTGGTCACGATGTGCTCGGGCCCGGCCTTTGGGGTCACCGAGGGTTCAGTAAATGATTTTTCGTAGCTCCGAAGCGCTTTTTTCAGAGCTCCATCTGCCCGATCCGCACGGATCTTGTTCAGAATCACCGCGACTCCGGCAACCTCGAGTCGCTCAAGAACCCGGGCTGTGCTTTCCAGATCCTGCCTGGTCGTTTCTCTGGCCTTAACTACGAGCACAGTTGCATCGGCTAATCTCGCCAGGTACTCGGTCTGTGCAGACACTGGCATTGGTTGTGCATCGATGAGCACGACGTCGTAATCCATGGCCGCACGATTCAGGGTTTGCTCCACCCAATTGGGAGGAGGAATGTCGTCTCGTTCTAATTGATGTCGGGGATGGTTGTAAGCGATCGGCGTAGACGGTCTGTGCAGAACGTCGTCGGGTCTACTCCATTTGTTGTGTGTCAGTGGGGAATCTTGGGTTAAAAGCAGGCCCAACTCGCTGGATGCCGCTGCGGTCATCGTCCGAGTCCTCAGATTAAGACCACGCAACTGTTCGCTCAACTTTCTTACTACCGTGCTCGTTCCAGCTCCATGCGCCGCAGATGTAAGTAGAAAGATTCTTGCTCCCGAAGTGCGAACAGCATGATCGATGCCCGCCGCAAGTCGAAAATAGTATTCTCCCGCAACTTCCCCAGGGAACTGGTCTTCATCCACCAGGACACCGATTGGGTGGAACCCAACCACGTGTTCGACGTCGTGCGGCGTGTAGATTCTGTGGTCCAGGAGGTCCATTCCTACAGGAACAGCTGTGGCGATTGTCAAAGAAATCATTAGGACGGCCAGCGCGAATATCGGCAGTTTGCTTCGTTCCGGACTTGTAGGAGTTAGCGCCTTGGTGGAGACGTGAATTGACCCAGGTGAGCTGCTTTCCAGGTCGAGATCGCGAATACGGTTATCAATCGCCTCAAGGGACTTTTGCAAACTGTCGATCTCCGGTCCAAGCTCGGTCGCTCTCAGGTACTTAGGTGCAGCCGACGTGGCACTGCTTGTTTTCTCTTCCAATTCCCGTGTGAGCTTGAGTTCAACCATGCGCGCCCGCTCTACGTCCTGACGCAACTTGTTCTGAACTTCTTGCACGGCCTGCTGCTTCAAATCGTTCATGATCGTATCTGTCGAGGAAAGGTTGTCTTTGTCTTTCTGATAAATGGGATGGTCCGGCCGGAGGCCGGTCATCTCCTGGAGCAGCGCCGCGCGTCGGTTGCTCAGCGCGCTCCACATTGCAGATAATCCGGGATCGGCGGCGATCGCCTCCTTCCCCGCGACATCCAGTGCGTTCCCGTTTCCAGGAGCGTTTCTTCGCAGCAAAGCGTCCAGTTCTGCCTCTGCCCTCTCGCGCTCCATGCGCGCCGTCGCCAGCTCCGTGCGTACTGCGGTGGATGTTGCGTCATAAGGGTTGGTCGTGCCCACTTGGGTCGTAGTCGTGGCTACGCCCAACTGCTCCATCAGGTGCGCTTTCTCGGCGAGGCTCTTATCTATTTGGCTCTGCAGCCGTTGCTTCTCCTGGTTTAGCGTCTTTAAACGATCATTCACGCCGTAAAATTGCGGGTTTTTAGCCCTCTCCACGTAGGTGTTGGTGACCGCGTTTACTATCTCGGCGAGGCCGTGTGGTGCCGGGCCACTTAGTCCGACGGACATCTCATAGGAAGTGCCCACCCTCTTGACGATCAAATCCTTCAGCAGGCCCTCAATCTCAGAAGGTACAACCGGACCGCTACGCTGGCGCGCGGAAAAGGGAAGCGATGCAATGGAATCGTGGAGGATGTCGTATCGGGTGACTGTTTGTACCTGCTCCTGAAAATATGAGTCATAGGGCAGCTCGACTTCGCTATTGTTGTTAAGTACGGTTGGGAACTTGGGCGAAATATAGACTACGCTATGCGAGTTGTAGACTGGTCTTGCCTTCTTCCACAGGATGAAAATGCCTGCGCCAAGAATCACGACGAACACAGTCAGCGCCACCGCCCAGTGACGCCGGACACTGGCGATCACGTTGAGTTTTCGCTCTTGTACCGTGGAGAAAGACTGTCGCCGCGGAAAGGACCGCAGACTCGTGGACTTTTCATGTGTCGAGCTGTCAGACGCCGAATTTAACATATGTAATCCTTTGAAGTTAGTGGATCACGCTACCCATGCCCGCCATGGTGGCGAGAATGTGGGGCCGCGAACACATGTGATTTAGAGCCGGAATTGGATCCCCGATTATTTACCATCTGCCACGGGTAGCCTTTCCTGATGGACACAGCTTCGCGCAGGCAGCCCACTCAGCAGCGAGACAGAGCTTCGCCATAGCAGTCCCATTCAGCAGCGAGACAGAGCTTCGCCTTCGGCAGTCCCAGAGGG
This sequence comes from Candidatus Dormiibacterota bacterium, assembly GCA_963768105.1. Taxonomy (GTDB): domain Bacteria; phylum Chloroflexota; class Dormibacteria; order Aeolococcales; family Aeolococcaceae; genus Palsa-851. The sequence goes on along the minus strand of CAVYGR010000008.1, from coordinate 324,078 downwards.
TTCTGACACGACTACTCAGCTTGTTGTGGTGGGGGCCCGACTCACGGATTGTCTACGGGTGCGCGAGAGTGCTCTGTGAGCGCTCAGCGAAGTGAAACGGGTGTTTGTTGTCGTAGCGAAGGCCACAGTTGTCGTATCCTGGCCGAATCCAAAACGTAGTCTGACCTATTCCAGTTCGTCGTCTAGCACGTTCGGTATTGCACTCGAAGTAGTAAGTCATTCTCGGTACCTTTGTGGTTAGCCCGAAAATCGAACCGCTGCTCCCAGCCTCTGTGGATACTCTGAGCGCTAGGCCAATTAGGCATAAATGGTCAAGCTTTTTGTAGTAACCATAGGTACACCGCAGGTGCCAACTGTTACTGGTGTTCTATTTTGTGACATTCGAAGGTGGGTTCAGGGTTAGCTCTGCGAGGCCGTTTGCGGCTAAATACTTCAGTTGTTGTATGCGGTTCAGGCAACTAGTAGTTCCGGCTCAGGATTGTGGAAGTGCGAGTGGCCAATGAAGTTGTGACGCGCATATGCGGTCTTTTCAACGCGTGCACCGTTCTGCGGGATGGTCATCTCTTGGAGTTGTCTGCAAGCTTCCGGCATGGACCGGAGTCATCTACAACAAATCGTCCGCATTACGTTCGCCCACGTAAGCGGCGACCGAGGCTTTGGGACGACCGAAGTAACCCAAGTAATCATTGCGGTGCCGCGAAAGTACCTCATCTCATTGAACCTAAGGTAACTTGGTTCAAAAGGTCACGATGGCAGCTCGTTAGCTCGGTCACGCGAAGGGAGGCCTCTGGAAATCCGGGGCAGCGCTGCGTACTTTCGGGAAGATAAGGGGACACGATACCTATCCCCAGAATTGCTGCAATAGGTATGCTGTCGGTGCGCCAAGCAAGCTGGCGTGTTCCAGCCGGTGCAAGTCCGGCCCAGGTAAGGCGTAGCAGCCGCCTGGTAGTAATTGTTGCGTGGTGGAAGGTGACGACTACTGCGAAGCGTACACAACGATTGTGTGGGGTAGGCTATTAAGCCGCGAAAGATACTATGCCGCTGAGGCCGAGGCCGTCGACAGAGCCGAAGGCAACATGTGTGGACCCGTTATGCGAGGGTCTATCGCTCAGCCGTGGTCGAAGACCCTATCACGCACAAAGGAAGACGTCGGAACGTGGGAGATCTCGCGTTTGGCCGGGCCCAGCTAAGCATCGTACCGGTCCGCATGGGGAAGGTGATGAGCCGAAGCCGATGATGAACGAACGCGAGAAGTCAGACCCCGCAACAGTAGCTGCGAAGTTCACGAACGAAGCTGGACGCAAAAGCAGGACGGAAACGACCCTAATGAAAACGTTCTATTTGCTTTACTAAGTATCCGAAGGGTCAGCTCCGCTTCTCCAGTCCGGGTCCTGCGGTTGCAGTGGTCTTCAACCCAGCGACAATGTTTTGCGCACAGAAGATCAGTTGCTTAGAAGCAAACTCCAGCCTTATGCCGACAACTCGGTCTTTCGGTTCCTCGTCCATCGCGATATCAAAAATAAAATCGCTATCAAAATGCACGTTGATGCCATTTGCCCAATTTTGGGCGCCGAAGGTGATAAGTATCTCTTCACCTTCCATAATGTTCGGTCGGTGAGCGACCTGACTTGTGATAATTCCCGGTGGATCGATGGTGACGTCCGTCCACGGGTAAGCAACCGTACCAACCACATGAAGCCTGCGGTGTCTGTCCTTCCTGGCCCAGTCGTTAAGAATTCCCAGATGAATATTAAGGGCGTCTTCGTCGGATCTAGCGTTGTAGGGCTGTATGGATGCGATGTAGTTCCGGAGTTCCGTCGTTAGCGGCCGGAGGTGGCGGCTCGCCAATCTGCCAAAGTCTGTTGGGTCCTTCCCTATCGGAAGCTGCAGTTTATCAGCATCGGGGGGTGGATTAATCCCGGAAACCACGATGGCAGCGTCATAGACCGCTCCGTCCAAAGCCGCTCTGAGCTGATATAGCATTTCGCCAATATAGAGCGCGAATTCAGTAACGTCATAGGGCTCTCGCCTGACGACGCGGACCACTCCGCCTGTCCGATCGTCGTCTTGATTTATGACAACGGAGTAAGTTCTTGGCTCCGTGAAGACCGCCCACCTGTGGGTGAAAGATACTCTGTGTGCGTCTGCTCTCCTGATCCTTTGCCAGCATCCCTCGAAAGGTTCCATGGGGCAGAATATTATCACCCGAAAGTTGTGGGGACAGCGGGCTAATGCGGTGACATGATGCCTAATCATCGCATTCCACGATCAACATGGAGGTTCACTTTGAAATTTTCGATCCCTATTGCCTGCTCGTCGTGCGGGTGTGATTTTGCAGCGTCGGCCCATGCCGGGGAAGATAGGGATCGCGGTAGGGACGCGTATCGCTATGCGCCCCCCGCACAAAGCCGTACGTGCGGCTTTCCCGCATACGGCTTCCACCTCGGGTATTTGACGGCGAAGCGTTGATTAGGCCACGGATGCTGGATGCGCGGTTGGGGGAGCCACTGTGAGACTAACTTCGTCATGTCCGACCACTTCATACAGTCCTTCTGACTGCGCCGCCGAAGCGTGCGCCGCCATAGGCCGGTGACGTGGTTGTGAAACGCCACGAGCGAGCCGAAGTTACTCGGCACGGCGTGGTAGGCGAAGTAGCCGGTGACGACCTGCCCAAGCCAGCTTCCTTGCTCAGGAATAGGTAGGTGCATCTTTCTTCCTAGCGCGTCTTTGATCTCCCGCAGCTTGGCCTTCACGCGATCACGCCGGGACTTCCGCTTGACGAGGAATTTGCCCTCACGTGTCTTGCCGCTGATGAAGGTGAAGCCCAGAAAATCAAAGGTCTCCGGCTTACCCAGACCAGCTTGGGCGCGTCGATCCGCTGCAAAGCGGCCGAACGCGATCAATCGGGTCTTGTCCGGATGCAGCGCAAGCGAAAACTTTTCCAGCCGTCCTTTCATAGCCCCCAGGAAACGCCTCGCATCGGTTTCGTGTTCGAAACCCAGAACAACATCATCGGCATATCGCACTATGATCATGTCGCCCTGTGCCTCGCGTACGCGCCATTGCTCGGCCCAGAGATCGAGGACGTAGTGAAGGTAGATATTGGCCAGCAGCGGTGAGATCACCGCACCCTGTCCCGTCCCCGTCTCACTGACCGTCACGATCCCGTCTTCCAGTATCCCCACCTTCAACCATTTCTGGATCAGGCGAAGGATGCGCTTGTCACCGATCCGATGTTCCAGGAATCTGATCAACCATCGCTGGTCGACCGAGTCGAAGAAACTCCGGATGTCGGCGTCCAGGATGAAGTTCACTTTACGCCCGGAGATCCCCACCACCAGCGCATCCAGCGCATCGTGTTGGCTTCGCCCTGGCCGAAAACCGTAGCTGAACCCGAGGAAATCTTCCTCATAAATACTGTTCAGCACCGCCAGTGTCGCCTTCTGGACGATCTTATCCTCCAGTGCAGCGATCGCCAGCGGGCGTTGTTTACCGTCACCCTTGGGTATCATCACCCGCCGGGACGGCTGCGCCCGGTACGCGCCTCGATGGACCCGCTCATGCAACTCCATGAGCCTGGACTCAAGATCGAGTCCGTAGTCCTCCCATGTAACGCCATCCGCCCCGGGCGACGCATCTCGTCTCAGTGAGAGATACGATTCCCGCAGCAGCCGCACATCCACATGATGAAGCAACGCCGTGAACTTCTCCGTCTTGCTTTGCCTTGCGGCTTTCCGTATGCGGCCCAGCGCTTGTGACACGCCTGTCCGATCCTGTGTTCGGAGCGTGCTTTGCCGGTCCGCATTTCCCTTGGCCCCCGCCCTTGGCTCCATCCACTCCTCTCCTGGTCGCCCAGTTTCGTTCGCGGACTTCTTAGCTACTGTTGCGGGGTCTGACTTCTCGCGTTCGTTCATCATCGGCTTCGGCTCATCACCTTCCCCATGCGGACCGGTGCGTTCCTAACTGCCCGGCCAAACGCGAGATCTCCCAAGTTCCGACTTGTTCCTTTTGTGCGTGATGGGGTCTTCGACCACGGCTGAGCGATAGACCCTCGCATAACGGGCCCACACATGTTGCCTTCGGCTATGTCGACGGCCTCGGCCTCAGCGGCATAGTATCTTTCGCGGCTCAATAGCCCACCCCACACAATCGTTGTGTACGCTTCGCAGTGGTCGTCACCTTCCACCACGCAACACTCACTACCAGGCGGCTGCTACGCCCTACCTGGGCCGGACTTACACCGGCTGGAACACGCCAGCTTCCTTGGCGCACCGACATGATACCTATTTCCCCGTCCCATCTTCCGAAGAGAATTTTGCGAATGATTGAAGGGTATTGCCAACAAAACTCGTTGCGATCAAAGGGGAGATAAGGGGACAGGAGATAAGGGTCCACTACCAGAAACCCGGTGACAGGTCCACGAAATGCTCACGAAATGCTCTGTCCCTTGTCCACGAAATGCTCTTTCCCTTGTCCACGAAATGCTCTGCCCCCCGCGGTCCCTGGCCGTGCGGGCTGCGGGTGACTGAAATCTGCGCTGCGCTTCTCCCTGGGCTGATATCTCGGGTAAATCCCAGGTTACTGGCAATTCCGGCTGTCACTTTAAGGTCCCTGCCGCGGACGCCCCGGGGTGAGCGTCGGCTGTTGCGCGGCGACCCGCAGGTCTATCCGGAATTAAGTTCAGAAAATGCGCTCGGCGCTGAAACAAAAGGACGCCTCGCGACACCATCCGGTGAATGCGCCGTTAGGTGAGGGTACCTTAGCCGTTTGCGAGGCGAAAAATGGGCCAGGATGTTCGTCGATTGGATTGCCACTATCGCCCATTGGGAGTAGATCCATGCTGTTGCGGCGTTTCCGGGGGAAAGCATTGGCATTTACTTCCTGGTATATGAGTAGATTACTCGTATCAAGTATTTCGCTGCGGTTACAAATATCGCTTGACACCTGCGCCTTACTTCGTTTAAACTCGGCGCAGTTCAGACTAGCAATTGACTATGACCGCCTTATTGGCGAGGCATCGGCGCCGTCATGAATGAGCAGTGCACCCGACAACCATGACTATGGTGTACTTTCTGTATATCAATTGTGTTGGTTCCTTCGAATGGTAACTGCCCCTCTCTCCCATGTAACTTAGGGCGCCACAATATCTAGACTGGAGCGAACGCGTGCGACCACTCTCGCCATTCCGCATGCGCTCGCCATTCCGCATGCGCTCGCCATTCCGCATGCGCTCGCCGTACGCGTGCGATTGTGCCGGAGGTGGCAAATGGGTTACGTAGAGAACTTCGAAGAAGATGTCTTCATAAGCTATGCGCATTTTGATGACGATCAGTATGGGGACGAGCCGCGAGGTTGGGTGGCACAACTGCATGCAGATCTGGAGAAGTGTGTTCCCGTACATCTGGGCGCAAAGGCGAGTCTCTGGCGTGATTGTGAGATTCGGGACTATGAAGAGCTTCCAGAAGAAGATTCTCAGCAGACTCCCGAAGACCGCAACTTTCCTGTTTATCAACAGTCCCAGCTTTTTCAACCGGGAATGGTGTACTCGCGAACTGGAAGCCTTTTATTCCTATGCCAAGCAGAATATTGGGATACATATCAACAAAGAAGGTCCGCATCTTCAAGATCGAGAAGAATCGCGTCGATTGGGAAAAGCTGCCGCCTGCTCTCAAGATAAGTGGAAGTTACCGGTTCTATGCGCCCGACCCGGCTAATTCGAAGAGAGAGCATCCGTTCCGCCCCAAGATGGGGCCGGAAGTTAGGTCGTACTACATGAAGATTGACGACCTGTCGAAAGATTTGGCAGATGTGCTGCAGGCCATGGCGGGCCTGTCTAACGGAAATCGGCCAGAACCTGCTTCCATGGCGGTTTATCTGGCGGAGGTTACATCCGACCTGCGCGACGAAGCCAACGAGATACGGCGTGATCTCAAGTGTCGAGGCTACACTGTGCTTCCGCCGTTTGAGCTTCCTGATCAGGTTCGCGAATTCAAGGAGCAGGTACGGGGTTACTAAGACGAAGCGTCCTGTCGATTCACTTGATTGGGAATGAATTTAATTACCGAAGGAGAAGTCACAAAATCCAAACCGTGGATACAGCATGACCTGGCGATGGAAAGAGAGCAAAATGCCGGCTTCGAACGTTTGATCTGGCTCCCGAAGGGCGTACGCCCCGAGGACGCGCGCCAGCAGAAGTTTGCTGATTATTTGCTGAATGACAAGGACGTGCAGAAGATGAACGAAATGTTCCTGTAATCTCGAAGGGCTTAAGGGGCTACTCACGAACCGGTTAGAGAAAGGGAAGAATGGATCAGCTCGCGCAACGGCGATAGGACCTGGCGCACGGCCGCTCGGGGATTCGCCTCTGCAGGACGATCTGGTTCGCGTTTACATTATCTGTGATCCTGTTGATCTCAGTTCTCCCGCACTGCAGGCGATCAAGAAGCAGTTCCTTGCTGCCGGATACGAACCGCTCTTGCCTTCAGAAATTGACGACGAAAAACAGGCAATCAACGAGCACTTCGAATACATGGACATATGCGATGCGGCACTGATCTATTACGGGCAGGGAGCAGAGGGTGGTTCAACGCGAAACTTATGGATTTCCGCAAGCTTCTTAGCAAAAGAGCAAGACCGGTCCGGGCCAAGGCGATATACATAGCTCCGCCGGCTACGCCTGCAAAAGAAGCCCTTGAAACCCTTGAGGCGAGGATATTGCGTGGCTCTGATCGCGAGTCCCTGCCCCAACTGGATGAGTTTCTGAGGCTCCTGAAACGCTAAGGTGAGGTCGATGCCTACCGATATTCATCCCTTTCCAGGGTTGCGGCCATTCAAGACAGATGAGCAATACCTCTTCTTTGGGCGCGAAGGACTAAAGCGCCGAAATCGTTTCGCGCCTGCGAAAGAAGCGGTTCCTCGCCCTAGTCGGCAGTTCCGGAAGTGGTAAATCTTCGCTCATTGGAGCCGGACTTTTGCCATATCTGGAGGGAGGATTCATGGCTGGCGCGGGCTCTGGCTGGCGGGTTGCCATGTTTCGGCCGGGCAACGATCCGATTCGCCAGCTCGCGAACCCTTAATGATCCTGGTGCTGGGATCCTCGCACGCAGCGATCGAGGATATGGCCCGTGACGCCATGTTGCTGGAGGTAACCCTACGGCGCAGCGGTCTCGGTCTCATCGAAGCGGTGAAGCTCGCGGATACCTGAACGAGAAAACCTTCTCGTCATCGTCGATCAATTTGAAGAACTCTTCCGATTTGAGAGAGCGGCCATTGTCGCGCGTCACCAGGACGACGCTGCGGCGTTTGTGAAACTGCTTCTGGAGGCAACCGCGCAGACGCAGGTCCCGATTTACGTAGTTGTAGCCATGCGATCTGATTTCATAGGCGAATGTGCCAGGTTCCGCAATCTTCCCGAAGCGGTGACGTCTAGTCCATACGTCATTCCCTGGATGACCCGGGAGCAACAACGCGCAGCGATCACAGATCCGGTGCAAGTGGCTGGCGCGGCGATCTCTCCTCGCCTGGTAAATCGACTCCTCAATGATGCGGGCGAAAATCCAGACCAACTTCCAATTTTGCAGCATGCGTTGATGCGCACTTGGGATGACTGGCGCAACCAGCTTCAATATTCGGAGCCCCTGGATCTGGAACAGTACCTGGCGATAGGGGTGATCGAAGACGCACTTTCGCGACATGCAAACGAGGCCTACGACGAACTCCCGACGACCGATCGCGACTGATTGCCAAGCGAATGTTTCAGGCGCTGACAGAAAAGGGTACGGACAAGCGTGGCGTGAGGCGACCCGCAGCGATGGCACAAATTGCCGCCATCGCTAACGCCGTCCCCGCTGAGGTACTTGAAGTTGCGGAGCATTTCCGCAGGCCGGGTCGCGGCTTCTTGGTAGCCCAGGACGGGCTTGCAAGGGACCCTGACACTGACCCGGCGGAAAATGACACAGTGCTGGACATATCGCATGAGAGCTTGATCAACGGATGGAGCCTGCTACGGAAATGGGTGGACGAGGAAGCAGAGTCGGCCAGGATTTACAAGCGCCTGGCGGACCGAGCGGAAGAACATGAGAAGGGCAATTCGGCTCTTCTGCGCGATCCCGATTTGCAAAAGGCGCTTGAATGGCGAGACTGTGAAAAGCCCAACGCCACCTGGGCGGAGCGCTACGATCCGGGATTCCAGCAGGCAATCCAGTTTCTTGAAAAAAGTCAGGCCGCCGATCTTCTGACCAAGGAAGCGGAAGTTCAGGAACAGCAAGCAGAGTTACAGAGAAAGACTTCCGAACTGCAACGCGCGCGTAAGCAGTTTTGGGTGCTCGCCGTTGTTTGCGGTGTGGCACTTGTTTTTGCAGGTTTGGCGTACTACGCGCTGAGGAAGCGAGACGCGAGGCCAACGCTGCAAGATTGAGCGAAACACGTGCGTCTGAGAATGAAGAACGGGCACTGGGGTTTGCAGTGCGGACGCTCAACACCTTAAGCAAACTCCTGGAGAAACCTGCAAATGATGCTTTACAGGCCACATCGGCGGGGACCTTCGTTGAGCTCGGATCAGCGATTGGCGGAACAGGCCTATCAAAAGATTTATAACTCAGCAGACATATTAAGCGAGGACATATTAAAGGAGGATCCGTCGAACCGCAAGGCGAAACGCCTCTATGCGGCGAGCCTCTCATACTCCGATCATCTCCTTTTGTCTGCGGCGATAGCCCAGTCGGATAAAGGCGCGTCTTTGTATGAGACCTGTAACCAACACGTCGATGATGCCCAGAAGTTGTCGCCAAGAGTGATCCAGGTAGCCGGGAGCAGGGCGTTCTACTTTATAGTAATCCCCACGACTTGGTACCAGGCATTCTGCTGTTCGCCTCCTCGGCAGACATTTTATTAGCGTTGAAAAAGGGAGAGGAAAGTAAGCGGACGGCAGGATTTGCGTTAGAAGGGATCACCAAGGTGCTCCAGACTGTTGCACCGGAAGAATTTGAAGACACGAGTGGCGCATTCTAGCCACCAGTGCGACGGCGGTACGTGGCGTGTTCGAAGGGAAGTCCCGATGGGAACACAAGTGAACTGTTTGCCGGAATGAACGACGAGAGCACCGGGAGGCGGCGGAATCCGACTGACCGCCCCGCGCTGGGCATAACGACTCTCGCCAATACCACCGCCCGTACAGACAGGAACAACCAGGCCCCAGATGCTCAGAGCGGATCAAGGTTCTCTAATGAGGATGTCCCAAGTCACCTGATCAGCGCAATGACCGAAATAGCCTCTCTTGAGCGTGATGAGCCTGACACTGCCGTTAAGGTGTTGAATTCTGCCAACGCACTAGCAAAGGAGATGAAAGCCCAAACGAATGATGCTCGCGCTCGTGATTCTCTGTTCTTGACGAACGTTAGGTTAGGCGAGGTTTACGCTTCGCTTGCACAACAGCGGAAAAGCAAAAAAAACTCGGCCACTGACCCACAAGCACTTCTCAACCAATCCCAGCAAGCCTACGAACGCGCAGAAGAAGTCAGCACACCGCGATCGTTCGGTAAGATAGCCATTCTACAGGCGTTAGGTAATCTGGCTAGGCAAAGGGCAGAGATGGAAGAGAATATGGAGATCCGATCAAAAGATCTCAAACGCGATCGATTACCACCAAGGCGGCATATCACTGATACCGTCCAAGAACGACTTCGGCGATCTCTCGACTATGGAAATTGACCTACGCTGTGAGCTAGGCCACGATTTTCTGCTCACAGGACAAACCGGCCGCGGCGAGAAGGAATTTCAACGAGCAGCGACTCTAATTCCCGTTGCTTTTTGTCCTCACCTTCCGATAGTCCTGACTCCAAACAGCAGAGTGACGAGGGTGCTTTGGATATATACGATTACATGGTCAGGGCATACGAGGATGATACAAGTTCCGGGCTGGTCCCAACCAGGACGATAGAAAGACATACTTCATCTACGGGAGAAGCTGGGTCGACAAGGCCCTCGTTGTCTTCAACGTGCGAAGAGAGAACGCCAATACTGATGTGGAACGAAGGTTTGTGAATACCAAGATTGCGATGCTCTATGGTGTTCGCTCGTGGGTTGATCTGCTACTAGGGGATTTTAATCAATCGGTAATAGATGCGAAACATGGGTTCAGTTTGGACAGAACGCAAATTTGGATACTTACCAACGAAGCGCATGGCTATCTGTTTCAGGGGCAGATTGAGAACGCGCGGAATATCTATCGTAACAATCTAGATAAGCCGACGCACCTTGAGGAAAAGCAAACCTTCCGGGAGGCTGTCATCGCGGATTTTCAAGATTTTCGCGAGAACAAGTATCCAAATATGAATCTTGCATACATCAGTTCAGTGGAAGCTGACGTGAATGAAAAGCGGCAGTAGCTCGAAATCCGTACACCATCAGGGCAGTACTGCCTCTTGACAACCGTAACCGTAGAAGCCTAGCGTTATTGTTGAGCGAGTTTCTCTTCTTACTCTTTCAGGTTCACTGAACTAAGTCAGCCCATCTGAAGTTTTTCCTCTTAGATTACTGCTAGGGAGGAACTGCGTTATGACACTTTTAACCAGTTGGGAATCTCTCCGCGAACTTTCCGCTATGCAAGAACGCATGAACCGCATGAACCGCCTTTTCCGTGAGTCGAACAGCCCCGAAGGCCCGGAAGAGGCGCTGACAACCACTACCCTCGCACCGCCGGTGGATATATACGAAGACGGTCACAACATTGTTCTGAAGATTGACGTCCCGGGCATCGACGAAAAAGACATTGATGTCAGCATTCAGAACAATACCCTCACCGTCCATGGCGAGCGCAAGATTGAGAAGGAAGAAAAAGAGGAGAACTTCCGTCGCGTCGAGCGGCAATACGGAAGCTTTACCCGCTCGTTCACGCTGCCCAGCTCCGTGGATCCGGGACAAGTGAGCGCCCGCTGTGACAAGGGTGTGCTGAAGATCATCCTCGCCAAGAGGGTCGAAGCCAAGCCCACGCAGATCAAAGTAAGTGTTGGCGGCGAGAAGACCGTCGAAGCCCAAGATCCCGGCAAGGCCGCGTGAGATGAGGTAGGCCCAGTGACAGAAAACGGGAGGTGGCTTGATACCGCCTCCCATTTTGCTTTGTGATCCCAAGCGACGGGAGATCCATGAAAAAAACCAAATTTATCGTAAAAGTGAATCGTGGCGGTACTCGTGCCACCGAGTACGTGCAGCGGATGGACCGGGCCCCCATCCGGATGACAACCGACCGTAAGCTGGCTTTACTTATGGGACGATTCACGGCCGAAGACGCTGTCAGATCCATTCATAATTCCCAGCGCAGCCCGGAATTAGTGCCTGTAGGTTAGTGCCTGGTATTTTTGGTATCGCGCGTTTCGGTTTACGCGAGGACTCATTGACATTGCGTCGGAGGACGTTCGAAGAACCTCTACCAGTAGTCGACACTGGAATTGTGGATGGTGATTCCCCGCGCCGCCAGTTCATCCAGCAACTGCGCTACTGCAGGAGAAATCTCACTGTCTCCCGGAACATTCACGGCCCATTCCAGATCTTCTCGGAACTGCTTCGTGCTGATACGCCATCTCTCGAGCGAAGGCGGCGTTGTCGCTCCAATCTGAATGATGGACCAGTGTCGAATCAGTGCTCGTGCAGCGTCTCGATCCGGCAATGGACCACGCACGATGAAATGATTGTCGCCATGCACGAGTATGCCTACCATGTGATTTCCTGCGGCTCATTTGATGCCGAGACGCGCGGATCGGGGACCGGATAACCGATCGCAAAATGGTATACGACCTGTCCTTGGTTGGGTATCAAGTTGAGATGACGGTGCACCTCATCATCGTAGAAGGCACCGATGCCGGTCGCACCCAGTCCAAGTGCTTCAGCGGCGAGATACAGGCGGTGGCCAATAGCGCCTGCTTCAAAATGCACATAGCGATAACCACGGTCGCCATAGGTACGAGCGGCACGATCGAGATCGCCGATCATCGAAAAGGTCACGCAGGCGTTACCGGCCAGGTCCTGCCCGAGGCTCAGACCAGCGGCCGCTACGCGCTGGTCGCCACTCTTGATCTGCTCCAACTCGGCACGCTCCGGCCAGAACCTGTAGACGCCGGGTTGTAACCCATCGACGCGATGAGCATACAAATACAGCTGAATGAAGCGCGTGCCAGCAAAGTCAGCCGACAATGGCTGGGCTGTGACGGCGAGGATGGCCGAGAGTTCCGCCAATGACATCGATTGCTTTCCACCCAGGAAGTCGAGCGCCGAGCGTCGCATTCGGGCAACCTCGCCAAAGCTGCGAGTCGATGAAGCCGGAGAAGGCAGCTTGATCTCGCCGGAGCCAGTTGGGGCCGACTCTGCGAAGGAGGTTCCACTGCTCCCGCTGCTGCTTCGTTTCGTGGCGAAGTGGATGCTGTCAATCAGTGGGTGAGCAATCGTCTCCTTCGAAAGCTGGTTCGCCTGCCCGCCGAACCAGACAGTCTTGCCGGTGTCTGCTTCGCGCACTGGAATGGACTTGCCGTGCAGGCTGACGATCAGCATTGGCCACTCGTCACTGTTCAGGCGACACATCCGCGCCACTTCATCGTCCGCGAAATGTCCGACCGCGAAGCTGTCGCAACCGATAGCCCGCGCGGAGAGTGCAAGCGCCTGCCATGCGTGCCCTATGTCGTGCAAGCAGTACCGATATGCCCGTTCACCGTACTTCCACGCCTCGCGCCACACAATACTGGTCAAAACAAACACAATTGGCGCAGAGCCGCTGGCCAGCTTCATTTCAAAATCACCGCGCCCGCGCTGCTCCGCCATGTGCCTGGATGGATCGTAGTGATACAACCCATCTGGCCACCCCTTCAGACCCCGTGTGAGGAAGTGAAATTCCGTCGGGTGCAGATTCCCGGAGGACGGATTCACTCTTAGCGCGTACTTTTCTCCGGTGGAGGGGACACGCTTGGACGCGCTAATCGCGGCGGAATAGAAGAGAAGCTGCGAGAGGAAAGCCGGTCCGTCACCCACCGGCGTGGTGCCAGAGGCGCCCTGAAGCACGTCGAATGCTGGTATTTCAGGGGCGGGCGGATCTGCTGGCAGATCGAGCACCGGCACGCCTTCGTAATGACGAAACGGATCAGGCATGTTCGCCCAGTCGAGAACGTGCCGCGCTCGCCTCAGCGATTCAACGCTATGCTTTGTTGCTTCGTGATATTCGCGCCACGTCATTGCCGGTAGATGGGCATCGCTGATCTGATGCTACGCCGATTTGCTGCTCGATCTTAGCCAGTTGACGTGGCGATGCTTATCCCCTCGCGCAGCCCCCAACAGACAGGTAAACCACACAGTCACCAGTCCAACCAAAATCAGTCCCACGGCAATCGAAAGGACTCTGAATCTGTTCATCTGCGCAATATATTGACGCTACCATTACGGCCGATGCTCGAGGTTCCCAATCTCGACATTCTTGGGCCGATGCAGGGCTGGCGGAACTGCCGTTGGCTAGTCGTGGCCGATCCGGAAGTGACCCGTTTTGGCTACCTCTGTATGCGCGGTTATCTCGACCTGAACGAGCGATTCCTGCTCAGACAGCTCGGCGAGCTCCTCGGCGATCGGCGACGCCGCTTTTGTCTGAGAAGGGAGTTACTTCTGCGACCGCACAACCTGCTCGATCGTCCAGTCTACCCACCGCCCCTGCTCACCCGAACAGGTGATCCCGGCAGGCGAATTGGAAACGATCGCGTCGACGAAGTTCGATACCAGCGGATAGTGCAGATTCGCGTGAGGGGGGAGCATCTCAACTTGGCCCCCAACGCGCAGCTCCGGGCCATTCAGCGGGTCGAGTCCCAGCTCGCCTTCCGAGCCGATCACGCGAAACTGGTCGCGTGCGACGCGCGAATTCCAGCGCACATCGACAATACCGTGCACACCGCCCTGAAACTTCATTACCACAGTAGCGGAGTCTTCCACATCCGTCCGATGCATGGCGTTCGAAAGTATTCCGCAGGCTCTCTCGGCCTTCCCGAAGAGGAAATTCATCGCGTCGATGCGGTGCGATGCAATGTCGTAAAGGGGCCCGCCACCCGCCATGGCCGGATCGAAGAGCCAGCCGCGCTCCGCCGCCGGCGGTTCACTGTGACAGTTAGCCTCGGCTAGCAGCGGCTGCCCGATAGCTCCCGCCGCTATCAGCTGTTTAGTGCGAATGAGCTTAGGATAAAGCCGGCGATAGTAAGAGACGCCCAAGAGGCGCCCGCTCGCCTGTGCCTCGGCCACCATTTTCCCGGCTTGCGAGTCGCTCATTGCCATGGGCTTTTCACAGAGCACGTGCTTGCCCGCGCGAAGCGCGGCGATGGCCGCGTCAGCGTGCATCGCCACCGGCAACGCGATATAGACTGCATCCACCGCGTTGTCGCGGAGCGCCTCTTCGAGCGTGGACCAGGCCTTCGCACCCGGATAGTCTTCGGATTTGGCTTCGTCGCGTGTCACCAAGCCGTAAAGTGCGCTGCGGGGCTCCGCAAGAATCGCAGGAAGCACACGCCTCCGCGCAATGTCGCCTATGCCGGAAACGACCCAGTTGACTGTCCTCATCATCGAAAGAATACATCGCTGCAAATGGTAGCTAGCCTGGGAAACACGGAGGCGACAGTCCGCCCGTTTACCAATGCACAATGATGGTCGATTCTAAGGGAACCTCCTGCCTGTCCCCGAAACTTCAGCCCACCGATAGTCTTTTACATGGCCGACCTGTGGCCCCTATTTCTAACGGTTTTGAAGACGTCCTGTCCGCAGAGCTGAACCCGGGGTGCGGCCCAATTAAACAGCTTGACAACGTTGATTATTGGGCGTACGACTTTCGCGACCGGTCGCGACCAAAAATGGGCCGGGTCAAAAGGGGGTAGATGCATGCATAAATCAGCATCGTTCTGGGCCGCCCTTTTCCTGAGCGGGACAGCCATGGCTGCTGATTTCACCGGCACATGGAAAATGAACCTGGAGAAGTCAACAGGGGACAATAGTAAGGTCGCCTATGACACGATGAAACTCGAACAAACCGGACCAAACGCATACCGGACCACAATCGACATAGTTGGGAAGTCCGGGAGTAAAACGCACCATGAAATGAATCGCATATATGACGGTCAGGAGCGCCCGGTACCTGGAGATGGCTTGTCACCTCAAGGGACCGAGATTTGCGAGATTACCCCTGCTGGAGATCGAAAGATTACGTTCAAGGAAAATGGGAAGGTAGTTTCAGTGCTCACGTCTTCGGTTTCGAAGGATGGGAAGACACTGACGAATGCTGTAACCACCGACAAAGGCCAGCATGTGTCGATTTTCGAAAGACAGTAGCTAAGCTCAGTGACCATGGAAATTTAGTCGTCCAGAAATTTAGTCGTCAGACGGGACTGGTACTTTGTGGGTATTTCGGGGACGGGACGGGCTAACCCCTAAAGCGTGCCGGTCAGATCCCAGCCTCTACAAGAATTGATTGCCTCGAATCCCTCGGAGCTACTCGCGCGATGGGCTGGTGATTGTTCCGTCCGTCCCCGAAAAGGGTCAAACTTGTCGAACCCGTCCGCGTGTCACCAGGCGGAGCAGCAACGTTAAAACGACCGCTCCAATGACAGCCACAAAGATCGAGTAGATGAGACCACCCTGGCCTGCGAAACCGACGGAACGCATTAAGAAGCCGCCGACAATAGCGCCGATCACCCCGACTACGATATCCATGATTGGCCCGTAGCCTCCACCGCTCATGATTTTGCCAGTCAACCAACCGGCGATGAGCCCGACTATAATCCACCAAAGTATGAACATACCCCCTCCTTTTCCCTTTCCATTCGCGAAGCATTCGTTCCTTCAAGCCTGCGCCCGGCAAAGGTGCGCAGGCTTGGGAAGATTCAAATCCGGCGTCGTGGCGGATTGGTCGCACTTACAACTGGGTCGGCCAAATCGCGTTCGACGGTGTTGTTATATGGTTGACTTACTGGGCGCGCTTCCGCACTTATGCGATCCGCGTCCCGATCCACTCCGTGGGTGCTCACGGCTTTCTCCCCCGAGGAAGCGACGTCATCTGCTCCGGTCGACTTGAGGATTTCCTTAGCCCTGGATACCTCTTCGGAACTATCGCAATGCACCGAGACGAGAATGCCGCCGGCCTTGACACGACCTTCGTACCGTTTCGCCTCATACTCTGGAATTCCCATTCCGACAAGAGCACCCACCAGACCGCCCACCGCGCCCCCTACACCAAGGCCTGCGAGCGCGCCCATGATAGGACCGGCCGCGATAAGCGGACCCACGCCGGGTATGGCCAAAGCGCCGATGCCGGCGAGCAATCCAAGTGTTCCCCCTACCGTTCCTCCGACGCCTACACCGGTCACAGTGCCTTCCGGAGCTTTCGTGTTCTTTTCAGCCGCGAAATCCTTCGCTCCCTGGTTGTCGGCCATCAGGACCGAGACGTCGCCGTGCGAAAAACCTGCGTATAGAAGCTGATCGACTGCAACTTCTGCAGTCGCTCTGCTCGCATAAATACCAAATGCTGCTGTGTTCTTTCCTGCCATGGTGATCTCCTTCTGTCGACGCTTGGAAGCGTGGTCTCTACTGCTTAACTGTGAGTTGATTGGTAACCTTATCTGGGCTACCTACGACGGATTCCGCCTTGGAAGCAATCGTCTGCTTCTCCTCCTCCGACTTCACTGGTCCTTTCAGCGTCACAGATCCATCTTTCGTGATGATCTTGACGTTGTGGCCATAGGTTGAAAGCGATTTATCAGCTATAAGTGCCTGGCGGATTTTCTTGGTGAGCATTCGGTCAGGGCTTGCCTCGGATTGCTGGTCCGCTGTTTTGCTCTGGGTCTGGTTAACAGCTGAGTTGTCGGAACTGCTATTGCTTGGTGTACTGCTCTGCTGCTGGCTTAGCGACGACACGGGCATCAAGAGCACAGACGCCAATGCTGCACCACCGAGCAAACGAAAAACTGAAAATTTAGAGCCAACGCTTGTCATGCTATCGCCTCATGCTTGATTCGATTGAGTTGTGTACTTTTATAACCGCTGAGAGTAATGCGTCGTGGAGCGTGCCTCACAACGCTTCCCACACCCTGTTCTAGGAGGCTGGTAGTTGAAAACAGGTTGCTACCACTCAATCATGTTGGAATCTTTTATTACCTTTTCGTATCTGGCATCCAATTTACGAAGTAGCTCACATCGCTATGTTCGATACCGAACATAGCGGCTACCACAATCGCTGGAGTACGATTACCAGATCAAGCCGTGAGATTTACTACTGGACTGGAGAATTCGTTCACTTGAGCAAGTTCAAGAACACGCTGCTGCAGCATCTGGACGACGGAATCATTGAGCGCCTTGCCCTCAAACCGGTGACCTTTGAGGTGAGGCATGAGATTGAATATCCAGGCCGTCCGATCGAACATCTTTTCTTCGTCGAGGAAGGGATGGCCTCCATGACAGCAACGTTCCAGGATGGCTCTCAGGTCGAGGTGGGCATGTTCGGGTATGCATCCGTGATTGGTGTATCTGCTCTGATGGGAACCAAGCTCAGCCTCTACCGGGTCTACACGCAAATCGAGGGCTCCGGCTACTGTTGTGAGATCGCGGCCGCTCGGGCAGAATTTGGCCGCGGAGATGCTTTCCAGGCACTGATGCTGCGCTACGTTCAGGCGCAGCTCGACCAGGCGGCCCAGTCTGCGGCTTGTAATGCCAAGCACAACATGGAGCAGCGGCTTGCCAAATGGTTGCTGCTTTGCAGTGATCGAGCGAACACTGAGACTTTTAAAATATCGCAGGAATTTCTCGCTGACATGCTCGGAAGCACTCGTCCCACGGTGTCGATTGCGGCCGGGACTCTCAAAGAAGAGGGGCTGATCGAATATAGCCGTGGGGTGCTTCGCATCCTTGACCCAGCCGGCCTCGAAGGGAGGGCGTGCGAGTGCCATCGCGTCGTCAAGAGTTACCTGGACAACTACGCGGATTTTGACGCCACGTTCACCTCATAGCACGCAGGGAATCCAATGTATGAATCAACCATCGTCTTCTCAGAATGGCTGTCCACTGGCGTGATCGTGCACTTCAAGGGAGGCGTGTCGGTCTTCTTTCCGGCACAGTTTCTCTATGATCAGAGAGAGCTTCAGCCAAACCAGATATTCCAGTCCGAGAAGGAACCTGGCCCTAAAGGGTGGATGTGATGCAGTGACTGTGTCGATGGTGCAACGGACGATACAGGCGCCTAACCCTACTGAAATCCAGGAGTTTCGGGAGGAGTTTCGGGGACAGAGGAGTTTCGGGGCAGGTAGCTTAACCCCCGTCCAAACTTCTGTTCGCTGCAGTGCGTCTCTATTTCGGGTGTCTCAGTCAAGGGGTCCAGCTCCGGTAGCTTAACCCCCATTTCCCCCGTCTGTGGCCAGCGGACTGCACTGTTGGGGTCTTGTCTCCTGTTGCTCATTACGTGGAAAGTTGGTCCGAGGTGCCAGGCTAAGCCCGTCTGCGATTGTCCGGCTAAGATTTCTGCGAAGTACTTTGCGGTATCTGGGGCACATACATCGCGATCAAACGAGAAACGAGAACTCCCAAATAAAGAATGCCTAGAATGGCTTCGATGACGGTAAGCGATCGTGCCTGCGCACTTACGGGTGCAATGCCTGCCGCCCCGAGGGAGGTCATAACGCCAAAGCTGTAATAGACCAGATCAGAGCGGCTGAGAACGATGTGATGGTTCAGCACTGGATCCAGGTAGAAGGCACCGGGCTGAACCGCCGCGAGAAATTGATAGAGCCTGGTGAAAGCAAATCCCGCCATAAGGTAGATCGAGACGGCTCCGAAGATCGTCGCGGAAGTGACAACCCGCGTGCGAAAGACCCGGCGAAAGACCACGATGACAATGAAAACGTCGAATGAGAAGCTGACCAGTAGCCCGACCAGGGCCAGCTTGCTGTCCGCTCTTTCCATTGTCAGCACGCGATGCCAAAGGACGGGGATGGCAAAAATCAGAGCGATGATCCAGGTCGAGCGGCGAAAGCTGACGGCGTAGACGCTCGCCAGTGTCACAAAAAACCCTATCGCGCGAAAGAGCTGAAAGCGCAGCCCCCGATCGCCGGCATAAGGATAAAGGACGATATCTACCAGGAGAAACATAAACAGGAAAAAGAACCTTCCGCCGGGCGCTTCGTTATCCTCTTCTTGGGGCAGCGGTGCTGGCTCACGGGTCATCCAAGCTCCTCCGGCTCGACAGCCTCATTGAATCATGAAAGGAATTGCAGATTTTTGGTCAATTGCAGATTTGTAGTCAGGCGGGACTGGAACTTTGCTGGTAGGGGCAAAACCGGCACCGATTCTTCAGAACTCTTAGCGCTCCGAATGGACCATGCCTTGAGACCAGGGAACACATTGGCGGCCTTTGGATACTCGCCCGCGCCCAGTCTCGAACGAAAGGTACCAGATGCAGCGTCTGCGCCGCCCATCTTTGGGGTACAGATGCCCTCACGGTTCCAACACCACGAAGTTGTCCGCATGGCAGAGGAAGACGCGTGTCGGAATAGGGATGTTGCCGGCATCCCCTTAAAGCCCATGCCTTCCGCATCAGGAAAACGAAACACCGCGAGGAATCAACCGGTTCTCGTAGGCCTGCCGTTCCAGATCCTCCCGGAAATCAGGATGCGCAAGTGAGATGATCGCTTTGGCGCGTTCCGCGACGGACCTTCCCTTCAAGTTCACCAGTCCGAATTCGGTAACCAGATACATCACGTCCGAGCGCGGCGTTGTCACGATATTGCCGGGAGTCAGGCTAAACACGATCCGGCTGCGGCGCTCACCGCGCTTCTCATAGGTTGACGAGAGGCAGATAAACGACTTACCTCCTTTGGACGCGTATGCGCCGCGCACAAATTGCAACTGGCCTCCGGTGCCGCTCAGGTGGCGCTGGCCGTCGGATTCCGAAGCTACCTGTCCCTGCAAATCGACCTGCGTAGTGTTGTTGATCGACACTACTTTCTCGTTCTGCATGATGATGTACGGCGAGTTCGTATAGTCCACCTGGTGGCAGTACATGTCCGGGTTGCGGTTGGCTGTCGCGTAAAGGGACTGCGACCCCAGCGCAAAGGTATAGGTCACTTTGCCTGGATCCAGCGTCTTTCGCGATCCGGTTACCCGGCCAGAACGGTAAAGCAGGCCGAGACCATCGGTCATCATCTCTGTGTGGATGCCCAGATCCTTCACGCCGCTTTCGAGCAATAAGCAGCATACGGCGTTCGGCATACCGCCGATCCCGATCTGAAGACAGGAGCCATCCTCGACTTCGGCTGCGATGCGCCGTGCTACCGTGCGGTCAATCTCATCCGGGTCCGGGTTGGGCAGTTCCGCGCATGGTTGATCATCTCCCTCAATGATGGAATCGACCTCGGACACATGCACGCCGTTCTCTTTGCCGAATACATATGGCATCTCGCGATTGATCTCGACGACGATCACCTTTGCGCGTTCGACGAGGGCCCGTTGCCACATATTTGTCGGGCCAAAGTTGAAGTATCCCCCTTCGTCCATTGGGCAGGTTTTGAGGATGGCGATGCTGGTGCGCGGAGCATGCTACGCGCTCCGGCCGGGGTCCTGCAGGCGCGTCAGCTGCTCAGCAGGACGGACGCGGTGAAGGGCTGTGGATCGCTGAGCCGGCCGTCGGTCCAGGCGAACACGGCGCGCACGTCGTCGCCGGATGTTGCGATGTAGACGTCCGTGTAATCCCCGAAGTTGGGGATGATGTTGGACGTCGCGCCGCTCCAGTCGCTGCTCGCGGTGGTGACGGTCACTTCGTTCGCCGTTGACGTCGACGCCGGCTTCACCCTGAGCGCTCCCGCGTAGCTCGTGATCGTCGTGCTCGCGCTCGCCCGCTCGTACCACCCGACGAGCAGGGCGCCGGCATTGCTGAGACGAAGGGCCGGAAGGAAGTGCGCCGCTCCCCGCGAGTCGACGACGGCCGGCTTCGGCTGCACCGGCTGCAGCGCGGCGCCGAGCTTCCAGCTCTGCAGCAGGATGTCGCCGAGGGGGCGGAAGCGCGCGTCGTTCCAGACAATGCTCACCGTCCCCTGCGGGTCGGAGACGGCGATGCGCGGGTAGTCATTCATGGGAAAGCGGTTGTACCCGGGGATCGGCGCCAGCTCCATCGAGACGATGTCCACGGCGGTGCTCGCCGGCGGTCCCGGGCACGGCGAGACGGTGGCCAGCGGCAGACAGCTCAGCGGCACGTACGCGACCCGGTTCTGCGTCGCGACACTCTCGCAGGCAGGGTCCATCACCCCGCTGAACCAGTTGTACTCCCAGGCGACGTACACCGCGCCGGTGGCACGGTCCACCGCCGGATAGGATCCCTCCTGCTCGCAGTTGGGATCGCCCGCCGAGATCACCAGGTAGGGGGTCTCGCTGCCGCCGGGAGCGCAGGTGGGCGTCGCGGGGACGCCGAGTGCGCAGACCGCGAGCTCGATCTGCCCGTTGGGGCTGCTCCCGTCGAAGCGCGTGTAGGAGACGTACAGCCGCGATCGACCCGGATCGATCGCGAGAAAGTCCTTGTCGAGAAAGCCGGAGAGCGAGGTGGCGACGACGATCGGGCCGCTGCAGTGCAGGGCGGTGCCGCTCACCACGCAGGCATCGAGCGCGATGTCGGACTCCCCGGTGTTGAAGTTGTCGTAGAGGCTCGAGACGTAGAAGTACGTGCTGCCGCCACGCTGCAGCGCCTCGACCGACGGATCGCCCTGAAAGAGGGCTCCCGTGGTGCAGTCGTTGGGCAGGCCGCCGAGGTCGGTGAAGGTCTTGCCGCCGTCGGTCGAGAAGCCGAGCCCGGTCCCCTCCTCCTGATCCTTCGGCGACGGGCAGAGCGAGTAGAGGCTGGTGGAGTCGTTCCACGCCTCGACGACATATGGTCCGGCGGCGGCGACCGACGTCTCCGACTGCCCGTAGACCCGGGCGCCCGACTGGGTGACGTCCTCGCTGAGCGACGCCGCATTCGTGTTCCCACTCGTGATCGTGGTCGCGGTTGCGAGGCTCGAGCGCGCGCTCCCCGCGGAGGCGGCGCCACCGGGCCCGCTCTGCTGCGCGCCGAAGCAATACATCTGCGCCCCGGCGGAGGCCTCGATGCTGTGGCCAAGGCGGGCGCAGATCGGGTTGGCCGCTCCACGTCCCGTGCTCACCGCGCCGGTGGACGTGGCGCCCGCTTGGATCGGAAGCCCGGTGGCGAGCAGCGCGGCAAGCGTCGCCACGAGCCCCGTTCCTCTCATCAACGCGCTGTCTTCCTCCAGCCCCGCCCCGATCGCGTCGAGCCATCCTAGCGAATCAACCCCCCGCCTGTCGCGCCGCCTTCACCGTCCCGAAAGGGTGACCCGGTACAAGTGGATCGGTCATGCCGGAGCCCACGCTCAACTCCGATCTTCGTTCCCCGTTGCAGATCTGGTGGGAGACCGGGTGGCACACAGGAACCGCCGCCATGCGCGTGTTCGGCAACCGCGCGCTGACGTCATGGGCGGGACTGGCACTCCTCCCCGGGCTGGCGGTGGTAGCCGTGAGCGGACTCGTGTTTCGCGGCTACTGGCAGCTCCACTACGTCGCCGGGCTGTCACTCGTGCCGCTCTTGGTGGTGAAGCTCGGTTCCACGACTTATCGCGCGGTCTCGTACTACGTGCGGCGTGCCGTCTATCGCGCCGCGGGTCCCCCGGAATGGGTCGGCCGCCTTCTTGCGCCCGCCTTGATCGTCAGCACCGTCGTGGCCATGGCAACCGGCATCTGGATGTGGTCGCAGCACAGCGAGGCGCAACCCTGGGCAAAGCTGCATGTGGTTTCGGTGGTCGCGATGGGGGCGTGTGTTGGTCTGCACCTCCTGCTGCGCACGCCGCTCTCACTGCGCGCAGTCGGCCGAGATCTCGTAGGCACGGTGCGACACAACATGCCGCGCGTCCGCATCGCGCTCGTCGGTGTTGCGCTCGCAATCGGGCTCGTCTTCGGCCTCGCCGGCGGGGCCCGATCCCCGTTTCCAACCCGCTCGGGTCGCGCCGGACTCGAGCGGTCGACCGCGGCCCGACACGCGAATGACGTCGCGCTTCAACGGTACGCTTCGCCGCGCCAGACCCGCTTGAAGGGCTCGTGAGTTTCCCCGTCTGCGATGTCGATCAGGTCGAGGTGGACCTTCCTCCATTGCCGGAGGAGGTCACTTAAGTACGCTTCCGAAAAGAAGTGCATCGTTTGCCCGCTGCACTCCAATACATAGTCTGTCTCGAGTTCGCACGCGATTGGTCGGCGACGGACCCGCAGCGGCCGATCTTCCAGTGCATTGACGTGAAAGAGAAACATGCCACTCGGCCGCACCACCCGCGCAACCTCGGCGAAGATCGAGCGTGTGATCGCATCCGAGAACATGTGCAGTGCAACGTTGGACATGACCGCGTCGAACTGTTGTGTCCGGAACGGGAAATCGATAGCCAGGTCGGCAACGACGAAGCTGATGCTGGACCCGAATTTCGCTTGAGCTTGGTCGATGGCCTCAGTTGACACGTCGACGGCTGTGACCATGTAGCCTTCTCGTGCCAGACGCGCAGCGTCATTGCCAGTACCGCATCCGAGTTCCAGGATGGTCCGCGCCTGCGCCTCACGGAGCGGAGCGAGGAACGGCACGATCCACCGTCCTCCCCAGTCAAGATCATCACCTGTCTGACGCCTATGTCTGAAGTACCCATCCCAGTACTCAGCGCCGGCGTATCGCATCGCCCAGGGCTACCTGTGATTGCGAATCGCGTCGCGCAACGCGGCAACGTCCGATTCGAGAGCGTCAACCGGCATGGCGGGCGGCTCTTCCGCCGGAAAGGGAAACGGCCATCCGGGGCGCGGATCGTCGGCGTAGCGCGGGACAATGTGCGTGTGCAAATGGGGCACCAGGTTCCCAAGCACGTTGTAGTTGAGCTTGACCGGCTGCATGACGATGCCGAGAGCTCGCCCGACGGTCAAGAGCTCATACCAGTATCTGCCCGCCTCCTCATCGGTGAGCTCGGTCGGCTCTGCGACGTGGCGGCCTCGCCAGATGACCACCGTCAGACCGCGCTGGATGCCGCTGCGGCGCAGATAGGCATCGGCAACCGCCCCAGCGAAGAAACGCACGCCATCGTCGGTGGTCTCCGGACGACCCTCCGCGCACATCGGGCATCCGACCCCACGTTTGAGGTCATAGAAGGACCCGGGCCATTTCACGTGCGCACCGTACACGAGCTCGGAAGCCTGGTGGTGGGTCTGACAAATGATCTGGCAGGTGCTCCTTAGCGGCAGACGGCATCGAGAAACGCAATCGCCTCCCGCCGCGCACGGAGCACGTGCACCGTAATATGGGACCCGCGCTGCAAGATCTCGGAGCGTACGTACGCCGGTTCTGAACGGCGGTTGCGCCAAATCGTCCCAACGCCGCCCCACTCGTCGCGCAAGCGACGGTTGACCGAGTCCTCGCAGCCCTCGGGCATCTCGCCAATGGGCTTGCGAAGCCCCCTCGCGAACGCGCGACTCGCGCATAACCACCAAGGACTATCGAGAAAGACGAACGTTTCCGCGCGTTCGAGCCGGAGGGCAAGCGTCTCGTTGTAGTTGCCGTCGATGATCCAAGCCTCGCCAGCGAGCAAGGCACGTTGCCGTTCTCGCCACTCGTCGTCCGACGGTCGCACCCAGCCCGGTTTCCAGTAGTGGACGTCGAGGTGGATCACCGGCAAACCGGTCCTCGCCGCGAGCGCACTTGCGAACGTGCTCTTCCCGGACCCCATCATCCCGTCGACGAGGACACGGTGGCCGATCATCCGAGACGAACCGTTCATGGCTCATGAGTATTCCAAAAGCGCCGAGCACGATGCCCGTTCGGCGCTCGTTATCGCAAATGACGAGCAAGGGTTACTACGCGGATGTAAAGCCGTTTTTGGAGACGATCCACTAGGATGCGGCCATGTCTGAAACGCCCGAGGAGTTGTACGAGCGGGTCGCTGCCGCGCTTCGCATGCCCAAAGTCGACGACTGGGACACGTTTCCATTTGACGGCGACATGCGCCCGCGTGCATTGCGCCCGCCTACGGAAGAAGACCCGATGAGGAGCGGCGCAAAGGGGATCGAGTGCCATAGCTGCCTGGCGCCCGATGCTGATTACCTGTGGACGGACGAAACCTGGCGTCTGCTCGCACCATCGCCGCCGACGGGGCTCCCGGTCGTCGTGCTGCTCGAGCCGCGAAAGCACTTCGCGGAACCAGGCGACCTTCCCGACGAGATGGCCGGTGGGCTCGGCGTCATGCTGGCGCGTGTCGAACGCGCGGTGAGGTCGGTTGCCGGAGTGGGTCGCGTCCACGTCTGCCGCTGGGGCGACGGCAGCGAGCATCTGCATTGGTGGTTCATGGCTCGACCAACGCGTTTTCCGCAACTGATCGGGAGCTTTGCCGCCGTGTGGGACGAGGTGCTCCCACCCACTCCTGACCCCATCTGGCGGTCGAACTTGGACCATGTCGTCGAGCAGCTTCGCGCCCGTTTCGGCTCTGCAGCAAACACCTGAGGTCTCGGGCATACTGTCCGGCGCTGACATGGCGAAGCGGTTCTTCGCAAGTGACCGAGCCCCCCCCGTGCCGTGCGCCTGAAGTCCGCAGCGATTCGCGGGGTGGCAGCGAAGTCATAAGCGAAACTCCCGCGGAGGAGGCGTCCCCACGCGGTGTCAGCCCGAGCACGTCCAGGTGATCGTCCCGGAGTCAACGGCGCTCGACGTGAATGCGGACAGGTTGGTGAACGTCGCCGACCCCGACCCATCGCTCTGCAGCGTGACCTGGGAATTGGACCCGGTGAAATCGTCGGAGCCGATTGCGAGCGCGCTGATCACGCCGGAGTAGGTCCCAGCGCCGTGGAAGCTGCTCTTCGGCACGGTCATCAACCAGTTCGCCGTCTTCCCGCCGATCAGCGTTGTGGTTTGCGTCGGCGGCGCCGGGCCGATCCAGCCGAGCGGCGTGTTCATGCTCGCGTACTGGGTGCACCACTGGAATCCGCTGCCGGTCTCGTGGTCGGTGAACGATCCCTGGGCGGCGTCGGTACCCGTGAAGGTGACCTGGACATTGAAGGTGACGTTCTGTCCGGTCCCACCGTTGGAGCCTCCGGGGAGGGTCGTGCCATTCGTGTTGGTGGTGTTGGTGCTGGCACTGGCACTGCAGCCCGCGAGGGCCGCGGCGCCCACGCCCGCGCAGACAAGCCCGACCAGATGGGACAGGTTTCCACGCACGATGTACCTCCTCACCGCCCCGCGACGCGCGGGGCAGTCATTGCGACCGGGTGGGGTCCAATCCTCGCCCGGCCATCTCTCCGGCACCGCAACGACGCCATGCGCGCAACTCTAGGCAGCGCCATTTGGGTGCCCTTAAAGGACGCTTAAGGCGGCTAGGCGGCGTGCGCATCGGATGGGTGACGCGTACCATCATCCACACGAACTCCGGCCGCGCCGGTCACCGGAAGGAAGAGATGCGCACATCATCCAGCGTCAGTCTGGAAGCGATCGAGTCAGGCCGAACGGACCGCCGGCGCCGCCGTTCCGTGCTGACGTCCTGGCACCACTTCGTGCTCGTCGGCACCGTGCTCGCCGCAAGCGCGACGCTGGTCGGGCCGATGAAGGTCGCCCACGGCAGCTCCTTCACGACGCCGATCCAGCACGTCATCTTCATCCTCCAGGAGAACCATTCCTTCGACAACGTGCTCGGTCCCTGGTGCGTCCAGACCCATCGCTGCGACGGCGCGACCACCGGTCTGACCAAGACGGGTCAAACCATCCCGCTCTCGCCGTCCGGCAGCCAGGTACCCGCGATCGCGCACACCGTGGACGCCCAGGCCAATGCGATCGACGGCGGCAAGATGGACGGCTTCTCGACGATCCAGGGATGCACGTCGACCAGCGGCTACAAGTGCTACACGGCGTACGCCGCCACGTCGAGCTCGATTCACAACGTCACCACCATTGCCAGCAACTTCGTGGTCTCGGATCGCACATTCGAGGACGACACCGTCGCGTCGTGGGGAATGCACGTCGAGTCGGTGACCGCGACCATGGATGGTTTCAGCAGCGGCGGGACGCCGCACCCCGGGTCCAAGGGTGTGCTCGGACCGGGATGGGGCTGCAATTCCGGCATGGACACCGGCTGGACCTCCTCGGCGGGCAAATCGGTGAACGTGCCGGCGTGCGTGCCGGATCCCTCCCTCAATCCCACCACGTACCCGTTTGGCGGCGCCTACCGTGCGACACCGGTTCCGTACGTTCCCACCATCATGGATCGCCTCGACGCAGCGGGCATGAGCTGGAAGATGTACGTGGGCCTGCCGAACGGCCTCCCGTCGAACCAAAGCGGATACGGCTGGGCCATCTGCCCGACGTTCGCGGAATGCCTGGACACGAATCAGGGATCGAATATGGTCGCCAACAGTCAGGTGATCAGCGACGCCACCAATGGCACGCTGCCAAACTTCGCGGTGGTGACCCCCACACAGGCGAACTCGCAGCACAACAGCGACTCGATGACGGTCGGCGACAACTGGCTGGGGCAGGTCCTCAACGCGATCGAGACGGGCCCCGAGTGGTCGTCGACGGCGGTGTTCCTCACATGGGACGACTGCGGCTGCTTCTACGACCATGTCCCTCCGCCCGCGGGCTTCGGTATCAGGGTCCCGATGATCATCATCAGCCCATTCGCCAAGGCCGGCACGACCGACTCGAACGTCGCATCGTTCGCATCGATACTCAAGTTCACGGAGAACGCGTTCAGCCTGCCGCCCCTGGCCGCCAAGGATGCTGCCGCGTATGACTACAGCGCGAGCTTCAACTACGCGCAGACGCCCCTGTCGCCGGTCCATCTCACCATGACGCCGGTCTCGGCCGCCGAGCTGCAGGCGGTCGCCAAAGCGCCCCCCGACCCGAGCGATCCCACCTGACCATTCGCCTCTGAGGGCAATCTGCGACTGGCTTGACCGGGCGCTGAACCACGCCTGAAGCCGGTTGCAAACGCACCTTCTCGAAGCCTGCTATGCTCGCTCCACGTCAGGAAGGCGCTCGAGGGGGTAGCACGTGCGCGGTTTTCGATTGGTCAGTGCGTCGATGCTCGTTGTGGCGCCGATGTCGTTGCTCGCCGTGACGAGTGCGCCGGCCCGGGCGGCGACGGCGCTCGGTTCCCAGACGGGCAAATACGCGTCCTGCTCGTGTGACTACGCCGGCGCCGCCGTGGCGGTGTCGGGGTCGATGCTGCTGGTCGGTGAGCCCGCCATCGACGACGCCTCCGGCCGTGTCTACGTCTACACCCTCTCCGGCGGCACGTGGAGTAAGACGGCGACGCTGGTCGGTTCCAACACCGCCGCGGGTGACACCTTCGGCTTCTCCGTGGCGCTCTCGGGCACGATCGCGGTGGTCGGGGCGCCGGGCCACTCAGCCAATGGCAACTACGCGGGGAGCGCCTACGTCTTCACCGATTCGGGCGGCACGTGGTCGCAGACGACGGAGCTCCACGGTTCCGACAACACAGCGGGCGACTGGTTCGGCAGCTCGGTGGGTGTCGACGGCAGCAACGCGATCGTCGGCGCGCCCGCCCACGCCGGGGTCGCCGGCAGCGCGTACGTCTTCAACGACACCGGCGGCACGTGGTCGCAGGCGGCGGAGCTGAACGGCTCCGTCGCGCTCGGGTACTTCGGCTATGCGGTGGGGATCTCGGGCACGAACGCGATCGTCGGTGCCCCCGGCGTCCCCACCAAGACCGGCAACGCCTTCATCTTCACCAACACCGGCACCTGGGCGAAGACCGCCACGCTCTCCGGTGTGGGTGGTGGCGTGCATGACTTCGGCCAGGCCGTGGCCATCGACGGCACCGTCGCCGCCGTCGGCTCGTGGTCGACGAAGACGGGGTACGCCTACGTGTACAACCAGTCGGGCGGTGCATGGGTCCAGACCGCGCTCCCCGCCGTCGCCGATCTCGGTTCGTCGGCCGCCGTCTCGGGGAACACCGTGGTCGTGGGCGCGGTCAACGCGTCCGGCAACAACGGCAAGGCATACGTGTACACCAGCTCCGGGACGCTCACCGCCACGGTCATTCCGTCGGGCAAGGAGGGTGGCGACTTCTTCACGAACCGGGCAGTCGGCATCTCGGGCGCCACGCTCATCGTCGGCGCGCCGGATCACGGTGCCGTCGGCAGCGCGTTCGTCTTCAACAACACCTCCGGGAACACATGGCAGCAGGTCGCCGATCTGGCCAACGCCGACAGCAACACGGGCGACAGCACCGGCTCCGCGGTGGCCGTTTCGACCTTCGGCGCGGTCGCCGGCGGTCCCGGCCACGACGGTGCCGGTCGGGCCTACCTGTTTCCTGCGCCACCGCCCTGGCATCCGAACATCGGGCTCGAAGCCGCCGACACCACGGCCGGCGACAACTTCGGCGCGGCGATCTCGATGTCCGGCACCACGGTGCTGGCCGGCGCGCCCGGCCACGCCGGCATGGGCAGCGCCTATGTCTTCCCGCAGACGCTGAACGCGCCCTTCACGCAGGCGGCCGTCCGCGCGGGCGGCAACTACGTCTACGAGCGGCCGTCCGAGCTGCAGGGCGCCGACACCGCGTCCGGTGATCGCTTCGGCGCATCGGTGTCCTTGGACGGGACGCTCGCCATCGTCGGCGCGCCCGGTCACGGCGGCAAGGGCAGCGCCTACGTGTTCAGCGAGACCGGCACCACCTGGTCGCAGCTTGCCGAACTGCAGGGTGGCGACACCTCGACCGGCGACAACTTCGGCGCCTCGGTGTCGATCTCGGGCACCACCGCGGTTGTCGGGGCGCCGGGCCACGGCGGCACGGGCAGCGCGTACGTGTTCGTTGAGACGGGCGACTCGTGGGCGCAGTCGGCCGAGGTGACCGGCTCCGATACCAGCACCGGCGACACCTTCGGCACTGCCGTATCGGTCTCCGGAACGCTTGCGGTCGTCGGGGCGCCAGGGCACGGCGGCGGCAAGGCGTACATGTTCAGCAACTCCGGCGGCACCTGGTCGCAGGCCTCAGAAGTGGCAGGTTCCGACACGGTTGCGGGCGACAACTTCGGCGCCGCGGTCGGCATCTCGGGTGCAACGGCGGTGATCGGCGCGCCTGGTCACGGTGGCATCGGCACTGCCTACCTCTTCAGCCAGCAGTCGGGCGGGTCATGGACGCAGGCGGCCGAACTCCTGGAGGGGACGGGCAGCAAGGCCGGTGATCGCTTCGGTGTCGCCGTCGCCATCTCCGGGTTGCTCGCGATCGTCGGCGGTCCGGGCCACGCGGGGATGGGCGTCGCCGTGGAGTTCAGCGCGTAGCTTCACCATTGGTCGGGGCAGCGTCCGCGCTGTCGCGGTAGCTTCCCGGCCGCCCCATCGAAGCGCTACCCTTCTCACGGTCTCGTGGGGCGCGGGACGTTTGATCGTCAAGCTGCATGGCTGGGAGGGCTCCGCCCAGCGCCAAAGGGGGCATCTATGGAAGCTACGAGAATTGCTCGCGTCGTGCTGGCGGCTGGGCTGCTCGCCGGCGTTGGCGCCGCTCAGAACCTCGGTGCGGCCTCAGCCAGCACCGGCGACCACGACAAGGGCGCCATCTTCGTGTCGCCCCTGGGAGCCCCGGGCAATCCGGGAGGATCGTGCGATACCGCCCGGTACAGCACCATCCAGGCTGCGGTGACCGCGGCCCCGAAGTGGGCCACCGTGATTGTGTGCAAGGGAACCTATACGGAGGACGTCGTGGTGTCCGCCCCGCTCACGCTGAAGGGCCGCGACGCCACGATCAACGGAACCCCGACGACGACGTTCCTGTGCGATCAACTCGGACCCATGGGCCCGGGCATCGCTCCGTGCCTCGCCGGGGTGACCATCCGGAGCTCACACGTCGTGGTTGAGGGTTTCACCGTCACGGGCGCGGTCGGCGAGGGCATCCTCGCCACCGGCACGCTTACCGGCGGATCCATCAGCGACGTGACCATCAATGACAATCGCGTGGTCGGTAACAACCGGGGCGGGATTCCCCCGTCCACCACGTCGCCATATCCGGAATGCCGCGCGTCCGGACAGATTCCCGGCGACTGCGGTGAAGGCATCCATCTGATGGGTGTCGCCGACTCCGTGGTCGAGGGCAATTACAGCAGCGCCAACGAGGGTGGCATCCTGCTCACGGATGAGTTCGGGCCGACGCATGGCAACCTCATTCAGCACAACACGATCACGGGCAACCCCTTCGACTGCGGCGTGACGGTCCCCGGCCATAACCCGTTTGCGCTCGATGCAAGCGGCAAGCCGCAGCCCCTGGTCGCGGGCGTCTACGAGAACATTATTCGAGACAATCGCATCACCAACAACGGATTGCTGGGGGAGGGTGCGGGCGTGCTCTTCGCCAACGCCGGTCCGGGAACCGCCTCCTACGACAACCTCGTCGAAGGCAACTACATCGCCGGCAATCAGCTGTCCGGCGTGACCATGCATGCGCACACGCTTCCTGCACCAGGGCTGTTCGAAGATCTGAGCGGCAACCGCATCATCGGCAACATCATCGGCCGCAACAACGTCGGCAGCCCCGCGGTCCCCGGCGACCCGCTCGATGGACCGCCCGCACAGGACTTCCTGACCACGGGGATCCTGGTGTTCTCTGGCAGTGTGCCGGTGCACGTCACGATCTCGAACAACGTGATCTTCGATGATCACTACGGCATCTGGCTGGGGGTCAATGACAACGTGACGGCGTCGCGGCACGGCAACTCGTTCCACGACGTCACCAAGCGCGTCTTCACGTTCAGCTGAGCAGCCAAAAACCTTGACCTGCTGACGCTGCGAACAGGGCACAACAAGAGGGCGGTCGCGATGTGGGACCGCTCTCTTGCTTCTCTTGAGAGAGCTACTTCCGAAGAGTAGTATCCGGCTCGCGGAGGAGGTGCCATATGAGCCGGGAGACGTTTGGCGTGCGCTGCCTGAGCACGAGTTTCTGCATCGCCGTCGGCGACTACTTCAACGGCACGAATTACCAGACCCTGATCGAGCAGTGGAAGGGCAGCAGCTGGAGCGTGGTCAGCTCGTACAACACCAGTACCACTGAGGACAACTTCCTCTATGGCGTCAGTTGCAAGAGCACGAGCTTCTGCTTCGCCGCCGGCGAATACTCCAACGGGACGCACAACCAGACCCTGATCGAGAGGTGGAACGGGAGCAGCTGGAGCCTCGTCACCTCCCCCAACACCAGCAGCACCCAGGACAACGGCCTCAACACCGTGAGCTGCACCAGCACGAGCTTCTGCTTTGCCACCGGCGGGTACAACAACGGGACGAGCCTCCAGACCCTCACCGAGAGGTGGAACGGGAGCAGCTGGAGCCTGGTCAGCTCGCCCAACACCAGCAGCATCGAGATCAACTTCCTCAACGGAGTGAGCTGCGTCAGCAAGGGTTTCTGCATGGCCGCCGGCAACTACTCCAACGGCTCGAACGATCAAACCCTGATCGAGCGGTGGAACGGGAGCACCTGGAGCATCGTCAGCTCGCCCAACACCAGCACCACCCAGAACAACGACCTCAACGGCGTCAGCTGCATCAGCACGAGCTTCTGCATGGCGACGTACCGCGCCGGCAACGGCTCGAACGACCAGACCCTGATCGAGCGGTGGAACGGGACCAGCTGGAGCATCGTCAGCTCCCCCGACACCAGCACTACCGAGGACAACGACCTCTTCGGCATGAGCTGCGTCAGCACGAGCTTCTGCATGGCTACCGGCTACTACTTCACCGGCACGAATCTCCAAACGCTCATCGAGAGGTGGTGATCCGGAATCCAGAGTTCCGCTGAAGGGGGAGAAACGAAGGAGGGCCGCCTCGAACGGCGGCCCTCCTCCTCGTCAGCTGTGCAGCAGGTGCTTACGGCCCGAGCACCACGCTCGCTGTGTAGTCGTCCTCGTCATTGCCGAACGTGCAGATCGCGTCGACGTTGCCGGGGCAGCTCGTGACCCCGGGGTTGCGCGTGTCCGACCACGTGAAGTGCGCCGTGCTCCCGGACACGGCAAGGGTGTTGTAGTCGCCGTTGAACACGCCCGCGAATTCCGAGGGTGGCGGCAGGGAGACGGTGGTCACCCGGAGCACGTGGGCTGCCCACGCGGCCGAATAGTCACTGGCGCCCGAGGTCTCATCGGAGCCGTACTGGCGGTCGTAGAAGCCGCCCACGGCGACGCCGGCGCTCGTGAACCCGGTCCACTGCCAGTACTCATCGGCCACCTTCTTCTGCGTGGCGACGGTCGGGAGCAGGCGCGGATCCGTACTGCCGAAGGTGGCGCCGCCGTTGGTACTCGTTGCCCGCAGGATCTGGTTGTTGCAGACGGTCGTCGCGCCACTGTATGTCGGGTTGCCGAAGGCGCTGAACCCGCTCGGGGCGCAGCCGCCGCTCTCCTGCGAGTTCTTGTTGATGTAGCTGCCGAAGTCGATGATCACATGGCTCGAGTTGGTCGGATCAACCGCTCCGGACGGGTAGTTGGTGGCACGGAAGCGCTGTTCTGGATGGAGCTCTTGTCCACCACGCACGAACGGCCGGCGTCCTGGCCGGTGTACGTGGCGCAATCGGGCAGGTCATAGAAGTCGGAGACCTTGACGGGAGCCGAGAACGTGGCGCCCCCATCGGTGGACTTGGCCAGCAGGACCTGGTACTGATTGCCGGTGCCGCTGAGGGGCTGGTTGTTGTAGTTGTCGTAGGCCACGTACAGCGAGCCGTCGGAGCCCACGAAGGGATCGCTGAACTGATTTTCGTTGCAGGTGCCGTGAGCGGTGGGAACGCCGAACGTGTTCGTGCAGGCCGCGCTGGTGGCGCTGACGACCACGGGCGAACTCCGGTCTCTCCGCCGTCGGCCGAGTGGACCTCATAGATGTACGCGCTGTTATCAGTCGAGAACAGGGTCCAACTGAGGTCGATCCGGTCCTGAAACGGGCTGCCGACGCGGTTATCGATCGTGAACAGTGGTTTGTCATGCAGCACGACACCATTGGGAAAGGCGGCGCTCGATTCGTACGAGCTCACCGCGACGCGGCCAGGGAAGTCCCAGCTGGCGCCGCCGTTGGCGGAGCGGAAGATGAGCACGCCGCTGCTCATGTCAGGATCCTGGGCGGTGCCCGCGCCGCGGTTGAAGACCTGGCATTGCAGGAACGCGGTTCCCTTGCTGTCGAAGGCAACGCTGGTGTCGCCGCCGGCCTGCCAATACTCACGCGGGTGGCCGCTCGACGGGGTCAGCGAAGAGCCATTGACGAAGCCCATCGGGGCGGTCGTGCCGTTCCAGGTCTTCCCGCCGTTGAGGCTGTAGTAGGACCCGCAGTTGCCGTCACCCCGCGAGTAGTCGTTGGCGGAGGCGATCACGTTGTTGGGGTTGGTCGGACTGACAGCGATGGCCGTCTCGTTCTGAGCCATGGAACGTCCGTTCAGAGCGATGTCGGCGTAGTTGGTGCACGCGGTGTTCACCCTGACGTTGTTCCCGGAGTGGGTTTCGCAGCTGCCCGACGCGTTGGGGAAGACCGACCCCGTACTCGCCGAGACCACCCCGCCAACGTGCGCACCTGCCGCGCCGTTCGCGATGTCGCTGCGCCCACTCGACTTGGCGCCGGCATGGCCGAGGACGCCCAAGGCGGTCAACGCCTGCTGCGAGGTGGCGGAGAGCAAACGCGTCTGCATGGCGCTCAGGTGGAGACCGGCCGCCTGCGCCACGCTTGGGCTGCCGCTTCCCGAGGTGCTGCCTCCTGACTGGATCGCGAGCACCCCCACCGCGAGCGGGAGCGCCGCAGCCAGCGTGGCCCAACGCCCTGTCTTGCCAGTCATGCCGACCTCCCAGAGCCGCGCGGGGCTCAACCCAGCCAATCTCCCTACATGGAGCGAACGACGTATACGCTTCAGGGTTGGCGCTTGTCAAGCAGATGCGGTTTGACGCGATGCGTCAGGGATTGCCCGCCAGATCGCGTCCACCCCATCAGATCCGTTGCGCACTCGCTTGCGGGGGTGGTACCCTGCGGGCTTAACTGGCATCAGGCTGGCTTTCAAGGAGGGTCTGGCGGTGAACATGCGCAGAGCGGCGCGCACTGCCCTCGTGGCCCCGCTGATGATCGGTGGTGCGGCCGTCGTCCTGGCTTTCGGCACCGGTACGGTCTTCGCAGCATCGTCGGCCGCCCATGCAAGCGCAACCGTCAACACGCCCCGAACGTCGTCAGGCCCGCACGAACACGAGAATGTTGTCTGCACCAACGCGACCATCGTTGCGGGTGGGACATGCACGGTCACCTTCACCGATATCAAGACCTCGGATGAGAAGCATCCGAAGGGCAACGTGTGCTTCAGCGTGAGCCCCACCGCGGCGGGTACCGCGACGCCCTTCACACCCCCGTGCTCGAATATCACCCTCGTCGGCGGCATGTACATAGCGACGTCCATGTTTAACTCCAACCCCAACTTCTGTCCAACTTTCCCGAGCGCTACCGCAACCATCTACGCCACCGAGAAGGCGGAGAACAACCAGCGCCACCACTTCACTGAAACAATTAACTGCGTTGGCACCGGTACCACCACGAGTTTCACAGTGCCGGCTAGCCCATCGCCGCCCGTGGGTGGGTGGCTGCTCGGCGCAATGGGCGTTGGCCTGCGCTCGTGACGGGGTAGCCGTCCGGACCCGCCACTGGTTTGTCCCTCGGAGGCTCGCGGCCAGCCAGTCTGAGTGAGTGACCTCGGGTAGCGGGGCGCCGCACCCGGGCCTCTTCCTCACCCCGAGGCGCAAGCGCCGTCGCTGGCCGCTCTCGCGCCGGTGGACCATCGGGCGTGGGCCTCGGCATCGTCGCCGTCCTGGTCGCCGTGGTCATCGTCGCGCTCGTCCGCTACCTCCCTGCCTACAACGCGCTCCAGCAGGGGCGCACGGACGTGCTCGGCGCCGAGAGCCTCCTCCGCAGCGCCGGGCTCGACCCGACCGCGGATCAGCTCGCCGAGGCCACCGCGCTGTTGGACGACGCCCAAGAGGCCTTCGGCCCTCGCTCATCGGTGATCGATGACGGATGGATCGCCGGCGCGCTCGCCGCATCTGCCGGTGGTTGATCGGCAGGTCGCCGCGGTGCGCGCCATGCGCCACGCGGGAGAGGATGGGACCAGCCTCGCGCTCGACCTGATCCCGTTGCTCCAGAACCTGCACAGCGGCTCCGCGGGGGGAGGGTCGGGGGTGATCAAGGAGCTGGCCACCCTCGGCGACACCCAACGCACGGCGATCGATCGAGCCCTCGCGGATCTCGGGGCGCTGGATGCCGCGGTGGCGGCGATCCCGAGTGGCGCCCTCTTTGGCCCCATCGAGCACCTGCGGACGACCGCGCAGCAGGCCCAGCAGCGACTCGACGCGCCGGTGCGAGCGGGCCTCACCATCCTGCAAGTCCTGCCGAGCATCGTGGGGACCGGGACGCACCGCTACCTGCTCCTGCTCACCAACCCTGGCGAGGAGCGCGGCGGCGGCGGCTTCATCGGCGCGGTGGGGACGGTCGTCTTCCAGGACGGCCAGCTGGTGAGCTCGAACTTCATGTCATCGACGTTCTCGGACACGCTGGTGACCAACATTCCCCCGCCGGCACCGATTGGGGCTATCACCGGCACCAATCTCGTCCTCGGGGATGCCGACTGGTCTCCCAACTTTCCGACCACGGCGGCGCTGGCAACGCAGTTCTACACCGGCGCGACCGGGCTGCCGGTCGACGGCGTCATCGATGTGGATCCGATCGCACTCTCCTACGTGCTCCAGGTGATCGGCAGTGTGCAGGTGCCGCCCTACCCGCAGGTGGTGAGCGCGACCAATTCGCTCCTGGAGCTCAACTACATCATCAACTTCGCTCGCCCCGGCGACCCGGGCAAGGTGTACCTCGCACCATTTGGCCACGCGGTGATTGCTGCGGCGTTCAAGACGCCGAGAAGCAAGTGGGTGGCGCTGGCGACGGCACTGGAGCGGGGGGCTGCCGAGAAGCACATCGTGCTCAACTTCAAGGATGCGCAGCTCGAGCAGCTGGTTGTGAACGCTGGGCTCGGCGGCGTGTTGCCCCAGAAGCCCGTCGGCGACGCCCTGCTCGTCGCGGACTCGAATCTGTCAGGGACCAAGGGCGACCTCTTCGTCACCCGGCACTATGACCTCCGTGCGATTGTGGATTCGCACGGACATGTGCAGGATCGGCTGACCTTGACGTATCACAACCCCCTCGAGACGGCGCCGGCCAATGCTGCGTTACTCGTGAACACCGGCGGGCTGTATGAGGATTACGTCCGGGTATACCTCCCGCCCGTCGGCGCACTTCGAGGATCTGCAGGTCAGCGAGAACGGCGCGCCCGCGCGATCGGAGAGCCCGGAGGACTTCGGGGTGGAAGACGGCCGCCCGTGGATCGCCTTCGACCTCATCCTCGACGTGAATGGAACGACAGCGCTGACCTTCCTTTATGACGGCCCGTTTGCACAGGTGGCGCCCAATGGGTCGGTCAGCTACCAGCTTGCGTGGGAAAGGCAGATCAATGCGCTCACGTGGCCAATCAGTGTCGAGGTGCAACTGCCTGGCGGCACGACTTCCAGTTACATAGCGACCTCAGCGTCGACCGGCGGTGGCTCGTGAGCAGAGGTTAGTGGTCGGAACCGGCCAGTCTGCCTAGCGTCGGGTATCGAGCAGCCCAACGAGGGCTCGATCCGGAGAAGCAGGCACGCGCATCGGCGCACCCACCTCGCTCCCGATACTACTATAGCGCGGAATAGACATGAGCACGCCAAGCGCACCAGTGGAAGGTAAAAGATGGGGAACGTGCTCGTTGCTGGCGGCGGCGGATTTCTCGGCGGACACCTCGTGGCAAACCTTATAGAGGAAGGTCACCTCGTGCGCGCGGTCGATCTCAAGCCCTTGGGCTGCTGGTATCAGGCACACGGCCGGTCGGAAAATATCGTCGCTGATCTCAGCCTTCTCGATACGGCTCGAGCGGCCGCAAGCGAACAGGACATCATATATAACCTTGCATGCGACATGGGTGGCATGGGGTTCATCGAGAACAACCGCGCGCTCTGCATGTTGTCGTACTGATAAACACCCACCTTCTCATGGCGGCTAAGGAGGTTAAAGCTCCCGATATTTCTACAGCTCGAGCGCATGCGTCTACGCTGCCTCTCATCAGAATTCTCCGTCCGTAAA
Source organism: Candidatus Dormiibacterota bacterium (assembly GCA_963768105.1). Classification (GTDB taxonomy): domain Bacteria; phylum Chloroflexota; class Dormibacteria; order Aeolococcales; family Aeolococcaceae; genus Palsa-851. Next base: position 285,872 of record CAVYGR010000008.1, on the reverse strand, counting down.
GCCTCTTAGCGAAGCTGACGCATACCCTGCAGACCCAGAAGACGGATACGGATGGGAGAAGCTGTTCGGCGAGAGGATGTGTAGGCATTTCCGCGAACGACTTCGGACTGCGAGACGAGAGTCGCGCGATACCACAACGCTCTACGGGCAATTCGGTACATGGGAGGGAGGTCGCGAGAAGGCGCCGGCCGCGATCTGTCGGAAGGTCGCCCCAGGCTAAGCTAATTGGTCGCCGCGAGATAGAGATCTGGGGCGACGGGGCGCAGACACGGAGCTTCATGTTTATCGACGACTGCGTGTACGGCACGCGGCCTGATCGCAGACGTGTGCGTTCGCGGAGCCCCTCAATCTGGGAAGTGCCGAGTTGGTGACGATCAATCAGCTGGTTACATCATCGAAGGCGATAGCGAACGTTCAGTTAGACCGTACCTACAACGTTTCAGTCCCCAAGGAGTCCGCGGCCGCAACAGCGACAATACCTTGATAAAGAATCTATTCGGCTGGGAACCGTCGGTGAGCTTAAAGGACGGATTAACAGCGACCTATGAATGGATCGAGCGACAGGTAATTGAGAGCGCCAATGAAAATGCCATTGCCGGACACCGCAAACAAGGATACGCTCAGGGCGCGCACGGGCCAGGATCTGACAAGCTGGATAAACGCGTGGAGCATGCGGTTGTCCCTGACGAAACTTCGTTACGCTAGCCACGCAAGTAGAAGCCGAGGCCGCTTAGACACGTGCGAACTGTCATACCGCGACCGAATCGCGGGTGCTCGCTTCACAGTCCTTGGAACCGAGCTCACTGCGCGGGCACCGGAACTTGCCCGAGAGCTTGTGCAAGCGAGATTTGACCACGGCGGCACGTTCGTATGCGTAACCAGCGTCCACGGAGTTGTTGAAGCATGCCACTCGCCAGACCTGCGAGCCGCCTTCGACGCGTCGCTCTGTAATCTTCCAGATGGTCGCCCGCTCGCCCTTTGCGGCCGCTTTAGCGGAGTCGGCTCGACCATTCAGTGTCGAGGAGCAGACCTGCTTCGCGCCTTGCTGTCTACGTGCGAAGCAGATGGCTTACGAATCATGTTCTGCGGAACTACGCCGGCTAAGCTATCCGCCATAACCGGTTTCGTGGCCCGTACCTACCCCGGCCTTTTATCTATCGGTGGTTTCGCACCGCCGTTCGGAGACGTGTCGACGATCATCGACGCGAGCAACGATTCAATTAGGGCGTAAACCCAGATGTCGTTTTTGTCCTGCTGAGCACGCCGAAGCAGGAGATTGTCATTACGCTCGCGCCCCAACTAGAGAAGACTTTGCTTGTTGGAGTTGGCGCTGCGGCGGAGTTTGTTACCGGCGCCACTGCTGAGTGCCCACCTGTACTTCGCACGCTTGGCCTGGAGTGGTTGTTCCGGCTTGCCTGCGAGCCGCGGCGCTTAGTAACTCGATACCTGCGCATAGTACCGGAGTTCCTAGCGCGGATTGCACTGAGCGGAGGGCTCAGCCGGTGGAAGCGCTTCCGAGCGAAGCGATGCACATAGTAATCACACGCCGGGACACGCCGCTGGATATGCCAGATGGCATTACCAGTTCGATGATCTCGCTTAGCGATGGGCTCATTCGGTTGGGGCACCACGTAACTATGGTGGGGACAAGCTTTGGTAACGTACAGACGGTCCGTGATGCGGCGTACGCACGCCGATATCCGGCTTTACGTGCGTTGGGCCATATTTCGTATGGGGGTCAACTTGAGAGTTTGATTCTTTGGTACGAGCGAGGGCGGTCCGTTGTTCGTAGGTTGAGCCCCGACCTCCTTCTGCTAAATGGTGTCCTGCCGTTCCGACTTTCCCGAGTGCCGACCATCGCCATCTGCCACGATTGGGAATTGCGGGGATCGTGGGGCGCCTTCGTACAAAACGCGTATCGCCGCCATAGTTACTCTCAGACGGACGTAGCGCTTGCGACTTCAACTGAGATTTTGTCCGCAGGGCGGTCGGTCATCCCAAAGCTGTCTGGACCACTAGCCAACTCCGTGGTCATGGAGGGACGCCGGAATCGACCAATCGCTGACCGCCGGCCAGTCATTCTGCACATGGGAACCGCAGAGTATAAGAACCCAGGCGCGAGCCTGCGCGGTTTCACGGCGGCGCGACTCGATGAGGCGTACGAGCTGGTGATTACCGGCCGCCCGACGGAGGCGCTAGAGGCTCAGGTTGCGGCTCTCCCAATCGAAGTCCAGGGCCGGGTTACTCTGGTCGGATACGTGCCCACCGACGCCTTCCTAGAATTGCTGGGGGGTTGCATGCTCGTCGTCGTACCGTCGACATATCGAATTCCCGTCTTTAGCCCTACTGTCCTCGAGGCTTTCGCCGCTGGGACCCCCGTGATCGCGGCGAGCGTCAGCACTGACCTCATCAACGGTCGTAACGGAGTTGCCCTGGCGCCCGGTTTCTCGGAGGAGGACTTGGCGCTGAGCATGCGCGCACTGTTGACCAGCACCGCGACATGGAAAGTCGCATCTGAGGATGCATACCGACAGCGATGCGCTTTGAGGCAGGCGTCGTAGCGTCCCGGTTACTTGCGGCGGTTGGCACGCTTGCCAAGGCCGCGTAGGGCCATGCGCCGGTTCTCGCGGCCAGCTTTGCTGGGCGTACTCATGAGTTAAGGCGCTTCCAGCGCGGGAAACTTTGGCCTAACCGTGTTGGTGGCGCGACAGCAATCTGTGCTCGCCTTTGCAGCGTACTCAGGCATGTACGCGTACTACACATGGGCACAGGGACTTTGGCGATCATCCACATTGGATCCTCTTCTATCAATAACCTGGTCAGCTGAAAGATCCTCGTTGCTTGCCGGCGAGGTCGTCTGGCAACTGCTCACGCGCACCGCGCCTCTTGTTGCCCTGGGTGTCCTCCTAGGATTTCTACTGCCCCATGCGTGGGCACTGACGCTGCCGCTTGCGCTTGGCCTCCCCGCCTTGCTCGCGTTGGACTCCGCGCGGTACCTCTGTTTCAGCCGTCAGCACGCCTGGAAGGCAGCAGCCATAGACTGGACGTGGACGGGCTCTTTCTTCGCAGTAGCTGCAGTGTTCTGGGTCGCTGCGCGAACTAGCGTCGCGTTCCCTGCGCTCTGGCTTCTTGGCGTGGCGGCAGCCGCCCCCCTATGGCTGCCGGTTCTCGGCAAGAGCATTAAACCGGGCCCCTTTCGCGAACCAAGGGTGAGATCGCTCAGAGCCACCACAACGGTGGAGTTCCTCGCTGGCAGTGGCCTCCTTTCTCTTCTATACGCGGCCGCAAGCCTGCTGCTGCCAGCCAGTACGGCTGCGGGTATTCGGGTTGCGTTGACGATCTGGATGCCGGCCAGCATCTTCTTCATGTCGCTCGTCAACGTGGCGATACCTCGGTTCGCGGATGCTGACGGAGACGCCGAGCGTCGCTAGCAGATCCATCGACTTCAACTGTCGTTAGTGGGCGCTCCTAGTCTGTTCCTTGGTGGCCGCCCTCGTCGCCCTCCGAGGGCACGAGATTTTCCAATCTGCGTGGGCTGAGGCGCCCTTCTATCTATATGCGTTCGGGACCGCCGTAGCCTTGAATGTGATTCTCTTGCCGCTGCTCGTTCGCATTCGGTGTAGCCGGCAGTTCGCGCGCGCACGAGCCGCCAGGGTTGGGCAATCGCGGCCACGGCGATCGTAGCCGCGGCAGCTTTTGCTCTTCCTAGCAGCCACCTGTTCGCCGCGGTAATCATCTGCGAGGCGGCCGCAACGGTGATCGCCTACTACCGGATTACGCGCTCCGGGCTTACGTATGCAAGGTAACGTCGCGGCCGCCGCTTTGTCATGCTTGTGGGAGCTCGCGTCACAGCCTTGGGAACTTCTTCTTGCGGCGGTAGTCCTCTTCCTTGTAGGCACAGGTCGATGGGGCAGCTACTTGGGCCCTCTGCCAGGAAATCCTCCATACATTACCGACATTTGCGTCATCGGTGCCGTCTTACTGCGCCTGTTCAGCGGAAAGAGACAGAGCGTTCCAAGAAACCCGCTTCTTGGAGCGATTGCGTCCTGCATCTTGATTCTTGCCCTCGGTCACTTCGTGTTTGACGAGCTACTCGTCGCGGACAGCGTTCGCGACGGCTACCCGTACCTCATGGTGGCCCTCGTTCTCCTCGCACCCAGGCTGCCAGCCGGTCGCGTTGCAGAGTTGTACTGGCTGTACCGCGTTCTCAACTTTCATCTGATCTGGGTCGGGTTAGCGCTGATCGCGCCAAGCATCCCTACGAGGTTGCCCCAGTTGCAACCTGGTTTGGGGATACTGACCCCTAGAGGTGACTTCGATAGCGCTGTCTGCGGTATAGCGGCTGCTATTTACCTGAGCGCATCCCTCCGAGGTCGGAAAGCCTTATACCTCGCAGTGGTTGCGCTCAATCTCACTGCCGCCGCCCTGCTCCTGAGCCGCGCGGGTTTCGTGGCCGCGGTGGTCGTAGTGTTTGCGGTTCTCCTGAGTTCGGGCGGTCCATCGGCGCATCATGGGCGCCGCGTCGTTGTCTTCACGCTATTTGCTGCGTCGGCAGTGACTCTCATTCTGGCATCGCCTTCCATCCCGATTTCTCAGCGATTCGCAGGCAGTTTGGGCCTTCCTGCATCCAACTCCATCTCGCTGCAGGCGGCGGGTACAGAAAATGCGCGCATCGTGGCGTGGCCGACGCTCTACGAATATGTCGCGCTCGAGAACGCTGAGGTGCTAGGGCTGGGTTTCGGGAGAAACATCATGGAAGAGTCCGGCGCCTCGGTGGCACTGAACGTCCAGGATGACGTCCGCTCTCCGCATAATTGGTGGTTGGATGTGTACGCTCGCCTCGGCATCGCGGGCCTCCTCCTTATCACCTTTCTATCCGCCATCGGATTCGTTCGCGGGTGGCGACTGCTCCACGGCGACTCGATACAGGTCGCGGCGGGAGCGGTACTGATTGCCTGCCCATCGTGGCGTCGCTAGGGGTCATCTTCGAAAGCCCCTTCGGCGCCGTCCCTTACTTCTATTGCCTGGGCGCATCACGCTGGTGGTCCGGTAGGCTGGAATGAGAGTTCTTGTAGCGCACAACTTCTATTCGAAGGCCACCCCCAGTGGAGAGAACGACGCGGTGATTAGTGAAGTAGCCGCACTGCGCGGCGCTGGTCTAGATGTTGCGTTGTTGGGTCCTTCATCAATGACCTTCCAGAGATTGCGCTACACACGAAGGCGATCAGGCTGGCGACTGGCAACCTGCTGGACACCGAATGGCTTTCCACATTTGACATCCTCCACGTTCACAACCCTTGGCCCAGCATCGGCTACAAAGTGTTTGCCGGGCGCACCTCCGAGGGGTACGCACCGTCTGGACGCTGCACAATTACAGACTGGACTGTCTAAGCGGGATCCTCTTTCGCCAAGGTCGTCCATGCACGTTGTGCCAGGAATGGCGCTCCTTCTTGCCCGGTGTTGTCCACAGATGTTACCGAGGTTCTCGCGCGCAATCAGCGGCCTTCGCGGTGGCTCAGATGGTGCAGACACCCGCGCTCTCCCACATTGACACCGTGTTTACGGTTGCGCCTGGTATGGGAAAGATGTTGCGCCGTTCGGCTCTGTTTCAGGGACGCGTTCTGTATAAACCGAACCCTCAACCCGACGTGCCGAGTTCGTCATGGCGCCGCAAGAAGGCCGCCCGAGATTTATCTTCGCCGGACGGCTAGGAGTTGAGAAAGGGGTACGGGTCTTTCTTGAAGCGGCAAGCGTCCTGCGGGCACCAGCCGACTTCGAAGTTGCTGGTAGCGGCGTTCTCGAAAATGAGGTCCGATCAGTTGCGGCGAGCCGGGGAAACCTGAATTTTGTGGCCTCTCGCTCCGGCAGAGGTTCTTGAGCGGTTGCGGGGCGCCGTTCTGTGCGTGCCCAGCATATGCCCTGAGGGCATGCCGATGATAATTGCGCAGGCACTTGCGGTCGGGACCCCGATTATCGTCAGCGACTTGGGTCCGATGGCTTCCGTAGTGCAGCGTTCATTCGGGCGCGATTTCCGCTCTGGAGATCCCTATTCGTTGGCTCAGCAAATGGGGGCCATCGCCTCACTTGGCCGCCTGGACCTCTTGGAAATGCGGACTGCGGCTAGACGTGCTTTCTTGACTACTTTCGAGCAGTCGCGGGTCATCGCTGCTCAAATTGGCTACTACGACGAGATGATCAGGTCAACCTGATGCAGATACGCGCCATCGACTGGCGCCACGATGTCGGGCCTCCGTCGCTAAACTACGCATCGTCGGCGAGGCAACGCGATAAGGCAACTCGTTACTGTTGCGGGCCAAACCTAGACTCGCGTCAGTGTGCGGTAACCAGACTAATGCCGGAAGTCAGACCTTCACAGCCGATCGATCGCCCCGTCGCGTCTATTCGATGATGAGCGGCGACGCGGCGGCTGAGAGAGTTAACGGAACGGTGTCGGTGAGCACGGAAAGTGCACAGACCTGATCAGCGAAAGTGCACAGGTCGTTGAGGCTCACGCAACCATAGCATCGCCTCCCTTGAGTTTCTGTTTGGCGGCATAGGCACGGGCGCGGAAGCTGGCGCCGCGGATGTTCATCACGGTCGCGGTGTGCAGCAGCCGATCGACAATCGCGCCGGCCACCACCGCATCAGCGAAGACCTGGTTCCAGTCGCCGAACCCGCGGTTGGAGGTGAGCACGATGAGCCCTTCTCGTAGCGGCGACTCACCACCTGGAAGATCCAGTTCGCTGAGGCCTGGTCGAGCGGGAGGTAACCGAGTTCATCGATGACCAGGACCGACGGACCCAGGTAGGTGCGCATCTTGTAGGCAGCGGTGCCCTCGAGGTGTGCCGTCTGGAGCCGCGCTCACCATGTCGGCGGCGGAGGTGAAGTACGTTCGGTAGCCGGCCTCGGTCGCGGCGACGCCGAGGGCGATGGCGAGGTGCGTCTTGCCGACTCCCGGCGGGCCGAGCAGGATGACGTTGCGCTTCTCCTCGACGAACCGGAGCGTGGAGAGCTCCGCCACCACGGGGCGATCAACGCCGGGCTGGAAGTCGAAGTCGAACTCGGCAAGCGTCTTGTGGACCGGATAGCGAGCGAAACGGATTCGCCGGCGTTGGCGCCGCGCTCGAGTTGCCTCCACCTCGATGCCGAGCAGTTCCTCGAGGACCTGGGTTGCGGACACGCGGTCGCTGCGCGCACGGTCGAGAACGGGAGCGAGGTGCTCAGCGGCAGCGGTCATCTGCAGGTACGCAAGGTGCTCGCGGAGCTGCTGATACACGCTCGGTTCGGACTCGTTCCTGGCGGTCTTGGCGGTGCTCACATCGCCACCTCATAGGCGGTGAGCGGCCGCACCTCGACATGCTCACCGAGCCGGCGCTGCGCCGGGTCAACCGTGTGCAGCACCGGGGACGCTTCGCCGGCGCCGGTGAAGCGCTGGATCAGGTGATTCGGCACGGCCACCAGCAGCCGCCGCTCCTCGTTCCAGGCCTCAGCAATCACCCGCTTGGTGGTCCGATGGCGCCGGGGCAGGACCACCTCGGCAAGCCATTGCTTGGCCAGACCGTCGTAGTCGGCGATGGTGGGTCGCGGCGACAGCGCCCGCCCGGTGAGCCAGGCGAGGAAGCTTTCCTGGATCTTGCGGTTCACCCGCTCCACCTTGCCCTTGGTCTTGGCGCGGTATGGCCGGCACAACCGCGGCACGGTGCCGAGCAGCTCGCAGAGATCCACCCACTCCGGGCTGAGCCGGCTGCCACCGGCCGTGCAGAACACGGTGTCGCGATCGGTGAGCAGTTCGCGGCTCACGCCGCCGAGGTCGTCCAGGCAGCGGAGCAGGCGCTCGAACGTGACCGCGCGCGTGCAGCTGTTGGCAATGCGGATTGCCGGCATGCGGCTGTGACCGAGTACGGCCACCAGCGCGTGCAACTGGACCATCTCCTCACCGAGCGGCCAGAGCCCGATGTGTTTCCAGTCCACCTGCGTTTGCACCCCGGCTGCGCTCTCGAAGCGCACCTCAGCCTCGACCACCGGCGCGGGACGGAGCTCGCGCAATTGGCGGCCAAAGGTCGGATAGCTGCCGTTGTATCCGAAGTCCCGCTGCAGCTCCCGGTGCAAGTCCGTGGCCCGCAGCACCGGACAGACCAGCAGCCGGCGCTCGATGTGTGCGAGTTGCGCCGGCGTGAGGGTGTGCTTCGGTGCGCGCGGCGGATACGCGCGTGGTCCGTCAGCTGCAACCTCCCGGGCCACCGTGTGGTGGTTGATCTGGAACCGCCTGGCGAGAGCGCTGATGCTCCAGCCGTGTCGATGTAGTGCGCGCAGATCCATGCCGGTCTCCTCAGACTTCACGGATGGGCCTCCCTGGCTCTCGGGGCTTTGACATCGCTGAGGATCTCAGGGGGGACTTCCTCTTTTCCGATCACTGCTCCAGGTCCTGCTGCGCCTCCAGGACCTGTGCACTATTCGTGATCAGAACTGCGCACTATTCGCGATCACCCACAAACGGGTCAAATGCCGTCGACGCGAGGGTGAGGTACCGCCGCCGTCGTGTCGCGTGACCTTTAGCCCGGTGAGGCGACGCGCGATGAACACATCTAAGAACGTGTCACCGTCGAGCGCATCGTCACTTGGAGGGTTGTGGTGCCGCGCACGCTGAATCTCCGGAAGCCGAATGAGCTTCCTCACGATTCGCGTACCCGACTTAGCCTGTCGAGGGGTGCCTCAAGGCTAGAAAACCAACACCCTGCTAGTTGACCATTTATCGTTGCCCAAGTGCGAAATCGCACACGATAACGACGCCTCAATCTCGACTTGTGAATGAGTTACGACTCTGCGACGCCGACGATGCGCAAACGCGGCACGGAACGTCCGTCGAACTCCGCGACTGCGAAGATAGCGCACGTCGTATCTGGCCGCCCTGAGCAATGGCCGGACTATTCGGCGCCGGTATTTTCCCTTGCGCAGGAAGACGTACCCGCGCATGTCATGCACCGACGACGGACGCCGCTCAACTAATGACCAGCCGTTCGCGAGCAGCCAAGGCACAGCACTACCCCCCTTGCCACTGTATGTGCCGTCCGGTAGCGCCCAAGTGTCATCAAACAGAACACCGCATCCGTCCGCCGTGAAGCTATTGATCAGGATCGACTGCGCCAAGTGCACGGCTTGCGATTCGGCGTTGTTTATCTCGATGCCACGGAGCCGATACTCATCAGCTATGGCGGCATACTCCGAGCGATAGTCGCCTTCGGCTATGCCCCAGTCCCAATCATAGTTGTCGAGATATGCAAACCTGATATTTCCACCGATCGACGGGAATATATCGGCCAAGAAGCTTTCGCCGGTCATAAGGTATTCGGCCTGAGGGCTGGAAACATTTACGGAGAAGAAAGGCATCCCGATGCGATCGCAGAACTCCCTCAAGAACGCGGTGGACCCGTCACCGCGCTCGGAGCCAATCTCCACCACCACATCTCCTTTCCTAAATGACATACCTAAGATCAGGCGATACATGGACGCGCTCATGACGGTGTAATCGTATCTCGCGGATGCTCTGCTTTGTGCGCAGTCGCCCCCACGCGTGCGCGGACGCCCGAGCACATCTGTCGACTTCGCGCACCCAGAATTTCGAGTTCGCGATCACACCTGGCACCGCACCCGCTCCGGTATCGCTTCGTGCCCGCGACTTATCTGACGTCGACGCCAAGTCTTCTCGCCTCGAGGGCTCGAGTGCCAGGGACCCGGAGGGTCGCGAGCTGATCATGTCGCGTGGATGGCTGGTAAGGGCATCCGTCGCCCCAAGTGCACCGAGAGGTCCTCGGCGTGCTGATGGGGCCGCACCTCACTGAGAGGCGTACGGATCACGTGACGACGGGGCTCTTGTCGTGAATGCGTAGGCGTCAGTACGCACCGCGCCCGTGCACCACGACCGCAAGCGTCTTCCACAACACCATCAGGTCCATCATCACCGACCAGTTCTCGACGTAAAACAGGTCAAGCCGCACCGATTCTTCCCATGGGAGCTCGGCGCGACCACTGATCTGCCACAGCCCGGTCATCCCGGGCTTAACTAGCAGGCGTCGGCGAACCTCGTCGCCGTACTGATCCACCTCGCGAGGTAGCGGCGGCCGTGGGCCGACCAAGTGACATCTGCCCGCGCATCACGTTCCACAATTGGGGCAGCTCGTCGAGGGAGTGATGCCGAATCCAGCGCCCCACCGGGGTGACCCGCGGATCGTTGCGAATCTTGAAGAGCAACCCATCGGTGTGATTGAGGTTGGCTAGATCGATGAGCTCCTTGCTCAGCGCCCACGCGCATCGTGCGGTATTTCCATATCCAGAAGCGTTCGCCGTGCACGCCCACCCGCTCCTGCCTGTAGAGGACCGGACCACGACTGCTCAGCTTGACGAGCACGGCGAGAGCTGCGAGCAGCGGACTAAGAATCACCAACCCTGCCAACGCGACGGCTCGATCCAGCACCAGCTTGAGGAGCCGCCGACCTCCGTTCATCTGCGGGTCCTCGATGATCAGTAGCGGCAGACCTTGTACCGGTCGCACCACGATGCGAGGACCAGCGATGTCGGTGACTGCCGGCGCCACCACGAGTTGGATCCCCGTGCCCTCCAGCCGCCAAGAGAGCGCACGCAGTGCGCCACGGCGGGGACCCCCTTCCGATGCGGCCGCGATAGCGATGGTATTGCCGCCAGCTTGGCGAACCGCGTCAACCAACTCCTCGACGTTGATGTGCTCCGCATCAGGGTCGTACTCGCCCACGACGTTGAAGCCCGCCCAAGGCGCGCGGTTCATGTGATCGCGTAGCGCGGCGGCGGCCGCGTGGGATCCGACGATGATGGTGCGATAGATCGCGTGGCCATTAATCACATGACGATGGAGCGCCTTACGTATGGCATACCGCTCCAACAACGTAAGCGCAATCAGCAGTGGGAACGTTATCGCGACGTACGCACGCGAGAGGCTCCCGTGCAGGACGAAGACCGCGAAAACCAGTAGTGCCAGAAGCCATACTCCGGCGTTAACGACCTTGCGAAATTCCTCAGCTCCCACGCCGAGGAACCTGCGGTCATAGGCGCCGCCGGCAGCCAGCACTGCGGCCCACACCGGGATCAAGACAGCCGCGATCAGCCAGTAGGGCACCCCCTGGAGCGACTGCGAAGCCTGGCTGGAACCGAAGCGAACCACGAACCCGGCGCCCGAGGCCACTGCCGCCACGAGCAGGTCAAGCGCGAACAGCGCCGCGATCCACCGTCGCAGAGAGACCGAGCGTGCGGTGCCGCCAGACGCGGTCCCGTCAGGCGAGATGACCTGGCCGGTCCTCGCGCCGTCCGGCAAGCGGCTGTGACCGTTGCTCTGGACCGGGGCGGCTCCAAGCCGTTCCCGTACGCCATCTAGTTCTACGGTGGGCTCTGGCGCGTCCGGCGGGTGCGGATCGGTCGGCGCCCTGGTGCTCGGGCCGGTCGTCCCTGGGAAAGCCATGTGCCCGTCCTCCGCCTCGGATCCGCCCTTCCTGGCGGCAGTGTAGCCGATCGCCCCAAACCCCGGAAACGAATGATTACGCCGGCGTTAAGGCGCCTCTATTGGCGCGGCGGTGCAAGGGGCGTGGCGCGGGTGCCAGCCAGCTTGGATGCCCCGTTCGCCGATGTGTTCGATTCCGCTGGCGGCGGAACGAGGTCGTCAGCAGTGGCCTCATTGGCGTGGCTTGCGTTGACCTCCCCGTACCGCGAATAGCCATACCGATACCCGGCACCGACGCGGCGTGAGGACTTGTTGAGCACCACGCCGATAACGTTCGCACCGACCTCGCGAAGCGCGTCAATCGTGCCCGCTGCCTCAGAGGCCTTGGTCTTTCCAGCTTCGACGACGAGGATCGTGGCGGATGCTCCCGCAGCAATGCTGAAGGGATCGCTAACCAGGCCTGCGGGCGCGGTGTCGATGATGATCAGATCCTCCCGCGGACCGATGTCGTGCAGCAGTGTGGTCGCACGCTTCGACGCCAGCAACTCGGCGGGATTTGGGGGGACGATGCCGCTGGTGAGCAGCGAAAGATTCGCAAACTTGGTCGTCCGATAGCCGTTGAGCTGCACCAGCGTCGACACCGGGGTCTTGAGAATCAACTCGCTCAATCCGCCCTCAAGCGGCGCATCGAACAACCGGTGCTGGTCGGGCTTGCGTAGGTCAGCATCGATCAGCAAGACATGCCGCTCGGAACCTGCGAGCGCAACCGCGAGGTTGGCGGCGGTGCACGTCTTGCCTTCCCCCGCACGCACCGAGGTGATCACCACACTCTTCAGGTCGCCGTCGGGCGCCGCGAAGAGCAGATTCACCCGCAGCCGCCGGTAGGCTTCGCGCACCGCCTCGTCGTGGCGATGATTCGGTCCCCCCGTGTCGCCGCGCGGCGCGATATGCCGGAACTTCGGAACGACGCCAAGGCACGGGAGCCCAAGACGCTCGCGGACGTCCCCAGCGTTCTTCAGTCCTTGGTCGAGAAATTCGTAGAGGTAGGCGAAGCCGGCAGCAATCAGCAGGGCCGCAAGTCCCCCGGCAACCGTGTTGAGGAGCATGTTTGGCGACGCGGGTTTGGTCGGTATAAGCGCACTTTGAGGAATCGACACCGCGCCGAGTGTCTGCGCCTGCCCAGCCTGGTATGCGCCGAGTTCGATATTGAGTTGGGTGAGGTACGCATTATTTTCGTCGATCAGCCGCTGTAGCGCGGTCGTGTCGTGGCCGGCCCTCTGCATGGCGAGGAGTTGCTGCTGTTCAGCGTTGATGTTTCCCTGGACGGTGTCGATACGGCCCTGTATGGCTGCGCCGCCTTGGGCGAATAGCGCGGCGTTCAAAGCGGTCGCCTCGACCTGGTAGTCGCTCATGAGCTCATTGGCGATTTGCGCCGCGCGGGCCGGGGAGGGGTCGTTCGCGGTGACCGTGACAAGGTCGGTGTTGGTCTGCGCGACTGCCGAGACCTCCTTGGAAAGCTTGTCGACTGTCGTGTTCAGGTGCAGCTTGGTGATGACCTCCTGGAGCAGCGACGGCGCGGTCAAGAGCGACGCCGCCGTGGCAGTCGCCTCGCCGGCATTGCCCGCGCCGGAGCCGATCTGTTGGCCGGGACTTGCGGCCACTTCCACGCTGCCCGTGGCCGCATAAAAGGGCGTCAAACGCTTGCTGATGAGATACGAGGCGGCGGCCCCGAGGACCATCACCACGATGATGGGAATCGCCCACTTCCGAGTGAGCTTGCGGAGTTGCTCTGGCTGCATGCTCTGACTGGGCTCTCGCCGCCCAAACCTTACCTGATCCTTCCGGGTGCCTCCCGATGAGGCGGAAGTTCGGCCATTGTATTGGAGATGTTGCGCCGCGGACCGGATGTCGCTCGCGTGGTTCCCGGTTTGTGGATGGGATCCGCCGCAGCCGGCCGCCACGCCGCCCGCGTCACCCGCGAGGGGATCGACTGCGTTGTCGATTTGCGCGAGGAAGGAACGGACGCCGGCCATTGGCCGCCGGAGGTCGTGGTCAGGCGTCTTCCGCTCGAGGACCACGGCACGCCGACCGTCGAGGAGCTTCGAGATGCGGCCGTGACCGTCTCCTCACTCGTCAAGCAGGGCCATGAGGTGCTGGTGCACTGCCACGCCGGGATCGAACGGACCCCGACGGTGGTATGCGCCGCCCTCGTGATGATGGGGTGGTCATTGCCGGAGGCCTACCAGCGGGTGCGGGAGGTCCGTCCCGAGGCGGCGCCGACCGATGGTCAGCTCGCCACGCTGCGCGCTCTGGCCGCCGAGCTATCCGGCCAAGAATGAGCCGGAGCTGACCTCGCGTTAGTCGCGAATTCCAGGTTAACCAGGAGCATCGGACCGGGTTACGGGCGTTCGAGCCCTGCTTGACCTGGGCCGGACGGTATCGACTATCGGCCGGCGCCTCAGCGCGTACGCTTCGCGAGGTGAGCAGCTGTCCCGCGTGCGGGCACGAGAGCGCTGCGACATCGAAGTTCTGCCCGGACTGCGGGGCTGCGATGCTCGATCCGGTCGGCCCCCGCGAAGAGCGCAAAGTCATCACGGTGCTGTTCGCCGACCTGGTGGGATTCACGTCGCGCTCCGCTCAGCTCGACCCGGAGGACGTTCGAGCCCTGCTCGCGCCGTTCTATGGGCGCCTCCGCACCGAGTTGGAGCGCTTCGGCGGGACGGTCGAGAAATTCGTCGGGGATGCGGTGATGGCGCTGTTCGGTGCCCCGGTCGCGCACGAGGACGATCCCGAACGAGCGGTGCGTGCCGCCTTGGCGATCCGGGACTGGGTGCTCGAGCAAAAGCCGGACCTGCAGCTTCGCATCGCAGTCAACACCGGCGAGGCTCTGGTGGCGCTCCGCGCCCGGACCGCTGAGGGTGAGGGGATGGCGTCGGGCGATGTGGTCAACACCACCTCCCGGCTTCAGTCGGCAGCGCCCGTGAACGGCATTCTGGTGGGGGAGTCGACCTACCGGGCCACTGCACACGTGATCACCTACCGCGCGGCCTCACCGGTGACTGCAAAGGGCAAGGCGGAGCCCGTCCCTGTCTGGGAGGCGCTCGAAGCGCGCTCGAGCCTCGGTGTGGATCTCGCCCATTCCAGCCGTGCGCCGCTGGTCGGTCGGTTTCATGAGTTCGCGGGCGCTTGGTGAGGCCCTGGACCGGGTGCAGCGCGAGCGCTCTCCGCAATTGATGACCCTGGTCGGGGTACCCGGAATCGGCAAGAGCCGCCTCGTGGCAGAGCTCTTCGCGCGGATCGAATCTGACCCGGGTCAGGTGGTGCTCTGGCGGCAAGGACGCTCGTTGCCGTATGGGGATGGGGTGACCTTTTGGGCCCTCTCGGAGATGGTGAAGGCCCAGGCTGGGATCCTCGAGACCGACGGCAATCAGCAGTCGGAGGCGAAGCTCAACGCTGCGGTTGCGGCGTTGGTCGCTGATCCAGACGCCGCGGAGTGGATGGGCGGCCACTTGCGACCGCTCGCCGGCATCAGCGCCGGCCCGGAGCCGGCCGGCGAACGCCGCGACGAGGTGTTCACGGCGTGGCGCCGCTTCTTCGAGGCGCTTGCCGAGCAGCACGCCCTGGTGTTGGTATTTGAGGACCTGCACTGGGCGGACGACAATCTGCTCGACTTTATCGAGCACCTGGTCGACTGGGCAGGCGGCGTCCCGATGCTGGTGGTCTGCACGACTCGGCCCGAGCTGTTCGAGCGTCGCCCCGGGTGGGCGGGAGCCACTCGCAACGCCATCAGGCTGTCGCTCGCGCCGCTGTCCGACGAGGAAACGGCGCAGCTGATCAGCACCCTGAGCGAGCGCCCCGTGATGGAAGCGGAAACGCAGCAGGAACTTCTCGCCCGGGCCGGCGGCAACCCGCTCTACGCGGAGCAATACGTGCGCATGCTCGCCGAGCGCAGCCACCCCGAGGGACTACCCGTCCCGGAGACCGTGCAGGGAATCATCGCGGCACGCCTCGACGCGCTCTCGGTCGAAGAGAAGCGCCTGCTGCAGGACGCCGCGGTGCTCGGCAAGGTGTTCTGGCTTGGCGCGGTCGTCGGTGGAATGGATCGCCGCACCGCGGAGCGCCTGCTCCACGCGCTGGAGCGCAAGGACTTCGTCCAGCGCGCGCGCCGATCGTCCGTCGCGGATGAGGACGAGTACTCGTTCCTGCATGTGCTCGTTCGGGATGTGGCGTACGGGCAGATTCCTCGTAGGGAACGTGCCGAAAAGCACCGGCTGACCGCTGACTGGATCGCATCGCTCGGTCGGCCCGAAGACCACGCCGAGATGCTCGCGCACCATTACCTCAGCGCGCTGGAGCTTCGCCGCGCCACCGGGCAGCCGATCGACGCGGATACCTCACGGCAGACGCTGAACAGTCTTCGCGACGCCGCCGAGCGCGCGCGCTCACTCATGGCGTACGCGGCGGCGGCAGGCTACTACGACTCCGCGCTGGGCCTGGCCGAGAGCGGCTCGAGAGAGCACGCGCGGCTGTTGTTCGACCTTGGCCGAACGCGAAAAATCGCGGGCAGTCTCGAGCCGGACGTGCTTGCCGCAGCCGCTGACGAGTTATTGGCGGTTGGCGATACAGAGGCGGCCGCAGAAGCCCAGGCAGAGCTTGCGTGGGTGCATCGGCGCCGGGGCGACACCGATCATGCTACCAGGCACTTCGACATGGCTCAAGAGCTCGTGGATGGCTGCGAGCCCTCGGCCCGCACCGCCTCGGTGATCAGCAGCATCGCCCGGGTGAAGATGCTAATCGGGGACTTTGCGGATGCGATCCTGCTCGGGCGCTCGGTGCTCGATGTGGCGGCGCAGCTGGACAAGGACGATCTGCGTGCCCACGCCTTGAACACTATCGGCGTCGCCCGAATGGATCTCGGCGACTCCGGCGGTATTGATGATCTCGAGGAAAGCCTCGCCATTGCGATCGAGGCGAAGATGCCTGCGGCCATCTGTCAGGCACAGGTGAACCTCTGGGCGGTGCTGTTGGCCCGCGGCAATCTCGAGCGCTCAGCCCCGGTCATCGAGGCAGCGGCGGACACCGCTTCGCGTTTTGGCTTCATCGAGGACGAGCGCTGGATTCGTGGTTGTCGCGCACTGGATTCGTTCGACCGGGGTGAATGGCATGAGGCACTCCGCCTCACCGACGCGCTCCTCGGCGACGTCGAAGCCGGCTCGCCCCATTACTCGGCGCCGGGCCTGTACGCGATCCGGGCGCTCATGCGGATCGCGCGGGACGACCATTCGGGGGCGCTTGCAGACAGCGAACGTGCGCTGGAGCTCGGCCATCTCGTCAAGGATCCACAGATCCTGTATGGCGCGCTGGCGTGCTGCGCGCACGTCTTTCGTGAAACCGGCGACCTCGCGAGCGCCACGGTGCTTGTCGACGAATCCCTGGGCCTTCTCCGGGCCGGGACAGGGACGAGCAACGCACTCGACACCATCCACATGCTCAGCTGGACGTTGTCCGCGTTGGGCCGAGGACAGGAGTTGATCGAGGTCATGCCACCCTTTGATGTCCCCTGGGTGCAAGCTGCGCGCGCTTTCGCTGCTGGAGATCTGCGCCGTGCGGCTGACGTCTGCGGCGCCATGGGAGCCCGAACCGAGGAGGCCAGGGATCGAGTTCTGGCTTGCCGAGGCACTCGCTGCGCAGGGCAGCCGTGCGGAGGCGCAAGTTCATGCTCGGCTGGCCATCGACTTCTATCGTTCCGTGGATGCGACCCGCTATATCCGCCGGGCGCAGGCGCTGCTGATGCAGTCAGCGTAGGCGGGTCGCTGGTGCGACCGGGTCGACGGCGCAGCAGGCGCGATCAGGCGGCGAGGGAGTGGAAGGAGCCGGCCGAGATCTGGGTGACGCCAGACAGGACCTTGACAGGCAGCAGGACGTTCGTGGTCGTGCCATTCCCGACCTGGCCGTACTGGTTGGCACCCCAGGCCCAGACGTTTCCGGCATTGTCGAGCGCCAGCGAGTGCTGACCGCCGGCGCGAACGTCCACGATCCCCGCCGGCAGTCCGGTGACCGCGACCGGAACGTTGCTGTTGGTCCTCGAACCGATGCCCAACTGCCCGCCGGCGTTATCGCCCCACGCCCAGACGGCGCCGGTCCCGTCGAGCGCTAGCTCGTGGCCGTCATTCGTGAGGTTGCCGCCCTGGTCGATCCACGTGTAGCGAGTTGCACCCTGGTTGACCGGCGTCGGCGAGGCGATCTGCGCGGCGGTGCTGCCACAACCGCACTGCCCGTACTGGTTGTTGCCCCACGACCACGCCAGCCCGTTGACGAGGATGCCGCCCATGGTCATGCCCGTGGTGATGACCACACCCGACGACGTGCCGTGGGTGAGCGCCGTCAGCGTCGGGTTCAACGTGGGATTCTTCTCCGACGTGACGCCCGACCCGAGGCCGAGCGCATCCCCGCCGCCGCCCCAGACGTAGACCTGTCCGGTCGACGTGAGCGCGAAGGTGTGCCCCGCCGCCTCGGCGACCTGGACGACGTTCTGACAGTTCAGTTGGTTCACCACCGCGGGGGCTTGCTGCTTTCCCCAATGAACCACGGTGGTCGACGTCGGGCACGCTGCATCCGCGCCGGGCTGCTCAATGGCCGTGAAAGTCCCGTTGCCATCGACGGGACGCTGGACCACCTTCGTCACTCCGGGGACCTGCGTGAGCGTCATGGAGGTGATGCCCCAGCTCCAGACCGTGCCGTCGCTGACGACGAGGACGTCGCCGAAGTTACCCGCGTCGATGGTGACGAGGGTGCTCGATGTCTGGTCCACCGCGGGTAGCTTCCCCGGGCCGCCCGGGGCCACCGGTCTGCCCCATTCGTACACGCTTGGACCGCTGGCGCCGGCGTTCATAGGAAAACCGCCGATCGTCCCGAGGCAGACCGCGAGCGCCGCGCAGCCCATCGAGCCGCGCATCATCCGAGCGCCAGCGAGTGCAGCGAGCCGGCGGATATCTCGGTGATGCCGGTGAGGACCTTGGCCGGCACGAGCTGGTTCTTGCCCCGATTGCCGATCTGACCGTTCCCGTTGCTGCCCCAGGCCCAGACGTTGCCGGCGGAGTCCAGGGCCATCGAGTGTTCGCCACCGGCCCGGACGTCGACGATCCCGCTGGTCAGCCCCGAGACCGCGACCGGGACGTTGCTGCTCGTGGTCCCGCCGGTGCCGAGCTGGCCCTGGGCGCCGTCGCCCCACGCCCACACCGCACCCGCCGACGTGAGCGCGAGCTCATGGCCGTTCTGGTCGTCGTAGTTGCCTCCCTGGTCGATCCAGCTGAAGCTCACCGATCCCTGGCTGACCGCGGTGGGCGTGTAGATCGCCGCGGCGGTCGAGCCGCACCCACACTGCCCGAAGGCATTGCTGCCCCACGAGTACGCCTGGCCGCCGGCCAGCAGCCCGCCCTCCGCCACCCCGGCGGTGATCACGACGCCGGCTGAGGTCCCACCGGTCAGTGCCGACGCTGCCGTGTTGAGCGTGGGCGAGATCTCCCGCAGGACGCTCGGGCCCAGGCCGAGGTCGGCGCCACCGCCGCCCCACACATAGACGTTCCCTGTGGCGGTGAGCGCGAGCATGTGGGCGTTGGCCGCGGCGAGCTGGACGACGTTCTGGCAATCGAGCGCCTTGACGTCCTGCGCCGTCGCGTAAACGTGGGTGAAATGGCTGTCGCCGAGGCCGAGGTCACCGGCGCCGTTGAGGCCCCAGGTCATGACGGTCGAGGATCCCGGGCACGACGCGTTGCCGCCGGGCTGTTCGAGCGCGGCGAAATCGTGGTTGCCGTCCACCGGGCGCTGGATCACGTGCTGCAGCCCGGGAATCTGGACCGCCGTCATCGAGCGGGCGCCGACCTCGGTGAAGCCCCAGCCCCAGACGGTGCCATCGGAGAGGACGACGAGGTCCGACGCATTGCCGGCGTCGATCTGGACGGCGCCGGCGAAGGTCTGATCGACGGTCGGGTAGGGGCCGGGCCCTCCGGTCGCGACCGGCTTCCCCCATTCGTAGATGGCACCCGTTGCAGCGAAGGCCGGCCCCGCGAGGACCAGCCCGGTCGCGGTGACGGCGAGCAGTCCCGCGGCTGCACCGATGGTGCTGCCTCGTTTCATGCGTCATCCCCTTCCTGTGGTGGTCGCGAGCGACCGTGGCGCCAACAATGACCATCTGCTCATGCCATGGTCAAGGAGATGGCGCTTCGGGCTGCGTCGTGCCAGCATTGCCCCGATCCCACAACGGGAGTCACGGAGGACTGGTGATGATGGATGACGACGTCACCCTGGTCGGCAGCCGGGTGAGCGCGATGCATCTCGCGTACGACTGCCTCGGATGCAGCAGCACGGTCGCCGTGTTGATCACCGATGGCAAGGCCCCGGACGGTCATCGGCGGCTGATCCAGCGGCCGGCCGAGTGCCCCACGTGTGGCGAGCGGATCGACATCACCATCGCCGCCGAAGCCCACGAGAGCGACCCGGTAACGCGCTGACCGCAGGACGCCCGGTCCTGCGGCCGCGGAGTCCTGGAAGACGACACGCGAATGACCCGACCAGCTCGTCCCGTCGGCACGGTCACGTTCCTGTTTACGGACGTCGAGGGATCGACGAAGCTCCTCCAGACCCTGGGCGAGGGCTACGTCCAGGCGCTGGCTGAGCACCGCCGCCTGCTCCGCAGCGCATTCGCGGCGCACGGTGGATTTGAGGTCGACACGCAGGGCGATGCGTTCTTCTACGCATTCGCCGGCGCGAAGCACGCGGTCGTGGCCGCCGCCGAGGGGCAGCGGGCGCTGCTGGGGGGACCGCTCCGGGTTCGCATGGGGTTGCACACCGGCGAGCCGCTGCTGACCGATGAAGGGTATGCGGGGATCGACGTCCACCGCACCGCGCGCATCGCCGCGGCCGGTCACGGCGGTCAGGTCCTGCTCTCCGAGCCGACCACGAGGCTGCTCGACGACGGCGTCGCGGTGCGTGACCTCGGCCTTCACAGGCTCAAGGATCTGCAGGCCGCGGAGCGGATCTTCCAACTCGGCGACGAGGCCTTCCCGCCGCTGCGGAGTCTCAACCAGACGAACCTGCCCATACAGCCGACGCCGTTCCTGGGCCGCACGCTCGAGCTCACCGAGGTGCTCGCAATGGTCAGGCGGGATGACGTGCGCATGCTCACGCTGACGGGGCCGGGCGGCAGCGGCAAGACGCGCCTGGGGTTGCAGGCGGCGGCCGAGCTCGTCGATGCGTATCGCGACGGGGTGTGGTTCGTCAGTGTCGCGGCGCTGACTGATCCGGGGCTCCTGATCGGGACCATCGCACGCGCGCTCGGACTGCGCGAAGCCTCCGGCGAGACGGTGGAGCAAGCGCTCGAAAGCCATTTGCAGGCAAAGCACATGCTGCTCGTGATCGACAACGTGGAGCATCTGCTGCCGGCGGCCGCCGCGACCCTCGCCCGGCTCTCGGCCGCCTTCCCCGACGTCACGCTGCTCATCACCAGCCGCGAGCCGATGCGTCTGGGCGCGGAGCACGAGTACGCGGTCGAATCGCTGCTCATCGACGAGGCGGTTGTCATGTTCGTGGAGCGCGTCCACGCGCTGCGGCCGGCGTTCGCGCTTGGCGCACAGACGCGTCCCACGGTCGAGGCGATCTGCACGCGCGTCGATCGGCTGCCGCTCGCAGTCGAGCTTGCGGCGGCATGGACGAAGCTCCTCTCGTTGGACAAGCTGCTGGATCGGCTTCAGCAGCGCCTGCCGTTGCTGGTCGGCGGGGCGCGCGACGCCCCGGAACGGCAGCGCACGTTGCGAGCGACGATCGAGTGGAGCTATCAGCTGCTGACCGAACCCGAGCAGCGTCTGCTTGCATCTCTCGCCGTTTTCAACGGCGGGTGTGAGCTTGCCGCTGCGGAGGAGGTCTGCGGGTCGAATCTCGAGACGCTGGCGTCACTGGTCGACAAGAGCCTGCTGCGCGCCGAGGAGCACGCGGGCGCCGAGCGCCGCTACACGATGCTGGAGACCATTCGAGAGTTCGCGCGCGAGCGGCTCGAGGAGAGTGGCGCCGCCGACACACTCGAGCGCAAGCGCGCGCTGTATTTTCTGGAGCTGGCCGAGCGTGCCGAGCCCGAGCTCAAGCGGCGACACCAGGGCACCTGGCTCACGCGGCTCGAGGCCGAGCACGACAACCTGCGGGGGAGTCTGGAGTGGGCGCTCGGCAACGGTGAGCCGGAGGTCGCCCTGCGGTTGTCCGCCGCTCTGTGGATGTTCTGGTACATGCGCGGCCATGTGAGCGAGGGCAGGCGATGGCTGAGCCGGGCACTCGCCGTGGCGGATCCGTCGGCGACCAGGGCGCGAGCCAAAGCCCTCGACGGCGCCGGATACCTTGCCGGCGAGCAGGGTGCCAACAGCGACTCGTTCGCAATGATCAAAGAGAGCCTGGCGTGCGCGCGTCAGACGGGCTCACAGGAGGACGTGGCGACTGCCGCGACCCATCTGTCGGTGTACCAGTCGGAGGATGATCTGGACGAATCGCTCGCCCTCGGGGAGGAGGCAGTCGCCGCGGCGCGTCTGGCGGGTGACCAGTACACGTTAGCGGTCGCCTACAACAACCTCGGCGAGGTTGCGCGCATCGCCGGCGACAACGCACGCGCAACGGCGATGTATGAGCAGGGCTACTTGCTGCGCAAGGACCTCGGCGACGTTTCCCGCATCGCGCTGTCCCTGGTGAATCTCGGCGAAATGGCCTTCATGGCCGGCGACAACGACCGCGCACTGGCGTTGATCTCGGAAGGCTTGGACCTGGCCCGCTCAATTGGCGACAAGCGGCACCTCAGCTTTGCGCTCGCGGACCTCGGATGGGTCGCGCTGGCGCAGGAACGGTACGACGAGTCCAGGGGCCTGCTCCGAGAGGCGCTTGCTTTGTCTCGTGAGCTGGGACACAAGGGGTACGCCATCGTGTCGCTGTTTGCACTGGCCGGCGTCGCGGCTGCTCAAGGCGATGCTCCCGCTGCCGCCCGTATGGCTGGTGCTGCGCATACCCACCGCGCGTTTCTACGTCGCGACCCCACCTCCGCCGATTCCGGCATCCATCAACGCCACCTGGATGCCGCGCGCGCCGGCTGCGCCGAAAGTGTGTGGGCCGCTGCCTGGCGAGAGGGAGCTGCCATGGATCTGGACCAGGCTATCGACTACGCGCTCACGTCCGGCTGAGCCGTTTTCGTGCACCTCCACATCGGCGTACGCTCTCGCGGATGACCCGCTGTCCTGCCTGCGGGCACGAGAACCAGTCGGGGGCGCGTTTCTGCTCTGCGTGCGCGACGCCCATGGACGAGCCCGGCACCGCAGCGCGCGAGGAACGCAAGATCGTGACGGTGCTGTTCGCCGACCTGGTCGGGTTCACGTCTCGCTCGGAGCAGCTCGATCCCGAGGATGTGCGCGCCCTGCTCTCCCCGTACTACGCGCGGCTGCGCGCCGAGCTGGAGCGCTTCGGGGGGACCGTCGAGAAGTTCATCGGCGACGCCGTGATGGCCTTGTTCGGGGCACCCGTCGCCCACGAGGACGATCCCGAGCGGGCGGTGCGGGCGGCCCTGGCGATCCGCGATTGGGTGCTCACCAAGGAGGCGGAGTTGCAGCTGCGCATCGCCGTCAACACCGGCGAGGCGCTGGTGGCGCTCGGCGCCCGTCCCACCCAGGGCGAGGGCATGGCCTCGGGGGACGTGGTCAACACGACGGCGCGCCTGCAGGCGCGCGGCGCCGGTCAACGGCGTCCTGGTGGGGGAGGCGACCTACCACGCCACGTCGCAGGTGATCACGTATCGCGCGGCCGAGCCGGTGGCTGCCAAGGGCAAGGCAGAGCTGATCCCGGTCTGGGAGGCGGTCGAGGCGCGCTCGCGGTACGGGGTCGACCTCGCGTCCGCGCGGCACACGCCGTTGGTCGGCCGCGACGCGCGAGCTCGGTGCGCTGTCGGACGCGCTCGCACGGGTGCGTGACGAACGCACACCGCAACTGCGTGACCATCGTCGGGGTCCCGGGTATCGGCAAGAGCCGTCTGGTCGCCGAGCTGTTCCTGCGCGTCGATGCGGAGCCCGAGCGCACTGATCGTGCTGGCGGCAGGGTCGCTCGCTGCCGTACGGCGACGGGGTCACCTTCTGGGCGCTCGCCGAGATGGTCAAGGCGCAGGCGGGAATCCTGGACACCGACTCGCCCGAGCAGGCCGGCGCGAAGCTGCGGGCGTCCGTCGCCGAGGCGATCCCGCGATCCAGACGACGCGCAGTGGATCGAGGCGCATCTGCGACCGCTCGCCGGGCTCGCCGGCGAGGGCGACGCCGGGATGGATCGCCGCGACGAGACCTTCACCGCGTGGCGGCGATTTCTTCGAGGCGCTCGCCGAGCGGCGTCCGCTGGTGCTCGTCTTCGAGGACCTGCACTGGGCGGACGACAACCTGCTCGACTTCATCGAGTATCTCGTCGACTGGGCCGGCGGCGTGCCGATGCTCGTCATCTGCACCACGCGGCCGGAACTGCTGGAACGTCGCCCGGGATGGGGCGGCGGCAAACGCAACGCAACCACCGCTCTCGCTCGCACCGCTGTCCGACGACGAGACCGCGCACCTGATCAACAGGCTCGTGCGAGCGACCGGTGATCGCCGCGGAGACGCAGCAGGCGCTGCTCGCGCACGCCGGCGGCAACCCGCTGTACGCGGAGCAGTACGTCCGCATGCTCGCGGAGCGCGGGGATCCGAGGACACTGCCGCTGCCCGGAACCGTGCAGGGCATCATCGCCGCGCGGCTCGACGCCCTGCCGGACGAGGAGAAGACGCCTGCTCCACAACGCGGCGGTGATGGGCAAGGTGTTCTGGCTGGGCGCCGTCGCGCAGATCGGCGGGTTGGAGCGGCAGGCAGCTGAGACGCAACTGCACGCGCTCGAGCGCAAGGACTTCGTGCAGCGCGCGCGCCGGACTCTCGGTGGCGAACGAGGCCGAATACGCGTTCCTGCACGTGCTGGTCCGCGACGTCGCCTATGGGCAGATCCCGCGCAGCCGGCGTGCCGCCAAGCATCGTCTGGCGGCGGAGTGGATCGGGTCGCTCGGGCCGCAGCGAGGACCACGCGGAGATGCTCGCGCACCACTACCTGAGCGCGCTCGAGCTCTGCCGCGCGGCGGGCGAGCCGCCGGACGCAGCCCTTGCCGCGTCCGCGCTCGGACAGCCTGCGCGAGGCGGGCGACCGGGCCTTCGCGCTCAACGCTTACGCGAGCTCGATCCGCTTCTACCGATCCGGCCTGGAGCTCGCGGCGGCCGATTCGCCTGGACCGGGCGCATCTGCTGTTCAAGCTCGCTCGCACGCGGTATCTCGCCGGGTGATGTCGATCTCGAGGGGATTGCCGCGGCGTGTGCGGCGAGTTGCTCGCCTGCGGCGATCGAGAGACCGCCGCGGAAGCCGAGGCGGTGCTCAGCGAGCTGCACTGGTTTCGCGGCGATCGGGACCGCTCGTTCCAGGCGTTGACGG
Organism: Candidatus Dormiibacterota bacterium; assembly: GCA_963768105.1. GTDB lineage: Bacteria > Chloroflexota > Dormibacteria > Aeolococcales > Aeolococcaceae > Palsa-851. The sequence continues at coordinate 260,901 of CAVYGR010000008.1, read as the reverse complement.
AGGCACGCCGGCTCGTCAGCGACCTCGAGCCCTCGCGAGCCAAGGCGTACGTGACCTGCAGCGCCGCAAGCCGGTTCCTGATCGCCGGTGAGACCGCCGACGCGATCCAGCTCGGACGCGAAGCGCTCGCGATGGCAGAGCAATTCGGTCTCGGCGATTGCGTGCCCACGCACTGAACATCATCGGCGGCGCAAAGATGTTCATGGGCGATCCTGACGGCGCCGAGGACCTCCGGCGGAGCGCGGCAATTGCGACGGAAGCGCAGGCTCCGTTTGAGATTTGCCGTGCAACCAACAACCTGGCCGGCTGGTATTGGACGCGCGGCGACCTGCAGCGCGCGCTCTCATGCTGGGCGGAGGTGGAGGACGCGGTCGCGCGTTTTGGACAGGTGGCGTACGGCCGGTGGCTGCGAGGTGGACTGGGCAGCGTCCACTACCAACTCGGCGACTGGGAGCGAGCGCTCGCCGATGTGGACGCGATCATCGCCGAGGTGGAGGCGGGCTCGCCACACTACTTCGCCGCGATCTGCTACGTGACACGGGCGCTGATCCGGTTGGGACGGGACGATGCGGCCGGGGCACTCTCCGATGTCGACCTCGCCATCGGTCTTGCCCGCCTCGCAAAAGACCCCCAGATCCTCGCCGAGGCGTTTTCTGGATCCGCTCACGTGCTCTGCGAGTGTGGCGATCAGGAGCGGGCCGGATCTTTGCTCGACGAACTCCTCGCCGAGTTGCGGTCCGGGACGCCGATCGGCCAGGTCGTCGACGAACTGCACACCCTCGCGTGGGCGGCAGCCGCCCTGGGGCGAGCGGAGGACGTCACCCAGCTGCTCGCCGGCGTCGATTCGCCATGGGCCAGGACGACAAATTGCTTCGCGATGGGGGACCTGCGACAGGCGGCCGACATCTGCGCAGAGATGGGCGCCGTCGCCACGGAGGCGCCCGACCGGCTGTGGCTCGCCGAGATCCTCATCAAGGAGAACCGGCGCAGCGAGGGAGACATCGAGCTCCGGCGCGCGCTCAGCTTCTATCGCTCGGTTGGCGCGACGCGGTACGTGCGCGCTGGTGAGGCACTCCTGGCTGCCTCGGCCTGAGCAGTGGCCCGTCTCTTACCCGGGAGCGAGCATGACCTGCTCTCCCTGCTGGAGGCCCTGGAGCGCACCGCTCGCACCGCTGAACAGCGCATGGGGCGGCACCGTCAGGACGTAGCTGACGCTTGCCACCGTGACGTTCACGGTCGCGGTCTGACCGTTGCGCAGGCGCGGGTCGGTGGTGGTGAGCGTGCTCTCCGCGAAGTACTCGGGCACCCCGTTGACCTGGGTCGCGCTGGTCTCGATGTAAATGACCTTGGAAGCAAAGCTCTGACCCGGCAACGCGTCGACGCTGACCAACCCCGGCTGGCCGACCCGGAGACGCACATCGTCGCCCTGGCTGAAGGGCGCCCAGATGACGAAGCTCGAGCCGGCTCGCGTCAGCGCCCCGGACGCGCTTGCGACCGCCGTGAAGCTTCGCCGTTCCGCGGGCGCGAGTGCGGGGCTCGTCTTCGGGCCGGGAGAGTGCACGACGGGCGCCAGCTCGACGGTCGCAACCAGCAGGACGAGGCAGGCTCCGGCGGCAATCAGCAGCTTCTGACGCAGCGAGGGCCTGCTCACCGGTTCCGTCATCTCCGTTCCTTCACGATCGTTCAGCTCAAGCGTCCGGCTTTGAGAACCCAATCATCGCCGATATGCGCGTCGGTAATCCAGCGAACACACCGAACGTCCCCAGGCTGCCACCATTCGCACGTTTTGCTCTTTTGCGGCCACTGCGGGGCCGATCGTCTGATCCCGCTGAACTTCGCTCCAACGACACGAGATGAACGTGGGCCCGATGACTGGCCGCAGCCGCCGGGGCGGCCGATCTTCAAGTGCCTCGGCTGCGGCAAGCGTCTCTATGTTGGCGACGTGGTGCGAAAGCGCCGGCCGGAGACCGATACGCCATAACAGATCAGGCAGCCTCCTCGCGACCGGCGAGTAGGCTAGCCGCGTGTTTCGCAGGCCAGTCCGAGCGACACTCGCAGCACTCGCAGCCGTCGTGATGGTTGCGTGTTCGAGCACCGCCGCGGTCGTGCCCACCCCCACGCCGGCGGTCCCCTCGCCACCCACTTCGGCGTCACCGTCGCGCCCGGCACTGGATTCGCAATTGCATGGTCCACTGCACACCGAGGGCAGGCTGCTGGTCGACGCGGGGGGCACGCCGGTGGTCCTTCGCGGAGCCCAGATTCAGAGTTACAACGTCGCCGGCGCGTATCAAACGACGACATGGCTGACGCCGGCCGCGTTCGCGGCGATGCATTCGTGGGGAATGAATGAGCTGCGTCTGCCCTTCAGCGCCTGCCTGGTCAGCAGCGACGCGGGATACCTTCCCCGGCTTATCCAGCTTGCCCGACAAGCCGAAACCGCTGGGCTATACGTCGTCCTGGCGTTGTTCGAGGACAAGCGCGCGGGCTGCGCCGTCGCCGGCATCTCGCTGCCTCACCCGGAGGTCGTGAGCCAGTGGGCAAGCGTGGCCGCTGCATTTCGCAGCGATCCCAATGTCCTCTTCGATCTCTTCAACGAGCCCAGCATCGGGTCCGGCCCCACGACCGACGCCGAATGGAATATCTGGGCACATGGTGGCTCGGTTGCGAGCGCGTCAGGAGCGTCGGTGCAGGTCGTCGGGTTCGATCAGCTGGCTCACGCGATACGTAACGCCGGCGCGGTGACCCAACCGCTGGTCGCCGAGGCGGTCAATGTCGACAACCTGACCGGCGTGACCCGGCATCTGCTTGCGGACACCAATGTCGTGTACTCCGTCCACACGTACTTCCAGGGCGACCTTTCGTCTCAATACTGGGACCCCATGTTCGGCGTCGAGGCGGCTACCCTCCCGGTGTTCGTGGGTGAGTGGGCATTCCTGCCCAACGGGCAGTACGCATCCATGTGTTCGGATCTTCACCTCAGCACAACCACAGCAATATCAGTCGTTAACCGATTCCTGGCCTACATGGATGCCCACCACGTCAGCTACAACGCCTGGTCGTTCACTCCCACCCACCTGATCGTCAGATGAGGCCCGCTTTGCCCCGACCACCATGCCCAATCCACTGGTGTGCAGTCCACTTTTGACCACAGCCGGTATGGGAGCGCTGTACAAGGCCCATCTGGCGAAGCTGGTCTCCGGTTAAGAGGCAGCCAAGATCCTGTCGTTCTTGACATCGCTCCTGTCAGATGGATTATCCTTCCGAACGCTCGAACCGCCAGGGGGAGCGTTTCGGAGGGGCAGTGGGGACACCGATGGGGACGGCACATCGTCGCGTCCGTTGGCGCGACGTTGGGATTCCTTTGGCTCGCGGCGTGGGGGACATCGATCTGCCCCCTGTGAGCTCGCCCATCACCCAGTTGCCGCCAGCACGGGGGTGTGGGTGTGGCGACGGTACTGGTCATTGAGCCCGACCCACTCCAACTGGAGCTGATGACCTTCCTGCTCAAGCAGGACGGCCACCGCACATTTACGGCGCTCGACGGGAAGGTTGCCTTCGAGATCATCCAGGCCTACGCGGTCGACCTCGTGACCATCGAAACCGCGCTGCCGCATCACGACGGAGTCCGTCTGTGTCAGCAGATCCGGAAGCTGAATCCGCTGGTCCCGATCATCATCGTTTCCGAGCGCGGCGAGGAGGATCAGGTCGTGCGCGGCCTCACGACCGCCGCCGATGACTACATCAGGAAACCATTCTCCCCACATGAATTCCTGGCTCGCGTACGCGCTCTGCTGCGGCGAGCCAGCCTCACACGGGGAGCGACCCGCACCGAGGACACCAGCCTCTCGATCGGGGACGTTCTGCTCGACCAGCAGCACATGACCGTGGTCGTCAAGGGGGTCCGGGTTTCGCTCACACCCCGGGAGCTCACCCTGCTTCGGGTGTTCATGGAGAACCCGGATCGCGTCCTGAGCCGGGACCAGCTGCTTCAGCTGGCGTGGGGAGACAGCTTCGTCGCCACCGCCAAGGCGATCGACGTCTACGTGCTCCGGCTCCGTAAGAAGATTCGACCGCATCTGCAGGGCGATTTCTACATTCGATCGCTGCGGGGCTTCGGCTACGTGTTCGCGGCCGCGTCGAACCGGACCACCGCCATTGACCTCGGCGCCGCGCAGCAGGACGACACGACGCATTCCGCCATCGCCTGATCGTTCGACGGTTACAGTCCTGTGGCCGTGGTCCGTTTGAGGATGAGCGCCGCCGCGGGCCCCGACCTCCCGACCGGCATGGTCCTCCAAGCTGCGATCGGGCGCACGCACGATGGAAAAGGGTCTCGCAGAGTTACGAAATCGTCAGCGTCCGTGGCGATCGTCCTCACTGGTATGTAACTGCTGCCACCTACGATGCGCGGGAATGTGGTACGTGGCGAACACCGCACCCGGAACCGAGTTGAAGGTTTGCAGGTTCCTCGCGCTCCAGGGCACGGAGAGTTATGCCCCTGAATTTCGCCACCCTCGCGGGACGCGCGCCGGCAGCGTCCGTGATGGGCGGCATCGTTGGGTTTTTCCCGGCTACGTCTTTTTCCGGCCGCCGGCGAACTTCTCGGCGTGGCATGGGGTGTATTGGGCGCCGGGCATTCGTCAGGTGCTCCGCCATGGCTCCGATCCCGCGGTGATGGACGACGCCGTGCTCGAGGAGCTGCGCCAGCGGCTCGTGACGGCGCAGCCGCGCCACCTGGGAGCCGGGTTCCAGCCAGGACAGAGGCTGCGGGTGGAGGCCGGAGCGCTCGCCATGATCGATGCCGTCTTCGATCGGTGCCTGGATGCACCGGATCGGGTGCGGATCCTCGTGCGGCTGCTGGGGCGCCAGATCCCTGTTGATGTAAACCCCACGATCCTCAGCGCGGCCGGCTGACCTCGTCGGTCAGCCCCGCGGAGGGCAGCTCGCGCACCCCAGGTGTCCGAGCCGGCGGAGCCTGTCCGGCGAGCCGGGCGATTGCGATTGGACGCATCTTTGAGAGGAGACAAGGATGGCACTGACCCTGAAGCCAACCACCACGGAGGTGGTCCGCGATCATTTCGAGAGCGTGAACGTCGCGCTGGGCGCGGTGCCGCTCGAGATCATCGAGCGCGTCGTCGACATCATCGTCGATGCGCAGCTCGCGAAGCGCAACCTGTACATGGTCGGCAACGGCGGCAGTGCATCGACCGCCACCCACTTCGCCTGCGATCTCGGCAAGGCCACCATCGTCGATGGCCGCGCACGACTCCGGGTCACGTCGCTCACCGATAACATTGCCCTTGTCACGGCCTGGGCAAACGACACCTCATATGAGCGTGTGTTCGCCGAGCAGTTGACAAATCTGCTCAACCCCGGCGACGTCGTGATCGCCATCAGCGCGAGCGGCAACTCGCCCAATATTCTCGCCGCGATCGAGGTCGCTCGTGCCCTGGGCGCGGTGACGGTCGCCTTGGTTGGTTTCGGCGGCGGCCGCCTGGTGGACATGGTCGACGTCGCGATTCACGTTCCCGTCAATGACTACGGGGTCACGGAGGGCTGTCACCTCGTTCTCGAGCATGCGATCACCGAACTCGGTGCGCCGGAGGCTGCTTGATTGAGCCGGTGACGCGGAGCGAGCCATCGTGTTGATCGTGCGGGCCCCGCTCCGGCTCAGCCTCGCCGGAGGCGGGACGGACCTCGAAGCCTATTACGGCAAATACGGGGGGGCGGTGATCAGCACCACGATCGACAAGTACTTCTACGTCATCGCATCGCCGAACGACGCCCCACACATCCAGGTGTCGTCGTCCGACTATCAGATGTTCTACAGGTACGGATTCGACGAGCCGCCGCTCTGGGACGGCGACCTGCGTCTGCCGAAGGTGATCATCGACCACTTCGGCATCCATACCGGGCTGTCCGTCTTTCTTGCGTCGCAGGTTCCCCCGGGGACCGGGCTCGGCTCGTCCAGCACCGTCGCGGTGGCACTGATCAAAGCGATGGCCGCTTTCTGTCGCATCCCCATGAAGCAGGAAGACGTCGCCGACCTGGCCTGCCAGGTCGAGATCGACAAGCTTGGCATGCCGATCGGACGGCAGGACCAGTACGCCGCCGCGGTGGGCGGCTTGAATTACATGGAGTTCACCTCGTCGGGAGTCAGCGTGCGCCCGATCGATCTGCCCCACGATGTGACCAGCCGGCTGGAGGACCGTTTGATGCTGTTCTTCACCGGCAGATCGCGAAACTCCGCTCAGATCCTCTCCGAGCAGAAGCGCGGCAGTGAGCGGAACCGCGGCAGCGTGATCCGGAGCCTGCACACCATCAAGCAGGCTGCGATCGAGCTCCGCGAAGAACTCGCCCGCGGCAACATCGAGTCCGTCGGTGAGTGCCTGGACCGGTCGTGGAGTGCGAAGCGGCAGCTGGCTCCGGGCATCTCCGATCCGTGGATTGATCAATGGTATGAGGCGGCCCGGGGGGCCGGGGCCGAGGGCGGGAAGATCACCGGCGCCGGTGGCGGCGGATTCCTCGTCCTGTACTGCGAGCCGGAGCGCCAGGAACGCGTGACCGCAACCCTGCAGACACTCGGGCTCAACGCCATGGACTTTCGCTTCGAGACGGGCGGCGCGATGGTGCTCGTCAACACCATGTACGCGAAGGCGATGAGCGCGCTCCGCTCATGACGACCGACTGGCGCAGGTACACCGCCCTGCTGGTGTTGCTCGATGCCGCATGTCTCCTGATCGCAGGATGGCTTGGCATCTCCGTTCACCAGGCACTCAGCCATCGCAATCCTGACAGTCCACTGTTCTTGCTCGGGTTGATGCTGGTCACAGGTATTGCCGTCCTCACAGTACTCCGAGCCTACGATCCGGATACCCTGCTCGCGGGCACCCGCGAGTACTCGGCGGTCGTCCGCGCGTGTCTCTACGGCCTCGCCGCGGTGAGTCTGCTGAGCTTTGTCGTCCGGCATCCGGTCTCGCGTGAGTGGATCGGGGTGTCGTGGGTTGCGGCCGCGGCCTTGATGCTGACGTCTCGTTATGTGCTGCGTCGCGGTGCGCGCGCACTGCAGCGCCGGGGCCGCTTCGTTCGTCCGACCCTGCTGGTCGGGGCCGACGCCAACTCCGTCGCTCTCGCAGCACAGCTCAACGCCGACCCCACTGGAATGAGGGTGGTCGGCTTCCTGGATGACTATCACCGCATCGGCTCGCCGCTCCTCCCCGGAGTCAGCGTCGTGGACAGGCCGGCCAACCTCAACCAGGTGGCGATTCGTTCGGGGATACATGAGGCGATCATCGTGCCCCAAGCGCTTCCCTGGGAGACGCTGAACCAGGTCATCACCGCAGCCGCCATGGCGCCCGATGGGCCGCGGATCCATGTCTCCGCCGGGTATTACGACTTGCTCACGACGCGGGTGAAGTTCTCCGCATCGCACGACATCCCACTGCTCACGGTCAACCAGGCTCGGCTCACCGGACCGCAGCGAGTGATGAAGGCCGCACTCGACTACGCGATCGCCACCGCGCTGCTGATCGCATGCAGCCCGGCGGTCGGCCTGCTGCTTGTCTGGCAACGACTGCATGGGCGCCGCCGCATCGTGGAGCGGCGCCGGGTGGTGGGTGCGACCGGCGTCCCCTTTGACCTCCTGACGTTTGGCTCAACGGCGCCGTTTGACTCGGCGATTCTCCGCAAGCTGCCCGGCTTGCTCAACGTCTTGAGCGGTCAGCTGACCATCGTCGGGCCACGCCCAGTCGACGCTGCCGACGCGGGCTCACGGCCGGGGCTCACGGCCCGGCTGCGACCCGGTCTGACCGGGCCGTGGCGAGAGGTCGAGGACCCCGCCGAGCAGTCGGTTCGCGAGCTGTACTACATCCGCGCGTACAGCGTGATGCTGGATCTTCAGGTCCTCTTTCGCCGAGTGCGGAGCCACCTGCGTCGGTCGGGAACGGGCGCGAACCCCGCGCTGTCGGTCGAGCGATCGCAGTGAACGGTCGAGAGTCTTTGGTCGGCTCGTACCCCGCGATGAAGCGGTGTTTCGATGTGGCGGCTGCGCTGTTGCTGCTGGTCCTGACATCGCCTGTGGTCGCCGCATCGCTGGCAGCGGTGTGGGTCGACTCCGGGTCTCCGGTGATCCATCGCCGTCGGGTCATGGGCCGGTACGGACGCCCGTTTGACGCATACAAGATCAGGACCATGGTGCGAGAGGCGGACACGCTCGTCGCAGCCGACCCCGAGCTTCGTCAGGTGTGCTCCGCATCCATGAAGATTGCAGGCGATCCCCGCGTGACACGGGTCGGGCGCTGGCTGCGCCGCAGCAGCGTCGACGAGCTTCCACAGCTCGTCAACGTGGTCAGAGGTCAGATGAGCCTGGTCGGCCCGAGGATGATCAGCCCGGAGGAGCTCCCGGCGTGGGGGGCGACGGCAAGTCTCCTGCTCGCTGTGCGGCCCGGGATCACGGGTCTCTGGCAGGTGAGTGGCCGGCAGCGGCTGAGCCGGGCTGAGCGCATCCGTCTCGACGGCCTCTACGTCCAGCGCATGTCGATCCTGCTCGATGTCCGCATCCTGGCAAGGACGATTCCAGCCGTGCTCTCCGGCAGGGGGGCGATGTGATGCGCGTGCTGGTCACGGGAGGTGCGGGGTTCATCGGCTCGCACGTGGCGGCGGCGTTGCTGAGCGCTGGGAACGAGGTGGCGGTGCTCGACAACCTCGCCTCGGGCTGCCGGGAAAACGTGCCTGAAGGCTGCGGGTTCGTGCTGGCCGACATCCGCGACGCGTCCCAGATGGCGGAAGTCGTGATGCGTTTCCTGCCCGAGGTCGTGGTCCATCTCGCCGCGCAGACGAGCGTGGAACGCTCGGTTGCCGATCCTGGTCACGACGGGCGCGTGAACATCATCGGAACACTGGCCGTGCTCGAGGCCATGGCCCAGGCTCACTCCCGCAAGATCATCTTCGCGTCGTCATCAACTGTCTACGGCGACCCGGCGCGACAGCCGGTGGTGGAGACCGATCCCATCGGTCCCATCAGCCCATACGGCGTGTCCAAGGCGGCCGGTGAGCAGTACGTGCGGATCATCGCGAAGGAACGGCAGCTCCGGTACACCGTCTTGCGACTGGGAAACGTCTTCGGCCCGCGCGACTCGCTTGGGAGCGGGCACGCGGTGACCGCTTTCGTGGACGCCCTGCTGTCCGGCCGGGCACCCACGATCGAATGGGATGGCGAGCAGACCAAGGACTATGTGTACGCGGGCGACGTTGCAGACGCAGTCGTTGCCGCGCTGGAGCGCGGCCACAACCAGACTTTCAATATCGCCAGTGAGGTCGGCATCAGCGTCAACGACCTGTACGATCGAAGTCTGCGCTTTGATGGGAGTCCATCCTGTCGCCCTGCGTCGCGGGCGGCGTCCAGGTGATGTGCGGACCTTCGTCATGAGTTGCTCCGAGGCACACCGCGTCCTCGGTTGGCACGCTCGTACGCCGCTGATCGATGCACTGACGATGACGGTGGAAGCGATGGCACACGCCCACGAGCACAACAACGGCGATGTACGGTCCGTGGCCGGCTGATCCCCTAGTACGCTGGACGGCTGCGCGCGATGATCTCAGGGTCGCGCGACAGACGTTGCGGTGGGCTCCGCCGGGCATCGCGCGCCAGGCGGCCTACACGCAAATGGTGCATGCGCGAGAGCTTGCAGTGGAGACGATGCACGCATGGCTGGCCACCGCCGTCGGCGCCGCGTCGGTCGAGCGCCCTGAGCGCGTGGTGGTGCTGGGCGACAGGATCCTCTTCGATGAGGGCTCGGACATCGCCGCCGTGAGCCTGGCTGCCGCGATCGCATTGCGTGTCCTCCAACTGGCCGGCATCGGCGTGGTGGTGACGACCGGCGCGTCCGCTCATACCGTCCAGACGCTTGTGGCCCGGTTCGGACTGCTGGCGGGAATCGCTGAATACGGCGTGCCGGCATCATCGATGTCCGTCAGATCGTGGAGCGAACGGCGCTCGGGGAGCAGCTTTCGCGCCTGCGACAAGCGTTTCGGTCAGACCCCGAGGTCGTGCTCGCGCCAGACCGCGCGCACTCTGTTCGAGCCTCCAGGATCGTCGACGGACGTACCGTTCCGATCGGCGGTGCCGAAGGCCGTGGTCTCCTCGAACGATTGCGCCTCACCGATCTCGGGCTACGCGTCACACCCCTCCATACGGACTTCTTCGCAAGCGACACCACTCGAGCGGCGCATCTCGCAGCCGTGCTCAGCAGCTTTCTCCCGCCCGGATTGCCACTGGTTGCGGTTGCGGGAAGCGGGTCTGATGCCTGGACCTTGCAGGCTGTCCCTCGCGTCTTCGTTCCGGTCGGCATGCTGCCCGCTTACCGGCCGCGACGCGGACAGCGGGTCACCCGAATGGGCCATGTGCCCTGCGAGGTTCTGTGGGCTGCCCTGTGGCACCTGCTGCCCAGCACCGGACTCCGCCGGCAGGCGGCCGAGATGCTGGCATCCACGACGTGTCCGGAGTGGATCCCGGAGCCCCTCTGCCGGCGTCCGGACCTTGGTGCGCCGCGGTGGTTGGGCGTTGGTGCCTCGGGGTCGAGCAGCACGTCTCCGCAATCAGCTTTGTCATCGAGAGTGAGGTGAACATGCAGCAAGGACCTGTCCTACTAGCCCTCCGACGACTCTGGTGGATACCGATATTGCTCGCACTGGTGGCGGTGGGCGCGACCGGAGTGATCGCCCTTCGATCCCCGCACTATCAGGCCACCGCGTCGGTCGTGGCTCAGGTGCCCGCCAATGCCAACGGTCAGGCCCTGAGCTTCAGCGATGTCGCGAACTCGAGTACCGTCGCCACACGCGCGCTTGCCGACACGCACGTGGGGGAGAGCACCACCCAGCTGGCAGCTGACCTGGCGGTTGTGTCGACACGAAGCACGCTGTACCTGGTGACCGTGAGCGACCCGTCTGCCCAGAACGCGGTCGCGCTGGCCGACGCGGTCGCATCCGAAGGCGCGGCCTACTACCAGGTGCTCGCGGGTGGTGCGGCCAACTCGGTGGTGACCAACCTCGAGGCTGATCAGCAGCAGTACCGCCAACAGTACCTCGATGCGACGCAAACCCTGCTGACCTTCGAGCACGTCAACCCGCAGGTCCTCAACGGCACGGCGTCAATCGAACTCACCGCCGAGTATCGGAGTCTGCAACTTGATCAGCAGGCGGCGCAGAACGCATACCTGGATCTGCAGACGGCGGCAGCCCAAGCACGGGTCAACCAGGTGCAGATTGCGTTGACCTACAGCGCAACCGTTGTCGATCGCGCGGCTGCGCACTCGCAGACGTTCTCATGGTTGATCAAAGTTGGGTTCGCCGGTGTGCTGGGACTCATCCTCGGCTTGGCACTCGCGGTTGCCATCGAGTACCTGCGCGGACCTCGTGCTGTCATCAAAACGGTCCCGATCGCGACCCCAGCGCCAGTCGAGGCAAATGGCGCTTCGGGTGGCCGTCAGCCCACGGACCCACGTTCCAGTACCGTCCGATTCCAGCGCTCCGGTCGGAAGCGATGAGAGCTGCATCGATGTGAGCGTCACCGGAGCGGTATCGCGCCTGACGCCTTGGCGGTCCTCGGTCGCCACGCCGGCTGCGTTGGTGGTCGCGACCTCGCTCGCCGGCGTGTTGCTGGGATGGATGGTGAGCGCATTCGGCGTGGTCATCGCCGCGATCCTCTGCGCCGCCATCGCCGGCTGTATCGCGATCGGAGTCGTGTGGGGGGCCGAGGGGCTCGTCGCCCTGCTGCTCGTGGCGTCCATGTTGCCGCTCCCGACCGTGGCCCTCGGGTCCGCGGGATTCCCGCTGGCGACGGTCTCGGTGATGCTGATTCTGGTGGCCGCCGTGTACGTCGCCAGGCGGCGCGGGCGCGATGCGCGGGTCCCTCACGTAACCCCATACGCGGCGCTGCTGGTGGTTGCGCTTCTCTCCCTGGCGGCGAGCTGGCTGTTCTGGGACGCGCACGTCCCCACCGGTGCCGATCGCGGCTATGGACACCGGTCGATCCAGTACCAGGTCACCGGCCTCTACATGTTGGCGGTGCCGTTGCTCGCATTTGGTGGGGGCGCCATCAGCAGCCGGGTGTTTCGCATCGAGCGCCTGTACGCGTGGGTCTTCGCCGGTCTCGCGGGGCTGACCCTGTTCGGTCTCGGCAGTTGGTTGCAGCATCCCACCAACCCGATTCAGGCCTTCTCGCAGGGGGAGCGAACGACGCTCGACTACCAGTGGACCGCGTTCATGCTGGTCATGGCCGTGGCGCTGGCCTTCTATGCGCAGCGCCGGGTCCTGCGCTGGGCGGCTCTGCTGTTGGGACTCCTGGGGGCCATGACCGCAGCAGTCCAATACGTGCTCAGCGCATGGCTCGCGATCCTCGCCGCGCTCACGCTGATGATCTGGCTCCGCTTCGGCGCTCGCGGCGTCGTGCTCTGGATCGGAGCATTGACCTGCATCGGTCTGCTCCTCGAGCCGACGGTCGCGGCCATCATCGCGCAGCGGGCAGGCAGTCCAGATGTGGACCGCCTCAAGCTCTGGCAGAGCGCACTCGTGGTCTGGACGAGGAGCCCGGTGCTGGGGGTGGGACCGGGCAACTTTGCCAGCTACATGGAGACCTACAATGCGTTCCCGCTGGGGCTCGTGCTCCAGGGATATCAGCAGGCCCACGACATCTTTCTCGAAATCCTCGCGGAGGACGGGATAGTCGGTCTGACGCTGCTGGCGGTCTTCGTCTGGTTGGTGACCCGGACGCTGCTCAGGTTCAAGGCGACGACGCCAATGGCAGGGTTCGCGCGCACCGCGGCGCTGGGCCTGCTGGTGACCACGGCGGTGATCGCGTCGCTCGGCGGCGGCTTCGTTCCCACGATCGCGTCGGCAGGCTACAACGCGCTCCCCAAGATCCTCGTCGAGTGGTTCGTCATCGGCTGCGGCGTCGGGTTGGCACGTCATCAGACATCGCGAGTCGCGGTCACGGAACATGGCTGACGTCGAAGCCCTTGCGGTCAAAGCGCCGCGGCGTCCGCTCTGGCGGCGGCCGATGTACCGCGCGGTCTGGAAGGTGCAGCGGAATATCTGGGGGCGTGCCTTCCTCGATCTGGGGGGCGACCACCGCAGCGCCGTCTACGTTGCGGGCAGCGGGCGCAGCGGTACCACCTGGCTGGCGGAGGTCATCAACTACCGCAACGCCTACCGCTACATGTTCGAACCGCTAACGCCGCCGCACGTGCCCGAGTTCCAACACCTGGTCCGCGGTCAGTATCTCCGGCCGGAGAATCGCGATCCGGCCTATCTGACGCCGATGGCATCGGTGCTCAACGGCCGCCTTCGCCACCGCTGGGTCGACTACTACAACCGCAGACCGGTGGCGACCAGGCGGCTCATCAAAGATGTCTACGCCAATCTCATGCTGAAGTGGATCCAGGTCAACTTCCCGGGGATGCCGATCGTCTTCGTGCTCCGGCACCCGTGCGCCGTGCTGACCTCGCGGCTGTCGCTCGCCCCAAGCGATCTGCACCAGCGCTTCGAACCAGACCTCGAGCGCTTCCTGGCGCAGGAGGAGTTGATGGCCGATTTCATCGCACCGTTCGAGGGCGCGATGCGGGATGCCTCGACGCCCCTGGAGCGGCAGGCGTTCTGGTGGTGCGTCGAGAACTATGTCCCGCTGCGCATGTGCGCCCGAGGCGAGATCCACGCGGTCTGCTACGAACGTCTGCGGAACGACCCCGCCGAGGAGATCCCGCTGATGGGGACGTTCATCGGTCGCGCGTTCGATCCCGTCGTGTTCACCCGGATGCGGCGCCGTTCGCTCACCACCGGCCCGCACAGCGCTCTCCAGGTGGCCGGTGAGCCGATCACCAACTGGACGCGTCGTTGGTCGCATGAGGATGTCAAGCGGGTGGTGCGGATCCTCTCGCTGTTCGGCCTCGATGAGATCTACACGGACAGTCCCATGCCCAGGGTGCAGGGAATAGCCGCGTTGCAGGAGCGATCGTGCGCTTCATCCCGACCGAGCTGAGCGGTCCGACGGTCGTCGAGTTGGAGCCCCGCTCCGACAACCGGGGCATGTTCGCACGCAGTTTCTGCGCCCGGGAGTTTGCCGACCATGGCCTGCGGGCGGAGTTCGTGCAGTGCAACGTGTCCTACAACCGCCGTCGTGGCACGGTGCGCGGCCTGCACTATCAGCTGCCTCCGGCGACCGAGGCGAAACTCATCCGCTGCATCCACGGCGCCATTCGGAGCGTGATCGTGGACGTGCGGCCCGAATCGCCCACCTACCTGCGACACGTGTCGATCGAGCTGCGCTCGCAGGATCGTCGCGCGCTCTACGTGCCGGAGATGTTTGCCAACGGCTACCAGGCGCTCGCCGACGACGCCGAGGTGATCTATCAGGTGAGCGAGTTCTATGCTCCGGAACGCGAGCGCGGGCTGCGTTACGACGACCCCGTGCTGGGCATCGAGTGGCCACTGCCGGTCACGGAGATCTCACCCAAGGACGCCGCCTGGCCGCTGCTGTCGGAGATCGGGATGACGGCGTTGCCGTGATCATCGTCGACGACGCTCTGCGAGCGCGGGCCGAGCAGGGCCGGCCGGTCCGTGTGGGAATGGTCGGCGCGGGCGCCATGGGACGAGCGATCGCCAATCAGATCGTGAGCGCGGTGCCGGGCATGGAGCTCGTGGCGATCAGCAACCGGCATCGGCAGGCGGCGGCCGACGCGTACAGCGAGGCGGGAGTCGACGCGATCGAGCTGGTGGGTTCGGTGGCCGATCTGGAGTCGGTCCTCCGTCGAGGTCGCGTCGCCGTCACCGATGATCCGACGCTGCTCTGCCGCGCCGATGGGATCGACGCGGTGCTCGAGGTCACGGGCACCATCGACTTCGCCGCCGGCGTCGTCCTCGAGGCTGTGCGCAACGGCAAGCCCGTGGTGTTGATGAACGCGGAGCTCGAGGCGACCCTCGGTCCGATTCTGAAGGTATATGCCGATCAACTCGGCATGGTCCTCAGCGGTTGCGACGGTGATCAGCCCGGTGTCGAGGTCAACCTGTACCGCTTCGTGCGCAGCATCGGCCTCACCCCGCTGGTGTGCGGCAATATCAAGGGCCTGCAGGATCGCTGCCGCACCCCGACAACGCAGGCCGGATTCGCAGAGCGCTGGGGCCTGACACCCCAGATGGCCACGAGCTTCGCCGACGGCACGAAGATCTCGTTCGAACAGGCGACGGTTGCCAACGCGACCGGCATGCGTGTCGCCGAGCGGGGCATGGGTGGCCGCACGTTCAACGGTCACGTGGACGAGCTGACGACCGCCTACGACGTCGATGAGCTGCGCGGGCTGGGAGGCATCGTGGACTACGTCGTCGGTGCGCAGCCGGCGCCCGGCGTGTTCGTGCTGGCAGCCCACGACGATCCCCGGCAGCGGCGATTTCTCGAGCTGTACAAGCGTGGTCCGGGGCCGCTCTACAGTTTTTACACCCCGTACCACCTGTGCCATTTCGAAGTGCCGCTCTCGGTTGCGCGCGTGGTGCTCTTCAAGGACGCGGTCACAGCGCCGGCCGGTGGCCCCGTTGTCCACGTCGTGTGCACGGCCAAGCGAGACCTCGCGCCGGGGGAGACCCTGGACGGGATCGGCGGATACATGACGTACGGCCAGTGCGAGAACGCAGACGTGGCCGTCGAGGAACGCTTGCTGCCGATGGGGCTGGCAGGTGGATGCCGTCTGCGCTGCGCAGTGGCAGCCGACCAGGTGTTGACCTTCGGTGACGTGGAGCTTCCAGTGGGCCGCTTGTCCGATCGGCTCTGGAGCGAGCAGATCGAGCGGTTCGCCGGAGCCACGCTGACGGCAGCGGTATAGGCGCCGTGAGTGTGAACTCACCGTCTCCCGTGGACACGCAGTCGAGATCGTGGCCGGCGGAGGTGGCAACGCCAAGCGCGACCAACCCACGCTAACGGGGCGCCTGGTCGCGGGCAACGTCCTCTGGAACATCCTTGGCGATGTCGCCCCAATCCTGGTCGCGGTCGTGTCGATCCCGGTGCTCGAGCGGACCCTGGGGGCAGACCGCTTCGGACTGCTCGCCCTGAGCTGGACGTTCATCGGCTATTTCGGCATCTTCGACCTGGGACTTGGCCTCGCCATGACCCGCAGCGTCGCGAGCAAGCTCGCGTCGGGCGAGCACGACACCATCCACGCCACGGTCTGGACCACCCTCGCGATCATGGCGGCGCTTGGTTGCATCGGCATGGCGGTGGCCTGGACGCTGGCTCCGGTGATCATCCACGCACTGCGGATACCCGGCGGGCTAAGGTGCCGAGGCGCTTCGCACGCTGCAGCTGCTGGCCTTCTCCATTCCACTGGTCATCACCAGCGTGGGCTTGCGCGGCATCCTCGAAGCACATCTGAAGTTCAAGCTGGTCAACCTGGCGGGCATCCCGCTTGGGATCTGGACGTACATCGGCCCGATCATCGCCCTGCCCTTCACGCACAGCCT
Source organism: Candidatus Dormiibacterota bacterium (assembly GCA_963768105.1). Taxonomy (GTDB): domain Bacteria; phylum Chloroflexota; class Dormibacteria; order Aeolococcales; family Aeolococcaceae; genus Palsa-851. The sequence continues at coordinate 244,401 of CAVYGR010000008.1, read as the reverse complement.
GGTGATCATCGTCGGACTCCTCGTGATCGGACGGGTCGCGGGGTTTCTCCTGTATCTGGGATTGGCCCTGAGCGCGGTCCCGACGATGCGGTCGGTTGTCTTTCAGTTCCCGCTTGTGCGGCCGCTGCTGTCGTACGGCGGCTGGCTCACGCTGGACAACCTCGTCGATCCCATCACGAACTTTCTCGATCGCTTCCTGCTCGGTTTCCTCGTGTCGATTGCGGCGGTGACCTACTACAGCATTCCCTACGAACTGGCGGCCAAGGCGTGGCTCCTTCCCGTGGCGCTGAGTGGCGTGCTCTTTCCGACCTTGACGCGCAGCCTCGTCCACGACCGTGAGCAGGCGCGCTTCTTTTTCGACCGCGCGTGCAAGTACCTGCTGATGGCCATGTTCCCGATCATCCTCGCCATGGTGTGCCTGGCTCAGCCAGGCCTGAGCGTCTGGATCGGATCTCAGGTAGCCGCGCGGAGTACGCCGGTGCTGCAGCTCCTGGGAGTGGGCGTCCTCATCACCAGCCTGGGCAGTCTCGCGGACACCTTCATCGACAGCTATGGACGGCCCGACGTCAGCGCAAAACTGGCTCTGGGCAAAATGGTCGTGCACTTCGGGCCCGCGTTCTGGGTCATCGGGCATTGGGGGATCGTCGGTCTGGCCGCCCTCTGGGTGACATCGACGGGGCTCGAAGCACTTGGAATGATGGTCTTCGCGCTCCGGTTCCAGGGACGGACGCTGTCGAGCCTGCTGCACGGCGTTTTGAAGACCACACCTGTGTGGGTCTTGCTTGCAGGTGCCGCGCTGCCGCTGAACGTCGAGTTCAAGGTCGTCTACGTCGTGGTGGTCGTCGCCGGGTCGGCCGTCTTCGCGTGGCGCCGGTTGATGAGTCCCGAGGAGCGTATGTCGATCCGGGCCCGGCTGCGGAGAACCGCCGCGGTGCCAACCGATCCCGACCCGTGGGGTCTTCCGCGTCATGAGAATCCTGCTGCTCAGCAACCGGTTTCCTCCGGACGTCGTCGGTGGGGCGGAGATCCTTGCGGGCGACATCGCCCATGCCCTGCGCGACCGCGGGCATGAGGTCTATGTGCTGACCTCCCCGTACGACAGCCGTGGTGCTGGTCGAGAACCCTGGGTGGCGCGGCAGCTTCGCCAATTCGTTGACGGACCTCGTGCTCGGAACGGCTCGCAACGCGGCGGCGCCGGCCGGCTCTTCGCCTTCTATCGACAGACCCACTCTCAATACTCGGCGCGCACCGTGCTCCGCGTCATCGCACGGTTTGCTCCCGACGTCATCTACGTTTGGAACCTCTCCGGGGTGGGTCTGGTCTCCATACTTCGCGTCCTGCGCCAGGTGAAGAGCCCGATCGTCTTCCATCTCCATTCGTACTGGTGGCAGTACATCAACTCGCCGGAGACACGCTTTTCCACCGTCCGCGCGGCGTGGCTCAAGAAGCTGGTCATCGGTCCGGTGCCGCCACTCCGGTTCACGACGCTGATTGCCACCAGCGAGGCGGTGAAGCGGGAATACGCCCAGGCCGGGTGTCCGGACGACCGGATCGAGGTGATCGACAACGCGATCGATTCCCGCTTCCTGGAGAATGGCGTCGCGACCTCACCCATCGCCCATCGCCCCGTGCTCATGTATGCCGGCCGGCTCACCGCTGAAAAGGGCGTGATGGTCGCGCTCGAGGCGGTGGATGTGCTGGTCAACCAACAGGGTCGCGACCTGCGCCTGCAGATCTTCGGCGACGGCGATCCGCAATACATGGCCGAATTGCATGCGTTCGTGCGCAGTCGTGGCCTCGCAAAGGTGGTCGTGTTCAACGGCCTCGTCGGTCAGGACCGGTTGATCTGCGAATACGACCAGGCGGACCTCGTCCTCGTTCCCTCGCTCTGGGAGGAACCGTTCGGACTCGTGGCCGTCGAGGCGATGGCGCGCGGCGTGGTGGTGATCGCTTCGGACATCGGTGGACTCCGCGGCGTGCTCCACGACGGCGTCGACGGGCGCCTGGTCACTCCCGGCGATGTGCATGCGCTTGCCGCAGCGATCGCCGAGTCGCTGGATCGCCCCGACGAACGCCGGCGTCTCGCCTTGGCCGCGCATCAGACGGTGCGCGAGCGTTTCACCCTGGACATCTGCAGCCGGCGGATCGAAGAGCACCTGCAACGCGCCCTGGCGTTGAGCTCCCAGGAGAGCCGGTGGCCGCGATGAAGCCACCACTCCGTCTCGGCTTCGTCATCAATTTCGAGCCGAGCGATCCGCCGGGAAGGTGGCTGGGCCTATACCTGCCGGAGGCCGACTACGAAACCGAATTGCTTGCGGCGCTACCGCCGCCGGATTCGATCTGGTTCCGGCATCGATGGCTGCCGCCGTACGTCGGGGAGTTCCTGCACCTTGCTCGACGCCGTCCCCAGCTGGACAGCCTCGACATCCTCTTCACCTGGGAGTTGCGCAACACGCTGGCGACCCTCCTGCTCCGGCGTTTGACCAACCAGCGCCGGGCACGGGTGGTCAGCCTCAACCCCACAGTGAAGGGCTGGGCTGCACTCGCCCTGCCGCTGATGCGGCCCCTGTTACGTGATGCAGACCGGGTCGTCTCGTTCAGCACCGCGGAGCACGGTGTCATGTGCCGCCAGCTGCATCTGCCGCCGGAGCGCATGCAATTCGTCCCTCGGTTTGCGGATGCACGCGACCCAATCGCCGATGACGGTATCGATGGTGACCATGAAGACTTCGTGCTCGCCTTGGGGCACTCCAATCGCGACTTTCCAACGCTGTGGGAAGCGCTGCGCGACACCGACGTGCGCGTCGTCATGTACCGCAACCCATGGATGCGGGGTCGCGAGCTGCCGAACGTGGTGGCAATCCCCTCGCTGCTCGGCCCTTCGGAAGAAGCAGCGCTGGTGGCACGGGCCGCCTTTCACGTCATCCCCCTGAAGGCCGCCGCCTTTTCCTCGGGTCTCACCGTCCTCCTCCGAGCCATGGCGCGCGGAAAGGCCGTCATCGTGTCCGACACCACCGGCATCCGCGATTACGTGCGCGATAGTGAGACGGCACTGCTCGTACCGCCTGGCGATGCCGTCGCTCTTCGTGAGGCCATGCTTCGACTCTGGCGCAACCCGCATGAGCGTGAGCGCCTCGGCCGCAACGCCGCGCAGGCGGTGCGTGACGAGTTTGCCGCACCGACCTTTGCCCTCCACCTGGCACGCATTGCCCAGGATCTTGTCGGGACACCCGTAGCACTCGAGGAGATGCGATGCGAATCCTTGTGACCGGCGCAGCCGGTTTCGTCGGCCGGTTGTTCTGCGATGCCGCGACTGCCAACGGACTCCGGGTGGCCGCCACGGATCGGCGGCTGCTCGGGGAGACCGGCCACGAGGCGGCGATTGTCAAAGACATGCTCGAGCTGACCGCTTCCGACCTCCCGCTTCCCATCGATGCAGTGGTCCACTTCGCAACCGGGAAGAGCGAGTACCTCTCGAGCGACGGCGGCACGACCGATCGTGAGCGGTACGAGGGCGTTCTCAAAGAGACCGTCCAGGGGACGCGCCACGTGGCGCGTCTCGCCGAGAGCGTCCATGCCCGGCGCTTCATCCATGTCAGCTCCATGACCGTGTATCCCGGGCCGATCCCTCGCGATCGTCGTGACGAATCCAGAGTCTTCGATCAGCACCCGGAGCGTCGCGGGCTCTACGCGCATTCGAAGATCCTTGCCGAGGCGGCGGTGCACGAGATGACGTCCGCCGGCGAGCTGTCCATGGAGGTCTGCATCCTGCAACTCGCGCTCGTCTGCGGACCCGGCATGGGGCACTCCGCAAGCGATGCGCGGGATCGTTCGCGTGTTCTTGGTTCGACGCTGATCTCGACCGCCAAGCCGCTGTCATCGGGCCTCGCGGTGGGGATCGGCCGTCCCAGGAATGGAGCGCCGCTGCTCGACGTCCGCGATCTGATACGGGGCGTGCTTGCGCTCCTCGACCAGAGCCCGCAACCGGGCCGTCTCCGCGTGTACGACGTCGAGTCTGGAGCGCCACCAACCAAGCGTGAGCTCGTTCGCGCGTACTGCGCGGCGGTGGGGCGGGAGTACCGGCAGCTGTGGCTGCCGCGGGGTCTGACCATGGCCGGCGCATGGGCGGCCGAGTGGCTCTATCGACTGCGTGGGAAGCGAGAATACTTCCCGTACCGCATCGGGCGGGCGTACCTTTTGAACGCCGAGGCGTTGCCGTACGACAGCTTCTGGCGGGACATCGATCTGCGGCCCGAGGGAGACCTCGAGAGTTGCCTCGAGGTCGCGGCGATGCAGAGCCTGCCCACCCTCGTCCCGGCCGAGGCGGTGGCGACGTGACGATGTCAACGATGCGAGATCTGCGCCGCGTCGTCATTCCCTCCGCCGGCCTCGGCACGCGCTTTCTTCCCCTCACCCGAGTGGTCCCGAAGGAGCTGCTCCCGCTTGGCGAATGGCCGTTGATCCATCACGCGGTGCTCGAAGCCGAACGGGCCGGCTTCAGCGAGGCGATCATCGTCATCTCACCCAGCAAGCGAGCGATTCGCTCGTATTTCGAAGGCGACGACAAGCTGGAGCGCGTGCTGCAGACGCGTGGGCAGGTCCAGGCGCTCGAGCGGGTGCGTGCCGCGCGCGCCCTGTACAACCGGATGCGCCTGCAATTTGTCGAAAAGGAGACGCAGGGACCGGGCGAGGCGGTGCTGCTTGCCTATCGATTGACCGGTGACGAGAACCTGGGTGTGCTGCTGCCCGACGACGTCATCCCGGCGGTGCATCCCTGGCACGACCTCGAGAACCTGTGGCAGGCAACCGGGATGGGAACGCTCAGCGTGCGCAGGTTTCCCGCGAGCGAGGCGGGTCGCTACGGCGTCGCGGCGTGCACCAGTGAAAACGGCAGGTTGCGCATCCGGCAGCTGATCGAGAAACCCGCACCGGGCGAGATCGCCTCGGCGTATCGCGTCTTCGGCCGCTACATCGTGACCGAACCCATCCTGGCCGCCCTGCAGGCAGGAATGCGCCGGCTCACGGGTGAGCTCCAGCTCACCGATGCCTATGCCAGCTGCCTCTCGCGCGCAGAGGGTGTCTTTGGTGCGGAATTCACCGGGGAGACCTTTGATTGCGGGACGCCGTCGGAATACACCCGATCGGTCGCGCGCTACGCGGCCGCTGCGGCGCAGCCCACCTCAGCTGCGGGAGTCTTGTAGGGTGGGGATCTCGGTCAGCGAAATCACGACCGAGGATGGCTTCGACCTCCTCCGGGACGAGTGGAACCAGCTGGTCGACCGCCTCGAGGTGCCGTCCCCGTTTCAGTCCTGGGAGTGGTGCCGGACCTGGTGGAGGCATTTCGGGGCAACACACCGGCTGCGGCTTTTGGTCGTACGCGATGCGCGCGGCGTCATCGGTATCGCTCCACTGCACCAACGTCGATACGGCACGCGCCGTGGACCGTCAATTCTGGCGCCGCTCGGATGGGAGGACCATCGGCGTAAGCAGGGCATCACCGAGCAGAACGAGCTGCTGTTCCCTGCGCAGGATCGCCCGCGGCTCATGACCGCCCTCTGCGCGTGGCTCCAGGAACGCCGCTGGTCACTGGCGCTGCTTCCCGGCAATCAGATGCCGCCTCCGCTCGAGGGATGGCTCGCTGAGAAGCTGGTCCTGCTCGGACGGCCGATGTGGTCCTACTACCGGAGCCTTCCCGCAACCTGGGCGGAGGTCGTGGCAAACCTTGGCAAGAGCATGCGCGACAACGTCAAGTACTATCCGAAGCTGCTGGAGCGTAGCGGCCACAACACCACCCTGCGAGTGTGCGGGACTCCGGCGGAGGTCTCCGCTGCGATCCCAGTCTTCTTCGAGTTGCACCGAGCGCGCGCCATCTCCGGGGCGGCTGTGGCACACGAGGACAGGTTTCGCTTCCGCGATCGCCGCGCATTCCTGACGGACGTTGGCCCGATGCTCGCCGCTGCCGGCAAGCTCAAGGTCGGCCTCCTCGAGGTCGATGACCGCGTTGTTGCGGCCCAGGTGTGGCTCGAGACCGGCAGCACGATGTTCATCTACTACAGCGGTTACGACCCGGCGTGGTCGCGGTACTCCGTGCAATTGGTCGCGACCATCGAGGCGTTGAAGGACGGCATCAGTCGCGGCCTCACCTCCGTCGAGTTTCTTCGCGGAGGCGGACACGCCAAGGAACGCTGGGAGACCTCGAGGCGGCTGCGGGTCAACGTCACACTTGCCCGAAGGCCGGCACTGGCGAGGTTGATCCTCAGGGTGCCGCGCATCCGGCGCGGTCTTCGCCTCCGCGGAACGAGTGCCAACCCGATCGGCGCCTATGGGACACACCTCGGATAACGCCGACATGACGGGCCAGTCCGGTGCAGCGGTTGCGAGCCCAGTGGTCCGGCCCACCATCGGGTTGCTGACGTCGGTCGATTCGCGGCGGCCTGGACCGCACTGGGCCGCGACCGGGCATTACATGGCGAAGGCCTTGCGGCAGCACTGCGGCAACGTCGTGCACCTCGATCCGTTGCATTCGCCGGTGAGAGTGGTCGGCAAGGCAGCCAACCGGGTCGCGCGTGAGGTGCTGCGGCGACCGTACGACTTCAGCAACACCATCCTGCAGGCGCGAGACTGGTCACGAGTCCTCACCCGACGACTGAACGGCATCGACGTGATCCTCGCGGCGTCGGCGGCGCCGCACGTTGCACTGCTTCACACCGATATCCCGATCGTCTACACGTCGGACGCGACCTTCGCGCTCGTCGCCGACTACTACCCGTTCTATTCCGGTCTGCCGGCGCGGAACGCGCGTGTCGCCCAGAGGCTCGAGGCGCGAGTGCTGCGTCGCGCCAGCCTCCTCGTGTACCCGTCGGAATGGGCGGCGCGCTCCGCCCGTGCGGACTACCTGGTCAGGGACGAGAAGGTGCACGTCATCCCCTACGGCGCCAACTTCGACGAGATCCCCTCCCGGGCGGTGGCGACAGCTCCCCGACCGGACGGTGGTTGCCGGCTGCTGTTTGTCGGAGTCGATTGGGACCGGAAAGGCGGTGACATTGCCTACCAGGCGCTGCAGACACTTCGCTCCGAGGGTATCGCTGCAGAGCTGACCGTCGTGGGCTGTGCGCCGCCGAAGAACGTGGATCGCGCCAACGTCCGCGTCCTGGGCACCCTCGACAAAGAGATTCGCAGCGAACGCGAGCGGCTCTCACGGCTGTATCTCGAGTCGGACTTTCTCCTGCTGCCCACCAGAGCCGAATGCTTCGGAATGGTCTTCTGCGAGGCCAGCGCACACGGAAGGCCGTCGGTCACCACCGATACGGGCGGTGTTGCGGGGGCGGTCACCGACGGCGAGAACGGGGTGCTCCTGCCGCTCTCGGCTGATGGGCGCGCCTATGCCGCCGTGATCGCCGGCCTGGTCCGCGACCGATCGCGATATGAAGCCCTGGTGCGGAGCAGCCGCGACGTCTATGAACAGCGTCTCAACTGGGACTCGTGGGGACGCCGAATGGCGTCGCTCATCCCGGCATTGCTCTCCGCCAATCGCCGGCACTCGCAATGGCGACAGCCGGCTGGCCATGGTGAGGTGGAGGCGGCGGTTCCAGTCCGATGACCACAGGTCCGTTGCGTATCGGCCTCGTCGAGTTCTACGGCGTCGGCGGCACCGCCGATTACACCGACTGCCTCGCGCAGGCACTGGCCGCTCGTGGTCACCACGTTGCCGTCATCACCTCCTCGTTGTTCGAGCCACTCGAGTCCACCCCCAGCTTTGACGTGATGCCGGTGTTCCGGTACCGGACCTCGGAGTCCAAGCCGCGCAAGGCCATCAGGCTCGCCCGGTCGCTGGGCGCGGCCGGCAAGGCGCTCCAGGCATTCGGGCCCGACATCGTCCATGCGCAGGGCACCGTCATGCCGATCGTGGAGCGGCAATTCTACCGGGGCATCTCGAGCTCGGCCCGCGTGTGCACGGTCCACGATGTTCAGGGCCACGAATGGCGGCCGTGGCTCGGCTCGTACAGCCGGTATTACCGGGGGTTCGACACACTGGTATGCCATTCACAGGCGTCGCGACAACGGCTCCGGGACCTGCTTCCTGGCACGTCGGTGACGATCATTCCGCACGGCAGGTACACGCCGTTGGCGTCGACGGTTCCTTCGGCCGACCTTGCGCGGACTGCCCTCAATCTGCCGAACGACGCCCATGTGGTCCTGCTGTTTGGCTTCCTGCGCCGGTACAAGGGCGTCGAGCTGTTTCTCGAGGCGATGCGCCTTGTCCAACGCAACGCTCCCGGGGTCATCGGCGTCATCGCAGGACGGCCTCTGTACGACGTCACGGCGATGCGTCGCGCGTCTGAGCGCGAGCATTTGCCCGTGCGGTGGGACCTCCGCTTCATTCCACGCGCGGAGATCAGTCGGTACTTCGCGGCGGCCGATGTGGTCGCGCTGCCGTACAGAGGCACCAGCGACAGCGGCATGATCGAGTTGGCTGCCGCGTTTCGCAAGCCCGTGGTGACCACCGACGTCGGTGGATTGGGCGAGGCGTTCACGCGATATGGCGTCGGAGCCTTGGTCCCCCCTGATGATCCCTCGGCACTGGCCCTGGCGATGGCGTGCCGATACCCCAGCGATCCTGCACTGGACGACGCGGGCGCATCCTGGGAACAGATCGCGCTCCGAACCGAGTCCCTCTATCGCGACCTGATCAAAACCAGCACCGCACGGGTGCGGTCGAACGGGAGCGCGTGATCGCCAGGCGCTTGCGGATCCTGTACGTCGCACCGTACGAACCGTCGGACCTTGCTGTGCGGGCTCGCCTGCTCATAGGTGCGATCGCCCAGAGCCACGACGTGCACGTCCTGACGCTGCACCGGCCGACGGTTGCCCCAGCATCGCGGATCAGCAGGGTGCAGCGAGCGCTGCCCTCCACCCGAGTGGACAAGCTGCTTGCCCTGCGCCACGTGGTCGAGCCTTCGTACCCGCTCCAGACGATGGCCGCCGCGTCACGCGCGATGCGCAGGGCGGTCACTGATGCCATGCGCGGAGGGCGGTACGACCTTGTGCATGTGGAACACCTCCGCGCGCTGCCATACCTTCCCGCCCAACGCGACGTGCCGGTCCTCTTCGACGCCGTCGATTGCGTGTCCGAGCTGTTCCGGCTCGCCGCTCGCGACCACCAACCGCCATCCCGGTGGCTCTATCGAGCCGAAGCCGGCAGGCTCAGACGCTACGAGGCCGTGGCCTTGACGTCGGTGGACCGGGTGATCGTCACCTCGCAACGCGACGCGGCCGCGCTTCGCGAGATTGCCCCGAACGCTCGCATCGCGGTGGTGACCAACCCTGTGGACCACGAGCGCTTCACCCCTGGCGGAGATCGGCGATCGAGGCTTGTGGTCATGACCGGCAAGATGAGCTTCCACGCCAACAGCAGTGCGGCGCAGTGGCTCGGCGAGCGCATCTGGCCGTTGGTCCGCGCCGAGCATCCGGATGCTGCGCTCCTGATCGCGGGGAGCCGACCGCCGCGATCGCTGCGGATGCTCGCCCGCGACGACATCCGAGTACGTGACTATGTCCCCGACCTCGCGGCCACGATCGGACACGCGGCGGTCGCGGTGGCTCCGCTGCGGTATGCGGTCGGTGTCCAGAACAAGGTGCTCGAGGCGCTGGCCTGCGCCACGCCCGTCGTGGCCACACCGGCGGCGATCAGCGATCTCCGTCTTCACAACGGCCGCGACGCCATCATCGCAACCACAGCCGAGGATCTGGCTCGGGGGGTCAACTTTCTCCTCAGCAATCCGACGGTCGCACGACGGATGGGGGAGGCCGGGTTGCGGTACGTGACCGCCCACCATGCAGTCGCAGCGACGGCCGACCTGCTGGAGATGGAGTACTTCGACATGCTGGAAGGAACGCCCAGCCATCGCCTCGAGCACGCACATGTTGCCGCACGCAGTTGAGATCGCCGCCGGCAGCGAGGCGCCGGCTCCACGGGTCGTCGTCGACGTGGTGGACGACGAGGCCGGTTTCACGGCGCTGCGGTCCGGCTGGAATGCGCTCGTGGACGAGATGGACCCACCCTCGCCGTTCAACTCATGGGAGTGGGCGCAGGCGTGGTGGAGGCATCTGCGCCCTGGGCGCCGCGGGCGATTGCAGTGCCTGCTCCGGATCGTGACTTTTCGTGCGGGCGGCCGGTTGGTCGGACTCGCACCGTTCTACGCTCGCGGTGTCGGCCCCCGGTGGCTCGGGGCGACGCTGCTCCTCCCGCTGGGATGGGAGCCGGGCAGGGGTTGGAGCGTGACCGAGCAACTCGAGTTCCTCTTCCCGGAGCATCGGCGCGACGCGCTGGTGGCGGCGCTGTGCGAGTGGCTCGCCGAAACACGCTTCAGCTTCGCCGCGCTGCCCGGCCTGCGCGACACCGACGCGCTCTCACCGTGGATCCGCAGGCACACCGTTGCCGCGGGGACAAAGACGGAGTACCTCTACCGTGGACTCGGCGTCACCTGGGACGAGTTCACCCGAGGTCTCAACAAAAGCCTGCGTGACAACGTCAAGTACTATCCGAAATTGCTGCGCCGAGCCGGTCACACCGTCGCGTTCACGTCGGCCGGGAGCCCAAACGAGGTCATCGAGTATCTGCCGATGCTCTTCGATCTGCACCGAGCGCGTGCCCTTGCCCCGATGCGGGTGCGTCATCAGGATTACTTTGCCCAACTGCAGCGACGTGCTTTCTTTCGAAGCGTGTGCCCCGCACTGGCCGCTCGGGGCCTGCTCAGGATCGGCGTCCTGTGGATCGACGGCACGCCGGTCGCGGCACAGATGTGGCTCGAGAATCTCGAGACGCTGTTCCTCTACTACTCGGGGTACGACCCGGCGTGGAGCCGGTTCTCGGTGGGCCTGATCGTCACCCTGGAGAGCCTGCGGAGCTCGATGGTCGACCGCGGCATGCGCCGCGTCGAGTTCCTTGCGGGTGGCGGTCAGTTCAAGGAGCGCTGGGATCCCGACCGCCGGTTCAGATACAACCTGACACTCGCCGCGCATCCAGCGCTGTTCCGGTCATTGCTCGCGCTTTCATCGATCCGCGGGTTCATGCGGCGGTTTTCCTGACCGTCGTTGCCATGACGGCAGCTCATTGCTGCCACAGGAGGAGGAACCATGCCGAGCCTGCATCTGCCGCTGTCTATCGGTCGCCGTCGCAACGGCGGGAGCCGCGCGCCCGCCGGTGTGGGGATCGCCGCGGTGGTCGCGCTCCAGGTGCTCGGGTCCAGTGGCGCCGCCGCGATATCGTCGGGAAACGACTGGTCCCAGTATCTCTCGAACGGCGGGCACAGCGGCTTCACAAGTGAGACGCTGCTCAACCAATCGAACGCGGCGAGCCTGAAGGTCGAGAGCGGCTGGCCCGTCTCGTTCAACAACGGGGCGGTCTGCCCGAGCACCAACGACTACTGTTCGAGCACCGTCGCCGAACAGCCGACGATCGCCACTGTCGGCGGCAACCGGCTCGTGCTCGTGGGGACGTGGAACGGGTCCGAGTACGCGCTGTGCGCGTCCTCGTGCACTGTGGGGGCCAACTCCTACACGAGCGGCCAGATGGTGTGGAGCACGTATGTCAACCGCACCAGTGGCTGCGGCGGACCGAACAACAGCCGGATCGCCGGCGTGACCGGCGCGGCGGCGGTCGGCACGGCGACCATCAACAACGTGGTCCACACGGTCGTCTATGTCGGCGGCGGTGGCGACATCGCGCTGAACGGCAGCGTCATCCCGAACGCGACATCGCAGCTCTATGCGCTCGACGCGCTCACCGGGGCTGTGCTCTGGCAGACCTCGCTCGGCTCGGCGCCGAACCACTACCTGTGGAGCTCGCCCCTGCTCGCCAACGGCAGCCTGTACGTCGGGATCGCATCGGATGACGACTGCCCGCTGATTCAAGGGGGCGTCGTCCAGCTCGACCCCAACACCGGGAATATCCTGCACCAGTTTTTCACCGTGCCCAACGGGTGCATCGGGGCGAGCGTCTGGGGATCACCCACGGTCGACGCCGCCGGCGATGTGTATGTCGCCACCGGCAACGGCGGAAGCTGCTCGCAGCACGAACCCTACGCGGTGGCGGTGCTCAAGCTCAGCTCGACGCTCGGGTTGCTGAGCTCCTGGCAGGTGCCCGCCAAGCAGCAACTGGCCGACGGTGATTTCGGCAACACACCGACCCTCTTCAGCGGCACCGTCAGCCCGACCGGCAAGCTGCGATCGCTGCTCGGTATCGCCAACAAGAACGGCATCTACTACGTCTTCGACACGGCGAACCTCGCCGCCGGGCCGGTGAAGCAGATCCGAGTCGCGGTGGGTGGCAACGATCCCGAGAAGGGTGGCGGCAGTATCTCGCCAAGCTCGTGGGATGGGACCCACATCTACGTCGGCGGCGGCAACACCACGATCGGAGCCGTGAAGTACAAGGGAAGCCTCCGGGCATTCAACCCCAACAAGCTCGGCGCGGGAGCGATCTGGGCGATCGGGTTCACCGGCGGCCCGGTCCTCGGCGCCGTCACCACCGATCCGGGGCTGGTGGCGGTCGGTGCCGGGGCTTTTTCGATGGTCGTCAACTCAGCCACCGGGACGGTGCTCTTCACTGCCGTGGCGAGCGGCTTCTACGGCGCGCCGTCGATCGCCTACGGCGTTGTGTACGAGGGTGACACCTCACAGGTCGGGGAGTTGCACGCCTTCAGCGTGAACGGTGCGTAGAGAGCCGCAGGAGAATGCAGGAATAGGAAGGAGGTCAGCGAGACAGGCATGCGAGTACTGGTCACCGGACACAGCGGTTACATCGGTTCCGTGCTGATCCGCGCGCTCGTGGCCGCTGGCCACAGCGTCTCGGGTCTCGATGCCGGGTACTACGACGGTTGTGCGCTCGGGCAACCGCTCGATCTGGTCAGCGACAGTTGCGGTGATCGCAAGGACATCCGCGACGCGACGCGCGCCGACCTGACGGGGTTCGACGCCGTCATGCACCTCGCCGCGCTGTGCAACGATCCGATCGGCGACCTCAACCCCGAGTGGACGCACGAGATCAATCACCGGGCAACGGTGCGGCTTGCCCGGCTCGCCAAGGAAGCGGGCGTGTCCCGCTTCATCTTCTCGTCGTCGTGCAGCGTGTACGGCGACGCGGGCGTCGACGACGAGCTCACGGAGACGACCACGCCGCGACCGCTGACGCCGTATGCGCTCTCGAAGGCTCGCTCCGAACATGACATCGCGCAGATCGCCGACGCGTCGTTCAGCCCCGTGTTCCTGCGCAATGGGAGCGTGTACGGACTCTCACCACGGCTCCGCGCCGACATCGTGCTCAACAACCTGGTGTGCTGGGCGGTCACGACCGGCAGGGTCACGATGCTCTCCGACGGCAGCCCCTGGCGCCCGCTCGTGCACGTGGAGGACGTCGTCGCCGTCTTCTCGCTCATGCTCACCGCCCCAAGGGACACGATCCACAACCAGGTGTTCAATGTCGGCGTCCCCGGGGAGAACTACCAGGTGCGCAGGCTCGCCGAGATCGTCTGCGACGCCGTACCCGGAAGCGAGGTGGTCTCGGTGCCCCATGCGGGTGGTGACACTCGAGATTACCGGGTGAGCTTCGACAAGCTCACCACGGCGTTTCCGAACTTCACTCCGCGCTGGAGCGCGCCGGCGGGTGCCCGGCAGGTGCGCGACGGCATTGTCCAGGCCGGCGTGACCCTCGAAGAGTTCCAGGGTCCCCGTTTCACCCGTCTGGCCAGGCTCAGGCAGCTGATCGACTCCGGCGGCGTCGACGCCACCCTGCGAATGCGCGACCTGGCGCTGCCGGTGCCACCCTAGCGTGTCGGTCGCGGAGCACGGGCGTACCGAGGTCGTCTACATCGCGGCGGCGCCTCGAAGCGGGACCACCATCGTCTCGTCGCTGCTCGGTGAGGTGCCCGGGATCTTCAATGCGGGTGAGGTCCGATTCCTGTGGAAGCAGATCGTCGAGGCGGGCACCTGCGGCTGTGGCGAGCACCTCGACCGGTGTGAGGTCTGGTCGAAGGCGCTCGGTGCCACCACCGGCGTGGCCGCCAACGGTGTCGCCGGCGACCTCGTGAAGGGTGGCGCGGCGCATTCGCTCATCCGCACGCTGCCGATCGGATTGGCCCGGCGTCGGATGCTCGGCCGGCTTCCCCGGGCGCTGCGGCTGCATCTGGAGCGCACGCTACCCGTCTACGACGCGGTGGCCACGGCGCGAGACGCACAGCTGGTCGTCGACTTATCCAAATCGCCGTCATACGCATACCTCCTCTCCGGCTCGTCCGAGTTGACGTTCCACCTGCTGCACGTGGTGCGCGATCCGAGGGCCGTGGTCTACTCATGGCTCCGCGAGCGCGGGAGTGCAGCCCCTCGCGGGCTGCGCCTTCGGGCCGTCGTGTACCACGCTTTGAAATGGACGGCGTGGAACCTGTGGATCGAGGGGCTGGTCAAGCGTCGATCGGCGACCTATCGCCGGGTGGGGTACGAAGACTTCGCGCGAGCTCCATACACGCACCTCTCCCAGATCGTGGCGGCGCACGGGCTCGAGGTCGACCAGATACCCATCGCAGGGCCTGACGCCCAGCTTGCATACCTGAACCCCAACCACACCGTGGACGGCAATGGCTACCGATTCCGCGTCGGGCTCGTTCCCATCCGGCCGGACGACGAATGGAGACAGCGGATGCGCCGGCACGAGCGCCTCGTCGTCGAGCTGCTCACCTGGCCGCTCATCGGTCGGTACGGGTTTCGACTCCGGACCAGGTGAGGATGCGGGTGGCAGAACGTGTAGCCGTGCTGCTCGACCGCGACGGGGTCATCAACCGGCGTCTCGACGCCGGGGTCAGACGGCTGGAGGACTTCGATTTCATGCCGCGCGCGCTCGAGGCACTCGCCCTGCTGAGCCGTATCGACGCCATCGTCGCCGTGGTGTCGAACCAGGCAAACATCGGACGGCAGCTGCTGAGCCTGGACGAGCTCCAGCGCATCCACGGCACCATGCTCGACCGCATTCGCGGCTTCGATGGCCACGTCGACGCTGTCTATTTCTGTCCCCACATCCCGGAGGCGGGCTGTCCGTGCCGGAAGCCCGCCCCGGGCATGCTGCTTCGTGCCGCGGCGGACCTGCGGTTTGCCGTCGAGTCGGCATTCATGATCGGAGACCAGGAGTGCGACGTCGAGGCGGCACGGCGCGCCGGCTGCCTCCCAATCCTTGTCGGCAACAACGGCTCGGCGCCGATGGTCGGTGGGCCAGGTGCCCCATTGGTCGCACACGATCTCTTCGAGGCGGCGGAGCTCATACGATCCTGGGTGCCTGCGCAACTGGGTCGACCCGGGGCCGGCGCAGCGGCGCACGGTCGCGGTCATTACGCTACATCCCCGGCGTTCACGAGGCCCTCGACCGTCGAGACGTGATCACAACCATGGAGCTGGAAGGAGGTTGGTGACGAGATGAGACTCTACTCGAAAGAGCGCGCAGGCGGCGGGCATCTGCGTATTCGCTGCGGCTGTCTTGACCGCGGCCGGAGTCTCACGGGCCGGCGCATACATCTCGACGACGGCGACGGGCAACCAGACGGTGACGGTGCTGCCCCAGGCGGACGCGTACGTGTCCGCCGCCGCGCCGAGCACCAATTACGGCAGCGCCACAGTCCTCACGGTGGGGACGAAGCCCGCCTACCACTCCTACCTGCTCTTCAGTGTCTCGGGACTGACAGGCTCGGTGACCAGCGCTGAGCTGATTCTCAACGCCACCACCGCGGGCAGCGGCGTCGCACTCCACGAGGCGCAGAACACCACCTGGAATGAGTTGACGATCACGTACGCCAACGCCCCGACCTTCGGGGCGGTCCTGGCGCGCGCCGGCCGATTCAATGCCGGCGCATCGGTCAGCATCTCGGCGAGCGCGGTGGTGACCGGCAATGGCACATATACGATCGTGCTCGGATCGGCGAGCACCACGCCGATCAGCTTTTCCAGTCGCGAGGCGGGGTCGTCCCTGGCGCCGGAACTGGTGATCAACCAGTCATCGCCAACTCCGTCGCCAACAAGTTTCCCAACCAAGATCCAGCATGTGGTGATCTTCTTCCAGGAGAACCACAGCTTCGACAATGTGCTGGGCATACTCTGCGCCGAGAACGTGCGAGCCATGCCGTGCCAGGGCGCCACCACCGGGATCCTTCCCGGTGGCTCGACCATCCCGCTGAGCCAACCCCCGGACATTGTTCCCAACGGCGCATACAACCCCACCTCGCAAGCGATCGCGATGGATGGCGGCAAGATGGACGGGTGGCCCGGGTTGGGCACGTGCCGACCCCCGACCTACCCCTGCTACAGCGCGTACCGGCCAACTCAGATCCCCAACCTCACGGCACTTGCCACCAAGTTCACGGTGTCCGACATGACCTTCGAGCAGAACCCGGTCCCGAGCTGGCCTGGTCACATGGAGCTCGCGGCCGGCACCCTCGACGGCTTTCTCGGATTCAACCCCGTGTACAACACCAATCAGTCGCCGCCGCCTCCCCCCCAAGGCCCCGGTTGGGCATGCGACTCCAATGAGGATGCGCTCTGGTCCTCCTCGGGCACGGGGTCAGGGACGCTGGTGCCCGCCTGCATCCCGGATCCGTCGCTGGACCCGGCGCGCTACCCCAACGGTGGAGCCTACCGAGCGACTCCGGTGCAGCATGTCGACACCATCATGGATCGCCTCGACGCCGCGGGATTGAGCTGGAAGCTCTACGAGAACAACTACATCTGGGCGATCTGTCCGACGTTCGCCGACTGCCTCGATACGCCGCAGCGGGCCAGCATGGTGCCCACCAATCAGTTCGTCACCGATGCGCAGAAAGGCACGCTACCGAATCTCTCCGTCCTGCTGCCGTCGGGAGGCGTGACCGGTCAGACGTCGCAGCACAACGGAACGTCGATGGCCAACGGCGACAACTGGATCGGCCAGGCGGTGAGCGCAGTCGAGAACGGTCCCGACTGGTCGTCGACGGCGATCTTCATCACCTACGACGACATGGGAGGCTTCTACGATCATGTGGCCCCGACGATTCCGGGCGCCGGGGTGCGCGTACCGATGGTCATCGTGAGCCCGTATGCGAAACCCGGCTTCACTGACTCGGCGCCGGCAACCTACGCGTCGATGCTCGCCTTTGTCGAGCACGCATTCACCCTGGCTCCCTTGACGCCGGCGGACAGCGGCGCGTACGACTACTCAAGCTCCTTCGATTATTCCCAGGCTCCGCTGACCGGTGCGGTAATGACGCAGCGGCCCATCTCCGTGGCTGAGCAGCAGTACCTGGCTGCGCATCCACCCAACCCGAACGATACGACCTAGCCGAGTTGTCGCCTGGTGTCAGTTAGTAGGCTCCCGTTCCGTTCGGGGTCCCGTTGCCAGTCGGGCCGTCGTATCCGGTCGTCGCCTTGCAGAGGTAGGTGCCGCAGGTGCCCGTGCTCCCGGAGGTGATGTCGAAGAGTGACGCACCTGTCTGGTACGTGGAGGATCCAAACGACAGCGTCGCCGCGTTGCCGGCGAGTGCGTAGATCCCCGCGATGATCGGAGTGGGCGCGCTCGTCCCGTAGCCGACCGACCATCCCGGCTGGTTATAGGTGTCGTAGACGGCGAGATTCACTGACACAGCCGATGTGTCGACCAATGTCCGCTTGGCACAACCCGAGTCGTGTTGCCAGGCGGGCTTGGGCTCATACAATGAGCATCCGCTGCTGGTCTTCTGCCAGGCCGTCTCAGACCATCCGCGTGCGGTCGACGAGCGCACCAGCTTGGTCCCACCGACCGCCGTCACGTACGGCGAGGCCGCGGGGTACGTGGTGCCGCCGGCGTATGCGTTATTGCCGGAGGCGACAGTGATCATGATCCCCGGATGGTCATAGTGCGAGTCGAGTGCGGTCTCACCCTTGAACTCCTGCCGGGCGTAGCTGTTGGATATCTCGGTGGCGTGAAGGGTCGCGGCGGTGTCGACACCCGTGGCGAGATTCTGCAAGCTCGGGGTGTTCGCCTCGACCAACAGGATGTTGCAGTTCGGGCAGACCGCCGACACCATGTCGATGTCCAGCGAGATCTCGCCTGCCCACCCAGTGTCGGCTCGGGGATAGGTGGTCCCGCCGAACTCATCCACCTTGCGGAAGCAACCGCTCGCGCTCGTGCAGGCGGGCAAACCGAAGGTCGAGCGATAGACGGCGAGATCGGCCTCCGCATTGGGGTCGTCGTACGCGTCGACGATCGCCACGGTCTGGCCGGAGCCATTGGTCGATGACGGCAGACGGTACGCGCTCTGGAGATCGGCGGGGGTATGGCCGGACGGTGTGGTCGAGGCGAGCGTCGCCCCGGACGTATCCGCGAGAAACTCGCCCTGGCATTGGGCCATGCCGGCTGCGGGCGGGCACAGCGGATGGTACGTGGCACCGCTGGCACTCGCGTCCACGCCACGCGGGCCGATAGCGGCAATGCCCGTCAGCACGAGGACGACCATCGTGGCCCAGCCGGTGACTTTTCCCCCGCCAACGTCAACCTCTCCTCCGTGGTCTAGCCCCAGCAGACGCTGCCGAGCCACCGTCGTGGCTTCCGGCGCGCTGCGTTGCAGCGGCGATTTTATACCAACGACAGGGGCATTGCGCACCTCAGCGAGGCAGCACATGGTCCTCGCTGAGGTAGCAACTCAGCTCTGCGCGAGCACGCCCTTATCACAATCCGTTGATGCTCCACGCACGCAGCTGCCCCTTGCCGTCCCCGATATAGATAGCGCCATGCGATATGGATGCCGCTCCGAAGAATTCGGCTCCTCGTGAGGTGAAGACGAGGTTGCCGTTCGAGGAGTTGAGCACGGCGAACGTGGTCCCCACGCCGACGTACGCGAGTCCGGGATTGGTGCTGACGGCGCCATAGATCGGCCCGCCGAGATTGAAGCCATGCTGCCAGAGCGGCGTTGCGATGTTGTTGGGATCGTAGGCGCTGATGCTGCCGGTGTAGGTCGTGCCGTTGATGGTCGTCTTGCCGCCGGCCACGTAGAGTGTGCTGCCATCCCAGGAGCTGGGTGAGATGATGCCCAACTGTGGCCCACTGCCGCCTACGGCGATGCGAAGGCGTGCCACCGGCCCAGCGCTGACGTTGCTCTGGTCGAAGACGTAGTAGATGCCATTCTTGTTCCCCACGCCAATGAGCGAACGCAGCGCCCCGCCGGGGGCGACGGTGCCGGCGAACACGGTCGGTGTGCTGCCGAAGTCAAAATCACCGCCCGGCCGCTCCGCTGCAGGTACCTGCCAGGCGCTCAGCAGGCTCAGGGTCGGGCTGAGCTTGAGCACCGCGGTGGCATACGGCTCATTCTTGCAGCCGCCCCCGTTGCCGGTGGCGACGTAGACATCGCCCGACGTATCAACCGAAGCCGATCCCCAGACGCTGGCGCCCTTGCATTTCGCGACGACAGTTGAGAACGTGTTGAGCACCGCGCCGCTGTTCGGATCGAGTTGCGCCACGCCTCCCTGTACGAGTGGGCAGTCACCAGCCGAAGCGATCCCGACGTACACGCTGCCGTTGGCCTGCACCGCTGAACTCCACATGTAGTGGCTCGGCGACGATCCCAGCGGCGTCTGCCAGAGGATGGCGCCGGTCAGCGCATCGAGTGCGAATTCCTGGGCGGTTCCATTGGTGAGGACGCCACCGGACAGTGTGATGTTGCCGCCACCGCCGACAAACACGACATTCCGGCTCACGCCACCGATCACGGCGACGCCGGTTGCGGCGGCGGAGGTGACACCGTAGACCGCACTCTGGGTGGGAGTGCCACACGTGCTGTTGCGTCCGAGATAGGTGCTCCAGACCACCTGGCCGGATGTGTAATTCTGCGAACCGACCGTGCAGGTCGATGCGCAGAGTGCGTACTCGCTGCCATTCCAGGAGCCGGCGTAGACGAGCGTCGCGCCTCCGACGGTTGCGACGGTGGGTTGAGACGCGATCTTGTTGGAACAGATATAGCTGCTGCCCGGACAGACGGCTCCATTGGTCAGCGCGACCGGCCAACCCGTTCTCGCCTTGAGGCCGGCGACATTCGATGGTGAGATCAGGGTCTCGGCGGTGAACCCACTGGCCGAAGCACCGTTGAGGTAGACGGGCCAATCGTCACCGGAGGGTTGCGCGATGACAGCGCGTCCCCCCAGGATCGAGACCAGTAACGCAGCCGTTATCCCCGCCGACCAACGCAGGCCGCGGGAGGTCACCTGCCGTCGCATCAGGCTGACAGCGCCCCCATGCTCGTGCCCTCTTCGTCGAGCGATGGTAGCCGTCTCCTGGGATGCTCGTCAAGCAGCCAAAGGCCTTGGAAAATATGGAGAAAGCCGAGTGGCCATTGCGCCGGAACCCGGGATGCGTCGGCGTGCCGCTAGACGGCTGCGTTGGCGTCCTGAAGCGCGTGCAGCGCGTCGTGCAAGGCGTTGACGTCCTCGATCGGGTCGCGGCGATGGAGCACCCTTCCGAGGACGTTCGCTTCAGGCTCAGGCGACGCCGCTGAGGTGAGCCTCGGGTCCCACGCGCCGGCCCACGGTGGTGCGTCGGCGCCGCGTTCCCAGACCTCCGGGGGATCGCCGGTGCGCAGGTTGAACCGGTACCGGTTTCCGAACTGGTCACCGCAATATGCGGCAAGGTTGGTCGAAGGTTCCTCACCCACGACGGCCGAGCCAGGGTCGAGGTACCCCTGCGCTCTGCCAACATAGAGCATGTTCTGAAAGGGTCCGGGCTCGAAGATGTCGCCAGGCGTCAGATGGAGATGTCCTGAGAAACCCTTCGCCTCCGCGCCGGCCGAGCGATAGAGGTTGCCGCCCGCGAGCATCCAGGCAACGAAGTGCAATGCCGGTCCGCTGCCGACGTTGCGGACCCGAACGGCCGCCCAGGGTTCCTCGCGAATCCCCGGCGGTGGCTCGTCGAGAATAACGAGGAGGGGTGCGTCAGCGAGCACGTGATCCGCACGTGTCTCCTCAGCGTGTTCTTGCTCCGCCCGAGCTAGCTCATCAGCCGATGCGATCAAATCTACGTTATGGTCGGCCAGGGCGCGCATCTCCGCGCACAGATGATCGTTGTGCCGGACGAGCTGAATGACTGCCACGGTCAGCCCGGCGGCTGCTATCGCCATCACCGCAATAACAATCGTCAGAGCGACGACTGCCAGGTCCATGATCGGCTGAGTTTACCGAACGCGTCGACCGTGCGCCAGGGCGCGGGTCCGCTCTTCGAATGGCCCGAACGCGTGCCGGTCGGGCGGCCGCCGGCGACAACTACCGGAACGTAGCGAGCGCCGCCGACCAGGGCTGCGATCCGGAGAGCGTCCCGAAGTACGAGAACATGCCGGCGGTCGAGACCGTGTCATGACCGGCCTGCTCGGAGTTGTTGAAGCCGGTCAGGGCGTTGCGCACGATCGTATCCTCGGTGAAGCCGGTCGGGAGGCCAGAGATCGCGGCCGTCGTGGATGCGAAGCCGATGACGCCGATGACCACCTCGTTGGCACTGGTCGTCGTGCCGGTCGTCCCGCTGCTCGGCGCTGTGCTGCTGCCGGACCCTGCCGTCGTCTGATCGACGGCGCTCGCATTGCTGATCTCGTAGAACCGCACCACCGGGTTGACCGACTTCGAGAAGGTCACCGTCACCGAGGTCACCCCCGCAGTTGCGGCCGGTGCGTACCAGATCTCGGTGGCGATCCGCGTGGACGGATTGATCCCCACCGCGCGTGTCCAGTGGTCAAGCTGGTTGTCGGTGACGCCGGTGATCGAGCCCGAGGTCTTGCCGCTGCCCGCGTCGAACTCTGAGGAGACAGCCAGCAGGTCGCCGCCTGTGGTCGAAGCGGTCGTCACGGAGAAGGACGTCACGGCTGCCTTGGCAGCCGATGCGACATCCTGGACGATCGCAGGAGGCGGCGGCCTGGCAACCTCGTCGAGGGCGACGTTCTGTGTCGCGGCCGCATTTCCGTTCGGGACGCTGACGCCCACGATCTGGGTGACGTAGCCCGTTGCCGAGACGGTCAGCGAGTAGGGGTTGTTGGCCGGCAGCGAGCCGGTGAGGTAGTAGAAGCCGGCGCTGTTCGTGCCGGCGGGGTTGTTGTTCGGGCAGTTGGTTGGGCCGGTGGCACCCGCGCAGCTCACCAGGGCGCCGGCGATGGGATTGCCGGTCTGCGCGTCGGTGACCGTCCCGCTGATGCTGTCTATCTGGGTCAGTCCGACGTTCTCCGTGGTCGTGGTACCCGAATTCACGCTGACGTTGTTCGCCGTCTGCGTGACGTACCCCGGTGGGTTGCTGTCTGCGAATGTGAGCGAGTAGGTACCCGGGTTCACGCCGCCGAACGTGTAGTTGCCGTTGGTGTCGGTGGTCTGGGGCGTGCCGGCGCAGGTGCAGGTGACGGTGGCGTTGGGAATCGGCGCATTCGGTTGGGGCGTGTCCGCGTCGGTCACCGTTCCGCCGATGGCGCCGGGCGTCAGGCTCCCGCCGAACGCCGGCCCGATATCGCCGAATGCCGCGTTGGACGAGTTGCCGAGCAAGCCGACGCCGTAGGCCTCCTCGATGCCGCGCAGCGTCGCGTAGTGATCGCCGGGACTGGTGAACGCGCCGCTGGACTTGGCACTGATCACCAGGGTTGCGATGTGGCCGCCGTTCCCCTCCGTACCGCCCGAGGTGTCAGCGATCGCGCTCTCGTCCCACGTGACGATGACGACGCCATTGCCCTGCGTATACCAGGGGGAACTCAGCACCGACGGCAGATTGTTCTGGAGCCACTGGTCGCCCTGCTGCACGTGATTGTTCAAGGGTGCGCAGTTGCTGTGCATGTCGTCGCACTGATTGGGGGTGATCCAAACGAAGCTGGGTGCATTGGTGCTGCCCATGTCCGTCAACATCCCCGAAAGGGTGTAGGGCACGACGTTGGCGCACTGCGTCGGGTTGTTGACGATGCCGGCGAAATCGATGAACGGATTGTGCGAGGCCGCGTAGTTCAAGACGTCCTTGCCCTTGTAGCAGGCGGACGGCATGTCCTCCATGTACGCCTTCCAGCTGATGCCTGCCGCGGCCAGTTCGTCGACCAGGGTGGTGGCCTTGTAGGGCTTGGACTTCCCGGCCTGATCGGCGCCGGAGACCAGGTCGTAATAGTCCTTGGGGCTGTTGTGCTCGACGGCGTACCAGCTGGTGGCCGATGCGTAGGTCTTGACAAGGGTGTTGTTGATATAGGGCGCTTTGGCGTTGCCGATCACGAACGGGGAGCCGTCGCTACTCCCGTACGCGGTGTTCTCCTCGACGATGAGCATGATGTGCGGCGCGTTGGTGGTCGCAGACTGCGCCACTCGAGCCGAGTCGAGGTTCGGGCGCGCGGCCATCGTCCCGCCGGTGATGAGCACTGCCCCCGATACTGCGAGGGCGTGCCGAGTGATCCGCCGCATTGCACGCCTTCCCGCTCACGTTCCCGCTCTAGCAGCCCCCACGGTGGGGATGCCGCCGCCAGAGTAGCCGATCGGTACCTCAGTGCGGGGGAGTGGCCGCCGTCGTGACGGGTGGCGGCTGCGGTTCTCCGGTCACCAAGGGTGGCGGCTGGGGAGCCGCGGTCGCCACACCTCGACGGCCCGTGAGCTCGACATGCTGCTCGGTCAGGACAGTCCGTGGGTGCAGCTCCTGATTCATCCGCTCCTCGAGCAGGTCGACCCGCTTGCCGATCTCCGCGAGCGCGACTCGCAGGGAACTCCGTCCGGCGGCGATGGCCGGCTCGCCGGCCGCCGATTTCGGGAGCGACTGGAGGAGGTTGATAAGCGCCACGGCGCCCTCCAGCGCTCCATCGTGGAGCTGTTGCACCGAGGCCGAGCCGACCAGCTCCAGCTGCGCGCGCGATCGGAGGACGGCGGACAGATCACGGGATGTCATGGCCGGGTAGCTTTCGTCGGGGAAGGCGAGCGGCCGGACCGCCTGGAGGTAGGCGTGCCAGCCCACCGCAACGTCGAGATACACTGCCGCTCGACGCTCCTGACCTCGCGCCTTGCGCATCGACTGGAGAAGCCGATTGCTGTTCCGCCGTGCGATGAGCGCGCCGGCTCCAACGCCGAGCCCGGCGCCAACGATTCCGGCGACCGCGGCGATCACCGCCGTCCAGAGAGGGGCCACACAGCGAGAGTATCCTGGGCGTCCGCCCTGGAGAGGGGTTTTGTCCGTGGTCGCTCTCGCCTCGCTGCTTGCGGCGTGCGGCAGCGGCACCCCCAGGGCGAGGACGGCGACCCCGACGCCGGCTCCGAGCGGCAGCGCCATCCCCACGCTGGCGCCGACGCTGCAGGCCACGCCTTCACCGCGACCGGCGTCGCCGACGCCGCGCCCAACGTCTCGGCCGACCAACCGGCCCGCCCATCGCAGCACCCGGCTCGGCGGGGCCACGCACGTCCTCCTGGTGATGCTGGAGAACAAGGGCTACGCGGCAACTCTTGGCTCGTGCTCGGCCGATCCGTACCTCTGCAGCCTCGGAGCGCAGTACGCCTCTGTCGTCGGATGGGCCGGCGTCTCGCATCCGAGCGAGCCGAACTACCTCGCGGTGACGATGGGCGGGACGCAGGGCTGCGGCTCGGACACGTGCTTCCAGACCCTCGGCGCGCCGTCGCTCGGCGGGCAGCTCAGTGCGGCGGGCATCCCCTGGAGGGCGTACATGGAGTTGATGCCGTCGCCCTGCTTCACCGGGCAGTGGGCCGGCGGCAGCGGCTCGTCGGCGCTCTACGGAGAGAAGCACGACCCCTTCGTCGTCGTGGGCGACGTGCTCCGTAACGGGTGCGCGCAGCACGTCCTGCCGTATCCCGGCGCGGCCGGCCTGACAGCCGCGCTCGCCTCGCCGAGCGCTCCGGACTTCGTCTGGATCACGCCGAATCAATTGAACGACATGCATTCAGGGTCGGTCACCGCCGGTGACGACTGGCTGCGAGCGAACATCGCGCCGGTGCTGGCTTCGTCGTGGTTCACGCGCTTCAACTCGACGGTGATCGTGACCATGGACGAGGGGCCGAGCAGCAACGCCATCCCGATGGTGGTGATCTCGAACAACGCCAGGGGCCGTGGCAATCTCTCGATCGCCGGCAACCACTACGGGACGCTGCGCTCGATCGAGGCGGCGTTCGGCCTCGCGCCGCTCGGCGCGGCGCAGAACCCCGCCAACGGGAACCTCGTCGGGTACTTCGGCTGACCCTTCATCGGTGGTTGTAGAACTCAACCTGCCAGCGCCATTCGGATGCGTCGTCGGCGTTCCACCAACTGCGGAGAATGCCGGCCTCACCGCCTGGGAGGATGACCACCGCGCCGACATCGGTCGCCACCGGCCAGCGGTCCTCGCGGCGAATCGAGGCTCCCTCGCGCTGCAGCCGTGCCATCGGGAACTGGCGTCCGTCGCGGCGCAGCTCGTCGGCTCGTGCGATGACCGACTCGTCTGCGCCGCGGACGAGCACGGCGAGCAGCTCGGGCGGCGAGTGCACCCACACGGCGGACACGGGATCGATGCGTGAACGCGCGAACAGCATGCCGTTGGCGGCCGCCGCCGGAAACCACAGTTCCCAGGTCTCCATCACGTTCGACTCCCTGTGTGTGGACTCATTAGCTCACATCGGGATCCGCGAGTTCCCGGTTGCGCCCAGGCCGCGAGGCAGGGAAGAGTAGGCTCCGAAACGTGGGCGAACTGGGCGAAATCCTGGAGGTTTTGCAGGACGCCGAACCGCGCTGGCGGACGCTGCGAGCGGTCGGACGCAACTGGCGCCATCAACCCCGTGCGAATGAAGCGTTCGAGCGCCACTTCGCCGCGATGGAGGCCGGCCAAGCGCCCGGGTCGGTCGTACGGCTCACCGCCTCATATGTTCCCGAGGGTCCGCAACCCCCGGTTCCCGACGAGAGCGAGGATTCGTGGCGGCTGTGGATGGAGCAGGCGGGCCGGACCCGCTCCGAGATTTCCTACGGCGACAGGTCATCGATGGTGGTCTTTGACGGTCCGACCTGGTGGAGTTGGTCCACGGACATGGGCGGGATGACCAATCACGGCGCGGACAATCATCAGCACGGCCTCGGACCCGCCGAAGGGCTGCTTGACACGGCGGCACTGCTGAGCGGGCTGCGTCTGGAGTCGCTCGGCCGTGGCCTGCTGCTGGAACGAGATGTTGTCCGCTTGCGTGGACTGCCGCGCGTCCGCCCCGATCGTCAGCCCGATCATGGTCTCCATGCGCTCGGGGTCGGCGCCGACGATTACCTGCTCTCCGTCGACGCGGCGACGGGGGTGGTGCTCAGCGCCGAGGCGCGGTTGCGTGAGCAGCCGTTCATCGTGATCGAGATGACCGAGGTGGCATTCGACATCGACCTGCCGCCCGAGACGTTCACCATCGATCTCCCGCCCGGCGAGACCTTCGAGGACGTCTCGCAGCGGGGGAGCGGCCGCTGGCGCCCCCGCCGTCGCCGCTTCCCCCGCATCCTGCGGCGCAAGGGCGCGATACCTCGGCGCTAGCCGCCACACTCGCGAGCACGTCGCCTGCCCGGCTCCCGGATGGATGCGGGCACCGCTCCAAATGCGGTTACCATCTGGCGCGATGCCCAGCGACGATGCCCAGGACGCCATCGAGAAAGTGGCCGATCCCGATCGACTCCTCGAGGGCGAGGATCCGGCCACGACCTACCTGGATGACGCGAAGCATTGGGTGCATGTCTATGCCGAGCTGCTCGAGTTCAAGCAGGGTGTCGTCGGAGAGGTGGCGTCGGGTGCGGCCGACCTCCCCGCCGCCGCGCAGCCGGAGGCACATGCCGATCTGACCATCCTCGAGGCGGAGCGTGAGCGCCTCGAGCGCCGATACGCGTTCTGGCAGACCCGGCTCGGAGAGCTCCGCGCGACGTAGTACCCGCTGTTATGATACCCGTGGTATCAGAATAAAGGGTAATGAGACAGTCGGATTCCTGGACTGACCCTGCACGCGTCGCCGCCCACGAGATTCGGAGTCACGTGAGCGTCCTCAACGGCTACCTGTCCATGCTGGAGGACGGCACCCTGGGCGACCTGCCCCCCGCGGCCAGGCTGGCGCTGGTGCCGATGCGGGCGAAGACCCGGGCGATCCAACGGATGGCGGACGACATGCTCGAGGACGCGCGCTTTGCGGACGGCCGGCTCCATCTCTCCCGGCATCCAGCCGACGTGCGCGCGGCCGTCCAGGAGGCGATTAACGATGTCGGTCCGGCGCTGTCCCCGGCCCTGGAACTGCGCGTTCGCATGCCCGACGAGCCGCTCGTGGCCGTTGTGGATCCGGCTCGTGTCGGCACCATCGTGCGGAATCTCATCGACAACGCCATCAAGTACTCGCCGGACGGCGGTGTCATCGACTGCACCGTGGAGTCCGACGACGCCACGGCGGTGATCACGGTCGCCGACCAGGGCGTCGGTATCGACCCCGACCAGGCCGGCCAGCTGTTCGAGCGCTTCGAGCGAGGTCCCGACGCCGATCGGCGCCCCGTC
Organism: Candidatus Dormiibacterota bacterium; assembly: GCA_963768105.1. Taxonomy (GTDB): domain Bacteria; phylum Chloroflexota; class Dormibacteria; order Aeolococcales; family Aeolococcaceae; genus Palsa-851. The sequence goes on along the minus strand of CAVYGR010000008.1, from coordinate 216,898 downwards.
CCGGGCGTCGGGCTGGGTCTGTACATCGCGCGCGTCCTCGCTCGCGAGCACGGCGGGGACATCGAGATGATCGGGCAACAGGGCCGCGGCAGCCGGTTCGTCGTCAGGTTGCCGCTGGCGGGTTGAGCGGCGGCGCCAGGCGCCATACCGTCTCCCCGTCAACCTCCGCCTCGGTGGGGTGGAGTCCGGCGCGGCGTGCCACCGCGGCCGACGCGGGGTGGTCGGGATGGATGTGGGCGGTCACGTCGTCCACGCCATGCGCGCGCAGCCATTCGACAACGGCCCGAGCGGCCTCGCTGGCGTATCCCCGTCCCTGCCAAGCCACACCGATCACCCAGGCGATCTCGGCGGTGGCACGGCCGTCGGACGTCGTGGAGATGGTGGCCTGCACCGTGCCCAGCGCGGTCCCGTCGGGCTTCGAGCGAACGATCCAGTTGCGCCACGCACGTCCGGGTTCTCCCGGCCCGTCGACGACCTGCCGGTATCGATCCCGAAGCTCGACCAGAGTGAGCGGATGACCGCCGATGAACCCATGCAGGCGCTCGTCGTTGAGCACGCCCACCATCTCGTCGGCGTCGAGCACGGTCAGAGGAGCGAGCGTCAGCCGCTCGGTCGTGATGGGTGTCTCGTCGTGTAGGGTCAGCTTGACTGGGGTTCCTCTTGCGCGGTGACTTCCGAGGGCCACAGCCGGTGACCACAGTCGACGCACTTGGCGACGGGACGCTTGGGCAAGTCGACCAGCTCCTCGCCCATGGCGGACGTGAACGTCAACGTGACCAGCCGGTCAGAGCCGCACCGAGGGCAGACCAACATGGCGCGCAATGGTCTCAGCGTGCGGATATCTGCGTCTGTCCGCGAGGTGACCGTCGTCACGTCGCCGGTTCGCTGCGCGACAGCGCCGGAGGGGACGCATGGCAACATCCCATGCTGCAACTCTTGTCTATCCGCGACCGTACCGTATTCGCGATGACGATAGGGTGACGGAACGGCGGCCAGACCGCCCGACGCGGCGTTCTGAGTTCAGGATCCCGCGATATGAGACCCTGGTCACATCGCATTAAGCAGCGGACGGTGTCACTTTTGGTGGCAGTCACGCTCGTATCCGGCGTGGCGGTGGTCACGACCCAGTCCGCGCTGGCTGCGGGCGCGCTCACCAACCTGAGCTGGGCGGTGTCGAACAACCAGGCTGCGGCGCACGCCGACGAACTACGCGTATTCGTTCAAGACCGCGACCGCCGGGACGATCAAGACGATCACCTTCACCGTGTCGGGCGCGGGACTGGGCGGCGCGCCCGCCATCGTCCTCAGCGTACGGCATCGGCGCCGGAACCGTGGCTAGGGTGGGGCAGGTCATCACCTATACGGTGACCGCGGCAGCGAACGTCTCGGCCGGCATTCCGATCTTCATTCGAGCTCTCGGGGCTGACCAACCCCGCCGCCGGCAGCTACACGACCGCGATGGCGACCAACACCGCGGTTCCGGCGGTCATCGACACCGGCACCACGCCCGCGGTGATCTTCGCCGCGACCAACACCGCGCAAGACCATCGTGGTCGCCAAGAGCCTCACGTTCACCCTGGACACCACCGCGTTCCAGCTGACCATGGACCCGAGCCTGCCGGCGCTGGCCGACCAGAGCTACACCAGCAACATCACGATCCTGACCAACGCGAACTCCGGGTACACGCTGACGGTTGTCCGACAATGCAACGGGTCTGCAGAGCGCATCGGCGGGAAACCCGACGATCCCGCAGGTCTCGGCGAGCATGGCGACTGCGGTTGCGTGGCCGGCTGCGCCCGCCAATGTGACCGGCTATACCGTCACGGGCACGGGCGTTGGTGACGCCGGATTTTCGGTCAACGCCGCGTTCGCAGGCGGGCACGAAGTACGCCGGCTATCGCAACGCCGGCGACGTGGTTGCGTCGAGCACAACGTGCCACCGGCGCCACGGCGAACACGCTGCGCGATCACCGACCAGACCGCGATCGATTACGCGACGGCGTCTGGGACGTACACCGACACCATCACGTACACCGCCACCCCGAACTACACGTGATGCTGGGGTAGTCACGGGCCGCGTAGCTGGGAGGGGGTGGCTGGCGGGCATCATCGCGATTGCGGCAGGCGTCGTCATCGTGCCACTCGGCGTGTCTGCCGGGCTCGCCGACCCCGGGCGTGAATGGCCCCTCGCTCCATCGCCGTTTCGGTACCCCCGGACCCGGTGTCGCTGACCCCGGGGGAGACCGCGACGATCCCCATTCGCGTCCTGAACCCGGGTGCGTCACCGGTCACCGTCACGGTGACGAGGTGAGGGGATCACCCTCGGCGACAACGGAACGACCGCGTTCACCGGCACACCCGACCCGCTCTGGGCGGGGCGGACCGACTTCCCTCGCGGCGACATCACCATACCGGCGCAGCACTTTGTCGACCTTTCGATCACGGTGCACATGCCCGCCCAGCTCGGGCCCGATCTGTACTACATCGGTTTTCTGGTGAGCCCGGTGCCGCAGGTGAGCGGCGAGGTTGTGGTCATCAATCAGATCGGAGCGTTCCTGACGATCAATGTCCCCGGGCCGCGCGTTCGGGCGCTCTCGGCAGACGCTGACCACCATCGGTTTCAACTGGGGCCCGATCCACATCAACTCGCTCGTCATCGGCGACCACGTCGACGGCAGGCTGACCGTCCACAACATCGGGTCATCGTCGGCGCTGTTCTACGGCGAGAACGATGTGACCTCAGCGCCCATCAGCCGGAACCCCGACGCAGCAGCGCATCAGCAGGTCACTGCTTCCGATCGGAAGGTCGCGATGGTTCGCGGTCAGCGCGCAGCCGGCTTTCCTGATCGACTTGGTCACCCTGCGGGACGTCGTCACCTACCCGGACCGCACCGGGACCGGCACGCTGCAGATCGTGCGCACCAAGACCGTGCTGGTGATCAGCCCGTGGGTGCTGGTGATTCTCGGTGCGCTCCTGGCGGCACTCATCGGTTGGCGGCTGCGCGCGCGACATCGGCGACGGCTGGAGCGGCGGGCGGCCGCGCGAGCAGCTGCGTCCCGCCGAGCGCGCACCGCAGCCTGACGCCTTCTTCAGTCGGCGCCGGAGCTCGGAGCCGCGCACGACCCAACCACGACCGCCAGCGGGCAGCGAGTCGCGTCGGTGATCAGGCGACTGAGCGCGACGATCGCGGGCGCCATCGCCCGGATCGTGTCGGATTCATATGCCTCGCCAACTCCGGGAGGCAGCCCGCGTTCGGCAGCGGAGCCCGTCAGCGTGGGCGCGACGCACCAGCGGATGTCCTTCCCCGGGGGAATCTGAGCGTTGCTCAGATGGTCGTGCTGGAGAGCCACCACCGTGGTAGACGGGTATTGAGGGCCCGTGACCTTGAGGCGGTCGGTCGCGCCACGGCCATCCGTCCAGACGTCATGCGCGATCTCCACGCCGGTGACGACATAGCGCGTCGTCGAACGCCGTGAGCCCCAGGACGTTTCCACTTCGGCACTGCCCGGCGCGAAGGACCATGACCTTCGCCGCAGGAGTCCCAAATGGACACCAGACACACCGGTGGGCCGCGGAGGCGTGATCTTGAGCCGGGCACCCACCCAGGCAACGTGGTACGGCTGCTGCCGCTTCGCGATCTCATCGAGCTGACGTCGGATGGCCGTCTGGAGGGTGTTGGCCTGGATCATTCCGACCAGTTCCCGGAAGGCCGGCCGCTTGGGCTCCTCCTGGGGCAGGGACTCGTTCGGGTTGAGCCCTGAGGTGCGCGACGATCGTCGTCGGGTCACGCGCATCCAAATGCGGGATAGCACAAACCGCACTATGCCCTGACGCCGCGGGTCTCGGCTATTGTCGCCGCGATGGGCCAGGACGCCGCTCTGCATGCCTCGACGGTGGGCCGCGGCGAGGCACGCAGCGATGCAGCGACGTGGCGAGCCCGCGTGTCACGCCACCCCGCCTGGTGGCTCGTCGCAGCCGCCCTCCTGACCGCCGCGCTCTGGCTCTCGCACATGCCCGCGCTGCTCTTCCACGCGCAGTTCTACGCGGATGACAGCACCTGGTATCAGAGCGCCTACAGCCTCGGCCCCCTGAAGTCATTGATCCACCCGGCTGCGGGATACCTGGTCCTGCTGCAGCGTCTGGGCGCGTCGATCTCCCTGCTGCTCCCGACCGTCGCGGCGCCGACCTTCTTCAACCTGGTGGCACTGGCGGTGGAGGTGGTCGGGATCTGCTACCTCCTGTCACCGCGGATGCGATCAGCCATCCCCAGCGTCCCGGTCCGGGTTGCGATCGCGCTGCTGGTGATCGCGCTGCCCAACGCCTACGACACCGCGGGCAACCTCACCAACGCGCAGTGGCACCTGGAACTCATCGCCTTCGTGGTGATGTTGTCCGATCCACCGCCCCGGAAGGTCGGCCATATTCTCGACGGCCTGATCATCCTCGGCAGCGGCCTGACCGGCCCCTATTGCGTCCTGCTCGAGCCGATCATGTTCTGGCGGTGGCGCCGGCAGCGTGACGACCGCCGGCTCAGAAACCTGCTGATCGCGAACACCGCGTGCGCCGTCATCCAGGTCCTCGTGATCATCGACCGGTTCGGCGCCGAACGTGTCGCCGGCCCGCTCGCCGCCGGCGTCTATCCGCTGGTCCGCATGATCGGCCGGCAGGTGACGCTTGGCCTGATTGTCGGCGCGCACGGTCTCACCCAGATCCAGGGCTCGTGGATCGCCACCAACGGGGGTGCGCTCACGGTGCTGGCGGTCATCCCGTTTGCGGTGTGCGGGTGGGCCGCGTGGCGAGGACCGGCCATCCTGCGCGCGTTTTGTTTCTTCGCCCTGGTCGAATTCCTGCTGGCCATCGCCGCGCCGTCGATCGCTGGTGCGCGCTGGCCGAGCCTCGGCAACCCCGCCGACATCGTCAATTTCCACCCGGGCGGGATCAGGTATTTCCTCTTTCCACTGCTCGCTTTCGCCATCTCACTGGGGTGGCTGGTGGTGCGCTACGGCGGTCCGTGGTTGGAGCAGGTTCGACACCGGGATACACGCGCCGCGCTCACTTCGAATCAGACCGCGGGGCGACGTGTGTGGACCGGTCGCATCGTTGCCGTCGCCGCCGCCGCGGTGCTGGTGAGCAGCGTGCTCATCGGCGTGCGCGTCGACTGGACCTATCCTCCGTATCTGGAAGAACACTGGGGCGCGCAGGTGAGCCGGCTGGACACGGCCAAGAAGGGGACCGTCGTGGTGATTCCCATCAACCCGCGGGGCTGGACGCTCGACCTGACCGCTCGCTGATCCTTACGAATGTCAGTCTGCAGCGAGCGCGGCCGCTCACTCGTCGAGGAACGCCAGCAGCGATGCCGCGACCTCCTGCGGCGCCTCCTCGGCCATGTGGTGACCGGATGCGATGGCGTGACCGCGCACGTCGTCCGCCCAGGACTGCCACACCACGACCGGGTTGCCGTAGAGCGTCTCCATGTCATCGCGCGTTGACCAGAGCACCAGCACCGGACAGGTGATCCGGCGGCCATTGGCCTGATCCTCATCGTCGTGCTGGCGGTCGACGGTGAGCCCCGCACGATAGTCCTCGCACATCGCCCGCACCACGTCCGGGTTGTGGATCGCGTCATGGAAATCGTTCCAGGCGCCGTCGTCGCCCATGCGGCGGCGCTGCGCATCGCTGTGATACCAGGCGTCTGGATCGAGATTGATCACGCGTTCCGCTGCCGCGGCCGGGTTGCCGAGGAAGAACCAGTGCCACCACAGTTGCGCGAAGCGGGCGTCGCAGCGGCGGAGTGCCTCGCCGATGGGGACGCTGTCCATGACCACGAGCGACCTCACCACCTCCGGGTGATCCATTGCGAGTCGAAAGGCGACGTAACTGCCACGGTCGTGGCCGACCACCGCGAAACGCTCATGACCGAGCGCGCGCATCAGCTCGACACAGTCACCGGCCATCGCGCGTTTGCTGTAGGTGGTGTGGTCGGTTGCGGGGACCGGGGTGGAGGAGTGGCCGTAACCGCGCAGGTCGGCGCAGACGACCGCATGTCGTTCGGCGAGCAATGGCGCGACCCGATGCCATGTCGCGTGGGTGCGGGGATGGCCGTGGAGCAGCAGCACCGGCGAGCCCTGACCCCCGGCGCGGGCATGGATGGTGGCGGAAGCGGTGGGCACGTCGAGGACATCGAAGCCGTCGAACATCGCCAGCATGCTACCCATCGCGGCGGCCGTCTCCTGCAGCCAGCCAGCCGGATCCAGGAAGCCGCCGTCCGCTGCCCGCCGGGATCGACGAGGACAACGTCATCGCCGTCAACTACACCAGCGGCTCCGGGTCGCAATTTGGGGCGCTGTACCACAACGGGACCTTCACGTTGCTCAACGACCCCAATGCCGGCACCGGGCCAGGGCAAGGCACCTCTCCGATCACGCCCAAGGACACGGGTGATGACAGCAACGTCTTGCGCAACACGACCGTTGTCGGTTGGTACGTCGACAGCGGCAACTCCTATCACGGATTCGTCTATCGAGCCGGGAAGTTCACGACCATCGACGATCCCAGCGCGGGCACGGGGAGTTTCCAGGGGACCATCAGCTACGACATGACGTCGAGCGGCACCTTCCTGGGCGAGTACATCGATGCCGCGGGTGTCACCCACGGTTTCCTGGACCACAGCGGACACTTCACGACCGTCGACAACCCCGGAGCCGGCACCGCATCAGGCCAGGGCACCGTCCTGGATGGTGTGAACGCAAGCGGCCTGTTCGTGGGGACGTACACCGACAGCGCCGACGTCACCCATGGCTTCACGCTCAAGTCGGGGACATACAAGGTGCTCAACGACCCGAGTGCCGGCAGCGCCGCCTTCCAGGGGACCTTCACCTTCGAGATCAATCGCAGCGGCCTGATCGTCGGCACCTACACCGACGGCGCCAACCTGAACCACGGCATGACTTATAAGAACGGAGTGTTCGCGACCCTCGATGACCCGAGCGGAACGATGGGCACCACCGCCCAGGGGGTCAATGACGCCGGGCGTATCGTCGGCGACTACCACGACAGCACCAACACCGACCACGGGTACATCTACACACCCTTGAGTCCTCAGGGTGTGCTCCGAGCCGGCTCACCGAAGGCGGCAACCCAGACGGTTCTAGGCGGCCTGGTCCTCGCGGATCTCGTGCACCTTTTCCTGGATCCAGCCGTCCGGGTCTGGGTGTCCGGCTTCGCGCCACTCGGCCAGCAGCCGTGTTGGCGGGAGGACGTTGTCAGCGGGCACGCGATAGTGGCGATTGATCGCGGCGACGGCCTCCTCGGACGCGGAGAGGGCAAACCAGGCGCGCATGACGGGAGCAGCCATCGTCTGGGGCTGTGCGGTGTTCACGAGGCCATCCTAGGCGCCTGACATCGGTGCCCGAGGTGGTATCGGCAGAAACACCACACCCCTGTTATGGGGCTGTGACCGCCGTCAAACGCTGATCTAGACGGTGCAGTACCGCGCCGACCCCACCAGACGCGCTGCGGCCGGTGGCGACACAGAATCGGCAGATCTCCGCCGAACTGGCAGAAACCCCGCACGATTGCGGCGATTGTTTTTAGCGATCGCAATATTGCTCGACGCGCAACGGTCCGCGTCTGCACAATATGAACGATGGTCACCGGCCAGCGCCCGCACGCTCTCCCCTCATCAGCCCAGCCGGTGTTCGCCTCGCATCGCCGTCATGTGGTGTTGGTGGCGCCGCCGTGGTACCCGGTGCCGCCGCGCGGTTATGGCGGGATCGAAAACGTGGTCGCGTTGCTGGCGGAGGAGCTGCGCCGGCAGGGCCAGCACGTGACGTTGATCGCTGCCGAAGGGTCGGGGCTCGACGCGGTCGTCTGTGCGCCCGCGCACTGGCGTTCCGCATTGGGGCAGTACGAGGAGCGTCCCCGCGAGCTTGCCTACGCGGCCAACGTCGTGCGCGCCATCCGTCAACTCAACGACGTCGACGTGATCCACGACCACGTCGGCTTCGCAACGTTGGCCGGGTGTCTGCAGGCCGGCGTCGCCCCCGTGGTGCACACCGAGCACGGCGTCGTGCATCCGGCCACGGCCGATTTTTATGCGGCGCTGGGGGAGCAGCTCCGGCTGGTGTCGATCAGCGAGAGTCAGAAGCGGCCGCGCCCGCAGCTGCCCTGGGTTGGCACTGTTGCGAACGCCGTCGCCATCGACGAACTCGCTGTCGACGGCGGTGGTGCCGCGAGCGACCCGTACCTGCTCTGCCTCGCGCGGATCTGCCCCGACAAGGGGCAGCACATCGCCATCGACGTTGCGCGTCGCACCGGCATGCGCTTGATCCTCGCGGGCAAGGTCGACGGCACGCCCGAGTCCCGGCGGTACTTCGAACAGCAGGTGCAGCCGGCACCCGACGGCTCGAACGTGAGCCACATCCCCAACGTCGCCGGCGTCGAGAAAGCGCGGCTGCTGGCGCGCGCCACCGCGCTGCTGGCGCCGATCCAGTGGGACGAGCCCTTCGGCCTGTCGGTGGTCGAGGCGATGGTGAGCGGCACGCCCGCCATCAGCTTTGCCCGCGGCGCCGCGCCGGAACTCATCGAGGAAGCGGCGACGGGGTTCCTGGTGGACGACGTCGACGGGATGGTCGGCGCGGTGCGCCACGCCGGTGACATCGATCGGGCGCGCTGCGCAGCGCGGGCTCGCGCCCGCTTCAGCCCCCGGGCGATGGCCACGGGATATCAGCGCATCTACGACGATGCCATCGCCGGTGCCGGCACGCGGACGCTGCCAGGAAGGGGACAGGCGCTGCGCCTGTCAGTCGGCGGGCAATTCCCGCCAGGGCGGACGGCCGCGAACGATGCTGACGTCGCCGCTGTGTCCGCTGACGCTGACGTCGCATGAGCCGTCGGCACGGCGCGTGGCGGTGACGGCGAGGCGCTGACCTCCGAAGCGCAGGTTCTGCACCGTCAGCTCGGGGCACCACGGCGGCAGAGCGGGGTCGAGATAGAGGCGCCGCGATGGCGCATCGGGCTCGAGCCCGAGGAGGATGCGCACCGCGTGGAAGATGCTCCCCGCCGCCCAGGCCTGGGGCACGTTGGCCTGCTGATAGGGGACCGGCACGTCGGGGTGACGGCGGGGCAGCCCGGCGAAGAGCTCCGGCATCTGCACATCCTCGAACGAGCTGACCGCGGCGAGCATGCCCTCGATGAGGCGCCAGGAATTCTCGGTGCGTCCGTATCGGCGCAGGCCGTCCGCGGCGATGATGGTGTCGTGCGGCCAGACCGAGCCGCGCTGGTAGGAGTGGGGATCGTATGCGGGGTGACCGGTCGAGAGGGTGCGCAGCCCCCAACCGCTGAAGAGGTCGGGCTCCATCAGCCGGTCGGCGACGCGACGCCCGCGCGATTCGTCGAGCATGCCCAGCCAGAGGACGTGCCCGGGGTTGGACGTCGCGGTGCGCACCGCCCGCTTCTCGCCGTCGAGCGCGAAGGCCACCGTGCCCTCGGCCGGCACCCAGAACGCGTCCACGAAATGGCGGCGCAGCGTCTCGGCCTGGGCGCGCAGCTCCTTCGCGCGAGCGCCGTCGCCCCACGCCTCGAAGAGATCCGCCACCTCGCGCTTGGCCGCGCACACGTACGCCTGGAGCTCGCACGTGCCGATGGGATGGGGCGGGAACCCACCCTGTTCGTCCAGCACCCCGTCCTCGGCGTCACGCCAGGATTGGTTGCGATAACCGGCGCTGGTCCGCGGTGCGTATTCCTGGAAGCCGTCGCCGTCGGAGTCGCCGTACCGGTCGATCCACGCTAGGCAGCGCTCGGCGGCGTCTCGGAAGGGATGCAGCACCTCGGCATCGCCGAGCCACCGGTGGGTTTCTGCCAGCAACAGCAGATACAGCGGCGTCGCGTCGGCGGTGCCGTAGTACGGGGAGTGGGGGATGGTGTGGAACTGCGCCCACTCGCCGACTCGCATCTCATGGCAGATCTTGCCGGGCTCGGCGTCGCGTTCCGGGTCGTCGTCGACCGCCTGCCACATCTTCAGCGTCTGCAGCGTGCCCATCGCGAAGAGCGGATGCACCGGGAGCGCCTGCATCGACGCGATCAGCGAGTCGCGCCCGAAGACGGCGACGAACCAGGGGATCCCGGCGGCCGGCAACCAGACGTCCTGCGAGAAGTCGAAGTCGTACAGGCGCAGCGCCGCGAAGTCCTCCACCGCCTGTTCGTAGGCCCGGAGCAGGCGCAGATCGGCGGGGACCACGCGCGAGACGGTGCGATGCCAGCGGCGACGGAGCGCGTCGGACGGATCCGGGCGCTCCGTCTGCGTCGGGCACGAGGTGAAGTGCGGCCGCGCGTCCCGCGTGGTGATGAGGTCGTACTGCAGGCACGTTCGCCAGCGCTCCCCGGGCTTCAGATCGATGGGGAAGTGCAGCTCGCCGTTGGCATAGGTGGCCGGGTGGTCGCTGTCGGATCGCACCAGGCAGCGGCGCGTGAATGCGCCGCGCTCGTAACGGCTTTCGAGCTGCCGCGCCTGCCAGCGCGTGGTCAGCTCGGTGCGGCGCTGCCATCGCTCGGTGCGCACCTCGAAGAGATCGGCGAAGTCGCTGGCGATGAGCACCTGCAAAAGCAGCGTCACCGGCAGGGCGCCATAGGCCTCGACGCTGATGTCCTCGTGGAGACGCTGCGCGCTCACCACGCGATCCAGCGTGATGCTGACCGTGCCGTCGTACACCTCGTCGGTCACCGACGCCAGCTCGCCCGCGAGCAGCGTCCACCGCGCATGGTCGTACGAGAGGCGGCTCGAGGCGAGTACGCGCAGCGGCTGACCGTTCAGGCGGAGCTGATGCCTCGAGAGGAAGCGCGTGTCCTCGGCGAACAGTCCCTGCCCCTGTCCTCCCGACGATTCGATGGAGCTGTCCCCTGCGCAGACCAGGAACGTCGATCCGTGGTTGATGGAGATGGGTGCAGGACCGCGCTGCACGGTGACGCGCGACGGCCGGCCCAGACGGCGACGTTCTTCCCAGGGATATTCGTCCACACGGATCCTCAGCTGTGCGCGGTGGCTGGAAAATCATCCCATGAACTCGCGGATTGCGACCGCTGCGACGTCAGGACGGTCGGTAGTCGAGTCCGTCGGGGCGAACGAGGCGATACGCGACGTTGCCGCTCCACTGCCACACGACGCGCGACGTCGTGGGATCCACGATGATGATGCGGTTGCCGAAGTCATCGCAGATGGCGACCCGATTCTGCGCGAGCGGGATGGCGATCGATGGATGGTTGAGCTGCCCCACGCCGCGCGGTGCGTACCGCCAGAGCACGGTGCCGTTCGCGGCGATGCGCATGACAGCGCCGAGCGAGGAGTAATCGGTGAGCAGCACCGACCCGTCGGGCAGCGCCATCGCGTCGGAGGGATACGCGGCGGGGACGCGGTGGCTCCAGCGCAGGCTCCCATTCGGGTTGAGCCAGCTCACCCAGCTACCACTGATCTCGGTGGTCACCAGGGATCCGTCGCGGGTCGGGAAGGCGCCGTTCGGCTCGGTGAACTGCGAGGGCGGATCGTGCCGGCAGCCGTGGGCGCCGAGGACCGCGATCACGGCGCCGGTGGCGCCGTTGAGGTGGAGGAGGCGGCAGTTGTTGATGTCGGCCAGCCAGACGGTGCCGTCGGCGGCCGGGACCGCATCGTCGGGATTGTTGAACAGCCTGAGACCGCCACCGCGACGCAGGTAGGTGCCGAGCTGCCACACGACCGCGTGACTGGCGCGATCGATGGCGATGACGCCCTGGCCCTCCTCGGAGTTCGCGACGATGCTGAGGCAGTTCATCGTGTAGAAGGCGTCGTCGGGCGGCCCGAGGGTCCGGGCCAGGGGGGGCGAGGTCGTGAGCTGCGTCCAGGTGACGGTGCCGGCGGCGTTGATCTCGAGGATCCGGGACTTGTAGCTGCTTTCGGCGATCAGCAGGTGGCCGGTGAAGGGGACGCCGGCCGGCAGCGCGGGCAGGGCCGCGGCCTCCCCGGGGAGCAGGCACGTGATCACCTGCGGCTTCGGTCCCGCGGTCGTCCCGGTGGTCGGCGCTCCCGTGGATGTCGGCGCCCCGGCGGAGGTGGCCGGAGGGTCGGAGACGTCCGATCGGGGGGTGGACGTGCATCCGGCCAGCAGCAGCGCGAAGAGCACCGCGGCGAAGCGCGGGCTGGTTCGGCCTGTGGTCATCCCCCTGCGCGGCATGCGGGCAGAGCGTACAGCGAGTTGGTGGTGGCATCGACGATCTCGAGCACCCCGGCGGCGGTGACCGCCAGTCCCTGCGGGGCGGGAAGGTGCACCGCGATCGGGACGGACGCCCCGGTGGCGGGATCGACCGCCACCACATCGCGCCGGTCGAGCTCCGTGACGTAGAGGAGGCCGGCGTAGGCGACCACCTCGTCGAGGTACGTGAAATGGCCGACGGTCTTCCGAGATCCGGCCGGGGTGATCATGACCAGCCCTGGGGTGGACTCACTGGCCACGAAAATGTTGCCGGCTGCGTCGACCGCGGCCGCCACCGGGCGACCCAGGTGGCTTGCGAGCAGCACCGGCGTAGGCGGTCCCGAGAGCGGTACCGCGAACAGCTGGCCGGTCGGGCTGTCGGGGACGAGCAGGCGCTGGGTCGTGGTGTCGATGGCGATGCCGTCGATGCCCGCGTTGGCGGTGTGGTTGGGAAACGTGACCAGCGTGGACCGTGTGGGAGCGATCACCGCGATCGCGTTGACGTTCTGCTGTGCGATCAGGACCCGCGCGCCGTCGATCGCGACACCTTCCGGGCCACCGCCGACGGCGCGGCTCTGGATCCCGCTGCCGTCGGCGTTGAGGCTGAAGGCGAGATTGGCCTCGCGCGCGGTGATCCAGATGCGGCCGGTGGAGTCGACGGCTGCGTCATCGGGCGACACCGTGAAGTGGTGCACGAGGTGCAGGGCTCCGACATCGACGGCGGCGGGGCAGCCGGCGAGCGAGGTCGCCGCGAGTCCCGGAGGCGTCGGTATGGACAGATGGGTCAACGCCGTCGGGGAGGGGACGGGACTGGGACTGGGACTGGGCGTCGTGGCGACTGGGCTGCTCGTGCAGCCTGCGAGGAGGGCCGCGACCGCCACGGCCGCGCCGGCGCATCGGGCAAGTCGAGAGGTCTGCCAGGACACCCGGGCAGGGTACGAGAGGCGTCCTTTCGGACGGGTATCGAGGTCGACCTTCACGCGGTGTCTCGATCGGCCGATCCCTATAGTCAGCTCATGGCAACCACGAGTGGCGACGTGCGAGTGGCGATCGTCCAGGAGCCGCCGGTGCTACTCGACCGGGAGGCGACCCTCGCGGCCGCGGTCACCCACCTGCGCGCCGCCGCCGAGGGCGGTGCGACGCTTGCCGTCTTTCCGGAAACCTTCGTGCCCGGGTACCCGGCGTGGATCTGGCGGCTTCGCCCTGATGCTGACCACGATCTGACCGGCGAGATCCACCGCCGCCTCGTGGACAACAGCATCGATCTCGCCGCCGACGGCCTGCGCCCACTGCGGGAGGCGGCCGCCGAGCTCGGCCTCGTGGTGGTCTGCGGGGTGCACGAGCGCGAGGGAGCGTTCGGTCGGGCGACGCTGTACAACACGCTAGTCACCATCGGCGCCAACGGCAGGATCCTCAACCGGCACCGGAAGTTGGTCCCCACCAATCCCGAGCGGATGGTCTGGGGACAGGGCGACGCCACCGGGCTGCGGGTTACCCAGACGTCGACCGGGCGCATCGGGACGCTCATCTGCTGGGAGAACTACATGCCGCTGGCGCGCTACACCCTGTACGCCGAGGGCGTGGAGGTGTACGTCGCCTCCACCTGGGACGAGGGTGAGACGTGGATCGCCACCCTGCGCCACATCGCCGCCGAGGGGCGATGCTGGGTGCTGGGGTCGGGCTGCGCGCTTCGCGGGTCGGACGTGCCGGCGTCGTTCCCCGGCCGGGAGCAACTGTTCCCCGACGCCGAGGAGTGGATCAACCCGGGCGACTCGATCGTGATCGCCCCCGGCGGGATGATCGTCGCGGGACCGCTTCACGCCGAACAGGGGCTGCTCTTCGCCGACATCGATCCGGCGAGCGCTGCGGCGGCGCGGCGGACCCTTGATGTGACTGGCCACTACAGCCGGCCGGACGTCTTCCAGCTCGCGGTCGATCGCAGCGCTCGCGACCCGATCACCTTCAGCCAGGGCTGAGCCGGCGAGTCAGAGCTGACGGCTCACCGCGATCCGCTCGGGTCGGCCCCGATCACGACACCCCAGGAAAGGTTGAAAAGCACGCGCCTCAGGGCGTCGGTCGACCAAATCGCGATTCCCGTGCCAAAGTAATCGCGATCATCGGTCCAGATCCCGTCGCATTCCCGGGCAAGCGCCAACGCGAGCGCCACCGACGGCCAGTCGTCGAAAGCACAGTGGCCTTCCAGCCGCTGCTGCGCATCCGCTTCACGCGTACCGTACACAGCCGCAGGAATGACGGTGGCAGCGGCGCGCAAAGCAGATTCCCCTTCGGTACGAAGCACGGCTGCGGTCTCAGCGTCGAGCACGCCTGCGCCCGCGCGATCAGCGATTCGCGAGCGGATGAACTCGTATGGATTCATCAAGGCAATGCTCGGGCATGAGCAGCTGGAGCGACGAGTGCACAAGCAGCCGCGGCCGGCGACGGGAAAGTACCTGACGCACGCCCGCGGCGGCGTCAAGGACAAGCCTCAATCGGGCGGCTCGGTCTCGAGAGCGTCAGCGAATTCCTGCTCCGACATTCCGGTCCGGGCGAGCAACTCGTCGACCGTCGTATCGATGCGATCTAGAGCTCGTCGAGCCTCGTCCTTGTCGGCCCTCACCGGGAAGTAGAGGCCGATCACCTTTCCGTGTCGCTCCACCGCGAGCGGTTCGTCGCCGGACAGGTATCTGGTCGCGTGGTCGCGAAAGTCACGGACGCCTACATTTCGCATGGCTGAGTAGGTTAGCCGATCCCCTTCACCCTTGTGGCCACACTGTGGTCACATGATCGTCAAAGGCATGCGCCGGTCAGGCAACCAACTTCAAAAGCATCAAGGCGAGTCCGCCGCCTTCAGCAGCCGGAGCTGGAGCGCCTGGATCGGGGGGCTCGGGGTCGCACCGAGCTCCTCGCGCAGCAGGCTCCGCAGCTCCTCGTAGACGCGGAGTGCCTCGGCGATGTTGCCGCGGGCGGCCAGGATCTCCATGAGCAGGCGGTATCCGGATTCGCGATAGGGCGCGAGCTCGATCAACTCCCGAGCGGTCCGCTCGCCGACGTGCAGCTCCGTTCCCGCAAGGCCGAGCGTGGACGCCGCGTAGCACTCGAGTGCCGAGCAGCGGATGTCCTCGAGCCGCCGCCGAGACGCTTCGATCCACGGGGCGTCCTCACCGTTGAGGAATCCTCGGCGCGCGGCGAATAGGGCGACGAGGGCCGGGCCCCATGCCCGGGCCCACTGGCGCTGGGCGATCGCCAACTCGGCGCGATGGAGCGCCTCCTCGGCGGCCTCGAAGTCGATCCACGCGTCAGGCGGCAGGATCAGCCGGACTTCGCCGCGGCCCGCCAGCGCGTCCATGCCGATGGCGTGTCGCAGCCGGGAGAGAACGGAGCTGAGCGCGCCCTCGGCGTCGGGAGGCACGGACGCCGCCCAGAGCGCGTCGATGAGCTGGTCGCGGCTCGTATGGTGATGGCGGCTGAGCACGAGGTAGGTGAACAGGACGCGGCCCTGGCGTCGCGGGATGAGGTCGGTGACACTGCGGCCGGCGATCTCGACCGCGAGGCGTCCGCAGATCTGGATTCGAGTCGAGGGCTGCTGCGTCAAGGTTGCGGCAAGGAGAATGTCAGAAAGTGCGACCCTTCGCCCCAATGGCGCGCGACACACATAGGGAGGCAGGTGCCATGGCCAAACAGATCATCTGTCAGTGCGGGTTCGTCGGTCGGGGAGAGACCGCGGATGAGGCGGCCCAGGTCATCGAGCGCCACATGCGGAGCGATCATCCCGACCTGGTCGGCGAGGTGAGCAAGGACGACCTCATGGCGATGGCCGAGGAGGCCTGAGCGCGTCGAGCGACGCAATCACGGTCTCCGGCGCTATCATCCGGATCGTCGCGAACCAATCGGCTCTCGCGCTGTCAGCCAGTTCGCAGTCAGGGGGGCGCCATGCATGGTCGCGGTCGGACTGGTGCCGCAACGCTGAAGGCCGATTCGCCAGCCGGCTTCGACGGGGATCAGGGAATGAGTCGATCACGCCCGCGGCGGGCGCTGGTTGGCGGCATTGCGGCAGCGGTCACCGCCTTGGTGCTGACCGGCGGCGTGGCACAAGCAGCAACGCCTCACTGGACCCTGGTGAGCTCGCCCAACATCAGCAGCACCAGTACTCTGAACAACACGCTCAGCGGCGTGAGTTGCGTCGGCAGCGGCTTCTGCATGGCGGTCGGCTACTACCACACAACAATGGTTGAGCGGACTCTCGCCGAGAAGTGGAATGGGACCAGCTGGAATGTGGTCGCCTCGGTCGACGTCAGCAGCACCCAGGACGACGAGTTCAACGGTGTGAGCTGCTTCAGCGGCAGCTTCTGTATGGCCGTCGGCGACTCCTACAACGGCACGAACTACCAGACCCTGATCGAGAACTGGAACGGCAGCAAATGGAGCGTGCTGAGTTCGATCAACACCAGCCCCAGCGAGGACAATTACCTTGGCAAGGCGAGCTGTGTCAGCACCGCGTTCTGCATGGCCACCGGCCGGTATTTCAACGGCACGAATTGGCAGACCCTGATCGAGAAGTGGAGCGCCGGCAGCTGGACCCTCGTGCCCTCGCCCAATACCAGCAGCACCCAGGACAACTTCCTCAAGGGTGGTGTGAGCTGCGTCAGCAGCATGTTCTGCATGGCCGCCGGCTACTACCTCAACGGCAGCATCAATCAGACCCTGATCGAGAAGTGGAACGGGAGCAGCTGGGCCATTATCAGCTCACCCAACCGTGGCACGCAGGACAATTCTCTCTACGGCGTGAGCTGTACCGGCACCGGCGGCTTCTGCATGGCCGCCGGCTACTACGCCTACGCGAGCACTCTGATCGAGAAGTGGAACGGGACCAGCTGGAGCCTGGTCGCGTCGCCCAACCGGATCGCGAACCAGGAGAACTTCCTCTATGGCGTGAGCTGCGTGGGCCCCAAGTTTTGCATGGCCGCCGGCACCAATAGCGCAACTCTCATCGAGAAGTGGAACGGGAGCAGTTGGAGCCTCGTGAGCTCACCCAACAACGCCAACAGTGGTGGAACCGGCGAGCTCGACGCCGTGAGCTGCACGAGCACCTCGTTCTGCATGGCCGACGGGTATTACTACAACATGGCGTCGTACTCGCAGACCCTGATCGAGAAGTGGTGAGCAATCCAGGTGATCTGAGGTCGGAGTCCGAGCCGCTGCGCAGCGGGCGCCCCCTTTGCGCGCCCAGGCGATGATCGACTGCTCGTCGGTTACGCCTTGCTCAGCGTGGAGATTTCCCCGGCGGTAACGCAGCCTCTATCAGTGCCCTGCGCCAAGTCCGGAGCGCGTGCGCGCGTTCACTCGGCGAAACACGGGTCGCGCTGAACTCCGCGCGCGCCGTGACCGTCGCGAGCTCGCTGAGTGATGGGCCGGCGCGCGGTCGGGCGTGCGCGAGGCGCGCGGCGAATGCCCTGTGCGTTTCGGCTGCTCGCCTGTCCATTCCCGACAGTTCCCCGAGCGCCTCCACGCGCCGCCAGGCGCCGGCCGTCGAGCGGGGCAGCGCCAGCCAGAGCAGTGCGGCTGCGATCAGCGCAACGACCCCACCGAGCATCGCGAGTGAGATCAGCACCGGCCCTGGGACTCCCGAATTCGCGCCGGGACGTGTGGCAAGCGGAATACTGGGACCGGGCAGGGTTCCTGGTTTCGTCGTCGGGACCGCCTTTGCGCTCGCCAGCGGCCCCCGATTGGCGCCGGTCACCGCCCGCTGTCCCCGCAAGAACGGCTCGTAGTTACCCTGGACGGACGGGGGGGTCGGCTCGAACGGGATCCATCCATAGCCGGGGAAGCCTCAACCCAGTCGTGGGCGTCGCTCGTGGTCACCACCTGCTGTCGCTGACCTTGGCGTCCGTTCTGTGCGCTTGTCCCGGGGCCGTACCCACTGACGAGACGCGTCGGGATGCCGAGAGTGCGGAGCATCGACCCCATCGCAGACGCGAAGTACTGGCAGTAGCCCTGGTGACTCACCGTCAGGAAGTACACGAGCGGCCAGACTGCGGGATCGGACGGCTGGGTCGGGTTCAGCGTGTACTGAAAGCCCCGCAGGTGCGTCTCGATGGCGATCGCCTTGTCGTACGGGTTCTTTGCCGCGAGGGTCCACTCCAACGCCAGGCTGTGAATCGTCGCCACGCTCTTTCTGCCAGCGGCGGGGAGTGAGATATACGGCTTTGTCCATCCGGGATAGTCAGTTCCGGCGGCACGGAGCTGGGCTTCGGTTGCGGTCGAGATGAAGGCAGTGGTCTGGACAGCGGTGCCGGCGGCGATGCTCCGATCGAGCACGACCTGGTCGACCGTGAGCAGCTGACTTCGATCAGTGGGGTTCAAAATGCCGTAGGCGGTGCCCGCGTGGCTGACGGCGGCAGGATCACCGGCGAACGGCGCCAACGGCTGGTCACCGGTAGCCCCGTTCTGCATGAGGATGTTCGCTGTCACGATCCGCTGATACGCGCTGACCCCGCCGTCGGACGGGTGTGAGTCTCGCGGGAGTGGGCCGACCTGATACGCGACACCGCCCCATGTCTCAGTGTCGGCGACGCTGTCGCCGATTTGGGGGTCCCAATTCCCCCCGTCTTTGAACACCACGTCGTCAGCGAGGCGAATGTAGACCGCTACGGAGGTGTTGACGGAGTATGTCATCACGAGTTGAGGATGGCTGGTCAACTGTCTCCCGAGCTGCACCGCGGGGTTGAAGCCGATCGTGGACGCACCTCCCAACGTCGTCGTCCCCGTTCCCGATCCACCTGTGCCGCTCCCGATCCCGTGCGGAAACAGCCGCGCCGAGATGTCGATGTGGGAGGCAGGCGGTATGAGCAGCGCCACGATCGTCACGACGACCGCGACCCCGGCGGCGCTGGTCCCAAAACGCCACCCGAGGTCCCCCAACGCGGTGATCCGCGACGACGTCCATTGATCGTTCAGCGATCCGAGGTGCGCGGCGGCGACCACCGCGAGGGCAAGACCGACGGCGATCGTCTCGGGCACCGCGATCGAGTCGGGGGTCCGCGCGTTGACGACGTTGGTGGCCAGAACGGAAAAGATCGGTATGACCGCGAGGATGCCGCGGTGCTCGCGGAGGACCATCCACCCGAGCCAGTAGCCGCAGACGAACAGGACCGCGCACAGGCCGACGGTGAAGTCCCAATCCTCGGTTGACGAGAGTCCGTTGACCAGCGCTCGCTCGTAGTGCCCCGCGATCGTGCCGACCGTCTGACTCGACACTGAGGGCATTGCCGCCAGGGTCGTTGGGACGATTGCGGCAAGGCCGAGAAACGGGGCGGCGATTGCCGCGGCGATACGCGGGGCATGCGCATGGGCAAGCAGGGCGGCCTCGATGACCGATGTGACCGAGACAACCACGGCGCCGCCTCCGCCCCTGACCCAGCCCGCCGCGAGGACCGCCCACGACGTTGCCACGATCAGTGCGACGGACAGGACGGCGGCGATCTCGAAGGTGTGACTGCGAAGCGCATCTGTTCGCCGGCCGGCGGGCCTCCGGAGTTGCACGGTGTGCTCGACGTACGCGTCCATGCTGTCAGCCGGTCGCCGATAAGCGTTGCCAGAATTGGGCAGCATGGGCGTTACCACCGGCGCCACCCTACTCACGGTCCCTGGCTGAGTGCGGTGATGATGCGCCAGCTGCTCCCCGTGAACTGTTCAATTAGTGTTCCTCCCCTGTCGGAGTTGGCGCCGCCAACGGCCCAGCAGTCCGCGGCGCTCACGCAGGACACTCCGTTCAAGACAGCCCCCGTTTCGCCCCTTACAAAGTCAGCTGGGTTGGGGGCGTTATCGGCGATCAAGCTGATCCCGTCGTAGTGCGCGATCTGCGGCTGACCTGCGGCAATGGATGGTTGCTGGGTGTCGCCAACCGCCCAGCAGTCCGCAGCGCTCGCACAGCTCACCCCTAACGAGACTCCCACACCGGAGTTGGCGCCGATTGCCCACGTGCTTCCGGTGAGGTGCTCGAGCAGCGTCGGGTTGCCGATGCTCGAGGAGCCAACCGCCCAGCAGTCCCTGGTCATACAGGTCACTCCATTCAGCGCGACAAACGGGCCTGGGCTGGGGTTGGGGGCGTCGACGATGACCCAGCGTCTCCCCGTGTACTGCTCGATCAGTGGGCGGGTGACGCCGGCGTTGCCGAAGTAGCCAACCGCCCAGCACTCCCCATCACTCACGCAGGCCACCCCATTCAGCACAACGAATGGGTCTGAACTCGGGTGGCGAGTGCCGACCACGGCCCAGCGACTCCCGGTGTAATGCTCGATCAGTGGGCGGGTGAGGCTGGCGTTGCCGGAGTCGCCTACCGCCCAACAATCCCCAGCGCCCACGCAAGCCACCCCATTCAGCACGACGTTCGGGCCGAGGCTCGGATCGGGGGCGGCGACGGGGGCCCAGCGACTCCCCGTGTAATGCTCGATCAGCGGTCGGGTGGCTCCGGCGCCGCCATCGTCCACGGAGTTGCCAACCGCCCAACAATCTCCAGCGCTTACGCATGTCACCCCAATCAACTGACCGAAGCTGGGGTTGGTGGTATGAACGAGGGCCCAGCCGTTCCCTGTGTAATGCACGATCAGCGGTGGCGGGTGGGTGGCGTTGCCAACCGCCCAACAATCTCCAGCGTTCACGCATGCAACCCCGGACAAAGTGCCGACATCCGGCAATGATCCGAATGGTGATGGCGATGTCCTGACGATCGGGGAAGAGGTCGCTGGCGGCGGCCCCGCGCGACCAATACGTCCGGTGACCAGCCATGACACGACGCCCAGGCCCACGACGACAGCCGCAAGGACAACCATCGCTCTCCACCGGCTTAGCGATTCCGGCGTCTGCAGGCGTGGCATCACGGTGCGGTACTCCAGTCCGGCCCCCGAGGGAAGGTGTCGGTGTGCGTCGTGAGGTGCCACCTCACCGCGGAGACGTTCCGTGCGCAAACATCGGTCAACATCCAAAGCACTGGTCGGGCAGGTTGCGAGCGGTGGTGCTGTTGGTCAGCGTCACCTGAACGGTGGTGTAGAGACCTCCGCCCTGCGCTGTGATGCCTCCGCTCGCTGTCAGCGCGTTGCCCGAAAGCGTGCTACCGGCCAGCGTGAGTTGTCTTGGCGGTACAGAGCCGAAGGCCGAGCCGGTCCAGATGCCGCCGCCCTGGGATTTTCCCTTCGGACCCCGCGCGGTTCCGGTGTTGTTCTCGACGAGTGTGTTTTGCAACGCCAGTAGCTCGCCATTCTGGATGCCACCGCCCTCGACGATCGCGGAGCCGCTGGTGGTCGTTGCGTCCAGGCGGTTGTCGCTGATGACGCTGTTGCTGATGGTGGTCAGCGGGTTGGTGCCGAGAGCAAAGGCTCCGCCGACGGCCTGGGCGGTCCCTGCCCATGACGTGGCCTCGACACTGTTGCCGGTGACACGTGTGTCGCGGACCGGGGTGGCACCGAATGAGCCGCCGCCCGAGTTGGCAAAAGCATTGCCCGATGAACCTGGCGGCGTCGTCGCGCTGACGCTGTTGCCGCTGATGGTGTCGTTGGACAGGAGCGCGATCGGGCCGCCGGAGACGAGGCCACCCGCGGAGGCGCTAGCATCACCGACAGTATTCGTGGCACTGACGCGGTTGCCCGCGATCGTCGTGTTGCGGATCGTGGCCGAAGGGCATTGGGATATTGACGCGGCGCAACTGTCACCGCCGAGGCCGACGCCGCCCGCTTGCGCCAGTGCCGTAACGCTGTTTCGGAACGCCGCCGAGAGCTCGGCGCTGTTGTTCGTGACCCAGTCGTGGTTCATCGTCAGCGATGCGGCGCCCTCGACCCAGATACCGCCGGATTTGGCGTAGCGACCGTTGGGCGCGGTCGCGCTGGCGTGGTTGTCGCTGATCACGGAATCGGTGACCACGAGGGTGCCCGTCGGCTCGACCATGATGCCGCCTCCGACCGCGTTGCTGGCAAGCGTTGACAGGCCAGAGGCGGAGCCGACCAGGTTGTCGCTGACGGTGCTGTGTGCAAGTGTTAACGTACCCCAGTTGTCGATTCCGCCCCCGTCTGCTTCGGCATAAGGGCAATTGACGTTGCCTGGGCACGGGGGTCCGACTGATAGAGCGCGGCTGGGTGCGACCCGGTTGCCGGTGATGACGCTGTTCGTGATGGTCACGGTGGCGCCCCTACCAGCCGATGACTGGGGTATCTCGATGCCCCCGCCTTGCGCGATGACACCGGAGTAGCTCGCGATTCCAACCCCGGGATTCGCGTGGGGGCTCGAGCGAGTCACACCGCCGGTGATCGTCACACCGGCGATCGAGACCGTCGGCTCAGTCGGCGCTTCGTACGTGCCGATCGTCAGCACGCTGTTCCCTCCCCGGATGATGGTCGAACTCGTCCCTGCGCCGATGATGGTGACGCTCACCTTCACGGTCACTCCGCCCGCGAACGTGCCCGGGCCGATCCGGATCGTGTTGCCCGCGTGGGCTGCAGCGATCGCCGGTTTGAGCGTTGAGTAACAGCCCGACTCGCTACCAACGCACAAAGCGTTCTTGGGGGGAGCCGGATCGCAAGCCACACCCCCCGCGACAAGGATCGCGCTCGCTGCGGTAATCAGGCGCTTGGTCCGCATGAGATGCAACCCCGTCGTCGCCGTCTGCCAGTCGCAGAGGCTCACGGCGCGGTACCCCACGTCGCGTTGACCGGGAAGTTGTTCGTGTACGCCGTGGGATGCCAGATCACGATCGGATCCGAGCCGTCCCTATGCGTTACCACAAGTGCGACGAAGTGGGTGCCATCCTGAAACTGATCGAAGACGATCATCGTGCCATCCGGGGCCCAGGCGGGGGCCTCCGCGGAGCTCGGCTCAGTCTCCGTGGTCAGCTCATGTAATTCCGTTCCATCAGCATTGACAACGTAAACGTTGCGGCCGACCGCGGAACTCGCCGTATCGGGATTCCCGAACAGGAGCTTGGACCCATCCGGCGACCACCGCGGCCGTACGGCGTCCAGGGATGCCCGCGTCACCTCGCGCAATCCCTTGCCGTCGATGCCGATGATGTAGATCGCTCCATCACGAACGAAAGCGAGCTTCGTTCCATCCGGCGAGAAGTTCGGTTGAGCGTCTCCATCGGTCGACGACGATGGCGGCGTGGTCAGTCGCACGATGTTGCTCCCATCGATATTCATGAGAAAGATCCCTGGAGCGGGGGGATTCGGGCCGCCACCCCGATCGAATGCGATGCGGGTGCCGTCGGGCGAAATCGCAGGATCGCCGTCAAACCCTGACCCGAATGTGAGTTGCCGTATGGAGCCACCGGCCGCGGCGATGGAGAAGAGATGGCTCGAGGTATTGCCGCCCTTGTCGAAGAAAATCCGATCGCCCGCGGGGGTCCAGGCCGGATCGCCGTAGCAGCCCGAGCCAGCGGCGACATTCGTGAGCATTCGCAGATCGGTCCCATCCGGCTCGATCGTGACGATGTTGCAGTCGTCTCCGTTGGGGCCGAACTCGAGTTGGAAGGCGATGCGGCCGTGCGCGGGGAGACCGCTCGTGGGCGTTGGCGCGATGGGTGATGCAGCCGTCGGCGACGCGTTTGCTGTAGGGCTCGTCGTTGCCGCCCCGCCGCAACCGACGACGAGGACGGCGGTCACCCCGCCGATCGACACACGACGCCGAGAGGTTAGTTTGCCTGTGGTCCCCAGCAGATCCAACCCTTGGAGGCTGAACCACGCAATGCGCAACCTGTTGAATAAGGCTCGTGCCGACACTGGACTCCCTCCTTGATACACCTGGAATGCGACAGTCACGGCACGGGCTGCCAGGCGGGGAGGTAGTAGCCGACCTTACCCGGGGACTTTGGCGCCCCCCCGTCGGCGTTCATCACCCAGAGCGTGGACATGACCACGGCGGCAATCCGCGTCCCGTCGGGTGACCACGCCGGCCCGGCATAGATCCCCGCCCCAATGCAGCAGCCGTTCTGCCGAAAGATCTCGGTGCGATGCGAGCCATCGGGATTCACCAGCCACACCTGGTACTGGTTTTCACCGCCGCTGGGCTCCGGCGGGTCGAGCACGTACGCGATCCGGGAGCCGTTCGGCGACCACGCCGGGAATAGGTAATGGGTGTCGTAGCCGCTGCTCTGGCCACTGGAGAGCAGCGTTGCAAGCCCCGAGCCATTGACCCCGATGACATCGAGGTTGACCGATGTGTTGACTTCCCCTTGGTTGGGGACGTTACCAATACCAAAAAAAGTGAACGCGATACGGGTTCCATCGGGAGACCAGGTCGGTTGCGCCGCGTTCTGAGCCGCCGCGAAGTGGGTCAGCTGTGTCAGGTGGCTGCCGTCGGCGTCGATCAGGTAAAGCTGCAGGCTTCCACGCGGATCAGCCTGGGAGAAGGCCAGGCGCGAGCCGTCAGGTGACCAGCTGACGTAGTCGAAGACGCCGCACCCGTTACACGTCGTGAGAAGCCGGGTGTGCCCGGTCGTGGTGTCCAGGACCCAAATCGAATCGATGTATTGCGGATAGCCGCCGCTGGCAGGTGGGCCGCCCCGGAGGTACGCGAGCTTGGTGCCATCTGGCGAGTAAGCGGGATCAAGGACCGCGTCGCCCGCGGGTTCCGAGAAGATAGTCGGCGTGTCACCGCTGGTTAGGTTGAGCGCAACGAGGAGACTGCCGATCCCCGACACGATCTGCCCGTTGTGCTGGAGCGGCGGTCGCGGGGAGATGTTGGCGGTTGGCCGTGGCCGGCCTGCCGGGGCGCTGTGTTGGCCTCGGAATCTGCTCAGTACGATTGGAGTGGCCAGAATGGCGACGACGACAGCAACGACTGCGACGACGGCCAGCAGGTTCAGCCCTCTTCCACGCCTCCCCGGGATCCTGACGGCGAGCGGGGGCGCAGCAAACGTGTCGAAGCGATTGAGATAGGCGTCCAATTGAGTTCTGAAGACCCCTGTCAATCATCGCTGAGGTCCTTCCGCAACGACCGGAGCGCTCTCGCGAGATGCTGCGATACGGATCCGGGACTGCACCCCATCAGGTCTGCGCATTCAACGAGCGTGTAGCCGTGGTGATAGTGCAGGCTGACAACGGCGCGCTGACGCACGGACAGCCGTGCGTACGCCCTGTCGATATCGGCAAATGTCCCACCGTCCTGCATATGGCGGTCTGCGTCCGCACGAAGTTGCTTGACGGAATCGTCGAATGTGAGCCACCGAACGAGTGATCGCTTGCGCCGTATGCAGTGATGGACGCAGATCTGTGCCAGCCACGCCCCGGAGCTCGCGGGATCCCTCAGTGAGCTCCATCGTCGCCATCCGATCAACGCCGTCTCCTGGGTCGCGTCCTGCGCCTCGGCGGGGTCACGCAGGATGGACATGGCGATTGCGAATAGACGGCGCTCCTCGACAGCGAAAGACGCTTCGAAACTTGCGCCTCGTTCCTCTCCCAATGCCTGCTGATCGACAGCCATGGCTGCGCGCATCATGATCCAGACCTGCGGCCAATGTTCTCCACGTCGTCACGCTCAGAACAGGTAGCTGCCGAGAAGCGCGGCAGTCACCAAGCCAAGGGAGACAGCGACCGCGCGTCGCATGCCCAGATCCCAACGCCGGGAAACCACGTCACTCCCCCGGAGACCACCAGGTGCGGAGCTTCGGTCGGCTCCGCGTTGTCGACTGTTGGAGCGAGGTCTTCAAGATGGCCGGGGCCCCCAGTCTGGCGACGCGCCGTTGGAGTTGATGACCTTGGCGCTGCTGACGTCGGACTCCATGGTCAGCACGGCGGTCGGCTGGTTCGGGATGAACTGGCTGAACACGATCATCGTGCCGTCCGGGGAGTAGTCGGGCTGAAAGTCAGCCTCGCCGAGGGGGATCACGTCGGTCAGGCGAGTTCAATCCGGTTCCGTCGGGCCGGATGGTGTAGATGTCTCCCACGTTCTGATGGGCATCGTTGTTGAAGATGATCCTGGAGCCGTCCGGTGACCACTCCGGGTGGTCGGCGTCCATCGCAAGCGGGGTCACCTGGCGTATGTCGGTTCCATCGGCCCGCATCACGAAGATCGCTGCGAGATTCCCCCCACGCGGGGCGCCCTCAAAGAACGCGATCCGCTGGCCGTCCGGGGAGAACTCCGCCTCATGGGGGAAGTTCTCCGAGGTGAAATGGGTGACCTGATGGAGCCCCGTGCCGTCGGGACGGCTGGTCCAGATGTTCCCACAGCACGCGTTGTTGGCTGGGAAGTGCTCGAACACCAGCTGGCTCCCGTCCGGGGACCACGACGGACGGCCGGTGAAGGGGCCGCGGAGGTGGGTGACCTGCTGCACGTCACTGCCGTCCGCGTTCATGGTGAACACCTCAATCCGGCCGGCCAGGTTGAGGTCGAAGGCGATCTTCCGTCCGTCGGGCGACCAGTCGGGGTCGGACCCGCTGGTCAGGTGGTGAACCTTGCTCCCGTCAGGGAGCATCGTGGAGACGAAGCACCCGCTGGTGTCGCATGTCGCGAACGAGATCCGTCCGTTCGTCCCCGGATAGGCAGCATGCGCAGGGCCGGAGACCAGAAGCGCCGCCGCCATCGCCACGCCGGTGGCAAGGGCCGCGGATCGCCCCATCGCGATCATCCCCAGTTCGTGCTTTCGCGAGCCGACCATTCTGGTTCCCTCCGTGGTGGCCACGCAACGCCCGCTCTTGTTCGTCGGCCGGAGCCGCTTTCGGAGACAGCGCTTGTTGTCCACTTAGAGGCACATGCGGCGCGTTTACATGACGCGCAACCCGCGGGCGCCGGACGACACCCTCTTTGGAAGGAGTTCTTGGGCCGACGAGGTCGGCGCCGACGCCGGGGGTTACTCCCCCGACGAGACCGAACCGCTCGCGAGGCTACTACTCATGGGATCACGGTCACGGCGAGGATCGCGCACGTTGTGAGTTCGTCTGCCGCCGGCGGCGGGAGCACTTGACAGAGCGCTCGCGTTGCCAGCAGTGACACCCCCGGTGATCGGGCTCGAAAACTCACGGTCGCGCCGCCGTCCTGCAGGGAGCCTCGCACGAGCACGTCGGCGTTCGCGCTCGTGGGGGCAGGAAAGCCGGGATGGCCCGATGCGTCCTCGCTCATGTGCACGTCGATCTCCTGGCCAACGCGCACCCGCGTGGTCGCAGGGGGATCGGAGAAGACGCCCGCGCAGCCGCCCAGTGGCTGCGCGCGGCCTCCATCGATGCGATATTGGGCGGGCGGTCCGCAGGCGCTGGGCCCCGACGTGTACCACCACGGGGACGACCTACTGGCGAGCCCCACGCCTGCGATGGCCCCGGCGACCATGACGCCGCCGGCGACCAACGTCAGGAGCAGCAGGGGCCGTCGCATACCCATAGGACATCAGAGCCCCCTCCAAGGTTCCCGGGCCTGGTCACGGATCGGACGAGCGCCAAGGTTTCTGCAAGGTCGAGGGCAGAACCGGTCAAGCAGCGGCCTCTAAGGTCCGTTGCGCAGACCGAACCCAACACGAGGAGTACGCGGATGACCACGCAGATCGCACCGCTCGAAACGCCGCCGGGGCCGCTGGTCGGCGGCGACTGGTTGCGGGCCAACCTCGATGAGCACCGGGTGGTGGTCCTCGACGTTCGCGGACGCCATCCGAGCTCCGCTCTGGCACATGCCAAGCGCGCCGAGTACGCGGAGGGACACATCCCCGGCGCGGTCTTCGTCGACTGGGAGCACGACTTCGTCGACGTCGCGGATCCGGTGCCGTACCAGATCGCATCGGCGGATGCGTTCGCGGATCGCGCCGGGGCGCTGGGGATCGGTGATGGCGACCTTGTGGTCACCTATGACGATTACTACGGGATCTTCGCCGCCCGGGTGGCGTGGAGCTTCCGCTTCTACGGCGCCGAGGCGCGGGTCCTCGACGGCGGATGGCGGACCTGGGTCGACGAGGGACGGCCCACGACCGCGGACATCGCGCAGCGAGCACGTGTGGCATTCACGCCAAGGGCTCGGCCCGCGTTGCGGCGCAGCCTCGACGAGGTCGAGCTGGCCGGCGCCGGCGGGGCAACCTTCATCGACGCTCGCCCACGCCATCTCTTCCTGGGCGAGCCTGGAGCCGCGGGGACGGGTCATATCCCCGGCGCTCGGTCGCTGCCCTACCAGGAGCTCGTCGACGGCGCCACCGGATTGTTCGCAACCCCTGCGGCGATCGCGAGGTTGCTGCGTGATGCGGGCATCGATCCCGCGCGGCCGCCGCGCGAGCTGATCGCCACCTGCGGCACCGGTGTCTCCGCGACGGTGGCGCTGATCGCGCTCGAGCTTGCGGGGATCCACGGAGCGGGCGTCTACGACGGCTCGTTCTCGGAGTGGAGCGCCGATCCGGCGCGACCGATTGAATACGGCGCTGCCGTCTGACTATGCTCATCATCCGGTCAGCAGACCGGAGCTCATCAACGCACGTAGTGCAAGGAGGGAACCCATGTCGGTCATTGGCACCCGGATGATTCGCAAGAGTCTCGACACACCCGACGAGACCCGCCCGTTTGAGGCGAACAGCGGCAAGCTCGAGGTCGTGACCACTGACGGCGGTCCGGTCGGTCGGGCGCGCTTCGAGCCCGGCTGGAGATGGTCGCAGCACGTCAAGCCCATCGCGAAGACGGAGAGCTGCCAGGCGTCCCACGTCGGCTACGTCATCTCGGGGCGGATGACGGTGGTGATGGACGACGGGACCGAGGAGGCGTTCGGCCCCGGCGACCTGATGATCGTCCCTTCTGGTCACGACGCCTGGACGGTTGGCGATGAGGCATGCGTGGTCGTCGACTGGACCGGGTTCGGCGATTACGCCAAGCGCTGACCACAGGGCCGGCTCTCCGCGTGGCAGCCAAAACGTTGACCACAGGGGCCGGCTCTCCGCGTGGGAGCCGGCCCTGCCCGCGTCAGTCGCGTGCTGCTTCGTCGATGCGCCAGACCTCCCTGTCTGGTTCACACGCGGTTCGCATCTGCTCCCGAGAGTGAGGCGCATACCGTTCACCCTCCACAAGGAGCATCGACATGTACCGTGCAGGACGCACCGCCTGGGGCCTCGTGGCCGTCGGAGCAGCAACCGCAGTCGGCATCACCACCAGGGATCCGGGATTCATCGTGATCACCTTCCTGGGAGCCCTGGTCATCCCGCGAGTGCTGGGGCTGACGCCTCGACGCTGGAGCAGGCGTGGCTTCGGGCCTCGCGGTGCGGCGTGGGGCGGTGGCTGCGCCGGCGCCGGCCACGGCAAACGCGACGCCGAGGCGACCACGCCCACAGCGCAGTCGGTCTGAACGCAAGCGGGGCGGCGTCATCGTCGCCCCGCTGCGCCCCTACGATGGCCCCCTCGTGAAGACAGTGCTCGTCGTCGACGACGAACCCGAGATCGTCCGGCTGGTGCGCGATTACCTGGAGCGGGCGGGGTTCGAGGTGATGACGGCAGCCACCGGCGCGGCAGCGCTCCGAGAGTTCACCCGACATCGTCCGGACCTGGTCATCCTCGACCTGACGCTGCCGGAGACGGACGGCCTCGATGTGGCTCGCGACATGCGGCGCGCCGGCGACGTGCCCATCATCATGCTCACCGCCAGGACCGAGGAGGCGGACCGGGTCGCCGGCCTCGAGCTCGGGGCCGATGACTACGTCACCAAGCCCTTCAGCGCCCGCGAGGTCGTTGCCCGCGTGCGTGCGGTGATGCGCCGTGCGCAGACCGCGGCGGCTCGCGAGGACGTGGTGCGCGTCGGCGACTCGATGGTGCTCGACGGACCGCGCATGCAGGTGCAGGTCGACGGCCGCGACGTGCTCCTCACTGCGACGGAGTTCCAGCTGCTCCTCTACATGGCGCGACAGCCGGGACGTGTGTTCACGCGAGCCCAACTGCTCGACGCGGTGCACGGTGTCGCCATCGAGTCCTACGAGCGAGCCATCGATGCGCACGTCAAGAACATCCGCCGCAAGATCGAGGTCGATCCGCGCGCCCCGCGTCATCTCCAGACGGTCTTCGGGGTGGGATACCGCGTCGTCGACGTGCAGCCGTGAGGGGGTCCGGGCCGCCCTGGGCGCGGGGGAAGGGCGGGGGACGGCCGCCCTGGTGGCCCGAGGGACGGCAGTGGTCCGCACCTGACGGGGTGGATTGGCGGCGCCAGGGTCGCCGCTTCGCCCGCCGGATCGGGTGCTTCTTCGGCCTGGCGATGCTGGTCGTGCTCAGCGCGATGGTGGGCGTGGTCTGGCTCGTGCTCAGCCTCTTCAGAGTGGTGAGCTCCGCCCCGCTGTCCACCGCGCTCGCGGTCACCGCACTCGCGTTGGGAGCGGCGGTGGTGCTGGTCGCGCTCCTCGTCCTCCGCCGCCTGGCGGCGCCGGTGGGGGCGCTGATCGAAGGAGCGCATCGCATCGAGGCAGGCGACTACTCGGCGCGAGTCCCGGTCCGCGGTCCCGCGGATCTCCGCTCCCTCGCCCGCGCGCTCAACGACATGAGCGGCCGTCTCGAGGCGGAGGAGACGCGGCGGCGGTCGGTGGTCGCCGATATCGCCCACGAGCTCCGCACCCCGTTGACGATCATTCGCGGCCAGGCGGAGGCCATCGCCGACGGCATCTATCCCGCTGACGCCGAGCACATGGCCCCGATCGTCAGCGCCACCGAGTCGCTGGAGATGCTCGTCACCGACCTGGGCACGCTCACGTTGCTCGAGGGCGGCAGCCTACGGCTGCATCGCGAGCCGATCGACGTCGACGTCCTCGTCAACGAGACCCTCGACGCGTTCCGCCCCGAGGCGTCCGCGGCCGGGGTCCGTCTCACCGAGGCGGTGGACCCGAACCTGCCGCCGATCGACGCGGACCCGGCCCGCATCCGTGGGGTTCTTGGCAATCTTGTCAGCAACGCGCTCACCCACAGCCGTCGCGGCGGTGAGATCCGGGTCGAGGCGAGCGCCGCCGGCGATGCGGTCCGGATCACGGTGCGCGATGACGGCGAGGGAATCGCGGCGGACATGCTGCCCCGCGTCTTCGATCGCTTCGTCAAGGGGCCGGGATCGAAGGGATCCGGCCTGGGATTGGCGATCGTGCGCGACGTCGTCGAGGCGCACGGCGGATCCGTGGCGGCAACGAGCCGGGTGGGGGAGGGCACGGCGATCAGCGTCACCCTGCCCGCGGCGACGGACGGGTCCGACGCCTCCGTACCCTTGCAGCCGTGACCACGGACTGGAGAGCCTGGCTGGCACGCTGGGACGCGCAACAGCAGCGCCACATCCCCGACCGCGAGGAGCGGTTCACCGCCATCGTCGACGCGCTCGCCGCCTTCGCCGGCGCCGAACCGCGCGTACTCGACCTCGGCTGCGGCCCCGGGTCGATGAGCGCGCGCGTCCTCGATCGCCTGCCCGGAGCCACGATCGTGGCGATCGACACCGACCCGGTGCTCCTGGCCATCGGTCGGGGCGCGCTCGGCGCCAACGATCACCTGACCTTCGTCGACACGGACCTGCGTTCCGACTGGGTGGACTCCCTGCCGGCGCCTGGGCCGTACGACGCGGCGGTCTCGACCACCGCGCTGCACTGGCTCGGACTCGAGCAGCTGGTGCGTCTGTACGGCACTCTCGGCGGGGTGCTGCGTCCGGGCGGGATATTCCTGGACGGCGACCGTCTGGACTTCGATCACGACCAGACCGCGATCGCGGCCGGAGCAGCTCAGGTTCGGCCGGCGTGGCCCGACGCTCCGGAGGGCGCCGAGGACTACGACGCGTGGTGGTCCGCCGCCGTTGCGGAGCCGGCGCTCGCGACCGAGGTGGCAGAGCGAGCCCGACGCTCCCACGACCATCCGCACGACGACAACGCGCACAGCTATGAGTTCCATCGATCGGCGCTGTTCGCCGCGGGCTTCGCCGAGGTCGGCACCATCTGGCAGCACCTCTCCAATCGCGTGCTTGTCGCGATCCGCTGACGCGCCCGGACTCGTCTCGATGCGCGCGGGATCGCTGTACCCTGGCGGGCACTTATGCGGCTGAACGGGTCACGGTAGGGTGGCCGCGCAGACACCGGGGGTGGCGCCTGCGATCCTCGACGTCGCCGGGGTCGATGTGCGCTTCGACGGTGTTGTCGCGCTCGACCAGGTATCGCTCACCGTGCCGGCCAATCAGATCGTCGGCATCATCGGCCCCAACGGCGCCGGCAAGACGACGCTCTTCAACGCGGTGTCCCGGTTCGTCGACTCCGGCGGCGGGGACGATCACCTACCGCGGCGAGTCGCTGCTCGGTCTGCCCGCGTGGCGGCTGGCGCACATGGGGATCGCCAGGACGCTGCAGGGCGTCGGGCTGTGGCCGAGGCTGACGGTGCTCGAGAACGTGATGGCCGGCGCTCCGTCGCGCGCCCGGCTGGCAGCCGACCTGCTGGCGTTTCCCAGCGCCGATCGCCGAGCCGCGACGCTGCGGCTCGAGGCCATGGCGAAGCTGGAGGAGCTCGGGGTCGCGGAGCGAGCGCGCGAGCTGCCCCGCTCGCTGCCCCACGGCGTGCAGAAGCGGGTGATCATCGCCCGCGCCCTGATGGCGCGCCCCTCGCTGCTGCTGCTCGACGAGCCGGCGAGCGGTCTCTCCAGCGGCGATGTCGCACAGCTCATCGAGCTGTTGCGAGAGCTCAGACGGCGCACGGCGATCGCCCTGGTCGAGCACCACGTGGACATGGTCATGGCGGTGAGCGACAGCATCACGGTGCTCAATCTCGGCCGGGTGCTCGCGTCGGGTTCACCCGACGAGATCCGCGCCAACAGCGAGGTCGCGACCGCCTACCTCGGTGAATCGGTCGCGCATGCTTGAGATCACCGACCTCACCGTGGCGTATGGCGGCGTCACCGCCCTCGACCAGGTGTCGCTGTCCGTGCCCGACGGCAGCATCACCGCGGTGCTCGGCGCCAACGGCGCGGGCAAGACCACGCTGGTGCGCACCGTCTCCGGCTTGGTCAAAGCACGCAGCGGCTCGGTCCGGCTCGGGGACCAGCAGCTGCTGGGGCGTTCGCCGGAAGCCATCGCCCGTCTCGGCGTCGGGCACGTGCCCGAGGGCCACGGCATCATCAGCGAGCTCACCGTTGACGAGAACCTTCGCCTCGGCGGACTCTGGCGCCGCGACCGAGCCGACCAGCGCGTGGCCATCGACGCAGCCTACGAACTCTTTCCGCCGCTGCTGACGCGGCGCGGATTGCAGGCCTCGCATCTAAGCGGGGGCGAGCGGCAGATGCTGTCGATCGGCCGCGCGCTGGTGGCGCGACCGACCGCGCTGCTGCTCGACGAGCCGTCGCTCGGCCTGGCCGCGGGACTGCTGGCGCTGATCATGGAGCGCCTGCAGACGTTGGTGACCACGCGCGCGTTGACGGTGCTGCTCATCGAGCAGAACGCGCGCTCGGCGCTCTCGGTCGCGAACCAGGCCGTCGTGCTGTCGCAGGGGAAGGTGGCGTTGACCGACCGCGCCGATCGACTCGCCGGTGACGATGCGCTGCGTCACGCGTACCTGGGCTTCTGAATGTACCTGTTCGTGATCTACACCGTCGACGGCGTGGTCAACGGCATGCTCTACGCGGCCATCGCGCTGGCGTTGGTGATGATCTGGCGTGCCACCCGCATCGTCAACTATGCGCAGGGTGCGATGGCGATGTTCACCACCTACCTCGCGCTGGTCGCGATCCAGCACGGCGTGCCTTACTGGGGTGCTTTCGTCATCGCGCTGGCGGCCGGGCTCGTCGTCGGCGCGCTCATCGAGCGCGTGCTGGTCCGGCCCGTGGAGACGCGACCACCGCTCAACGCGGTCATCCTCACCCTCGGCGTGCTCATCGTCCTC
Source organism: Candidatus Dormiibacterota bacterium (assembly GCA_963768105.1). GTDB lineage: Bacteria > Chloroflexota > Dormibacteria > Aeolococcales > Aeolococcaceae > Palsa-851. The sequence goes on along the minus strand of CAVYGR010000008.1, from coordinate 182,872 downwards.
GAGGCGGTGGCGCCGATGCTCTTCGGCGGCCAGACGCAGTCGTTTCCGGTTCCAGTTTCGAACATCGACATCGTCGCGGGGTCGACCAACCTCGATGTCTCGCCCTTCGCCCTGTTCACCGTCGGCGCCGTGCTGGTGGCGATGCTGGTGCTCTTCATCGTCTTTCAGCGCACCACACTGGGGCTGCGGATGCGCGCGGCCGCCTTCAATCCGGAGATCGCGCGCATCCTCGGCATCCGCGTCGGCAGGATGCTGACCCTGGGGTGGGGATTCGCCGCGATGCTCGGCGCCCTCGCCGGATTGCTCGCCGCGCCGGCGATCTTCCTCTATCCGAACAACATGGACGAGATACTCGTCTTCGGTTTCACCGGAGCGATCATCGGCGGCCTCGACAACCCGGTCGGCGCGGTGATCGGTGCGCTCGCTGTGGGTCTGGCGCTCAGCTACGTCAGCGGGTACATCGGATCCGACCTCGCTCCCCTGGGCAGCCTCGTGATTCTCATCGCGGTGTTGATGGTGCGTCCGCAGGGGCTGCTGAGCTTCGGGCGGGAGCGGCAGGTATGAGGTCGACGCTGGTACGCCACGGGCTGTTCTTCCTCGGCTGCGCCGCGGTGCTCTTCGCCCTGACCGGGTTGGTCTTCGATTCGTACACCAACTACAACGTCGCCGGGATCGCGATCTACGCCATCTCCGCGGCGGGCCTGACCGTGCTCACGGGGACCAACGGCCAGATATCGCTCGGCCATGGCGCGCTGATGATGATCGGCGCCTACACGACATCGGTCCTGCTCCAGTGGCATCCCGGGTTGCCGCTGATCCTGATGCTGCTCGCCTCGATCGTGAGCACCGGCGTCGCCGGGGCGATCGTCGGTCTCGCCGGGGCTCGGCTTCGGGGTCCGTACCTCGCGGGCGCGACGCTGGCGCTCGCGGTGGCGCTGCCCCAGGTGCCCACCCATTTCGCGAGCCTATTCGGCGGCAACCAGGGCATCGGCGTCCCTCCGGCGACGCCTCCCGACGCGCTCGGCGCCGGATTCTCGCCGGAGCTGTGGTTCGCCTGGGTCTGTGTCGCCGCCGGCGTGATCACGTTCTTCCTGCTCGCCAACATCGTTCGCGGTCACACGGGACGGAGGCTGCGCATGGTCCGGGACAACGAGGTGGCGGCGCGGCTCGCGGGAGTTGACGTAGCGCGCACCCAGGTGCTCGCGTTCGTGATCAGCGCGGTCTGCGCGGGCCTGGCAGGGTCGCTCTTCGCCTACTGGGTGAGCATCACCTCGCCGACCGGCTTCACGCTCAACCTGTCGCTGTCGCTGCTCACCGCGATCGTCATCGGCGGTCTCGGCAGCCTGTTCGGCGCGGTGGTCGGCGCATTCATCCTCGTGTACGTCCCGGTCTGGACGGGCGGGTTGACCAGCCTCAACGTGCCGCCCAACGTCGCCAACAACGTGCCGCTCGCGATCTATGGGATCGTCCTCATCGTCGCGATCCTGATGTTCCCAGTCGGCATCGCCGGAGGGCTTGCCACCCTCCGGGAGGCTCTCGTCCGGATGGTTCGTTCCCGGCGCAAGACGAGTACCCTGCCCGCAGCGCCTTTGCCATGAATGCGGCAGCAGCGACGCCGGCACACACAAGGAGCACAGGCATGCGATCAGAGATCGGCAGATCGAGAACCTGGGCGATGGCCACCGCCGGGATGGGGATTGCGGTGGTGACCGCCGCGTGCGGGAGCGGAGGGTCAACGGGATCGGGCAATCAGGCGTCGGCGCCGGGGGTCACCGCGACGTCGGTGTCGATCGGCAGCACGCAGCCGCTCACCGGCCCCGCGGCGCCTGGGTACTCGGAGATCGCGCCGGCATCCAACGCGTACTTCAAGTACGTGAACGCGCATGGCGGCGTCTTCGGTCGCAGCATCAAATACACATACCTGGACGACGGCTACAACCCCACCATCACGGCGACGCAGACACGGAAGCTCGTGCTCCAGGACAACGTGTTCGCGATCTACCAAGCGCTGGGCACGCCGACCCACCTGTCGGTGGTCTCCTACCTCAATACCGAGAAGATCCCCGACCTGTTCGTGGCGTCGGGATGCAACTGCTGGAACAACGTCGCCCAGTACCCGGAGACGTTCGGCTGGCAACCTGACTACACCATCGAGGGAAAGATCCTCGGGCAGTACGTGGCCCAGCACTTCGCCGGACAGAAGGTCGGGTTCTTCGCGCAGGGACCCAACGACGAGTTCGGCACGGACGGCGTAGTGGGCGCCACCGACACGCTCCAGGGCGGCGCCGTCAACCTGGTGACCACACCGCAGTACTACACGCCGACCGCCGCCGGCGCGATGGCGGTCGGAACGGCGATCGCGAAGCTGAAGGCGGCCGGCGTGCAGGTGATCGTGAGCTTCTCGATCCCGACGTTCACCGCTGTGGCCGAGGCGAGCGCCGCCAAGCTGAACTACAAGGTGCAGTTCGTCGTCAGCAACGTCGGCGCCGATCCGCCGACCCTGGCATCGATCCTCACCAGCGGAGCGCTCGGCGTCACGCTTCCCGCGGCGCTGGTCACCGGCACGATCAGTGACATCTACTACCCCTCGGAGAGCGATACCGCCAATCCGTGGATCTCGCTGTTCCAGGGGATCAAGAACACATACGCGCCCAGCCTGCCGTGGGATGGCAACGTTGCCTATGGCATGGCGGAGGCCTACACGTTCGTGCAGGCGCTCAAGGCTGCGGGCCAGAACCCGACCCGAGCGAGCCTCGTCAGCGCGATCCAGAACAGTCACTGGACGGACGGGCCGGGATTGACTCCGTACGGGTACTCGTCGAGCAACCACCTAGGATTCACCGGGGTGCAGGTCGTGCAGATCACCGCGACCGGTGGCGACACGCCGCTCGGCCCAGTTCAGATAACCGACGACACTGCGACGGGTCCGATCACCACCTACTCCGGGGCGGCGTCAACGCCGCCGGCGAGCGGCATACCGAGCGACTGAATCATCGAGGGGTCGCGAGGACCACTCGCGGCCCCTCCTTCGCGCGCGTAATGCACATACCCGGCTTCGTGCCTAGCGCTCAGCGGCGAGGCTTGTTGCGCCTGATCCTGCGGTGCACCGACATGAAGGTCCGGCCGCGATAGCGGCTGTCAGGGCGGGGGCGGGTCGGCGGCAGTGCCGAAGCCCACCAGAGCAGGGCGCCGATCCCAAAGGCGAGCACGATCAGCAGGATGACCCCGGCCATGCTCAGGCTCGGTGGCGCAGGAGTTGCACACTCCGGAGCGCGAGCCTCCAGCCGAAGACGAGCAGCGCGATGAACGCGTACGCCACGATGATGAACGCGAGCGGCGTGGCGCGCTGCGTGATCGCCGCTCGCAGCATCAGCGCGATCGCGAGGCCCGCGACCCAGGTGGCCGCGAGCGCGATCGGGCGGTTCGGCCACGACCCGTAGAGGCGAAGGGCGGCGGCCGCCGCGAACCAACCGAGCAGGAACGGCCAGAGCACGGTGAGATACCAGAGGAGCCCGGTGGTGAGGTCGTGACTTTCGCGCCCGAGCAGCACGAAGACCGCCAGGCACGCGGCGTCGGCGGCGGCGACGGGGAGAACAGTCCTAGGCTGCATGGCATGGCGAATTTAGCAGGCGGTCTGTGTCGGGCCGGTGCACCCCGATGAACGAACCGAGTGGTGGCGACCGCGCGCCGCAGGATCTGGAGCGCGTACGCGCCAGCTATGACGCCGTCGCCGACGCCTACGTCGAGCGCGTGCACGACGAGTTGCCGCACAAACCGCTCGACTGCGCGCTGCTGACCGCGTTCGCCGAGCAGCTGCAGGCGGAGAGCGGGACGCACGCCGCGGTGGCCGATATCGGCTCGGGTCCAGGCCACGTCGGCGCGTTCCTGGCGCAGCTGGGCCTCGCGGTCACCGGCATCGACCTGTCGCCGGCGATGGTGGACCGCGGCAGGGCCCTGCACCCGGACATGACCTTCGAGGTCGGCACGATGACGGACCTCGGCGGACCCGACGGCCGGTTCAACGGGATCGTCGCCTTCTACTCGATCATCCACCTCACCGCAGACGCCGACGTCCGCGCGGCGCTCGGGGAGTTCCATCGGGTCCTGGTTGCCGGCGGATTGCTCCTGGTCGCCGTGCATCTCGGCGAGCACGGCGACGCGACGGTCCATGCCGACGACATGCTCGGCGTGAGCGTGGACATGGACTTTCGCTTCTTCGACGCCGCACGCCTGGAGGCGGAGGTCACCGCGTCGGGCTTCGGCGTCGAGGCGCGTCTCGTGCGCGTTCCGTACCCGGATGTCGAGGTGCAGACCACGCGCGCCTACCTGCTGGCTCGGAGGCTCAGCATCTCGGCCGCCGGGTAGCGCGCCGACCCGTTACCGGGCTTCGCAGAAACTTGACTACCGAGGTCGGGATTACCTACCATCGATCCCATATGGATGGGACGCTGTTGACCCGCCGGCGCTGGCTCGACTGGGGACGGTTGCGGTCCGGCAGGGCGACCTGTACGACCTCGGCCTGACCGTCCCCGGCGCGCGATCGTCGCCGCGCCGTCGTCCGTGATTGCACAACCGCGCGGCCCCCGCCGCACTAATAGCACCACACAACAGGAGCTCTTGTCATGACCGAATACGCACATCCAGAGGTCCTGGTCACCACCGACTGGCTGGCCGAGCACCTCACCGACCCGCAGGTCCGGATCCTCGAGTCGACTACGACCCGTCGGCCGCGTACGAGCTGGGGCACATCCCCGGCGCGGAGCTGGTCGACTGGAAGCGCGACATCAACGACCCGGTGCGTCGCGACATCCTGTCGAAGGAGCAGTTCGAGCAGCTCCTCTCGCGGGTCGGCGCGACCAGGGACACGACCCTCGTGCTCTATGGCGACTTCCGCAACTGGTTCGCGGCGTTCGCGTTCTGGACGTTCCGGATCTACGGGCACCCCGACATCCGTCTGCTCAACGGCGGCCGGCGCAAGTGGATCGACGAGGGACGCGAGGTCACCGAGGGGCGCCGTCCTTCACACCGAGCACCTACACCGCGTCTGACGCCGACACCTCGATCCGCAGCTTCCGCGGCGACGTCGAGAAGGCCCTCGGCGCCGCGGGCCGGGCGCTCGTCGACGTGCGCTCGCCCGCAGAGTTCAAGGGCGAGATCTCCGCGCCGCCCGAGTACCCCAACGAGGGCGCGCAGCGCAGCGGCCACATTCCCGGCGCGGCCAACATTCCGTGGGCGCAGGCGATCCAGGACGACGACACCTTCAAGCCCGCCGACGCGCTTCGCGATCTCTACGCGGCGCAGGGCGTGACCGACGACCAATCCGTGATCACGTACTGCCGGATCGGCGAGCGCTCGTCGCACACCTGGTTCGTGCTGACCTACCTGCTCGGCTTCCCCCGCGTCAGCAACTACGACGGTTCGTGGAGCGAGTGGGGAAACTCGGTGGGCCTGCCCATCGAGAAGGAGGTTCGCGAGGCCGTCGCGGTCTGATCCGAGATCCGCACCCCGGGCGTCCCGGTGAGGGTGACCTCGCCGGGGCGCCTCGGGCCAGGTCGAAGACGAGCGCGGTGACCAGGTAGACCGCGGCGGCGAGCACGGCGGTCGCGATCACCAGGGTGCTCCACCCCACGACGTCGACGAGCGCGACCGCGGCGCCGGCGCCGGCGAGCATGCCTGCGTACAGCAGCAAGCGGATCAGGCCGTTGACCCGGCCGAGGATCTCGGCGGGAACGCGCTCCTGCAGGGCCGTCTGGCCGCGGGTCTGATACAGCGCTGCCGCGGCGGTGCTGACGGCGAGCAGCGCCAGCGCCGGGATCAGCCCGCCGACCAGGGCAAAGAGCCCGAGCGGGACGACCTCGAGGAGAAACCCGATCGAGATGCCCAGCGCGCCGATCGGCGGCGGCCGCCAGCGCAGCAGCACCACGCTCCCGGCGACACCGCCCGCGCCGACCGCGGCGTACAGCCATCCCACGGCGGTGTCGTGGCCGAAGCGCTCCGCGGCCGCGACCACCAACACCGCCTGGAGCGCGGTGATCACCGCGGCGCTGCAGAAGAAGGAGGCGGCGAGGGAGCGGAGCACCGGGTCGCGGACCACGACGCGGAGCGCGGAGGCATGTCGGCCCGCAGGGGAGAGGCTCGCCGGCCGCGCGACCGCCCGCAGGGACAGCATCAACAGCCCGGCCAGCGCGAACGACCCCGCGTCAGCCGCGACCAGGACCTCGGGCCGCACCCAGGTCAGCAGCAGCGCGCCGGCGGCGGGCGCAACCAGGACGCTCGACTCGAAGAGCCCGCTGTAGATGGCGTTGACCCGCAGGAGCCGGTCGGGGCGCGTCACTCGAGGGATGCACGCCGCGCACCCCGGCTGCGCCATCGACCCAAGGAACTGGGCGGCGGCGACGGCGGCGAGGATCGCCCACACGGTTCCGCTGGCGGCGCAGACCACGATGGCCGCGGTGAGCGCCGCCTGCGCGAGCGCGCACCATCCGGCGACCCGGGCGGGACCGAAGCGGTCCGCGAGAAATCCGCCCGGGGTGGGGCCGAAGACCCGGGGCGCGACCTTGACGAGGATGTAGAGCGCCGGCGCCTCGGGTTGATGGGTCAGGCGGAACAGGAGGACGGCGAGGGCGACGACGGTGAGCCAGTCGCCGTAGGTCGAGACCCCGGCGGCCAGCAGCAGGCGCGCCGACCGATCGGCCTGTGGCCGTGGTGGTCGCTCCGCGGGGTGAAGCGCGCGGTATCGATCGGCATGTGTACTCCGTTGCGGGGAGGAAACGAGCGCGACGTCGCGGGCAGCTCTTCCCACGACGTCGCACCAACGGATTCACAAACCCCGCGTCTTGCGTGGGGCTCTAGCGGGCTGGGATCAGGCCCAGCCGGTTCCGCACTCCGCCATTTAGCCCTCCATGGTTCCGCCGGCACCAGGTAGCCTCGACACACGTCTGCCGAGACTGGCTCGCGGATGATGGGGGGTGGGGCGGCGCGGCGTTCGACGTGCTGCTGCCAGGTTTACTCGAGTTGTTCGAGACTTGATAACTCTTTGCGAAAGTGCACGCGGCTTCGCGCCTGTCCCAGGGCGAACTAGCTCGACGCCGGCCTGCCCTCGCTGACCCCGGTGAAGAACAGCAGGGTCGCCCCCGCCGCGCAAACGATGAGCACGGTCGGTTGCCAGCCGAGTGGCTGCACCAGGGAGACCGCCGCAATCGCCCCGAGCAACATGCCGGTGTTGAGCGCGAATCTCACGACCGCGGTGGTCCGGCCCAGGAGTTCCCGAGGGACGCGCTGCTGGAGCCCCACCGCACCCCTCGTCTGATACAACGTGGCGCCCAGCGCGCTGGCGAAGAGGGCGAGCATGGCGAGCGGCAGCGCGGTCACGAAAACAAAGATCGCAAGCGGCATGAGTTCGAGGGCGCTGGCGGCCACGATGGGCTTGATCCCGACCAGCGCGGGCGTTCTTCGAATCACAGGGAGTGTGCCCAGCAGCGCGCCCGCACCCACGGATGCGTAGAGCCAACCCACCATCGCGTCGTTGCCGTACCGCTGGGCTGCCGCGACGACCAGCACCGCTTGCAGGGTTGTGACCGCGGCGCCGTTGGAAAAGTACGCGGCAACGAGGAAGCGCAGCATCGGGTCGTGCACAACGACGGGCACGCCGGCGGCCATGCCGCGCAGCGAGAGCGCGGCCCCGGGCTCTCGCCCCACGCCGGCCAGCGTGGCGACGAATCCGGCCGCCACGACAAACGTCGCCGCGTCGACGATGATCAGCGCCTCGGGGCTCACAAAGGGCAGCACGAGAGCGCCGGCGGCGGGGGAGATCATGACGCTGGAGCTGGACAGCGCTGAGTAGCTGCCCTGGATCCGACCGAGACGCTCCGGCGTCGTCACCCGCGGGATGAGCGCCCCGTAGCACGGCTGCGCGGCCGAGCCCAGGAACTGCGACAGGGCGACCGCCCCGTATATGGGCCACACGGCTCCCTGCTCCGCGAAGAGCACGATCGCTGCGGTGAGCACACCCTGGCCGATGCCGCAGAGCGTGGCGATCCGAGCGGGGCCGAATCGATCGGCAAGCGCACCGCCGGGGAAGGGACCGACGACCTTGGGTGCCACACGAGCCAGCATGTACAGGGCGGGCCCGACCGGCGAGTGCGTGAGTCGAAACAGCAGAACGACCAGCGCAACCGTGGTCAGCCAGTCCCCATAGAAGGACGTTCCCGCAGCGATCAGCAATCGCGCCGCCGGACTGACCGTCAGGGTGGGGGTTCGGCGGGCCGACGGCGCGTTCGCCAAGGATCTCAGCCTCGATCCTCCAGGACAGTTGACGTGCGTATGCAAGCGTACGCGCAGAAACGCAGCCGTGGGGCCGAATGCGCCAACGCGCACCCGGCTGCCCTCCAGCCCGAAATCCCTCTCCGTGACAATGACGCGATAGACCCGCTATCGGGTCGTCACGAGATCATCCAAAGAATCGTCACACCTGGGCTCTACAGTGAAGCCCGGGCAAGACTACCTACCAGGTGTCTACGTCGCCCCAATTAGCCATGGAATCCTCCGTCTAAGTGCACCGCCGGTAGCTTGATACCCGACCGTCGGCGCCTTTGCTGTTGTGCGTACTGTAACGCTGCGGAGGGTTCCTAGGCTTAAGACCATCGCGCGCATCTCGCGTTCACATTTTTTGATCGAATCGATGCGCCGGATTCGCTGACGCGATTGATGCGCGAGCCCGTTGCTAACGCGTCAAACGCTAGCGCTGGCCAGGGATTTGCCGCATGATGCGCTGACAATGCTGTCACGCAGATAGTGCCGCTCCGGCGATGCAGAACAGAATAGGATCGATCTAATGGCGCAAGATATCGCCGCGCCCCAGACGCGTCACGCAGACCATCGTCCGAAGTTCGGCGCCGTGGGGCGCGCGATCCGTCGTCTCGACATCCTGCCGTCGACGCCCGCGCTGGGCCCGGTCGCGTACAACCCGGCGCTGGTCGGGTACGTCGCGACCGTGGTCGGTGCCGCGGTGTTGATCGCCGCGGTCACGCTGCGTTTGCCCACGCCGCCCGTGCACCAACTGGCGCTCACCCTGGCGCTGGGCGGCGTGACCATCTTTCTGATGTCGGTGTACGTGCTCCCACCGACTGGACCGGCCAAGATCGGTTGGACCCCGACGATATTCGTCCACCTCGGTCTTGCCGTGGCATTGGGACCCACGGGCGCACTCGTCGGCGCGGTGGCGGAGCCGCTCGGCGTGATCGTCCGAAACCACAATGGCTGGTTCCGCACCAGCTTCAACATCGCGAATATCTTCCTCGCCAACACGACCGCCTGGGCGGTGTTCCAGGGCGTCGAACAGCTCGTCGGTCACACCCCGCCGGCTGCGCTCACGGCGGGTCTCGCGGCGGGATTCGCGCACTTCGCGCTGAACTCCGGATCGGCTGCGGTGGTGTTCCATCTCGCCGAAGGCAAGCCGGCGCTCGTCGTCCTGCGGTCTCGCCTGACCGTGCTGCCGTACAGCATCGGGTACGGGTTCGCAGCCTTCGCCTTCGTCGTCATGCAGGGCGACGCCGGCGTGGTGGGCTTCATGGCCCTGCTGGCGCCGGTCATCGTGCTCCACGTCTACCTGATCATTTTCGCGATCAGGTCGCACGCCTTCGACGTGGAGAACACGAGGCACCAGAAGGAGCGCCTTGAACTGCTCCGAAAAGAGGCCGAGGCCTCGGAGCGAGAGCGCACGAAGATTGCCGCGGACCTTCACGACGGCGTCGTGCAGAACCTTGCCGGACTCGCGTTCGCGCTGTCCGCGGAGGCGTCTCAGCTCAAGGGGGAACCCGACGCGATGAACGGGCGGAGCGAGCTGATCGACCTGCTCGAACGGTCGGCCACGGAAACGCGCGACGCGATGAAGGGCCTGCGCACACTGATCATCGATCTCGCTCCCCCGACGCTCAGGCGCGAGGGGCTGCAGGCGGCGCTCATCGAGGTGCTTGCCGACATCAAACGCAAGGGCACGAACAGCACCCTCGATCTCCCGCCCAACCTCCGCCTGCGCAAGGATCGCGCGGCGCTCATCTTCCGCGTCGCCCAGGAGGTGCTGCGCAACGTCGCCGCGCATTCGCAGGCGAAGAACGTCAGCGTCGAACTGACCACCGAGGACGGTTCGGCGATCCTCTGCATCCAGGACGACGGCAAGGGCTTCAGCCAGGCTGACGTCGCACGTCGCCGGGCGGAGCATCACCTCGGCACGTCGGCGATCGTCGACCTGGCCGAGGAGGCCGGCGGTACTCTGACCATCGATTCCGAGCCCGGCCGCGGCACGCTCGTCGTGTTGACGCTGCCCATCGGCTAGAGTGACCTCGGATGCCCCCCGCAGCCATACGCGTCATGATCGTGGACGACCATCCGGTCGTCCGCAAGGGGCTAGCCTCGTTTCTCGGTCACGAGGCCGACATCGAGGTGGTCGGCCTGGCGGACTCCGGTGAGCAGGCACTCGAGATGGCCCTCGAGGTGCACCCGGACGTCGTGCTCATGGACCTGTCCATGCCCGGCATGGGCGGGATCGAGGCGACCCGGCGTCTGGTCGAGACGACGCCCGACACGCGCGTGATGATGCTGACGTCGTTCGGCGGCCACGAGCGGATGGTCGAGGCGTTGAAGAGCGGCGCGGTCGGCTACGTGGTGAAGGACACGGCGCCGGCAGACCTGCTCAGGGCGCTCCGCACTGTCGCCGCCACGGGAACGATGGAGGCGCCGCCTACTGCTTCTTGACCTCGGCGATCAGCGCGGCAACCGAGGCGCGCGCATCCCCGAAGAGCATCAGCGTGTTCGGCTCGTAGAAGAGGGGATTGTCGACCCCGGCGAACCCCGTGGCCATGCTGCGCTTGAGCACGACCACCGTCTTGGCCTGGTCGACGTCGAGGATGGGCATCCCGAAGATCGGGCTGTTGGACTGCGTGCGCGCCGCCGGGTTCACGACGTCGTTGGCGCCGATCACCATCGCGACGTCGGTACGCGCGAAATCACCGTTGACCGCGTCCATCTCCTTGAGCTGCGGGTAGGGGACGTTGGCCTCTGCGAGCAGCACGTTCATGTGCCCCGGCATGCGGCCCGCCACCGGGTGGATGGCGTATTCGATGGTGACGCCGCGCTTCTCGAGCTCGTCGGCGAGCTCCTTCACCTCGTGCTGCGCGCGCGCGACCGCCATGCCGTACCCGGGGACGAAGATCACCAGCTGCGCGAAGGCGAGCAGCGGCGCGAGGTCCTCGACGGTCGTCGGGTGGATGGTCCCTCCCTCGGCACCGGCCGCGCTGCCTGCCACCTCGACCTTTGATCCGAAGCCGCTGAACAGCACGTTGAACAGCGACCGGTTCATCGCACGGCTCATCGCCAGCGTGAGGATGGTTCCCGACGCGCCCACCAGTGCGCCGCTGACGATGAGCACGTCGTTGCTCAGCACGAAACCGGTGGTCGCCGCGGCCAGCCCGGTGAAGGAGTTGAGCAGGGAGATGATCACCGGCATGTCCGCTCCACCGATCGGGATGACGAAGAGCACGCCGAGGAGCAATGACAGCGCGACGTAGAGCGCGAAGAGCGCGAGGTTCTGGTCGGCGACGATCAGGTAGACGGCGAGCCCGATGATCACCAGGAGCAACGCGCCGTTGACGGCGCTCTGGAGTCGATAGGTGAGCGGCCGCCCCGGCATCAGCTCCTGCAGCTTGGCGAAGGCGATGAGGCTGCCGGCGAAGCTCAGTGATCCGATGACGCAGCTCACCATGATCGCCCACGTCACGTCGGGATGCGCGGTCCCGCTCGCGACCGCGGTGCGGAAATCCTGCGCGGCGATGAGCGCCGCCGAGCCGCCGCCCATGCCGTTGAACAGCGCCACCATCTGGGGCATGGCGGTCATGCGCACCAGGCGTGCCGACACCGCTCCGATGACGGTGCCGATGATGATCGGCGGGATGATCAACGGCCAGTTGCCGGTGTTGTGAATGAGCGCGGCGGTGATGCCGAGCACGAGCAGCATGCCGACGGCGGCGACGCGATTGCCCTGACGCGCGGTCGCCGGGGATCGCAGCAGCTGGATGCCGAACATGAAGCTGACGGCGGTCAGCAGGTATCCGAGCGTCGTGAGCGCGGACGGCTGCGCGATCAGCATGGTGTCGACGCGGCGAGCGCGTACGGCCGTACCACTGTCAATACCGGACCGTGATTTCAGCCAGCTGCATCGCGGTCAGGGCACCGGCGCCGTCGGTGGCGGCTCGGCCTTGTGCGCGTCCGCCGCCGGACGACGCCGGAACATCTGCAGCATGCGATCGGTCACCACCCATCCACCGACGACGTTGAGGGTGCCGAGCAGCACCGCGACGATGGCGATGACGTATCCCAGCGTGTCATTGGCGGTGCCGGCCACGGTCAGCGCGCCCACCAGCACGATGCCATGGATGAAGTTGGTCCCCGACATCAGCGGCGTGTGCAGCATCGTCGGCACCTTGGAGATGAGCAGGAAGCCGACGAAGACCGCGAGCGCGAAGATGAACGCACCCAGCGCGAGGGTCTGGCCCGGAGTTCAGCCCGCCGTTCACGCGCCCGCTCCCTGCAGCAGCGCGTCGATCTGCTCGCCCATCGGCTTGCCGTCGTGGGTGATGCACGTCTGACTGATCACGACGTCGTCGAAATCGAGACGCACCTGACCGTCCTTGAGCAGCTGAGTCACGAAGCGCGTGGCGTTGTGCGAGTAGAGCTGGCTCGCCTGCCCGGGGATGGCCGCGGGAAGGTTGGTGGGCCCGAGGATGACCACGCCGTGGTTGATCACCTCCTGGTCGGGATGGGTGAGCTCGCAGTTGCCGCCGCCGGACGCGGCGAGGTCGACGATCACCGAGCCGCTGCGCATCGACGCGACCATCGCCGCGGTCACGAGGATCGGCGCCTTGCGATTGGGGATCAGCGCGGTGGAGATGACCACGTCGAAGTCGCGCACGTGCTCGGCGAGCACCTCGAGCTGGCGCTCCTGCGCGTCGGCCGCGAGCTCGCGCGCGTAGCCGCCGGTGTCCTGCGCAGTCTCCAACTCGACACCGGTCTCGACGAAGCGCGCGCCCAACGATTCCACCTGGTCGCGCACCGCGGGTCGAACGTCGAAGGCCTCGACCACGGCGCCGAGCCTCCGGCAGGTTGCGATCGCCTGCAACCCGGCCACGCCCGCGCCGAGGATCAACGCCCGAGCGGGGGTGAGCGTCCCCGCCGCGGTCATCATCAGCGGGAAGATCCTGGGCAGGCGGTACGCGGCCATGACCGCGGCGTGGTACCCGGCGAGCGTCGCCATCGACGAGAGCACGTCCATGTCCTGCGCGCGGCTGATCCGGGGCATGGCCTCGAGCCGGAACGCGGTCACGCCCCCGTCGATGAGGGCGCGCACCAGCTCGAGGTCACCCGCCGGCTCGAGCACGCCGACCAGGATCGCCCCACGCTTGAGCTCGCCCACCAGCGCGCGCTCCGGTCGGCGGACCACGACCACGATGTCCGAATCGCCGAGCAGCGCCGCGCGATCCGCCACCACCTCGGCGCCGGCCTCGCGGTAGGCGGCGTCGGGCAGCCCAGCGGCGGACCCCGCTCCGGCCTGAATGGCTACTGTGGCGCCCGTGGATTCCAACTGCGTCGCCGACCGGGGAACGAGCGCGACCCGGGTCTCGCCCGGAGCCGTCTCTGCAGGAGCGGAGATGCGCATGCTGGGGGAGGACTCTACGGGTCGGCCGCAGGGACGCGATGCTCGCTGACGACGCGCCGGCGATCGAGGCGAGGGTGCGCGAGCGCCTCGACGCGCTCGGCGTGGAGCACGAGATCCTCGCGTGCGATCCGGAGTTCGCCGATACCGCCGCGTTCTGCGCGAGGTACGGCGTGCCGCCGGAGGAGTCGGCGAACACCATCGTGGTCGCGGCGCGCAAGGAACCCGGGACCGCGTGCGCTTGCCTGGTGCTGGCGACGTGCCGGCTCGATGTCAATCACGCGGTCTGCGACCTCCTCGGGGTGCGCAAGGCGTCGTTCGCGAGCGCGGAGCAGACCCGCGACCTCACCGGCATGATGATCGGTGGTGTCACGCCCTTCGGACTTCCTGCAGACCTTCCTCTCTACATCGATGCGCACGTGATGGAGCAGCACTCGGTGGTGATCGGCGGCGGCAGCCGCTCGATGAAGGTGCGCCTCGCGCCGGCTGCGTTGCTCCGGCTGCCGCAGGCGCGAGTCGTCGATGGAATGGCGGCGATGCACGAGCCGCAGCCGCGGTGACCCGCATGAGTCGCGCCGCGGCGCACGTCGTCCGCGCCGACCCCGCGTTCCGCCGGATCATCGAGACGGTTCCCGGTATGGAAATCCGTCCCGACGCAGACTCGGCGTTCGAGGCGCTGCTCAGCGCCATCGTCTTCCAGCAGCTTGCCGGCGCTGCCGCGCGCACCATCCACGCCCGGTTGGTGACGGCGCTGGGTGGCGCCCCGGTTCGGCCCGAGAGCGTGCTCGCCGCCAAGCCCGAGGTGATGCGGGCTGCGGGGCTCTCCGCCAACAAGCTGGCGGCGATCATCGACCTGGCGGCGAAGTTCGTCGACGGGACGGTGCCCGTCAACGACCTCGACGGGCTCGGCGACGACGCCATCGTCGAGCGCCTCGTCACGGTGCGCGGCGTGGGGCGGTGGACCGCCGAGATGTTCCTGCTCTTCCAGCTCCATCGCCCGGATGTCTGGCCGGTCGACGACCTGGGGGTGCGCAACGGCTGGGCCCGCATCCACGGCCTGAGCACGATGCCGACCCCGAAGGAGCTGGCGGTGCTCGGTGACCCCCTGCGTCCGTATCGCAGCACCGCGGCCTGGTACTGCTGGCGCGCGGTGGCGCCGGTCCCCGTGGTGGTCGCCCCGGCGCCGGCGGCGGCCGGGCCGGCCTCCGCGCGCCCGGTCAAAGCCGCGGGTCGACGACCACCTTCCCGCCCGAAGCGGGGCTGAGCAGCTCTTCGAAGACCGCCGGCAGCTCGGCCAGCGACGCTCGCCGAGTCACGATCCGGGCGATGCCGGGGTCGGCGGCGAGCATCTCCAGCGAGGCCTCGAAGTCCGCGCCGCCGGACGCGATGCTCCCCACGATCTCGATCTCACGGGTCACCCACATCAGGGGTATGACCATGGTCTCACCGAAGGGCACGCCGACCAGGACCAGACGGCCCCCGGGTGCGACCAGGTCCGCGGCGGCGTGCAGCAACGGGGCATGGCCGGAGCACTCGATCACCGCCGGCGGCGGCGCGATCAGCCCTCTGACCTCGCGGAGCTCCGCCACCGCCGCCTCGGCGCCGAGATCGAGCGCAAGCCGCCGGCGGTCGGCCACCGGATCGACCCCGATGATCGTCCCGACCCCTCCGGCGCGAAGCGTGGCCACGCTGAGCAGGCCGATCGAGCCGAGGCCGATCACCACCGCCGCGTCCCCTGGATGGATCCGGGCGCGTTGCACGCCGTGTATGGCAACGGACAGCGGTTCCACGAGGCAGGCGTGCTCGAGGGCGAGTCCTGCGGGCAGGCGGTGGAGGAGTGCCGCGGGCGCCGCCACCAGCTCGGCGAACCCGCCGTCGCGCGCGAAGCCGATGCCCGCGGTCAGCGCCATGGCACAGCGGTGGCCCGCGCCGCTCCGGCAGTCGTCGCACACGCCGCAGGGGATCTTGGGGTCGATGACCACCTCGTCGCCGGCGCGCCAATCGCTCACTCCACTGCCGACGCCGTCGACCACGCCCGCAAGCTCGTGACCGGGAACCGTGCCGGTGAACAGCCCCACCTTGAACGAGGTCAGGTCCGAGCCGCAGATGCCGCAGCCGTCGACCCTGACCACCACCTCTCCGGGCGCGGCCTCAGGCTCGGGGAGCTCCACGAGCTCGAGGAGGTGGGCGTCGAGGAGCTTGACCGCGCGCATGGATCACATCAGCCCGAGCTGGGCCACCATGCGGAGCAACTCGGACAGCACGGACGGATCGGTCTGGACGTCGATGACGCTGCAGACGCCGCCGGCGAGCGAGCGCTCGAGCGCGGGGCGGAGCTCGTCGAGGTGCTCGACGCGCTCCCCGTGGCCGCCCAGCGCCTCGGCGAGGCGATCATATCGGGCGCCCGGCAGCCGGCTTGCCACATGACGCCCCGGGCCGAAGGCGTCGTCCTGCTCGTGCTGGACGTCCCCCCAGCCGGCGTTGTTCGACACCACCACGACGATCGGCAGGTGGTGCCGCACCGCGGTGTTGATCTCCATGGCGC
The DNA here is from genome assembly GCA_963768105.1 of Candidatus Dormiibacterota bacterium. Taxonomy (GTDB): domain Bacteria; phylum Chloroflexota; class Dormibacteria; order Aeolococcales; family Aeolococcaceae; genus Palsa-851. Next base: position 166,622 of record CAVYGR010000008.1, on the reverse strand, counting down.
TCAGGCCGAAGGACCCGTCGCCGGTGAAGAGGAAGACCGGTTCGTCGGGGCGGGCCGCCCGCGCCGCGAGCGCGAACGGCATGCCGACGCCGAGCGTCCCCAGCGCGGTGGTGGTGGTGAGCAGGCGACCGGGCAGCTCGGCGTCGAAGTACGCGAGCGCCCACGCCAGGGCGTCGCCGCCGTCGGCGACGAGGGTCGCGGCGCCGTTGAAGCGCTCGCTGACGAACAACGCCAGGTCGCGTGCCACCGCTCCGGCGTGCACGAGGTCGCCGGTGTGTTCGTCGACCTGACGATCCCAGAAGTCGAGCGACGCGGCCGCGAGCGACCGGGCACGCTCGAGCCACGCATCGCGGCCGGGCGGCGTCGAGGCCCAGGCGTCGGAGAGATCCCGAACCACCGCGCCGACGTCACCCACGACCGCGACGTCGGCGGCGCGATTGCCGCCGAGTCGGTCGGCCGAGATGTCCACCTGGAGCAGCGTCTGTTCGGCGCCGAAGAGGGGCGCGCCGCCGTACATGACATTGGCGTTGAACGCGGTGCCGAGCACCAGCACGCAATCGGCGCTGGGGATGGCGAGGCCGCCGTGGACCAGCGAACCGAGGCTCCACGGGTGGGAGTTGGCGACCACACCGCGGGCCGCGCTGGCGGTGATCACCGGGATCCGGGCGATCTCGGCGAAGCGGGCGATTTCCCTACCGGCGCCGGACCAGAAGGCGCCGCTGCCGGCCACGATCAGCGGCCGCTGCGCCGTCGACAGCGCCGCGATCAGTGCTCCGGTCTCGGTGGGCGAGGCGCAGGGGCGCGGTGGCGAGGTCGGGAATCCCGGCGCGACCACGTCGAGCGGGGCCGCCCGCGCGTAGACCGCGTCGGCGTCGACGTCGAGGTAGACCGCGCCGGGGCATCCGCTCCGCGCCCGGTACATCGCCTCGGCGACGTAGCGCGGGACCCGACCGGCATCGCCGCAGCTCGCCGACCATTTCGCGATCGGCGCGGCGATGGCGCGCTGGTCGATGTCCATCACCGCGCCCGCGGCCCTGTTTCGAGCGGCCGGTGCGACCGGCGAGCATGACCAGCGGGACGCTCCACGCGCCGGCGTCGAGGAGCCCGATGAGGCCGTTGGCGAAGCCCGGGCCCGCGGTCACGGCGGCGACGCCGGTGTCCCCGGTTGCCAGCGCCCAGCCCTCCGCGGCGAGCACCGCGGCGCCCTCGTGACGCGTGTCGATGACCCGGATGTCCTCATCGAGGCAGGCGTCGAGCAAGGGGCAGGATGTGGCCGCCCGGCAAGGCGAACATGGTGGTCACGCCGCGCTCGCGCAGGGTGCGCGCCATCAGGGCGCCGCCATCGGTGCGCGCGCTGTCGCTCTGGCTGCGGAGTCGCTCGGCGGCGACGTCAGGCATGTGCCCCGAGTGTATCGACCGGCATTGCTGACGGGCACTGCGCGGAGGCGACGATAGAATGAGCGCCTTGCAGGACGAAACCGCACCGGCCGCGGGCGCCGCGCCCGACCTGCCCGGCGGCCTGGGGATGCGGGCGCTGCGCAACACGATCCTCATCCTCATCGTGCGCGTGATCTCGCGGATCGTTGCGCTCGTCGCGGTGATCATCGTCGCCAACTTCCTCGGAAAGGACAGGTTCGGCGAGATGCAGACGGCGATCACCTACGTCGGTCTGATCGGGACCGTCACCGACCTGGGGTTCTCCGCGCTCTACGTCCGGGAGGGCGCGCGCCACACCAACGAGCTGGCGAGGTACTGGAACAACGTCGCCTCGCTCAAGCTGGTCGGTGCGGCCGTCGGACTGCCGCTGATCTTCGCCGCGCTCTACATCGCCGGGGTGCGCTCGCTGCTCTGGCCGTGCTTCGCGATCCTGGTGCTCTCCGGCTATCAGTTGCTGCTGCGCAACACGCTGTACGCGATGCAGCGGCTCACCTTCGAGATCATCGAGATCATTCCGGAAACACTGGTCGTCTTCGCACTCGTCCTGGTCGGCGTGCACATCCACGCCGATACCGGCTTCTTCCTCTGGGCCTACGCGATCAGCTACGCGTTCGCGTGCGTGTATTTCGGCACCGTGCTGATCGTGATGGGTGTGCTCCGTCCGGGATTTCAGTTCGAACCGGGACTGCTGCTCTCCTGGGTGCGCGTCGCCGTCCCGCTCGGGATCACCTTCATCATCACCACCGTCTACTTCAAGGTCGACGTCCCCATCCTGCAGCGCTTCCGGCCGTATTCCGAGGTCGGCAACTACACGCTCGCGTACAAGCCATTCGAGTCGTTGCTCTTCATCCCGTTCGCATTGCGCAGCGTGGTGTTTCCCGTGCTCTCGGTCTATCACCGGCGATCACCGGGGCGGGTGCTTCCCCTTGCGGAGAAATTCTTCAAGGCGCTGGTCATCCTCGGCTGGCCGATCACCGTCGGCGTGTTCCTGCTCGCCCCGCAGTTCAACAGCCTGCTCGATCTCTACCCCGGATCGGAGCCCGCGCTGCAGATCCTGTCGCTGGCGATCGTCTTCATGTTCGCCGACAACACTTTTGCGGCGACGCTCAACGCGATCGACAAGCAGAACGTGTTCGCGTTCGTCGCCATGGTCGGCCTGGTGATCAACGTCGGCGTCAACCTGATCGTGATCCCCCGCTACGGCTACCTCGGCGCCAGCTGGGCGGTGGTGGTCACCGAGGCGGCCCTGGTGGTGGTCGGCTGGATCGTGCTCCGCGCTCAGCTGGGCGCATCAGGGTGGTGAGCACCTCGTGGAAGGCGATCGTCGCCGGTGTGGTCATGGGCGCCTTCATCTACGTCGCCAACCCGCATCAGAGCAGGGTGATGCTTGCCGTCGTCGTGCTCGCGTCCGCGCTGATCTACGCGGCTGTGCTGCTCGCGCTGCGCGTCGCCGACCGCGAGGAGATGCGGTGATTCGCAACGCCCTGCGGATCCGCCGCTAGCTCACGCTCAGCGCGGCGCGGTGTCGGCGAGCACCGCCATCGCGCAGTTGCGGCCGTTGATCGCCATGACGCTGCCGCCGGGATGCGTGCCGGCGCCGCACATGTAGAGGCCGGGCATCGGCGTGCGCGGGGAGAAGCGCCGATCCCACATCTGCTCGGGCAGGCACTCACCCTGGAAGATGTGCCCGCCCGACAGACCGGTTTCGCGCTCGATGTCCGGCGGCGCGAGCACCTGACGCGCCTCGATGCAGTCGAGGATGTCGGGCGCGAATCGGGCGATCTCCGCGAGCGCCTCGTCGGCGACGGCATCTCGACGCTCGTCCCAGGAGCCGCTGGCAAGGGTGTAGGGCGCGTACTGGGCGAACACGCTCATCACGTGCTTCCCGTCCGGGGCGACCGATCGATCGTAGGCGGAGTGGAAATACAGCTCCGCCCAGCGCGGCGCGGGCTCGCCTGCGCGGCTGCGCTCGTACGCGGCCTGGGTCTCGTCGGTGCTCCGCGCGATGGTCACCATCGCCTCGTGCGGCGAGTCGTCCGGTCCGGCGGCGGTGAAGCGTGGCAGGCGCGTGAGCGCGCAGTTGATCTTGAAGACGGTCCCTCCATGCGCCACGCGCCCACGCGCTCGGCGAACGCCCTCGGGGCGGCGTCGCGACAGAGGCCCAGTGTGGTGCGGGATCGGCGTTGGACACGATCGTGGCGGCGAGGATGCGGGTGCCGTCGTCGAGGATCACCGCCTCACCGGGGATGACCTCGCACAACCGGGGCATCGCGAGTGATCACCGCTCCCGCCTCGGTTGCCGCACTCGCCAGGCTGAACGACACCGTCCCCATGCCGCCCTGCACGTATCCCCAGGCACCCTGGCGCCCTTCGATGCTGCCCATCGAGTGCATCGCGTGGATGGTCGCGGTTCCGGGATCGCGCGGTCCGGCCCAGGTACCGATCAGGCCCTGGCCGTGCAGCGCCGTGCGCATCCGCTCGTCCTTGACGTGACGCTCGACGACCGACGCGATCGGCTCCTCGAACATGACCTCGATCAGCTCGGCGTCGTGGCCGAGGAGCTCCTCGAGTGCCGGCCGGTCCGGGGCGTCGCCGATCCAGGTGTCGCGGGGTTCGCTGCGCAGCGCGGTGCGAATGCGCGCGAAGAGCTGCTCGTACCTGCTGTAGCCGTCGGCGTCGCCCGGGCTGAGCGCCGCGACCTCGCGGTGGTTCCGCTCCGAGTCGTCCCAAAGGCGCAACGCGGAGCCGTCGTCGAACGGACACCACAGATGCGGATTGATGAGATGCACCTGGTAGCCGTGGCGGCGGAGCTCCAGCTCGTCGATGACCCTCGGATGGAGCAGTCCCACCGCGTACGCGCAGGGGCTGACCACGAACCGTTGATCGGCGAACGGCCGGTCCAGCGTGCACGCTCCACCGATGCGACCGCGAGCCTCGAGCACCAGGACGCTGCGGCCGGCGCGAGCAAGGTAAGCGGCGGCGGTGAGGCCGTTGTGTCCGGCGCCGACCACGACGGTGTCCCAGCGCTTGTCGGTCACGTCACCGATCGCGGTCATGCGCCAGGGACGAGCAGGATCTTGCCGACCGGTGCGCCGGCTTCCATGAGGCGGTGCGCCTCGGCGGCCGCCTCGAAGGGGAGGACCCGGTCGATCACCGGTCGGAGGACGCCGGCGGCGAGGCCGGGGACAACCTCGGCGGCGAAGGCGGCGACGATCACGGCCTTCTGCGCGGCGGGGCGGGCACGGAGCGACGTCGAGATCAGGGACACCCGGCGGCGCATCATCACGCCGAGGTCGATGTCGCCGTGGTTCCCACCCTGCATCCCGATCACCACGACGCGGCCGTCGGTGGCCACCGCCTCGAGGTTTCGTCCGAGGTACGCCGCACCCATGATGTCGAGCACGACATCGGCGCCGCGTCCGTCGGTGAGCTCGAGGGTGCGCGCCACGAAGTCTTCGCGGGCGTAGTCAATGCCCGCGTCGGCGCCCAGTTCTGCGCAGCGCCCGAGCTTGGTCGCGCTCCCCGCGGTGACGAGCACCCGGCATCCATGCTGCCGTGCCAGCTGGATCGCCGCGGTCCCGATCCCACCACCGCCGCCGTGGATCAGCACCGTCTCTCCGGCCCGCAGCCGCGCGCGCGTGAAGAGGGCGTCGTGAGCGGTGATGAACACCTCGGGGATGCCGCCCGCGTCGATCAGGTCGATGTTGGCCGGAACTGGGACGGCCTGCGCCGCGCGGACCGCCGCGACCTCGGCGTAGCCGCCGCCTTCCAGCAGGGCCATGACCCGCTCTCCTTCGACGACACCGGTGACACCGGCACCGACGCTCGCCACGACACCCGATACCTCGAGGCCGAGGGTGTCGCTCGCCCCGGGCGGTGGCGGGTAGTAGCCCATGCGTTGGAGCAGGTCGGCGCGGTTGACGCCGGCGGCGGCGACCCGCACCGTGATCTCACCGTCGCCGGCGCGAGGCTCGGGGCACTCCGCCACATGCAGCACCTCGGGACCGCCCGGTGCGTCGACGACGACGGCGCGCATTTGTAGCCCCCGGTGCGAGCGCGACTGGCGCTTAGGAGACCTGACCGGCCAGCGACGAGGCAGCCATGGGACCGGTCCAGACCGGGCCGAGTCCGGCTGTGTTCGAGAACGAGGCGAAGGGGATCTGCCAGTCACCCTCCCCGTCGGAATAGGACGCGTTGTAGCCGGTGTTCTCGACCTTGGCCACGTCGCCCGGGATGCTGAAGTTGTAGTAGATGGTGGCGCGCGCGGTGCTGAGGTTGATGCAGCCGTGGGAGACGTCCGCGCGGCCCTGCGAGCCCACCGACCACGGCGCGGCATGGATGAAATAGCCGCTCGTTGAGATGGCGGTGTCCTCGTAGACCGGATCGTTGTAGTACTGGGCGCCGCCGGGGATGCACGCCGCCGGGGTGTGGAACGTCGGACAGGACTTCATGACGACCACCGGTGTCTTGTAGAGCACGATGAGGGTGCCCTGGATGGTCGCGAAACCGCCCTTGCCGAGGCTGACCGGCCACGTGGCCATCAACTTGCCGCCGTTGTACACCTGCATCGTGTGCGTGCTGTTGTTGATGATCGAGATGTGGCTGGCGCCGACCTTGAACGACGACGACCAGTTGCCCAATCCCCAGGTGCCGTTCCCGGCGTCGAAGCCCTTCAGGTTCGCGGTGACGGTGACCGAGGTGCCGGCCGGCCAGAACGTCGCCGGCCGGAAGTGCACGACCTGGGAGTCGAGCCAGTGCCAACCGCCCTCGACCGCCGGGGTCGAGACGACCTGGATGCGCTCGAGGAGAGCGGCACGCGAGGCGGCCGGGATCGGCGTGTTGAACCTGAGGTCGATGGTCTCTCCGATGCCGACGGTCTCGCCCGCGAGCGGGGTCATGCCGGTGAGCAGGCGGTGGGCGGCGGTGACCGTGCTGAAGGTCGACGTTGTCGCCGCGGTGGAGCCCGCCGTGCTGGTGGCGGTCGCGACCACCGTGTAGTGCGCCCCTGGATCGAGCGGCTGGCTCATCCGCCAGGTGCGTCCATCGGCCGACAGGTCACCCGCGATGGTGGCCGCTGATCCGGCCTCGGTCACCGAGATGGTGTCGAGGTGACCGGAGCTCGCGCTGACCTCGATGGGAACGTCGAGACCCACACTCTGAGCCTGGTTGGACGGGCTGACCGCGATCGTGGGAGGAGCAGCCACCGCGGGGGCTCCCGCGACGTGGACGGTGATGCCGCCGACCGGCGGCGCCTGGGTGCCGGGCAGCGAGCACGAGCTCAGCAGCACGCCACCGACGGCGAGGGCTCCCACGAACAGGCCGCCGCGGCCCAGCCTGGTCAGATCAGCCATTCATTTCCACCGTACCATTGTTCGGTCTGAGGGCGCGTTGACGACCGAGTGCTTGACCGCTAACGCCGGCGCGACCCTTGAGGTTTCGTCGTTCCGCTTCACGAGGGATGCTGGCTCAATGGTATCGCCCCTGCTCGATCGCCACGAGCTTGCGACCAGACTTGCGACACCGCGGCCGCCGGTGGTGCTCGATGTGCGCTGGACGCTCGGCGGCCCGCCTGGCCTTGACGCGTACCGCCTCGGCCACATCCCGGGCGCCCGTTTCGTCGACCTCGAGCGGGACTTGAGCGCGACGCCGGGGCCTGGCCGGCACCCGCTGCCGGACGCCGCGGCGTTCGAGGCAGACATGCGCCGGCAGGAGATCTCCAACGGGCAATCGGTTGTCGTTTACGACGCAGGGACGGGGACGTCGGCGGCGCGCGCGTGGTGGCTGCTGCGCTACTTCGGCCACGCCGACGTGTCGCTCCTCGACGGCGGGTACGCGGCCTGGACCGCGGCGCGGCTGCCGGTGGCGGTGGGGGAGGAACCGAATCCGTCCCCCGGCGACTTCGCGGCGCGGCCCGGTGGCATGCCGCTGCTCGATGCGGCGGCCGCGGCGGCGATGGCCGAGGGTGGAGTCCTGGTCGACGCCAGGGCGGCCGAACGGTTCCGCGGTGAGGTCGAACCGATCGACCCGGTGGCGGGTCACATCCCCGGTGCGCGCAACCTCCCCGCGCTGGGCTTACTCGGCGTTGACAGCACCTTTCTGGCGGCCCCTGAACTGCGCGACCGATTCGCATCGATCGGCGTCACTCCCGGAGCGGCCGTCGGCGTCTATTGCGGCTCGGGGGTGGTGGCGACCCAGGAGGTCTTCGCGATGGCGATCGCCGGTATCGACGCCGCGCTGTACGCCGGCTCCTGGAGTGAGTGGATCACCGATCCGACGCGGCCCGTCGAGACCGGCGGCTGAACCCGGGGGCGAAACGCCACAGGCACGTGGCGGGACTTGGCGGTACGCTAGCCGACATAGCGGAGGCTCGGCAGAGGAGGCAGTGTGACCGCGGTTCTTCCGGATCGATGGCTCAACGAATTAAGCCGCACCTCGCGCGACCTCCGTCTCGCGCGGGTGCAGGGTGCCTACGTCTGGGACGATGAGGACCGTCGCTACCTCGACCTGACCTCGAACGGCGGCACGACGCTCCTGGGGTACGGCGATCCCAGGGTCAGCGAGGCGATCCGGTTGCAGCTGGAAGCGTTCACCGCGTCACCGCCGGGGTTCGATTACGACCTCCGCGAGGAGCTCCTCGAGGCCCTCAGCTTCATCATCCCGGTCCCGCTGACGCACGTCAGCTTCACGGTCTCGGGGTCTGAAGCCGTCGACCAGGCGATCACATGGGTCGCCAGCGCGTCCGAACGTCCACGGCTGATCGCCATGCAGCGCTCCGATCACGGCACGGGGATCGGCGGACGCGCGGCGAGCAGCGGTCGCCAGATCGATGCCATCGCCGGGCGGAGCATGGAGGTCGTACGCGTCCCGTTCGGCGACCTCGATGCGCTCGAGGCCCACCTCGATGACCAGGTCGCCGCCGTGATCGTCGAACCCGTGCAAGTCGAGGCCGGTATCCGGGTGCCCGGCCCCGGCTACCTGGCCGGCGTCGCCCGGCTGTGCCGGCGGGTCGGTGCCCTGCTGGTTGTCGACGAGGTGCGAACCGCGTTGCGGATGGGCCCCACGCTCGCCTGTGCGGGGCCGGAGATCGAACCCGACATCGTCTGCCTGGGGTCGTCCCTGGCGAGCGCGTTGCCGTTCGGGGTCACCGCCGTCGGACCGGTGATCGCCCGACGCGCGCGGGTCTCCCGACGCGAGCAGGAGGGACAGTGCCCACCTGTGGTGTGTGCGGCCGCCAACGCGACGATCAGAACCGCCCTCGGACCAACGCTGCGAGCGATGGCTGAGATCACGTCCGAGCGTCTGCAGAGCCGGTTGCGAGCGCTGCGGCTGGGGGAGATCCGCGAGGTCCGCGGCTGCGGGGCGCTCGTGGCGGTGGAGACCAGTCTCAACGCGGCGATGCTGCTTCGCCACCTCCAGCGGCGCGAGATCCTCGCGCTGCCGGGGGGCAGGGGTGCGTCCGTTTCCTGCCTCCCCTCATCCTGGACCGGCGCGAGGCGGACAGCGTGGTCGAAACCCTGGCGGCGATCATTCTCGCCAGCCGCCCGCCACGCCGGCGGCCGAGCGCCGCTGAGTCACCCGAGGATCTGGAAGTGACCATCGCCGGGCGGCCGGTTCGCCCCCAGGCACGCGCCCTCTCCCGCGACGCCTGATTCAGCCCCGATCGCAGGGCTCAGTTGAGCCGCTCGACGATCATCGCCATCCCCTGACCGCCGCCGACGCACATGGTCTCGAGACCGATCGTCTTGTCCGTCGTCCTGCAGGCCGTTGATCAGGGTGCAGCAGATCCGGGCGCCGGTCATGCCGAAGGGGTGACCGAGGGCGATCGCACCGCCATGGGGGTTGAGCGTTCGTCGAACGGATCGATGCCGATGCCTCGCGCGGACGGGATCACCTGCGCGGCGAAGGCCTCGTTGATCTCGACCACGTCCACGTCGCCGATGCTCATGCCGGCTCGCTGCAGCGCCTGCGTTCGACGCCTGAATCGGGCCCAGCCCCATGATCTCGGGCTCGAGCGCCGGTCAGGCCGGTGGCGACGATTCGCGCCAGCGGCGCGATGCCGAGCTCGCGGCGCGCGCGTGTCGGACATGATCACGACCGCCGCGGCACCGTCGTTGAGCGGGCAGGCGTTGCCGGCGGTGACCGTTCCATTCTCCGGAACACCGGCTTGAGCTCGGCGAGCTTTTCGAGCGTCGTGCCGCGGCGCGGACCGTCGTCCTTCGTCACGCGGCCCACGCCGTCGGGCAGCGTGACCGGCACGATCTCGCGGGCGAAGAAACCGTCGTCCTGCGCGGCGACCGCCCGCTGCTGGCTTCGCAGCGCGAACTCGTCCATCTCCTCACGCGAGACCTCCTCGCGCGCGGCGACGTTCTCCGCGGTCTGGCCCATGGCGATGTAGATGTCCGGGAAGCCCTCGGGATTGCCGGGCTCGAGCCGCTCGTTGCGACACTGCCCCATGTCGCTGCTGCCGTTGACGAAGCGGGAGACGCACTCGACGCCGACGCTGAGGAACACGTCGCCCTCGCCGGCGCGGATCGCGTGGGCCGCCATGCGAGTTGTCTGCAGCGATGACGAGCAGTAGCGCGTGACGGTGGTGCCGGGGACGTCGAGCCGGCTGAGGATGCTGATCACCCGGCCGAGGTTGAATCCCTGCTCACCGCCGGGGAGACCGCAGCCGCAGATCAGGTCCTCGATGGTGGCGCGGTCCAGTTGGGGAAGCCGATCGAGCACCTGGGTCACCACCCCGGCGGCCAGGTCGTCCGGGCGGACGTTGACGAGCGAGCCCTTCATCGCGCGTCCGATGGGGATCTGCCGAAGGCGACGACGACTGGTTCGGGCATGGCTGTGGTCTTGATTGTCCTTAAAAAGCGAAGAGCCGGGTCCTGCGACCCGGCCCTTCTGGCGTCAGGTGTTCCTAGTCGGCCAGCGCCTTGACGAACTGCGGGGCCCAGAGTGTGCCGAGCCCGCTCGCCATGTCGTAGCCCGTGGTGGCATGGAAGCCGGCCACGGTGGTCAGCTCGTTGCCGTCGTGGGCGTCGTAGAAGGTGTAGCTGTTGTTGCCCTTCGTGACGTCGACGATGCCCGAGTTGCCGTCCCACTGCATGGCGTAGAGACGGGGGTTGATCAGGCCGAGGTCGTGCCCGGCGGCCTGGTCAGCGATCGCCACGATGCCCGAGAAGAGGGGCGAAGCCTCGCTGGTGCCTCCGAAGAGGAACCATCCCGGAGCGCCGGTCTGGGCCGGGGCGAAGCTGAAGTACACGAGCGCCGCACCGTCGACCGCCGCGCTCATCGAGATGTCAGGGGTGCCGCGATGCGACCCCACCACCGAAGCGACCGAGTTCTGGTATGCGGGCCGGGCGAAGACCGCGGACGTGCCGCCGCCACCCGCGCAGCAGGTGGTCGGGTCACTGGGGTTGCCGGACAGCAGGCTGTTGGCATCGTTCCATACCGAGTCCTTGGTGACCGGCGCGGGGCCCGTCCCGGCGGCATTGGCGTGGACGCGCGTCCCGCCGAGAGATGTCACCAGCGGGTCGGACGACGGCCACGAATTCACCCGGTGCGCGTAGCAGCAGGCGCCGTCCAGGAAGTAGCCGGTCACCCCGACGTCCCCCGCGGACCCGAGCACGGTGACGTGGTGCGCCGCCGCGTTCACGTAGGCGCTGCGGAGATTGAGCAGCGACTGCGCGCTGGGGAAGCTCTCCTCGGTCGCGCCAAAGCTCTGCGAGATCACATCACCAAGGTGGTGATTGATGACGTAGTTCTCCGCGCTGATCATCTGCGGGAACCCCGTCACGCCCTCGGTCTCGGCGACCGGAGTCTCGACCAGCAGGATGTTGGCGCCGGGTGCGATCGAGTGCGACATCTCGACGTCGAGCGTGGTCTCCTCTGCCCAGCCGACCATCGTGCTGTTCGTCGGATCGAACGGCGGCACGGCGCCGGACGGCTGGATGATGCTCAACGACGGGTTGGGCAGGCCCAGCGCCGCGTCGAACGTCTGCAAGTCCGACTGGATCGTCGGCGAGCCGAACGAGTTGACGATCACGATCGTCTTGCTCTTGCCGCTCAGGCCCTGGGACCAGAGCGCGGGGAGGCCGTAGTGGTCGGCGAGCTGCGTACCCGAGAAGCACGGGATGCCGAAGGCAGTCTCGCACTCTGCGGTGGTCGGCACCGCGCCGCCGGAGAAATGACCGACCAGATTGCCGGTGATCGCGGGGATCGGAACGGGTCCGGCTGCGACCTGACTTGCCGCGGCCAAGCCGGGTAGGGCGCTCGCCGCGCCGATGGCGGCAACGGTGCCTGAGATGAGCGTACGACGAAGAATCCTAACCCATGTGCATGCCCCTATACCTCTGTGTGGGAACACCCGCCCTGACTGAAAGTGGCCTCAGTCTGACGACCGGGGAGAGCTGCGTCAAGGATCGCGCGGTCTGGCGCGTTTGCCACCCGATCGTGCCTCAGGCCGCCGACCTCACGCGGGCTCCGGCGGATAGCCCGCCGCCTCGATGACGAGATCGTGGAGCAGGCCATTCGTGGAGATGCCGGTGCCCCCCAGCTTCGGATCGTCACCGCTGCGATCCGTGAATCGGCCTCCCGCCTCGGTGACGATCAGCGAGAGCGCGGCGAAGTCCCAGAGGTTGGCCCGCGACGTCCAGCCGATGTCGGCGGTGCCCCGCGCCACAGCGAGATGGGACATCGAGTTGCCGATCCCGCGGGCATCCCAGCAGCGTCCGGCCAGGGCGACGAGCCGGTCGGCCTGCTTGGTGATCACGAATCCTCGGATTGCCGTATGGGTGATCAGCGCCTCGGATATCTCGGCGATCTTCGAGACGTGGATCCGGCGGCCGTTGAGAAACGACCCGCCACCGCGGGTAGCGTGGAAGCGCAGGCGCATCGCGGGGGCCGACGCGACCGCCACCATCGACACTCGGTCGCGCTGCAGGGCGATCAGGGTCGCCCAGGTCTCGTTGCCCCTGACGAAGCTTCGGGTCCCGTCGATCGGATCGATGACCCAGCGCCAGGTGGCGTCGCGATCCCCGACCATGCCGAACTCCTCACCGATGATGGCGTGGTCGGGACGCTCGCTGACCCGATGCGTTCGCTGGCGTAGCGCTCGATCGCGTGGTCAGCCTCGGTCACCGGCGACAGGTCGGGCTTCGCGTCGATCTTGAGATCGTGGGCGCGGAAACGCTCCATCGAGATCCCGTCGGCGACGTCGGCCAGCTCGAGTGCGAGCGAGAGGTCGTCTGTCACCGTCTGGTGAGCTTAGCCGCGAGTGGTGTGCCACGGCGCCGTACCCGCGTGTAGCCTTAGCGGGCGATTTCACGTTGGTCTCGACCGCGTCATCCAAGATCGAGAGGAACCACATGGCCCACAAGAAACTCGACGTGCTTTCCGCGAACGGCTCGGTCATCCTGCGCGACGGCCCGGCGATCCCCCCCGAGGAGTGGGAGCGCCTGGAATACGTCGACTGGAAATCGGGAGGGGATACGAATTTCGCCCCTCTCGCGTCCGCGCGCGGCGAAATGGAATGCGCCGGCTTCTGGGACCACGGCAAGCCGGACAAGGACGGGATGTGGACGGCGAACCGTGAGATCGCGCCGACCCTCTGCAGCTACGTCGAGGCGGTGGGGGCGAGGTTCGGGCGCGTGCGGGTCATCAAGCTCAACCCCTCGTCCGAGGCGGATGCCCTCCGCCAGCTGCACCAGGATGACAACAACCGTCTGAACCCCGACGGCGAAGGCTGGGTGGTGCGCGCCTGGCTCGAGCTCAATGCACCCGAGGGGTCCACGTTCATCCTTCGCGAGGTCCGCGACGATCCCGTCAACCGAGATCCGCATCCCGCTGCATCCGCGCCGTCAGCTGGTGCTCGATACCGAGCGGCTGTATCACGTCGTGCACAACCCCGGACCGGGGCCACGCTATGCGTTGATCACCTCGTTCGAGTCTGGCGAGCCTCTCGAACGGTGGATCGCATCGCAGCGCCAGGAGGCTGCGCAGCCGGTCTGAACGGCGCCGGAGGATTCCAAGTCGACCGCTACCAGCACATCCGACCTGTTCGGCACGTCTATCACCGGTATCGCCTGTCCAGGGCGATCAAACCGGCCACTACCACGAAGAGCAGCAGCGGGAAGACGAACTCCGTCCTCCAGTTCACCCATCTGGTGCAGCGTAAAGAATGCGAGTATCACGTCGGCTCCCAAAGCCGCACGGGCTCGGCGGCGTCCGGAAGAAGTCTCGACCTGATGTTCGCTCGACGAAAGGCGACGACGAGTTGCAGAACGGATGCGACAGCATCAGCGTCTCGGTTGCACAGCTCGATCGTCCTGCCTCCTGATCGGGACCGCAGGTGGTCCCAGGGCCGTTACTATGGGCGTCGCTCAGAGCGCCGATCGGACCGCCAGGAGTAGCGCCACAAGGCAGAGAAGCCAAGGAAGTGCTCTAAGCGAGATCAAAAGACCCGCGGGAGTAGCTCAGTGGTAGAGCACTACCTTGCCAAGGTAGGGGTCGCGAGTTCGAGCCTCGTCTCCCGCTCCAGCCTCCTCTTGGGGCTTAGGCCGAATTCGGTTCGACCATCGTACGCCGGCTGAGCACCCTACTTTGCTTCGCGTCGTTCAAACCCCAGCGAGACGCTCAGCCTTGGCAGGAGACCCAGACGACCTGACGCCAGCCGTTGCCATCAGGCGAGGTGATCGGCACCCAGCCGAACTTGATATTGACGTCGCGGGGAGTTCCGGTCCACGCCATACACGCAGGCGTGCCGCTGTCACGCCAGCTTCCGTCGGTCCCGAACCAAGCAACGTCCATCGGGATGCCATACGCAAATCCGTCGACGAAGGCCGTGGCCACACCGTCGCCGACCCGCGCGTCGCCACTCACGACCGTGACCGCCGGATTATGAGAACCGACGATGAACGCGCCAGTGAGCGCGCCGGCTGCCACGACGGCGGACAGCGCTAGCGAGATCAGCCGGCTTCGCCTGGGCACGCTTGCATCATCCCATCGGCTCTTGGCAGATTCAACATCCCCTCGATCGGGGGTACATCGGGCCACACAACCGCAACGTACGAACCTGAGCTTGACCCTCTGCGTCGCGAGCTGCCTGCTCAGAGTCCATTGACTTACGACGAGCTCGAACCGTCCAGCTGCTTCAGCCGCTCGATCGCCGCCCCGACGTTGGTGAGATATCGGTTGATTGCCGCTTGGACGGACGGCTCAGCTGCATGGCCGGGAAGCGCACGCAGGAGGTTGAGCCGGCTCGCGGCCACCCACGCTGAGACGTCGGGCTCGCTCAACCACCGCCTCTCGGTCCTCCATGTGCGGTTCATCATGCGCGGCCAGTCCTCGATGCTACTGGGGTATCGGTTTGGTGGACAAAGCCGGTTCTTCTCTTCGTCGTCGTCCCGGCGGGCTTCGACGAAGCCGACGAGGGCTGCGTTGAATGACGGCGAGAGGTGGCGCACCTGCTGAAGCACGATCCGACCGGGCTGGAAGATCGGAACGGCGGGAGCATTGCTCAGGCCGAGCGCGGTGCAGTCCACCGGCAGCACGTCGGTGCCGGTCTTGGTCTCCCCGTGCTCGAGCACGATCCGGTCGGCCTCGATACGCCGCACTCGGCCAAGCCTGACGACATCCGTTATCTGCCGCAGGCCGTCGAGCTCGCGAGCGCTGAGCATCGTGCCGCGGTACATCGTTGCTGGCCACGACAGGTCGATGCGCACGAATCGGCCCGAAGCCTCGAGCCTCTCGAAAAGGTCATCGACGTTCACCGCCTCGGCGCCGGCCTCGGCATCGAGTGCGAGGCCGTGCATGATCGCACCGACCTGCTCGAGCGGCTGAAAATGGGCGCGGTCATAGAACCACGCGTCTCGGGGTCGGACCCAGCGGATTCGATCTGGGTCCACGCCGTTGTCCAGAAGCCAGTTGCACGCGTCGACGGCCGTCTTGCCTGACCCGAGGATCGCGTAGGAGGACGTCGATCGCGCAACCGCGGGCAAGTCGTTGACGGGGACAACCCGTATCGACTGCGCCACCTCGAACGGAGGGACGTGGGTGGCGGGGATCGACGCCTCGAGATATCGAGCATCGACGACCTTGCGCCGCACCGCGATTTCGTGAACGTCTCCGGTGTCCAAATCTCGGACCTGTTCACCGTTGGTCCCGCCGAGATGCTCGTGGCGGGTGAGGACGCGGACGCGGCCCGTCTGTGTGAGCCGCTCGGCCGCCGCAGCGAAGTACTCGCAGACCTCGCCACCGGTCGCTCGTTCGTAGTATCCGGCGTTCTCGCCCACCTGGTCGATGCGGTCCTCGCCGAGCGCCAGCGAGTCCACGCCGTACCACGCGGAGGGAGTGTGGAGGCGAACGAAGGGGTACGCCTGCAGCCAATGACCTCCCGGGGCGTGTCGACGGTCGATCACGGTCACCTCGACGTCCGCCTCGGCCACCAGCGCGTCGGCGAAAGCGAGACCGCTCGCGCCCGCCCCCACGACCAGATAATCGGTACTGACGAGCATGTTCTCGCTCCTCGTCTCCGCGCTACCTCAGCAGCCCTCGCGAGCCTGTGACACCGTCCGCGAGGAACGGCCGACAGGGTAGTAAATAAACGAGGTGTTCACCCCCCCTACGCCCCGGGTGGGCCGTCAGCCTGCCGGAGAACGGACCGGGGTGAAGGCGCGGCCTTTGTGGTGGGTAGTACTCGCAACGCCTCGCGCTAGTATCCGGGAATGAGGGTCAGCATGAGCTCGCCTCAAGAGGATGTCGAGTTCCTCGATGCGTATGCCCAAACCCAGGGGTCTCCATCTCGTTCCTCAGTGCTTCAGAAGGCGATTAGATTGCTTCGTGCCGAAGAACTGGCTGGTGCCTACGATCGATGAGGCCCTCCGGCTTCACCTTTCGCTGTAGGCATGTGGGTCAGGCTGATCCTCGAAGCCGCTTCCCCCTGCATTCGACTTGGTGATCGACATGCAGCCCGAACCGCAGCCAACCGCCACGGCGGCCCCGCCGCCGACGTACAGACGTCTGCTCCAGGTACGCGGATTCCGGCCGTTGCTGGTGGCCGCACTCTTTTCGCGCACGTCGCTGATCATGTCGACGGTCGCCGTCGTGCTCTTCGCATTGCAACGCTTTCATTCGGCGGGCGCCGCGGGACTGAGCGTGCTGCTCCTGGTGCTGCCGGGCCTGTTCCTGAGCCCCGTCACCGGTGCGCTACTCGATAGATTTGGCAGGAGACGCCTGATCCTTCTTGACTATTCGGTCGCGGCGGCCGGCATGCTCCTCATCGCCGCATTGGCCCAGACGGGCCATCTCAGTCGTGCTGCCATGCTGGTCGTGCTCTCCGTGGTCTCGCTGACCGGGACGCTCAGCAATGCGGGGTCGAGGTCACTGTTTCCGCTGATCGTTCCAGCGGACCTCTGGGATCGGGCCAACGCTGCGGACACCCTCGGGTACGGTGTCGCGTCGATCGCGGGGCCGGCGCTGGCGGGTCCGCTGTTCGTTGTCCTCGGCGGCCCCGGCGTGCTGGCGATCGTTTCCCTCGGATACGTGCTTGGCGCACTAGCGCTGCTGCGTGCGTACGAACCCAGGGTTGAAAGCGCTCCGTCGCGCGGCGTCCTCCATGACGCTCTGGACGGTCTTCGCTACGTGCTCACCAATCGCGCGCTCCGCTGGATCGCCATATCCGTGTCGGTGGGGAACGTCGGCTTGGGGATCCTGATCATCGCCCTGCCGCTCCTGGTGTTTCGCCTGCACGGCACTGCCGCCCTGGTCGGCGGTCTGCTCGCCCTCGAAGGGGCGGTGGGTGTCCCCACGGCACTGCTGGCGGGCCGTCTGCGCACCGAGGGCATCGAACGACAGATGATGGCGCTCACGTTCGCCGTGAGTGGTATCGCGATCCTCGTGATGCTGATCCCCGCGGTGCTCGCGCTCGCCCTGGGCATGGCGCTTATGGGGCTGAACAACGGCCCCTCGAATGTCGCGATGTTCTCGTTGCGTCAGCGCAGCACGCACCGATCCTGGTATGGACGCGCGTTCGCGGTATCGATGAGCCTGAACTATGTCGGGTCGCCGATCGGTTCGGGACTCGCGGGCCTCCTGATCAATCGCTCTCTGACGCTGGCGGTGATCGCTGCGGGCTCGATCCTGATCGGGTCCGCCGCACTCGCGTATTGGGGGATCCCGCGACCGGAGTGAGTCAGGTCACCCGTGCGCACGATTCCCCTCTCGCCCGGGGACGCGGATGGGTACGATCCCGGTAGGCTGGGCGGGAGCGGCGCCACGCGATTGAGCGTGGTGGCGCAATCCGTTGCAGGTTTCACGAAGAGATCGTTCCAGTGCGAAACCACCTCAACCAAGCGGAGCCCAGTCTGCGACATGCGCAACTGGAGCGCCGCCGTCGAGTTCTGCGTCATCGACACACCCTGCAGACACATGTGGGGCATGAGCGACGGCGATCACGCCGCATCGTCCTCGGAGTTGTCGCGGGGCTGTTAACCTTGCCCCTGGTCGGCGCCGCGATCGTCGTGTTCGCGCTCAACAATGCGGTGGCCTCATCGGTCGGTATCCATGCACGATCGTTCCCCGCCGACTCGCTGGTCTACGACCGCACCGGGGTCCTGATCGCGGATCTCCACCCGGCCGGCGCGACGCGCATCCCGGTCCCGCTCACCGACATCTCCCCGCTCGTCCAGGAGGCGATCGTCGCCATCGAGGACAAGTCGTTCTGGACCGAGGGCGCGGTCGACGTGCCCCGTCTCGCATCGGCGGCGTTTTCCGACATCACCCGCGGCGCCTCGCAGGGAGCCAGCACCATACCCATGCAGCTCGCGAAGATCCTCTACCTCAGCGACTTGCGGACGATCGCCTACAAGATTCAGCAGATCGTCCTCGCGCAGCGCATCGTCGACTTCGAGCCCGCGTGCGGCGATCCTCGACCAGTACCTCAACGACATTTACTTCGGCTCCGGCGCAACCGGTCTCGAGGCGGCCGCGCGCACCTACTTCGGCATCGACGCGACCCACCTCGACCTTGCGCAGGCGGCGATGCTTGCCGGCCTTCCCAACGACCCCAACGGAGATGATCCACACGTCGATCCGATCGCCGCCGGCGCGCGACAGGCGCAGGTGCTCGATGCGATGGTCGCGGCCGGTGACATCTTGACGCACTGACTGCGGGCTTGCGAATCACGTCGACGCTCGACCTGGCCCTGCAGCAGTACACACAGGGCGTGGTCGCATCGCAGATCGCCAAGCTGGGCCGCCTGCATGTCACCGACGGCGCCGCGGTCGTCATCGCGCCCGCGTCGGGCGATGTGCTCGCGTATGTCGGCAGTGCCGGCACGAGCGTCCCGGGCGGTCAGATCGACATGGCGGCATCACCACGGCAGCCGGGATCGTCGTTCAAGATCTTCACGTACACGACGGCGATCCAGGACGGAAGCGTCAGCATGGTGACGCCGGTGCTCGACGGCCCGTTGACGCTCCCCATCGGCGGTGGAAGCGACGGCACCCAGCCCTACAGCCCGAACGACTACGACCGGAAGTGGCACGGGGTGCTTCCCGTCGAGCAGGCTCTCGGCAACTCGCTCAACATCCCCGCGATCCGCGTCGAGCTTGCCACCGGGATTCCTGCTATCGTCGCGACCGCGCGGGCGATGGGGGTCACGACTCTCGCTCGCTCCCCGCAGTCGTATCTCCCGAGCATGACCATCGGCACGTATCCGATACCGGTGCTGGAGATGGCCCAGGCGGGCACCGTGCTGGCCGATGCCGGCGTCCTTCGTCCGGCGCGATTCGTCATCAGTGCCACCGACTCCGACGGTCATCTTCTGTCCGGTACGGTCCGAGCCGCGAAGCAGGTGGTGGACCCGCGCGCCGCGTTCATCATGAACACCATGCTCAGCAATGACGCGAACCGCGTCATGGAGTTCGGGGCCCACGGTTTGCTCACGCTGCCGGGCCAGCGGGTCGCCGCGAAGACCGGTACAAGCGAGGACTTCAAGGACAACTTCACGGTCGGCTGGACTCCTCAACTCGCCACCGCAACGTGGGTCGGCAATGCGGACGACTTCCGCGATGCGGGGCACCACGGGAATCACCGGAGCCGCGCCCATCTGGCACGCGGTGATGGCGCATGCGCTCGCCGGCGTCGCGGATCGCTGGCCGCCGGCGCCTTCAGGGCTGACGTCCTCCAGCACGCAGTGGGGGCCGGCGTATTTCATGCCCGGCACGAACGCCACGAGTGGCGGGTTCGCGTTGGTACCTGGCGCGTCGCCGACGATTCCTGGTGTTGATACCGTCCCGGCCAAGCCGAGCAGCAAGAAGCACCATCACCATCACCCGTAGGGGTCTATCGACGGCGGCATGCGGTCGATGGGACGGTCACACCCGAATGGCGCATCGACCCCATGCGCAGCACCCCGCACCGAGATTCGAACGGTACGCCAGTGCTAGGGTGGAGCACGAAAGGAGGTCAACATCATGATGAGACGCTTCCTGGCTGGGCTCCTGCTCGTCGCGGGCGGGGCCCTGATCGCCATCGGTGTTTCACCGAACTGGGTCATCCTTCGGACGTCGGGGCAGGCGCTGAACGGCTTCACGATGGGCAGCAGCGCAATTGACGCCGTTGTGGGTTTCGTCGCCGGCGGCCTGCTCATGCTCGTCGGTCTGCTCATCGTCCTGAAGGGAGGCATGATCTCGCGCGTGCTCGGATTCCTGATCTCGATTCTCGCGATCGTCTGGGCGGCACTGATCGTGTTTCTGCTGAGCAGCTTCAAACACGACGTCGATCACGTGCTGCCGGCCGTATCGTTCGCGCGGGACCTGCAGGTCGGCTACTTCCTGACCGCCGGAGGTGCGCTGGTCGCCTTCCTCGGCGGACTTATCGGTATCAGCGTCCCGGCGAAGGCAAAGGTGTTGGCGGGGCGGGCGGTGACCCCGCAGCCGCGCGTCCTACAGCCGGTTGTCCCGGTCGCCGAAACGGGTGTGCTGCGACCGCCCGCGTCGTTGGCTGCGCGCGATGATCCCGATAATGCAACGACACGGCAGCCCGAGCCTTGGACCCCCATGGAGCTCGGCGCACGTCGCTAGCCGCCGGCACGAGCGAACAGCCGACAACGGCTGACTCCGAGCGCGTCGTCAGCCCGGGGAGCGTTTCCGCCGTCACGGATTCGCCCTCCGGCGCCGCGCGAAACCGCACGGGCTAGACGCCCAGCAGAAACTCCTCGGCCTGCCGATAGTCGGGATTCTCGGTTGCGTCAACCCCGTGGGCGATGACCGGGTGGGTCCGATGGGCGTCGGCGACGATGGCTGCAGGCAACGTTCGCGCGTCGTACGGGCACAGTGCCGTGACCGGCGCGCTGGCGAACGCAAGGTTGAACAGCGATTCGAAACGAGTCCACGCGACGATCTCCGCGTCGGAACGACCTGCCCAGATGGGCTCGCCCAGGATGCGGACCCATGGCGACCCGGCGTCGAGCTGCTGCGTCACGAACGCGCGAAAGCGATCGAGGGCCGCGTTGGGTGAGGTCAACCAACCCGCCGAGTTGGCGAAGACGATGTGACCTGCACTCGCTCCGAGCGAGTTGCGCAGGAGTTCGATGTGCGCCGGAGTTGTGACTGCAAGCACTGGCTCGGAGCGTTCGATTCCCTGCGACAGGAACGGAACAATCGTGGCCAGGAATTCGTCGTCGGACCCGTACGCGAGGACGAGATGCCCCAGCAGCGGCGCCCTGATCGCGCCGGCCCCGATCAGATAGTCGACGCTGACGGACAACGCGGCCGCGAGAGCGGTGAGGCTGCTGAGGCGCGCATCCCGGCGCCGACCCGACTCGATCTGGGCGATGGCCGCCCAACTCACGCCGGAGTGGTATGCGAGCGCTTCGCGGCTCCATCCCAAGCGCGTGCGAGCCGCTCTCAGGGTCTCCCCAATTCGAGACGAAGCCACAGGCGCCTCCTCAAGCCTCCGTAGTCGCGCAGCTGTCCCGCCAAACCCGCCAACCCCTCCAGTATGTCATATGCACGTGTCAGTTGACAGAGGCCGACATCGTGGCCAATAATCTGAAGATGGCCGTGGAGCGTCTTCAGGAAGGCTTGGATCGTTCCCACCGGGAGCCGATGGCGCGACCGTCAAGCGAAAGGGTCGCGGAGCTGGAGGCGCGCCTTCGGCGCATCGCCGCGGAGCTCAAGGCCGCCGGGGTCATGGACGACATCGACACCCTCCCGGCGGCGACCGATTATCCGCAACTCGAGGAGCTCAGCGGCCGGCAGCGAGAGATCCTCATCCGCCTCCTCAACGCGCAACGCGTGTCGGTCATTGCCGCCGAGCTCTATCTGAGCCCGAGCACGGTGCGCAACCACTTGATGATCATCTTCAGCAAGTTCGGTGTGCACTCGCAGGTCGAGCTGCTCGCCATGCTTCGGCGCCAGCGCTAGGACGACGCCTTCGGATCGTTGAGCCCGAGCAGCGCGGCTGCGAGACAAGGCCGGTGGCATGGGACGCCGGCGTCGCTCGGCACCTCGGGCGCGACGTGGCACGATTCGGCAGGTGTCCAGCACTCTCGCCGCGGCGCAGCACCTGCGCGACCACGCGCGGCTGCGCCGCGTCCGCGACCGGATCGACCGTGAGTACGAGCTGCCGCTCGACGTCGAGGCGCTCGCCCGCGGCGCCAACATGTCGGCCGGGCACCTGAGCCGCGAGTTCAAGCTCGCCTACGGCGAGGCGCCGTACGGCTACCTGATGACGCGGCGCATCGAGCGCGCGATGGCGCTGCTGCTCCGTGGCGACCTCAGCGTCACCGACGTCTGTTTCGCGGTCGGCTGCTCGTCGCTCGGAACCTTCAGCACTCGGTTCACCGAATTGGTCGGTGTGCCGCCCAGCACGTACCGGCGCCTCGCGTCGCGCTCGACGGCGGGGATGCCGTCGTGCGTGGCGAAACAGGTGACCAAACCGATCAGAAATCGAGAAGCGCCGCTCCTGGAGCCCTATCTAGCATGACCGCCATGGACATAACCACCGCAACTCCAGGAGCGACCATGAGCGAATCTTCCACGATGGGAATCAAGACCGTGCTGCATCCCGTGTCCGACCTGGCGAAGGCCAAGCCGGTTTACACCGCCCTGCTCGGCGTGGCCCCGCAGGCCAACTCCGCCTACTACGTCGGCTTCGAGGCGGCCGGCCAGCAGATCGGGCTGGTGCCCGGCGGTGGGCCGCAGGGCATGACCTCGCCGGTCGCCTACTGGCACGTGGCGGACATCGAGACGAAGCTGGCCGAGGTGACCGCCGCGGGTGCCGCCGTGCGGCAGGCCCCGAACGACGTCGGTGGCGGCCGCCTGGTGGCCACCTTCACCGACCCCGACGGCAACGTGCTCGGGCTGATTGAGGACCGATGACACGTCGAGAACGGCGACCACCTCGCGGCCTACGTCCGAAAGGCGCCGGTGACCCAGCCGCACTGAGGTGACCGCCACGGACATCACCATCCACATGACCTTCCTTCCGCACGACGACGCGGACGCGGCCCTGGCCTTCTATCGAGACACCCTCGGCTTCGAGGTCCGCAACGACGTCGGATACGGCGGGAAGCGCTGGATCACGGTCGGCCCCGCCGGCCAGCCCGGCACGTCCATCGTCCTGCATCCGCCCGGCGCCGACCCCGGGGTCACAGAGGACGAGCGCCGCACCATCCTCGAGATGATGGCCAAGGGCAGCTACGCCGCCATCATCCTGGCGACCGCCGATCTCGACGCCACCTTCGCGCGGCTGCGGGCCAGCGACGCCGAGGTCGTCCAGGAGCCGACCGAGCAGCCGTACGGGGTTCGGGACTGCGCGTTCCGCGATCCCGCGGGCAATCTGATCCGCATCAGCGAGCTGCGCTGAGCGGGTTCCATCCAGCCGGAGCGTCCGGTAGCATGGGGCACAGATGCGCGCACTGCCGGTCGTCGCCGCGGGCCTCAGCATTGGACTGACCGCAGCGGCCACCGCAATGACCGCGCTGGCCAGCGGTCGCGAGGCGTCGTTCGCACACCGGGCCGCCGCGCTCGAACGCCGGTGGGAGTCCGACGTGGCGGCCGGTGAGCCGGCAGAGAGCCTCGAGTCGCTCCGCAGCCAGCTGGCGCGGTCGCCCTACGAGACCGCGCCGGGATGGTCCCCCCGGTGGTGGGTCAATACCGGCCAGAGCCTGCTCGACCAGTTGGAGGTGCGCACCACGAGTGCCTGGACGGCGGCACTCGACGCCGCCCGCGCCCAGGCCACCGGCGTGTTCACCAGCTGGGACGAGATGGCCACGGCGTTGACACCCTTCGTGCCAGCCGATGCGGTCAGCGCGGAGCAGGGGTGGGAGCAGCAGCTCACCGCCGCCCCGACGCCGCTCGCCGTCAAACAGCTGATCACCCTGTGGACGGGTGACATCACCGCGGCGCGCAACGCGGCGCTCGCGAGCCAGCTCAAGACCGAGGTGAATGCGTACCGAGGGTTGAGCGGTCTCCTCGCAGAGGCCAACTCCGCGGTGGCGAGCGCGCGTCACGACAACCTCGACTCGGGCCAGGTGCCGGCCCTGACGATGAGCCTCCGCACCGAGATGTCCGCTCACGCGGATGCCACGAGGAGCACGCAGGCGCTGCTCACGGCCGTGCAGTCGCTCCAATCGCTGATCCGCCTCAACAACAACGTTGCGGCCGCGCTGCCCCCGATCCGATACAGCGTCGACCAGGCGGGCGCCGAGCGAGTGCCCAACGCGTCGAGCTTCCTGGCGCAGTACAGCGGCATCGCGCTTGCCTTCCGTGCCGCGAGCGAACCGGCACAGCTCAACGTCGTCGCCGAGCATGTCGCGGCGCTCCAGGCCGCCGTCGCCACCGCGCTCAACGCCGACCAGTGCGGGCACAGCGTGCCGTCGGGCAAGGCGATCACGCTCAACCTCACGCTGCAGGAAGCGGTGTTCTACGACAACGGCTGCGTGGTGCGGGCAACGCCGATCACCACCGGGCGGCCCTATCTGCGCACTCCCGCAGGGTATTTCCACGTCTTCTTCAAGACGTCGCCGTTCACGATGGTGTCGCCGTGGCCGCACGGATCTCCCTTCTGGTATCCCACGGGGACGGTGACCTGGGTGATGGAGTTCGACGTCGGCGGCTACTTCCTGCACGACGCATCGTGGGAACCCGCGTCGATGTACGGGCCGGGCAGCGAAAACTCCTACGTCGCCAGTCACGGATGCGTGCACATCCCGACGCCGGTGATGCGCTGGGCCTACGGGTGGACGCCCATCGGCACCCCGGTGATCATCACGGCCTGAGTCTCAGGCCGGCTCCCAGGCGGTGCCGGCCCATCGCCAGACCGCGATCGGCGCCGGGCGCGCCGCATCGATGCCGAGCGCCCCGACCAGTACCAGAGCGTCGGCCGTGGTCACCATTCCCCCGTCGAGGATCGGAGGGCCGGCCACGGATCCCACCAACACCCAGTCGGCCCCGTCCCACGCCCACAGAGGACCGAGGCTCGCTGGGCCGCCGCCGAACAGGAGCAGCCGGCGGCTGAACGGATCCCAGCCGAGCCCGACCACGGCATCCACGTTGGGGGAGCTGCGGGTCGGGACAAGGCGCCACGCGCTGCCATCCCAGGCCCACGTCCGCGCGCTGGCCGCTGTCCCCGGGGCCGCCGGGTCCCAGGTGACGGCGAGCAGGGCGCGCGTACCGGGATCGAATCCAAGCGCGAGTCCGGTCGGGGGAGCGGGCAGTCCGCCCGGGAGCCGCGTCCAGTGCGTCCGGTTCCACGTCCAGGTGGCCGCTGCTGTTTCCCCTGGCCCCGCGGCCGTAAGCACCATCTCGTTGAGCGCCGGGTCCCACGCCATCGAAGCGTCGCTCCCCGGGGCCTGGGCACCGCCCTTGTCCAGCTGGCGCCACGTCGCGCCGCCCCACGCCCAGGTATCGCTGAGATCGGTCCCCGGCGGGCCATGCCCGCCGAAGAGCAGGACGCGCTGGAGGGCGGGGTCGTACGCCGCGGCGGCATCGATGCGCCCCGACGGGCTGGCGCCCGGCTGCTCCAGGCTCCAGCGGGCGCCGTCCCAGATCCACGTTGCCGTGTCGTCGGCGAGCCCGCCGAAGACCACGATCTGACGCGTCGCCGGGTCATCGGCGACGCTGTAGCCACTGCTCGATGGCGGACCGATGCGCGCCGGACGCTGGGACAGCGGCGATGTCGACGCCGTAGGGGAGGGCTGTACCCGTGGCGGCGGGCTGCCCGGACGGGCGATCAGGAATCCAACCAGTCCCGCGGCGGCGACCGCGAGGGCCAGGCCGAGGGACGCGATACGCGTGGGGCGCGGACGGTCGCCCATCGAGCAACGATCATCTCCCAGCGGCCATCACGGCCGCGCCGGCGGCTCGCTGGCGGGAGCGCTCTGGACCCCCTCGGCCTTGCCGGCATCGGTACAAGCGGCGATCATCTTTCCTGATAGCCAGAGAGATTCGCGATGGACGCATGCGATCGGAGGCGCTTCATGACAACCACTTGGCTGGGCGGCGAGTCGACGGTGATTCCCCCCGAGACCCCGGACATACCTCCGCCGAGCACGCCGCAGATCGAGCCGCCGAGCACCCCGCAGATCGAGCCTCCGAACACCCCTCAAATCGAGCCTCCGACTACACCGCAGATCCCCACGCCTGAGATTCCGGCGCCGATCCCGGAGATTCCCGAAACCCCGCACGAACCGTCGCCGGTCCCGGAAATGCCCGAGGCGCCGCGCGAGCCGTAGGTCCCACGATCCCGGGCTACAGTGTCCGAGTGCGGGCGATGCTTCTCGACGCGGCGCGGACACCGCTGCGCGCGGCGGACGCGCCCATCCCCGAGCCGGCGGCAGGGCAGGTGCGCGTTCGCGTGCGCGCCTGCGGCGTGTGCCGCACCGACCTGCACATCGTGGACGGCGAACTGTCGCATCCAAAGCTGCCGCTCATCCTTGGCCATCAAATCGTCGGGGAGATCGTTGTCGCCGGCGCGGCTGTCGACGACCTGACTGTGGGCGAGCGGATCGGGATCCCGTGGTTGGGGTGGACGGACGGCACCTGCACCTACTGCCGCAGCGGACGGGAGAATCTCTGCGACGGCGCGCGCTTCACCGGCTACGACATGGACGGAGGCTACGCCGAGTACGCGGTCGCCGATGCCAGGTTCTGTTTCCGCATCGAGGATTCGTACTCCGACGTGCAGGCAGCGCCGCTGCTCTGCGCGGGACTGATCGGGTACCGGGCGTTGACCATGGCCGGCGACGCCGAGCGTCTCGGCTTGTACGGCTTCGGCTCCTCAGCGCACATCATCAGCCAGGTCGCGCGCGACCAGGGACGCCGCGTCTTCGCCATCACCCGCCCCGGTGACACCGCGGGCCAGGCCTTCGCCCTGGAGGAGGGCGCGGAATGGGCCGGTGACAGCGAGCAGCCGCTGCCCGAACCGCTCGACGCCGCGATCATCTTCGCCCCGGTCGGCAACTTGGTGCCGCGGGCGCTCAGCGCCGTCGTCAAGGGCGGCGTCGTCGTCTGCGCGGGCATTCACATGAGCGAGATCCCGGCGTTCTCGTACGACCTGCTCTGGGGCGAGCGCAGCATCCGTTCTGTGGCCAACCTGACGCGACGGGACGGGGCGGAGTTTCTTGCGCTGGCACCGCGAGTGCCGGTGCAGACGATGGTGGAGACGCTGCCGCTGGAGCAGGCCAACGAGGCGTTGACGCTGCTCCGTCAGGGCAAGGTCCACGGCTCGGTGGTGCTGACGGTCGCGTAACCTATCGCCACTCCAGGGCGGCGACATGCGCCGGCTCGTCAAAGCCCTTCAGATCAATTGGACGTGGCGGCGAGAGCCGGTACCAGGGCTCCAGCTGCGTCACGGTATCGCCGCTCACAAGAATCTGATCGCCACTCGCTGCCGCGGCGATGCGTGCAGCGAGATGCACACCCTTGCCTCGATAGACCGTGCCGCTGCGTGTCGACGCGGTCTCATGCAAGCCGATGCGGACCGACGGCGAAAACCCGTGGGTGCGCCGGTGCTCAGCTAGGGTCCGCTGAATGTCGATCGCACAATCGGCGGCTGCTCGGGCGTCGGGGAACGCCACGAAGAAGCCATCGCCGGCACTGTCGACCTCATCGCCCTGGTGCCTGATGAACGCCTCCCGGAGCACGCGATTGTGCCAGTCGATCAGGTCCTGCCAGGCATCATCACCAATGGCACTGATCAGCGCGGTCGAGCCCACCACGTCGGTGAACATGAAGGTCTTGGTGGTGAGGGGCGGTCGCTGCGAGCGGGTGGACAGCGGTGGCGCGATGCCGACGAATTCCTGTGCCTCGACGGTCGCCTCGGCGAGACTTAGCGCCAACCCGGCTGCCCAAGCTGCGTCGGCTTTCGAAGGCTCGAGATCGCGTCGCGCCGCTTCAACGCAGTGCCGCCGGCGATCCGCATCGGCGTGTGTCTCTCGGTAGCGGAGCCTGTCGAAGGTCGCCCGGGCGGCAGCCATCAGGCGCAAGCCTTCGAGGGGCTCGCCACGCTCAACGGCCACAACGCCTACGTACTCCACGAGCGACGCGGTAGTGATCGGAGCGTCGCCAAAATCGGACGCGGCCCGCAAACTCTCGCGGACGACCTCGAGAGCGTCAGACCACGCACTGCAACCAATCAAAACCTCGGCCAGGCTGGCGCGGAACATCCACGCAGACCAATCCGCATTTCGGCGCTGCGCGCAGGAGATCGCTTCCCTCAAGACAGCTATTGCGGTCCGCGAATCGCCCTGCAGTTGCGCCAGCGTGGCGGGGACGAATAACGTGTGCATCAGCCGCGCCTCGTCGCCAAGCTCGCGAGCAAGAACGATCGCTGCCTCACCGCCGGATCTCATGGCATCCACGTCGCCTCGGTGATAGGCCATCACGAACTCGTGGAACATCACCATCGTCAGATCCATGCGCCATCCCCCGCTGACCGTGAGATCGCGGGCCTGAGACAAGTATCGCTCGGCCCCGTCCGCGTCGCCCCGCTGTGACGACAACACAGCGGCCATGTGTGCCGCTCGGGCGCGCAACCGCCCCGTCGTCCGCATCGCTGCAGTCGCCCATTGGATGCCCTCGTCATAGAGGCTGCGGATGTATGCGAACCAGATCAGCGCTGCTGCCAGACGGCAGCCTTCCTCATGAGCGTTCTCAAACGCCCAAGGCAGGATCGAGCGAATGTTGTCCAGCTCAGCGTCGAGCAGGCGGAGCCAGGGCATGTCCGGACCGCCGAGGATCTGTTCCTCCGCGGCCTCGGCAATGCCGACGAGATACTCGAGCAGGCGTTCGCGTGCCTCGTTGGCACCGCCCCTGCGGGCCTGCAACGTCTCCGCCGCGAACTGTCGCACCGGCTCGAGCAGGCGGTAGCGGGCCGTGTCGCCGGTGGTGTCGGCGACCACCAGCGAGCGTGCCACCAATGACGCGATCACGCCGAGCGTTGAGGACCCGTCGTCCAACGCGCCGGCGAGCACCGCTTCGGCGCTGTCCAGGCTGAATCCGCCGGCGAAGACGGAGAGCCGCTCGAAGGCACGCTGGAGCGTGGGGGTGAGCAACCGGTAGCTCCAGTCCACCGCCGCGCGCATCGTTCGGTGTCGTGCTGGAGCGCCTGACGCGTCGCTGCCGAGGAGGGAAAGTCCCTGCTCCAGACCCGCAACCACCTGCGCGAGCGAGATCACCGGCACCCAGGCCGCCGCAAGCTCGAGCGCCAGCGGCAGCCCATCGAGGCGCCGGCAGATTGTCGCGACGGCAGCGGCTTGCCCCGATCGAAGCTGGGCATCTTCGGCTAACAGTTGGGCTCGGTCCTGGAACAGCTCAACTGATTCGCTCTGGCCGAGAGTCGCCCGGCGCCGGCAGCGACAGTGGGCTGAGGCGCCAGACGCGCTCGCCGGCCAATCCAAGCGGCTCTCAACTCGTTGCGAGCACGGTGAGTGAGGGGCAGCTCCCGAGCAGAAACTCGGCGGCGGCGGCGGTCGCGGCCAGCACGTGCTCGCAGTTGTCGAGCACCAACAGTTGACGACCAACGGAAAGGGTTTGCGCCGCGGACTCGAGACGATCGGCGCCGGGATGCCGCAGCGCGCGAACACCATCTGCAATGGTGGTGGCCACGCGAGCCGGATCCTCAATCCTGGCGAATTCCACAAGCCAGATCCCGTCGGCGTAGGCGGCCGTCAGGCCGCGGGCCAGCTCAAGAGCGAGTCGCGTCTTCCCGCATCCGCCGGCGCCGACGATAGTGACAAGGCGGCCGGGCCCCACCAATCCGCGGAGTTGATCGAGCTCCCGGCGACGACCCACAAAGCGCGAAAGGGGCGCCGGAATGCTCGGCGGCGAGATTTGTGCGAGCCCCATTTCCTGTGGGCCATGGTACGACGGCACGAGCCATGCTCTAGGCTGAGCATGGACAGCCCGTCCCGCTGCCTCGAGATATGAATCGATGACCCTCGACACCGCCGAGGAGGTCGCGGCACCCGGCGATGCACCCCCTCCGGCCGTCTCCTTCGCCACCGACCCCAGCAGGTACCGGCACTGGCGACTGAGCGTCGAAGGGCGCGTCGCGACACTCGCGATGGACGTCGACGAGGGTGGCGGGCTGCGCGGCGGCTATGCACTGAAGCTCAACTCCTACGACCTCGGCGTGGACATCGAGCTCCATGACGCCGTGCAGCGGCTCCGTTTCGAGCATCCCGAGGTGGGCGCCGTGATCATCACGTCCGCCAAGGACCGGTGCTTCTCCGCCGGCGCGAACATCGGCATGCTCGCCCAGTCCTCGCATGCGTGGAAGGTGAATTTCTGCAAGTTCACGAATGAGACCCGATTCGAGATCGAGGATGCGAGCGAACACTCGGGACAGACGTATCTCGCCGCTGTGAATGGCGCCGCGGCGGGCGGTGGTTTCGAGCTTGCCCTCGCGTGCGAGGAGATTCTCGTCGTGGACGACGGATCGACCGCGGTGTCGCTGCCCGAGCTGCCGCTGCTTGCCGTCCTCCCGGCGACCGGTGGCCTGACCCGCGTGGTCGACAAGCGGCACGTGCGCCGAGACCTGGCCGATGTCTTCGTCACCAAGAGCGAGGGGATCAAGGCGCCCACAGCGGTGAGCTGGGAACTCGCGGACGCTGCCGTCCCACGCGGGCAGTTCGAGGCAACCGTGCGTGC
Organism: Candidatus Dormiibacterota bacterium; assembly: GCA_963768105.1. GTDB lineage: Bacteria > Chloroflexota > Dormibacteria > Aeolococcales > Aeolococcaceae > Palsa-851. Next base: position 136,034 of record CAVYGR010000008.1, on the reverse strand, counting down.
ACGCGCGACCGAGATCGCGGGGCGCGCGCGCGACCGCGACTCAGCGCGCGGAGTGGTGCTGGATCCGCTGGCCAGAACCATTCGTGACGACGCCATCGACTACGCGCACGTCCGCGCGTCGCTCGATCGCATTGCGGGCGTCGTGACCATCACCGTCCTGGGGCCGAGCGAGCCGCCCCCAGCCGACCCCGGTGCGGCGCGGACGCTCGGCAGCCGGTACTGGCCGCTGGCGTTTGCCCGCGAGCTGGATGACCTCATCCTGCACCTCCGCGTCAACGAGCTCGCACTCGGAACCTGGGTCGTCAAGACAAAGGGGGAGAGCGACCCGCTGCTCGCACACGATCGCTTCCTGCGCGATCACCGTTCGGACTGGTTCATCAACGAGGTGCTGCTGCTCCTCAAGCGGGTGTTCAAGCGGCTCGACGTGTCGAGTCGCAGCTTGATCGCGTCCATCGAGCCGGGCAGTTGTTTCGCAGGGCTGCTCCTCGAGCTAGCACTCGCGTGCGACCAGCAATTCATGCTCGACGGGACCATCGAGGATGATCAACGTCCGGCGACGATCGTCGTCACCGCATCCAACGCCGGCGAGTTCCCCATGGGCAATCGTCTCTCCCGTCTCGAGTTCGCGTTTCTTCGGGCGGAGCGCCGACCTCGACGCGGCGCTCGCGTGCACCGATGCGCCGCTGGATGCCGCGGCGGCCTCGGAAGCTGGACTGGTGACCTTCGCGCCGGATGCGATCGACTGGGAGGATGAGGTGCGCATCGCGCTCGAGGAACGTGCGTCGTTCAGCCCCGACGCGCTGACCGCCATGGAGGCGAACATCCGGTTCGCCGGCCCGGAAACCCTCGAGACCAAGGTTTTCGGACGACTCACCGCGTGGCAGAATTGGGTCTTCAGCCGGCCCAACGCCATCGGACCCAGCGGCGCGCTGCGCCGCTACGGGAGCGGCCGGCGCGCCGCGCTCGACAAGGACAGGGTGTGACATGACCCTCAGCGTCGACTACACCGACCGCATCCCCAACAACGTGGACCTGCGCAGCGATCGACGCCTGCAGCGGGCTCTCGAAGCGTGGCAGCCGCGCTTCATGCAGTGGTGGCGCGATCTCGGACCCGATCTCATCGCCAAGGACGTGTACCTGCGCACCGCGATCAGCGCGGATCGCGACGGCTGGGCCCACTTCGGCCATCTCCCGCTCGAGGACTACCGCTGGGGCATCTTCCTCGCCGACCGCGAGCCCGACCGTCGCATCGCATTCGGTGAGCACATGGGCGCGACGGCGTGGCAGCAAGTGCCGGGGGAGTACCGCGCCGACCTGCAGCGACTGCTGGTCGTCCAGGGCGATACCGAACCGGCGTCGGTGGAACAGCAGCGTCTGCTCGGCTTCACGGCGCCGAGCCTCTACGATCTTCGCAACCTCTTCCAGGTGAACGTCGAGGAGGGCCGTCACCTCTGGGCGATGGTGTACCTGCTCCACGCATTCTTCGGACGCGAGGGCCGCGATCAGGCCGAGCAGCTTCTGCTCCGCCATTCGGGCAGCGTGGACGCACCGCGCATCCTCGGCGCCTTCAACGAGCCGACGCGCGACTGGCTCGCGTTTTTCATGTTCACCTACTTCACCGACCGGGACGGCAAGTTCCAGCTCGGCACCCTCGCCGAGAGCGGGTTCGATCCGCTCTCACGCACCTGCCGGTTCATGCTCAGGGAGGAGGCGCACCACATGATGGTCGGTACCACCGGTATCGACCGCGTGGTCAGGCGCACCGCCGACCTGATGCGCGAGCACAACACCGATGACATCAAGCGGTACGGCGGCATTCCGCTCGACATCATCCAGCGCTACCTGAACTTCCACTACAGCGTTTCGCTCGATCTCTTCGGGGGCGAGCGCTCGACCAATGTCGCCAACTACTTCACGGCCGGGTTGAAGGGACGCTGGCAGGAGGAACGTCGGGACGACGACCATCTGCTCACGGAGGTCAGCGCCGACGTGGATGTGGTCAGGAATGGCCGGATCGAGTCGGCACGGATCCCGGCGCTCACCGCGCTCAATCAGGATCTTCGATCCGAGTACTTCAGCGACTGCAACAACGGCGTGCGTCGCTGGAACCGGATCCTCGAGGCGGCCGGGATCGACACCACGCTGGCGCTCCCGCACCACGGCTTCAACCGGCGCGTCGGCGGGTTCGCCGGGCACTGGGTGACCCCGGCGGGAGCGCTCGTCGAAGCCGAGACCTGGGCCCGCGCCGAGCCCGAGTGGTTGCCGAGCGCCTCGGACTTCGAGTACGTCGAGTCGCTCATGCCGCCGGTCTTCGAGCCCGGGAAGATGGCCGGCTGGATCGCGCCTCCCGCGTCGGGAATCAACGGACAGGCGGTCGACTACGAGTACGTGCGCCTCACGTAGGCCGGCTCAGCCGGGTTCGCGCAGGGCCAGCGCAGCCTCGCGACGCAGATCGGCGCGGATCACCTTGCCGGTGGCGGTCTTGGGCAGGGTGTCCACCACGAGCAGACGGCGCGGCCGCTTGTACCCGGCCAGCTCCGCACGGCAGCGGGCGAGCACCGCGTCGACGTCGAGCGCGGCCCCGGGTCGTGGGACCGCGAAGGCGACCGCGCGGACGAGGCCGTCCGCACCTGCGGCGCCGACGACCGCAACCTCCGCCACGTCCTCATGGCCGAGCAGGACGCTCTCCACCTCCGCGGGCGACACCCATTCGCCGCCGACCTTGAGCATGTCGTCTCGCCGTCCGAGGTGGCGGTACACGCCGTCGTCGTCGACCGAGTACAGGTCCCCGGTGGCGACCCAGTCGCCGACGAACGTGCGCCGGGTCTCGTCACTGCGGCACCAGTAGCCCGTCGCCGCCGCGCTCCCGGACACCCAGAGCTGCCCCGGAGAGCCGACCGCAACCGGTGCGCCCTCGTCGTCGAGGAGACGCACGTCGTGGCCCCCCACCGGGGTCCCCGAAGCTCCGGGGACGGCGTCGCCGCGGCGGTTGGACACGAAGATGTGGGTCATCTCGGTCGACCCGATGCCGTCGAGGATCTCGACACCAAAGCGGTCGCGGAAACGCAGAAACAGCTCTGCGGGCAGCGCCTCACCCGCGGAGACGGCTTGACGCAGCGAGACAAACGTCGCGTCGGGGAGGTCGGAGGCGAGCAGCGCCGCGTAGAAGGTGGGCACCGCGAAGAAGAGCGTCGGCTGCCGGCGTTCCATGAGGCCGGCGACCAGTGCAGGCGTCGGCGGACGCGTCGGCTCCAGGATCGCGGACGCGCCAGCGGACAGGGGGAAGGTGAGGGAATTGCCGAAGCCGTAGGCGTGGAACATCGGCGCCACCGAGAGATGGCGGTCAAGCGGCTGCACGTCGAGCACCTCGCGCGCGTATCCCTCGCAAGTGGTGCGCACATCCGCGTGACGGTGCATCGCCAACTTCGGGCGGCCGGTCGTACCGGAGGTGCAGAGCCAGAAACACGGCGATTCGGTCGTGGTGCGGTCGACCGACCCGTCGCCGCCCCCCGCGACGAGCTCAGCCCAGAGCGGCCCGGACGATCGATCGCCTCCCTCCGCCGGCGCTCCGACGCGGACGGCGGTCGCCAGGTCCGGGGCGCCCTCGGCGAGCGCGGCCCGCAGTGCTTGCGCCGCCTCCTCGACGATGGCGCACCGCGCCCGGGCGTCGCCGGCGATCGCCACGAGGTCTCGTGGGGGAAGCAGCGGATTGACGGGCATCGCGACGGCGCCGATGCGCATTGCCGCGAGGATCCCCGTGGCGAGCTCCAGCCCGTCCTTGAGCACCAGCATGACGCGCTCCTCCGGACGGATCCCCAGCTGCCGCAATCCGCCGGCGGCGGCACGCACGGCGTCGAGCAGCTCCGCGTAGGTGAGCTCTCGATCGCCGGCCAGGAACGCGACGCGCGAGCCCGCGCCCGCCTCGACGTGGCGATCGACCAGCCATTCGCAACTGTTGAACCGGTCAGCCACCGCTGCCCTCCGCCTGATCCCGGAATGACCGGAGCCCGGCGCGAGCGCGACGCAGGCTGCGTTGCACCGGTTCGGCGGAGAGGCTAGCCGACCAGGATGGTCTGGATGGCGCTCTCGGTTTCCATCCTGGCGAGCACGACCACCTCGTCTCCGGCGAAGAGCGTCGTCTCGGAGTCGGGGCTGATCATGTGATCTCGTCGCACCAGCGCGACGATGGCCGCTTCCCGTGGCAGTCCGAGATCGCCGATCTGCTTGCTGACCGCCGGCGAATCCTCGGCCAGGGTCACCTCGAGCAGATGGGCCGAGGCGCCTTCGAAGCTCATGAGGTGAACGACCGAGCCCACCGACACCGCCTCCTCGACGAGGGAGGTGTACAGCTGGGGCGTCGAAACCGGGACATCGACCCCCCAGCTCTCCGTGAAGAGCCATTGATTGCTCGCGTTGTTGACCCGGGCGATGACCCGGGGGACCGCAAATTCCTGTTTCGACAGCAGCGAGATGACAAGGTTGTCCTCATCATCACCGGTGGCGGCGACCATCACGTCGACCTCGGCAATCCCCGCGGCCTGGAGCGAGGACACTTCGCACGCGTCGGCCACGGTCCAGCGCACGTTGACGTGGGGTTGAAAGCGCGCCACCTGTTCGGGGTCGACCTCGAGAATCTGCACGTCGTGGCCGTGGACCTTCAGGTCGGACGCGACGGCCATGCCCACACTGCCGCCGCCGGCCACCGCGACCTTCACACCGAGGCCTTGACCGCGACCGCGGCCGGAGTCGGAGCCGGAGCGAGGACGTCCTCCAGCGCGTCGAGCTCGTGTTTGTCCACCGCGATGTGGAGCAGGTCACCGTCCTGACCGACCAGCGTCGAGGCGTCGAGCCGGGGCACACCGGCTCGGGTCACCGCGACGAGACGGACCTTGCCCGGGACCTCGAGGATCGAGAGCTTCTGGCCGGCGAGCCGCTCGGGCAGGACGCGATCGATGAGCATGAGCGTGCCCGAAGCGTCTCGCCACTGCGGTGTGCAGGCGTCGGGCAACAGCCAGCGCCGCACCTGGTCGACGGTCCAGGTGACCGTTGCAACCGTGGGGATCCCGAGACGCTGATAGACCTGGGCCCGCTGCGGGTCGTAAATTCGGGCGACGACGCGCTCGACCCCGAAGGTCTCGCGGGCGATCCGAGCCGCGAGAATGTTGGAGTTGTCACCGGAGGTGACCGCGGCGAAGGCATGCGCCTCCTCGATCCGCGCCTCGCCGAGCGCTTCCCGGTCGAAGCCGGAGCCCTCCACGACGACTCCTTTGAAGTCCGCCGGCAGACGGCGGAATGCCTTCTTCGCCCGGTCGATGATTGCGACCGAGTGGCCCTCGGCCTCCAGTGCGCGCGCCAGTCCCGAGCCGACCCGGCCGCAACCGACGATGACGATGTGCATGCATCCATTCAAGCAGGTCGCAAGCACGGTGGCGCGTTCGCCGCCATCTCCGGCATGGGCCATACTGCGGCCCGTGGAAGACCCACAGGAGGCAGTCGAGGCCGCCTCGAAGGTCCTGACCCCTGAACGCATCGAGTCATCGGCCGCCGCGCTGAACTACCCCGAGTCTTTCGCGTATCGACTCAAGAACCGGATCCTCGGCCCGCCGATGGTCTCCGAGCAGCTGACCCAGGAACGGCTGGCCAATCCGGTGGCCATCGGGGTGCTCGCCCCCGACATGATCTCCTCGTCCGCATACGGCACCGAGGAAATGCTGCGGATCATGGTGCCGATCATCGGGATCGGGGCCTTCAGCATGGTGATCCCCATCACCCTGGCGATCCTCCTGGTGATGTTCTTCGTGATGTTCTCGTACCTGCAGGTCATCGGCGTGTACACGCGGATCGGCGGCTCGTACGTGGTGGCACGGGACAACTTCGGCCCCAAGGTGGCGCAGGCGGCGGCGGTCGCGCTGCTCATCGATTACACGGTCACGGTCGCCGTCCAGACCTCGGCGGGGACGGCGGCGCTCACGTCCGCGTACCGGCCGCTCGTGCCCTACACGGTGCAGATCACCGTCGGGGTCACCCTGCTCATGTTGTTCGCCAACCTGCGCGGCATCCGCGAGGCAGGCGCGTTCTTCGCGATCCCGACGTACTTCTACATCGCATCGCTGTCGTTCGTCGTCGTCACCGGGTTGATCAAGGCCGCACTCGGCGCCCTCCATGCCCAGCCGCTGCCGCACGACCTCGGCTACCCGGTCGGCAGCCCCGGCAGCGGATGGCTGATGGGGCTGGGCGTCTTCTACTGTCTCAAGGCGTTCGCGAACGGCGGCGTGTCGCTCACCGGACTCGAAGCCGTCTCCGACGGGATCTCGAGTTTCCGCCCCCCGGTGGCGCGCAACGGTCGCAAGGCACTGGTGACCATGTGCCTGATCCTTGGCTTCCTCGTCCTCGGCACGTCGATCCTCGCGCACCTCACGCATGCCGTTCCCTACGAGGCCGGCACCCCGACCGTCGTCTCCCAGGAGGTGCGCGACGTGCTCGGCTCCACCTGGGTGGGGCAGGCGCTCTTCTACGTCGTCCAGGCAGCAACGGTGCTGATCCTGTTCACCGGCGGCAACACCAGCTTCAACGGCTTCCCGTACCTGGCGAGCTTCGTCGCGGGAGACTCGTTTCTGCCCCGACAGCTGACCAAGCGCGGTCATCGACTCGCGTTCTCCAACGGGATCTTCGTGCTCGCCGTGGTGGCGATCGCGCTGATCATCGCCTTCAAGGCACAGCTCAATGCCCTGGTCGGTCTCTATGCGGTCGGCGTCTTCACCGGCTTCACCTTTGCCGGCTTCGGCATGGTCAAGCACAACCTCCGCATGCGCGAGCGACGATGGAAATTGGGAGTCGTCGTCAACGCGTTCTCGGGAACGCTGTCGCTCGCGGTGGTCGGGATCCTCCTGGTCACCAAGTTCACCGAGGGTGCGTGGATCGTCGCGGTGGTGGGTCCGCCGATGTACTACGGGCTGATCCGTCTCCACCGTCAGTACGTGTCGGAAGAGAAGCAGCTCGAGACCGGTGCGGTCGCCGCCACCGAGGCACCCGTCCTGCAACGCCACGTGGTGGTCGTGCTCGTGGGCCAGCTGGACATGGCGGCGGCCCGCGCGATTCAGTACGCGCGCACGCTGCGGCCAGACGAGCTCCGCGTGGTCCATTTCAACATCGACACCGCGGCCACCGAGGAGCTCAAGGAGGAATGGAGCCGACTCGGCCTGGCGCATCTCCCGCTCGACATCCTGGAGTGCAGAGACCGCCGCCTGGAGCGCGCCGCGCTCGAATACGTCGCCGATCTCGTCGCCGACGGCAAGACGGAGTGCACCGTCCTGCTGCCGCGGCGTTTGTTCCACTCGCGACTGCAACGCGTGCTGCACGACCGCACCGCCGATCGCATCGCGGATGCCGTGGGCACCGTGGCCCACGTGGCAGCGACGATCGTTCCATTCAATGTGGAGACGAATCCGCGCCGTGTGTTCAGAGCCGGCAGCGTGCGCGCGGATGCGCACCACCGCAAGCTGCGCAGCGCTGGAGTCGACCGAGAGCTCGCGCGCCGGGCCACCGGAACGGTGCCCATCAACGAGGTCAAATTCCGCGAGCGGGTGCGAGTCGCCGGACGGATCCGCTCGCTCCGGGTGCAGACGGCTAAGGGCACCACCAACCTGGAGTGCGAGATCACCGACGACACCGGGAACCTGTTGCTGGTATTCCAGGGACGCCCGAAGATCCCCGGGATCGAGCCCGGCGCACGGCTGATCGTCGCGGGGATGGTGGGGTCGTGGTCGCGGCGCCTCGCGATCCTCAACCCCGACTACGAGCTGGTCAGCGAATAGGCGTCAGCCGCCGTCGCCGGCGGGAATCGCCGCCAGCCAGGGGAGCGCCTCCGACATCGGTCGGGTGAGGGTCTCGACGTGGCGCCGATCGAGGTGCCCGAAGGCGCAGAGCGCCAGCGCCGCGCCAAGAGCGGCCGCCTCGGCATGGTGACCCTGCTCGCCGTGCTCGACCTTCCACGACACCAGCGATGAGCGCCCCTCGGTGAGGTCGAGGATCTCCCGCTGCAGCGCCTCCCAGTCCGTCGTCAGGTGCGCGCGTTCGATGGCGTGGAGTGCTGCCAACTCCGCCTCGCGATAGGCGTCCAGGTGGGGGAGTCCGTACCGCTCCCAGCCACGCGCGACGCGTTCGATGCCCGAGGGCGAGAGGGTGCGCAGGTCCTCGAGGAGGCGGTTGACGCCATTGTCGTCCGGTCTGTAGCCGTAGCCATCGCTGTCCATGGCCGTACTGTGCGGGAGCCGGACGCGCGCCCGCAAGTCCGAGCGAGCCGAGCGAAGGGACGGGCGCGCTGTGGCAAGCTACGCGCCTCATGGCGACATCCCCACGCGGGTCTCTTGACGGCACCGTCGCGCTGGTCACCGGCGCATCGAGCGGAATCGGCGAAGCGACCGCGGTCGCCCTGGCGGCTCTGGGCGCGGCGGTCGCTCTGGTCGCACGACGCGCGGATCGGTTGGAGACGCTGGCCGGCAAACTCCGATCAGACGGACATACGGCGCTGGTCATCGTCGCCGACGTCACCGATCAGGCGGAGGCGATGACGTCGGTTGAGCGCACGGTGCGCGAGCTCGGCCGTCTCGATACGTTGGTGAACAACGCGGGCGTGATGCTCCTGGGGCCGGTGCTCGATGCACCGATCGAGGAGTGGGAGCGCATGGTGCACATCAATCTGCTCGGCCTGCTGTACTGCACGCACGCGGCGCTGCCCCACCTGCTCAAGGCCGCCGAAGCCGGACCACGTCGGATCGCCGATCTGGTCAACATCAGCTCGGTCGCGGGACGGGAGACGCGTGCCGGAAGCGGTGTCTACGAGGCGACCAAGCACGGAGTCGGAGCGTTCAGCGATGCGCTGCGCAAGGAGGTCACCAAACGCCACGTCCGGGTCTCGCTGGTCGAGCCGGGCGCGGTCGCAACCGAACTGGCGGGACACAACCGCCCCGAGATCCTGGAGAGTCTCCAGCAGCGATTCGCCGGCATGGAGCGCCTGCAGTCCGAGGACATCTCCGACATCATCGCCCACATCGTGTCGCGTCCCCGCCACGTGGCGATCAACGAGGTGCTGGTGCGGCCGACGGACCAGGAGTAGCGGACCAATCTCGCTGAAAGCGCGCGCCCGGAGGCGCGATTACCGAAGTGAGCCGGGGTCGGTCTGCGAGCGAGTGCCGAAGTCGCCTCGGACTCTCGGAGTCATGCCGGCGTTGCGCGCCGCGGCCGGTCAGGCGGACGTCCGATGCTGCACCGACGGCATCCTCGAGCCCATCGAGAATGTCGCGCAGCGCGCCAATGAGCTGGGTCAGGTCTCGCTCCGGCAGCGAGGCCACTCGAGTGCGCAGCCCGCTCTGGGGCACGTCCCGTGATGAGAGCCGGGGATCCCACGCGCCCGCCCACGCCGGCGCATCCGCACCCCGCTCCCACACATCCGGGGGATCGGCGGTGCGCAGGTTGAACCGGTAACGGTTCCCGAAGTGGTCGGCGCAGTACGCCATGAGGTTTGCGGCCGGATGGTCGGCCACGACCGCCGGGCCGGGGTCGAGGTACCCATGAGCCGCGCCCACGTAGAGCATGTTCTGGAGCGGCCCCGGCTCGAAGATGTCCCCCGGAGCCAGATGGAGCGATCCGGAAAAGCCGTTCGCCTCGGCGCCCGCCGATCGGTACAGGTCGCCGCTCGCGAGCATCCAGACCACGAAGTTGAGTGCCGGCCCGTTCCCGACGTTGCGCACCCGAACCGCCGCCCACGGCTGGTCGCGAATCTCGAGCGGCGGCTCGTCGAGGAGGATGAGCACCGGACGCGCGCCGACCGCGCGTTCCTCGTGCGTCTCCTCCGCCAGCGCTCGCGCGGCTTCCGCCTGCTGCGCGGCCGCCTCGAGCAGGGCCGTGTTGTGCTCCGCCAGGGCTCGCAGTGTGGCATCCAGGCGAGCGTTGCGACGCGCGGAAAGGATCATCGCCACCGCCGCAACGATCAAAACCAGCACGACCCCTGACGCCGTGATCGTCTGGACGACGAGGGTCCAGTCCATACCTCGAAGTCTAGCCTTTGATGCGGCCTTTCGTGGGAACGGAGCGATTGACCCTGTTGGGGCGCTGCGCTACGATATGCGCACCGGGGGTAGCCGCCAAACGACCGAGGGGTCCTGTAGTTCAGGCGGTGCACGACCAGCCGGTAGCGAGGCCTCACCGTCCACTCGGCTCGCTGAGTGGACGGGAGGTCCCGCGCCAGCGGGACACGACTATCGCGCGGGTTGGTCGCGCCGCGGCGCGGTCAGACGCGCGTCACGCTTCCTGACTTCGATCCGCGGCGGGAGAGGACGTCGATGGTGCCCGCCGCCAGCAGCACGCCGGCGACGGCGACGCTGATCCAGTCGCTGGACACGCCCATCAGGTAGAGGCCGTTGTAGATGCCGCCGATGACGAGCCCGCCGAGCACCCCGTGGATGGTCCTGCCCCGGCCGCCGAAGAGGCTGGTGCCCCCGATGACCGCCGCCGCGACCGCCAGCAGGACATATGTGTTGGCCGTCTTGATGATGTTGCTGGTCATCGAGACCTGCCAGGAGGCGAACAGGATGCCGGCGATCCCGGCGGTGAGCGCAGCGAGGATGAAGCCCCAGGTCCGGATCGAGGGCAGGCTCACGCCGGCCCGCCGGGCCGCCTCGGGGTTGCCGCCGATGGCATAGACGTAGCGGCCGAAGCGGGTGCGCTGGAGGAGCAGCGTCCAGGCCGCCGAGCACCGCGAGGACGATCGGGATGATCAACGGCACGCCCTCGATGACGCCGAAGTGCGCCCGGTTGACGTTGCAGACCGCGACGACCGCCACCCCCGCAACCGCCAGAAAGGCGATCTTGATCGCGGTGAGGCTCGCCGGCGGGGCCACCAGGCCGCTGCTGCGCCTGCGGGAATCGCCGAGCCAGAAGACCGTGCCGGCGGCAACCACCACCACCGCGAGGACGATCCAACTGACCGCCGGGTCGAACCGTCCCCAGAAGATGTTGTAAAGGGCGACCTCGTTTGGCAGTTGCGAGTTGGAGATGCCCGACCAGGCCCGAGCCGCCGAGGATGATGATCGCGACCCCTTCCAGGACCAGCAGGCCGCCGAGGGTGACGATGAAGGAGGGCATCTTGAGGCGGGCGACCAGGGTCCCCTGGAGGGCGCCGATGGCCGCGCAGATCAGCAGGGCGGCGATGATCGCCAGCCCACCACGGCAGTTGATGCCGGCCGGAGGCGGCTGCACCAGTTCGCACACGACCACGGCCCCGAGCCCCATGACCAGGCCGACGGAGAGGTCGATCTCGCCGAGCAGCAGGGCGAAGATCTCGGCCATCGCCAGCACCATGAACACCGCGCTCTGCTCGAGCAGGTTGACCAGGTTCTCTGCCGAGAGGAAACTGCCGGTTGCCGATCTGGAAGGTGATGGCGACGACGACGATGGCCAGGAGCACGGGGAGCACCCCGCTGTCGCCGTTGCGGACCCGGGCGCAGCCAGCCGCGCAGGTACTCGCCCAGGGACTGGGCCACGAGCTCGGGCGGGATGTCGACGGCGGCCACGTCCGCGGCGGTGAGGTCGGGGAGGGCCTCGGCGGCGGTCGCCGGCGCGGTGCTGATCGGGTCGTCGATGCGCGCCATGGGTCAGCCCGCCGCCCCGTCGCCGGCGGCGACCGCCTTGGGTCCGGACGCCCCCCGCTGGTTCCGGTGGTCATGTACTCCACGCGTGGTCTGGCGGTCGAAGTCGGCGGCCGGTCCCTCGGCCACCATCCGGCCGAGGTGGAGCACCGCGATCCGGTCCGCAACCTCGAAGACATCGTTGAGATTGTGGGAGATCACCATCACCGCCAGGCCGCGGTCCCGGAGGCGCCGGATCAGGTCGAGCACCATCCGGGTCTGGACCACCCCGAGCGCGGCGGTGGGCTCGTCGAGGAGGACCACCCGGGAATTCCACATCACCGCCTTGGCCACCGCCACCGACTGGCGCTGGCCGCCGGAGAGCGAGGCCACCGGCTGGCGGATCGAGCGCACCGTGGTCACCCGCAGCCCGCTCAGGGTCTCGGCGGCGGCGCGCTCCATGCTGTCCTCGTCGAGGAGGCGGCGGCGCAGCCGCTCCCGCCCCAGGAACATGTTCTGGACGATGTCGAGGTTGTCGGCCAGGGCCAGGTCCTGGTAGACGGTCTCGATCCCCAGGGCGGCGGCGTCGCGGGCGCTGCGGATGTGCACCGGCCTGCCCCTCGAAGATGATCTGCCCGTGGTCGGGCTGGTGCACCCCGGCGATGCAGCGGGTGAGCACCGACTTGCCCGCACCGTTGTCCCCGCAGAGCCCGGTGACCTGGCCCGCCGGCAGGTCGAGGTTGACGCCGTAGAGCGCCTGCACCGGACCGAAGTGCTTGTCGATCCCCCGCAGCTGCAGCAATGCGTCAGACACCGACCGCGCTCCCGCTCGTTGCCCCGCGTCGTGACAGGACGTCGACCAGCACCGCGGCGACGAGGACCACGCCGGTCACGATGTACTGGTACTGCGCGGCCAACCCCAGGAGGGCCATGCCGTACGCGATGCCGCCGACGACGAGACCGCCGAGCACGCCGTGGATCGCCTTGCCCCGGCCGCCGAAGAGGCTCGTGCCGCCGATCACGGCGGCAGCGACGGCGTAGAGGACGAGCTGGCCAGGGTCACCGCTGTTGGTGCTGTACTGACCGTAGACGAACGAGCCGTACAGGATGCCGGCGATCCCCGCGGTCACTGAGCTGAGCACGAAGCCCCAGGTCCGGACCACGGGCAGGCTCACGCCGGCGCGCCGGGCGGCTTCGGGATTGCCGCCGATGGCGTAGACGTAACGGCCGAAGCGGGTGCGCTGGAGGAGGAGCGTCCAGGCGCCGAGCAGGGCGAGCACGATCGGGATCACCTCAGGGACGCCGGCGATGGTGCCGAAGTTCGCCCGGTTGACATCGCAGATGGCCACGACCGCCATCCCGGCGGCCACCAGGAGGGCGATCTTCGACTGCGGTGAAGCTCGCCGGCGGGGCGACCAGACCGCTGCGCCGCCGGCGCGCGTCGCTGAGCCAGAGCAGCGTGCCGCCCGCCGCCACCACCACCGCCAGCGCGATCCAGCCGGCCAGGGGATCGATGAGCCCCTGGACGAGGTTGAAGATCACGCTCTGGTTGGGGTCCGACGAGCTCACCGACGACGCTGCCGTCGGCGCCGCCGAGCACGAGGACCAGGATGCCCGAGAACAGCAGGAAGCCGGCCAGGGTGACGATGAAGGAGGGCATCTTGAGGCGGGCGACCAGGGTCCCCTGGATGGCGCCGATGGCGCGCAGATCAGCAGCGCGGCGATGATCGCCAGCCACCACGGCAAGTTGGGGCCGGCCGGATGCGGCTGCACCAGCTTGAAGGCGATGACGCCACCCAGGAGCGAGACGGAGCCGATGGAGAGGTCGATCTCGCCCAGCAGCAGGACGAAGATCTCGGCCATCGCCAGCACCATGTAGACGGTGCTCTCCTGGAAGATGTAGACGAGATTGCTCGCCCGGAGAAAGGAGTTCTCGGGGGTGACGATCTCGAAGGTGATGGCGACGACCACGATGGCCAGGAGCACGGGGAGCACGCCGCTGTCGCCGTTGCGGACCCGGGCGAGCCAGCCGCGCAGGTATTGCGCCCAGCGACTGGGCCAGGAGCTCGGGCGGGATGTCGACGGCGGCCGCGTCCGCGGCGGTGAGGTCGGGGAGGGCCTCGGCGGCGGTCGCCGGCGCGGTGCTGATCGGGTCGTCGATGCGCGCCATGGCGTCAGCCCGCCTGCCCCGTCGCCGGCGGCGACCGCCTTGTCCGGACGCCCCCCGCTGGTTCCGGTGGTCATGTACTCCACCGTGGTCTGGCGGTCGAAGTCGGCGGCCGGTCCCTCGGCCACCATCCGGCCGAGGTGGAGCACCGCGATCCGGTCCGCGACCTCGAAGACATCGTTGAGATTGTGGGAGATCACCATCACCGCCAGGCCGTGGTCCCGGAGGCGCCGGATCAGGTCGAGCACCATCCGGGTCTGGACCACGCCGAGCGCGGCGGTGGGCTCGTCGAGCAGGACCACCCGGGAGTTCCACATCACCGCCTTGGCCACCGCCACCGACTGGCGCTGGCCGCCGGAGAGCGAGGCCACCGGCTGGCGGATCGAGCGCACCGTGGTCACCCGCAGGCTGCTCAGGGTCTCGGCGGCGGCGCGCTCCATGCTGTCCTCGTCGAGCAGGCGGCGGCGCAGCCGCTCCCGCCCCAGGAACATGTTCTGGACGATGTCCAGGTTGTCGGCCAGGGCCAGGTCCTGGTAGACGGTCTCGATGCCCAGGGCGGCGGCGTCGCGGGCGCTGCGGATGTGCACCGGCTGCCCCTCGAAGAAGATCTGCCCGTGGTCGGGCTGGTGGACCCCGGCGATGCAGCGGGTGAGCACCGACTTGCCCGCGCCGTTGTCCCCGCAGAGCCCGGTCACCTGGCCCGCCGGCAGGTCGAGGTTGACCCCGTAGAGCGCCTGCACCGGACCGAAGTGCTTGTCGATCCCCCGCAGCTGTCAGCAGAGGTTCGGTCCGCGCTCCGCGGCTTCGGTGCACAGTCCCTGGCTCTCGCTCATCTCATTCAGCATGAAGACCCGCTTGTGTCCGGAGGGCGTCGACCGGGCCGCACCCGCGGATGCGGCCCGGCGACGCCAGTTGATGGATGGGTGCGTCAGCGACACGCACCTCAGAAGTCAGCTGATGCTGGCTGCGGTGCAGGCGGCTGCACCCGCGATGGCGCAGATGGCCGAGGCGGTGTCGAAACCGTCCTTGACCACCGTGCTGCTCCATGTTGGCGGCGGTGACCCACACCGGGGTCGAGAGCGACGCCGGCTCGGTGATGGTGCTGTCCTTCGGATCGACGGTGGTGGCGTTCACCAGGCTAGGATGGCGGGCGTGTCACCGGCCAGCAGGATGGTCGCCAGCGCGACCGCGTCCCCGGCCTCCTTGTAGATGGCCTTGTAGACCGAGCCGCACTGCCAGTCCTGGAGGATGTAGGCCATCCCCTGGGCTGTCGCGTCCTGTCCGGTCGTGGGGATCGTCTTGGGCTTGACGCCGTCGCCCTTGAGGTCGGTGATCACGGCATTGGCGAGTCCGTCGTTGGCCTCCATGGTGGCGTTGATCTCCGGGTGCGCGGTGAACTCCTGCTGGAAGATCTGGCCGCCCTTGGTGTTGTCCCAGCCGGGAGCCAACTGCTCGCCGACCAGGGTGTAGCCCGAGGCTGTTGGTCGTGCCGGCGGGCACCTGCTTCTGCTGCCATGCCCCAGACCGCCTTGTTGTAGCCCGGTCGCGAACGCGATGGCGTTGGAGTCGGTGTCCTCGCCGCCGTCGACGGTGAAGACCTTGGGGCTCTTGATGTTCCAGTGCGGAGACGCACGGACTCGAGGCCCATGCCGATGAGATTGCCGACCTGCTGGTTGTCGAAGCTCACGTAGTAGTTGTGGCCCACGAAGACGGCGCGGTCGTAGGTGATGAGGATGACGTTATTGCGACGCCGCCAGCTGCGCGATCGTCGCCCCGATGGTGTTGTCGATCGGATCCATGACCAGGACCTTGGCGCCGAGGTTGATGTCGGCTGTGGCATCGTCCAGCTCGGTCGCATCGCTGCCCTGCGCGTTGTCGATCCGGTACTGCGCCTGGGTGAACCCGGCGTCGGCGAACGCGGCGTTCAGATACGGCGCGTCGAAATCCACGTACCGCGTCGATGACGTGGTGTCGGGGAGGATGACCCCGACCTGAAGACTATTAGCCCCTTTGGTCGCAAACTGGGTCAGCGCCTTGAACGGCGCCATGCTGGCGTTGATGTCCGAGCGTGAACGAGCTGACGCTCACGTTCGGGCACGGTGTTGTTACCCCCGCCGCCTGACGAGGTCGCCGGCGTCGAGCTGCCGCATGCCGCGATCATGAGGCCGGCGCCGCATGCCAGTGACAGTGCGCCTCCCTTACGATGGCGAACGAGTTTTTCCTGGTGCCCGCATTGCTGCCTCCTTGTCCTGTGTCCATGCTGATCGCGACTGCTGCCGATTGGCTATGGTCCGTCTCATGGAATCGCCTCGGGCTGCTACCCGGTCAACGCCGAGCGATTTGCTCGCTTCGAGTGGTATGGCGACATAGCGGTCGCCCTCCTGCAGCGCTCGAGCGACCGCGCCGAGAACCCCGGCGCGAGCCCCGAGCTTGCTCGTGGTGACCTCGGTGTGCTGCGCCGAGATCGAGATCGCGCGCAGCGCCATCGAGTCGGTGATCGCCGAGAGCAACAGGTCGCCCGCGAGGGCGAGCTCGCCGCCGATGATGATTCGCTGCAGGCTGAGCAGGTTGCAGAGGTTCGCCACCGCGACACCGATATGCCGTCCTGCATCGCTGATCACCCGCCGGCAACCGATGTCACCCGCCTCGCTTCGACGGAGCATGTCCTCGATGGTGAAGCCGTCTCCATGGCTGCCCCGCAGCGACTCGAGCAGCGCCGGTACGCCGGCGAGGACTTCGAGGCAGCCGCGGTTGCCGCACCGGCAGACCGGCCCGTTCTCTTCGATGGTGGTGTGCCCGATCTCACCGGCGGTGCCACCGGCGCCCCGGTAGATGCTGCCGTTGAGCACGAGCCCCGCACCGATCCCGGTTGATACCTTCAGATAGGCGAAGTCCGAGAGACCGCGTCCGCTGCCCCAGAGGCTCTCCGCAAGCGCTCCCAATTTCGCGTCGTTGTCGACGGCGACGGGAACGTGCAAGGCGGTCGCGAAATGCCGCGGCGACGTCGATGTCCGCCCAGCCGGGCAGGACGGTGGGGGAGCTCAGGCGGCCCGTGCTTGCGACGATCGGGCCGGGAAGTCCCACCGACATGCCGACGAATCGGCCTGCCGTCTGCCCACCTTTTCGACCAGGTGGCGTACGGTGGCTTCGCTCCGGGGCACGCCCTCCATGGCTCGGTGCCCGTAGCTCAGGGTCTGGTAGTCCTCGGCGAGCACGTTGTGAGCCAGGTCCGCGATCGCGACGCGCACGTGACGGTTGCCGAAGTCGACCCCGACAACCAGCCCCGCATCGGGATTCAACGTCACCTGGCGGGCCCGACGGCCGTTGTGCCGGACCATCGTGACGCTCGCCGCGCCGTCCTCGGCGAGCTCGCGAACGATGTTGGACACCGAGGCGGGAGAAAGACCGGTGGCCCGTGCGATCTCCGCCTGGGTGAGACCGCCGGGCGTGCGCAGCGCTCGTGAGCGCTTCGCGCCGGTTGGCCTTGCGCAGATCAGCCAGCGATCCACCTTGGCGGCCCTTGTCCATCCGCGCGACTCTGGTGTACTGAATAGGGGTTGTCAAGCCTTGAACGTTCCTGGGAAGAAGAAGGGCTGAATATTGAAAGAATGGCGCCATGAACGACCCGACCGATCGCGCGCGGTCAATCCAGCCGCTTCCAGCAAGCCGCTCCAGCTGGCCCATTCCATGCCCACACGCGCACCGGTGGGAGCCGTCTGCGGTGCGTCGGTACGTCGAAGCCGAACATCAGGAACTGCCGGCGATCGGATCGGTCACTTCGACTCCCTCGTGAATGGTCAGCGCTGATCGCGGGCACGACGCTCCAGCCGGCCCCGCTCCAACGCCAGAGCTGCGCGGAGGTGTCCTGCTGTCGCATCGCTGCAGAGGAGCAGCCGGCCGCTCGACGGGTCCAACGCCAGGCCGGCCGTGGCGCCGGAGGGGTCGCGGGCAGCCGCTGCCAGCCGCGTCCGTCGAAGCGCCAGGTCGTGTCCCGACTCCCATCGGCGGAGGCAACGCGCTGACGAAGAGCAGGCCAGTTCGACGCCGGATCGAACGCCATCTCGGCGGCGATCGGCGTCGGCGGCGATGGCCGCCGTCCGCCGCGACCAGCGACTGCCGCTCCAGACCCACGTGTCACCACCTGTGGCGTCCGCGTCGGTGTGACCAGCACCATCTCGCGCGCGGCGGTGTCCCACGCCATCAACCCTCCCTCGCCGGGCGGGCCGTCGCCGCGCCGCTGTCGAGTTCGCGCCAGGTCGTGCCCGACCATGCCCAGGTATCACTGACGATCTTTCCCGCGGCCAGGCGGCCACCGAACAGCATCACCACCTGGTTTCGGGGTCATATGCGGCGGCAGCCTGATATCGCCCTGGAGGGCTCATGCGCGGCGCGCGCGCGTCCAGCGACTGCCGTCCCAGAGCCACGTCTGGTTGTCGCTGTCCACGCCGCCGAAGAGGAGCACCCGATGATCGGCGGATCGTCGGCGACGCTGAAGCCGAACGCGGATACCGGACCGTGCGTGACCGGGGTGGGGCTTGCGCCGAACGACGGCAGCGGCGCGGGAGCACCCGTCGGGACGGAGCGCGGCGCGACCGGCGGGCGCTGCACCAGCGACAGGACGACCCCGAAGATGCCGGCAACCGCGACGAGTCCGAGAAGCGTGGTGCTGAATGCGAGTTTGCTTCTCAGGTGCGAGGGCTGGGGCTCGTCTGCCATGCCTGCGGGAATGATGCGCCGCCGCCCCTCAGCCGCTGAACCCCTGGTCCCAGATCCTGATGCCACCAAGGATGCCGGCGCTGTTGTCGACGATGGACGCCTTGGGCCCGAGGTCGGCGGTGACGTGCACCGAATTGCCGCCGCCGATGTACACGTGGTCGAAGAAGAAGAGTGCGTCGAGGGTCTCGACCGCACGCCGAACTCGAAGATTCCACTCCTCGGCAGAGATGCGCCTGCGCGCGGCGTCGCCGAGCTGCTGGTAGTACGTCTCGCCATCGTGAAACGGGTGATGCGCGAATTCCATGTGAGGCGCGAGCGTGCCGTCCTGAAACAGTCCGGTTCCCACCGACGTGCCCAGCGTTATGACCAGCTCGAGCCCTTTGCCCGCGATCACCGCAAGTCCCTGCACGTCGGCGTCGTTGGCCACACGGGTGGGCTTGCCCACGGCCGCACTCACGGCGCCGGCGAGATCGTAGGCCGTCCACGCCTCCAGCAAATCGGAGTCCACCGCCGTCCCGAGACCGCCGACACTCACGAACTCCGGCGCCGAGAGCACACACCCGTTGCGAACCACTCCCGGGAAACCCACGGACACGCGTTCGAACCCGCGAAGCTGCTCGACGAGAGTCGCAATCGTGCCGACGAGGACATCCGGTGGGCATGGATACGGGGTGGCGACCCTGACTCGGTCGGCGAGCATTGATCCGGATGCGTCGAGCACAGATGCCTTCACGCCGCTGCCACCGATGTCGATCGAGAGGGTTCTTGGCAGCTTTCGCGGGCGGCCGGTCGAACCACACGGGCTCGTCTCGATGGTCATCGCCGGCAGCATGACATCGGACATGCATACCAGCGACGGGTACAAGCGCTGATGGCCGCTCGCAACCGCTGCCGCCCTGCAGTGCTGGTTAGATTGCTGTCACGGTGGTGACCGCGGTGCCGTACCGGCCGTGGTTGTCGGTCACCGTTACGGTCACGGTGTAGGAGCCCAGGATTCCATAGCTGTGCGCCAGTTTGAAGGTGCCGCCACTCCCCAGTTTCAGCGTTTGCGTGAGGCTGCCATCGCCGTAGTTGACGGTCGCGGTAAATGTGTCGCTTGACACGTCGCTGTCGGTGAAGCTGCCGGATCCTTTGTAGGCACCGAGCAGAGCCACGCCACCAGCCTGGACGATCACCGCCGGCGGCGGATCGGGGACGGGCGTTGGCGTCGGGGCCGGTGTGGGGGTTGGCGTGGGTGCGGGGGTTGGGGTCGGTATGGGCAGCGACGTCGGCACCAGACGGGGTGTCGGTGGGAGTGTCGGGACGGCGCTGCCGGTCGGCAGCGGCGATGGAATCGCGGTGGCCGGGAGAGTCGCTGTTGGGGGGACTGTCGATCCTCGCCGCGGCGGACCTCCCGGTCCGCCCGATGGACCACCGGCGCCGGCAGGCCTCGACGGCGACGACCCCGACGACCCGCCCGATGTCCCCGGGCCCGTGGGGTGCAGGGGACCGCTGACCGTGAGGATGGGCGCCCCCGGACCCACGAAGGGCGATGGCTGTGGCAGGACTCCCGGCGCGGTCAGGCTGAGCGCGGTCGAGCCGGACACGATCGCGGCCCCCCAGTTCCAGCCGAGGCGGTCGACCCATAGCAGCAGCGGAAGCTGCGCGATCCACGAGCCGAAGCCGACGACCCGCCAGAGACGGCCCATCGAGATATTGAGGAAGGCGCGAACGACCATCGGGTCGAACTGGCTTCCCGAGCACTTCACCAATTCCTGGCGAGCAGCCGCAACCCCCACCGGCTTGCGATAGGGACGCACCGCGGTCATGACCTCATATGAGTCGGCAACGGCGACGATGCGGCCGGCGAGGGAGATCTGTTCTCCCGCGAGTCCGTGGGGGTATCCCTTGCCGTCGAACCGTTCGTGGTGTTGCACCACCGCGTCGCCCCACTCGCCGAGCCACGCGCGCAACGGCCCGATGAGGCGCTCGCCCTCCTCGGGATGGCGGCGCACCGCCGTTTGCTCGGATTCGTTGAGCGCCGCCGGCTTGGAGAGAATCTCAGCGGGGACAACGAGTTTCCCGATGTCGTGCAAGAGCGATGCCCAGCGCAGACGGGCTCGATCGGCGACCGGCAGGTTCATCTCGTCGGCGATGAGGTCGGCGAAGACGCGCACTCGTTCCGAGTGGCCGCGGGTCTGGCGATCGTGGACGCTGAGCGCGGCGACGAGCTCCAGCACCCGCTGCATGTAGGCGACCTCGCCGCCCTCGACACCCTTGTCGCGTGCGGCTTGCAGCTGCTGCTGCAGATCGCGCGGCTTGCCGACGCGTCTCGCAACCGCAAAGCGTTTGGGAGCGCGGTCCGGAAAGAGCAGGGAAAGGTTGAGCAGGGCGGCGAGGGGAAGGAGCCGGCGCCCGGCGCGCTCCAGGGCGATGATGGTGACGAGCATCACCAGCGAGACGGCCACAAACGACAGAGCCGTTGGTCCGAAACCGGCGGCGTGGGGCAACAGCCTGCTCGCCACTGCTCCGGCCGCAATGCCCGCGACGGCGGGAATCACCACGACCGCAATGCGAATGAGCGCGCTCAGGACGGGCCTGCGCTGCCACTGATTGCCTGCCGGCGATGACTTCGAAGCAGGTCTCCCCGAAAGACCAGTGATCGCTCGATCCCCCGCGGAGCCCCGTTCCGCTGCGAGCCCACACGAGGCCTGGGGCGCGGCCTCTCATCGCAAAGGTTGGCCGCTGCCAGGCTCGAGCGATCGTGGGTTCGGCGCTCTGTGACCCTGGGGTGACGCGATCATCGCAGTCCGGGCCTTATGAGCTCCCAAGAGGCTGCAGGCGCTTTTCGAACCAGTGATGCGCGTACGATTCGTCGTTGAACGGAGCGACCTCGTCGTAGCCGGCCGAGTGGTACAGGCTGATGGCCTCACTCAGCGTCCGGTTGGTCTCGAGCCTGAGAATCGAGGCGCCGTTCCGCACCGCCTGGGTCTCGAGCTCGGTCAGCACGCGACGGCCGATGCCGAGGCCGCGCACCGAGGAGTCCACCCACATGCGCTTGATCTCGGTGGGCTCGTCGCCGTGGAACTTGAGCGCTCCACAGCCGACCGGGCGCTCCTGCAGCGAGGCAAGCAGGAACAGTCCGACGGGAGGGCGCAGCTCCTCCTCGGCAGCGGAGATGCTCCGCGCGGGATCGAAGCCGGCGTCGAACCGGCGGTTGAGCTCGGCGACGTACGCGCGCAGACAGTGCTGCGCCATCGGGTGGGCGGGATCGATCGGCGCCACGACGACCATCGACGCGGTCAGCAGGGTTTCGACGTCGGCCATGGCCCCGACCAGCCTTCGGCGCTGGCCTTCGCTCAGGGTGGCCAGCACCAATTCGGCAGCCAGATCGCTGCGACCGTCGAGCACCGCTCGTTCTGCCAGTCCAGCCTCCGTCAGCCGAGCAATCCGGCGGCGGCGGTCCGGCCGATCCGGGCCCACCACCACCAGTCCTTCCGCTTCCAGGTTGCGCAGCAGGCGACTGAGGTATCCCGAGTCGAGTCCGAGCTGGCCGCGCAGGCTCCGCACCTCGCGTCCCTCAGTCCCGATCTCCCAGATGACCCGAGCCTCACCGAGCGGATGGCCGCGGGAGAGGAAGCGATCGTTGAGCGCCCCCACGTGCTGGGTGACGAGCCGATTGAATCGCCGTACCTGCGCGACCATCGCGTGGTCCATTCGCTGACTTCTAGTCAGAGATCGTCAGGACGACAAGGACGTGCAGACTCTCGCCCGTCGCGGGGACCGCCTTCGGGCTGGGGATCGACTCCATGATCGCGAGGAGCTGCACGAGCACCGGGCGCAGGTCGGACCGCACGCTGTAGACGATGTCCGGCTCCTGGCCGGTCATCGTCACGACACCGTTGGACTGCAGGCGATCGAGCTGATGCATCACCTCGAACGACGACAGCTTGGTGCGCTCGGCGAGGTCGGCCGCCGCCCGCGGGCCATCGAGGAGCTGGGTAACGATCCGCAGGCGGTCGGGATCGCCGAGGGCATGGAGCAGATCGCCGGTCGCGGTGAGCTCGTCGTCCGGGCGCATGATCAGCGAGCGCACGGCCTCCAGCGCAGCTCGCGGCCGGACCGGGACGCCGACTCCGCTGACATAGCTCGTCTGGAGCAAGACCTCGCCCGCCGTTGCGCCCGCACTGCGGCGGGCGACGATCACATAGAAGGCCCCGACGACGAGCAGGGTGACGACCGCATCGACCCAGCTGCCGCCGAATCCGAAATCCAGGAGCCGGGCAACAGCGATCAGCCCCGTGACGATGCTGGCGACGACCCCGATGTCGATCCCGGCCGCCAGCAGGACCCGGATCCATCGCGGTACCCGCACCAGCCCCGCTCCCGACGAGGACGGGGTCTTGCGCACCGCGAGGTAGCAGCCGACGCCCATGAGGATGAGGATGGCGCCCTGCAGCGCGAGCTGCTGGATTCGATCGAGGAAATGCACGACCGGGACACCGATGAGCATCCCGAGCGAGACAAAGACGCCGACCCAGACGACCGTCGACCACGCAATCGCGATGAGGAACGAACCCCGCGAAACCCGCACCGCACCGGCAACGAGCGTCGTATAGATGCGCAGCCCCGGGATGAGCCTGCTGATCCCGATCTTCACCCAGCCGGCCGCTCGCAGTCGATCTTCGACCCGTTCGAGGTTGCGCTGCTGGCGCAGGCGCCGGGCGAGTCCGCGCAACCCGTGGTCGCCGACCACGCGCGCCCAGCTGTATCCGACCAGAGAGCCGGCGGCGCAGGCGAACAGGCTGAGCGGGATGAAGGCGTATGGGTTGAGCCCCCCGGAGGCGATGAGCAGTCCGGCGACCAGGAGGACCAGCTCGCCGGGCGCGAAGGGCAGGGGCACGCCGGCTTCCTCGGCGAAGAGCAGCGCCGGGAGCAGCGCCAGGGCGACCGCCCCGTGGAGGCCCTGCAGGAAGTTCACCGAGCAATCATGCCCCGAGGGTCCTCGGCATGCCGACAGGAACCGCGTTCTGCGAGAGTGCCCGCGTGCCGGAGACTGAGGTGGTGGTGGTCGGAGGAGGGCCGAGCGGTGCGACCACCGCGCTCGTGCTGGCCCGGGCGGGCCACCGGGTGGTGCTGGTCGATCGCGCCACGTTCCCGCGTGACAAGGCCTGCGGCGAGGGCCTGATGCCGCCCGGCGTGGCGGTGCTGCGACGCCTTGGGCTCTATGAACAGGTGATGGCCACGGGGGCACGGCCGCTCCATGGGGTCAGATACCAGCACGAAGGCGGTCACCCAGCCGCGGCGGCGTCCTTTCCGCCCCCTCGCGCCGGCGAGGACGGCCACGGTCTTGGGATCCGCCGCACGACCTTCGACGCGACCCTCGTCGATGCGCTCCGGCGAGAGCCGAACGCGATCGTGCGCGAAGGAGAACGTGTCACCGGCCTCCTGCACGGCACGTCCGGGACTGGCGTGGGTGTCGTCATCGGCGGCGACACGATCGACGCGGACGTCGTCATCGGGGCGGACGGGCTGCATTCCGGCGTCCGTCGATGGGCGGGTCTCGCCACGCGGGCTCCAGCGCAGCAGCGCTACGGGCTTGCCGGGCACTGGCGGACGGACGTGCGTCATCGCCGCGGGATCACGGTCACCCTGTGCCACGGCCACGAGTGGTACGAGGCCCCAGTCGGCGCCGACCTGCTGCTCGTGCAGCTCCTGACGCGCCGCCTGCGACCGCCGATCACCGCCAGGACGTACGAGGCCGCGGCCCGCGCGGCGATCCCCGCGCTGCAGGGAGCCGAGCTCGTCGCCGGCCCGCTTGGGGCGGCGCAATTTCGCCAGCGGGCGCGCACCGTGGCCGAGGGTCGTGTCTTCCTCGTCGGCGACGCCGCGGGCTATGACGACCCCACCACCGGGGAGGGCCTCGCGATCGGGATGCTGCTGGCGGAGCGGGTGGCTCGACACATCGACGATGTGCTGTCGGCTCGGATCTCGACCGCCGAGGCCGCTCATCGCTACCGCCTTGATCATGCGCACGTCGTCCGCCAGCGACGCCGACTGACCGAACTCGCGCTCCTGATGGCGAGGGCTC
The DNA here is from genome assembly GCA_963768105.1 of Candidatus Dormiibacterota bacterium. GTDB lineage: Bacteria > Chloroflexota > Dormibacteria > Aeolococcales > Aeolococcaceae > Palsa-851. The sequence goes on along the minus strand of CAVYGR010000008.1, from coordinate 111,457 downwards.
CGTGGCTCAGCCGTCGAGCGATCGCTCACGCGACCGACGATCCGACAACCCTGGGCAAGCTGCTCGCCATCAATTGCGGGTATCAGACCTTCCGCGAGCTCACCATCAAGGACTGGCTGGCGCTGCTGGGAATCTGACGGCTGCGCCGCCCCACCCGGGGGATGAATCGAGGAACACCCTCGAAGGACTCGTGGTAGCCGGGGACCGCATCGAGCAGGCGCTCTTCGGCCCGGATGCGTGGCAGCAGGAGCGCCGCGTTGGCAAGCGAGAGCACCAGCGCCTCCGGCGCCGCACCGACCGCCGCGGGGAGGCAGGCGAACTCCAGCGCAACCGCGACGTAGTTGGGATGGCGGATGTAGCGATACGGCCCCGTGGTCTCGACGGCGGCGTCCGGGCTCACGTGGGCGGTGACATTCCAATCGTCACCAAGGGTGCGGATCACCCAGACGCGCAGGCAGGCGGAGACCGCGAGTCCGAACAGGGCAGCGCACTCCACGGCGCGTGGCACGCGGCGCGCCGGCCGCGGCCACGCGCTGACGGCGAACAGCGCGAGGTGCGCGCCGACCATCAGCGGGTAGGTCGCCGGCGCCGCTTGCTCGGCCCGCCCCATGGTCCTCCGGTTGCGCGCGGAGATCCGCAGCTCGGCAAGTCGCTGCACTCCCATGGCGAGCACCAGGGCGGTCCGGGCCCCCGGCGTCACGCGGCCCAGCGCAACTCGAGGAGCTCGACGGTCAGGCCGGGGCCGAACGCGGCGGCCAGCCCACGGCCGGCCGGGGCGGGCAGGTGCGACCCGAGCTCCTCGAGCACGAAGAGGATCGCGGCAGACGAGGTGTTCCCCACCCGCCGCAGGATGCTCCGGGTGGCCGCGACGTGAGGTTCCGTCAGGTCGAGGCATCGGAGCACCGAGTCGACGATCGCCTGGCCGCCCGGGTGGAGCGCGATGACGTCGAGCTCGGACGCCGGGCCGACGAACTCGGTGACCAGCGCGGGCAGGGTGGCCTCGAGCAGGCGGGGCAGCTGGCGCGACACGACCACCCGAAAGCCGTCGTCGGCTCGTTCAAAGCCGAGCGCGTCGGTGCTCGCCGCCACCAGACGCGATGCCGTTCTGCCGACGCCGATGCGCGCGGGCCGCTGATCGCCACGGAGCACCGCCGCGCCGGCCCCGTCGCCGAACACCAGGACGCTGAGCAGGTTGTCCGCTGAGGTGTCGCCGGGTCGAAACGTGAGCGATGGCACCTCGACCGCGACGACCATGGCCGCCTGCGACGGGTGCGAGCGCACCCAGTCGCTCGCCCAGGCGAGCGACGCCGCACCGCCGGCACAGCCGAAGTGCATGAAGGGCATGCGCGCGACGTCCCTGCGGAGTCCGAGGTGGTTGATCAACTGCACGTCGATCCCGGGAAGCACAAAGCCCGTGCACGAGGAGACGACGAGCAGCCCGATGTCCTCGGCGGCCGCGCCGGCGTCGGCGAGCGCGCCTGCGGCGGCGGCGATCGCGAGCGGCGTCGCCTCGGCAGCGTAGCGCACCGCCTGGTTACCAGGCGACAGGGGAACGAGACCCTCCTCGATCGGCCGGACGAGATACCGCTGCGTATCGGCGAGCTCGTCGGCAAAGAGGCTCACGCGACGTTCGAGCCGCGGCCACAGTCGGCTGATGAGGCGGAGCACCTCGGCGCCGCTCGCCCGATGGGAAGGAACGGCGGTGGCCAGACCATGGATGCTCACCGGCGGCAACGGCGGCTCGGCGGCTCCGGCGCCAGGGTCGATCTTGCCGACGGGCCGAAGGGCTGTCTCGAGCGCCATGCATGGTCATCATGACACGGGGTTCCGCGCCGCCTCCGGCGCGTCGCGCGCTATTCCGGCGTGACGTACGCGGCTGTGAGGCCGCCGTCGACGAGGAACGTTGCGCCGTTGACGTACGACGATTCGCTGCTCGCCAGGAAGAGGGCCGCGTTGGCGATCTCTCGCGCCGTGGCGAGGCGGCCCATCGGTAGATGGATGCGCCGCCGTTCGTAGGCAGCGGGGTTGTCGGAGAAGAGGCGCATGAGCAGCGGAGTCTCCACCGGTCCGGGACAGAGCGCGTTGACCCGAACCCCCTGACGCGCGAACTGCACGGCCAGCTCGCGACTCATCGAGAGGACCGCGCCTTTCGACGCCGTGTACGCGATCTGCGAGGTCGCCGCACCCACCAGGGCAACGAACGACGCGACGTTGATCACCGAGCCGCCACCGCGCTCGAGCAGATGGGGGATGCCGTACTTGCAGCAGAGAAACACGCCCTTGGCATTGACTTTCTGGACACGGTCCCACGCATCGGGCTCGGTGATGAGAATCGAGTCGTCGTCGGCCGGCATGATGCCGGCGTTGTTGTAGAGGATGTCGACGCCGCCGTAGATCTCGAGGGCTCTCGCGTACAGGGAGCGCACGCTCACCGCGTCGCTCACGTCGACATCGACGAAGGTCGCGCGCCTGCACTGACTTGCCGCCTCCGTGCCGGCCGAGCTCCCAATGTCGGCGACCACGACCGACGCCCCCTCCTCGGAGAAGAGCACCGCCGCCTCGCGGCCGATACCGCCGGCGGCCCCTGTGATCACCGCCACCTTGCCATCGAGGCGTCCCATCCGTCAGCCCTCCGTCGACATGTACACGTTCTTGACCTCGGAGTAGCCGTCGAGCCCGTGCATCCCCAGCTCACGGCCGAACCCCGATTGCTTGAAACCTCCGAAGGGTGTAGAGACGCGCACCGAGGAGTTGCTGTTGATCGAGAGCACCCCGGTGTCGAGCGCTCTCGCCACCCGGAGGGCGCGCGCGCCGTTGCCGGTCCAGATCGAGCCGGACAACCCGTACGGGGTGTCGTTGGCAATGCGCACCGCGTCCGCCTCGTCGGTGAACGGGATGATGGCCGCCACCGGACCGAACACCTCCTCGCGCGCGACCCGGTCGTCGTTGGTCGCCTCAACGAGCGTGCATGGAAACCAGAATCCCGGGCCGTCGGGAATCGATCCGCGGAAGAGTGGCTCCGTCTCCACGAACGACGCCACCTTCTCGCGGTGGTGCGCCGAAACGAGCGGGCCGACCTCGGTCGCGGCGTTCTCGGGATCACCGACGCGGAGCGCGCCGGTCGCGGCGATGAGCAGCGACACGAAGCGGTCGTACGCCTCACGCTGCACGAGGATGCGTGAGCGCGCGCAGCAGTCCTGCCCGGCGTTGCCGAAGACCGCGTACGGCGCGGCCGCGGCCGCACGCTCGAGGTCCGCGTCGGCGAAGACGACGTTAGCCGACTTGCCACCGAGCTCCAGCGTCACGCGCTTGACCGTGTCGGCGGCGCCCCGCATCACCCCGATGCCCACCTCCGTCGACCCGGTGAAGCCGATCTTGGCGACATCCGGATGATGGACGAGGCGCTCGCCGACCACGCGGCCGGGACCGACCACGACATTGAGGACCCCCTGCGGGATACCGGCCTCGAGTGCCAGCTCTCCGAGTCGGATCGCCGTCAACGGCGTCAGCTCCGCCGGCTTGAGGACGATGGTGTTGCCGCACGCCAGCGCCGGACCGACCTTCCAGCTCGCGATGTTGAGCGGGAAGTTCCAGGGCACGATCAACCCAACCACACCGAGGGGCTCGCGGAAGGTCATGTCGACCCCGCCGGCAACCGGGATGGTCTGCCCGAGGTGCTTGTCGACGGCGCCCGCGTAGAAATGGAAGACCTCCGCGACCATGCCGACCTCGCCCCGGGAATCGGAGATCGGCTTCCCCACGTTGCGGGTCTCCAGAAGCGCGAGCTCCTCGCCATGGTCTTCGACGAGCGACGCCAAGCGGCGCAGCAGTCGGGCGCGATCGGACGGCGCCACCGCACGCCACGCCGGGAACGCGGCCCGAGCCGCCGCCACAGCGCGGTCGGTCTCGGCGACTCCGGCCGCCTCTAGTTCGGCCACGGGTTCCTCCGTGGCCGGGTTCAGCAACCGAAGCGTCATCCGCGCTCGTAGAACCTCTCGCGCTCGTAGCAGGTCACCACCTTGTCGAAGAGTGCTGCTCGGTGCGCGCGTAGTTCAGGTAGTGGTCGACCACATCGTCGCCGAACGCCGAGCGGGCGATGGTGCCGTGCTCCAGCGCGGCGATCGCCTCGTTCAACGTGTGTGGAAAGCGCTCCACGTCGGACTCGTACGCGTTGCCCTCGAAGGGCGGTGAAAGCTCCAGCTGCTTCTCGATCCCCTCGAGCCCGGCGGCGAGCAACGCGGCGAAGGCGAGGTAGGGGTTGGCATCCGCGCCCGGGATGCGGCACTCGACGCGCAGCGCGCTGCCGTGGCCGACGACGCGGAACCCGCACGTGCGGTTGTCGTATCCCCACGCCAGCGTGGTCGGCGCCCAGCTGCCCGCCGCGTAACGCTTGTAGGAGTTGATGTTCGGCGCCAGAAATACGGCGAGCTCGGCGGAGTGCGCGACCTGGCCGGCGAGATACTGCCGGAAGATGGGCGACTGCCCGGCGAACGCGGCATCCTTGTCGCGCCAGAGGCTCGAGTGAATGTGACACGAGCTGCCGATCCAGGTGTGATCCGGCTTGGCCATGAAGGTCACCGAGCAACCGTGCTGCTGGGCGAGCTCCTTGATGCCGTTCTTGTAGATGGTGTGGTTGTCCGCCATGGTCACCGCGTCGCTGTAGCGGAAGTTGATCTCCTGCTGGCCGGGCCACGCCTCGCCCTTGGAGTTCTCGACTCTGATGCCCGCCGCCTGCATGCCGTTGCGCACCGCCCGGATGAAGGGCTCGTCGTAGCTGGTGGCAAGGATGTGGTAGTCGAGGATGTAGGGCACCGACGGGGTCAGCCCGCGGTAGTGCTGCTCGTACGCCTGCGCGTACGTCTGCTTGATCAGGAAGAACTCCAGCTCGGAGCCGAACATCGCGTCGAAGCCGAGCGCGCGCGCCCGCTCCACCTGCGCCTTGAGCACCTGCCGCGGCGACGGACGCACCGGCCCGCCGTCGTTCCAGCCGACGTCGCACAGGACCATCGCCGTCCCCTCCAGCCAGGGGATGCGGCGCATGGTCGCGAAGTCGGGGATCATCGCGAAGTCGCCGTAACCGCGCTCCCAGCTCGCCATCTCATACCCGGGCACGGGATCCATCTCCATCTCGAGCGCGAGCAGGTAGTTGCAGCCCTCGATGGGGTGATCAGCCTCCATCTCCTCGAGGAAGAAATGCGCCTCCATGCGCTTGCCCATCAGGCGTCCCTGCATATCGGTGAAGGCGACGATCACGGTGTCGATCTCCCCGGCGCCGACGGCGTTGGTCAATTCCTCGCGGGTCAACATCTCTAGCCTCCGTTTCGCGTTGCGTCGGACGCGGCCACGCCGTTCTTCTCATGCTCGGCGACGCGGTCGACGAAGCGCTGGAACAGCGACATCGCCCAGCCCTGCTGCCCGAGCAACTCCTCGGGATGACACTGCACCGCAACGATCATCCCGTCGGTCGATTCGAGGCCCTCGATGATACCGTCGGGACTGTGCGCGGTGATGTGCAGCCCCGGGGCGACGTCCTTCACCGACTGATGGTGGAGGCTGTTGACCATCAACGTCTCGCCCGACGTGGCCCGCGCAAGCTCTGACCCGGGGACGATGTCGATGGGGTGGGAGAGCAGATCCCGCGGATGGCCGTGCATGTCGTGGCCGTCGATGTGCTGGAGGAGCGAACCGCCCAGCGCCACGTTGATCACCTGCTGGCCGCGACAGATGCCGAAGACCGGGACACCCTCGTCGACCGCGGCGCGCACCAGCGCGATCTCGGTGAGGTCGAGCGGGGTGTCGACGTTCGGGGTCTCCTCCTGGCGGTCCTCGCCGTAGGCGGGTGGATCGACGTCCCAGCCGCCCGGCACGAGCAGACCGTCGATCTCGCGCACCATCGCCGTCGCTTGCTCCGGCGAGAGGCCCTCCGCCGATGGGTCGAGCGAGACCGGCTCGCCACCGGCCGCCTCAACCGCGCGGAGATAGGGCGCGTAGTACGCGGGTCCGCGGAGCGGACTGCAGGTGACGCCGATCTTTGGTTTGGACATCTCTGGGCCCTTCGCGTGCTCGCGGCGCGACGGCCGCGAGCACGCGTGATAGCTACTGATTCAGCGTATATCAGCCTGCGGCGACGGCGGGCGTCGGCGCGCGCGCGACGAGCCCCGCTTCGATCGATGCCAGTTCCTCCGGCGTGCCCTGAATCTGCGGTCCCTTGAACCAGTTCTTGGCCGACACCAACCACCACACGGTCGTGCCCACGGCGACCACTCCCACAGCGACGATTGTGTAGTTGAAGTTGCCGAGCGTCACGGGGAATGTGATGGGCAACACAAAGAGGATGGTGATGATGACGATCCATGCGACGGCTACGATGCCAATTGGGCGGCTCCACCTGCCCAGGTTCCAGGGGCCCGGTTTGAAATTGTCACGGGCCCGCAGCCGGAGCAGGATCGGAGTGCCGTATGCGATGTAGAGACCGATGACCGCAATGGAGATTACGGCGAAGTAGGCATTGGGGTTGTATAGATAGGGCAGCCAAAGTATGAACGCCAATACCGCAGCAAGCCAGATCGAGTTCGTTGGGGTACGCGTCCGCTTGTTGATCTTGCTCCAGAGACGGTGGCCGGGTACGGCCCCGTCACGGGAGAAGGCATAGATCATCCGCGAGTTAGCGGTCACTGATGACATGCCGCAATAGAACTGCGCACCGATTGCGATCAGCAGTAGGAGCTGTCCGAGGCCACCCCCTGCAGCGTCGATGAAAATTTTGGCGGCCGGCACCGGGTTGGCCGCCTCAACAGCGTAGTTCTGAATAGCCGATGTCACACCGATGAGCAAAACCCAGCCGGCGAACAGCGAAACGACTATGGACATCACGATACCCCGGGGACCCGCAATGGCCGCGTTCCTTGTCTCTTCGGTCATGTGCGCCGAGGCGTCATACCCCGTGAACGTATATTGCGCTAGCAAGAGACCAATCAAGAATACGTAGATCACCGACCCGGGGAAGCTCGCTCCACTACCATTCTGGAAACTCGTGAAGATGAATCCCACCGACTCGTGATGCTTCGGCACGATGAGCAGCACGGCAACGATGACCACCACGCCGATGATGTGCCACCACACTGAGATGTCATTGAGGAGTGCTACCAAACGGACTCCAAAAGTGTTGAGCAACCCATGGAAGAAGAGCGCGATTGCATAGACGAGCAGGATATGCGGGGCGTCGAGCGGATACCCGAACCAGTTGTTCATGAAGGCTGACGCGAACAGCGCGAGGCCGCCGTCGATACCCGCCGTGACCGCCACCTGGCCGAGCAGGTTGAACCACCCCGTGAACCAGCTCCACGCCGGCGCATTTTTGCCGGCAAGCTTTGCTGACCAGTAGTAGAGACCTCCCGCAGTCGGGTAGGCCGAGCAGATCTCGGCCATGGCCAGCCCGACGATGATGACCATGATCCCGACCAGCGGCCAGCCGATGTTCATATCGATCGGGCCGCCGTTGAGCATCGCGGTGCCATACGCGGTCAGGCAGCCCGACAGGATCGAGATGATCGTGAACGAGACCGCGAAGTTGGAGAAGCCCCCCATCTTTCGCAAGAGCTCCTGCGCGTAGCCGAGCCTGTGGAGAGTCTCGGTGTCGCTGTCAATAGCCTGGACGGTCATCGGCTCATCTCCCCGTGCGATCCGGATGGTGCGCGCACAGTAGCAGCGCCCCTCACCGAGCGTCAACAGATTTACCGCCCAAACCCGATCAGGTTAAAACTGTAAGAATCGTTTCGATGCCGGAGTTCCTGATCGGCGAGCTGGTCCGTCAGCGGATGGGTACGCTCAGCGCCTCCGAACGGAGGCTGGCCCAGGTGCTCCTCGCGTTCTACCCGGTCGCCGGGCTCGAGAGCCTGACTCGCTTCGCAGAACGTGCAGGGGTGAGCCCGGCAACCGCGACCCGATTCATCACCAAGCTGGGGCTGCGGGGCTACCCGGAGTTCCAGGACTCGCTGCGCGAGGAGCTCCAGGCGCGGCTGAGCTCGCCCCTGGCACGCCTGGACCTCGCCGAACCAGCGCACAGCGATTCGGTCCTCCACGACTCCTTCGCGACCTTCGAACACAGCCTCAGGACGAGCCTGGACATGGTGTCCGAGCACGATTTCGAGGCCGTCGTCGATCTGCTCTCGAGCTCGCGGGGGCGCGTCCTGGCGCTCGGCGGGCGGGTGAGCGCCTTTCTCGCCCGATATCTCGCCAGCCAGCTGCACCTCATCCGGGGCGGGGTGGAGCTCATCGACCCGGAGCGGAGCAACCCCGCTGATCATCTCGTCGACCTGGGGCGGCGCGACGTGCTCGTCGTCTTCGACTACCGGCGCTACCAGAGCGACACCATCAGCAGCGCTGAAGGTCGCCGCCAGCCGGGGCAGCACCGTCGTGCTGCTCACCGACCCGTGGCTCTCACCGGCCGCCGCGTCGTCGAAATTCGTGCTCGTGACCGGGGTGCAGACGACCGTCGCTCCCTTCGACTCAATGGTCTCGGCGGTCGCCCTCACCGAGGCACTCATCGCCGGTGTGCTGTCGCGCCTCGGGGAGAGCGCGCATGCACGGATGCGCCGCCTCGATGAGCTGCGCGGCGGTGTTGTCTACGGCGACGGTCCGTAGCGAACCGCGATGATCGGAGATCGCCTGTGAGAACCTCGTGCCGACTGGCGTCGCCGGGTCAGCGAGCTCTACGCGTCGGTCCGCGCCGAGCATGATCCGGAGCGCGCGTGGCTGGGCTGGAAGCGAGAGCGGGATCGACTGTATCGGTCCCATCCGCAGAGCCCGATACCCGCCGATGCGCGCGGTGACGCCACCGCCCCCGAGTACTACCCGTACGACTCCGCGCTCCGCGTGCTTGCGGACATCGAGGCCGCGGACGGCGCGACGTTCGAACTTCCCGGGTCGACCGCAGGTCATGTCACCGCGGAACGAGCGGGAACCGCTCGCTTCTTGTTGGACGGCGAGCCGCTGAGCCTGTCGGTGTTCTGGCTCCTCGACTATGCGGGCGGGCTCTTCGTCTCGTTCCGCGACGCCACCAGCGGCGGCGAGACCTACGGTGCGGGCAGGTACCTGCTCGACACCGCGAAGGGCGCCGACCTCGGCGAGACCGCCGGGCGTGTGATCCTCGACTTCAACTTCGCCTACCAGCCGTCGTGCAGCTACGACCCGCAGTGGAGCTGTCCGCTGCCACCGCGGGAGAACTGGCTGGCGGTCCCGATCCGCGCCGGGGAACGCTTTCGAGGCTGAGCGCACGGCGGAAGGCCGGCCGGCGCCGATGAGACTGCCTCAGAACAGGGAGGGGATCACAGCCTCGATCAGGTGGGGACCCGCCTCTGCAAAGGAGCGTTCGAGCGCATCGCTGAATGCCTCGGCGGTCTCGGGACGGGACGCCGGCACCCCGAAGCCGCGCGCCAGGGCCACGAAGTCGATATCGGGTGGGGTGATGTCGAGCATCCGGAGCGCCCGCTCTCCCGAAGCCGTCGCTCCGACTCGGGCGAGCTCCATGCGCAGGATGGCGTAGCGCCGGTTGCTGAAGACGACCGTGGTGACGTCGAGTTGCTCGCGCGCCATGGTCCAGAGCGACTGCAGCGTGTAGAGCGCCGATCCGTCCGCTTCGAGGGCGAGGACGGGACGGTCTGGGCAGGCGATCGCGGCCCCCACGGCGACCGGCAAGCCCTGTCCGATCGATCCCCCGGTCAGGGTCAGCAGATCGTGGCGCGGCGCTCCGGCGGTGCTTGCGGGCAGGAAGGTGCCGCTGGTGTTCGCCTCGTCGGAGATGATCGCGCCCTCCGGAAGGAGAGCCCCGATCGCGTGCGCGATCGACTCGGCGCCGAGCGCGCCGCTGGGCCGCTCCTGCCGGTTGGCGCCGGCGACCGCGCACTCCATGCCCGCGTCCACCGCTTCGGCAAGTGCCTCGAGAGCTCCCACCGCATCGTCGGCACCGCCCGCGAGCACGCTGACGTCGCAGTCCTGGGGAACGAGGTCGCTCGGCTTGCCGGGGTACGCGAAGAAGGACACGGGCGCGCGCGCATCGGCGAGGACGAGGTGATCGAGCCCTTCGAGCTGCCCGGCCGCCATCTCGGCGAGGTAGGCGAGCCGCGGCACCGCCGGGATCCCGGCGCCGCGCTCCATCCGCGCCGGGAACGTCTCCGCCAGCAGGGCGGTGCCGGTCGCTGCAGCGATGCGGGCCGCCGCGCGGAGGCCCTGCTCGCGAAGCGTGCTGCCACCGAGCAGCAGCGCCGCATCCTCGCGTGAGCGCAGGCGCGCCGCGACCGCTTCGATGGTCGCCGCAGACACCTCGGCACGACCGCTGCGCGGCGCCGGCGTTGCGACCGACCCGCCCTCGGACCACGAGACATCAGCGGGGAGGATCAGCGTTGCCACCTGCCCGGGGGGGAGGCAGGCCGCGGCGACCGTCGCGGCGGCATCGGCGCCGGCGTGCTCGGGGCGCCCACTGCGGCGGATCCACGACGAGACGTTGCGAGCGACCGTCTCGATGTCGGACTGCAGCGGCGCGTCGTAGCGTTGGTGGTACGTCGCGTGGTCGCCGAGGATCACGACCACCGGGGCGTGGCTGCGCCGTGCGTTGTGCAGGTTGGCAAGTCCGTTGCCGAGCCCGGGGCCGAGGTGGAGCAGGGCTGCTCCTGGAGACCCTCGCATGCGCGCGTAACCGTCGGCGGCCCCGGTAGCCACACCCTCGAACAGCGTGAGGACGCCTCGCATCTCCGGCACCGCGTCGAGCACTGCCACGAAGTGCATCTCCGACGTCCCCGGATTCGCAAAGACGACGTCGACGCCGGAGGCGACGAAGCTGCGCACCACCGCCTCGGCGCCGATCATCGGGACGTCGAGCCCGCCGCTGTGCGCGCCGGTTCGAAGAGCACGCCGGGGTTGAGGACGCCGTCGGGATCGAATGCCGTCTTGATCCGGCGCATGAGCGCGAGCTTCCCCGGGTCCTCGAGCTCGAGGAAGTGACGGCGCTTGTCGGTGCCGATCCCGTGCTCGCCGGAGATGGCTCCGCCCAGGGCGGCTCCGGCGGCGAAGACGCCGCGGAGCACCTCCTCGAGAGCTGCGCCGTCGGGCTGGAACACGGAGAGGTGCACGTTGCCATCGCCCGCGTGACCGCAGCCGACCACCATCGAGCCCGTGGCCCGCGCGATTGCTGACACCTCTGCCAGAAACTCGGGGATCTGTGCGCGCGGGACGACGGTATCGATGATCTCGTTGGCACCGGCGGCCTTGGCGGCGAAGAAGGCGCGTTCGCGTGCCTCGATCAGGTCGGCGGCCGCGCGCGGCGGGAGCACGTACACGTCGAGTGCACCGAGGCCGGTGAGCAGGTCGCCGAGACGTTCGATGTCCTCGTCGAGGTAGCTCCGGTCACGGGACTCCAGGACGACCACCAGGTACGCCAGCGCCGCCTCCTTGACGGCCGCCCCGATCCCGAGCTCGAGGCCGCGCGCGGCGGTGATCGCGGCCATCGACAGCATGTCGATGTACTCGAGGATGAGCGGCGCCACCCCGCTCTGCACGATGCGCGGCACCGCGGTCGCGATCTCGGCGACGCTGCGAAACGGTGCGAGCACCGTCGAGGCATGGGCGAAACGAGGGTGCAGCCGCAGCGTCGCCTCGGTGACCACCGCCAGCGTGCCCTCGGAGCCGACGATCAGTTGCGTGAGGTCGTAACCGGACGTCGCCTTCACGAATTTACCGCCGGTGCGGATCACCTCGCCGGTCCCCAGCACCGCCTCCAGCCCGAGGACCTGGTGGCGGGTCACGCCGTACTTGACAGCGCGCATGCCGCCCGCGTTGGTGCTCACGCTGCCTCCGACGCTCGCGCTGCTCTCGCCCGGGAACACCTGGTACACGAGGCCGTGCGCCGCGGTCGCCTCATCCAGCTGATGCAGAGTCACGCCCGGTTGGACCACGGCGACCTGATTGTCCACGTCGATCTCGAGGATCGCGCTCATCTCACGAAAGGCGACGAGGATGCCGCCGGCGCGCGGGACGCACGCCCCGGCAAGCCCGGTGCCGGAGCCGCGCGCCGTCACGGCGGCGCCCGCGGTGCGCGCGATCCTGATGATCTCGGCGACCTCGGCCGCCGAATGGGGGAGGACGACGACGTCGGGAGCGTGCCGCTGGGCGGTCAGGGACTCGTCGTGCCAGTCGTCCTCGCTCACCTCGCTGCCGCTGAGCACCCGGGACGGCCCGAGCAGCGACGTGAGCTCCCCGATAGCGGTGGCCTGCATCGGGCGGCGCTAGGCGCCGGTGAAGATCGGAAGGCGCTTCTCGAGGAATGCCGAAACGCCTTCGACGAAGTCGGTGGTCGCAACCGCGTCGGTCTGGAGCCGTTCTTCGACCGCGAGCTGCGCTTCGAGATCGTTGTCCGCGGACGCGTCGAGGGCTCGCTTGGTCAAACCGATCGAGCGCGGCCCCCTGGCCAGACGCAAAGCGAGCTCGAGGGCGACAGCCGCGAGCTCGGCATCGGGCACGACGCGATTCACGATCCCGAGGTCGAGCGCCCGGCCCGCGTCGACCGTCTCGCCGAGCATTGTCAATTCCGCGGCCCGCGCCGGGCCGACGAGCCGGGGGAGGAAGTACGTGCTGGCCAGGTCGGGGATCAACCCGATGCGCACGAAGGCCTGTACGAACGTGGCCGACTCGGCGGCGACGCGGAGGTCGCACGCCAGCGCGAGCGAGAAGCCCGCGCCGGCGGCAACGCCGTTGACGGCGGCGATGACCGGCTGGTCCATCGACCTGATCGCGCGCACGGCGGGCGCGTAGTGATCGCGAAGGATCGCGGCGACGTCGAGCCCTCCATCGCCGCCGGCGGCGCGAAGGTCCTGACCGCTGCAGAAGCCGCGTCCGGCTCCGGTGATGATGACGGCATGGACGTCGTGTCCCGCCGCGGCGTCGCGGAGGGACGCGGTGAGCTCGTCGAGCAACGACGGAGTGATCGCGTTGAGTACGTCGGGCCGGTTCAGCGTGAGCGTCAGCACGCCGTCGGCGACCGCCTGGAGCAGCTGCGGAGCGGTCGTTCCCGTCGTTGCCTCAGTCATGGCGGCGAACTCTACGCCGACGCCACCCCGAGCTCTCGGAGCCGTTCGTAGGTGTAGATGCCAGTGTTGTGCCCGTCCGCCCACACGGCGTTCAGGCCGTAGGCGCCGACCAGCGAGATGTCGGCGAGCTCGTCCTCGCCGGGATGCAGCATCGGGTCGGAGCTGAAGCGGCCGCGGTACCCCGGCTCGCCTTTGCACGCGGCGCACGGGCAGGCGCGGCGCAGCACGGCGAACGGAATGCGGTGCGACACGCCGTCGGACCACTCGACGAGCAGCGCGCGCCGCTTTTCGTCGTAGTCGAAACGCGTGGGTCGCACTGGCGTGCGCTCGGAAGCGACTAGCGCAGCACCGACTGGAGCTTCATGGCAAGGCCCATGTCGCCCTTGATCTTGATCTTGCCGCTCATGAAGGCCATGGTCCCGTCCAGCTTGCCGGTGGCAAGATCGATGAAATCCTCTGACTTCATGGCGATGGTGATGTTGGGATTTTCCGGGGCTCCCTCACCGACGTCGGCGGTGCCGTCCTTGAGCGAAATGTGGTACTGGCCCGGCTGCTCCCCGCTGAGGTCGAATGCGTAGACGGCGTTCATCCCGGCGGTTTTGGACGGATCGGCGGCAATGCGAGCGTTGATCTCGCCAAATACCTCGGCTGCGGTGGACGGCACAGTGACTGCTCCTTATGAGAATGGACAGGACCCGAATCGGGCCTGATTCCAGTCTACCGAGTGAGCGGGCTTCGGCGGGATGCAGCGCGCACCGGACGTCCTTCGCAACGGGAAGACCGGCGTGTAGCGGCATCTGAAGGCGGGTACACTCGCGGCATGGTGACCTGGATGTGGGTGGTGTGGCTTGTGGCAGGTCTGGCCCTCGTGGGCATGGAGGTCCACACCCAGGCGTTCTACGCGTTGTTCCTCGCACTCGGAGCCTTTGCGGCGACCATCGTCGCGGTGTTCCCGACACAGGTCTGGCTGCAGGCGATCGTCGGCGCCGCGGTCGCCCTGCTCGGCACGCTGTTGGTACGACCGACGCTCGCCCGGCTGTCGGCTCGCCACCTCGGTCCGCGCCTCGCGATGCAGGGCGCTTCGGACAACCTCGTCGGTCAGCCGGCGCTGACTCTCGAGCCGGTCGGCGACGAGAACCATCCAGGGCACGCGCGACTCTTCAACGAGCGCTGGCTCGCCGTGACCACCACCCCGGGCGGCGTGCCGGCGCATATGCAAGTCACCGTCGTCGAAGTGCGCGGCACCACCCTGGTGGTCGCGCCCCCCAAAGGAGCCTGAAAGCCAGTGGACAACACCGGTCTGGTCACGGCGATCATCGTCGTCGTCCTGCTCATCGTGGTCGCCATCCTCATCGGCGGTGCCGTGCGTGTCGTACCCCAGGGGTTCGCCGGCGTGGTCACCCGTTTCGGGCGGTTCCGCAAGGAATCGCCGGCGGGATTGACGATCATCACCCCGTTCATCGACAGGCTGCTCCGCGTCGACATGCGCGAGACCCCTCGCACCGGTGATCGACAGGATGTCATCACCCGCGACAACGTTGCCGTGGCGGTGAACGCGACCATATTCAGTCAGGTGATCGAGCCGCGCGCGGCGCTGTTCAACGTCTCGGACTACCTCGTGGCGATCGATCAGCAGGCGCGCACCACGCTGCGTAACGCGTTCGGCAACGTCAGCCTCGATGAGGCGCTCTCATCGCGCGAGCAGATCAACGCGGCGATGCAGATGCAGATGGAGCAGGTCACTGACAAGTGGGGCATCCGGATCAACCGGATCGAGATCGTGGACATCTCTCCGCCGGTGCAGATCCTCCAGGCGATGGCCCTGCAGAAGCAGGCGGACCAGGAGAAGCGCGCTCGCATCCTCCAGTCGGAGGGCCAGCAGCAGTCGGCGGTCAACATCGCCGACGGCAACCGGCAGGCGGCGATCAAGCAGGCCGAAGGCGAGCGGCAGGCCGCGATCCTGCGCGCGGAAGGCAACCGCCAGGCGACAATCCTCGAGGCCGAGGGCCGCGCCCAGGCGATCTCGACGGTGTACGGGTCGATCAAGGCCGCACAACCGGATCCGACGCTGGTCGCCATCCTCCAGCTGGACACGCTGACGAAGTTCGCCGACAGCCCCAACGCCAAGCTGGTCGTTCCGGCGGAGACGTCCGGACTGCTCGGAGCCGCGCAGGTGCTCCGCAGCGTCCTGGGCGATGCGCCGGGACTCGAGCCTCCGACAGTGGTCACAGCGCCGCCGTCCAGCAGCTGAACGGAGCTTCCCGGTGGTAGGGCAGAGCTCGCTGTTCGGCGTCGATCCCGACCGCCCGAGCGACGCTCCCTTGGACGCCGCGCGCCACGCGCCGCTGGCAACACGGATGCGACCGCGCACCTTCGACGAATTCGTAGGTCAGCATCGGGCGATCGGCATCGGGACGGTGCTCCGTCGCGCGGTGGATGCGGGCGAGGTGCCGTCGCTGATCCTCTGGGGTCCACCGGGCAGCGGCAAGACCACGCTCGCGGTGCTGATCGCCGGGGCCAGCGGCGCAGCGTTCGAGGCGGTGAGCGCCGCCAGCGCCGGGGTCGCCGACCTTCGCAAAGTGGTCGAGCGCGCCCGGGAGCGGCTGCGCTCCGGACGCCGGACGGTCCTGTTCATCGACGAGATCCACCGGTTCAACAAGAGCCAGCAGGACGCGGTGCTGCCGCACGTGGAGAACGCCACGGTGACCCTGCTCGGTGCCACCACCGAGAACCCGTCGTTCGAGGTCAATGCCGCGCTGCTCTCGAGGAGCCGGGTGATACGGCTCGAGGCGCTGGAGGCGGACGACCTACGCCGTCTCATCTACCGCGCGCTCAACGATGCCGAGCGTGGGCTCGGCGGCCAGCAGGTTTCGGTCGATGATGACGCGATCAACCGCCTGATCGCGCTGAGCGGTGGTGACGCTCGGATCGCGCTCAATTCGCTGGAACTCGCGGTGCAGGCGGCGGCACGAGATCCGTCGGGTGCGGTGCGCGTC
Source organism: Candidatus Dormiibacterota bacterium (assembly GCA_963768105.1). GTDB lineage: Bacteria > Chloroflexota > Dormibacteria > Aeolococcales > Aeolococcaceae > Palsa-851. The sequence continues at coordinate 95,382 of CAVYGR010000008.1, read as the reverse complement.
ACCGTCGCGGACATCGAGGGAGCGCTGCAGAGTCCGGCGCTGCTCTACGACCGAGCGGGGGACCAGCACTATTGGCTCATCTCCGCCTTCATCAAGTCGGTGCGTGGCAGTGATCCCGACGCAGCCGTCTACTGGCTTGCGAGGATGCTCGAAGCCGGGGAGGATCCGCTCTTCGTCGCTCGCCGCCTGGTGATCTCCGCCGCCGAGGACATCGGTCTTGCCGATCCCCTTGCGCTCGGGGTCGCCGTCGCGGCCCAGCAGGCGGTGCATTTCATCGGCATGCCCGAGGGCTTCCTGCCGCTCGCGGAGGCAACGCTCTATCTGGCTGCGGCACCGAAGAGCAACAGCGTGCTGCGCGCTTACGTCGCCGCATCATCGGATGTCGCCGACACGCTGCATCAACCCGTGCCGCTGCATTTGCGCAATGCGGTGACCGGGCTCGGCCGCGCCATGGGATTTGGGGCCGGCTATCGCTACGCCCACGACCACGAGGGCGGAGTTGTCGAGCAGCAGCACCTGCCCGCGTCGCTGAAGGGACATCGGTACTACGAGCCGTCACAGAACGGGGTCGAGCGCGAGGTGGGGGAGCGCCTGAGCTCGATCCGCCAGGAACTCGAACGCAGGAAGCCCGCGTCTTAAGACGATCGGCCTACCCATTCTTGGCAGCGGGGGGAGCGATCATCGATCAGACGGGAATTCACTCTAGAAACGCAAGTCCCCCTGATAGGCGGGCGGGCGCCGACCCAGTTCAGTGGTTTACCCTCGCGGGCTCCCCCTCCCCGCGGCACCGGGTGTATCGCGGTTCTGCTGGGTCGGTGCCACCGCCGACTTTCTCTCTCGCTGACGCAGGGTTTCGGTTAGGCTGGGCCACAACGTGGATGTAACGTACCCCACACCCATACGCGTGCTCATCGTCGATGACCATCCGTTGGTGAGGCGGGGGTTGACCTCGCTCCTGAACGGCACGACCGATATCAAGGTGGTCGGTGCGGCCGCCGATGGCGAGGAAGCGGTGGCCTACGCGGTGGAGGAGCACCCCGACATCGTGCTCATGGACATCTCGATGCCGGGCATGAACGGCTTTGAGGCACTCCGCCGGATGCTCAAGGCGGTGGTCGGAACCAAGGTCGTAATGCTCACGTCCTACTCGGAGCACGACATGGTCGTCGAAGCGATCGACAACGGAGCGGTCGGCTTCCTGCTCAAGGACACCGAGCCTCAGGAGCTGCTCAACGGCATTCGCTCGGCTGCGAAGGGTGACACGCCGCTGTCGCCGAAGGCGGCCAAGGAGCTGCTTGCGGACCGCGTGAAGCGCCGCCCGCTCGACGATCTCACCCAGCGGGAACTGGACGTGCTGACTCTCGTGGGGCGGGGGATGAGCAACAAGCAGATCGCCTGGCGCCTGGGGATCAGCGAGAAGACTGTCAAAGCGCACCTGGGTTCCGTCTTCGACCGCCTCGGGGTCGAGGACCGCGTCCAGGCGGCGCTCTGGGCGCAGCGCCACGGCATTCTCTGAGGCTGTCGGAACCTCGAGATCAGGCTGCGGCGGAAGCGACCACGATGGCTCGCGCGAATGCGATCGCCGACTTTTCCAGGTCCGCGGTCGTGTGCACCGACGAGCAGAAGGCACTCGTGTGGAGCGGGTCGATCCCCTGGGCACGCATCGCGTTGGCGAGCCGGGCGTGGGCCACCGGGTCGGCCAGCTTGATGTGAAGGATGCTGCTCATGCGTTTCACATCACCGGCGATCCCTTCCGCGATGAGCGCGCCTGACCACTCCCGCTCGAGACCGATCGCGTAGGCATCGGCGGTGCGCTGCGGCACGCCGTCCGCGACCAGGCGGAGGGTCGCGATCCCGGCTGCGGCGGACAGCGGGTTTGCGTTGAAGGTCCCGGGGTGCTCGATCTTCGTGGCCAGGAGCTCGAGTAGGTCGGCACGCCCGGCGACCGCGCCTCCGGGCAGTCCGCCGGCCGTCACCTTCCCCAGGACGCTCAGGTCCGGGGTGATGCCGAGGAGCGACTGCATGCCACCCGGCGCGACGCGGAACCCGGTGACCACCTCATCGAATACCAGGATCGTCCCGCTTGCGGTGCAGGCATCCCTCGCAGCCCGAATGAACGCCGGGGCGAGCGGGAGGCGGCCATAGTGCGCGCCCGAAGGCTCGAGGATCACCGCGGCCACGTCTCCTCTGGCGAGGGTCGCCTCGAGCGCCGAAGGATTGTCATCGGGGACGACCGTCGTGAGGGCGCCGAGCGCCTCGGGCACGCCCGCGGGCGTCCGGACGTTCCCATCCTCGTCGATGTACGGGCTGACCACGTCCGACCAGCCGTGAAAGTGCTCGCGGAGTTTCACGATGCGATCGCGACCGGTGCCGGCCCTGGCGACGCGGAGGGCGAGCATCACCGCCTCGGTCCCTGACGCGGTGAAACGGACCTTGTCGGCGGACGGGACGAGGGTCGTGATCAGCTCGGCCCACTCCACCTCGAGCGGATGCGCGGCACCGTAATGAGTACCGCGCGTGACCTGCTCGCGCACGGCCTCGACGACGGCTGGGTGGGCGTGACCGAGCAGCAGCGCGCCGTGGCCCATGGTGTAGTCGATGAGCTCGGTGCCGTCGATCAGCCACTTGTGGGAGCCGCTTGACCGCGCGACGTAGATCCGCGGGTCGTAGCTGCGGGCGGCGTGAGTGGCCCCGCCCGGGAGAACGCGTCGGGCACGTGCGGCGATGTCAGTGTCGCCGCGGGTGCTCACAGTCTCGGTGAGTGACACTGGTCGAGGATACCCGGGGGGTGGAGGCGACGGTGAGAGTTGGCGCGGGCCGGATCATGGTTTGCCAGGATGGCGCTCGACCTCGAATGTCACGAGAGCTGGGGGTGGCCGTGTTCTGCCCCGAGCGTTCGGCGGTTTCGCGCCCCGACGGGGGGCTCTAAAATCGACCGATGAGGCGCATCCTCGCGCTTGTTCTTCGGGTGGCGTCCTTGCCGGTGGGGGTGGGGGTGGGTCTCTGGACCGCGGAACTGACGACGGTCCCGAGCCAATGCTCCCCCGCGGGCCTCTGCCTCCTCGTCCACTATTTTCCGAGGCCTGCATTCGCGACCTGGCAATGCATCTTGTTTGGTGCGGGTGCGGCGGTCGTCCTGCTTCTCCTCTCCTTGGCGGTCGCACGAGTGCCGTCGGCCAGAGCACTCGCGGCGTCCTGAAGGCATTCTGCGTCGCCTCGTACGGTGAAGCTTTTTTGAATCGAACGCGCACGAGATGGGCTGAATGAGGCGACGGCGAGAATCGAACTCGCGATGAAGGTTTTGCAGACCTCTGCCTTACCACTTGGCTACGTCGCCGAGCCCCACATGTTATGCGGTCGCCGGTGTTGGTTTACCCGGAGTTGACAGGGGCGAGGCGCTCCGGGCGCGGCTGCAGCGCGCTCTACGCCGCCGGCGTTGCCGCCGTCGGGCGTTGCCCGGGCTCCGGCGGCATCACGAAGCTGACCTCGAGCGCATCTGCGAGCGAGCGCAACCGCGTGTAGAACCCTGCGGTGTGCGGTGAGCGGGGGAGTCGGAGGCCGGCGAAGTCGTAGTGGTGCGTCCACTCGTGGAGCAGGGTGTTGAGAAAGACCTTGGGTGTGATCACCTGCTGCCGCACCGCGGTGCGGTGATAGATCCTGATGCGTGCGGTCTTGACCTCGCCACTGGCGAACGAGCACCTGTAATAGCCGTACGTCTTGCTCTGCAAACGCTGCCCGTCGTGCGCGTGCACCTGGGCGCGGTCGGCCACCACCAGATCGCAGCGGGGCAGAGCGGCCAGGGCGTCGAGTTCGTCGAGGAGTAGCTGCCCCAGCTTGCGTCGCTCGAGGGGGTCCTCTGATGAGTTAACGATCCCGAGGGCGAGCCCGCGCGCGATGACGCTCGGGTGCACCGGGAGGCCGGTCGCGCTCTGGCTGCGACGGTAGGTGGCGTCGGCGTTTCGACCGAACATTTGCTCCCCAAGTATACGGCCCCTCTCCCGCAGAGTCCGGGCGAAGTGAGACCTGGTCGTGGCGCCCCAGGCACGAACATGTGTTTGGTATACTACTGCGATGTGTGATGGCGAAGGCAGGAACGCAGCGCTGGAGGACGTGCTCCAGGCCATCGAGGCGTACGCGTCGGCGCCGGCCGAGGCGGTCACCCCTCCGAGCTCGGCGAGCAGCTGATCCGGCTCCGCCACGGCATCGACCGCCTCGAGCTCGGCTTCGCCCGGGCGGCCGCGGTCTTCGCCGCCACCGGGGAGTACGAGGCCCAGGGCTCGGTCTCACCGATCGAATGGGTCCGCCACCAGTGCGCCATGTCCGGGCACGCGGCGGCGCGGGCGGTCGCCACCGCGGAGCAGGCCGGGCAGCTGCCGGCGAGCGTGGCCGCGCTCGAGGCGGGCCGGATCGGCTTTGCCCACCTCGCCCTGCTCGCCGGCACCGCCCGGGCGGTCCGCGACAGTGCCGGGAAGACCGGCTTCGACGAGGGCCCCCTGCTCGCCCTCGCTCTCGAGCACTCGGTGAGCCGTTTTGGCTTCGACTGTACCCACGCCCGTCATGCCGCCGCCGCCGCCCGCCGTGCTCGCCGAGCAGGTCAGCGCGGTCGAGTTCCGGCGGCTCGAGCTGCTCCGCTGCGAGGACGGCCGGGTCGCGATTCGGGGCCTGCTCGACCCCGTGGGCGGGGCCATCCTGCGGGTCGCCCTGGCCCCGCTCTGCGCGCCCGCCGGGGTGGGCGACGAGCGCTCCCGGGCGCGCCGCCTCGGCGACGGGCTGGTCGAGCTCGCCGGCCATGCCCTCGACCACGGTTTTGCCACCGGGGGACGCCACCACCCTGCCCAGCTCCAGCTCACCGCCTCGGTCGAGACCGCGCAGGGGGTGCGGGGCGCGCCCGGGGGCGAGCTCGAGTTCGCCGGGGTGGTGGCGGCGGCGACGGTGCAGCGGCTCGCCTGCGATGCCAGACATCCCACGACCCTAAGCTGTCAAGCGGCAACCTCCGCGTGTACTGGCCAAGCCACCTGCTCGTTGTAGAGCTGGCCGTTGCTGAGGCATCCGTGCAGAACGCCGACCAGGCGATTGGCGAGCGCGCGGAGCGCTTGATGGTGGGACTTGCCATTGGCCCGTTGGCGGTCGTAGAAGCCGCGCGCACCGGGTGACGGGCGCAGCGCCGAGAACGCCCAGAGGTAGCACGCTTGGGCCATGCGCCGGTTGCGCGTGCTGCGCGCGAGCACCACGCTCCTGGTGCCAGAGGCGCGCGTGATCGGCGCTGTGCCGGCGTAGCACCGTCGCGATCGGGCATCCTTATATCGGGTCGGGTCATCCCCGAACTCCGCCAGAACCCGGGCGCCGAGGACTGAGCCGAGTCCTGGAAGACTGCAAAGGATCTCGGCGTCCGGGTGTCCCTCAAAAGATGCGACCAACTCCACCTCGAGTTGCTCGATCTCGACGTTGAATTGGCGGAGCAAGGCCACACTCGCCCGCACCGTGAGGCCGTATGCAGCGCTGAGGCGCGCCGGTGCCAGCAGCTGCTGTGCCTGAAGCGCTGTATGGATAGCTGTCGAGGTGGCATCCAAGTTGCGTTGTCGTCCTGCCTGTGCGAGCGCAGCGCGGATCTGGGCACGACTCAAGCGCGCCCCCAGTTGTGGAGTTGGCGCCAGGCTCAGCACCACCAACGCGTCGCGGCTGGCCAGGTCGGTGCCAAACGCTTCGAGCATCGCTGGGTAGAACTCGCGGAGCGCACTGCGCAGCTGGTTGATGTGTCGCTGTCGGGCCCAGAGGAGGTTCTGCTGCGCCCGCGCAAGCACTTTCACCGCTTCGGCGAGATCGCTGTCACCTGCGATCTGACGATGGTTGTGGCGGTCCGTGCGAACCAGATCGGCGAGGATCTTCGCGTCGCCGCGATCCGACTTTCCTCCCGACGTGGTATGCCGGTCGCGGTATCGACTGACTGCGTACGGGTTGATGGCGTACACCGTGTAGCCAGAGGCGAGCAAGCCCTGCACCAGCAGGCCGCGATCGGTCTCGATCCCGACGACAACCGAGTCCGCGCTGTCTGCATGTAGGGCAACGAGTTCATGAAGTCGCCGCAAGCCTTCCACGCCGTCCGGAACACGTGCAGTTGCGAGACGTTCACCGGCCTCGTCGAGCAGGCAGAGATCGTGGTGATCCTCGGCCCAGTCAATGCCCAGATAGATCATTGCTGCCCTCCATGTGATCCCGCTGACAACGCGAGCAGAGGAGTTCACGGCGTCCTAATGGACCAGTGCTCGAGGCACGACATCCCACCAGCCGTCAGGCTCCTCACCACCTGACGAGGCCACGGTCTGGCGTTAGTGCTTCGTGCTCGGCATCCGCGGGTGGTCACTCGTCAGGGGCTCGGGCTCAGCATGCCATCGAGGCTGCTGCTCCGGTCCCATTAGCATCCGCCGGGTGCTGCTCGGTCCCGACGCGGCGGTGCTCGACGTCGGCCGGGCGCTGCGGGTGCCGGCGCCGGCGGCGCGGGCGGCGCTGCGGGTGCGCGACCGGGGCTGCGTCTGGCCGGGCTGCGAGCGCCCCGCGTCCTGGACCAGCGCCCACCACGTCCTCCACTGGAGCCACGGCGGGGTCTCCGACATCGCCAACCTGGTGCTGCTCTGCCAGCGCCATCACTGGATGGTCCACGAGGGAGGCTGGCAGGTGGTCCGGACCGAGCATCGCGAGGTGCTGGCGATCCCGCCGCCGCACCCCTCTGGCGCCTGGACCCGGGCGCCCGATGGGGTCACGGCTGGGTAGGGGCGGGGAGCTGTCGGAGTTGCAGGAGAGCGGTTGATCGCTGCGCGGCGGTCGAAGCGACCAATCCCAGTCACACAGTGTTGACATGCGAGTTGGGCTACGCGCGCGACGGGTGCAGGCGTGGGAGCAGGGCGTCATCGATCGTGAGGGTTGTCGGCCCATAGAATCGGTGGGCCGGGCTGGCGAAATGGCAGACGCGGCGGTCTTAAAAACCGCTGGGGGTAACCCTCGTCCGGGTTCGATTCCCGGGCTCGGCACATTTTCGAATACAGAATGGCGCTAGCTGGGTGAGGAACGGTGAGCGACGCGGACGGGTTGACCCCCAAGTGACCCCCACAGCCAACGTTGACGAGCGCGCACCCGATCGCCCGCCCCATGGGATAGGCTCCGCGCCGTGGCCGAGGAACAGGACCGATGGCTAAGCAAATCGTTCCCGCACGCGGGTCCGTTGAAGGCCGTTCCATGGCCACCGCGATCGTTTACCGCTGCACGCTTCGTGCTGGTGTATGGCGGCCTTCCGACCGAGGGCAATCCACCGACTTGGGGGCTCGTGACCATCGACGGGGAAAACATCGTTGGGACGATCTATCCGCGTCCGTTTGAAGTGACCCGGAATGAGTTGGTTCTGTGGCTAGAGCCGATGACCGGCTCCGAGGCCGCGGCCCACCTCGTTGGAGAGATGTTCCGTGCTCAGCGAGACCTGTTCGCTGATCCCCGCGATCCGTCGTAGGTATCGATCGGCTCCCGGGCCTCGCCGATCCCTTGGCAGTCCCGCGCGTGCATGGCGCCGAAGCGGAGGTTGGGATTTAGCGAATACGAATGGGTGAATGAGCCTTCGATGGGATACCGGGAGTGGCTCGTCCCGGCCGCAATCGTCAACCACTACCCACGGACATTTGTCGGCGACGCGCTCGACGAGCTGGGCCAGAAATGAGCAAGCGTGCCCGCGGCACGGGCTCCATCTACGCCCATGACGGCGTCTGGCGCGTCCGCATCCGCGAAAACGGGCGCCAGCGAGCGTGGCAGCGGCCCACGTACGTGGCAGCGGCTGAACTGCTCAAGGAGCTGCGGATTCAGCGCGAGGAGGGCGTCCCGGTTCGACGTCTGGACAACCACCGGCCGGACTCGACCGGTCATCCAAGGGAGGCTCTTGACGCATTTGCGTGGATGTAACCCTCGGCACCCATTCCCGTTGACTTGGTGAAGGCAGACATGAAACTCACAACCATCTTCAGCTCTGCGATCGCCGCCTTGAGCCTCGCAGCTTGTGGATCGACAGTCGCGCCGACCGTCTCTCCGACACCTGCGGGGACCGCCTCGCCAACCGTTGCGGGACGGCCTCGCCAACCGTCGCCGCGACCGCGTCACCCACAGTCACGCCGTCCGGCGCGCCTACTCCTACCGCCACTTTGACCACCACGCCCACGCCGACCACCACGCCCACAGGAACAACGCTGGGGCCGAGTGGTGTCCTTGTCGCGCAGCAGAACTGTGATGGCGGTTGGACGGCGAGCGTCGAGCTCACGGGGTTCGCGCCCGAACTCAACGACGAACTACATCGTTTCCGTGACCAACAACCTGGATCCCGACGGAACCGACGATGTTCCGTATTCAGGCATCCCCTTTGGTAGTGACCCCGAGGTTGATGTCAACGCCTTGCCGATTGGGGACGACCCGATCTGGGGCGTCAGCGGTATGGGCAACGTCGTCGGTGACTTCCTCATGGTCACGATCAGCCCCGCCAGTGGCGGAAATGCCGGTGGCGTCGGGGTACCACGGCGAGAGCACCACGGTGACCGCCCCCACCTGCCCGGTGGTGCCAACACCAACACCGAGCGCAAGCCCGAGCGCGTCTCCCAGCCCGACCGCCTGCGTTCCAAACCCCGAGCAGGGCTACACCGGTAGCTGCGAAACGCCGCCTGTGGTCACTGTGACTGCGTGTGACAGTGGTGGCTACGGCTCAGCGAATGGCGGCGCAATCTCATGGAGTGGCGCAGACGCCGCTGATGAGTTCACGCTCTTTCTACCCGATGGCGGTGGCAGCATCCAGTTGTATCCCGGCATCGTAGACCCCAGCAACCCCACTCCTGCATCCGGCTCGTACGGCCCATTGACGGCAGGCGCGTACACCTACCAGTTCGTAGACAACACGGACGAGATCTTCAACGGCTCGTTCACGATACTCACGTGCGCCGTGCCCAACGCCTACACCGACACCTTCCCCCACGCCTAAGCCAACGCCCACCGCGCGCAGGGTGCGCTCGAGACACCCTCCGTCTGTCCGCTACGTATGAGTTAGCGGGCGAGTAGCATCTCCCGTGCCGGTGAACCGCGGCCCGAGTTTCGCGAGTTGCTCGAGCGCCATCGCGGCCGCCGTGTCGCCTAGAAAGTGAGCCGACGGCGCCAACGGAGGGCTCACGCGCCCTCCGGCGCACCGCTATCTTTCAGAAGCTCGTGGTGACGCCGGCGAGTTCGAGGTAGCGGCCGGTCGGCGCGGTCTGGGCCAGTTCAGCTCTCCGGTACTCCTCACCGCCCATGAACATGCTGTTCCCCGGGCCGACGTGCTGGAAGATGCCGGTCCCGCTGACGACCTTGATGTCGAAGCCGTAGTCGCGGTTCCAGTCGTACGGCGGGCTTTCGGGCGACTTACAGATGGCGCTGTTCGGAATACTTTGCTCACCGACGCCCCTCCGATCACCTTCGTCTTCAGGACGCTCGATCCGGTGGTGAACGTCATCGTCCCGCTGATGCTGGCGCACATCTCGTTGCCGTCGTTCGAGTTGACAGCGTAGGTAGACCAGTCGATGACCAGCTTGCCCGTGTACTTGCCGATGCCGAGCGTTCCGAAGTCGAAGTAGTTGCCGCTGAGCGAGATGTCGCACAGCCCGCCGCCGACCGAGCCCCCGATCTGGCTACAGGCGGTGACGTTGTTAGTGGCCTTGACCGTCCCCGCAAAGACCGATTCCGGCTGCCCGGGCCCAGCCCGGACGGTGAGCACGGTGGCGGTCGCGAGGGCGCCGATGACGACGCCGACGAGGATGAGAAGAATCCGTTTCACAGTGTTCCCCCTTTGTCTTTCAATCCACGTTTCTTTGGTACGTCCATGGGAAGCCGGGAGCGCCTCACGCGCTCCCCCGAAGCCGTCGCTTTGTCATGGTCCGCAACCCCTTCCAGTTTGAACATTCATAAACGTCGCGTCAGGCACAACCCATCGCTCACTCCGAGAGGCGCAGCCAATTCGAAACAGGACCACCGCACTCGGCGGCCGCACAATGCCGCGGCCAACACAGCGCCCAGCAAGCAGACGGCATCGAGTTGCTCATCGCATATCAACGACCGCCACGACCGCGATTGCAGCCCCAGTATTACCCCTCATCGCGTCCACAGGTCGTCCCCCCTAAACCGCCTCCCAATCTACCAGCTCTAACGCCGGCGCGATTGGCCTTGCGTGGACCGTGCTGTTACTTCAGCGTCTGGGGCTAGGAAGCGACCCCGATGCGGTGCCAGGGATCTCTATCGGGGCCGATAGGGCTCTCGGTTCCAGTTGGCTCAACTGCAGTTCCGCAACCTCGAGTCGGCCGGATGCGAAACATCCGTACGGTGGACGGGGAGCCGCACGTCTCCCTCGTACCCAGTCGCCGCCCGGAGTGGTTTCGTGCGCGCTACTCGCGACCGGGCGCCGGTGATCTTTCTCTGCTCGCCTGGATGGCGCGTTCGGATCGGCCCTGTTCTGTGCTGCTGTGCGATGCGCGTCCGAGTCGGCGATGAGGCGGTCGTCGCGAACTGATTCCGAGGCGGTAGCGCCTCGCACTGGCAGGGGTTGTCATTCCGCAGGGGAAGGCGTGCTCGGCCGGAGCGAGGCGGACCTAACCATCGCAATCGCGACCCGACAGTGGAGCGTTCGATACTGGCAGTGCGGGCGGCCCTCCTTCCACACCCGGGCGATTGACCCGACGGAACAGGGAACACTCAGGACTAACGGAGGTTCACGCGACGATGCGGCGGATCACCAAGATCACCGGCCCCGATGGGAAGGTCACCACCATCGTCACGCGCCGCTCGGGTTGCGGCTGCGGCGGGATCATCACTGTGCTGGCGGCACTATTTGTTCTCTTTGCGCCCGCAGCCATACGCCGGGCAGGGGAACTGGCCACTCGGGTGGGCAGGCGCGGTCCTGGCCTACGTCGTCGAGGCCGTGATTGTGGTCGGCGTGATAATCGCCGCGGTCAATCGCGTCCGCGCGCGATCTGCCCGCTAGGGGGATATATCAGCCACTTGAAAGCGCGACAGTCCAGCTTCCATCATCTGTGATCACCAGATAGCCACTGAAATCAATCGGGACAGCGCCGCTATACACACTCGATCGTGTTGAGCTCAGTAGCAGGTTCTCAGATTGCCCAGTGGAATCGAACTGCATCACCACGAAGTTTCCTGGCCCTTACTTGTGAAGGTGGCCGTATTCGCGCTTCCGCTATACGCCAGCACGGCGTCACCCGTGCCACGATCGGATGTACCGAAGGTGGGGGCGGTGGATGGATCGGCAAAGGTGATTGTCCATGGGCCGCTCGCGGTCACCTGCATGCGGACTGCCGGATTCGTCCCGTCGAAGTCCATGGCGACAACGCCGTGATATGCGCCGATGGTGTTGACAAGTAGTTCTTCCATGCTGTTATCCGAACCCAATGTCTGCACGACGAAGTTGCTTTGGCCCCCTGTGTACTTGGCGCTCACTAGCGTGGGTTCATTGTTGTAGGGCGCAGGAATGGTGAAGACGCCATCTCCCCCTCCAGACTTGACGACGGAAAGACGGCGTCGCTCGTTGGGGCGGCAGTTGGAGTTACGGTGGGCGCGGCCGTCGGTACCGCAGTTGCCGTCGCAGTAGATGCGGCAGTTGGGTTCGGAATCGTCGAGGTCGCGGCCGTCTTCGGCGGGGGCGCCGCTATTGCGACGATGACGATCAGCACCACGAGCGCGGCGACGGCAGTCACTGTCCACCATTTCCAGGATCGTCGCGGCTTCCACCAAGCAGTCTTGCCCCTTGGCGGAACTGCAGACGACCCAACCGGCGGCGGCGGTGGCGGTGGCGGTGGCGGCGGCGGTAGGTCGGGCATTTGACGCGGTGTTGCTCCTTTGGGCTGTTCCGGCTGCGATCAGGGCGGCGGCAGGGCGATGTCGGATCGCACGACGGTGGCGTCTGTTCATCAACTTAGAGGAGTCTCGAAACGGTACTTTGTGTCTGGCGGGCATGAACCGAGCAGACCGCCAAATATCGCCCGTCGGCGAACCGGATCTGCCTGGACGGTCAACGTTGACCGCAAGCGCCGGCCACGCGATGCCTGCACTCAATCCCCTTCGGACATGTCGGATTCCTACGCCCTCGCCTTGCCCGCATGATGCGTTGGCGCATGATGGCCGATCATCGACCGCCCTTGCAGAGCAGCTTGGCTGAACCCCCGATCGGTTGACGCGCCGGACTGTTCCACCCAAAGCGACATGAGCACTCCACTACAAACGGCGGCACTACCTGCAGCGGACATAGCTTGACGCGGCCTTTGCGCTCCGCCGCACCGAGGAGACCTTGCCGAGCGCCGACACGCTCCTCGACCTGCGTTCGGCGTACATCCACGCGGCAGCGCACAATCCTTGACATCGTGGATGACCGAAACGTCACCGATGCCAAGTTCCGTTCTAGGGTCGCCGACATCCTCGGGATCTCGCGTGGAGCAAAGGGGAAACGCGCTGGGGATTGGCCCGGGCCGAACAGGGAACATTAGGAAGTTCACGGAGTTACAGGGGGAGACGATGTCCCGGGTCAAGACGACCGTCACCGGCCCGGACGGCAGGGTGACGACCATCGTCACCCGCCGCTCAGGGTGCGGCTGCCTGACCGTCCTCGCCGCTATCGTCGTCTTCGTTGGCCCAGCGGCGTGGTTCGGAGCATGGGCCGTCCCGCGACTGCCTACTCGCCGTCCTCATCGTTGCCCGGGTTGCCGAGCAGATCCGCCGCAACCACGGGCGGCCGCCACTCCCGCCGCCGCCTGTTCCCCTCGCCGCGTAAGGCTTCCCTCAGGCGGCGGTAGCCCGCCGCCACGACGAAGCGGGCGAGTGGCGGCCGTCGGGCTGCTAGGCTGTCCCAAGGATAGAAGTTGCGACCGACGCTCGACCCGCTATTCTTGGAGTGTTCAGCGCATGGGTAAGGATGTGGGGCGTCCCACCCCCCTCAGCCCCCGTGGCCCTAACTTCAAAGTCGGCCAATTGCGCAGTACGGAAGACCTGGCTCAACTCACCGGGAGCGGTATTGTCCTGAGGGACTTCATACTCGCGGCGGCGGGTGGCACGCACATCCCTATCGGATCGCCTTGTTGGATTGAGTTCCTCTCGGACAAGGTCATGATCGATGGCTCCGGAATCCGAGAATACGTTCCCTACAACACCATTCTGGCGCTGCAGGTAAGTGGCTCCACGGTCAGAACCAATCTTGGTGTTTTGGGCGGTGGATTCGGAGTGATCGGAGCAGCCGAGGGGATGTTGGCAGCGGCCGTTATCAACACCCTGACTACGCGAACAAGGCAGTACGCCGTGCTGCGATTCACAACCCGCTCGTTGGAGTACGTCTTCTCCTCGGATGCACGCGACGGCTCGGCTCTTGCCCTAAGGTTGACACCGGTGCAGGTCGAGATCCGGCAGGCTCAACCGGCGGATCAGGCAGGAACCGCCCCACCGCCCTCTGAAAGCGGCGTGGCTGACGAGTTGAGGAAACTGGCACGCTTGCGTGACGAGGGAATTCTGACCGACGAGGAGTTCGCAGTGCCAAGGCCAAATTACTCGGCAGATGAATCGCCAGCCGCCTTGGTGTGCGCGCATAAACGCAAACGAGCGGGGTTTCACAGCCGACGGCGATGGTTGTGACCGGTTGACAAATCACGATGGCATGAACCAATAGTTCCGTGTCCGCAGCTTGATTTCCCGAGCGCGTTGAGGATCGCCTACTCGACGGTTGAAGGCGTCTGCGCGTTGGTCACGCCCGCCTCGACGGCAAAGGTGATGTCATGGCGCCTGGCTGGCCGCCAGCTGGGCGTTCCCGCCCCATCCCATTGAAGTTGGGCGGCTGCCCACATCAGGGGCGCCGAGGCTTGCCCGTGGCCACTGCCGCGGCCATCAGCGGCCACAACCATCTGGGACATTCCGCCACGTCGCCAGTTCCGAAGCCAAAGAACCCCTTGCCGCCGCCTGTGAGGTTGATCGAGCCGGGGATGCTCTTGTTGCCAAGGTCGTCGCCTCGGGGATGAGCTTCTGTGCGTCGCGAGGGGTGAGCTGCCTCAATGCCGTCACGGTTCAGCGCGGATCTCCGCGACGCATGCAACGCGTAGTCGCGCTCCGCAGCACTGAGCCGGCGCTCGGCGACCGCAAGCTCGATCACACCGGCAGCGGCCTCGGCGTCGTCCGGGCTGTTGGTCTTGTTCTCGGCAGCGGCCACCGCGTTTCGGTATTCGGCCACCTTGTCACGAAGTTGCCCGCGCACCATTGCCCACTCCCTCTGCCGGTCTTGCATCATCTGGGCGTTGGCCTGTCTCCGCGCCATCTCAGCGTCGCTTGCCTTGCGTTCGCGCTCGAGTTCGATCGGTCTCGGCCTGACGCGCCCGCTGCTCAGCTGCCAACTGCCAATCACGGACCACGTTGACCGGGGCCGCGGGCGGACGACTGGCCGCCGCCTCCTGCTCGCCCTTGAGAATCGCGTTACGAATTTTGAGCTGCTCGTCCCAAAAGTCCACGGCTTCAGCCCTCGCCGCGCATATGCATGGCCAAGAGCTTCCGGCGCGTGACCTGGTAGCCGAGGGATTCTCTCTCTTGCGGACTCGTTGCGTCCGCTAGAGCTTTTTCCTATTTGCGTGTCTGCACCTCGAACGTCTGCAATGTTTCCGGTTTGCCAGTGTCGTCGAGGATGTCCTGCATAACGGTGCGCGGGTTGAGCAGGTGCCGGTCGTTGATGGCCGGGCCGTTGGCCGAGGCGATCGCGCGGTCCCTGGCAGCGTTCGACGAGCGTTGCTCAGTAACGGAGGGGTTGGCCATGTATGTGTCATGAGCGGCGAACGAATCAGGCGACGGCAGGGCGCTTTCCGGACGGCTCGTAGGCCAGGGCGGTCGCTCGCGCGCGATGCAACTGAAAGGCTGCACCCCACGAGTTCTGACCACCGCCACTCTTGGCCACCTGCTGCTCGAGCTGCCGGAGTTCGCTCGCTGCCGCGTTCTCGGCCTTGCGAACCGCGCCAACGAACGAACGTCTTGCTGCGGCCTTGGCGATACTCTTTTTGATTGACTGTTCGGCGGCCTTTGCGAGTTTGCTCTTCTTGGGCATCGGGTTTTCCTTTTGGACGGGTGCATTTGCACCCAGGGGTGACGTTTGACGATGTGTTTTTGGACTTTTTCCCACGGAGGCGGGGGTGCGATGTGGAAAACGCAGTGCGGTCCGCCATCACACTCAGTGGTTTTCATACGAGTTCCTGCAAGTAGTGCGGAGTGCCGGGTGTGCCGACCGCCGCGCCAAGGACGGGGAACGGCGTTTGTCTTCGTGCCACACCCGGCGAGTTGGAAGGCCCGGCGCGTCGCGACCCAACAGCGACAGCACCCAGCGTCGGCGTAGCAATGGCAGTCATGCGGCGAATATCCGCGCCCAGCCTTCGGCGCGCCTGCGGATCTCGTCCTCGCCGACCCCTTCAAGCCGTCGCCGGATGAGGTTCGCGACAACGAAGAACGCGTACGCAGTCTTGCCGGTCAACTTCCCACTCGTGCGCGCCGCGTCCAGGCGGTCCATCTCCGTGTGGAGATCGCCGTACGGCAGGCTGAAGATCCGGCGCGTGAGCATATCGGCGGCAACAGAGGGCGGATAGCCTTTGGGGAAGGGATTACCGACTTCGGTCACCCGACACCTCCCTTGAGGACGCCCCAGCGTCGCAAGGTGTCGTCGATGTCGCCGACTTCCGACGACTTGCGTTCCAGCTCGAGCCTCAAGCGCAAACGCGCGCCCAGGGTGGCGCCAAGGTCGTTCAACGTGTCGGCGACGGACTTGAAGGCGAGCGCCGAGAACTTCGTCTGCTGGAGACACCGCGTCATGCCGAGACAGGCGAATTTCGCTACGCTGACGTCGGATGGCTGCGCTAACTCCGCCTGCTGGGACGCTGCGAGATTTCGATATGTCTCCTGCGCCAACTCGTGCCAGCTCGGGTCTGGTTCGCCCCACATCGCGGCTGTGTCCGAGCGAGTCGCCGGCACGTGGACAGCCGGCATCGCCGGATTGCGTCTCCGGCGCGTCGCGGATGGCTTCGGCAATGGCACCGGTTACACGCTCACTCGTGCATGGTTATGCGGATCGTATGCACCATGATTGCGCCGAACGCTCCAAAAAGAGTTAGCCCCGTACGGCCGAAGAGTCGACCACGCACTAGGGGAATATGACACGTTCGGTCTTTTTGCGCTGCTTGGTGCGTTGGTACTGGTCGGGCTAGCAGCATCCTATACAGGGTGACCGCATAGTTATACATACGCAGCAGCGCTAGCTTCATACTCGGGCTCGCTCACGCTCAGGCCCAGCGCCAGCGTTGCGCGCCGGTTGGCCAGATTCTCTGGTGACACCGGGTGCGCGAGGTGCCAGCACGGGCACCATGAGCACTTGAATGAATGCAACGGGAAGCCGTCCCAGCTCTCGGCTCCCTCGATCGCCCTCGCCATTGCGTCTGCCCAGACCTGGCTCGGATACTTCCTCTTGTGGCCGCACTCGATGGCCTTCGGCCCGAAGTGTTCCTGGATCATGGCTCTGACGGCCGCCCTCATTGCAGGCCCCTGAGAACCTGTCCCGCGATGACGGAGGCCGGGTCACGGTCGCGTCGATCATCGTCATCGAGGCCGGTCTGATCATCCAAGACCCGAAAGTTGAAGGTGATTTGCGCGACGTTGCCGGAAGGGTGATAGCGATATTCAGGCCAGACGACGATCCGAACCTGGTGCTCGCCTCGGCGGTCACGAATGACCCGCGAGCCGTCACCATGGAGATCGACGGTCGCGCTCACGACGATGCCCTTATCCGAAAGCATTTTTCGCGGCGATGTGCGCGAGACCGGCCACATGCGTTCATACCTACCGCTCGGTCAATGCGAGAACAATCAACTCGGCTCGTGGCCATCACTCCGCGACCCCGTCATCACGAGAATCGGTGTTGATGTCCTGGTCGACAGCGCCTTGCTCAGCCGGCCGGAGCGCGGTGGAGATCGCGGTGGAGATCCGTGCCCAACGATGTTCTGCGCCATCAGCCTCCACGGCGCGCTGATGCACCAGGTCGAGCAGCGCTACCGCGTCGTCGGGCTGCAGTGCCATTACCAACTCACCGTATGGGTCGTCCGGTGACGGGACAACCACGGAAGTGCGAGCGTGGAATTGATCCACCGCCTTACCGTGGCGGCCGGAGAACTTGCCGTTGCGCTTCCGGAGTGCCGGTCGAGATCGGGATAGGGATCATCGAGGTCTATCCGGCGTCTGGTCACGGGCGACGGCCTACATCTGGTGCCGCAGACGAACCAGGACCGCAAGATGTGCCCCGCCGTCCCCTCTCTCGCAGCCGGGCTCGGCCTGCCGCCATGAGCGCGGCGCGGCGCTGATCGTCCTGCTCCAGCCATGCCGCGAGACTGGACGGGGACGCAATGTCGTCTTCAGCAGGAGATGCGGGGATATCGCCTGAGTTCTGGCTGACATCCGGGGCCTCGCCCGTCACCTCTGAATAGGCTTGCCAGAACGAACACCAGTGTCCGGGTACCCGGACAGCGCACGGATATAGACGCTGACAGCGGATTTGCCGACGCCACACGCCTCGGCAATCCGACGAACCGACCATCCACGACCCTGAAGCTCTGTGAAACACCGCGCCATCGTCCAACGATGGGGTGAGCCAGTCTGCTCGGCAATGCGTCCCGTGCTGCGTCCCCTTGTTAAGGGGGGACGCATGGACGCATTGGGCTCCGCGTGCGTCCCGGACGCATTGGGACGCGTTGTGGACGCATGGACGCATTCGTCGTCAGGCATCGAGTTGCCTTCGGCGAAAGGTCGTACGGACCTGTAGAGCCGTCGGCTATCACTGCCCTCGCTGGCGACGTAGTCCTCACTCACGAGCGCGACGATCGCCTTCCTGATGTACTCGCTCCTGCCCGACACGGCCACCTCGATCGCCCGTTGCGAGAGTGGCTTGTCGGACTGCTCGAGGTGGCGGCTGACCTTGCCCATCAGGGCTGTAGGGCGCCACGGTTCACCAGGACGCTGCGAAACCGTAGGCGCCTCAAAGCGCCATCCCACATCGCCATCAGCAGAGCTCTCGAGGACGAAGACGGCAGCGGCTTTGCCCTCGCACGCGCCACGGACAGCGCCGGGTCGATCCTTGGCGATGCTCAATCGCGATGACCCAGTGCCGCCGCGTCGAGCGAGCGTGATCAACTCGAAAACATAGGCGGCGCCGTCGACCTGATTCAACTTGTGCGCGGATCCGGCGGCATAGCGGCCCCGCGTGCTCGAGTCCTTGACGGGGTGGTCGACGAGCACAACAGCAGCCCCAGCGTCCGTGAACGGTCGGGAAACGAGTTGAGTGAACCGGGCAACCTCCGGCCCCTTGTTTGGGTCGAGGTTGTGGAGTGCCATGCCCTCGGTCACGCCGTCGAAGATCACGAGGCTTGGGCTTTTCGCGACCAGCGCCTCGAGGTCGGACCTGGCCACGATGGACGCCAGAGCCTCGCTAGGCCGCACGTAGTCGAGGCGCTCGAGCAGAGTTGCGACTGGTATGCGGAGCGCGCGATGAAGACGATCCAGCACCACGGTCTCCGCGGCATCTTCGAAGTCAACAATCACGACCCTGTGGCCGGCCTGCAGCTCCTGCGCCACGACTGCCAGCGCTGCCCACGTCTTCAGGCTCTCCGTCTCTCCGGTGAAGCTGTGCTGTCTTCCTGCGTAGAGCAGGCACACACCATCGACGCGGGCGAGTAGGCTCGTCGAGATAGGAGGGCGGTTGCCAGATAAGAGATCGTCGAGTGGAACCGGACCCCATGTCGACGAGTTCATGACGACGCGAGGGAGTCGGGCGACGCGACGGCGTCGCTCAACGTGAGCTGGCGCGTCGGCTGTCTGCCCACGCTCCCGGGCCCAGGCCAGAATCTCGGTCGCCTCGCGAGAGAGCGCAGCGCCTGACCGCAGATCCGCAGCCGTGTCGGCGTCGAAGAACTTCGCTTCTCCATGACCCGTCACGTTGTCGGGTGGCGTCGTCAGGTCGGGTGCGCTATCGTTAGTGCTGGTTGGGGATTGCAGCGTCACCTGCAGGCTCCATATGCGGCGTCGACGGGGTTGTGATGGACCCTTCGGCGCCGCTTTCTCTTCTAATGATGTCGTCGACTCCGGCCAGAACTCGCCTGCAGTTCCTCGCCGCCTTCGCACTGTCGGATGTAGTCACTCAAGGCCGACTCTGTGACCCGAATAGCGCGGCCGCCGATGCGGCAGGAGCGAATCGCCCCGGTGGCGATCAACTCGCGCGCGAGCGTTTGGCCGACACGGAGGCGGCGCTGTACATCGGCCACCGTCAAGAGCGCGTCCGTCACGGTGCGGGCGCGATCTCAGCGAGCGCGGCGATCAATTCGGCGTAGCGCAAGGCCGCCGCGGCGCGCGGCTGACGACCTCGCTCCCACATCAAAACGCTTGAGGCATCCGCGCCGACAGCTCGGGCAACATCGGCGAGGCTGAGCCTCGCTCGCTCCCGGAGCTGCTTCGCGGTTCCGTCCGACACGAGCCGGCGGAGTAGGGCGAGGGTGACCGCTTGTTCGGTCGTCTGCGATGGCATGCCCGCATTGTCTCGCCGGTGCTAAGGTCTTGACAAGATTGACGTGTGACGAGCGAAAGGGTTGATCTTGAACGGTGCGCAGATCCTTGACGCAACATTGTGGTACCGTTGCGACCGTGGATTTGATCGACGGCTACATCCCACTGCGCTGGCCGGATCGAAGCCGGGGCCCGTACTACGCGCAGCTCAAAATGGAGAACAGGGACGGCCGCGTCGAGGTGGTCGCGCTGGCGGTTGGCAGCGTCAAGGACGACACACCTATCACCGGAACGATGCTCCGCCGCGTCCGCATTGCTGAGTTGGCGAGGGAGGCAGCCGATTTGATGCTACGGCTAGATGTCTCTCGCCGCTTCGAAGCTGGGCCGCTCATCGACAACACCGATCAGCATGGACGGCTGCTCGACGCGGCATTCCACGAACAGCGTGAGAAGTTCTGGGAGCCAGGGAAAGTCGCGGCGGATAAGGAGCGCGCTGCTCTTTGCCGCGGTTCCCGCGACCCCTCCTCGGCACGACGACGCAGACATCGCGCGGATTTACCTGGAAGCCTTCGCGATGCATCGGCCACCGACCAAGGCCGTCGCCGAAACGCTGGGCATATCGCCCGCCGCAGCCGCAAAAAGGGTATGGCGGATCAGGCGCGCGAGGCTACTGCCCCAGACCGAGCCGGGGCGCGCAGCAGGGCAAGATCGCAAACGGAGGACGAAAGGGTGAGCACGACGAAGAAGCGCCGCGGCGCCGGCGAGGGCAGCATCCGGCTCCGCTCGGATGGCCGGTGGGAAGGCCGCTATGAGTTGGGTTGGACGAGCGAAGGGCGGCAGCGCCGCTCTGTCTTCGGCCGCACCCGTCAGGAGGTCGTGATCAAGCTCCGCGAGGCCGCCACCCGCCAGGGGAGGGGCCTGCCCGTCTCCGACGAGAGGGTCACGGTCGCGTCCTTCCTACGGCGCTGGCTCGAGGCGGCCCAGCCAAGCCTGCGGCCCTCGACGGCGACACGCTATCGCGGCATCGTCGAGCACCAGATCATCCCCGCCATCGGCACTCTCAAGCTGACCAAGCTGCAGCCGACCGACGTGGCCCGGATGCTCGCAAGGCTCCAAGAGCAAGGCCTCAGCCCAATGACGGCTTCACACGTCCGGTCGGTGCTGAGGGGTGCGCTCGGCGACGGCGAAAAGTGGGGCGAGGTCAGCCGCAACGTCGCCAAGCTGACGAAGCCGCCGAAGGTGGAGGGCTACCACGTCGAGCCCATGAACCCGGACCAAGCCCTGGCGATCCTCGATGCAGTTGCAGGCGGCGACCTGGAGGCTCCCGTCGCTGTGGCGCTCTGGACTGGGCTCCGTCAGGGCGAGTTGCTCGCGCTGCAGTGGTCAGATGTAGACCTGTCAGCCCATCGGGTCAGCGTGTCGGCGACGCTCCAGCGCCGTGGGCGGGAGTGGCATGTCGAGCCGACCAAAACGGCGAAGTCGCGACGGACGATCGGCCTCCCTTCCCCAGCCGTAGAGACCCTCACCGTGTGGCGCCAGCGCCAGCTCGAGCAGCGGCTCCGGATCGGGCCTCGATGGGCGACCCGCTGGGGGGATCTTGTCTTCACCGATCCAACCGGTCAGCCGGTCATGGCGGCGACCCTGACGCACAACTTCCGGTCGGTTTTGGAGCGCGCCGGCCTGCGGCCTGTTCGCTTCCACGACCTGCGTCATGCAGCCGCGACCCTCATGCTGGCGAGCGGGACAGATCTAAAGGTCGTCTCCGAGGTGCTCGGACACTCGACCATCGCCACGACTGCGAACGTCTACGCGGGAGTGCTCGACAGCCTTAAGGGCGACGCCGCGGACCGGCTCGCCCACTTGGTGCGGCGATCAGGTTGACCCCCAGGTTGACCCCCAAGTTGACCCCCAAGGGCGCGATAAAGGGCGATAGACGGCGGTGCTGCGCGAGGCACTTTTGAATTCGGAGCGGGTGTTCGAGCCCTAGTCCGGACGCGGGTTGCGCGGTCTTAAAAACCGCTGGGGGGTAACCCTCGTCCGGGTTCGATTCCCGGGCTCGGCACCACGCGCGTAGGATCGGCTCTGTGATCGTCTCGGCGGTCCGCGGTCTCGCGAACGGCTCCGCTTCCAGCGTTGCCTCGATCGAGGCCGACGCAGCGCCCCGGCCTGACCGCGAGGAAGCCGCTCGGCAGGCCCGCGGGGAGGCGTTCCGAGCAGTTGAGCGTTACCCGTTGCGAATCGCGTCGGTCAACCCTCACAGCCGCCCGCCTGAGTAAGCTGCGCGACCCTGATGAAAGATTTCAGTAGCGTCAGGTGTGCTCCATGACCGGCGAACAGCGCGTGTCCGAACGCTGGTATGACGCCAATGACATGGGGGGCCGAAACGCCTTCTTCCGGGACCTCATAGAGATCTTTCGGAAGGACCATCCGCGCGAACCGTTTGGCGAAAACCGTCGTCGCCTGTGGCAGCTACTCGAGAAGCATGGAGGAAGCGTGGACGGCCGCCCAACCTGGCTGCGCATCGTCTCGGAGATGATCGATCAGGATACGGTTGAGGTTAGGCAGACGCAGCAGGACGGCGCCTACAAGCTCTTCAACTTCACAGCGGCCGAAACACGCGAGCTGTTGGCGCTCAAGACGGAGTAACCCGCTAGGCGCCCTGGATAGGGCGGCCGGCCGCCTGCAAACGCTCTGGGCGCACACCCTCGTCCGGGCTCACTCCCGGGCGAAGCGACGCGGAATCGCCGCCGACTCTAAGACGCGTACTGAACGGTGATCTCGGTGATCGCGCCCATGGCGACAAACGCGATCACGCCCGATTGGCCTGTTGACCCGGTGCGGATGAACTGCCAGCGATCGCCGCTCGCCGCCTGAGAGGGGTCGGATGCCTGGACCGTCCAGCCGTTGGCGTCCAGCGCACTCTGGTAGTACGTCTCCACAGCCGTCAGTGAATTCGGATCGTCGATCACGAGTGTCTCGCTGCTCTGGCCATTGCCGAGTCCGATGGTATCGCTCACCGTTGACGCACCCGCCTCGGTGGGGAAGTGGCGCAGCGGGCTGTTGGTGAAGATGTGGACCCCTACAACCACGATCACGACGACGGCGATGAGCGCGAGGGCACCGCATCCCCCGCAACCGAAGATCCACCAGCGGCGACGGCTCCGCTTGGCGGGAGGTGTGACGCCGTACTGCGAGTACACATACGGCGGGGTCTGACCGTATGCCGGGAATGGGGCCGGCGGCGGAGCCGGTGGCGGAGGTGGCTGCATTGGCGCGGACTCTATGCTGGCCCGCGGGCTCACGACGCACTGTCACGCATCTGACACTCACCGGGCCACTGAGAGTGCCGATTGGCGTTGTAGGGGCGCCGCCATGGCAGTCACAGTCCCCTCACAGGCCGCGCCAATGAACCTCAAATGGAGCGCTGCCACTCTCTGCTTAGACCCTAAGCAAGAGGAAAGCCATCATGAACGATTACGACCCAACCAGCCCCCACCACAATGTTCCCGCTTGCCCGATTTCGAACGCGATGTCGGGGCGGACCATGGAGCGACTGCCTTCGAGCCCACGACGTCGATGGATCATCGCGGCCGGTATGTTTGGTGCACTGTTCCTACTTTCCGCCTGCGGCCAGGCCTTGGCGACAACCCCGTCCCCCTCGCCTCCAGCAGCCGGCAGCGGCTCCACCGCCCCCCTCGGATCCGGCGGATCCAACGCTCGGTCCGGACCGGCCGCGGGGGGAGCATCCGGCACGGTCGATAGCGTCTCCGCATCGGGCTTCACGTTGACAACGTCAGCGGGTCAAAAGGTCACTGTCGACGAGGCGTCCTCAACGACATACCAGCAGGGCACGAGTGCGACCGTGGCGAGTGCGATCACCGCGGGTGAAGGCGTCCTCGTCCTCGGGACGACAAGCGGAACGACGATCACGGCCACGCAGGTCATCGTGCAACCGTCTGGCGGTGGCGGATCCGCGGCCGGGGTGATTCCCTTCCAGCGCGGTGCAGCGACCACGTCGAAGGAGGTCGGCCAGATCCCGGCGAACTACAGTCAGGGTTCGGGCACGATCGTCAGCGGAACGGCAGCGAACAGGGCGACGGAAGCTGCGCTGGCCGCCTACTCAGGAGGCATCGTCGATCGCGTTGTGCAGCTGAACAACGGCGAGTACGAGGTGCACTACATCGGCGTCAACTGGCCCCACCACATCTTCGTCAACCAGAACTTCACGGTCGTGGGCGCCAACTAACGACGGTTCACGCCGGGTCCGTGGCGTATGTACGCCACCGCACCGACAAACCAGCGCGCACCTGTGGCAAGGTGCCGGGTTAGTCCATCCGGCACTTTCAGAGGGGAATGACAGCCGCGGTCGCGGCGGCTGGCATCGCTCCTGTCGTGACATGGCCCTCCAGACAGGGCCGCCACCTTTAACTCTGTCGACTCTTAACTTTGCTAACTCTGCGATCCGGATCGTCTCCCTCGGCAGAGACCCTCAGCCCCGGTGGCCCGCCGCCTCCGGCACCGCCGAAGACCATGGCGACTCGCGCTGCTGCGACTTGATCGCCCATTGCAGCGTCTCGAGCACGTGGCGCAGGTGCTCGGCCATCGCGGCGTCGCACGCGTCGAGGTCATGCGATGCGATCGCGGCAACGATGGCCTCGTGCTCGTGAAAGGAACGCTCGGTGCGTCCCGGGCGCAGCATCGTCCGGTATTGAAATCGGATGCTCTGGGATTTGAGGGTCACGAGCATCTTCGCCGCCATCTGGTTGTCGGCGATCCTCCAGATCCGCTGATGGAAGCGCGCGTTGAGCTCTGAGTAGCCGAGCGCGTCGCCTTCGCGAATGCGCTCGGACATCTCCGACACCATCCGGCGCAGGTCCTCCACGTCTCGATCGGTCGCGCGGGCGCCGGCCGCCCGGCAGAGCAATCGCTCCAAGGCGTTGCGGACCTGTTCGATCTCCAGCGCCTCGCGATCCGAAATCAGCCTGACCCGCGCGCCTCGGTTGGGCTCGCGAACGATGAGGCCCTCCTGGTCGAGCGTCGCAAGCGCGGCCCGGATGGCCGTGCGGCCGGCGCCAAAGCGAACCGTCAGATCGGCCTCGACCAGGCGCTCGTTCGGCTGAAAGCGGCCGCTCACAATGGCCTCCCGCAGGCGGCGGCAGATCTCGGCAGCGGAGGAGTTGCCGTGCGCGAACCCGATGGTGGAGGGGGGTAGATTGTCAGACAAGACTGTGGCTAGTATTGTCGACAATCTTCGATCAGTCCTGCACGGGGCACTAGGAGGGCTACGCGATGCTTGGAAGCCGTCATCGGGTCGGTCGCGGGCTCGGGCTCGCCTCGGTAGTGCTGGCCATTGGACTCGCCGCGTGCGGCAGTGGCAGCGGAACCCCGGGGACCTCCAGCGGCAACAGCTCGCCGCTGCTCGTCGGCATCGTCGCACCATTCACGGGAGTTGATGCTGCCCTGGGGCCTGCATACTTCGCCGCCTGCCTGCCCGCGGCTCGGGCGATCAACAACGCGGGCGGGATCATGGGCCACCAGGTCACCTGCCAGCAGTTCGACACCCGCGGTGAGCCCGCCGACGCGGTCCCGGCCGCCCAGCAGATGGTGGCCAGCCATTCGAACCTGATGGCAGTGGTCGGCTGCACCTCCGACGAAGCCTCGAGCGTCGTCCCGATCCTCGATCAGGCGCACATCCCCATGTTCTGCATGACCGGGCAGTCGGAGTTCAACAAGACCAATTTCACCTACTTCCACCGGCTGGTTCCCCCCGACGAGTTCGACGCGTTCGCCATCGTCGGCAGCGCACTCGACTACTTCCACTACAAGAGGGTCGCACTGGTCTTCGGCAACGACATCGGCTCCCAGGCCTTCGTCGGCCCGGCGGCGACCGCGCTCAAGAACCTCGGCGCCACGGTCACGTTCAACAAGCCCCTCGCGCTCGGCCAGTCCTCGTACCGGACCGAGGTCACCGAGATGCTCGCCACGCACCCGGACGTCATCTTCACCGAGGCGCTGGGGTCCACTGACGCGACCTTCCTCGCGGAGGTCAAGACGTTGAACGGCTCGACGCTGCCGTTCATGGGGACCTCGGCAACCATCGACCCCGTCTGGTTCGCCGCCGTCAAGGGCGCCATCGGGATTCAGGATGTCCTCGCCAAGTTCACCGCCGTGGACCTGGGCGTGAGCTTCAGCGGACCCGGGTATGACGAGTTCAAGACGAACCTCGACGCCTCGGCTTCTCAGTTCGCCGCCGCACCGACGTACTCCCAGCGCGGCGCGACGCTGCATCTGTACGACGGCATCATCCAGGCGGCGCTTGCCATGGATGAGACCAAGAGCATCGATCCGACGGTCTACAACCCGGTGATCAAGGATATCGGCAACGGGGTCAGCGGCTCGGTCGTCGTCAACACCTATGCCGCCGGCGTCGCCGCCATCAAGGCCGGCATGAAGGTCCAGTGGGTCGGCGCCGGAGGCGTCACCAGCTACAACCAGTACAACAACTCGCAGCAGGGTTACATCCTCGTCAAGTACGACGCGAGCGGCAACGAAGTGAAGTTCGGTTCCCTGACCCAGGCGCAGACGGCGGCGATCATCGCGGCCGGCGGTGGCTGAAACACATAACGATCGGGGGCGGCAACGATGAGCTTGATCGTTGCCGCCCTCGGCTTCGGCCTGGTGAGCATGTCGATCATCGCCATCGCGGCGGTCGGCTTCACGATGCAGTTCGGCATCACGAACATGATCAACCTGGCGTACGGGCAGGTGATGATCGCGTCCGCGTACGCGGCCTACACCGTCAACAGCAGGGGCGTGAGCATCTGGCTGTCGCTGCTGGTCGGAGCGTTGTTCGGCGCTGTCTTCTCGTTCATCCTCAACCGACTCGTCTATGCACCCTTCCAACGTAAGGGAACCAACCTCATCGGCATGGTGATCATCTCGCTCGCCGTGTCGCTGGTCATCGCCAACGTTCTCCTGCCGATCGTCGGCTACTACAGCGTTTCCTACCAGCAGAACCCCGGCCCGACGATCCATGCCGGATCGATCGCGTTGACCGGCGTGCAGCTGGCCATCATCGGGGTCGCGGTCGTGGCCATGCTGGTGATCCACGCGCTGCTGCATTTCACCCGCCTGGGCAAGGCGATGCGGGCAACCGCCGCCAACCCGACCCTGGCCCGCAACTGCGGCATCCCGACCAGCCGGGTGATCGACCTCGCGTGGCTGATCACCGGTGCCCTCTGCGGCGTCGCCGGGGTCGTGGCAGGCATGAACTCGGATTCCTTCTCAGTGGCCAGCGGTAGCGAATTCCTCATCCCGATCATCGCGGCGTCGGTGCTCGGTGGCGCCGGCCATCCGTACGGGGCCATGATCGGCGCCGTGATCATCGGCGAGATGACCGAGGTCAGCGCCGCGATCATCTCGCCGGAGTACAAGCAGGTCGCTGCCTTCGCGGTGCTGGTGCTGGTCATGGTGCTCCGCCCCCAGGGCCTGCTCGCCAAGCGCGGCGCGCTGGCGGCTGCAGGGTGACGTACTACCTCACGACGCTGATCGTCTATGCGGCTGTCGACGTGCTCGCCTGCCTGGCGATCAGCCTGCAGTTCGGCGTTTCCGGCATCGTCAACTTCAGCTTCATCATCTTCCAGGCGGCTGGCGCGTACACCGCCGCGGTGCTGTCCCTGCCGAAGGACACCGCGAACGGCGGCTTTCAAACCTACGTGCTCGGCCTGCACCTCCCGTTTCCCGTCCCGTGGATCGGCGCGACCATCGTCGGCGCCCTGCTGGCACCGCCGATCGGGCTCGTGGTGCTCCGCAGGCTGCGCAGCGACTACCAGGCGATCGCGATGCTCGTGATCTCCGTGATCGCGAGCCTGATGATCACCAACACGCCGGCGTTCCTCGACGGCGCCGCGGGCCTGTCGCTCGTGCCGCAACCGCTTTCGGACACCTTCAACCCTTACTCCGCCCAGTATCTGTGGGTGTACGCCGCGGGCAGCGTGGTCCTGGCCGCGATCATCTTCGTCGTCGTGCAGCGCATCATCAACTCTCCGTACGGGCGCTCACTTCGGGCGATGCGGGAGAACGAGCTGGCCGCGAAGGCCCTCGGCAAGAACGCGGTGGCGCTGAAGATGACGGTGTTCGTGGTCGGTGGCGCGATTGCGGCGCTGAGCGGCGCCATCCTGGTCGGCTTCATCACCACCTGGGCGCCGTCGACGTGGCTCTACCCGGAAACCCTGATCCTCTTCGCGGCCGTGATCGTCGGCGGTCGCGGCAACAACTACGGGGCCGTGCTCGGTGCCCTCCTGGTCCCGGTGGGCTTCGAGGAGGCGACCCGCTACCTGCCGCCATTCGGACCGCCCGGTCTGATTCCGGCGATCGAGTGGGTGTGCATCGGCGGGCTGATTCTCGGCTTCCTCTGGTTCCGACCGCGAGGCGTCCTCCCCGAGCGCCGGCGCATCTTTGCTCCCGCCGCCACGGCGACACCCGTGGGGGAGATCAGTGCCGGTCGACGCTGACGTCGTCGCGCGCAGCCCGGTTGCCCGCGGTGCGCCCGCGGCCGGTCCTCGACCGCTTCTGATCGCTCGGGGCGTCAGCCGGCACTTCGAAGGGATGCACGCCGTCGACAGCGTCTCCATCGACGTGCTGCCCGGCCACATCACCGGGCTCATCGGCCCCAACGGAGCGGGCAAGTCCACGCTCCTCGCGGTGCTCGCGGGAACGCTGCCGGTGAGCGCGGGCACGATCACCTTCGACGGCAACGACATCACCGGCCTGCCGGCATTTCAGCGAGCCCGGCGTGGGCTGGTGCGGACCTTCCAGCTCCCGTCGGAATTCGCCCAGCTCACCGTCCTCGAGAATCTGCTCGCCGCGGCTCCCGTCAACCGGGGCGATTCGCTCGTCGGAGCGCTGCTCGGCAAGCGGTACTGGGGGGCGGACGAGGATCGTCTCGTGCTGCAGGCTCGCGTCCTGCTCGACCGCTTCGGGATGTCAGCCAAGGAATCGGACTACGCGAGCTCGCTCAGCGGTGGGCAGAAGCGGCTGGTCGAGATCATGCGCGCCCTGATGCTCCAGCCACGCCTGCTCCTGCTCGACGAGCCCATGTCCGGGGTGCATCCGTCGATCGTCGGCGAGATCGCTTCGTACTGCGAGTTGCTGCGCGACGAGGGCCTCACGCTTCTCATCGTCGAGCACGAGCTGCATATGGTCGAGCGCCTCTGCAACCCCGTGATCGTGATGGCCCAGGGCAGCGTCATCGGTCAGGGCAGCATGACCGAGCTCCGGCAGCAGCGCGAAATTGTTGATGCGTACCTTGTCGGGTAGCGCGGCACCCGCGGCCGCGACACGACCGGCGCAACTCCTGCGCGCGGAGGGGGTCACCTCCGGCTACGGCGGCGTGCCCGTCATCCAGGACGTCACGCTGAGCGTCGGTCTCGGTGAGATTGTGGCCATCATCGGCCCGAACGGTGCAGGCAAGAGCACGCTGCTCAAATCGCTGGTCGGCATCCTGCGCGTCAGCGCCGGGCGGATCATGCTCGGCGGCGACGATGTCTCCAACCGTCCGCCGGAGGAGCTCGCGCGTCGCGGAGTTGGGTACGTGCCCCAGGTGCAGGACATCTTCGAGCCGCTGACCGTGCTCGAGAACCTCGAAATGGGCGGGTATCTGCTCCCGGCGGCCACGATTCGCACGCGCGTGCCCGAAGTCCTCGATGTATTCCCCGCGCTGAAGCCGATGCTCAAGCGCCGCGCGGACAAGTTGAGTGGGGGCGAACGCAAGATGCTCGCGATCGCGCGTGTGCTGATGCTCGACCCCCAGGTGCTCATCCTCGACGAGCCGACCGCCAACCTCGCGCCCCAACTCGCGGAACGGCTGCTGCACGAGCAGGTGCGAGGCCTCGGCGCCCTGGGCAAAGCGGTGCTCCTGGTCGAGCAGCGCGCCCGCGCCGCGCTCGAGATCGCCGCCTATACGTATGTGCTCGTGTCTGGATCCATCCGTCTGGAGGGGCGGCCCGGCGAACTCCTCGATCGCCAGGATTTCGAGGAATTGTTTTTGGGAGCCGCGACGCGCCTCAGCTCGTCGCCCGGCTCGGAGGCGAACACGGTATGAGACTGCTGATGTTTCACGATGGTGGGACTCGACACCTCGGCGTTGCACGCGAGGGCGCGCCCGACGAGATCATCGATGTCGCCGCGGCGAACGGCTCCGGGTCGGCCGCTCTCCCGTCGGACATCCTCGCAGTCGTCGATGGCGGGCCCCCGACGCTTGATCGGCTCCGCGAGCTCGCGTCGGCCGCGCCGGGCAACGGCGCAGTCCGCTCGCTCGGGGACCTCACCCTGCTCGCGCCATTCGATCCGCCTCGAGGAAATGTCCTGGCGATCGGGCGCAACTACCAGAAGCACGCCGAGGAAACGGCGCGGGCGGCGAACACCCCGGTCGGGCCGCCCACCATCTTCACCAAGGCCATCACCACCATCGCCGCGCCGTACGCGGACATACGCATCGACCCGGCGGTGAGCACCAAGATCGACTGGGAGGTCGAGCTCGGCGTGGTCATCGGGCGGCGCGGCGCCAACATCAAGCGCTCGGACGCGCTCGCCCACGTCTTCGGCTACACCGTGCTCAACGACGTCACCGCGCGCGACATCCAGAACGGCTGGGGCGGACAGTGGTTCAAAGGCAAGAGCCTCGACGGCTCATGCCCGGTGGGACCGTGGGTGCTGACCCGGGACGAGGTTCCCGATGTGCAGCAGCTGCACCTGCAGCTCCGCGTCAACGGCGACGTCAAGCAGGACGCGAGCAGCCGGGACATGATCTATCCCGTGGACGCCATCATCGAATGGCTGTCCGTGGGCATGACGCTGCTCCCCGGGATGCTGATCGCCACCGGCACCCCCGAGGGCGTCGGCTTCGCGCGCACCCCGCCGGAGTTCCTCCAACCCGGCGACGTCATGGAGTTGGAGATCGAAGGCATCGGACTGCTGCGCAACACAGTGGTAGCGTCGCCGGCGTAATGCCCGACAAGGCTCGGGCCGCGGGTGCGGAGCCCGCCGGCTTGCCGAGGACGCCACGCGCCGACTCAACCGCGGTGGCGAGGCTGGCCGGATGCGGCGTGGTCGCGGCGCACGAGGTGTCGGGTCGCACCGGTCTGCTCGACCCGTCGATCCGGCCGATCCAGCAGGGCAAACGGATCGCGGGATCCGCCGTGACCGTGCTCTGTCCCCCCGGCGACAACCTCGCGATTCACGTGGCGGTGGAGCGGTGCATGCCCGGCGACATACTCGTCGTTGCGGTGACGGAGGCCAGCGACGCCGGGATGCTCGGCGAGCTGCTCGGGACTGCGCTTCGAGCCCATGGAGTCATCGGTGCGGTGATCGACGCCGGGGTGCGCGACGTGGCCGAGTTGCGCGACATGGGATTCCCCGTGTGGTCCCGCTGGGTGTCCGCTCGCGGCACCGCGAAACGCACAGCGGTCTCGGTCAACCGGCCGGTGGTCTGCGCGGGGCAGACGGTCGCGCCCGGTGACGTCGTGATCGCCGACGACGACGGCGTCATGTGCGTCGCCGTCCGCGCCGCGGCGGACGTCGCCGAGCTCGCGAGCAGTCGCGTGGCCCATGAGAAGGTGCTGCGCACGCGGCTCGCGGCGGGCGAGTTGAGCCTTGACCTGCTCGGCCTCCGCGACGCGCGCGACCGTGGCGACACGGTGTGATCCACCTCGACGCCGCGCGGCTGGTTCTGGTTGCCGGCGCGGCGCTGCTGGCCGGGGCCGTGAACGCGGTCGCCGGCGGGGAACGCTGCTGTCCTTTCCGTCCTTGCTCCTGCTGGGTTTTCCCGCGTTGACGGCGAATGTCACCAGCACCATCGGGCTCCTGCCCGGGTACGCGGGAGGCAGCCTCGCGTACCGGGCCGAGCTCTCGGTCCAGCGCGAGCGGGTGCGGTTTCTCGCTCCCATCAGCGTCGTGGGAGCGATCGGGGGCGCCTTCCTGCTCACGCGCACCTCGAACACCGTGTTCGCCGCGATCGTTCCCTGGCTGATCCTCGCCGCGTGCGCACTGCTGCTCCTGCAGCCGGTGGTGACGGCGCGAGTGCGAGCGCGCCGTCCAGTGCGCGAACAGCACCGCTCGCCGCTGCTCGTGGCAGCGCAGTTCCTCGGTGGCGTGTACGGAGCCTTCTTCGGCGCCGGACTTCAGCGTGATGATGCTCGCGGTCCTCGGCCTCTTCATCCGGGATGATCTCCAGCGCCTCAACGCGCTCAAGGGCATGCTGGCGCTGATCATCAACGTGGTCGCGGCTGTCTACTTCGCCTTCTTCGGACCGGTGTCGTGGATCGCGGTGGCGGTCATGCTGCCCATGAGCGCTCTCGGCGGATTCGTCGGCGTGGCGCTGGCGCGGCGGCTCCCTCCGACGGTACTGCGCACGCTGGTGGTCGCGTTCGGCGTTGCGTTCGCGCTGCACCAGCTCCTCTAGCGGCGCCTCGTCGCTAGTTGGTCGGTGGACCGGTGAACGCGATCGCTCCCGAGATGACCATGAAGGTCAGCACGATGAGCACGAGCGCGATGACGATCAGCTTGGTCCTGGTATCCATGGGCGCACCGAAGTGTGAGCGAGACAGGTCTTCGCTCGCCTCGTGTGGCGACCGACACCGCCGGCGCTGAAAGGATTCAGCGAAGGCACGTGGTCAAATGGGCAACGTGCCGCTGTCGATCGACCTCACCTCGCTCACCGCCGTGCTCGCCGCCGCCGGGTTCCTGGCGGCAGAGGAGGAGGCGGGCGAACTCCTTGCCCGAGCAGGGGACGATGCCGGCCTGCTCGACGCGATGGTCGCGCGCCGGCTCACCGGCGAGCCGCTGGCCTGGATCATCGGGAGCACATCGTTCTGCGGACTGGTGATCCACGTCGACAGGGGTGTCTACGTGCCGCGCTGGCAGAGCGAACCGCTGGCACGACGCGCCGCCGAGCGCCTGCCCGCGCACGGCACCGCCGTCGACGTCTGCACCGGGAGCGGAGCCATCGCCATCGCGCTGCAGCACCTGCGACCTCGCGCCCGGGTCGTGGCGACCGACGTCGACGCGCGTGCGGTCGCCTGCGCCGTCGCCAACGGCGTCGGCGCCCACCTTGGGGATCTCTTCGCGCCGCTGCCAACCTCCCTCGAGGCCAACGTCGACGTGGTCGTCGGCGTCGTGCCGTACGTCCCAACCCCGGAGTTGCCGCTGCTCCAGCGCGACACCTTCACCTTCGAGACACCGCTGGCGTATGACGGGGGTCGCGACGGCACCGACATCCTGCGGCGCGTCCTGAGCGACAGCGCGCGATTTCTTCGCAGCGGCGGTGCGCTCCTCCTCGAGGTCGGCGGTGATCAGCACGCGCTGCTCGCGGACGATCTCTCCCGTCTCGGCTACGCCGGCGTCGAGGTGCTCGTCGACGAGGACGGCGACGTCCGCGGGGTCGAGGCGACCCTGGCTAGGCCACGGGTTGGGCCACGAGGCTGGTGACCGCCTCCTCGATGATGCCGATGGCGCGGTCCAGGTCGTCCTCGCCGATCACCAGTGGCGGCTGCACGCGCACCACGTTGCCGAAGGTGCCACCCACCCCGATCAGCACGCCGCGCTCACGGCAGTGGCGTTTGACCGCCGCTGCCTCGGACGTGGCCGGCTCCTTGGTGCTGCGGTCGCGGACCAGCTCGACACCGATCATCAGCCCGGTGCCGCGCACGTCGCCGATCAGGTCGCTCTCGTCGGCGAACGCATTGAGGCGGCGCATGACCATGGTCCCGAGGCGCGCCGCTCGCTCCGGAAGGCGCTCGTCGACGAGCATGTCGATCGTGGCGATTCCCGCGGCGCACGACACCGGGTTCCCGCCGAACGTGCTCATGTGGTCGCCGGGTTCGAACGAATCCGCGATGTCCTCGCGCGCGATGAACGCCCCCAGCGGGAAGCCGCTGGCGATGCCCTTCGCCAGAGTCATGATGTCGGGCTCGACGTCGTATGCCTCGATCGCGAACATCCGGCCGCTCCGTCCGAACCCGCTCTGCACCTCGTCGACGATGAGCAGGATGCCCCTGGCGTCGAGGATTTCCTTCACGCGGCGGAGGTAGCCGTCGGGGAGCGGAACGATGCCGCCCTCGCCGATGATCGGCTCGACGATGAACGCCGCGACATCATCGCTGGTGTCGTAACGAATCGTGTCCTCGACAGCGTCGGCGCACGCAAGCGAGCACGAACCGGGGCACATCCGGCAGCGATAGGGGTTGGGAGTCGGTGCGAACGCGATCCCCGCGATCTGGGCGCCGCCACGGTGCTTGCGCAGCGAGTTGCCGGTGACCGCGAGGGCGCCGGCGGTGCGGCCGTGAAAGGAGCTCTGCAGCGCGATGATCTCGCGGCGGCCGCTGTAGGCGCGAGCCAGGCGCAGGGCACCCTCGACGGCCTCGGCGCCGCTGTTGCCGAAGAAGGTCTTCTGCAGGCGGCCGGGGGTGATCTGGGCGAGCCGCTCCGCGAGGTCCGCGACGACCGGGACGTGATAGACATAGGAGCAGGAGTGCACGACCTTGTCCATCTGTCGTTTCGCCGCTGCAGCCACCTTCGGGGGGACGTGGCCCGTGTTGACGACGCCGATACCGGAATAGAGATCTGTGTACGCGGTGCCGTCGGTCGCGGTCACGGTCGCGCCCAGGGCGCTCTCAACCGTGATCGGCTCCACCCCCGCCAGTGCGCTGGTGTTCACGTAGCGGCGGTACTTCTCGACGGTGTTCATGGCTGCGCGCTCCTGCTAGAAGGTTGGTGGTGTGTTGACCCAGAACAGCCGGGTGGTGGCGCCGGAATGGTTGACCCACCGATGCTGTTGGGCACTCCTGAAGTAGAGGGTGTCGCCCGACTCGACGTGATAGTGCTCGGTCTCGTCGAGCCAGACATCGAGCTCGCCGCTGAGCACGTAGATCGACTCCTCGCCATCGTGCGCGTACGCGCCCCCGCTGCCGCCCCCCGGCGCGACACTGAAGATGTCGATCTCGAGCACGGCGTTGGGAAAGGTCACCAGGTGTTCGATCTCGACGCGATCGAAACCGCGCAACCGGCGGCGCTCGGCGCTGCGCACCAGCTTGGGTCCGTCCTTCCCGGACGCAGGCGCGCCGAAGAACTCGAGGAGGGTGCCGCCGTACGCCGAGGCGACGCGCTGGAGCAGCGACACCGAGGGCTCCGCCAGCCCGCGCTCGACGAGGCTCAGGTACGACGCCGAGATGCCGGCGCGTTCAGCGGCGCCACGCAGCGAGAGGCTCCGCTTGGTTCTCGCCGCGCGCAGGCGCTTGCCGACGGCGGGGTCCTCGGGCAGGGTTGCGCCGGAGATGATGGAGTGCAGCGCCGGCGGCGCGTAGCCACGGGTGAGCAGGGCGCGCACATCGCGCAGGCGGGCGACGTCGTCCGGCGTGTAGCGGCGATGGCGCCCGCCCGCGCGCACCGGGCGCACCAGGCCCTTGCGCTCCCACGCCCTGAGCGTCGACGGGCTCACCCCGACTCGCCGGGCGACCTCGCCGATGCGGATGTCGTCCACGGGACCTCTCCTCGCCACGACCCGGGGCGGCCAGCAGCTACGCTGTCCGACCCTGCCGAACTTGCCTTTGTTGCGTAGATTATGAGCATCTGGTCGCCCCCCGGTCAGCCCCGCACGCGGCACGCCCCGCTTGCCGACGGGTTATCGCGAGACACCCCTGTGGTGGGACGACACCGCGTTCCCGGCCTTGCCTGACAACCCGCTTCCCCAGAAGGCCGACGCCGTCGTCATCGGGGCCGGGTTCACCGGCCTGGCGGCGGCCGCGAAGCTCGCCGAGCTTGGCAAGCAGGTGGTGGTGGTTGACAGCCGCGGCCTCGGCGAGGGCGCCAGCGGGCGGAACGCGGGCATGATCCATGCGGGCGTCCGCGTCGACGTCGCAAGCCTCGAGCGCCGCCACGGCGCCGCGGGTCGCGCGCTCCATGACGCGAGCGTCGATGCCTACGCCTTCGTCGCGCGAACCGCGGCCGCGGTCGCTCCCGATGCCGCCTACGCGCAGTCCGGATGGCTGCACCTCGCACACCGGCGCTCGCGCATGAAGCAGCTGCGCCGGAGCGAGATCGATCGGCGGACGCATCTCGGCGAGGCCACCCTGATCCTGGAATCGAAGGCCCTCGAGGAAGAGGCGCCGTGCCGCGGGTTCCACGGTGGGATGCTCACCGACAACGGGGCCAGCATCCATCCGGCGCGATACCTCGCCGGGCTTGCCCGTCTCGCGCTCGGCAACGGCGCTGAGGTCCATCAGCACACGCACGTGACCACCATCGAGACGTCCGGCTCGGGAGCGCTGGTGCGCACCGCGCGAGGCGATGTCACCGCCGCTGATGTCCTGGTGGCCACCAACGGGTACACCGACGCCGCCGCACCCTGGGCGCAGCGCCGCATCATCCCGATCGGCAGCTACATCATCGCCACCGAGCCACTCGGGGACGTCCGTGCCGGCGATGTCAGTCCGCAGCGACGGATGATGAGCGACACCCGCAACTTCCTGCACTACTGGCGGCTCTCACCCGACGGGCGTCTGGTGTTCGGGGGCCGCACCAGCTTCGTTCCGGTGAGCGTGCAGACCGCGCGCGATCGGCTGTACGCGGCGATGATCGGCATGTACCCGCAGCTGGCCGGCGTGCGCGTGACCCACGCGTGGACCGGCAACGTCGGCTTCACCTTCGACCAGCTGCCGCACCTCACCCGTCACGACCGGATCACCTACGCGATGGGCTACTGCGGTGCGGGCGTGGCCATGGGCAGTTTTCTGGGAACCCTGGCCGGTGAGTGGATGGCCAGGGGTGCCCAGCCCGCATTTGCCGGCCTTCGCTTTCCGCGACTGGCCGGCTACCGGGGGCACCCCTGGTTTCTCCCTTTCGTCGGGATCTATTACTCGTTGCTCGATCGGCTCTAAGCGGGAGGACCCACGGCGGGCGGGGCTGGCGGTGGGCCACCGACGGTGCCGCCCAGCTCCATGGTGCCGCCCCCGGCGAGCGCCGACACGAGCCTGCCGTTCTTCAGCACGTACGAAACGGTCTTTTCGTGGAAGAAGGTCGAGCGACTTGTCAGCGACGCCAGGATCACCAGCGGCACCCCGATCGCGACGGTGATCAGGATGGGCAGGCTGGTCGCCCAGTCCGGGGCCTGGCCATATGGGAGCGATGTGGGAACGATCACCGCATAGGCCACGGCGAGGAGGACGAGGCCGCCGAGCAGTGGGAGCACGCCCGCGAAGATGAAGCGCGTGACGCTCGTCATCAGCACCTTGCGGAACGCCCAGGCGCACGAGATCCCGGTGATCCCGTAGTACAGGGCAACCAGCACGCCGATATCGAGGATGAGCTTGGCGAAGATGCTGCCCACGCTATCGGTGAGGGCCAGCTGAAGCACGATCACCACGACCGCGAGGAACGACGAGATGATCGTCCCGACCCAGGGTGTCCTCCAACTCTTGTGGACCATTCCGAATGCCTTTGGGAAGACCCCGTCGCGGGCCATCGAGAAGGTGAGCCTGCTCGAGGGCAGCAGCGTGGTCTGCGTCGTCGCCACGGTCGAGGAGAGCACCGCCAGAATCATGAAATAGGCGACGGGCGTCCCGCGGATCTGCTGGGCGAAGAAGTATAGGATGTCGTTCTGGTTGTTCGGGTCGGTCACGCGTGCTGGTCGAGAGGAAGGCCTGGATCGCCGTGCCGCCACCAGGAAGATGAACAGCAGGATGAACATGCTGTAGATGCCCGCAAGCCCGGGCGATTCATTGGCGTCCTTGCGACTCCTCGTTGACGTTCGCGGCCGTGTCCCATCCCCAGAAGAAGAACACCGCCAGAGCCATCCCGGTCACCAGGACGCTGAGCGGGTGTAGCTGGAGCGGGTTGAACCAATTCGCCGAGACGGCGTTCGCGGCGGCGTGACCGCCGATGATCTTGACGAAGGCGAAGATCGCAAACGCGAGCACGATCAAGTACTCGATGAACACCAGGATCCACTGGAAGTTGGCGGTCACGCGAATGCCGCGGACCACCATGAACGTCACGAACGCCAGCCACAGCGACCGCCGACGCCCGCAATCCAGCGGTTGTCGGCGGCGATGTTCGGCGTCACCCAACCCGGGAACAGGCTGTTGAGCAGCTGCAGCGTGTACGCTCCGGCGACCAGCGGCGCGGCCGCGCAGAAGAGCACGTTCGCGGCGAGCTGGATCCATCCCGATACCCAGCCGATGTACGGGTTGAGTGTCCGGCTCACCCACGAATACGACGCGCCGCAGTTGGGGTCCTGGCGATTGAGGTAGTAGTACGCCACCGCGACGCACAGCACGGGGAGGAAGCCGACCAGGATGGCCGCCGGTGACGCAAGGCCCGACCGCGGCGATGAGGAATGCCGCCGTCGCCGCAAGCGTGTATGCGGGAGCGACGCTCGAGGTCGCGATGACCGTCGTGTCGAACAGGGACAGCGTGTTGGTCTTGAGCTCCGATTCGACCGGCTGCCCGTGAACGATCGGCTCCGCTAGCGTCGCCATGTCTTCCTCCTCGGCATGATGTCCACCTCCGTCGAAGCCCGAGCGCTCAGGCTTCGATGTTGCTCATCACGTGCTTGATGCGCGTGTAGTCCTCGAATCCGTACATCGAAAGATCCTTGCCGTACCCCGAGTGCTTGTAGCCGCCGTGCGGCATCTCGGACACGAGCGGGATGTGCGTGTTGATCCACACGCAGCCGAAGTCCAGGGCGCGTGCCATGCGCATCGCCCGCCCATGGTCCTTTGTCCAGACGCTTGCGGAGAGGCCGTACTCGACGCCGTTGGCCCACTCCAGGGCCTTCGCCTCATCGTCGAATCGCTGCACGGTGATGACCGGACCGAAGATCTCTCGCTGGATGAGGTCGTCGTCCTGGTGGAGGCCGGAGATGACCGTCGCTTCATGGAAATATCCGCGCTCGCCGACCCGGTGCCCCCCCGCGACCACCTGCGCGTACGGCGGCGCGCCCTCGACGAGTTCGCTGACGCGCTGGAGTTGCCTCGCGTTGTTGAGGGGACCATAGGCGACGGCGTCGTCGTCGGGCATGCCGGTCTTGGTCGCGGCCGCCTGCTCGGCGAGCGCCGAGACGATGTCGTCGTACACCGGTGATGCGGCGAGCACCCGCGTCGCCGCGGTGCAATCCTGACCGGCGTTGAAGTATCCGGCCATCGCGACGGTCTCGGCTGTGGCTGCGATGTCGGCGTCGTCGAAGACGATCACCGGCGCCTTGCCGCCCAGCTCGAGATGGACGCGTTTCAGATCGCTCGCCGCCGCGCGCGCCACTTCCATCCCGGCGCGCACGCTGCCGGTGATGGACGCCATCGCCGGGATCTTGTGGGTCACCAGCGCCGCTCCGGTCGTCGGGTCGCCGCAGACGACGTTGAAGACGCCGCGCGGCAGGTGCTCGGCCATGATCTCGGCCATGAGCAGGGTCGTCACCGGCGTCGTGTCCGAGGGCTTCAGCACGACCGTGTTGCCCGCCGCGATGGCCGGCGCCCACTTCCAGATCGCCATGAGCATCGGGTAGTTCCACGGTGTCACCTGGGCACAGACACCGAGCGGCTCACGCCGGATCATCGATGTGTGCCCTTCCATGTACTCGCCGGCGCTCAACCCCTCGAGGAGCCGCGCGCAGCCGGCGAAGAAGCGCACCGGGTCGATCAGCTGCGGGATCTCCTCGCTGCGGGTCATGCCGATGGGCTTGCCGGTGTTCTCGCTTTCGAGGGCGACAAACTCTTCGGCTCGACGTTCGAACGCATCGGCGATGCGCAGCAGCGCCAGGCTGCGCTCCCTGGGCGTTGTGTCCCTCCAGCCGCCAAACGCGCGATGCGCCGCCCGGAGCGCCGCGTCGACATCGGCCGGACTCGAGATCGGGGAGCGCGCGAATTCCTCGCCCGTGGACGGGTTGATCAGCGTCGTGAACGCGTCCGAGGCGGCGTCGCGGTACTCACCGTCGACGAAGTTGCGCAGGGTGCGGAGGGCCACGGTGCTCATGATCTGAGGTCCCTTGCCAGCTCACGGAAGTTGTCGACATAGCGGCGCACGTCCGTCGGCGAGTGCTGGACCGAGAGGGTCCAGTTCTCCTCGGCTCCCGGCGCCATGAGCACGCCGCGGTTGGTCTGGTACAGCCAGGACACGTACGCGAGCGACTTGTCCATCGCCGCATAGTCGCGGTAGTTGCGCACCGGCGCCTCGCGATAGGTGACGCAGCCGCGGGCTCCCATCGAGACGACATGGAAGGGGAGCCTGTACTCGGCCATTACGTCGCGCAGCCCGCCGCTCAATTCCTCGGTGAGCGCGTCCAGGTGCGCGTACGCGGGTCCCGTCAGCACCTCGAGCAAGGTCGCACGGGATGCGGCCGTGGTCAGCGGATTGCCGTTGAAGGTGCCCAGCTGGGCGACCCGGCCGTCGCTGATGGTGGCCATGACGTCCGCGCGTCCACCGACGGCGCCGCAGGGCAGGCCACCGCCGATCGCCTTGGC
Source organism: Candidatus Dormiibacterota bacterium (assembly GCA_963768105.1). GTDB lineage: Bacteria > Chloroflexota > Dormibacteria > Aeolococcales > Aeolococcaceae > Palsa-851. The sequence goes on along the minus strand of CAVYGR010000008.1, from coordinate 55,267 downwards.
GAGACAGACGATGTCGGGCACGACGCCGAACCGCTCGGTGGCTCCGCCGGGTGCGATGGTCACGCCGGTCTTGACCTCGTCGAAGATGGCGACCGCGCCGTGGCGATGCGCCGTCTCGACCACCCCCGCGAGGTAGCCCGGATCCGGCAGGACGAAGCCGATGTTCATCATCGCGGGCTCGACGATCACCCCCGCGACCTCGCCGGGATGCGCCGCGAACGCGCGCTCGAGCCCCTCGAGGTCATTGAAGCCGACCACCGTCGTCAGCGCCGACCGTCGACCTGGGGATGCCGGCGGTCATGGGCACGGAGTTCGGCGACTCCGCCGGTCCGATGGCATCGACCGGCGGCTCGACCGACACGAGCACCGCGTCATGGTGACCGTGATACGACGCCTCGATCTTGATGATGCGTTCACGCCCGGTGAACCCCCGCGCCAGGCGCACCGCGTCGAGCGTCGATTCGGTCCCGCTGTTGGTGAAGCGCCACTGCGGTTGCTGGAACCGGCGGGCAAGTTCGCGGGCGACGACGATGTTCTCCGCCACCGGCTGGGCGAAGTGCGTGCCTCGATGCAGTCTGCGCCTCGACCGCGCTGACGATCGCCGGGTGGGCGTGGCCAACCACCATGACTCCGAAGCCGTTGTGGAAATCGACGTACTCGTTGCCGTCGACGTCCCAGACCCTGCTGCCCTGACCGTGGTCGATGAAGACCGGCTGTGGTGGCGTGTCCTGGAACGAGCTGGGCACTCCGCGCGGGATGTACTCGATCGCTTCCTTCCACAGCTCGCGCGACCGGGAGCGCCTGGAGCGGAACACCTCCTCCTCGCGAGCGGTCAACGTGGCAACCCGATCCGACGCGATGTCACCCAAGGTCATGCCCATCCGGCCAGTTCCCTCACACACACCCCGCGCCTGCGCAGAATCCTACTGAACGCCTGTAGAATCTGCCCAACGTTAGACGCAGCCTACAGGAACCGTCAAGGGGTCGTCAGCGCCAGTCGAGCCGGGTCACCTGACCGTCGACGATCTCGACATGACGGGTCGCGCACGGACCACAGCCCCACAGCGTCCACGTGCCGGCATCGAGGCTTGGAAAGAGCGCGACGGGCACTCGTGTGCCACCGGCCTGACGCTCATGCACGCCGGTGTGGATGCGACACCTGGGCCTCGCGGCCGGGCTGACCTCGGGCTCGGAGCCGAGAAGCGCTGCCGGCACGATCACCAGCAGCGCTCCGGCCCCCCCGCCGATGTCGAGCACCGCCGGCCCGCTCGGAGCGCTGCCGGCGTACTCGGTCTCGGTCATGACGGGGTGTCGAATCCGTTGAGTGGGGTCCCCAGGTACGGGAAGCTGTTCATGTAGCGGCCGTTGCCCGGCACCGCACCACTGCTGAACTGGGCCGCGGAGAAGTCGCTGACCGCGCCCGCGGCACCGTCCGGGGTGAAGCTGTGGTCGACAAGCGGGATGGTCACGCCCGCGATGGCGCGAATCTCGATGGTCGCGACGTCGTCGAAGACGCGGCGTCCGTTCGGGAAGCCGGCCAGATCTCCGCCGAGAATGCCGTTGATGTTCGGGTGCGCCGCCGGCGGGATCGCCATGTTGAGACGGAGCAGGTCCGCCGGAGTCGCGCCGGTGTTGTTCTGGAATCCGGGGATGATCCCGGCGGGGATGCCGGTGAGCAGGATCGCCTCGAGGTCGACGCGAGTCTGCTGTAGCCGGCGAGGTGCGGGAAGACCCCCGGGTACAGCACCGGGAGCAATCCCGCCAGCTCCGGATGCGCATAGTTCGCAACGAACTGGGCGTCCTGCTGGGGCTTGGTCGAGTTCCAGAAATCCTTCCTGCCGATGGGGATGACCACCTCGTTGACGAGTGGCATGCCCAGTCGCGAGACCTGCACCCAGGGCCCGATATCGGTGGTGCCGCCACCCTCGAGGATCGTGGACTTGCGCCGGCTGGCTGAGGTGTACACGCCGATCAGCGAGTCCGCGGCCGTGGGATCGGTGGGGAGCGCTCCACCCCTGGTGAGATGCGTCTTGGGAATCTGGATCGCGATGGTGTGAACGTTGAGCATCTTTGTGGAGTTGACGCCTCCGACGGCCGGCAGCGGGATCAGGTGGGCATTCTGGAAGGGGCGGAGGACGCCGAGGTCGAAGATCGACCCGAGGTCCACGTAGAAGCCCTCGCGCCGCTGCCCGGCGAACACCCATCCGCCATCCAGCGGATGGACGGCCGCCGCGGCAAGCGCGGGGTAGTCAGGCGTGCTGCGGACGCCGACGTTCACCGGTGGGCACGCGAGCCGGTTCGCGAGCACCTGAGCGGTGCCGTTCTTGATCCTGGACACCGAGTAGAACTGGCGAACATTCCAGCTCGAACTGCTGAGGCTGCTGATGACTCCGGTGTTGTAGAGGAACGTGTTCGGATCGGTGAACTCGGTGGTGAACTTGAACTGATACACGATGTCGTCCCCGACACCGCCGCCGTTGCTGACGTGAATCTCGTAGAGCACGTCATCGCCGAAGTTGTAAAAGTTCGGTCCGCCGTCCGGTCCCTCGAGCGGGATGTAGTTGGCGATCAGCGTCACCGAGTCGGGATGATCCGGGCTGGTGAACGCGTACAGGTCAGTGCTGTCAGCAACCGGGTCCTTGGAGATTCCCGGCGCTTCACGATGCGAAGACATGACTATCCCTCGTGAGGTTGTGGATGGTGTTCTGGTCGGCTCGGTCAGCGCGCTGCGCGCTGCAGCCGGCGAACGAGCTGCGGGTCCTTGCTGACGACCTCGCGGTGGCCGACCATGACCGCGACCTCACCCGTGGAGGCATCGCGAACATAGGCGGTCATCGGCTCGCGGGCCACCGGCTCGTCACTCGCGTCGGCAACGTTCTGCGCCGCCTCGACGAGGGTGCCCGGACCGGCGATCAATCCCATTGCCGCCACTCCGCCCGCCGCGCCCACCGTGGTGGACAGAAACGTGCGCCGTGTCACCTTGGCCATGTGTTCACCTCTCCTGAGCGGCCGCTGACGATCGAAATGGTCGTCATGTCACCGCCCTGTCACCGCTTGGTACGGACGGGTCCGGACGGCGGATCACTGCCGCGTGCGGCGACTCCGCGGGCTCAGGCGCTCCAGGCTGGGACGAGCACCTCGACGTTGTTCTCGGCGCTGACCCGCGTGCGGATCGTCGGCAGCGGGTTCAAGCGGTACGTACCCGGGTTGGCCTCGCCGGTCAGCGCGAAGCTCATCGGATGGCACGGGCACTCCAGCCTGCGATTGGCAGGCTCGGGAACGAGCGTGCATCCCTGGTGGGTGCAGACCGCGCTGAGCCCACGGATCTCCCCGTCGAGGGTAAACACCACCCCCTGGACTCCTCCCGCCGAGAACTGCTTGATCTTGCCCGGGGCCACGTCCGCGAGGGTTGCCACGGCGACCCACGCGCTGATGTAGGGGACGATCTGGCCGGCGCCGCTCTGGGGCTCGGTGAGGACCTCGTGGAGGCGCTCGACGCCGATGCCGGCGGCGACCGAGGCTGCCACCGCCGTGACCCCGCCGACCAGGAAGCGGCGTCGCTGGATGCCGTTGTCGACCCAGCCGCGCTCGTGCTCGCCGGCCCCACGCAGACGCCTCGCGAGGTTGTCGACGAACGCAGGCGACGGGTCGGCGCCGCCGGGATGCGCGGCGCGCAGGCGTGCGGCGACCTGCATGGCGCCGGCATCTTCGTCGGCGGGCGCGCGGGGCGGACGGCGGTCGGCGATCAATGCCTTGACGAAGCGCGCGAGGCGGCGGTCAGCCCTGGACATCACCACCCCCTGTGGCCGCGGCGCGGCGCAGGGCCCGCAACTGCAGCACCTTGGCGTTGGCGATGCTCACCCCCATGGCCGCAGCCGTCTCCCGGATCGAATAGCCACGGAGAAAGCGGTATTCGAGAACGCTTCGATAATTGGAGGGAAGCCCGTCGAGGATGCCGCTCACGTCCACCTCGCGTTCCGGATCGGATGGCGCGGCGGCGTCGCGCTCGTCATCGAACTCCATGAGGACGGTGCCATGGCGCTGGCGCCAGATATCGGCGAGCACGCTCCGGGCGGTGGTGCGCAGATAGGCTCGGATCTCCGCTGGCGAGACACCGCTGCGCAACCGTGGGAGCGCCCGGAGGAACGTCGTCGAGGTCACGTCCTCGGCGTCCGGGGTGTTGCCGGTGCGGGAGTACACATATCGATAGAGGGGAGCAACGTGCTCCTGGTAAACGGACTCCCAGTCGCGCACTTGGTCTGGGGCGCCAACCACGCGGAGCGGAGGCGTCGTTTCGGGCACGCACGTTCGATCATGTCCTACGCGTCAGGGTTACGCGACCGTGGATTCGGGGCATGATGTGGGGAGGGAGATTTGCGATGAGTTCGGCCACGACCCACGATCGCCTGATCGGCACAGTCTCGCTCATCCTCGATCGGATGGTGCATGTTCGACTGACTGCCGTCGGCATCGTCCGGCCCGGAGTCGTCGATCGTCACCCCGCCGATCCCGCGCAGTTCTGGAATGACAGCCGGGTCAGCGCGCCGCGCTCGACTCCGGGTCAATCGGGAGTGGGAATCGCTCGAGGGCCCGAGATGGCGCGAGCTCGAGATCGAAGGTGACAGCGAGGGGCCCGGCGGCCACCTCGGCAGCCGCCAGTTCGTGGCCACCGCCCACATCCGGCAGACCTCCGGACCGGCGCCCTTCGTGCTCCTCCTCCACGGGTATGCCGTGCCGCAGACCACCTACGATCGCTGGCTGGCCCGCCAGCTGCGCCTGCGCGGCGCTCACACGGCCCGGCTCGACCTCCCGTTTCATCTTCGGCGCACCCTGCCTGGCCAGCGCAGCGGCGACGGGTACTTCAGCCTCGACCCCGCGCATATCCGAGCGGTGGTCCGGCAATCGGTGGAGGACGCCGCGGCGATCATCGCCTGGGCCCGCGCCGAGGTCAGTCCGCAGGTCACGCGTCGTCGGAGTCAGCCTCGGCGGTTTGATCGCGACCCTGCTCGCCGCCCAGCTGGAGCTGGATCGGGTCATCGCGGTCGCTCCGTTCTGCGACCCGGCCACGACGCTCTCGCAGCGCCCGCCGACCCCCTCGCTGCGCCATCTCGGCATGATCGGCGAGGACACGCAGGTCCTGGGCCCCCGACCGCGCCGAGCGCGGGGCGCTTCCTGCAGGCGACGCTGGCTCCGCTGGTCGCGCGCAACCTCACGCCACGGACGCCGGGCGAGAGGATCACCCTGGTGCGGGCCATGCAGGACCTCGTGGTCGGGCCGGACCCGGTCACCGAGCTCGCCGCCGCGTGGCAGACGGACCTGTGGACCTATCCGCACGGCCACATGACGGTGATGAGCGCGAGTGGGATCGCCCGGCGGATCGCCGACCGCGCCACCGCCCCGCCCCCGGCTCCCGATCTGTCCGTCGCGGTATGACGATCGCCGGCGCGGTGCTGCGCCGCGAAGGGCGTCACCCCGGAGGGCCGGCCGTTCGTGATCCGGCCTTCGCGCGACGGCGACGCGCCCGAGCTGGCGGCGCTCATCGACGCTGTCGCGGCGGAGGGGGAGCTCATCGTCGCCGTGCCGGGCGAGCCGGAGACGCTCGAGCAGAGCGCGCGCCTGGTGTCCATCGTGCTCGAGGGTGGGCCTGTCACTCTCGCTCGAGGTCGACGGCGTCCTCGCCGGCAACGTCATGGTGCATCGGCGCGCCGGTCGCCACTACGCGCACGTCGGTGAAATGGCCATTGTTGTCAGCAACGTGCAGCGCGGCGCCGGGTTTGGGCGCGCCCTGATGGAGATGGCGATTGCCTGGGCACGCGCGGTCGGGCTCGCCAAGCTGAGCCTGCAGGTGTTCCCGGACAACTCGCGCGCGATCGCGCTCTATCGGTCGCTCGGCTTCGCGGACGAGGGCCTGGTCAGAGGCGAGGTGCGCATGCCGAGTGGCGACCGGGACATGCTGCTCATGGGCCTGGCGCTCCGGGCGGCGCCGGGCGCAGCGCAGCGCCCCTGGTATCCTGCGCCCGAATGAGCGACTCGCGCCCGATCGGCGTGTTCGATTCCGGTGTCGGTGGCCTGACCGTGCTCCGCGAGATGCGCCGTCAGTTGCCCGCGGAACGCCTCCTCTACGTCGCCGACCTGGCGCATTTCCCATATGGGCCGCGACCGCAGCGCGAGGTGCGCGCCCTCGCGCTGGACATCATCGCGATGCTGGTCGCGATGGACACCAAGCTCGTCGTGGTCGCCTGCAACACGGCGACCGCGGCGGCGCTGCACACCGCCCGCGAGCGCTTCGACATCCCGATCATCGGCGTGATCGCGCCGGGTGCCCAGGCCGCCGCCGCGGCGACTCGGACCGGCCGGGTGGCGGTGCTCAGCACCGAGGGCACGCGCGCGAGCGGTGAGTACGTCCACGCCGTCAAGGAAGCCAATCCCGGCGTGCTCGTGCTGAGCGAGGCCGCCCCGGACCTGGTCGAGATCGTCGAGGACGGTGACGCGGACACGCCGCGCGCCGACGCCGCGCTGCGCCCGGTGCTCGGACCGAGTCTTCGCATGGGATGCCGACACGCTGGTGCTCGGATGCACCCACTACCCGCTGCTCCGCCCGGCGCTGCAGCGGGTGATCGGGTCGCGCCGGTTGCGGCGTCGTCGACAGCGCTGACACCACCGCGTCGCGGGTGCCCCGGATCATCGCGGTCAACCATCTCGGAGGCCGGCGAGGGCGTGACCGCGCCGCCGGTCGAGGTGATGGTCACGGCCGACCCGGCGCGATTCTCGCGCGAGCGCGTCGCGCCTCTTCGATGAGCCGCTCCCGGAGCCGCGACTCGTGCTGCCCGTCCCACAGGCGATTCGCGTGGCGGCGGGGTCATGAGCATCGCCGCCGAGGAGCTGCTCGAGCCCGATCGCCACCGAGCTGAGGGAGTTCGAGCGTCGCCTCGATGCGGAGATCGCCGCCGACCTCGGCCCGATGGCGAGCGCGATGTCGCACATCGTCAAGGCGGGGGGCAAGCGCCTGCGTCCCGCGCTGGTCATCCTCTCGGCGCGGCTTGGGAGCGCCGAGGCCGACGACGTCTTACAACCTGGCGATGGGTATCGAGTTCATCCACACCGCGACGCTGGTCCACGACGACCTCATCGACAAGGCACCGACCCGGCGCGGGATCCGCACCATCCATGAGGCGCTCGGCCCCGACCCGGCGGTGATCATCGGCGACTACTACTTCGCCAAGGGCGCGTACCTGCTCGCCGAGATCGGCGATGCCCGCGATCGACTCGGCGATCAGCCACGCGGTCATGACCATCTGCATGGGTGAGTTGCTGCAGATGACCAGCCGCAACGAGTACGACCAGTCGCTGGCCGACTACCACCGCAAGATCGGCCGCAAGACGGCGACGCTGGTGAGCACCTGCTGCTACGGGGGAGGGCTGATCGCAGGGTTGGACGCCGAGTCGGTGGAACGCCTGCGCCGCTACGGCCACAGCCTCGGCATGGCGTTCCAGATCGCCGACGACGTTCTCGACTACGTCGCCACCAGCGAGGAGGTGGGCAAGCCGGTCGGCGCCGACCTTCGCCAGGGAACCGTGACCCTGCCGCTGATGCTGGCCCTCAACGATCGCGAGGTCGGCGCCCGTCTCCGCCGCATTCTGGCCAAGATTGACCTCAACGATGCCGACTTCGAGACGGTGGTGAGCCTGGTGCGCAACTCCACCGCGATCGCCGAGGCGGAGCGCAGCGCTCAGGAATTCGCCCAGGAAGCAGCCGCGGAGCTGACGCGGCTTCCCCGAGTCGGCCGCGCTGCGCGACCCTCGAGCGCGTCTGCGACTACGTCGTCGAGCGCCGGATCTGATCGGGCGGCCTGCGGTCGTCCGCGGCGACGCCCATCACAGCGCTCCGAGCCGGCGCACCTCGGCACCGAAGGCGAGCGCCCAGACCGCCAGCACCAGCGCGGCAAGCGCGTATCCCAGCGCCTCGAGCGCCGTCGCCGGCATCGTGGCGGCGATCTGCTTGTCCCCCGCCTGCGCCGCGATGACGCTCGCGCGCGGCGCGCGCCAGGTCGACCGCGGCGAGCAGGCACACCACCACGAGCGCGCTGCGCACCACCGGTACTCGCGGCGCAGACCGCCCTGAGCTCGCTCAGGCGTCCGATGCTCCGGGGCGGATGCGACCGGGGGGCGGCTCGGTTGCGCCGTGGCGGAGGCGCAGCACCGCCGCGGCGAAGCAGAGCGCGGCGACCCACCCGGGCCACAGCGTGCGCAGGCTCGACCCGGTCGCGATCAACGTCTGCACGGGGTTCAGCGCCACATGCATCGCGGCCTGCGCCGCAAGGGTCTGGTGGAGACGCACCAGCAGCGTCCCCGCGACGCCGCATGCGGCTGCGGCGATCCCGACGGCGAGGCAGCGCAGCGCAACCGGACCACGATCCAGAAAGACGAGTTCGGTGAGGTGTGAGTCGCGCTGGGGCTGCACCGTGGCATTGTAAGTTCGCTTCCGATGGCGCGAACCAGAACCAAACCCGCGCGCGCGATGCGCGTTGCGACATACAACATCCTGCTCGGCGGCGAACGCCGCCACGAGCTGGTCCGCAACGTGCTCAAACGTCTCAACGCCGACGTGGTCGCGCTCCAGGAGGTGCGCGAGGTTGATCACATCCGCGAGCTTGCGGGCGACCTCGGCATGGAAGTGCTGTGGGGAGCGCCGAGCGACCCGGATTCGGTCATGCACACCGCGATTCTCAGTCGCCTCCCGGTGCGCACGTGGCGAAATCGTCGGCACCACGGTCGCATGCTTCGATCCCACCTGCACTGCGAGGTGGAGACAGGCGGCGCCGAGCTGCCTGTCGTGGCCATCCACTGCCTGCACCTGGCGGCACGCTTCGGCGAACGCAACAAGGGCGAGGCGCGTCGCATCCGCGAGCTCGGCGCCGTGCTCACCGACGTTGCGCACGACATGCCATTGCCGCACATGCTCATCGGCGACTTCAACGCGCTCGCGCCGGGTGACGACATCCTCGCGACCGAATTCTTCCGGCGCATGAACGACCTGCGCCGCGCCGGTCTTCTCGTGGCCGGCTCGAACGGCACGCTCACGCCCCTGTCACCCGACCACGAGGGCAATGCAGAGCGCTGGCGTCGCGCCGGAGTCGATCCCCGTCTGATCGGCGGCATTCCGGTGCTTCCCCGAGTCGTCTCGCCCGCTTACTGCGGGCCTGCCCGTGTCCCGCGCGATGGATCGATTGCTGGGCCGGCTCATCGAGCGTTGGACCGTCGAACGCCTGGTCAGGGAGCGGTATGTCGATTGCTACCGTGCGGTGCATCCCCGCGCCCGCGGACTGACCTGCGCGACCTGGCAGCTCGCGGCGCGGGTTGACTATGTCTTTGCAACACGCGATCTTGCCGGGCGCGTGCTCAACGCGGACGTCGTCGGCGGTCGAACCTGGCCGGACAGCGAAGCGGGCGTGGCATCGGACCACTTCCCCGTGGTGGCCGAGTTCAGCGTCTGACGCCGCACACGAACCGGCATCGACGTCCCGAGGAGGTCAGCCGGGCAGCGCCCCGACCGAGGGGTTGATGGAGGTCACAGCGGAAAAGATGACCGCGAGGAAGAGGATCGAGATGACCAGCGCGACGATGCCGGTCACGATGCCGGTGATCGCCAGACCGCGGCCGCTCCCGGCCCGCGCATTTGCGTGACGCAGACCAACTGCTCCAAAGATGATCGCCAGCACGCCCAGGACGATGCTGACGTAGTCGACGAATGGAATCCAGCACAGCACCACCGCGACGATGCCGCAGACCCCGCCGGCGATGCCCAGACCGTTGCTCGAGGGGGCGACGGCATACTGTTGGGGCTGCTGGTAATAGCCGTAGGGCGCGGCCTGAGGTGGGAAACCCGGCTGCGACGGAAAGCCTGGTGGCTGCCCCGGGATACCCGGCGCGAGAGCGTCTGGGGGCGGCGGGAATCCGCTCGGCTCGTCGGGCATCTCCTGGCCCTGTCGTGAGCCTGCTGCGTCTCAGACGCCTGGAGGTGGCGGGGGCGACGGGGGAGGCGGAGCGGACGGCGTCGAATAGGCGCTCATCGGCTTGATGGCCGGCTGCGGGTCCGAGCGCTTGAGGAACCCGCCTGCGATCACGGCGATCGCCGCGATGATGCCGATGATGAGCCCGAAGCTGAGTCCGACCGAGTAGCCGGGCCCGGATACCGAGGCCGGAGCGCCGGCAAGCAGCCACAGCAACGCCATGACCAGCATGAGCACGCCGATGACCGAATACACCATTGCGTCATTCACCGGGAGCGCGGGCATGGCCACGGTGGCAACGAACGTCCGCATGACGAAGAGCGCGATGCCGATCAACGTGAAGAGGAAGAAGAACCAGCCCGACCAGTACGAGAGTCCGCTCGCAGACGCGCTGAACGACGCTCCGGCCACCGAGTAGTTGGAGCTGTACCAGGGAAGGAAGATCGCGATCAGCCCGACGATCAAACCGGCGGCGACAGCGACGTCACCGTTGGATAGCTTCTTGCCTGCGATGTCCATGTGTGCTCTCTCCCTATTCAGTGATCAGACGCTGGGCGGTGGTGGCGGCGGGGGACTGCCATAACCACCGGGCGGATTGCCATAGCCACCCGGGCTCGCCGACAGTGGAACATCGCCGGGAAAACGGCTGACCACCACGAGGTAGTAGAGGATTCCGTCGATGATCACGTCGAGGACGAAGTCCCACGATGGCACCGCCCAACGCATAGCCTGCACCAAAGCCGATGATGCCGCTGTAGGCGACGATACGGCCGATGGCACCGACAACGGCCCCGGCGAACAGCACCAGCAGACCGTAGATCATCAGGTTCTTGCCGGCGCGGTTGCCACCATACATTTGAAAACCGGCGATAGCGCTCATGATGTAGCCAACCAGGGCGATAAGGGTTCCAATCAGCCAGAGGCCACCGAATCCACCCGCGGCGAGGCTGAAGATGGAGAGCAGGCCCCCGATGAGGCCGACGAAGAGCGCGGCGATCAGAGCCAGGATGCCGAGCACCAACCCCAGGATCTTCGCGTTGACGTTCACTTTCATGGGCGGGTTCGCGGCGAAGGGCGGGTCAAGTCAGGGTGTTGGCCATTGCTCTGGTTTTCCTCCCGATGTGGTTATGCAGGTGTGACGTTGCTGGGCGGGGGCGCCACATCCCCTGACCGCGGATTGCTGGATTATGGGGTAACGGAGGCACCCTGGGAAAGAACGTCACGAACTCTCCGGCGGCGATCAGGATGTAGGCGTCGGAACACGCATGCGACGCACAGCCCGGCGGCGGCGAGCAGCGCGAGAAAGATCCCGATACCGAGCGATCGCCCAGTTGAGCGGGCGACAATCAACTGAATGAGGACGCTGCCGATTGCCAGCGCCGCGGCGGCGGCGTGAGCCGTCGACTCGGGGATGTACGGGGTGACGACGTCGTCAACGAAACCCCGCCCGATCAGGAGCAGCAGTATCGACCGCCGCGATCGCGAGGAAATAGACGTCGCCGAGCAATGAGGCTCGGAAGGCATTGACGGTGATGTGGGCCGTGCCGGCGGAATAGCGGTACCAGGGAAGGAAGGCGACCAGGACGCCGACCGCAGCGGATGCTGCACCGACCGCCTCGGCCCTGTTGATGTGGCTGGGCATCGTCGTGTCCTCGAACTCGAACCAGGATGAGACACCCGGTCGCAGGCGCGATGACCGGGATGGATGGGGTTGGTTCGATCGGATGGTATGCAGGGTTGGGCGTTATGTCAACGCCGCCGTCGCGATCGAGTGGCCGGATCGAGGCCTTTCGGGCCGCTGTGCCCGGGGTCTCGGTCGCCGGCATCCGACGCGAATGCGGGTGGCTTTCCGACCACGAGGAGGTCGCCGAGCGTTCGCCACTCGAATCGCTCGCTCCCGCGCCGCACCAGCTCGATGAAGCAGGCGGCGGTCGCCTCGGCGTCGGCGAGCGCGTGATGCGGCCGGCGATGCACGACGCCGAGCTCTCGGCACAGCCGCTCCAGGCCGATCGTGTCACGCAGATCGAAGAGCTTTGCCGCGAGGCGCGTGGTGTCCAGGTTGTCCGCGTCGAGGCTCGACCCGATCGCCCGGCCGATCAGGCGCGTGTCGAACGCGTCGGCGCTGTGCTCGACGAGCACCGCGCCCTTCGCGAAGCGCTGAAATCGCTCGACGACCAGGGACACCGGCGGCGCGCCGTTGAGCGTCGCCGCGTCGATGCCGTGAATGCGGCGCGCGTATGGATTGATCCGGTCGTTGCTGTGCACGAGCGTCTCGAAGCTCATCAGATGGCCGCGCAGCGTGAACGCGACGGCGCCGAGCTCGACAAGGTGATGCGGCGACTGGCCGGTCGTCTCGCAGTCGAGTGCAACGAAATGGAGCTCCTCGATCGGCGTCTCAGGCGCCGGGCGCTCGGCCGCCCAGGAGTCGACGGCATCGTCGAGCGTGGCGAATGGCTCGGCTCCCGCCGGACCGAGTCGCGGCACGAACTTGTCGCCCGTGGGGACCCTCCCTCGGCGGCGACCGTATCGCCGGCGAGCTTCCATACACCCCCATCCTAGAACTCCGGCACGGGGGAACCGGGACGACCGGCCCCACCTATACTCGCTCGTGATGCGACTGGTCGCCGCCGGGCTGAGCTTTCGCACCGCTCCACTGGCTGTGCGGGAGGCTGCGGCCATCCCAGCGGCGCGCGCTGCCACGACGCTGCGCTACCTGGTCGGGCACGCCGGACTGCTCGGAGCCGCGGTGCTCTCCACCTGCAACCGCACCGACTTCTACATGGTCTGCCCCGACGACCTGAGCGCCGAGGTCGCGCCGCGCCTGGCCCGATACCTGGATCCCGGTGGCGCGCAGAGACGTCGCGCGCCACATGGTGACGCGCGTGGATCGCGACGCGGCCTTGCACATGTTCCGAGTAGCCAGCGGCCTCGAGAGCATGGTCGTCGGCGAGGCGCAGGTGCTCGGTCAGTTCAAGGCGGCGCACCGGGTCGCCGCCGAGGCCGGCACGGTCGACGCGCGCCTTGACTACGTCATGCGGCGAGCGATCTCCACGGCCAAACGCGTGCGCACCGATACCGCGCTCGGGCGGGGATCGGCGAGCCTGAGCGAGGTCGCCGTGGACTGCGCGCGCTCGTCGTGCGGCGATCTCGCGGGCAAGGGTGTGCTGCTCGTCGGCGCCGGGAAGATGAGCCGGCTCGCAGCGCAACCGCCTTCGTGACGAGGGAGCCCGGATCATGACGACCTCGCGCGGCGAATCCAGCCGGCGCCTGGCCCGCGCGGTCGGTGCCGAGCCGGTCGCGCTGCCGGCCATCGAGGATGTCGCTGAGCGACGTCGATGTGATCATCGCGTCGACCGACAGCGCGAGCGATCGTGCTCGACGCGGCTGCGATCGAGGCGCTCCAGCGGCGGCGCGAACGACGGCCGCTCTGCATCGTCGACATGGCGGTCCCGCGCGATATCGACGCGGCGGCGGCCGACGGTGCCGGGCGTCACCCTCATCGATATCGACGAGCTCGGACGGCGGATCGAGCGAGCGGCTCGACGAGCGTCGCAACGTCATCCCGGCGGCGGAGCAGATCATCGACGCCGAGCTCGAAAGCACGCGTCACCGCGATCGGCGCAGCGCGACACCGCGGCGCCCGACCATCACGGCGCTGGTCGAGTGGGCCGAGGCGCTGCGCGCCGCGCGAGGTCGCCCGGACCTTCGGCGCCGGAGAGGACGTCGATGAGCGAGACCGCGAGCGCGTCGACGTGCTGACCACGAGCATGGTGCGCAAGCTCCTGCACGGGCCCGTGACGCGGCTCCGCGAGGCAGCCGGGGACCCCGCGACGACGCTGGCGATCCGCGAGGCGTTCCGGCTCGATCGCTGATGCCGGCCGCGGACACATCGACGGTGCGGCTGGCGACCCGGGGGAGCGCGCTGGCGCTCGGCAGACAGGCCGCCCTGGCGGCAGCGGCGTTGCAGGCGTGCGGTGCGGGTCGATACCGAGACGGTGATCGTGCGGACCGAGGGCGACCGCCGCGCACCGACGCCGATCGATCAGCTCGAGGGGCAGGGGTGGTTCACCGCCGAGTTGGAGCGCAGCCTGCTCGACGGCGCGCGCCGATGTCGCGGTCCACAGCGCCAAGGACCTGCCGTCGGTGCTCGCCCCGGGGCTCGGCGTCGCGGCGTACCTTGCACGCGCCGACCCGCGCGACGGCGTCGTGTCCGCGGGCGGGTCGCTCGCTCGCTGAGTTGCCGTCCGGGCGCGACGGTCGGGACGAGCAGCGCCAGGCGAGCAGGGCTGCTGGCGACGCTGTACCCTGGTCTGCGCCCGGTGGCCATCCGCGGCAACGTGGACACGCGGCTGCGCAAGCTCGACGTCCGGCGAGGTTGACGCGCTGGTGCTCGCGTGCGCGGGACTCGACCGCCTCGGACTCGGGCGATCGCTTGTGCGAGCGCCTCGACCCATCGACGTTCGTCCCCGTCGCCGGCACAGGGGGCGATCGCACTCGAGGCGCGTCACCGGGATCGTCGGCAGCCGGCCTCTGTGCGGCGGCCGGAGACCTGGCGACGATCGTCGGCCGTGGCCGCCGAGCGCGCGGTGCTGGCGGGCCTCGGGGGAGGATGCCTGCTCCCGCTGGGCGCGTGGGCACGGATCGAGGGCGAACGGTTGGTCCTGGTTGCGGCCCTGGTCGTCGACGGAACCGTCCGGCGGGCCGAGGTGTCGGGCAGCGTCGAGCGTCCGGACGCGCTCGGCGAGGCACTGGTCGACGCGCCTGCGATGACCCGGGCGACCTGCCGCTCGCCGGGCGGCGTGTCCTCGTGACCCGGACCCGCGAACAGGCGGAGGGGCTGGTCGATCGGCTCCACGCCGCTCGGCGCGTCGGTCGCCGTCGTGCCCCTGATCAGCACGGTGCCGATCGCGACGCCGGACGCAGATCGTGCAGACCATCGCCGAGCTGCGCTCCCGCCCGCGACCACGGTGGGTCGCCTTCACCAGCGCGACCACGGTCCGCCTGGTCGTCGGCGCCGCCGGGGTGGAGGCGCTGGCCGGCGTGCTCGTCGCCGCGGTGGGGCCCGCGACCGCCGAGGTCCTCGAGGATGCCGGGCGCGCTCCCGACCTCGTCGCCGCGCGAACACGACGCCTCCGGATTGGCCGCGGCCATGCTGGCGCAGGGCATGGCGGAGGCGAGCGGTGTGGTTCCCCGGCGCCGAGGGCGCCGGCGAAGGGCTCGTCACCGCGCTGCGCAGGGGCGGAGCGAGCGTGCGCGTCCAGCACATCTACCGCAGCGCATGCCCGAAGCCGCGCCCGAGCGCGTCCGCGCCGCGATCGCCGAAGGCGTCGACGCGATCACCCTGACCAGCGGGAGCACCGCACGTCACCTGGCAGCGATCGCTCGGGCCAGATACCCTGCCCGGAGGTGTCGCCGATCGTCTGCATCGGCGATCAGACCGCGTCCGCGGCCACGGCTGCGGGCCTGCCCGTAACTGCGGTCGCCGAAGTTGCCTCTGCGCAAGGGCTTGCCGAGGCGCGTGCGGCAGTGCCTCAGCACCGAGCCGCTACGCTGAGGGCGACATGGGCTTTCCGCTCGAACGACCCCGCCGCCTCCGCCGCACGGCCGCGCTGCGCAGTCTCGTTCGCGAGTCGCGGCTCAGCGCCTCGCAGCTGATCCATCCGGCCTTCGTGCGCGAAGGGCTGACGGTGCCGCAGGAGATCGGCTCGCTGCCAGGGCAGCGCCACGAGAGCATCGATTCGCTCTGTGCGACGGTGGAGGAGACCCTCGGACTCGGCCTCGGCGGCGTGCTCCTCTTCGGCCTGCCCGACCGCGAAGGATGCCCAGGGCTCAGGAGCCTTCGCGGACACCGGTGTCGTGCAGGAAGCGATTCGCGCGCTGCGTCGACGCTTCGGCGACGCCTGCGTGATCATCGCCGACTGCTGTCTCTGCGAGTACACCGACCACGGTCACTGCGGATTCGTGCTCGAGAACGGTGAGGTCGACAACGACGCGACCCTCGAGCTCTATGCGCGCACTGCTGTGGCGCAGGCGTCCGCCGGCGCCGACATCATCGCGCCGAGCGGCATGATGGACGGGCAGGTTGCGGCGATACGCGACGCGCTCGACACCTCGGGATTCACCGACACCGCGATCCTCGCCTACAGCGCCAAGTTCGCCTCCGTGATGTACGGTCCATTCCGCGATGCGGCCGAATGCGCGCCGCAGCGGGGAGACCGTCGCTCGTACCAGATGGATGCCGCCAATCAACGCGAGGCGGTGCGCGAGGCGATGCTCGACGTCGAGGAGGGCGCCGACATGGTCATGGTCAAGCCCGCGCTCACCTACCTCGACGTGGTCGCGCGGGTGCGCGACGCCACCGACCTGCCGCTGGCCGCGTACTGCGTGAGCGGCGAATTTGCGATGCTCCACCATGCTGCGGCGGCGGGTGCGTTCGACGAACGCGCGGCGGTGCTGGAAGCGCTCGGCGGCATCCGGCGGGCCGGTGCCGACCTGTTGATCACCTACCACGCGCGCGCCGCCGCGAGATGGCTCGCGGACAACGAGGAGTAACTCGCATGAGCGAACCGACGGGCGGGCAGAACCGCCTTCCGCTCGTGATCGGATCGGGGGCCGATCGTGGTGATCGCGATCGTGGCGATCGCCTTCGGCGTGAACACCGCGAGCGCCCCGCTGCCTGCGGTGCCGACCGCCACACCCACCGCCGTCCGACCCCGACACCGTCGCCCACCCCGGCCGCGATCATCCCGTTCGCAGACTGCACGACCGCGAAGTTCGGACCGGCGCTCAAGCCCGATCAATCCTCCGGCAAGCGTGCACACCTATGCGGCAGCGCCCGCGGTCACCATCGACGCCACCAAGCTCTACCAGGCAACGATCGTGACGCCCAAGGGCGACATCGTCCTCTGCCTGCAGCCTGATCTCGCGCCCAACACGGTGAACGTCTTCGTCACCCTGGCTCGGAATCACTTCTACGACGGGATCCCATTCCACAGAGTCGTCGCGGGTTTCGTCATCCAGGCCGGCGACCCGCAGTGCATCGGCCATGTTCCGGTGGCGCCGGCGACGCCGTCAGGCGCGTGCGGCAACGGCGGACCCGGCTTTCAGTTCGCCGACGAGCCGGTGCACAGACGCCTACGTGTCGCGGCTGCGTGGCCATGGCGAACAGCGGCGCCAACACCAACGGCTCGCAGTTCTTCATCTGCACCGCGAACGATTCGACGCTGCCCAACGTCGTACAACCTCTTCGGCCAGGTCGAGTCGGGAATGCCCGTGGCGCTGAAGATCGTACAGGGCGACGGTCATCACGTCGATCACGGTTCGGGAGCAGCTCTAGCGCGGTGAAGGACGGCAACGCCCGGGCGCTGCGCGAGCGCGCCGAGCGCGTGCTTCCCGGCGGGGTCGACAGCCCCGTGCGCGCCTACCGTGCGGTGCCCGGAGTCCCGCCGCACATCGTCGCGCGCACGCGGTGCCTACGTCTTCGACGCCGACGGCAACACCTTCGTCGACTTCGTCCTCGCCTACGGACCGCACATCCTGGGTCACCAGCCACCCCAGGTGATGGCCGCTGTGCGCGCCCAGCTCGAGCGGGGCATCGCGTACGGCCATACCGTCGAGCTCGAGGTGGAGCTGGCCGAGCGCATCGTGGACGCGGTGGAGTCGGTGGAGATGGTCCGGTTCGTGACCTCCGGCACAGAGGCAGCCATGTCGGCGGTGCGCCTCGCTCGCGCGGCCACCGGACGGGATCGGATCGTCAAATTCGCCGGCGGATATCACGGCCACGCCGACGCGCTGCTTGCGGAAGCCGGCTCGGGGGTCGCGACCCTGGGCATCCCGGGATCGCCCGGCGTGCCCGCTGCCGCGGTCGCGGCAACGACGGTGCTGCCCTACAACGACCTCGGCGCCGCGACCGCGCTCTTCGCGGCCGAAGGCGATCGCATCGCCGCGGTGATCGTGGAGCCGGTCGCCGGGAACATGGGCTGCGTACCCCCGCGGCCGGGGTTCCTCGACGGACTTCGCGAGCTCACATCCAAAAGCGGTGCTTTGCTCGTACTTGATGAAGTGATGACCGGATTCCGCGTCGCCTTCGGGGGGGCCCAGGCCCTCTACGGCGTGGCACCCGACCTCAGCCTGTTTGGCAAGGTGATCGGAGGCGGGCTGCCCGTCGGGGCGTACGGCGGGCGTCGCGATGTGATGGAGCAGATGGCTCCCGCCGGGCCCGTGTATCAGGCCGGCACCCTGTCGGGAAGCCCCCCGGCGATGGCCGCGGGCTGCGCGGTCCTGGACGTGCTCCGCGACGATCCATCCCTGTACGCGGAGCTGGAGCGTCTCGGGGACCGGCTGGAGCGCGGCTTGCAGGCGGCAGCAGCCGGTGCCGGGGTGGCGTGCACGGTGGGCCGGGTCGCGAGCATGGTGACCCCGTTCGTGGGCATCGAGGAGGCGCGCTCCTTCGACGAGGTCAAAGGCTCGGATCGACGGCTCTTCGGGGAGCTCCACGCCGCGTGGCTGGAGGCTGGGGTGCTCTGGCCGCCCTCCCAGTTCGAGACCGCGTTTCTCTCGACAGCACACACCGACGCCGACGTGGACAGGACCGTCGAGGCGTTTGCCGGCGCGCTCGCGGCGCGATCAAAATGAGCTCAGGGGTACATGAAAACTAGTGCTAGACTGGAGACCGAAATGCTCAGTGGAATAGGCGGACATCTGCCGGAAATCATCATCGTCCTGGTGGTGATCCTGATCATCTGGGGGCCCGGGAAGCTGCCCGACGTGGGCGCTGCCATGGGCAGGGGCATCCGCGAGTTCCGGAAGGCGACGACGGACGCTCATGACGCCGTCGTGAGCGCGACGACCGTGCCGCCGGCACAGCCGGAGCAACCAGCGCCGGTCGCACAGGTCACCGCGCCACTGCCGGCTCCGGTCCAGACCGAAGCCGTTCCGCAGCAGCCGACAGCTTCGCGCTGACCTCCCGCTTGCGCGCGCGCTGACCGGAGGCACGTAAGGTGCAGCGAGTGGCCGACGACGAGCGGCGGATGACCATCGTCCAGCACCTCGAGGAGTTGCGTCGCGTCCTGATCTGGGTGATGGCAACGTGGATCGTGGGGACCGCGATCGCCTTCGTCTTCAATGGGTTCTTCATCGGGGTGCTGCTCCATCCCCTGCAGACCGTGCTGGTCAAGTCGCACAGCATCATTCCCGGGGGGAGGCGATCTTCACCAATCCCACCGAGGGCCTGACCGTCCCGTTGAAGGTCTCGGCGGTGGTGGGCGTGGTCATCGCGCTGCCGATCATCCTGTGGCAGACATGGAACTTCGTCTCCCCGGGTCTGCGCCCTCAGGAGCGCAAATTCGTCGGCCCCTTCATCGCCAGCGCGCTGCTGCTCTTTGCGGGCGGCGCCGTCTTCGCCTATTTCATCATGCCGCTGGGGCTCAGCTTTCTCACCAACTTTTTGAGCGGCCACGCCGTGTATTTCCCCGATATCAACTCGTATATCGGGTTCTTCCTGGTCGTCTGCTTCATCTTTGGTATCACCTTCGAGATGCCGGTGGTGATCGTGCTGCTCGGCCTGCTCGGCTTCGTGTCATCGAAAAAGCTCAAGGGCTGGCGCAAGGTCGCGTATGTTGTCATCATCGTCGCGGCGCTGGTGATCACACCGGGTGCCGATCCGTTCACGCCGACGGCATTGGCGATTCCGCTGATCCTGCTCTACGAGGCATCGATCATCGTGCTCCAGCGCGTCCTCCGGCGCTGATCTTTGAGCCGGCGGATACACTCGCGGCGATGCGCCCCGACCAGCGTGCGCCCGACGAGCTGCGGCCGACCACCATAGAACTGCACGCCATTCCCTACGCGGAGGGGAGCGCGCTGATCACCATGGGGGACACGCGCGTGCTCTGCGCGGCGAGCGTCGAGGAGCGCGTTCCGCCCTTTCGGAAAGGGACCGGACGCGGCTGGGTCACCGCCGAATACGCCATGCTCCCGCGCAGCACTCAGACCCGGACCGAGCGCGATGGGCGCAAGGGCCGGGTGGACGGACGCGTGCAGGAGATCCAGCGGCTCATCGGCCGGAGCCTGCGCGCCGCCGTCGACTTCGAGGCTCTGGGCGAGAGGAGCATCCTCATCGACTGCGACGTCATCGTGGCCGACGGCGGAACCCGTACCGCCTCGATCACCGGTGGTTACGTCGCGCTCGCCCTCGCGGTTGCCCGGCTCCGCGAGGCCCGGGTGATTCGCGGCGACCCCCTTCGCTGGCCTGTTGCCGCGGTGAGCGCGGGCATTGTGGCAGGCGAAGCTCGGCTCGATCTCTGCTACCTGGAGGACGCCGCCGCCGAGACGGACATGAACTGCGTCGGCTCCTCGGACGGCAGGTTCATCGAGCTCCAGGGCTCAGCCGAACAGGAGCCATTCTCGCGCGAGGAGCTCGACGCGCTTCTCGGTCTGGCGGGCGGCGGCATGCGGCAGCTCTTCGCGCTCCAGGCGGAGGTGCTCGCCGGAGCGGTGTGAGCGGCCCCGTGCTGGTGCTCGCCACCCGCAACCCCGGCAAGATCGCAGAGCTTCGCCGCCTCCTCGCCGCATGGCCCTGGCGGCCGCAGACGCTCGACGCCGTGGGATTCGATCGGGTGCTCGAGGAGCCGGGACCCGGATACGTCGAGTCGGCCATGGCCAAGGCTGTGGCGGTGTGTGACGCCACGGGTTTCACCGCGCTCGCCGACGACAGTGGCATCGAGGTTGACGCGCTCCGAGGCTGGCCCGGCCCGCTCTCGGCGCGATGGATGGGGGAGGACGCAAGCGACGACGACCGCGTTCGGGGCCTGCTCGACGAGGTTGCCCGGAGGTCACCCGACGACCGGCGCGTTCGCTACGTGTGTGTCGCAGCGCTCGCCCGCCCTGAGGCCGAACCGGTGACGGCGCGCGGTGAATGCCTCGGCACACTCATCGACGAGCCGCGGGGCAGCAACGGCTTCGGCTACGACCCCGTCTTTCTCTCCGTCGATCTCGGCATCACGTTTGGGGAGGCTTCGGAGGAGGCCAAGGCGCGGGTTTCGCATCGTGCCCGCGCGATTGCACGCCTCGGCGAGGCCGGCGTGCTCGACCCACTCAACCGGCTGGGATCGTCGCGCCGGTGACGGCGGCGGCTGCGTCCGAGAGCAGCCATTCGATCACTGCCGCCACGGCATCTGTGCTCACCCAGGAGGAGCGATCGGCATTGGGCATCGAGGCACGGTTGGCGGGCGTGTCCATCGTGCCGGGCAGGACCGCGTTCACCGTGATCCCGTGCGCGCGCAGCTCCGCGGCCATGACCAGCGCCAAGCGGAGCGCAGCTGCCTTGCTGACCTGGTAGGCGGCCTGCCTGCGGGATACGTCGATCGCGGCGCGGGACGCCACCAGCACGATGCGGCCCCCGGCCCCGCCGGCCACCATCGACTGCGCCGCGGCGCGGGCGAGCCGCCATGGGCCGAGGAGGTTGGCGGCGATCATGGCCTCGATGCTGCGGTCATCGGCTTCGTCGGCCCGCCCGCCGGCGAAGCCGCCGGACGCGCTCACCAGCCCGCTCCACCTCCCGAGCGCGTCCACCGCGGCCCGCAGGCCCGCCACCGATGCGGCATCGTCGAGGTCGCAGGCAACCACCGTCACGCCGTCCGCGGGCGCCACGCGCTCGGGGTGACGAGCCGGGATCACGACCCGGCGGCCCCCTTCGACGAGACGGCTGACCACCGCACTGCCGAGGGCGCCGCCGCCACCGCCGACAACCGTGACCCCCTGCTGGAACCGGACGGGCACAATGCTTCCTCGTGGACCCAGGGTCTGAGCGGATGTTCCGGCCGGAGGCCGTCGTTCGCGCCGGGGCTGCCATCTTCGCGCTCCTCGCCATCGGTCTGACAGCCCTGCTGATCGCGGGGCGCGCCGGCACCATCGATCCGAGCAAGGTCGTGCCAGTGCGCGCGCCGGCGGCGAGCGCCCCGACCCCGACGCCCACGCCACTGACCGATCTGGGTCGGGCGGCGCTTGCCGGCGTCATCACCGTCGAGGTCGAGGTCGCCGCCAACAACGAGGAGTCGCTGGGCACGGGCTGGGTTTTCGACGCCCGGGGCGACATCGTCACCAACGCCCATGTGGTGGCAGGACATGCGGCCATTCGAGTGACCGATCGCCAGGACCACACCGAGCTTGCGGTGGTGATCGGCACCGAGTACGACCATCTCGGGGACATCGCCCTGCTCAGACCGGAGGCGCGGCTGCCAGGCGCCGCGCTGCCGATCGCCGCCAGTGCACTCGCTGCGGTGCCCGCCAGCGTGATCGTTCTCGCATCGAGCACCGCGACCGGGAACGCGGACATGACCGGGGAGCGCGCGATCGGTCTCGACGAGAGCGTCTCGCTCGCGACCAATGGCGGCATCCGTCAGGGCCAGGCGGGGCCGCAGGTGTATGACGGCATGATCCATCTGCGTGGAGCGCGGATCTACGAGGGCAACAGCGGCGGCCCGGTGCTCGACGCGGCCGGTCAGGTCGTCGGTGTCGTGACACTCGCGAGCCCGGCCACGCCCGACGCGTACGCGATTCCCATCAGCCGGGTCCTCCCCGAGTTGACCATGTGGTCACGGTCCGGCTGATTCAGTACCCGCATTGGGTATCGTCCTCATTGACGGGGCGTACACACGTTTCCCAGGAGATCCACGACCGTGCCCACACGCGAATTCGACATCGCCATCGTCGGCGGCGGCCCAGCCGGGCTGACCGCGGCGCTGTACGCCGGCCGCAACCGCGAGCGCGCGGTCATGCTCGAGGGCAAGGCACCGGGCGGTCAGCTGCTCAACACCGAGCTGATTGAGGATTACCCGGGATTCATGTCGATCCTCGGCGGCGACCTCGCCACGGTGATGGAGCAGCAGGCGGCACACTTCGGCACCGAGCTCGTGCGCAGCGAGGTCCATGCAATCAAGGTCCTTCCCGACGGGCTCAAGCTTCTCGAGACCGACAACGGCGACTATCACGCCCCGGCGGTCATCATCACCGCCGGCGGCAACCCGCGCAAACTGGGCGTGCCCGGTGAGGAGGAGCTCGCCGGCCGCGGCGTCTCCTATTGCGCTGTCTGCGACGGCGCCTTCTTCAAGGACGTGCACCTTGCGGTCGTGGGCGGCGGTGACGCGGCGGTGGAGGAGGCGCTGTTCCTCACCCGCTACGCGAGCAGGGTGACGATCATCCACCGGCGTCGCGACTTCCGTGCCCAACCCATCCTGCTCGATGAGGCACGCCGGCATCCCAGGGTCGATTTCATCACCGACACGGTCGTCGACAGCATCGACGGCGATGCCAAGGTGGGACGTCTGTCCCTGCGCAACCTCGACTCTGAACGCCGGTCGACGCTAGAGGTTGGCGGCGTGTTCATCTTCATCGGCTTCATCCCCAACACGCGGCTGGTGGACGTGCACATTGATCATGACAAAGCTGGCTATTACTTGACGGACCCGATGACCATGATGACCAACGTTCCGGGCATCTTCGCCGCCGGCGACGTGCGCAGCCAGCTCACCCGGCAGATCACGACCGCCGTCGGTGACGCGACCACGGCGACGATTGCGGCGAGCAAGTGGGTCGAGGAGTGGCGGCGGGGACGCGACGACACCGCGGCGGAGCTCGCCGAGGTCGAGGCTCGCGGCGCCTTTTCGCAGCCCCCGCGTTGAGCATCACCACCGGTCACGGCGACGGGGGCGAAACCGGCCTGCTGTACGGCGGCCGCGTGCCCAAGGACGACCTCCGCACCGAGGCCTACGGGTCGCTCGACGAGGCGATCTCCGCGCTCGGACTGGCCAGGTCACTCGCTGTCGAACCGGCCCGGGCGGAACGGTTGCTCGAGCTGCAGCGCGAGCTCTTCGTGGTCGGTGCCGAGCTCGCGACCGGGCCCGGTCACCGCGCCGACCTCGAACGCCATTTCAACGTGGTCACCGGCGAGATGGTCGACGCGCTGGGCCGTGAGATCGTGGAGCTCGAAGCCCGCGTCCCGCTCCCTGGCGGCTTCGTGATCCCCGGCGGGACCCCGGCGGGCGCCGCCATCGACCTGGCCCGCACGCTGGTGCGCCGCGCCGAGCGTCGCACGGTGACCCTGGCGCGGGGACGGCAGCTCGAGAACCCCGAGGTGCTGCGCTATCTGAACCGGTGTTCCGACCTGCTCTTCATGCTCGCCCGGGAGGCCGAACAGGGCGCCACCGTCGCCGCGGGCGGCCAGCGCCGCCGCGAGAGCCCGCGGTAGTTCCGGGGCTCAGGCCGGAGCGAGTCCCCGTCGGCGCAGCAGCCCGCGCTCGAGAGGGGCGAAGACCAGGTCGTTGACGGCGATGCCGACGATCAGGATGGTCAGCACGGCGGCGAACATCTCGGAGACGTCGAGCAGCGAGCGCCCGTTGTCGAGGATGGGCCCCAGGCCGCTGCTCGCCACCGATCCGATGATCAGCTCCGCGGCCATCAACGATCGCCACGAGAACGCCCACGCCTGCTTCATGCCGGCGACGTACCCCGGCAACGATGCCGAGAAGACGAAGTGGCGATAGAACTGCGGCCCGCGAGCCCCCATCGATCGAGCCAGGCTGAACGTCAGGGGTGGGATGTGGTCATACGCCGACATCACGCCCATCGCGATCGATGGAAAGGCTCCCATGATCACCACGAAGTACACGGCGTTCTCGATCTGGCCACCGATTGCGAGGAACAGCGAAGCGATCGGCACCCAGACCACCGACGGCAGGCTCTGCAGTCCTGCGAGCAGCGAGCCGACGCCGGCCCGGAGCACCGGGACCCGCGCCACGGCGAGTCCGATGCAGGTGCCCAGCACCAGGGCGAGTGCGTAGCCGATCGCAGCTCGTTCCACGGTCTTGACGAGGGCCGGGATCAACACGCCCTGGCGGGTGAGGTTGGCCATCTCGGCGATGGCATCCCCGGGTCCGGGCAGTGGGAGGCCTCCCGGCGACGAAACGCCGATCACGACGAGCAGCTGCCAGATGCCCGCGAGCAGCCCGATGGCGAGCACGCGCGGCCACGCGGCGCGAAAGATCCGGTGAAGCCTACTGCGTTCCATCGGTCGCAGCTCCCGCACGCAGCCGCGCCGTGATCTCGGTCGCCAGCCCGGCGACCTCGATGAAGTCGAGCTCGCGAGGCCGTGTGATCTCCACGTCCCAGATCCGGGCGATCCGGCCGGGGCGCGGAGTCATGAGCACCACACGATCCCCGAGGCGCACCGCTTCGCGCACGTTGTGGGTGACAAAGATGATCGTCTTCCCGGTCTCCTGCCAGATCCGGTTGAGGTCGTCGTGCAGCTGGTCGCGCGTGATGGCGTCGAGCGCTGCGAATGGCTCGTCCATGAGCAGGAGCTCGGAGTCCTGAGCGAGTGCGCGAGCCAGCGCGCAGCGCTGGCGCATGCCGCCGGAGAGCTGGTGCGGCCGGCTCTCGGTGAAGTCGCTGAGCCCCACCATGGCGAGCAGGCGGCCGGCTCTCCTGTCCCGCTCGGCCGGCTCCACCTTGTGAATGCGCATCGGTAGTTCGACGTTGCGTCGCACGGTCAGCCACGGCAGCAGCCCGGGCTCCTGAAACATGACCGCGGGGCGGCCATCGGCGATCTCGATGCTTCCTTCCGTTACCCGGTCCAGGCCGGCGATCACCGAGAGCAGGGTCGACTTGCCGCATCCGGAAGTACCGAGGATGCAGACGAACTCACCTCGAGCAACCTCGAGCGATACGTCCTGGAGCGCCGGCACGGCGCGGCGCCCGCTGCCGTACACCTTTGTGACCCCGCGCAGGGCCACAAAGGCGTCGTCGGGTTCGATCGTGAGCAGCGCTGGTCGCGCTGCAAGCGCCACGTTCATTATCCCAGCGATCCGGCGCTGACGGTCGGTTTCCCGGCAGCCGTGAGGACCGAGTTGAGCGGCCCCAGGTCGAGGATGCCGTTGATGTTGGCGGTGGAGGTGAAGGTCAGCGACCTGGCGTTGTTCGCGTCGGTCTGAAGGTCGGCCGCAAACGGGTCGAGCGTGAAGCTGAGGTGGCTCCAGGCGAGCGACAGCACGGCCGCCTTCAGGGCCTTGCCGCCGGTGGTCGCGGCCAGCGCGGTGTTGACCGCCGCCGGAGCGGCCGATTCGTTCGCGTTGATCCAGTCGATTGACTTGACCAGACCCTTGAGCAGGTCGCTGACGATGTCGGGATGGTTCTGGAGGAGGCTCTGCGTGACCACCAGGACCGTCGTCGGGAACTGACCGCCAGGCCAGAGCGACGCCTCGTCGACGGCGAGGGTGCCGTGTCCCTGGAGGATGAACTCCGATTCATAGGGCTCGGGAACCCAGCCACCGGCGATCTTGCCGGCTTCGAAGTTCTGCAGGCTCACCGAGTTGCCCGAGCTCGAGTTGATCTTCACCTGGCCACCGCCGTTGATGCTGGTGCCCAACCCCTTTGACGCCAGCCAGCTGCGCAGCGCGATGTCCTGCGTGTTCCCGAGCTGTGGGGACGACAGCGTCGTGCCGGCGAGATCCGCGGGAAAGTTGCCGGCGGCGATGGTCCGACTGACCACCAGACCAGCTCCGCCCGACGCGGTGCCGGCGACGATGAGCACCTTCCCCTTGGTCTTCAGGTAGGCGTTGATCGCCGGGCCGGGGCCGACGAACGCCGCGTCGAGCGATCCACCCAGGAGGGCCTCGCTCTCGGCAGGGCCGGCGCTGAATGTCGTCGTCTTGACCGTGGTGCCGGATGGCATCGCGCCCTGAAAGAAACCCTGGGCCACGCCGATCAGCGCCGGCGCGTGGGTGAAGTTGACGAGGTACCCGAGATTCACGGTCGCGGGATCCGGCTGCCGCGTGGCTCCGCCCGCCGACGCTGTCGCTCCGCATGCGGCGACGGCCAAGGCGGTCGTCAGCAGCGCTACCGAGGTCGCGACCCGCCGGCTTCCGTCCTGGCGCGCCCTGATTCGTGGAAGTGCTTCCCCCAACATGTGTGTTCTCCCTGTGCCGTCCGTTTCTCTTCCTAGGCCCCCTCTCCCGGTCGGCCTCAACTGGTGCGACGATGTCCCGCCGCTGGTGATTGAGCGACTATCGGCCCCGTTACCCTCATTAAGCAATGAGGTTGATTGGATAATAACCATCTTTTTGTACGATGGTTTTCGATCTGGTGTCGACGAAGTTATGGCTGGTTGCATCGGCCAAAGGCGCGTTGAAGCAACCGGCTGAGTTGGCGTCCCTCTCTGCTCCCTCTGGTGCGGTTGCGCCATTCTGAAGAGTGCCGGATTCTCCCGTCAATGGGGATCGGTCAATGACAACGATCCCTTTCTGCGATGCATGTCGCCGGCCGTGCCATCCGCGCCGCGAAAGCCGAGCGGCCCGCGTCAGCTCTCGAGGAGGGAGAGACAGCGCAGGGCGAGCCAGAGCTGGTGGCGCTGCGCCGGGTCGTCGGTGTCGATGCCGAGGTGTCGGAGCTTGCTGACGCGATAGACGACCGTGTGGCGGTGGACACCAAGACGCTCGGCAGCCTCGCCGATGCTCCGGCTGTCGAGCAGGGCCTCGAGCGTTGCCACCAACTCGAGCCGCCGGTTCGCAGTGCCCGCGGTGAGCGGGCCGAGCACCCGATCGATGAACCCGCGCAGCGCGTCGCCGTCGGCAGCGAGTGCGGCGAAGACTCCGACCTCGGCGTCGGTGTGCACCGTTCGGTCCGGGTAGAGGCGCCGCCCGACCTCGAGCGCGCGCCGGGCCCGGTGCGCAGACGGCGCCACGGCATCCAGGCTGGCCGCCACCGGTCCGACCCCGAAGACAGCCGCGCTCACGGCACCGCAGAGCTGCGCCAGGTCCTGGCCCACTGGCACGAGGGCGATCCAAACTCCTGGATCGTCGCCGATCAGGTGGATGCCCTCGGGCCGCCACACCTCTTCCAGTTGCCGCTCCGCCTCGATGGTGGGGATCCCGCAGGCGACCACCTGGTAAGGCGGCAGCAGCGTCAACTCCGACGACGCCGCGAGCCGCCGCAGCTCCGCCGACGAGTTGCCCGCGAGCAGCCGCTGCAGGATCCGGTCGCGGTCGCGATCGCGCTGGCGGAGCAGACGCTCGCGGGTTTCGAGGTAGGCCCTGCCGACGGCGGCGCTGATCTCATCGAAGTACTCGAGCACGGTGCTGGTCACGCCGATCACCGTGCTGGGTGACACGTCATTGAGCAGCGCCGGCTGGCCGATCACCTCGTCCCAGAGCACCCTCGCCGCGAGCCGGTAGGCACCGAAGACCAACTCGAGCGGCACCTCGAGCTCGGCCTGTTGCGCGCCCATCGATCCCAGTCGCTCGAGATCGCCGGCGCGAAGCCCGCGGCCGTCGCGCAACAGCCGCACGAAGGTCCGGAGCGCGTCGCGGCAGGCTGCGGTGACGGTGCGGAAATACCCGAGGGTGCGAAAGCGGCTGTCCGGGAGCGAGATCCCGGACACGATCTGCCGGGTCATGCGGCGAGCGATCGTGTCGATCTCCGCCAGCAGGCGCGCGGTGACCTCCGGCGGCAGAGTGGCCGCTACGGACAACCTGAGGTCAGGCGTCTTGGTCAACTGGGCCATATTGTCCCCAATGTACAAATCCTGGCGTGTACGCTGCATGACATTGCCCATGCTTTGTGTGTGACGGAGAAAGTATGCTGGTCGCAATGCTATACGACGACCTCTTCATTCGCCTCGAGCGCGCCCGCTGGACGCTCAACACCGACATCCCGTTCGACGATATCGATCCGAGCCTGCTGACCCCCCAGTGGATCAGCGATCTCCGCAACATCTGTCTCACCGAGCTGTCCGCGCTCTACGCGACCGAGATGTTCCTGCGGGACTTCTATACCGACATCGATTTCTGCAGCTTCATCTCGATCTGGTTCTACGAGGAGATGAAGCACCACCTCACACTCCGCAAGTACCTCGAGCGTTGCGGTGAGACCTTCGACGAGGCCAAGCTTCCCGAGCTCCGGCTCACCTTCGCGCCAGGGCCGGCGATCGAGACCCTCACCATGCATTTCTGCGGCGAGCAGCGCTTGGCGCACTGGTACACGGCGTTCAGCGAGCAGGCTCCCGAGCCCGTGATCCGTCAGATATTCAAGATCCTGGCGGCCGACGAGCTCCGCCACGCCGCCTGCTACGCGAAGTACATGCGGCGCGCCGTCGCCAACAAGCCGGAGGTCCTCCCCGACATCCTGAAGATGTCGCTCTGGATGATGCGGAGCACCAACGATGCGCCCAAGCATCCGACCACGATCACGGAGCCCTCGGTGATCGACCAGCTGGAGGACCCGGAGTACATCGCGCGGATGCTCAACTGGTATCTCCCCGGACGCGATCACGAGGCCCCTGTGCAGCGTCGCATCCTCGCGCTCCTCTCGGAGTTGAGCGGCGTCGAGATCAAGAATCTGCGCGAGATCCCGCCGCTGGTCCGCAAACTCTCCCCGGCTTCCCTGCAGCCCGCCGCCGTCGCCTGACCGCGGCGACCCCCCGCATATAATCTGGCGGCGATGGATGCAGAGAGCGTGCGTGTTCGCGCGGTCGTGCACGGGCGGGTCCAGATGGTCGGATTTCGTGCGTTCGTGATCCGCCACGCCGGCGACGCCGGTCTCACCGGGACGGTGCGAAACCTCCCCGACGGCACCCTCGAGGCCCTGCTCGAGGGCCCCGAAGGCGCGGTGGAACAGGTCGTCGATCTGCTCCATCGTGGTCCGTCGCACGCGCGCGTCGAGCGCGTGGACGTCGCCTATTCCTCTGCGAGCGGGAACCTTCCCGCGATGACGGCCGCGTCATGACCATCCGATTCGCGGAACGCCTGTCACGCCTCGGCACCGAGAGCGCATTCGAGGTGCTGGCGCACGCGCGCCGGCTCGAGGCCGAGGGACGAAGCATCGTGCATCTCGAGATCGGTGAACCTGATTTCGCCACTCCCGACAACATCATCGACGCGGCGGTGCGGGCGATGCGCGAAGGAGCGACTCACTACACGCCGGCGAGCGGGATTCGCGAGGTTCGCGAGCGCACCGCAGCCTACGTGACCCGGCACACCGGGGTGCCGACCCAGTTCGAGAACATCGTGCTCACCCCCGGCTCGAAGAACCTGCTGCTCTTCGCCCTGCTGGCGCTGGTGGAGGAGGGCGACGAGGTGATCGTCCCCGATCCCGGGTACGCGATCTACCGGTCCCTCACCGAGTTCATCGGCGCCACCGCGGTCTCGCTCCCGCTGCTTCAGGCCAACGACTTCCGCATCGACGTCGCGGAGCTGCGTGGGCTGATCACTCCGCGCACGCGCATGTTGGTGGTCAACTCGCCGCAGAACCCGACCGGCGGCATTCTCACCCGCGATGACTGCGAGCAGCTTGCCCGCATCGCCATCGAGCACGACCTGGTCGTCCTCAGCGACGAGATCTACAACCGCCTGAGCTACGACGCCGCCCACGTCTCCCTGTACGGCATCGAGGGGATGGCCGAACGGACCATCTACATGGACGGACTGTCCAAGGCATGGGCGATGTGCGGCTGGCGCCTCGGATTCGGTGCGATGCCGGTGGAGATCGCCCGGAAGATGGACACGCTGATGATCAACAGCTCGTCGTGCGCCGCCGCCTTCACGCAGTGGGCCGCGGTCGAGGCGTTCGACTCGCCGGAGTCAGACGCTGCTGTCGACTCGCCATGGTGGCCGAGTTCGAGCGCCGACGCGACCGGTTCGTCGCGCTCCTCAATGCGATCCCCGGCTTCGACTGCCGCCGGCCGGCGGGAGCCTTCTACGTTTTCCCGGATATCACCGCCACCGGCTTCACCGATCGTGAGCTGGCGGCCGCGCTCCTCGACGAGGTCGGCGTCGCCGTGCTGCCCGGTGCCTCCTTCGGCCGCCACGGGAGCGGCCACATCCGCCTCAGCTACGCAGCCTCCATCGCCAACCTCGAGGAGGCGGCGCGTCGCATCGCCGATTACGTCGGCGCCGCCGCGGTCGCGGGATGACCCCTCCATGGCGCGTCGACGATGAGCGAGCCGGCTCCAGGGCTCGAGGAAACCCGGCGCCTCCTCGCTGACCACGACGTCGTCGCGGTGGTGCTCCAGCTCCCCATGGGAGAGATGACACCCGTCGCCGCGATGCGCGCGCTCGGGACCGACGCCAACTGCTTCCTCCTCGAGTCGGTCGTCGGCAGCGGCGCGGTCGCACGCTGGTCGATGCTCGGACACGGGCCGTCGCGAGTGATCACCGACCGCGGATCTGGCGAGGATCCGCTGACGCTCCTCGAGCGCGAGGTCGCGTCGCTGCGGGCTGCGACTGCTGACGACGTCGAGGCGCCGATGCTCGGTGGCGCGGTCGGATTCATGGCCTACGAGGCCGCCGGCCGCTATGAGTGCCTGCCGCGGGCGGCGAGCGATCCCCTGGACCTGCCGCGGCAGTGGTTCGCCGTGTACGACACCGTCGCGATCTTCGACCATGCCAGGCACCGGGTGCTGCTCTCCAGCTGCGTGCACGCCGGCGATGTCCGTGGTATGGACGAGGCCTACGCACGCGCACGGAATCGCATCGCAGCGCTTCGTCGGGCCATCGAATCCGCCCGGCCGCAGCCGGCGGCACCGCTTGCAGGCCTCGAAGCGGACCCCTCCTCGTACGAGGGCGCCGCCAACATGTCCCGGGACGAGTTCCACGACCGGGTCAGGCGAGCGCTCGAGTACATCGTTGCCGGCGACATGTTCCAGGTCCAGGTCTCGCGGCGTTTCGCCCTGCCGCTGCATGCGCATCCCTTCGACGTCTACGTGGCGCTCCGGGCGATCAACCCGAGCCCGTACATGATCTACGTGGCCACGCCCGACTGCACCCTCGTCGGCGCCTCGCCGGAGATGCTCGTCCAGGTCACGGGGCGGTCGGTGCGCTATCACCCCATCGCCGGCACTCGGCGGCGAGGACGCAGCCTGGGAGACGACGCGCGCATGGAGGCGGAGCTGCGCGCGAGCGACCAAGGAGACCGCCGAGCACCTGATGCTGATCGACCTCGGACGGAACGACCTCGGCCGGGTCTGCGCCACCGGATCGTCCGCGTGACCCAGCAGATGGAGGTCGAGCGCTACTCGCATGTCATGCACCTGGTGAGCAGCATCGAGGGCACGCTCGACGAGGATCGTGTGCCGCTCGACGCGCTCCGTTCGTGCTTCCCCGCCGGGACCGTGACCGGCGCGCCCAAGATTCGAGCCATGGAGATCATCGCGGAGCTCGAGCCCGAGGTTCGCGGGCCGTACGCCGGCGCCATCGGCTACGTCGGCTTCGGCGGCGATCTCGACACCGCGATCGCGCTGCGCACCATCGTGGTTCGGGGCCGCACCGCGTACGTCCAGGCCGCCGCCGGCATCGTCGCCGACTCGTCGGCACGAGAGGAGGCGCTGGAGATCGACAACAAGGTCGCCGCGCAGATCCTCGCCGTCGAGGAGGCGAACGCATGGGCGCGCGCTGAGCGAGCCAGGTGCTGGTCATCGACAACTACAACTCGTTCACCTTCAACCTCGTGCAGTACCTGCGCGAGCTCGGCGCCGCGGTTGCGGTCGAGCGCAACGACGCGCTGTCAGTCGCCGAGATCGTCGCGAGCGGACCCAGCGGCGGTCGTGATATCGCCCGGGCCGCGCACCCCGGAAGAGGCGGGCGTCTGCGTCGACCTGATTCGCGCGCTCGGCGACTCCGTGCCGGTGCTCGGCGTCTGCCTCGGCCATCAGGCGATCGGCGTCGCGTACGGCGCGACGGTGGTGCGCGCGCCCGAGGTTGTCCACGGGAAGGTCGGCGCCGTGCACCACACCGGCGCCGGCGTGATGCGCGGCCTCGACAACCCGTTCCCGGCAACCCGATACCACTCGCTGGTGATCTCGCGGGCCGGGTTTCCCGACGTCCTCGAGGTCACCGCGTGGAGTGACGACGGTCTGATCATGGCGGTGCGCCATCGCGACCTCCCCGTTGAGGGCGTGCAATTCCACCCCGAGTCGATCGGCACGCCATCCGGGCACGCGCTGCTGCGGAATTTTCTGAACACCGCCGGGATCTCCCGCATGAGCGCGCATGACGTCAGCGGTGCGCTCGCAGGGATCGCGCAACGCAAGCGGGCCGAGGTCGAGCAGTTGCGCTGCGCCGAGGCGGCGTTGTGGGCCAAGGCCGAGTCGCTGCCTCCTGCGCGCGGCCTGGTGGATGCGCTTCGCGGCGGCACGATCATCGCGGAGATGAAGCGACGCTCGCCGAGCGGTGGGGAGCTCCGCTCCGACCTCGATGCCGCGACCGCTGAGCCGCGAGTACGCGACCGGCGGTGCCGCCGCCATCTCCGTGCTCACCGACGGGCCCGATTTCGGGGGCTCGCTCGACGATCTCGCGCGCGTCCGCGCCGCGGTCGACATCCCCTTGCTGCGCAAGGACTTCACGCTCGATCCCGTGCAGATTGCCGAGGCGAGGGTGGCCGGCGCGGACTGGGTGCTGCTCATCGTGGCGCTGCTCGACATCGACACGCTCGACCGGTGCCTTGCGGGCGCGAGCCGCTGCGGCGCGCACGCGATCGTCGAGGTGCACGACGAGGCGGAGGCGCGCATCGCCGTCGCCGCCGGAGCCGAGTGCATCGGCATCAACAATCGCGACCTCGCCACGCTTGCGCACCGACCTCGCCACCTTCGCGCGCGTGCGCGCGGGCGGTGCCGGAGGATGTCCTCTGCATCGCGGAATCCGGAGTGCGCTCGCCTGACGATGCCGCGCCGCCTCGTCCGCGAGGGCGCCGACGCCGTCCTGGTCGGCGAGGCGCTGATGCGGGCGCGTTCGCCGGGCGACGGCCTGCGCCGCGATGGTCGCCGCCGTCCACGCGCGCGAGCGCGCCCGTGATCGTGAAGGTGTGCGGGGTGCGCACAGCCGGAGATCGCCGAGGCGGCGATCGACGCCGGTGCCGACTGGATCGGCCTCATGTTCGTTCGCGAGAGCCCGCGCTGGGTCGACGACGAGGCTGCGCTGGCGGTGATGCGCGCGGTGCGCGGCCGTGCGGACCTGGTCGGGGTCTTCGTCTCGCCCTCGAAGTCGATCTGCGACGAGGCCGCGTCGCGCTACCGGCTCGCCGCCGTGCAGGTGCACGGAGCGCTCGGCCGCGATCTCGCCACCGGCTGCTGTGTTCCAGTCATTCCTGTCATCAACGTGGACACCCAGGCGGCGGCCTGCAGCATCGACTGGGCCCCGGACATCCTGGTGATGCTCGATGGCATGCCTGTGCAGGGAGGTCTGCCCGGCGGGACGGGACATCGCGTGCCCCTGGAGTGGGCCGCCGACGTGGCGCGTCACCGCCGGGTGATGCTCGCCGGTGGCCTCGGCCCTGACGACGTCGGCACAGCGATCACGACGGTCCGTCCCGCCGGCGTGGATGCTTCGAGCCGCCTGGAACGCCGCCCCGGCGAGAAGGACCCGCAGCTGGTGCGCGACTTCGTGGGTTCGGCTCGCCGTGCCGCGGCGCAGCGCGAGGGGCTGGAGGGATGAACGCCGCAGCCCGCGGGCGCTTCGACGGCTACGGCGGTGCCTACGTGCCGGAGACTCTGGTGCCGGCGTTGGAAGAGCTCGAAGTCGGAGATGTTCGCCGCGTTTGCCGACCGCGTGTTCACGGCGGAACTCGACACGTGGCTCGCCGAGTTTGCGGGGCGGCCGACGCCTGTGACCCACGCCCGCCGGCTCAGCGAGCGCGGCGCGGGGGGTCAGATCTGGCTCAAACGCGAGGACCTCCTTCATACCGGCGCCCACAAGCTCAACAACGCCCTCGGCCAGGTGCTGCTCGCGCGACGCATGAGCAAGCGCCGGATCATCGCCGAGACCGGGGCCGGCCAGCACGGTGTCGCGACCGCCACCGCATGCGCGGCGCTCGGCCTCGAATGCGTGGTGTACATGGGGCGTGAGGACATGCGTCGCCAGGCGCTCAACGTCTACAAGATGGGGCTGCTCCACGCGCAGGTCGTACCGGTCGACAGCGGATCGGCGACCCTCAAGGACGCGACCAACGAGGCGATCCGCGACTGGGTCGCGCACGTCCGCGACACCCACTACGTCATCGGCAGCGCGGTGGGCCCTCACCCGTACCCGTCGCTGGTGCGGCGCCTGCAGCGCGTCATCGGCGATGAGGCGCGCGCGCAGATGCTCGCGCACCTTGGCACGCTGCCCGACGTGGTTGTGGCGTGCGTCGGCGGCGGCAGCAACGCCATCGGGATCTTCGCGGCGTTCCTCGACGACGAGGTGCGCCTGGTGGGGGTCGAGGCCGCGGGGCGAGGGCTCGATTCCGGCGCGCACGCGGCGCCGCTCGCTCGAGGCCGGCCCGGGGTGCTGCACGGCGCGCGCAGCTACCTGATGCAGGACGGCGCCGGTCAGGTGCTCACGACCCACTCGATCAGCGCCGGGCTGGACTATCCCGGGGTCGGGCCGGAACACAGCGCGCTCCGCGACAGCGGGCGCGTCGAGTACCTCGCAGCCACCGATGCAGAGGCACTGGCGGCGTTCCACGATCTCTGCCGTCTCGAGGGGATCATTCCGGCGCTCGAGTCGGCGCACGCGCTCCACGCCGCCGCGGTCATCGCGGCCGAGGCGAACAGCAACGCGGCGATCCTGGTGTGTCTCAGCGGGCGCGGCGACAAGGACATCGACACGGTGCGCGAGTACGACCAGCCGTGAGCGAGGCTCCGGCGCGCTCCCCGAGGGCGGCTCCGAACACACGGTTCGACGTCGCGTTCGCCGCCCGATCGCCCACCGCGCCACCAGGGCTCATCCCGTATTTCACGGCCGGCTATCCGCATCTCGACAGCACACCCGCGCTGCTCATGGCTGCGCAGCGGGTGGGATGCATCGCGGCGGAGGTGGGCATGCCGTTCAGCGACCCGCTCGCCGATGGGCCGACCATCCAGCGCACCGGCCAGGTGGCGCTCGGCAATGGGATGACGCTGGCGCGCGCGCTCGCTCACGTTCGTGAGTCCCGAGAACTCGGGCTGACCATCCCCATCGCGGTGATGACCTATGTCAACCCGGTGCTGAGCTTCGGCGTCGGCGACCTCGCGCGCGAGGCGGCGGCGGCGGGCGTGGACGGCGTCATCGTCCCCGATCTGCCCCTCGACGAGGCCGCGGGTATGCGCGCGTCGATGCACGCAGCCGGCATCGCGGTCATCCCCCTGGTCGCCCCGACCACCACCGCGCAACGCCTCGCGCGGATTTGCGTTTCGGCGGCCGGTTTCGTGTACTGCGTGAGCGTGACGGGCGTCACCGGCGCGCGGCGCGTGATCGACGACGACGCCATGGCGCTGCTCGATTCGGTGCGCAGATGCACCCCGCTGCCGAGGGCGCTCGGCTTCGGCCTGTCGACGGCCGCACATCTGTCGGCACTACGCGGTCATGCCGAGGCAGCGGTGGTCGGATCGGCGCTGCTCGACAGCATCGCCGCAGACCCCGACAACGCGATCACCAGCGCCGAGCGGTTCCTGCGCACCATGCTGGGAACCGAGACCGTGCAAACCGCGTGACCGACGCGCGGGTCTCGCCGGTGACCCGGATCGACGGTGAGATCAGCGTGCCGGGCGACAAGTCGATCAGCCATCGGGCGCTGCTGCTCGGCGCCCAGGCGAAGGGCCGAAGCTACATCGGCAACGCGTCCCCGGCTGCCGACGTCATGGCCACAGCCGCGTGCCTCCGCGCCTGCGGCGCCTGGGTGCGCGACTTCCCGCCGGATCGATACGCGCTCGATGGGGCCGGCGTCGGCGTCAGCCTGCGCAGCCCCGAGCACGTGCTCGACTGTGCCAACTCCGGGACCACCATGCGCCTCCTGGCCGGGGTGCTGGCGGGCACCGACTGCGAGGCGACCCTCGACGGCGATGTGTCGCTCCGCCGCCGCCCGATGGAACGGGTCGCCGAGCCGCTGCGCGCGATGGGCGCCGACGTCGGCGCCTCGGCGGACGGGACCCCGCCGCTGCACGTGCGCGGGCGCCGGACGCTCAACGGGCTGACCTGGCGCAGCCCGGTGGCGAGCGCGCAGGTGAAATCCGCGATCCTGCTTGCCGCCCTTTCGGCCGGCTCCCCAACCACCGTGGTCGAACCGGTGCCGACCCGCGATCACACCGAGCGCATGCTCCGGATGTGCGGCATCCACGTCGTGTCCGACGGCACCCTCGTCGAGGTGCAGCCTGGTGAACTCCAACCATTCGGATTTCGCGTACCGGCGGACATCAGCTCGGCGGCGTTCTTCATGGCTCTGGCGGCGGCGCGACCGAGCTCGCGGATCCGCTGCCCAGGCGTGAGCCTCAACCCCGGCAGGACGGGCATCCTCACGGTGCTCGCGATGATGGGAGCCGAGGTGCTCATCACCGAGCGCGAGCCGGCGGGAGACGTCGAGCCGATGGGTGATGTCGAGGTCCGCGGGGCATCGCTGCACGGGGCGACGATCTCCGGAGCATTGACGGTCCGGTGCATCGACGAGCTCCCGGTGATCGCGGTGCTCGCGACCCAGGCTGAGGGCGATACCGAGATTCGCGATGCGGGTGAGCTGCGCAGCAAGGAGGTCGACCGCATCGCGGTGCTCGAGACCGGACTGCGCGCGCTTGGCGCCTCCTGCGAGAGCAGCAACGACGGCCTCGTCATTCACGGCCCCTCGCGGCTCCGTGCGGCGCGGCTCGACGCGGCGGGAGACCATCGCCTGGCCATGGCCTGGGCGATCGCCGCCGCTCTGGTGCACGGCCGAGGCGGGGAGTTGGTGATCGTCGGCGCCCAGGTGGCCGGCGTCTCCTACCCGGGGTTCTTCGCCGACCTCGCCGGGTTGATGGCCTGACCCACGTCGAAGCGAAGCAGGAGGTGGGGTCCGTCGCGCGCCTCGACGACCTTGAGCCAGCCCACGGCGATGGTTACCGGGATCACATCCGGCCCTTCGACATAGGGACGCGCACCCGCGGCGTGGGCGATCAGCCGCCGGGTGATCTCGGTGTGCAGCGCCGGATCGCCCACGGTCGCGGCCATTCCGCCACCCTGGATCCATCGCGAGGCATTGCCCGGCGAGCACATGAATCCAACCCGGGGTTCGGCCTCGAGTTCGCGATGGAGACGGGAGCCTCGCCGGGCGGCGATGAGCAGCCTGAGACCGGTCTCGGTCAGCTCCGGTGCGAAGAACACGCCGGCGACGTGGGGCCCGGCTTCGCTGGAGGTGGCCAGGGCGATCGTGTCGTACGCGCGGAGCGCCCAGAGCGCGCGTTCGAGGCCGACGTCACCGGCACCGGCCGGCAGCTGGGCGGTCATCGAAGCAGCCGGCTGAGGCGCCGATCAGCGAACACGCGACCCCCGACCTGGCACGTTGGGCAGTACTGAAATGAACGCGTGGCCAGGGAGACCTCGCGCACGGTGTCCCCGCAGACCGGGCAGGCTTCTCCGGTCCGTCCGTGCACGCGCATTGACTGGCGTTTGCCGTCCTTCAGGGCTGACGGGTCGGTGTCGACCGCGAGCGCGACCGCCCTGCTCAGGGTGTCGTGGATCGCGGTCGAGAGCCGCTCCACCTCATCGTCGCCGAGCGCGTTGGCATGGCGGAGCGGGGAGAGCTTCGCTGCATGGAGGATCTCGTCCGAGTACGCGTTGCCGATGCCGGCAATCACCGACTGATCGGCAATGACGCTCTTGAGCGTGCCTCGCTGCACGCGCAACAGGTTCCCGAGCGTCCGCGCTCCGAGCGCACCGTCGAGCGCGTCGATCCCCAGGCGCGCGACCCCGGGCACGTCCATCGGATCGCGCACGACGTAGACGGCGAGGCGCTTGTCCTTGCCGTGCTCGGTGATCTCGAGGCTGCCACCGTCACTGAGCGACACCATCAGCGCGAGCGGGCCGCGCAGCGCGGGACGGGCGTTCGTCGGTCGCTCCCGGAGGGTGATCCAACCGCCTCGAGCCAGGTGGACGACAAGATGGAGGGGCGGCAGCGCCAGGTCGATGAACTTTCCCCTGCGTATGCATCCGCGGATCGTCAGTCCCTCCAGTGCCGTGATCTGGGGGTCGAACGTCTTCAGCACGGCAACCGACCTGACAACGACGTGCACCACCGAGCGATCGCGGAGGCGGGAGTCGAATGATCGGCAGAGGGCCTCCACCTCGGGCAGTTCAGGCATCGCGGGTGAAAGAATGCGCCGGGTGCCCAAGAACGTGGCCGAAACGCCTGCCGTCCGGCCGCGACGAAGCCATCAGGCGCCGGCCGAGGACGTCCTCTGTGTGCCCCGTTCCACGATCTTTCCTGACGGCGCATGGCATGGGCTCATCGCGCGGGGACTGGAGCGGGTCCTGCGCACCGTTCATGCCACGTCGGAGTACCGACCCCGGGCGGAGATCGAGGACGCCGCGGAGCTCCAGCAGATCA
This sequence comes from Candidatus Dormiibacterota bacterium, assembly GCA_963768105.1. Lineage (GTDB taxonomy): Bacteria > Chloroflexota > Dormibacteria > Aeolococcales > Aeolococcaceae > Palsa-851. Next base: position 15,911 of record CAVYGR010000008.1, on the reverse strand, counting down.
TCCCGTATTGCGTCGTGCACCATCCCGAGGACGACAGCTACCTCCTGACCCGCCGGCTTCGGCGATCGAGCGAGAAGCGGCTCCATCACATGTACTCGCTCGGCATCGGGGGGCACGTGAATCCCGGCGACGGCGAGCGCGATGACCCGGTGGTTGGCGGCCTCCGCCGCGAGTGGGCCGAGGAGATCCGCTGCCCGTGGCCGGCACGGGCGAGCCTGGTGGCGCTGCTCAACGACGACTTCACGCCGGTGTCGCGCGTGCATCTCGGTCTGGTGTTCCTCGTCGAGCCGCTGGACGCCCCGGTCGAGGTGCGGGAGGTCGAGAAGCTCGAGGGCGAGATCCTCTCGCTCGAGGCGATGCGGCGGCACTATCTGAGCATGGAGTCGTGGTCGCAGTTGGTGTTCGATGATCTGGTCGCAGGGGCGCGGACGCGAGTGGCGAAGAGCCCGCTGATCGTCGATCTCGCGCCCGCCCCGTGAGCCACGCAGCGCTCCCGAGGCCCGAGTTCTTCCGGTCCGGCGCCGACCTGGCGGCGTGGTTCGCCGCCCACCCTTCCGCTACCGAAGTCTGGATCGGGTTCTGGAAGAAGGGTTTCGAGCGGCCCGGCCTCTCGTACGCGGACGCCGTCGACGAGGCGCTCTGCGAAGGCTGGATCGACAGCGTCATCCGCCGGATCGACGAGGCGAGCTACATGCTCCGTTTCACACCGCGGCGCGCGCGGAGCTCTTGGACCGATGTCAACCTCCGGCGCGTGGAACACCTGCGCAGCGAGGGCCGGATGCGTCCCGGCGGTGAACGCGCGGTTGCCGCGCGCGCGACGCTCGGGCCGCCGAAGCGCTGACCATCCGTATACTCGGCGCGCGATGGCTGTCATGGTTCGCGTTCCCGGTCCGCTGCGCAGGCTCACCAACGGCAGCGCCGAGGTCAGCATCGAGGGCGGCACGGTCGGCCAGGTGCTGACCAATCTCGATGCGTCCTATCCCGGCTTCCATGATCGCCTCTACGATGACGCCGGAAGCCTCCGGCAGTTCATCAACATCTATGTCGATGACTCCGACATCCGCTTCGCCCAGGGCCTCGACACTCCCATCGCCGAGCGCGACGAGGTCTCGATCGTTCCCGCCGTTGCCGGAGGTCGCGTTCGTCCCTGAGCACCCGCTCGATCACCTCCCCCGGACGGCGGTGATCGCGGTGGCGATGTCGGGCGGGGTGGACTCGAGCGTTGTCGCGGCTCGGGTCGCCGCGGCCGGGCTGCGGGCCTTCGGGATCACCCTGGCGCTGTGGCCGCGCGACCGCGCGATCATCCGCGATCGCGGATGCTGCTCGGTCAACTCGGTCGACGACGCACGGCGGGTCGCGACGGCCGTCGGGCTCGCGCACTACGTGTGGAACCTCGAGCAGGATTTCGAGGCGTCGGTGGTGCGCGATTTCGAGGACGGGTACGCGGAGGGCCTGACTCCCAACCCGTGCGTGAGGTGCAACCAGCGCATCAAGTTCGGCGTGCTCCTCGAGCGTGCCCGCGCCGCCGGAGCGACCCATCTCGCCACCGGCCACTACGCCCGGCTGGGTCGGCGGGGGAGGCTGACCACACTGCACCGCGCTCGGGATCGCAGCAGGGACCAGGCGTACGTCCTCCACCGGCTCGATCAGGACCAGCTCGGCAGCGCCGTATTCCCGCTGGGGAACGACGAGTCGAAGGCCGGCGTACGGGCCGAAGCGGCGTCGCTGGGCCTGGGGACCGCCGCGAAACCGGAATCGCAGGATCTCTGCTTCATCGACTCGGACATGAGGTCGGAACTCCGCCGCCGGCTTGCCGGCCGCTTCGCCCCGGGCCCGATCGTCGACGCCGCCGGCGCTCGGGTCGGCGAGCACGAGGGCCTGCCGTTCTTCACCGTCGGGCAGCGAGCCGGGCTCGCCGTCGCTCCCGGCCGGCCCGATGCCAGGCCGCGGTATGTGATCGAGTTGCGACCCGCCGCCAACGCGGTCGTGGTGGGTCCGCGCGACGAACTTCGCCGCTCGAGTCTCGAGGCGGAACTCGTTCCAGTGGGTCGCCGGCGCCGCTCCGACTGCGGTGACTCGGTGCGATGCGCAACTCCGGTCCCACGGCGACGCGCATCCGGCACGCGCCCACCCCGATGGGCCGGACCGGCTGCTGCTCCGGTTCGACACACCGGTGGACCAGGCCGCGCCCGGGCAGTCGGTGGTCCTCTACCGGGGCGACGAGGTGCTCGGGGGCGGCGTCATCCGCCGCGCCGCCTGAGGCTGTCGCGTGCCCCCGACGATCGGCCAGGTTGTCCTCGGCAGTCTCGCGATCCTGGCCGGCTGCCTCGCGATCACGGGGTCCGTCGTGGCCGCCCGTCACACCGCCAACTGGCTGTTCTTCGTCTGTGCGCTTGGTGGGGCGGCGTTCGTGGCAGGCGTGGCCGGTCAGCGGGCGTTCCCGAGCCCGGCGGCGGTGGCACGCCTGGGGCCGAGCCAGGCATCGGTGTCCACACCCGGGCCGTGGGATGCCGGCGTGCTGCTGCCGATCCTCGGGATTCGGGTCACGCCGGTCGCGATCGGCGGCCTGCTGGTCGCAGCGGTCGGGCTGAGCCTGGTGCTGCTCTTCGAGCGGGTTCCGGGGACGGCACGGACGCCCGCCGCGGCGCGGGCGTCGCGGCTTGAAGACGACGATTCGATCTGAGGCCGGGCTGACTACAATGCCGCCCGCCCCCTCATGAGCGTCAACGCATTCGCGTTCTACCCCGTCGCCGTGCTCATCGTGCTCGCCGCAGCGGCCGCGGTTGGGCTTCCTTGGCTTCGCCTTGCGGGGTTTGCGGGAGCGGCGGTGGTGGTGCTGATGACGGTGCTCGACGTGGTATCGGCCGCATACGCGCTCGCCGTCATCCAGCTCGTGGTGCCCGGCGTTGCCGCCGCAATCGTCGTCCTGGTGCTCCGACACGAGCAGTACCGTGGTTTAGGCGTCGCGGCCGGCGCTCCGGGACGATGGCGCATCGCAGGCCCGGTCGCAGCCGTGTCCGGGGCGGTGCTGATCGTGGCTCTGTCATGGGTCGGCACGGGGTGGTATCCGGGACCTGGACCGCACCTTTCGATCCTGTACGTCGCCGGCCACGCTGCGCTCGTGACCGTGTTCCACTACCGAGCCCCGTACGCGCTTGCGATCGGCATCGTGCTGGTGGTCATTACGGTGGGCGCCGGGTTGGTCATCGGACGCCGCAGCGCCGATGAACAGACGCTCGACCAGCACCTGCAGTCGAGACGCGAGCGCGAGGAGCGCGCCCGGAGGCGACGCGACGATCGCGAACAGGGCCGACGCCGGCCGGCGAAGGGAGACTCGTGACCGTCGGAGCCGGTCAGTACGCAGTGCTCAGCGCCGTGGTCTTCGCGATCGGCATCTACGGCGCGCTCGCGAGACGCCATCCGCTCGGCGTGCTGATGGCGCTCGGGCTGCTGCTCGCTGCTCCCGTCATCGCGCTGGTCGGTTTCACCCATGCATACACCAACCGTCCCACTCCGCCGCTTGGTGATGCCCTCGCGGCGCTCGCCATCGTCGCGGCGACCTGCGCGTGCAGCCTCGGCTTCGCACTCGTCCTCCTACTCTGGCGTCGCAGTGGGCGCGCCGACGTCGACGCGCTTGGCGACGTCGAGGCATAGCGGGCTTGGCAATCTACAACGCGGCCTGGGCGATCCCGCTCCTGCCCCTGCTCGGCGCTCTGCTGTCCTTCGGCGTGGAGACTCAGCGTCGCGCCGCGCAGCTGTGCGTGGTGCTCAGCGGGCTGTCGTTCGCGGTGGCGGCGATCCTGCTCGGCGTCCAGGTGACTCACTCGTCGGCCGGTCCATTTGTGTCGTTGCTCACCTTCTTCTCGATGCTGCCGCCGGAAGGAACCATCTTCGCCACCCAGTTCCAGGCGCAGGTCGGCGTTCAGGTCGATGCGCTCTCGGCCAGCTTTGCCGCAGCGATCGCGTTCGCGACCGTGCTGATTCAAGCGTATGCGTTGACGGCGATGCGCGGCGATGCCGGGTTCCGCAGGTTCTTCTGGGCGTCGTCGCTGCTCGGGTTCAGCACCACCGGCTTCGTGCTCAGCCCCAACCTGTTCAACTCGCTGATCATGTGGGTCGCGGCGAGCGCGAGCCTCTACCTGCTCGTCTCCCTGGCATGGCAGCGCACCGACGTCGCCGTCCGCGCGCTGCGTGCCATGGCAGTGCTGACCGCCGGTGACATCGCGTTGACCCTCGGGGTGGTGTACACCTGGATCAAGTTCGGCATCTTCTCGTCGCTGGCCGCAGTTCCCCTCGGACAGACCATCGCCGACCCCTTCTCCTTCAACGTTCTTTCCCAGGGCGTCCTCGCCACGGTGCACATGCAGGTGGCTGGGGCGGGACCGCGCGCCATCGCCGTGATGGGGATCGTGTTCGTGGTTGCCGCCGCCGTCCGCACCGCACAGTTCCCGTTCCATGTCTGGCTGAGGGATGCAGCCGCGGCGGCGGTGCCGGTGCTCGCGCTCGCGGCGGCGACGGTCGCGCCCCTCGGTCTCTTTCTGCTCGCGCGGGTCTATCCGGTCCTCGCGCACTCCCCGCGGGTGCTTGCCGCAGCCGGCCTGGTCGGGGGAGTCAGCGCCGTGCTCACCGCGGCGATCGGTGTGACCCAGCGCAACATTCGCCACATCGCGGTCTGCGCGGTCGTGTCGGAGCTCGGCCTGGGCCTGGCGGCGCTGGGCATGGGCGGATACAGTCCCGGTCTCTTCATCGCGTTCACCTCGGTGTTCACATCCACGCTGCTCCTGCTCGCCGCGGGCAATCTCATCCGCGTGTATCGGACCGACGACATCACCGAGATGGGCGGTGCCTGGACGAAGCTGCGTGCCACCACCACCGCGCTGGGAGCATGGGCGTTGCTCGCCGGAGGGCTCGGGCTCAGCTCTTACTACGCGCTCTCGGCGGCCTTCAGCGGCGCCGACCCCGCGGGCGGCGTCTTCAGCACCCTCGAGCGGAGCGTCGTGACGATCGTCATCGTGATCGCGGCGGCGCTCGGAGCGCTCCTCGCCGGTCGCGTGCTCGTGACCATCGCCGGCGGGGCTGTTGCCCGGCGCCGAGGTTTCCAGCACGAGCGGCTGGCGGACGCCGAGCCAGGGCTGCGCCGGCCGTTGTGGGTTGCCGTTGTCGCGGCGGTCGTGGCGGTGCTGGTTGGAGTTCCGGGTGTCCGCTTCGTGTTCTACGGCAACCATGCGCAGGCGATCGGCTTCAGCGCCATCGCCGCGGTCGTGGCGGTGCTGACGTTCGCCGCAGGCCTGGCGCTCGCCGCGTACCTGTACGCGCCGGCTCGGCGTGCGCTGGTTCGCGCCGAAACCGCCGTGTGGCCGGCCCGCGCGCTCGAGCAGGGTCTCTACGTCGAGTGGCTCACGCAGATCGCCACGCAGCCGCTGCTCCTGGCGGCGTCGCGCGTGTCGAGCTTCGACGAGGTGGTCATCGCGCCACTGGCCGCATCGGTGGGGGAGAGCGTGGATCTGGCCGCACGCACCGCCGGGGGACTTCGGAGTGCGCGTTTGAGTCGCCAGCTCGCAGGCGGGCTGATCGTCATCGCGGTCCTCGCGTTGCTGTCAGTCCTGGCGGCAACAGGTCATCTCTGGGTGCACATCGCGTGAACGTCATCCTGTCCGCCATCGTCTGGACCCCGCTCCTCTTCGCGGTGATAGCGCTCTTCCTGCCGGAGCGCGATGAGGAGGAGCGCGGCCGGATTCGCACCGTGGCCGTCGCGGGCGCGGGCATCAGCTTCCTGGTCACGACCCTCTTCGCCGTCCTCGGCCAGATCACCCTCGGGACGGGCGGTGGGCTCGCGTCCGCGTACGCGGAGAGCCATGGATGGTTCTGGAATTTCCTTTTCCACGCGTACTACGCACTGAGCGCCGACGGGATGACCCTGCCCCTCCTGGTGGTCACCACCACCGTCTTCGGCTGCGCGATCTTCCACGCCTGGAAGATCCACGAGCGCGTCCGTCTCTACGTGATCCTGGTCCTGCTGGTCGAGACCGCCGTCAACGGTGTGTTGTGCTCGGCGGATTTCGTGCTCTTCGCGGCGTTCTGGGGTCTGCTGCTCGTTCCCATGTACCTGCTCATCCGGATCTGGGGTGGCCCCGGTGCCCGGCGCGCGGCCGCGTGGTTTGCCGGATTCAACGCACTGTCCTTGGTGATGATCGTTGCGACGGTTGCGATCATCGTCGTCGAGGCGGGCAACTCGTCGTCGGCAATGAGTGCCGATCTGAAGACGTTCTCCGTGCCCGCCGCGACCGTCGGGTTCTGGCTGAGCTTCGCGGCGTTCGCCATCGCCATGGCCGTCTTCCCGCTGCACACCTGGATGCTCGAGGCGCAGAGCAAGGCAAGCCCCGGTGTGGCCGCCATCCTCTCGGGCACCATGTTGCTGCTGGGCGCGTACGGCATGATGCGGATCAGCCTGGTCGTGTTCCCGACGCCGGCGCACTACTATTCGTTCGCGATCACGGGGCTCGCGGTCGTGGGCGCGTTCTGGGGCAGCATCGGCGCGCTCCGGCAGGACGAGTTGCGCCGCTTCATCGGGTACATGAACGTCGCGCAGATGTCGATGGTCCTGCTCGCGATCGGGGCGCAGACGTCGGTTGCCCTGGTGGGCGCGATCCTGCTGCTCGCGGCGCATGGGTTCGCCTCGGCGATGCTGACGGTAGTGAGCGGCGCGATCGAGGAGCGCACCCGCACCACCAGCATCCGTGCCATGGGGGGACTGGTCGCCCAGGCTCCGCGGCTTGCAGGATTCTGGCTCGTCGCCGCGTTCAGCGTCATCGGCATCCCCGCTCTGGCAGGGTTCACTGCCGATTTCATGGTCTTCGCCGGATCGTTCCCGGAGCATCGCATCGCCACCGTGCTGGTGATGGCAAGCGTCATCGTCACGACCGGTGGGCTGCTCTGGGTGGCGAACCGCGTGTTCTTCGGGCCGGTTCGCGACCAGTTCGCACGCGTGCGTGATGTCACGCTGCTCGATCTCACCGTCCTGATTCCGCTGGTCGCGGCGGTGCTGCTGTTCGGCATCCGGGCCGGTGCGATCATCCCCGTCATCGGCAACGGCGTGCTCGAGATCACCACGCGGATCGCCGGGGGCTGAGGCGGACGGTGAACCTCACGCACTCCCTTGCGATCGCCTTGCTGCCCGAGTCGGTGCTCGTCGGCGCCGCGGCGATCTCGGTCATCCTGGCGCTGGCGCTCCCCGTTCTGCGCCCGAGCATCCATCGCTGGATTGCGTGCGTCGGCGTGGTCGGGTCCCTGGTCGCGTGCGGCCTCGTCCTGCTGGGCCTCCGCCATGTGCCATCGGGCATCGCGGTCAGCATGTGGAACGGCGGTTTCGTGGTCGACAGCTTCGCGCTGTTCATCGCCATCCTGGCGTGCGTGGCGGCGCTGTGCACCTGCCTCATCAGCGACACCGCGGTGCGGGGCATCCCGTCGCGGTTGAGCGCGTTCTACGCGCTCGTCCTGATGGCGACCGCAGCGACCGAGGCGATCGCCGCGGAGCGCGAGATGGTCACCTTGTTCGTCGCACTCGCGTTGCTCCTGGTCTGCCTGGTGGCCCTCGGCGCGCTCGTGAAAACGGATCCGCGCGGAGGCGTCTCTTCGTTCGAGCACCTCGTCGAGGGCATCGTGGGGACCGCTGCGGTGCTGTACGGGGTGGTGCTCCTGTACGGAGTCACCGGGGCCACACAACTGACGGCAGTCGCCCGCGCGGTGGTCGCGGCCCCGGGGGCGGTGTCGCTCGGCGTCGCCCTGGTGCTGCTCGGGCTCTGCGCCACGCTCGGCGTCTTCCCGCTGCGCCAGTGGGTCGGGAGTGTCGCCGCCAGCGCGCCGGCCGGCGCTGCCGGCTTCATTCTGGCGATGAGCCTGATCGGCGGCGGAGCCGCCCTGGCACGGGTCACCGTCTCGGGCTTCGGCCCGGGGGTCGGCATCTGGCGATGGCTCCTGCCGATCATCGCGGCCGTGGCGCTCGCGCACGCATCGCTGAGCGCGCTTCGCGAAACCACGCTCTCCCGCCTCTTCGGCCAACTGGTCAGCGCGCAGGCCGCGATGTTGCTCCTCGGGCTGCTTGCGTTCACCAACGGCTCGATGGGGCTGCCCGCGTACGGGATCACCGCCTTCCTGGCAAGTCTCGGGATCACGGCGATCGCCACCGTGGCCGCCTTCGGCGTGCTCGCCATGCTCCAGGTCGCCGGCATCGGTGATGCGATCAGCGACCTTCGCGGCCTGGGCCGCCGCTCGGCTCCGGCCGCACTCCTGCTGACGCTGGCGATTGCGACCCTCGCGGGGATACCCCCGCTCGCGGGGTTCCTCTCGCGGACACTGCTCATCGTGAGCGCGACGGATGCCCACTACGGCTGGCTCGCGATCGTGGCGATCGCATCGACGCTGTTGACCGTCGTCGCAGCGGTTCGCTGCATCGGTCTCCTGTACGCCGAGGCCGGCGACGCGGTGCCGTTCACCCTCGGGGCCACGCCGGTCATATCGCGGGTCGTGGCCGGCGCCGCATGCCTCTGTGGGATCGCCCTCGTTGTCTTGATCCAGCCGCTGCTCGCGGTGGCGACCGCGGGAGCCGGACCGCTGCGCTGATCGCCTCCGAGCGGCCCCCGAGCACCACCGGCTGGGACCCAGCCGCCCTCGGCCTGAATGCTCTTACCAAGGTGGTTCGCGCCATCGGGCCGCTGCGTGCGCCCGCGGCGGCAGTGGCCGGCGCGGCCTGGTACGCGAAGCTCAGCCGAACCGATCGCGTGCGCGCAGCGGCGAACCACCACCGCCTGCAACCGCACCTCAGCCACGCGGAGGCAGCGGCCCTGGCGCGCCACTCCTACCAGGAATACGTGCGGATGTTCATGGACTCGATGTGGGCCGAGCCACTCGAGTCGACCGAGGTGCTCAGGCTCTTCCGGGTCCGCGGAGCGGAGCACCTGGACGTCGGAGATCGGGGCTCGATGGTCGTCCTGCCGCACTTCGGCAACTGGGACGTGGCGGCGAGCGCGTCGCTCGGGCTTGGGCTGCATCTCAGCACCGTGATGGCCCCGGTCGGCTCCCCGGGCGTGACCGAGATGGTCGCGCTCTCCCGGCAGCGCAAGGGCCTCGAGATCTTCACGCCCCGCCAGGCGGCTCCGGGATTGTTCCGCGCTCTGCGCAGGGGCAGGACGGTTGCGCTCATGCTCGACGTGCCCGAGGCCGGCCCCACCGTGGTCGTGCCGTTCTGCGGCGGCCCGGTGCGCTGCAGCGCCGTTCCGGCGCGATTGGGCGCCTCCACCGGTGCCCCCATCCTGCCGGTGACCTGCTGGAGGGACGGACGCGGCTGGGCGCTCGACATCCACCCCCCGATCGATTCGGACGGCGACGATGCCGCCGTCATGGGCCGCGTCGCCGCTCAGGTGGAGCCGGCGATCCGGGCTCACCCCGAGCAGTGGTATCCATTCCATGAGGTGTATGCCGATCGCTGAGTTGGCGACCGTGACCGAGGCGGCCGCCGCACTGGCGCTCGCCAGCGCGGCAGGCGCGGGCTCGACTCCGGCCACCGCGTGGGCTCCCGGCCGCTGCACGCTGGTGGGCGAGCACGTCGACTATGCCGGTGGCCTCGTGCTCTGCATCGGGGTGGACCTCGGGGTCGCGGCGGCGGTCCGGTACAGCGCGACGCCCCGATTCCTGGTCACGAGCAACGGCGTGACGGTCACACGCGCCGGACCGGAGCCGGCCGGAGACAGTGCGGACCGCGTGCTCGCGCCGGTGGTTGCGCTCCGCGAGCACGGCGTCGTGGTCCCAGCGCTGGAGGTGGGAGTCGCCGCGACGCTGCCGGCCGGAGTCGGGCTCGCGTCGTCGGCGGCGCTCATGGTCGCGGTCGCCACGGCCATCCTTCGCCTCGCCGGCCGGTCGATGCCGGCGCGCGAGCTCGCGGAGGTGGCTTTCCGCGCCGAGTGCGAGGTTCTCGGCATCCCCTGCGGACCGCTCGACCAGCGAGCGGTGGTGGAGGCGCCCGACGGCGGGGCGCTGCTCCTCGACTGCCAGACCGGGGCCGCGTCGGTGGTCGCGTGGCCGTGGCCCGACGCGGTGCTCGTCGGATGCGACACCGGAACGCGCCACGATGTTGGTGGCTGCGACTATTCGAATCGCCGCGCCGAGACCGAGCGCGGTCTGGCCGCACTTGGGGTGGCGGGCTGCCAGGACCTGAGCGCCGCGTCGATCGAGGCGGCCGCGGTGGCGCCGGTGGTCCGGAGGCGCCTCTATCACGTCATGGACGAGAGCGCCCGCGCCGGCGCCGCGGCCCAGGCGATGCGAGACGCCGACCTGATCGCACTGGGAAGGTTGATGTCGGCCAGTCATGCGTCGCTCCGTGATGTCCATGAGGTGAGCACCCCGACACTCGATGCGGTGGTGGCGGCAGCCGAGGCGGTCGACGGCTGCGCCGGCGCGCGGCTGGTGGGAGCCGGGTTCGGCGGCACCGTCATCGCTCTCGTGTGGCGATCGGCGGCGGAGGCGTGCGCCCGGGCGATGCATGCCACATGCGGCGGGGCGACATTCGAACTCCGGCCGTCCCCGGGCGTGGCCGCTCTGAATCCGGACATCGTGCGGGACTAAAATCGACGGCGTATGGGTGGCAACGTCGCCGCTGCGGCGGGCTGCGCAGCCGGATACCTGATCGGATCGGTGCCATTCGGCTTGATGGTCGGGAAGGCCGTCGGCGGCCTCGATGTCCGCGACTTTGGCAGCGGCAACATGGGCACCGCCAACGTGGCCCGGACGATCGGCGCCAGGGCGGGCGCTTTGACCTTCGGCCTCGACGTTGCCAAGGGCGCGGCGGCGGTGACCGTGGCCCGGCGGCTCGGGGCCGATCCGGCTGCGCAGGCCGCGGCGGGACTGGCCGCCTGCGTCGGTCACTCGTGGCCGGTCTTTGCTCGTTTTCGAGGCGGCAAGGCAGTCGCCACCGCCGCAGGCGCCCTGATCGTGGTCTCTCCGCCCGCATTCGCGTTCGCCGCCGCCGGGGGCGCGGGCGGGCTCATCCTCACCCGGACCATGTCCGTCGGCTCGCTGGCGGCTGCCGGGGTCGGATCGCTCGGCGCGGGGCTGGAGTCGATCCGCACGCGCGATCCCGTCCCCTTCGTGTTCGCGGCACTGGCGGCGACCCTCGTGGTGGTGCGCCACCTCCCGAATATCCGCCGCCTTGCCCGCGGCGAGGAGCCCAAGCTCTCGAGCCGTCTCCTTGGCGGCTCGTAAACGCGGCGGCGGAGACCTCCGGCCGCCGGACTTGCGTGGCCTCAGCGGGGTCGATCGCGTCAGCGCCGTGGCCCGCGCGCTGACCGCAACCACCGGCGGTGTCCCGGCGCTGCAGCGCGAGGTGGTGCGCACCGCGGCGGCGCTCGCCGGTGACGGAGCGACCGCCGCGATGGCGCTGCGCGACGGAGACCGGCTCATGCTGGTCGACTTCGATTCGGCGCCGCCGGCCGGGGTTATCGAAGGATGGGAGCGGGCTCCCGAGGTGCTCGCCGGCAGACGCATGGGTCGTGTCGTCGACGGATACGGATCCCTGGTGGTGCTGCCGATGTTCTTCCAGGGCGAGGTTGTGGGGGCACTCGCCGTGCTGTCACCACCCGACGCCGCGCCGCGCAGTGACGACACCGAGGATGTTCTGGCCAGCCTGGCCGGCAACGCGGCCATCGCGATGGAGAACGCTCGGCTGTACGAGCAGGAACGGGAAACGGTCCGCCGCCTCCGCGAGCTCGACACCATGAAGAGCGACTTTCTGTCGACCGTGCAGCACGAGATGCGCACGCCGCTCACGGCCATTCTCGGCCTCAGCGACCTCATGGAGATGTGCTGGGACACATGGAAAGATCCCTCGAAGCTCGACGCCCTGCGCGACATACAGGTCGCCGCCAAGAACCTGGACAGCATCGTCGAGACGATCATCGATTTCTCGGCGGTCGACGGCGAGGCACTGGTCCTGGCACTCTCGGACACCTCGCTGGAGCACACGGCACGGGCCGCCATCGACACCATCAGCGAGCGCCACAAGGGAGGTTTGCCGGTCCCCACCGAGGTGGACATCGACCCGGGCATCACGCTGCTGGCGGACCCCGACCGCCTCGCGCAGGTGCTCCGGGCGCTGATCGACAACGCGGTGAAGTTCAGCGACGGGCGTGGGCGGGTGCTGGTCCACGGACGGCGCGCGGATGCGGGTGTCGTGCGCGTCGAGGTCGCCGACCAGGGCATCGGCATTCCCGACGCCGACCTGCCCCACGTCTTCGACAGGTTCTTCCAGGTCGACAACACGTCGACACGGCGCTTCGGCGGCACCGGCATGGGCCTCGCCCTGGTCAAGCGGGTGGTCGACGCGCATGGCGCGACCATCGCCCTGGAGACGCGCCTCGGTGCTGGAACCCGCGCGGTGCTGCACTGGCCTGAGCGGGGCGCGCCTGACGCCGGGGGCGGCGCCACGTCGCCGGGCGCGTCGTCGCTGCCGGTACAATGACGGCGGTCGCGCTAGGCGGGGCGTTAGCGGTGCCCTGTACCCGCAATCCGCTATAGCGGGGCTGAATTCCCCACCGAGGGGGCGCGTCGTCGGGTCTGCTCCGGACGCGCCGGCGTTGACGACTGGGTCCCGCGCAGCTCGGGCCCGTGAACCCCGTCAGGTCCGGAAGGAAGCAGCGGTAAGCGGTTCCCCGGGGGTGCCGTGGGGCAACCTGGTCTGAGCCGGTCGTACGGGTGAGCGCCGGTGGCGTGCCAACGACGTGGGGTGCGCGACTACCTCACCCGCCGCGCCGACCAGGCCGCGTGCGGATCGCCGTCACTGCGACAATGCCGCCCTGGTGAGCCTCGCCCTCTATCGCCGCTATCGTCCCCAACGCTTCGCCGACCTGGTCGGACAGGAGGTGGTTGCGCAGACGCTGCGCAACGAGGTGCGCTCGGGTGGTCTCGTCCATGCCTACCTCTTCGCGGGGGTGCGCGGGACCGGCAAGACCTCGACGGCGCGCATCCTCGCGCGCGCCGTCAACTGCGAGAACCTCATCGACGGGGAGCCCTGCAACGTCTGCCCGGCGTGCCTCGAGATTCTCGGTGGAGCCGCGGTCGACGTGCTCGAGATCGACGCAGCCAGCAACCGCGGCATCGACGAGATGCGCGATCTCCGCGAGAAGGTGCGCTATCTTCCCGCGTCGCTCCGCCGCAAGGTGTACATCATCGACGAGGCGCACATGCTGACCACCGACGCGTGGAATGCGTTCCTGAAGACGCTGGAGGAGCCGCCGCCGCACGTCCTGTTCGTGCTCGCGACGACCGAGCCGCACAAAGTCCCCGAGACGGTGCGATCGCGGGTGCAGCGGTTCGATTTCAGGCGCGTGCCCGTAGCGGCGATCGAGGGCCTGCTCGCGGGGGTCGCCGCCAAGGAGGAGGAGCGCGTCGATGCGGACGCGATCCTCCTGCTCGCCACCTCCGCGCAGGGCAGTCTCCGCGACGCGCTCGTCCTCCTCGAACAGGCGCTCGGGGCGGGTGAGCGGCCGGTTTCGGTTGCGGTCGCGCGACGGTCCCTGGGTCTTACCGACCCGTCAATCCTCCACGCACTCGTCACGTCTCTGGCCGGAGCTGACGCCGCTGGCACCCTGCGGGCGGCGGCGGCGGCCTTCGATGCCGGCGCCGACCCACGCCAGCTGTTTCGCGACGTCGCCCGACTGGCTCGGGCGTCGGAGCTGGTGGCGCTGGGTTATCCCGAGGGGGCCGCGGTCGGGCCCGATGAGGTGGCGCTCGTCACCGACCTCGGCGCGATCGCGACCCCCGGGTTGTGGTTGCGCCTCCTCGAGCTGGTCGCCGAGGCGGAGATGAATCTCCGCCAGTCCGTCGATGCCCGGCTGCTCGTCGAGGTCTGCCTGCTCCGGGCGCTGCGACCGCCCGCGGCGGACGGAGAGGCCGCCGGCGTGTCGGCGCTCGAAGCGCGGGTGGCGGCTCTCGAGCGGGGCGGGGCTACGGATCGTGCCCGGGACCCGCAGCCGCCGGAGAGGTTGGGCGAACCCGAGTCCGGAGCCTCGGCGAGCGGGCGCCAGCCCGCCGCGGATCCCGATGTGAGCGCGCGCGAACGTGTCCCGGAGGCGCTCGCGGCAGTCGACACCGCCGCCCCAGCCGCGGGCACGCCCTCCGACGTGGTTGTGGAGGCGATCGGTCGGCGCGACCTCAGCACCGTCGAGGGATGGATCGCCGAGTGGCCGGTGGCCATCGAGGCGGTGGCGCGGGTGAACAAGGGCCTCGCCGGGGTCCTGCGCGACTGCCGGCCCGTCCACGCCGACGCCGCCAGCGTGACCATCGGTACGCAGGGACGATTCCACCACGAGCAGATCAGCGACCCGGAGAAACGCGCCGTGATTGCCGCGGCGCTGTCGACGATCAGCGGGCGGCCGATCGCCGTGGCGACGGAGTTCACGGGGGACGATCGGCCGCGGGGCGAGGCGCCGGGAACGGTGAGCGACATCACCCAGGCGGTGCTCGACACCTTTGCCGGGAGCAGGGTCACGGCCACGCGGCTCCACGACGACGCGCGTCTCGGAGCGCCGCGATCCGTCAACGGTGCGTAGACTGCCTCACCAGGTCAGCGATGAAGAACCAGCAGCAGATGATGAAGCAGCTCCAGCAGGTCCAGGCCCGCATGGCCAAGATGCAGGAGGAGCTCAACGACGTCACCGTCACCGGGACCGCCGGCGGCGGCGTGGTCTCGGTCACCGCTGACGGCCATCAGAAGGTGCTCGCGGTGACCATCGAGCCGGAGGCGCTCGAAGAGGGCGCCGAGATGCTGTCCGACCTGGTACTCGCCGCTTGCAACGACGCGCTTGACAAGTCGCGCGAAGCTGCGGCGGCCAATATGTCTCAGCTCACAGCGGGCTTGGGTCTTCCCCCCGGACTGCTCTGACCGGAGCCGCGGCAATGATGAGGGAGCTCGGGCATGGCGCTCGTCCCTGAGGCGGTGGAGCGGCTGGCCGCCGAGTTCGGCCGGCTGCCCGGTGTGGGCCCCAAGACCGCTCAGCGTCTGACGTTCTTCTGCCTGCGCGCGTCGCCGGAGATGTCGCAGCGCCTCGCCGGCGCGCTCAACGACCTGCACGCGTCCGTCCGGCCGTGCTCGCGGTGCTTCTTCATCGCCGATGGACCGCTGTGCGCCATATGCACGGATGCCAAGCGGGATGGATCGTTGTTATGCGTTGTCGAGGAAGCGCTCGATGTGCTCGCCGTCGAGCGCAGTGGCGAGTTCCATGGGCTCTACCACGTGCTCGGAGGCGCGCTCTCGCCGATGGACGGTATCGGACCGGACGAGCTGCGGATACGCGAGCTGGAGGCCAGGGTGGACGAGGGCGAGATCCATGAGGTCGTGATCGCCACCGACCCCGACGTCGAGGGTGAGGCGACCGCGTACTACGTGGCGGAGCGGCTGGCGGCACTGGGGGTGACCGTGTCCCGGCCGGCGCATGGGTTGCCCGCCGGGTCCGATCTCGAGTACGCGGACGAGCTCACCATGGCCCGGGCCTTTGCGGGACGCCGCGCCATCTGAGGTCGCTGCGGGTGGGAGCTCCAGAGCGCTGGCGGCAGGTGACTCCGGCCGTCGGTATTGCAGCGAGCGGAAGATACCGCGGTTGAAGCGCAGCATGGCCGGAGGATGCTGCGATGCCCTGCGTGTGGATCCGTCCGCCTGGTCCCGCTGACCTTCTCCGTGAGTTGCAAAGCGGCGGGCCCTCAGGTGGTCTTGCCCCGGCCGATGGCCAAATGCGCGGGATGTGGAGAGCGGATCTTCGCGCACATTGTTGCCGGCAAGGCTGCCCCGAGCGAGCCTGATTCGTACTAAGCCTGTCTGTTCAGCCTTGGTCAACTTGACCTCAGGCCTCGAGATCGGTAAGATCCGG
>CAVYGR010000007.1:0-240475 GCA_963768105.1 Candidatus Dormiibacterota bacterium | reverse complement strand
ATCGCATCCGATGCGCAGCTTTATGCGATCCGCGACACCTTTACCGCGCCCGGCTCGCTGCCGGGGCAGTGGCTCGCCGCGTGGCTCGGCTCGTGGGGGTGGGCACCAGGAGTGCTGCTGATAACCATTCCCTTGCCTCTACTCATCCCGGACGGTCGTCTCGAAACTAGAGGGCGAAGGTCTTCGGAGGCATCTGTTTGATCGCCATAGCAGCCCCGACGCTGCTGATCGCCCCGTCCGTTTTCGCCGGCACAGGCACGGTCCCGATCACTCCGGACGGACAGGTCGCCGGCCCGCACAGCCTCACCCACCTTGCGCCGTTTGGGCCTCTATACGGCGCGGCCAGCCTAGTCGCCCTCGCCGCATTGGTTCGTATGGTCGTCCGCCTACGTCGTGCACGTGGAGACGAACGACAACAGCTGAAATGGTTCGCCTATGCCTGCGGCGTGACCGTTCTGGGCATTCTGGCCAGCTCCGTTGGCAACTTCCTCGCGATCTCCAAGGACACCGCCGTTGCCACCGATCCGCTTGCCCGGACCACCGCGGGGATCTTTGTTGCCTCGTTTCTTGCCATCCCGGTGGGCGCGGGGATTTCGGTCCTCAAATACCGCCTGTATGACATCGACCTGGTCATCAGCCGCACGGTGGTCTGCGGCAGCATGGCCGCATTCATCACGGCGCTCTACGGAGAGTGCCTCGGGGGACGGACGCGCTCGTCGATCCGAAACCCGGAAGGCGTCAGATGACACGTTGTGTGGCCGATCCACGCGTTGCCTCCATGCGATCGAGGGGGAGACGCGACGAAGTCAGTGTCCGATGGAGATCGATCCTTTACCAGCGTTCTCTGTTTTCGGGACCGTAGCGGCTCAGGAAGGTGGCGACGCCCTGGGCCGCCACCGCTTCAAGTTCGTCGTTGCCGTAAGGGTGAGCCCCAGCTTCCAGCGTGAGACGGTTGAGAGGTGCGGCGACTACAAGCCAGGTCAATTGTTCGGCGGCGACGCCGGGATCGTCGACGTGCAGCAACCCTCGAGCGGTGAGGATGCCGAGAGCCTCGCCAAGCATGTTGAGGTTGCGAGTCCAGCTACGCGTGACGTAGTCGGCGGCGACGTCGGGGAACCGCTGCGCTTCCGCGGCGATCAGGGTTCGCATCTGCAGGACCGGTGGACTCAGTAGTCCGGCCTGCAGGACGCGTGCGAAACCGAGCAAACCCTCCCGGGCTTGGCGGGCCTCGGACAGCGCGGTGGCGTGCGGGCGCATCGCGTCGTAGCCGCGGTCGACCCAATCCTGCACCACGGCGGAATACAGTGCGTCCTTGGACCGGTAGGTGCGGTAGAGCGACTGCTTGGAGATTCGCGCCTGCGCGGCGACGGCGTCCATCGTCGTCCTGCGGTACCCGTTGGCGATGAACATCCCCCGGGCGATGGCCAGCAGTTCAGGGGCCTCGCTGCCGCGGGGCCGGCCGCGACGAGGGGACGATGGACTTATCGACATTCTCTCATTTTAGTACTTGACAGTACGGAAGGCATCATGGCATTATCGTACTTGTCGGTACTAAATAGCTGGAGGGCCACTCACCATGATCGGTCTCGGGATAGCTGCAGCCGCGGTCATGGCGTTCGTTGCCAGCTCGGTGTATTACGCGGCGGCGACACCACTCGAGCGTCGCGCTGTCGGCGAGGGGGCTCTGCAGCGCGGGCGACCGGGGCCTTGGAAAGTGCTAGCCGAGTTGCTGCGAACGGCGATCGTGGCCTCGGTGTTCGCCTGGATCGCGCATCGAAGCGGTGACCTCGACGTCAGCCACGCAATCGTGCTTGCGCTGATCATGTGGGCCGGCTTCCCATTCGTCCTGCTGACCGGCTCGGTGGTCTGGGAGAAAGTCCACCCCGCCACGGCGGCGATGCACGCCGGCGACTGGTTGCTCAAGCTCCTGATTGTCGCCGTCGTCCTCGGTCTACTCCACTGAACAATCGGACCAGCCACCACGAACATTGGACCAACCGACAGGAGGATCACCCCAATGAAAAGCCCATCGGCCCCGAACGCAGGCCCGCTCGATCTCACGTTCACCGCGCAGCTCAGGCAGGAGCCCGGCAAGGGCGGCTGGACCTACGTCGTCATGGAAGGCTCCGCCGACGTCTTCGCCACTCGCGGACTGGTCAAAGTCAGCGGGACCATCGACGACGCGCCGTTCACCAGTTCGTTCATGGCCCTCGGCGACGGCACCCACAAACTTCCGGTCAAGGCCGCCATCCGCCGCGACCCGGGCAAGCAAGCAGGCGACACCGTCACGGTCCATCTCGACCAAAGACTGCCTCACCCAACCCCGCGGCGCACCAGATGAAGTCGAGCGTGAAGCCGGGGCCATGGTGGAAATGGAACGTCACCCTCACCCGAACTGGGTGCGCTAGGAGCTCATAGACACTTACGCCAACCGCTATTGGACCGTCCCCTCGCACCGTTATCGCATGCGAGCCAAACGAGAGCGCTGGCGCGGCCGGGGTAGCTCGGCGCCCACCTCTTGCGCGAGATCACACGTAGTGTTGGTCGGAGCGAGCGGGTCCGCCCGTGTCGCAAGCAACCGAAGCTGGGTACGGAAGGTCGCGCGGGCCTCGGGGTCGAGCGGGGCAAGCACATCGGCCTCGGCTGCGCGGAGCCGGTCATTCAGGGTTGCAAGGAGCTCGGTGCCGAGTTGCGTGGCGACGACTCGGCGAGCTCGCCGGTCGGTGGGGTCGGGCCGACGCTCGATCAGCTTGGCCGCTTCCAGATCGTCGAGGAGGTAGGTCATGACCGTTCGGTCAACTCCGAGGTGCTGGGCTAGGGCAAGCTGGCTGGTGACGGTGCCCTGAGCCGCAGCGGAAAGGATCTGGTACCCGCGCGGACCGCCGGGAAGGGCGGCGACCGCGGTGTGCGCGGCCGTGGCGTACGCCCGCAGGACCACGCCCAAGCCCCATCCGAGGTCGCCTGCCAACGCGCCGACACAGCTGGGGGCGTCCCCGACTTTGTCAGGGATCAACGGTTTCATCCAGCATCCATCATAGCCGACGAAGCGCTGCGTCGCAGATACTCTGTTATCCTGATGATCTGCTGATCATACGGTTGTGCAAGGGATCGCCGGCGATCCACCGAGTTATAGGAGGTTGCTCATGGGCGTCTGGCAGTTGGACCCGAGCCATACTCAAGTCGAGTTCGCCGTCAAACATCTCGGGATGATGACGGTGCGTGGTTACTTCGCAGACGTGCGAGCCTCGGGCGACATCAGCGTGCAGCATCCCGAGGACTCGACCGTTGAGGTGGTCATCCAGACCGCGAGCGTTCGCACCAACAACGACCGCCGCGACGAGCATCTGCGCACCTCGGAGCTCCTCGACGTCGAGAACCATCCGACCATGGCTTTCAAGAGCACCAAGGTCGAGGCGGTAGCAGCGGACCGCTACTCCATGACTGGCGATCTGACCATCAAGGGCCACACCCGACCGGTGACGCTCGTGGTGGTGAACAACGGCGAGTTCAGTGACCCGATGATGGGTCACCGAATTGGCTATGGGGCGGAGACGCGGATTCAGCGCAAGGACTTCGGTCTGAACATCGACACGGTGATGGACGGCCGGCTGGTCCTCGGCAACGAGATCCAGATCACCATCGAAGGCGAGTTGGTTGAGACGGCGGACGAACCTGCTGGAGCTACACGCTAGCGCCCACCGGGCTTTGATGGGTCGGCCGCCTGATCCGTTCGGCCCCCTGTCGGGTAAGACTTCGTGTTATCGTTGGCTCATGCGGACGACTGGGACTGTGACCATTTCGCTCCCGCCAGAGCTCGCGGCCGAAGTCGACCGCCTTGCGCACCAGGAGGGCAGGACCCGCAGCGAACTCTTGCGCGAAGCGTTCCGCCAGTACGCGGAGCGACGTGGACGATGGGATCAGCTCTTTGCGTATGGAGAAGAACGAGCGGCTGCTGGCGCACTGACTGAAGACGCCGTCGTGGCCGCGGTGAAATCGCGCCGCAGGCGCTCTCGTCGCGCGCCGCGACGCTGAGTGCGGGTCGTTCTTGACACCAATGTGCTGGTGTCGGCGCTCCACTTTGGTGGACGCCCGCGACGTCTCCTCGACGATGTCCTGCGTGGTGATCACACCCTGATCACCGGTCCCGCGATCCTCGGTGAGCTCGAGACCGTGCTCATCGAGACCTGTGGATGGGCGCGGGATCGGGCTGCCGCGGTGCGAACCGAACTCGATGCGATCGCCAAGGTGGTGACGCCCAATGAGGTTCCACGCATTTGCCGGGATCCCGATGACGATCAGATCCTTGCCATCGCGGTCAGCGGAGCGGCTGATGCTCTTGTCACGGGTGACGCCGATCTACTCGCAGTTGGCATGCATTGCAGCGTGAGCATCGTCTCCATCGCCGGCTTCGATACGATGGGGAAGGGATGACGAATGCAGCTAATCACGCCTCCGACTATCCACAGGTCGGAGCCGGCAGCCCCTTGCCGCAGGGAGAAACGAACTCGCGAATATTCCGCGGAACGGAGGTGACGAATGGCATATGACAAGGGACCGTCCCTATCGGGTGCACGGATCGAAGACGCGGATTTCTCGAATGCGCGACTGCATGCCCCGAACTTCGAGGGCGCCAAGCTCACTGACGCGTGGTTCTACAACGCCGACATTTCGGGAGATCTCGAGGGACTCCGTCTGAACGGCGTCGAGGTGGCTCCACTGGTGATAGCCGAGCTCGAGCGCCGCTTCCCTGCACGGGCGAAACTCCGCGCCGCCGACCCAGAAGGCTTTGCTGACGCATGGGCGATGATCGAGGACATTTGGCAGACGAGCGTGGCTCGCGCCCGAGTCCTCCCCGAGCCGTTGCGGTTCGAGCGGGTCGACGACGAGTGGAGTTTCGTCGAAACCCTCCGCCACCTGCTCCTTGCCACCGACTGCTGGCTGCGGCGCATGGTCAACGGAATGGAAACCCCTTATCACCCCTGGGGCCTCGCCGGCTCGTGGCTCACAGATCCCGCCAGCTGGGGCATCGATCCCACCGCCATCCCTTCTCTGAACGACGTCCTCGAAGTACGCCGTGAGCGCATGGATGAGGTCCGACAGACGATTGCCGCGCTCACGCCGGAGGAGCTGGAGCGGGTGTGCGTCCCTCCAGATACCCCGGGCCACCCAATGCGCGAACATACGGTTCGCGAGTGCTTGCACGTGATCCTGTCTGAGGAATGGGAGCACAATGGCTACGCCAATCGTGACCTTGAGGTCCTTGAAGCCCGGGCCACGCTGACCGAGTCGGCACACGCCCCCAAATCGCGCTGAAGCGATCCGTTGGTACGTCCTGCCCGTAGGACATTCTTCAACCCCCTGACGGTATGTTCCATCGCTTTCCAACCTGCGGGGACCAATCCTCGTTCCAACCATTTCCCGACGAATCCGAGATTCCTAAAACTCAATCGCGTAGCTGGAAATAAGGACGGATAGGGGGGGCCAGGGGTCGCAGGTTCGAGTCCTGTGTCCCCGACGGACGCCCGACTTGATCCCCACCGCGTAGAATTTGCGCGCGATGTGTGCGCTCATGAGCACGGCCGTCAAGCGCATCCCGCTCGAGGTTCTTTTCGGCAACCCAGAGCGGACGGCTGGCGCCATCTCGCCGGATGGCACCCGACTTGCGTTTCTCGCGCCCGTCGACCGCCTCCTGAACATCTGGGTCGGAGAGTCCGACGGGCGCGACGCGCAGCCGGTCACGCACGACACTCTGCGCGGCATTCGGAGCTTCTCATGGGCGCACGACGGCCGCCACCTCCTCTACGTGCAGGACACCGGCGGCGACGAGAACTGGCGCCTACACGCGCTGGACTTGCAATCATGCGAGGATCGCGACCTCACACCGTTCGAAGGCGTGCAAGCGCAGATACTCGGGCTTTCCAAACGGCGCCCCTCGAGCGTGATGGTTGGGCTCAATCGCGACGACCCGCGCTACCACGACGTGTACGCCGCCGACCTCGAATCGGGCGAACTGACGCTCGTCATGCGCAATCCCGGGTTCAGCGCGCTCTTCGGCGCCTGGGTCATCGATGACGATCTGGCCGTGCGCGCCGGTTTCCGTTCCCGCGATGACGGCGGCTTCGATCTGTGTGCGCCAGACGGCGAAGACTGGCGCCTGCTTCTCACCATACCGATGGAGGACGGCTTCACCTCGTGGCCGGTGCACACCACGGCAGATGGCAGCTCGCTGTACTTGATCACGTCGCGTGACGCGCGCACCGCGCGCCTGTGCCGGCTCGACTTGAGCTCAGGCGCAACAACCATCATCGACGAGGATCCGGCGTACGATGCAGAGAGCGCGGTGCTCAACCCCGACACGCGTGCCGTCGAGTTCGTGACTTACTTGCGCGACCGGCGCTCGTATGTCGTAAAGGATCCCAGCGTGCGGGCCGACGTGGACGCGCTGCAGCAGCAGTGCCGCGGCGATCTGAGGGTCACCTCCCGTGACCACCTCGACCGGTTCTGGACCGTGGCGGCGGTCGTTGACGACGGTCCGGGCGTGACCTACCTCTACGACCGGCGCACGCGCACTGCGCGGCGGCTGTTCGAAGATCGCCCGGACCTCGTCGGATACCGGCTTGCTCCCATGGAGCCCTTCGACTTCACGGCTCGCGACGGGATCAAGGTCCACGGATACTGCACGTTCCCGGTGGACGCCCAGCGCAGCAACCTGCCGGCGATCCTCTTCGTGCACGGCGGCCCGTGGGCGCGCGACGTGTGGGGGTACAACCCGGTGGCACAGTGGATGGCCAACCGCGGGTATATCTGCGTGCAGGTCAACTACCGCGGCTCGACCGGGTACGGCAAGGACTTCGTCAGCCTCGGCGACCGGCAGTGGGCGGCTCCATGCACGACGACCTCATCGATGCCGTCGACCATCTCGTCGCACTAGGTGTCGCCGACCCATCGCGCATCGGTATCGTCGGAGCCTCATACGGCGGCTACGCAGCGCTCGTCGGCGCCACGTTCACGCCCGACCGCTTCTGTTGCGCGATCGATCTCTGCGGCCCATCCAACCTGAAGACGCTCATCGAGTCAGTGCCGCCGTACTGGGCCGGCGTGCTGCAACAGTTCTACCGCCGCGTCGGCAACCCCGAAGTCGACGCCGAATTCATGTGGTCGCGCTCACCGCTTTCGCGCGTCGACGACATCCGCATTCCTCTGTTGGTGGCTCAGGGCGCCAATGACCCGCGCGTCAAGCAGCATGAGTTGGAACAGATCGTCGCTGCTCTGCGGGCAAAGGGCTTGGCCTACGAGTACCTGCTGTATTCGGACGAGGGCCACGGCTTGGTGATTCCCGCCAACCGTCTGTCGTTCTGGGCCGCGGCCGAGCGCTTTCTCGAAACCCACCTGCTCCCAGGCGGCTCATTGCTGCCCTCTCCGTTTCGACCGACAACTTGACTTCAGCTCGGACTTCTCCTTCGGAATGTGGCAATCACCACGCCCGAGCCAGTCGCCTTCGCATCGACCAGGTCCAGCTCCATGTAGGTATCACCTGAGAAGAGATGCCGACCACGCCCGAGAACCACCGGAAAGATCATCAGCAGGAACTCGTCTACGAGCTGATGCGCTACGAGCGTCTCGATGAGCTGCCCGCTTCCCATGATGTGGAGCTCCCGTCCCGGCCGTGACCTGAGCTCGGCCACCGCGTCGCCCACATTGCCAGACACAAGCGTGGAGTTCGGCCAGGGCAACGGATCGGTCAGGGTCTGCGACACCACGTACTTCTGCGCCGCGTTCAGCGCGTCCTTGAACATCCCGCCACGGCTGTTCCACGTCGACAGCAAGTCCTCATAAGTACGCCTTCCGAGCAGCAGCCCATCGCTCTGAGACATCCGCGCGCCCATAGCCGCTGCGATCTCGGGGTCCGGTTGATCGATGTTCTGCGACGCCCACCCGCCGTGGGCAAACCCTCCTCGAGTGTCCTCGTCCGCCCTCCCGGGCGCCTGCATCACACCGTCGAGGGTCACGTTGTTGATAACGACAATCCTCATAGCCGCCTCCACCAGTACTAGACGGTTCAGTACCATACCATTCCCCGTAGTACGGAACTGTCTAGTACTATTGGGCCCTATGGATCCCCGAGTCGCGGCCGACAATGCGGATGGTCCCTCTCGCGAAACTCGCAAGAGAGCGGCGATCCTCGAGGCGGCCCAGCAGGTGTTCTTCGCCAACGGCTTCGTCGGCGCCAGCATGGATCAGGTGGCAGCCACAGCGGCGGTCTCGAAGCAGACCGTGTACAAGCACTTCGGCGACAAGAAGGCATTGTTCCGAGAGCTCGCGACCAACGTCGTGCGGGCCCGAGACGATGGGATACCCGCGGACTTCCTCTCCTCGGGCGAGGGACCAATCGGAGATCGGCTTCGCTCCTTCGCCCGCTACTTTTTGAAGGGAGTGATGCAGCCCAATGTCCTCAAGCTCCGGCGTTTGGTGATCGGCGAGGCGGGGCGGTTCCCAGAACTGGGGCAATCGTTTTATGACCTCGGTCCCAAGAGAGCGGCTGGGCAGCTGGCACTCGCTCTCCGCGAAGCGGCTGCCCGGTATGCCCTTTCTCTGGAAGATCCCGAGCTTGCCGCCGAGCAGCTCTTGTCGCTGATCCTTTCGATCCCGCTGAACCAGGCGATGCTCCTTGGGGACGACACCTCGTTCACCGATGCTGCGCTTGACCGATACGCGGACGAAGGCGTCACGGCCTTCTTGCGAGCCTACGGATTCCCGGATGGTTGAATCGATAGGCGGTCCGACAACGCAGGCATCCAGGCCCTCGTCCGCTGATCCGATCGAGGTGTTGACCGCAGCGCAGCGACCCGACCTCTGGGAGCGTTCACGCTCGCTGTTCGAGACTGTGTGGCCGGAGTACAACATGCATGGCAACCACACTGGGAAATATTTCGGCACGCTCTTCCCGAAGCACGCGCGTCTCCAGGTTCTCCTTTACGACGCCAGCAGGGATAGCATCGTCGGCCGGGGAAGAACGATCCCGTTTCGATGGGACGGCACCCTTGAAGATCTTCCCGCGGGAATCGATGCGCTGGGGCTTCGCGCGATCGATGATTCGGAGCCGCCCACCGCCCTCTCGGCGCTCGCAGCCGAAGTCGCCGTGGACCAGCAAGGCAGGGGCCTCAGCACGTCTGATCATCGAGTCGATGACGGCAGTCGCCCGGGGCGCCGGGCTGGCTCCGCTCGTCGCACCCGTCCGGCCGAGTTGGAAGGATCGATACCCGTTGACCCCGATCGATCGATATGCACGGTGGGAACGAAATGACGGTATGCCATTCGATCCGTGGCTGCGCGTTCACGTTCGCCTAGGCGCGACCATCCTTCGCACGGACACGAGATCGCTGCAGATCGAGGCGCCCGTGAATGACTGGGAGGAGTGGACGGGAATCGCGTTCCCGGAGGACGGGGACTACGTCTTTCCCGCAGGGCTTGCGCCACTCAGTGTCCGAGACGGTGTGGGGTCCTATTGGGAACCGAACGTCTGGATGCTTCACCGCGTCTGAACCGGTAGTTTGCGAGCGTCGGCATCGGACCCGAGGTGGCGGCTGACTGGTCTAACCATGGCGTCGCGCTTACGTCTGACAGGTCCTGGTTAAGGCGCCGGTTGTGCCTGCCCTGGCTGCATCCGATCGCGGAGCCCAAGCTCCATGCCTTCAGCGAAGAGAACGTACCTGGCTTTGCCACGAGCCTTGGCGACGTACATCGCAATGTCCGCGTTGCGCACCAGTTCGTGTGGATCGTCGGTGTCCGCCGTGGCCATCGCGAGCCCGATGCTGGCGGTTACCGCGAGGCGTCGGTCGGCGAGTTGACACGGCGCTTCGAACACCGCGAGCATTCGTCGGGCGGCCTCCATGACGGAGCTCATATCCGTGACGCTCTCCAGGAGGACCCCGAACTCGTCGCCGCCCAGGCGAGCGACGGTATCGCCGGCGCGCACGCACGACCGCAGGCGGCGCCCGATCTCAACGATGAGGAGGTCGCCGATGGAATGACCCGAACTGTCGTTCACTGCCTTGAAATCATCGACATCGATGACGAGGGCCACGATCGTCGCTCCAGTACGCGCGTTACGCTCGACTGCGTGCGTCAGCCGGTCCGTAAACAGCGTCCTGTTCGCAAGTCCCGTGAGAGGGTCGTGCAGTGTCTGATGGCGCAACTGTTCCTCGAGCCGGTTGCGTTCCTCGCTCACGGTTTGAAGATGACCATCGAACTCGGCGTTCATACGAATCAGGGCGGCATCGCAACTCGACCTCACTGCCTCAACGGCCTCGGCAAGCACGGTCTGTGGCACGCCCAGAGTCTCCGCCTCTTCTTTGAGGATCTCCATCGCAGCGTCTCTCCAGATGAGATAACCGCGGGCAACGTTGATGATGGACAGCCGCTCCTCCGCGGCTTGGCGGCCGCGCATGCTTCCCCACGCCATCTCCGCCTCCTCGGGGCGGGTTGAGCTGACGAGCCATCGCGCCACCATGAGCGTCGCGAACCATGAGAGCTGCTCGCGCCCGTCCAGATACGCTTGGCTGGGCGGGTTTCCTGCCCACCGCGCCGCGCTCATACGCGCGTCGACGCGCCGGGCGCAGTCCTCGGCGCGGCGGCCAAGAGCGAGTCCGAGGTCGCGTCGCGCTTGTGCCAGCAGCGCCCCCGGCTGGGGTCTGGTCGACATGTGGTTCGTCCTTGCGGCCCAGTCCACTAGACGGCGTCCACGGCTGGGAGGCGATTTCAGCCTAGGGCAGATGGGCCACGTCGTTGTTTCCGCGCGATCGCAGATTCATACGATCCCCGTACTCGGGCTCGGGTGATCGACCAAGACCCGACGGTCACGGTGGCCCTGGCTGAGAGCGCAATCAGCTGTCGGCGTCCGCGATGCTCCGTGCAGACCGGGTGGCCGCCGAGTCCAGCCCCGAGGGTCAACGACCTAACGGGTACAGTGATCTTCCAACCTCGAGACATGAGTTCGAAGCGTCGAAGAATCAAACCGCCGCATGCTCCGCGCCCGCGACGCCATGGATCGCACCTACCAGCAGCAACTGGACGTTCCTGCCTTGGCCAGCATCGCCTGCGTGTCTGAGGCGCACTTCATCCGGGCCTTCCACGCCACGTTCGGCGAAACGCCGCATCGCTACCTGCAGCGCAGACGGGTGGAGCGCGCGATGTACCTGCTGCGAGGGACTGACATCGACGTCACCGACATCTGCTTCGACGTGGGCTTCGGTAGCCTGGGGACCTTCAGCCGCACCTTCAAGGATATCGTCGGCGAGACCCCGACTGCCCATCGACGGCGCGGCCCGGTGGCCCCGGTTCCCACGTGCTTTGCCATGGCGTGGATGCGACCGAGCAGTTTTGGAGAAGCGCGCGAGCCGCGGGCGCCGCTAGCGTAACGCCCGTCTCTCACCCAATCATCACAGCGAGGACCACCATGTTCAACAACATCGCCATCTCCCAGATCTACGTGCTCGATCAGGACCAGGCGCTCGACTTCTATGTCGGCAAGCTAGGTCTCGAGGTGCACACGGACGCCGACCTGGGGTTCATGCGTTGGCTGACCGTCAACGTCCCAGGGCAGCCGGACCGCGAGATCCTGCTCGAGAAGCCGGGCAGTCCCATCATGGACGAGAAGACCGTCGAGCAGGTTCGCGAGTTGCTCACCAAGGGCGCCACGGGTGGCCACCTGTTCTTCACCACCGACGACTGTCGCACGACCTACGCGGAGTTGCTGGCGAAGGGGGTTGAGTTCACCCAGGAACCGACCGAGCAGCCCTACGGCATCGACTGCGGGCTACGCGACCCGTTCGGCAATCACATTCGCTTCTCGCAGCCGGCGCAGGTGGCGTCGCCGGCCGGCTGAGGGAAGCGGTACCAGGTGACCGTCGACAACTACGCCGGCGCCGCCCGGCGCTGGGCGCTCGGCGCCTCACTGGTGTATGGCCCGATTGCGGCTGAACTGATTGCGATGAGCCCCCACGGCGTGGCCGGGCGCCGGGTCCTGGACGCCGGAGCCGGGACCGGCGCGGCGACCGTAGCCCTGGCCGTCGCGGGCGCCCATCCCATCGCCACGGATCTCTCCTTCGACATGCTCGCGTGGGATGCCACGTCCAGGCCGCCATGCGCCGTCGCGGATATCTGTGCTCTGCCGCTGGGCGACGATGCAGTGGATGACGTGGTGGCCGCCTTCGTCCTCAACCACCTCGTCGATCCCGGGCTTGGCTTTGGCGAGATGGTGCGCGTCACCCGACCGGGCGGAGCCGTTCTCGCCGCGGTGTTCAGCATCGCCTCCCGAAGCGCCGCCAGAGATCGGATCGACGAAGTCGCCGCGGCGGCCGGCTGGCGGGCGCCGCGATGGTACGTCGACGTGAAGGCCACCGCCGTGCCGGTGCTGGGTACGGCCGCGGCGATGACGTCGGCAGCCGGGATCGCGGGTCTCGTCGACCCGGTGGTGATCGAGCGGCCGGTCGATGTGGGAATCACCCGCGCCGAGCAGCTGGTTGATTACCGGTTTGGCCAGGCTCAGTTCGCTGTCTGGCTCGACCAGCTCGGACCCGCAGAGGGCGAGCAGATCCGCGCGCGAGCCATCGACGCGGTCCGGCCGATCATGCAACCGTATCGACCGATCGTTGTGTTCCTCGCTGCGGTCTCACCACATCTCAGGAGACACGTATCCGGGGATCGACGAGGGTCTGAAGGACGTCCACGATGATGTTCGCAATCACAATGAAGGCCGCGGTG
The DNA here is from genome assembly GCA_963768105.1 of Candidatus Dormiibacterota bacterium. Taxonomy (GTDB): domain Bacteria; phylum Chloroflexota; class Dormibacteria; order Aeolococcales; family Aeolococcaceae; genus Palsa-851. The sequence continues at coordinate 227,713 of CAVYGR010000007.1, read as the reverse complement.
GCGATGACGGCTCCCTGCACCACCGGCCGGTCCTCGTTGAGGATGGCCTGGACCATGGTCCGTCCTAACCCGGGTAGGTCGAACACCACCTCCGTGACAATCGCTCCGCCAAGCACCGTGGCGAGGTCGATACCGAACTGGATCATGCTCGGAGCGATCGCCGCGCGTAGTGCGTACAGGTATGTGATCCGCCGTTCGGAGATGCCCCTGGCCCGTGCCGCCGTGATGTACTCCTCGCCGAGCACATCATGAAGCGAGCTGCGCCAGAGCCGAACGTAGGTCGCCGAAGACACGAATGCGAGCGTGATCCACGGAAGGATCAGGCCGTGCGCCCATTGCAGCGGGTTCACCGTAATTGGAGTCCAGCTTGCGCCCGCCCCTGGAAAGAGCGCGAGCCCGTGGGCCAGGACGCCACTGAAAAGGTAGAGGAGAGCGATCCCGAAGATGAAGGTTGGGATGGAGAGGCCGGCGAGGACGAAGAGCGTGGCTGTCCACGCGCGACGGCTGTTCGGACGTCGAGCCGCCATGGTGCCGACTCCCAGGCCGACGCTGAGCCAGATGATCGCTGCGGGAATCGCGAGCGAGACGTCGACGGGGAGGGCATGCAGCACGATGGCTGACACCGGCTCGCTGCTACCGAACGAGTATCCGAGGTTGCCGTGAAAGATGCGGCCGAAGTAGTCGAGATATTGCTGCCAGAGCGGGTGGGTGAGGCCGAGGCTCTCGCGGATTCTCTGGAGGAACACTTGCGGGCAGCCCGGCCGGCAGAGCATGGAGGCAGGGTCTTCCGGCGCCACGAAGTAGGCAACGAACACCAGGGACCAGATCACCCAGAGGGTGACCACGCCCTGGGCAGTGCGGCGGACCAGATACGAGGCCACGGCTCCTCCATGAAGGGCGGTGCGGCGGAACTGGCGAGTTGTGGTATTCGGGCACGATCCGCGACGGATCGTCCAGCACCCCAGCGTACAAATTTGTTCGTCGAGGATCGTGCGAGGCGCTCAGCCGCTCGCGGTTGCTCAGCGCGGCGGCGCCTGAACGGGTGGACGCTGTGAATCGAGATCAGCCGGCTCTCGTGGAACCCCTGGCACCTCGCCGGCGTCTCTTCCCCATGCGATGGAATGTGGCGACCGCCGTGGCAGGCGCGCTCTGTGCAACGGCCTGTGGTGGGCTCTGGAGCACCGGCCCGTCGATCTCCGGCTCGTCGGGACCCACGCCGTCGCCGCGGGCTGCCGCGACGATCGCCGCCTCAAATGCCGAGAACGGCCGCACCATCATCGTGCGTGTCGGCGATCGCGTGTCGGTCGTCCTCGACAGCACGTACTGGAATTTCGCGGGAAGCTCCAACGTGGGCGTGATGGCGCCGGCTGGACGTCCATCGGTCTCACCCGAGCCATCCGGTTGCGTGCCGGGCGGGGGGTGCGGCACCGACACCGCCGCGTTCGTCGCCATCGCACCGGGGACCGCGCAGATCAGTGCGTCGCGAACCACCTGTGGTGAGGCTCTTCGATGCACCGGCTCGGCCGGGCGCTATCGTTTGACAGTCGAGGTGAGGCCGAGCGGGTAGCCGGCCCAGCGGGCCACCGCTGCTGGACGCCGTGCGAAGCGCAGGTTGCCGCCTTGGAGGCGAGCCGGCAAGCCTGCGCTCTGCACACTGGTCAGAGGCTCAGCTCCCCAGGCTCACCGCGCAGGCGCCCTGACCGCCTGCCGCCGCGTTGCTCCAGAGGGGCTGAATCGCATAGGTCTGTGCGTGCAGGGTGATGTTCTGGAGTCCAGTCCAGGCGCACTTGTCGCCGTTCTCACTGGTCTGGACGTCGTTCCATCCGTCCTGAGTCCCGTTGTAGTTGTCCGGATCGGTCACCGCCTCGGCGAACTCGTGACCCGCGACGATGCTGTAGCTGTCGTAGTAGCCATGGCCGAAGGCGTCGTTCTGATTCACGGAATCAACGCCGCAGCCGGCGCCTTGCTCCGGCACGTAGGGCATGAACGCGTAACGAACGCCGCGAGCGCCCAGCGCGTGACCAGTCTCACTGTGATACGCGCAGTACACCGACCCATACGCTGTGGCCATGGTCCCCGGCTGGGCCAGGATGAAGTACGTGGCGTTGACGTTGTAGCCGAAGTGCTGCGATGCCCGCAGCGCCTCGGTCGCCACCGGGTCGTTGGTGGTGTTCTCCACGAGCGCAGTGGTCACGATCTCCGAGGGGACCGGGCTCGGGTCGACCCATGAGCCCTTCAACATGCTGGACGGGTTCTGGACGAACTGCGCGCCCAGTGCTCCGTTGCAATTCACCGCCCCGATCGCCGCGCCCTCGCAGTACTGCGTCTGGACTCCCGCCCACGCACTCCCGCCGACGTTGCCGAAGAAGTCGCGGAGGTAGGTTTCGGCGGTCTTTTGCGTGTACGTGAACCCGCTCGCCGTGAACGAGAACCCGCTGGCCCACTCCGGGCCCCAGAAGACGAGGTAGACGGCGGGCTTGGTCTCGACGGTGCCCCCGTGGTACAGGAGCTGGTTGGGATCGGTCTGCGCGTCCGATGTGTAGTGATCCCGCGTCCACAGAATGTGGGCAGATCCGACGTTGGGTGAGAGGTTGGGCGTGACCGTCGCCGATGCGATCATCGGCGTCATCAGGGCCGCCGCTCCGGTCGCGATGCCCACCACCAGCCGAGTTGCGTGGCTGCGCGTGCTGTACATGGATCCAAGTCCTCCTGCGTGAGACCTGACCTACGGCGCCCTGGACGCCAGCGGGTCCTCCGCTGCCGCGCCGGACCAGGCGACTATAGCCAAATGTACTGGCCATGTCCACAGATGATCGGCCAGGAGCGCTGTGGAAAGATATGGCAGGCTCACTATAACCGTGGGTCGTGAGAAGGATAGCGCTGCCCTTGCCGCAGGAATCGCGGCTCACGGATCGGGAATGACGCCAACCTCCAGCCCATTCCACGACCAGTGCGGCATCGCTGCCCGGGCCGGCACCGCGGCGCCGCGCGGCGAGTAGGCGAGCACCTCGCGCACAGCCCATTCCATATACGCACGCAAAGCCGCCCGGAACGCAGGATCCTGCGGGAGGCCCGCGTCACCCGCGGCGTGGACGAAACAGCTGACGAAGCGTTCTCCGAGGTCGGCATCCGCTCCCTGGCCAGCGTGGATATCAAGCATGCTCGAGTGGCCGCCCCACGATTCCGAGTATTGGGGAGGTCCGCCGAACACCTCGGCCCAATAGCTGCCCAACCGCTGGATGTGGTCGGGATGGCCGGGATGGGAGAACGGATGACTGAGGACTGGGTCCTGCAGACACCGCTCGTGGTGCGCGGCGGCGAGGGCCAGAAAGGCAGCCTTCCCACCGGCGAACTCGTAGATCGAGGGTTGTCGCACCACCGCGAGTTTAGTCAGGACAAGCGACTGGCCGCCGTGCCGACATGCTCGCCGTCGCCGCACGACGGACGTCGCCACGCTGGCAGAGTGTTGATGCATCGGTCACCATCCACGCGTGGACACGAAGTCCAGGCTGGTGGTCGCGCTCGTGTTCGTGCTGGTTGTGGCCCTCATCGTCATCGCCGGTCTGATCGCTCTCGCAAGTCCAGCGAAATAGGCGGCTCCGGTGGCTGTGATGTCGCACGGCCCTGATGAGCCGGCTCGCGCGGAGCAGCAGGGGGCTTACATCCGGCGCCGCGCATGATCTAGCATATTGAGCGCCGCGGGAATTGCCCGTGGTAGAGGAGGTACTCAGGATGAGGGGGTTCAGTCAGCGCGTTGCCGCGCATGGTCACCACCGGGTAGGGGGGCTCGCCCGCACCGCTGCATATGGGGTCAGCTGCCTTGCACTTGTCGTGGTTGGTCTGGCGGCTGGCGTCGGCACTGCAGCAGCGTCGTCAGGAAGCAAGAACGCGGGAGACGTGTGGGTCGACAATGTCGGCCAGCCACCCGGGCCAGGCCATGAGAATGATCCGCACCTCGCTTGTGCCGACATCAATCTCTGGGGCAATGGCCTCGCCGGTAGCAGCGGCAGCTTCACGATCGACGGCTGGCCGCCGAGCGGTTCCCAGGAGCAGGTGTACGCAAACTCCTGGGCGTACAACCAGAGCACCGGTGGCGACCACGTGGTGCGGGTCATCAACGTCGGCACCCTGATTCAGAACGCGGTCAATGCGGGGGACGTGGCCCAGAGCGTGCAGGGATTCCACTTCAAGCTGCAGTTCTCCCTGTTCCCGCAGAAGCACAAGACGTTCTGGGTGAATTGCCAACAGCAGCCGCCGGCGCCGATCCTGAGGATCTGCCAGATCGCGGGTCAGAGTATTTCCGTTGGTGACAACTTCACGTTCACCGTCGGCACCCAGGCCATGACGATTGCCGCGGGACCCGCCCCCACCGGCCACTGCGTTCAGGCAACTGGGCCGTTCACTGCCGGACAGCAGGTCACGGTCACCCAGACTGGTCCAACCACGAACCAGACGATCGTGGACTTCATCACGGTTGCCCCGGTCAGCAGCCTGGTCAGCTCGAACGTGACCACGCGTGTGGCGACGGTCACCATCGCCAGCGGCGTTACCACGGTTACCTACCAGAACTCCGACTGACACCTGGGGCTCCTGCAGGGGCCTCGTCGCTCTGGGGCGGTCCGTCTGCGCAACGGTGGACGGGCTGCCCCGGGCGATGCGCTCAGGCGATACGTGGAAAAGCATCCGCCGGCGCTTCGTCACATATTCGTGATACCGCGCCGTGGTCCACCTTGCTAACACTCTACTGCGATGTTTGCGGCGGCACTCCCGGATCCGTATCGGCAACCCGCGGGGATGGCAGAACCCGTCCGGGTGCCCGTGCGCTCGAACTCGCAGCGATGATGTCGGGCTGGGCCAGCTCCTCAACCTCGCCCAGGACATGCTCTGCGTGGTCGGGTCCGACGGCTATTTCAAGCGAGTGAATCCGGCGTGGGAGCGGGCGTTGGGCTGGTCGGCTGAAGAGTTGGCCAGCCGCCCGTATGACGAGTACGTGCACCCGGCCGACCGCGGCACCGGTTTCGAGGACGTGTGGGCGCGCGACGAAGGCCAGACCGTCGCCCACTTCGAGAACAGGTATCGCTGCCGAGACGGGTCGTTCCGCTGGCTGTCGTGGACGGCCAAGCCGAATGTCGGTGAAGGATTGATCTACGCGGCGGCGCGTGACATCACCGGGGTCAAGCACAACGGCCAGATGGCCGCAGCGATGGCCGCGGTCATGAGAATCGCAGCCGAGTCCACCGACTGGGACGAAGCCGGCTGGCAGATCCTGAAGGCCGTCTGCACCTCTCTCGAGTGGGACGTGGGTGCGCTCTGGACGGTCGATCCGGCCGAGCAACGCCTCGTCTGCAGACACGCGTACTTCGCCTCTGACGAGATCCGGGATCTGCTGGGCACCGATGTCCGTCGCGCCCGGCGTCGGTTCGGCGAATCGCTGGTCGGACTGGCCTGGGAGCGCGACGAGCCGGTCCTGGCTGAGGACGTGCTCAGTGATGAGCGATTCACCGCCCCCGCCTCCGCCGTTCGGGTGGGCCTCGGTGGGGGCCTCGCGTTCCCGTTCCGCCACGCGGGAGACGTCGTAGGTGTGATGGGGTTCGGCAGCCGCGACGTCGAGCTGGTCGACGCCGACCTGCGGGTCGCGACCGCGGCCCTCGCCGAGCAGATCGAGACGCTGCTGGACCGGCTGGCGACGTCGCGGCGGGTGTACCACATGGCATTTCACGACGCGCTCACGGGGTTGCCGAATCTCGCGCTGTTTCGGGAGCGTGCCAACCAGGCACTGTCGATGGCCCGCCGGCTGCAGACACGGGTCGGTATCGCGCTTGCCGACATCGATGAGTTCAAGGACATCAACGACACGCACGGCCATGCTGCCGGCGACGAGGTGCTGCGACAGGTCGGCGCCCGCCTATCGGACTCGCTGCGTGGCTCGGACACGGTGGCCCGGCTCGGTGGCGACGAATTCGGCATCCTGTTCCCCGCCACAACCCCGGCCGGTGTCGAGCGAGCGATCCGCAAGGTGCGTGCCCGTCTCGCGCAGGGCATCACCCTGGGCGACGAGCGCCGCAGCGTCCGGGTCAGCCTTGGCTATGCGATCGCGGCCAACGGCGAACAGGGCCTCGACGAGCTTCTGAAGCTGGCAGACGGCAACATGTACCGCGACAAAGGAGAGCCGGCGTCAGGCCATGACGACACGCGCCACGATGTCCTGTCGCGCGGTCAAGCAGCGTCACGCAATCAGCGACGGGCGCGGCGCCCTGACGACCACTCCTGGTCGGTGCACTGAGCCGGGGAGCAGACGCCGGGCGGCGACTGCTGCTGCTGTTCCTGCTGCCAGTGCACGGCCGCGCCGCGATGGACGATCTCCACCTGCTGGTTTGACATCCGGGTGATGCGCACCAGCACATCCGGACGCGCGCCTTCTGCCGGTCCGTAGAAGAGCCCGCGATGTGGCGCCACGTCGCTGTAGTCGCGCCCGGCGGCGAGGCGCAGGTGCTGGGCGCCGGTGAAGCCTCCGTGCGTGGGATCCAGCCCCACCCAGCGCCCGTCTGAGCCGCAGACCTCGGCCCACGCGTGGGACTGTCCCTCGACGAAGGTCTTCTCCCCGGTGGGACCGAGATACCCGCTGACGTATCTCGCCGGCCAGCCGGCGCCGCGCACCATCGCCAGGAACAGGTGGGTGAAGTCCTGGCAGACACCGGCTCCTCCCGCGAGCAGGTCGTCGATGCTCGATTCCACGGTGGTCGCGCCGGCGACATAGCGCAGCTCTTCGGGGATGCGCTTGGCGGTGGCGACCACGGCATCGAAGCTTCGATCGTCACCGTTCCATTCGTTCCAGAGGCTCCGCGTCGCGTCCGCCAGCGGCACTCTGCGAGTCGGCAGCACATACTCGAGCTGAGGGTTGGCGGCGAGCATCTCAGCCGACCATTGGGGCAGGCGGCGCCGTCGCGGCTCGCTGTTCTCGACCACGGCGTCGACGACCAACTCGAGCACATCGTGCGGCCCGGTGACATCCACCCGGTGGACGTAGTTGCCGAAGTAATCGACCCGACTCCGCGGCACCGCGGCGGGATTGCTCAACAGCGAGAAGGCGAGAGTCCGCTGCGAGCCCCGGTCGCGGGGGCGCATGCGGACCTCGTTGTACGAGAGGGCGACCGAGTTCGTGTAGCGCAGCGTGGTGTGATGCCACACCGCGTACGTCAGCGACTCAGAACCCATGTGTCCTTGCTGCCTCCGCCCTGTGATGAGTTGACAACCAGCTGCGTGGGATTGGCGGCCACCCTGGTCAGACCGCCAGGGGATATCCAGGGTCGTTCATCGAGCAGGACAAAGGGACGCAGGTCGATGGCCCGCGGTTCGAGACTCCCGTCCGCATTCATGCAGATCGCCTTGCTGAGCTCCACCTCCTCCTGGGCTAGCCACTGACGGGGATCCGCATCGACCCGCGCGATCAAGGCGTCGCGCTCGGCGCTCCCCACCAGGCGGCCGAAGTGGATGTCGTAGCCACCGCTGGTGTCCACCGGCTTCAGCACCATCTTGTCGAAATGGGCGACGACGTGATCGCGCTGCACGCGGTCACCGAGATCGAAGGTGGGGACGTTGTCGATCAGCGGCTCCTCGCCGAGGTAGTAGCGGATCATCGCCGGCACATACGGATAGATCGCCTTGTCATCTGCGACCCCCGTCCCCGGGGCGTTGGCGATCGCCACATTGCCGCGCCGCCATGCCTCGATGAGGCCCGGAGCGCCGAGCAGCAACTCGCTGCGAAAGACCAGCGGGTCGAGCCAGTCGCTGTTGACGCGCGAATAGATGACATCAACTCGATGGACGCCGCCTTCGTCGTCGCGACGGTACACCTCGTCCTCGGAGACGATCAGGTCATTGCCCTCGACGAGGCTTGCGCCGATTGCCTCTGCGAGCAGCTTGTGCTCGTAGTAGGCGGCGTTGTAGGAGCCCGGCGTGAGCAGCGCGATCGAGGCCTCCCACGGGCGCGGGGCGATCCGCTGCAGGATGCGTCGGAGGCGGGTCGTGTAGTCGTCGATGCGACGCACGGCGCTGGTGGCGAACCACTCCGGCACCACGTCTTCCATGGCGCGCCTCGCTTCGAGGGCGTACGCCACCCCGCTGGGGATGCGCACGTTGTCCTCGAGCACATGGAACGCTCCCCGGACGCGCACAACATCGATCCCCGACACGTGGCACCACGTCGACCGGGGCGGTCGCACGCCGACGATGTCGCGCAGATATCCGGAGCTGGTGTACACGAGTTGCCCGGGGACAACTCGATCACGCAGCGCCCGCTGCGCGCCGTAGCAGTCGGACACGAAGTGGTCAAGGGCCATGACCCGCTGCGACAGCGCGCGATGGATGGTGCGCCATTCCGCCGCACCGATGACCCGGGGAATCGGATCGAACGGAAAGATGGGCGCGACGCCGTCGGTCGGGACGCCGAATGTCACCTTTCGGTCCGCGAACCACTCCTGAGCCCCCCGGCGGATGCCGGGCAGCCTGCCCTGCATGCTGGTGACCGCGCCCAGGAGCTCCAGATATGGGCCGCGGGCGCTCCCGTCCGGTTCCACGCACTCGTCGGCACCGCGCGGCAGTGACGGCTCGAGCAGTGTCGCCATAATCGGTGCGGAGGACCTCCCGGGGTTGAACTCGACGGGTGACGGACGAATCACGGCGCCGCGTGCAAGTTGGCTGCGAGTTCGTCCATGATCTTAGCTGGCCGGTTCCGCTCACCATGCAGATCGAGCCGCGACCGGACGCGGTGCTGAGCATGCGCGGAGCCAGCCTGGAGACGGATCCCTCCGTCCCGATCCACAGCTACATTGACATCTATGGCAATATCTGCCGCCGCCTGACCCTTGGCTCCGGCCGCTCACGGATTCGCTACGAGGCGGAGGTCGAGGTCCAGGCGGCTGTTGATGACGCGGATCCGGCGGCGACGCTGCCGCAGGTCGCGGACCTTCCCGACGAGGTCCTGCTGTACACGCTCGCAAGCCGGTACTGCGACTCCGACAGGCTCGCCAACACCGCCTGGGCTCTGTTCGGCGGGCTTCCCGAGGGATGGACGCGCGTGCAGGGAGTGATCGATTGGGTGCACGACAATGTGATCTTCACCCACGGCAGCAGCAACACCGACACCGGCGCCAGCGACGTGTATGTCCAGCGACGCGGGGTCTGCCGCGACTTCACCCACCTCGCGGTCGCGTTCCTGCGCGGTCTCAACGTGCCGGCTCGGTATTGCTTCGGATACCTTCCCGACATCGACGTCCCGCTTGCCCCTGAGCCGATGGACTTCGCGGCGTGGCTGGAGGCGTACGTGGGCGACCGCTGGTACACGTTCGACCCGCGCAACAATGCCCGTCGCACCGGACGCGTGGTCATCGGACGCGGCCGTGACGCGCTCGACGTTGCCATGCTCACCACCTATGGGCAGGCGCCGCTCACCGCCATGCGTGTCGCCGCCGAGCCCGCGGCGTCGGCTCCGTGGTCGAGTGCCGATCCGCCGGTCTGCGGATCCTTCGGAGCCGCGTCGTGAGGCTCGCGCTTGACGAAGGCGGCGACGTCGAGGCGGGGTCCACCGTCGACAGCGCTGGCCTCGACTGGACCCAGGTGCGGAGCACCGCGTACGTCATCCAGCAGCGCATCAGCTACCAGTACGACGGCCCGGTGCGCCGGCTCCACCAGCGACTGATGGTGCAACCACGCGAGCACCACGGTGATCAGGTATTGGTGTCACGGAGCGTGCGCGTCGTCGATGCCTCCCCGCGGACGGTGCGCGCAAGGCTGGACGACTTCGGCAATCATGTCATCGACATCGAGGTGCCGTATGTCGCGGAGCGCGTCCTCTTCATCTCGTCGAGTGTCGTCGAGCGCAGCGCCGAGCGTGACCACCTGGCTGCCGGAGCGCTGCTGCGGGATCGACGCCTGCTCGATTGCACCGACCTCACCTCGCTGGACTCGGAGCTGGAGGAGCTCGTCCGCGAGCTGAGCGGCACCTCGCTGTTCGCCGAGGAGCTTGCCATGACTGCCTGCCGGACGGTGTACGAGCTCATGACGTACGCGTACGACGTCACCACGATTCGCACGACGGCCGCGGAGGCCTTCGCGAAGCGCAGCGGCGTGTGCCAGGACTACGCGCACGTGCTGCTCGCGTTGACGCGCGGGCTAGGACTTCCCTCGAGATACGTGTCAGGCCAGCTGCTCGGGACCGGCGGCTCGCACGCATGGGTCGAGGTGCTGATACCGGATGGCGACCGACACGCTCGCGTGCTTGCGCTCGATCCGACAACGGGGCGTACCGCGGGGATGACCTACGTGACCATCGCGGTCGGGCGTGATTACGCGGACATCGCCCCGGTGTCGGGGTCATATGTGGCGCCGCACGCCGGTGTGCTGACCATGAGCAAGCGTGTCACGATCAAGCGCATCGAGGAACGGGATCGCCGGCGGTCAGCCTAGGGTAAGCAGGCGATCCGGTGACGCAGCGCGCGGCGATCGCACCAGGTCGGCGGCGACCAGCGCGACCACCACGGCGATAAGCGTCGATGACGTGACCCCCTCCGCAACCGCCACCCCGGGGACGAGCGGCGCCGTACCGGCCTTGGCGAGGAACACATCGGACGTCAACAGCAGCGGAACGACCGCGCGCCAGTTGAGCGCGCTGCCGGGTCGTGCCAGCCACCACAGGGTACCGAGCACAGACGGCTCAACGAGGTAGTAGGAGAAGACCGTCTTGGCGACGAGGGGAAAGCACGCAGTCGCGATGGTCAGGAGGCCGAGCAGGCCGCTGGCGGTGGTCGCTACGCTGTGGCGACGCCCCAGCACGGTGGCGATGAGCGCGGTCGCAATCACCGCTGCCAGAACGACGTCGAGATGGCGGCCGAGGTCGGCGAATGACGTGCTGCGCGCCAGGACCATCACCGATCCGCCGCCAATCGGCAGGCTGCCTCGATAGGTGAGCAGCGAATGCGCGACCCCAGCAGCGTCGGCGAGCAGAAACGGCGCCAGGCCGACAGCCACGGTCACGACGCTTGCCAGCACCGTCAGCCCGGCCGGTTGCGCCCGGCGCGTGGCGAGCGCGAGTAACGCCATCGGTATCAGGCTGAATGCGGCCGTGGTACGCGCCAGCACCGCGCCGCCGAGCGCGATGCCGGCGGGTACCCGTTCAACTCCTGACGACGCCACGGACGGCGAGCAACACGAGACAGAGCTCGACCGGCTGTTCGACATGTCCGTAGTCGAGGACACCGATCCAGAGCGCCGGCGCAAAGAGAATTGTGGACGCGACCCCTGGGCGCACGTCGACACCACCGTGCGCCGCCGCGACCAGACGGACGGCCTGGTAGGAGACGAGCAGAACGAATACGGACATGACGGCATCCGTGATCGCGGCACGAGCGCCCAGGCTCTCAGCCCACCCGACCGCGTTTGCCAGGGCCGCGATGGGGACGAGCGGCACCAGCCCGAGTGGGCCATTCGCGTTGGGATACGCGACGTGAGCGTACGCGGCGTAAATGAGCAGCGGATGGCCATGGACGACGGTCTCGGCCGAAGGCCAGAAATACAGGTCGAGGTCGGACGGGTTGGTCTTCAGTGCAAGCGAGCTGACGGCCCATGCGGCAACGTAGAGCACAACGAAGCACACGATGCCGGCGCGTCTGGCCACGGGCTCGATGGTATCGTCGCCCCCGATGCGTCGAGGTGCATAGCCTGTGCCGGACCGGCCGTGCGCGAGAGATCGGCGTGGGTGACGTCACCGATCCGCCCCATTTCCTGCTGCTGGGTGCCGGTGAGTTCTTGCCGTGGTCGGAGCAAGCCGAGCGCCATGTCCTTCGGCTGACGCGACGATCCGGTTCGGTCGCGATCCTGCCCACCGCGAGCGCGCCCGAAGGTGACGTGGTGTTCGATCGCTGGGGACGGATGGAACTCGATCACTACCGGCAACTCGGCCTGGAGGCTCGGATTGTCGGGCTGAAGACACGCGACGACGCGCTCCAGCCCGAGGCCGTCGCCGCGATGGACGACGCGAGCATGGTGTTCTTCTCCGGCGGCAACCCCGCGTATCTGGCCAGAACCATCGACGGGACCCCCTTCCTTGACGCGCTCACGCGGGCGCTCGCGGACGGGATGGTCTTCGCGGGGTGCAGCGCGGGCGCGATGGTCGCAGGCGCTCGCGTGGGGACGACCGGGGGGCCTGGATTCCGCGCCGCCGGCCTCGGGCTGATCGCGCACGTTCGGTTCGGCGTGCACTGGAACCGCATTCCCGGGGGCTTGAAGAGGTTCATGACCGGCGGCAGCGAACGCGCGGATGCCTTCGTCGGCATCGATGAACTGACCGCGATCGCCGGCAACGGCGTGCGCTGGCGCGTCTTCGGCAGCGGCCGGGTGGAGGTGCGCCGACCTGACGGCCGATCGTTCTACAGCGCCGGCGACGAGTTCAGCGTGGAGTGATGTTGATCCAGGCCCGCCGGAGCACTCCGCTCAGCGACCCGGCGCCCGGTAATCGATGGTGGTGCGGACAGCGGTATCGATCTCATCAGGCGTGAGCAGGACGCGCACCGAGCTGGTCGCGCCGCCGGCCGCGCTCACCCCCAGGCTCACCCCGGCCACGGTCGCGTTGTCCGGAAGATCCGCGACGACGATGACGTCGTCCTCGCCGAAGACGAAGTAGAAAGCCTCGACGGTGCCGCCGGCGGCGGTGATGAGGCGATCAATCGCCGCGCGGCGTCCGGATCCACCTTCCTTGATGAGGCCTTTGACGCCTTCGGGTGTGTACGACGCCTCGATCAGATACTTGGGCATGTGCGTGCTCCCGTTCGGCGGCCGCGATGGCGGTCGCTCCGCGGACCGTGATTCTGTCAGGCGCGGGTGGGCGCTCGCCGGGGTGCGCTCAGTGGTGGAGGCGGGTCTGTCCGATATCGCGGTGGTTCATCCCGAAGTAGTGCGCCACCTCGTGCAGCACGGTGTCGGTCACCTGATCGACAAGTTCGGCGCGCGTCGCGCACCAGTTCTCGATGTTGCGCTGGAGCAGCACGATTCGCTTCGGGTACTCGAACGCGCTGAAACTCAACTCGGAGCCGCCCTGATAGAAGCCGAGCACATGCTCGTCGATGTCGTTGTCGCGGTCGTCATCGGTGAGCTCCGGCTGGACGATGATCATGAGGTTGTCAGCGCTCATGCGGGCACGCAGTGGGGCTGCGACGCTGTCGAGCGCAGCCGTGACGATGCGTTCGAACTCGTCGCTCGAAACGTGGAAGGGCACGCGCTTGAGCATGACACTCGCATCACCGCCGGGGCGACAAGGGTGCCGTCCGGCTCAGACCGCCAGGTAGCGCGACCCCAGCGTCGCAGCCAGGGTTCGGTGGGCGGCCCCGGTGCCGACCACCGCCGACCGCGCCGGGTCGACGCCCTGCGCTCGTGCGAACGCGAGAGGCAGCCCTGGAAGGGGCGGCCGGCACCAGCACACCGGCGGCCCGGCGGGATGTGTGCACATGGCACCCGCGACGAGCCCATCGACGTGACCGGCCAGGCGGTCGACGCCGGCGAGAAGTGCGTCCGAACCGCCTGCAGGGTCCCAGTCGAAGACCAGATGGGGCGCAGCTCGAGGGGTGCTGGCAAGCGCGGCGCTCCATCCTGATCGCGCCAGGGCGTCCGCGGCGACGAAGGCACCTGCCTGATCGCGGCCGGAGACGGGCATGCGCGCGAAGGCAATGCGCTCAACAACGGCGAAGCCTTCCTCCGGTGACGGTGGCTCGAACTCTCGCAGGGTGCGCATCTGCGACGTGGGCGTCAGGATGCCGGGCTCGTGGCGCGCCAGCGCGCGAAGCTCCTCGGGCGCGGGCAACGACTCGAAACGCTCGAGCATTCGCTCGACGAGGTTGACCTGGGCTTGGGCGAGCGTGGTGTCGCACCAGATGCACCGAACCGGTATCCCATGGCGGTGCGCGGTGTCGATCACGTGGCTTCGCGACGCCCGCGTCAGATAGGTGTTGTCGAGCACCACTCGCCGGTTGCCGGATGCCAGGTCCTCGTCGAGCGCCACGGCGAGGTCGCGCAAGGACCCGCCGCTCGCGTCCCGATTGCGGCGAAGGTAGCCCCGGGCGACGTATAACTCGGCAACGCGGCTCTTGCCTGCTCCCGGGATGCCGATGACCACGACCACGTCGGCGTCGTCCCGGCCTCCGGGCGCGATACGGCGTGGGCGCACGCTGCCGAAGGCGCCGGCAAGCATCGCTCGCTCACCGGCACCGAGATCGAGCATCGCGGCGCGCGCACTCGATCGCGCCGTCTCCGGCCGCCGCGCACCCGGGATGGCGACCAGAGCAGGGGAGAGCCCGAGCAGCCACGCGAGGGCAACCTCGGCGGGGGTACTGCGGTGCGCATCCGCGACTGTCATCAACGCCGGCTGGCGCGCCAGGCTGCCCGCACGCCGTGGTCCGCCAAGCGGCGAGTGAGCGATCAGGACGCTGCCGGCATCGGCACAGCGCTCGACGATGCCGCCTCGAAGTGCGCTGTCGTCGTACACGCTCAGCGCGTTCTCAACTGCCGTCACGTCGACGATCTCGAGCGCTTCATCGAGCTGCCGGAGATTCACGTTGGAAATCCCCACGTGCCGCACCATCCCTTCGGCAAGCAACCGGGCGAGCGCTCGCACCGAGGTCCGCCACGGCGTTCGCGGATCAGGAGCATGGATGAGATACAGATCGATCGGCAGGCCGTCGAGCGCGGTGAGACTCGATTCACAATCGCGGACGATGGCCTTCGCGCGACCGTCGGGGATCCATCTGCCGCCGCCTCGGGTCATGCCCCCCTTGGTCACGATGCGCGCGGTCCGGTGCGCGCCGTGGTGACGAAGCGCTCGAGCGAGCAAGCCCTCGTTGTGGCCGAGTTCGTGTTCGCCGTGGCCGTACGCGTGCGCCGTGTCGAACACGGTCAGGCCCGCGTCAACGGCGGCCCCGATCGTCTCGAACGCCACTCGCTCATCACGGATCTCATCGGTTGACAAACGCATGCAGCCGAGTCCGATGCGCAGCTCTGCGGCGTCAAGCCAGGCGATCGACACCCGCGAGTGTAGCTAGTCCGTGCTTGGCAGCCACTTCCGCGCTGCGGCTGCGAGCGATGCCGGCGATGTGTCGACCTTGACGAGATAGTCCTGCGCGCCAAGCTCGCGACCGCGCTCGATCATTTCGGGCTCGCTGAAGTTGGTGAGGATCACGACCGGAACCTCGGCGGTGCTCGGAGCGGTGCGGAGGCGTTTGAGGACCTCGAGCCCCGTCATTCCGGGCAGTCCGAGGTCGAGATAGATGAGATCGGGCGCGGCGCGTAGCACCAGCTCGAGCGCCTCGGCGCCCGACCGGGCGGTGGTCACGTGGAACCCACTGGCGGTGAGTTGCAGCGCGTACATCTCCGCAAGCGCGTCGTCGTCGTCAACCAGGAGCAACCTCGCACGCGACTGGCTAGGCATCGGGGGCGTCCGTCGCGGGTGACGGCTGAGCCGGAAGACGCAGGGTGAACGTGCTGCCCTTTCCCGCTCGGGACTGCACCCCGATGTCGCCGCCGAGCGATCGGGCAAGGTTGCGCGAAAGGTGCAGGCCGAGACCCGTGCCTTCAATGCCGGCGGACAGGGCCGAATCGAGGCGGCGGAATGGTTGGAACAGCTTTGCCATCTCCGCCTTCGAGATACCGATCCCCTCATCGACGACGTCCACGGCAACCCAGCCCGGCTCCTGGCGCAGGATGACCTTGATATCGGTTCCCGGCGCCGAATACTTCAGGCCATTCGATACCAGGTTGCTCAGCATCGTCTCGACGCTGTCGGGATCCGCGCGCACGTACGCCGGCCCATTCGCCAGCACCTCGACATGCCGCCGGTCCTCGTCCATCGTCTGCGACGCGACCACCGCGCGAACCACATCGTCGATCCTGACATCGACATCCCTGGCATCGCGGCGGCTGACCTCCATCCGGCTGGCGGCAAGCATGCGCTCGACCAGCTGGCTCATCTGGCGCATCCGCATGGTCATCAGGGGCACCACCCTGGCAGCGGTGTCCGAGAGCTCACCGAGCGACCCGTCCTCGAGCATCGACAGGTAGCCACTCACGAGCGTGATCGGCGCGCGCAGCTCATGCGACGCGAGCTGTAGGAACTCCGACTTCTGGTGGTCAAGCTCAGCCATGCGCATGGCATGGGCCTCGAGTTGCCTGACCTCGGCCGCCTGCAGCGCTTCGGCGCGGTGCTCGGCTTCGTAGCCCTGCCAGACCAGGGCTGACGCACGCGCCGCGAGCCGCATGATCCACTCGTCCTGCTCGATGAACGCAGTGCGCGAGTTGCATGCCATCAGGATGCCGAGCGGTCCGGCTGCGGTTCGCCAGGGCACGGCGAGCACGTCGCGCACGCCCCCGATCGCAATCACCGCAGCGAGTGCGCGTCGCCGTGCGCACCCGAGAGCGTCATCCGCAGCGCTGCACCGCCGTACAGCACCCGCGACAGTGCCTCATCACCATCGGGATCGGGCACCGGCATTCGCATGGTCTCGCCGCCACCGGCGGCGGATCGATCCCACGCGTGCGGAGCCACGAGCTCGTCATCGATGAGCTGCCAGAACGCGGCGCGCTCCGCATTCACCAGCCCGGCAACCGTCTCGCTCATCTTCTCGAAGAAGGCAGCGGGCTCCATGCTCGATGCGATGTGGTCGGACATCTGGGTGAGGGACTCGAGGCCGCGCTCCTGGGCGCTGCGCACCTGCTCGACAAGGCGCGCATTGCGGAGTGCGAGCACCGCCAGCATGCCGACCTGCTGCAGTCCCTCAAGCTCCTGTAGCGCGAATGGCCGGTCGACCTTGCGGCTGAGGATCAACACGGCGCCGACTGTCTCGCCAACAGAGAGGGGAATGATCCCGGTGTGCTTGACGGCGAGGAGCTCGGGAGTGAGCTTGGGATCGACCGCCTGGCCGTCAGCGAGGCTGCCACCCATGACGATGACCCCGGTCGTGATCGCCCTGTAGAGCAGTGGCTGGCGGGACAGGTAGGTCAGCGGGTACTCGTGTCCCACGAAGTCGGGTGGCCCGCCTCGCTCGTAGCTTGCCTCGACTTCGGAAGACATTTTGGTCGACGCTGGTCAGGGTGCACCGATCTGCGCCGGTGTTCTTGGCGGCGAGCGTGACCAGGCGACGCATGATCTCGTACGGGTCCCCTCGCGAGACGAGGTCGACGGCGATCGCGTCATCTACCGAGCTCACCTTCGAGATTCTAGTTGGAGCCAAGGAAGTCTCTGTGCGCCACGGCGTTGCTTCCCGAACTGCTCGAACGTCCATCAGCGCTTCGATGATCGCGCTCGAGCGCCGCAATGGCATCGATCGTGGGCGCGTTGTTACCGCCGCGGCCGCCGGCAACGAGCCCGATGCTCTCGCTCAGGGTCTCTCGAGAAGGGCAATCGGCGCGTGGGCGAGCAGGACGGCGAGGCGCTGCTCTCCGCCCGAAACCTCATCGTGGGTGAGCACGTTGCGCCACGGCCCGGTGGGGAGCTGGACCGTCGTGTCGTGCCATCCCGAGCCGAGGAGCAGTGGCCAGCGAAACGCCACGGTCACCGTCGCCGGCTCACCGTTGGGACGGGTCCGGCTGAAGCAGATCGCGTGATCCGCACGAGATCCGCGAGCGGGGAGCGGCTGATAGCCGGAGCCGGCGGTGAAGGCATCGCCGTGCCGGGCGCGCAGAGCGAGGGCCGTGCTGATGAGTTGAAGTTTGGGCAGACCCTCGCTGAGACGCGACATGAACTGACCGCCGGTGCCTGCGGTCGCCGCGCTCAGCAGGTGGCGTCGCGCGTCGTAGTCGACCGGTGTGCGGTTGTCCGGATCCACCAGGCGAAGATCCCAGAGCTCGGATCCCTGATAGATGTCCGGGATCCCGGGGGCGGTGAGCTTGAGCACGGTCTGTGAGAGCGACAGCTCCTGCCACGCCGGGGTCATGGCGCCGACCACGTCGGCGACTTCTCTGACAACGTTGGAATCGACAGCCATCTCGCGCACGAAGCGTTCAAGGGCGGCCTCGTACCTCGCATCGGGGTCGAGCCAGCTGGTCTCCTGTTTCGCCTCGCGCGACGCCTTGAGCATGTAGGTCCACAGCCGGTCCGCGTCGATCGGGTGGGCGGCCACCAACGTCTGGTACACGCGGTACTCCGCGCCGCGGGCGGGAGCCCGACCCGCGAAATGGGACCGGGCGAGTGCGTGCAGACGTGCAACCGCCGTGCGCCAGCGCTCGGGCATCTCGGCCAGCAGGGTCACGCGAAGACGCGCGTCCTCGGCGCGCTTGCTGTCGTGGGTCGTCGTCGCCAGGAGCGTCAGCGGATGGTTCGCGGCGGTGCGGGCGCAGAACGCATGGAATGCATTGATCGTGGTGGTTCGTTGCGGGTCCGCGCCCACCTCGTTGAGCGCCACCAAGCACACATAGCGGTAGAACGCCGTGTCCTCCACGCCCTTGGCCATGACTGCGCCGGCTACCTGCTGAAAACGGGCCCGGAGTTCGGCGCGCGGCGCGGCGTGCGCGTCGTCGCCGCGCAGTGCGCCGAGCAGCATCGAGAGCTTCTCGGGATCGCAGCGCCCCCCACTGCGGGCGCTGACGGCGGCGACGTCGAGCGCGATCTGGTCGTCACCGGCGAGCCGCTCGTCTTCCCGGGGATAGAGGCGGTACACCGGCAGGCCGCTGAGCAGCTCGGCAAGCTCGATGCTCGCATCCGCGATGCCCGCCGCCGTGGCCACGCGCGTGAGGCGACCGAGCTCCGCGCCCAAGAGCTGATCGATGACATCCAGCCGCGCCTGGCGTGAGTGCGCCGGGAATCCGAGCTGGTCGCCCGTGAAGTCTCGATAGCAGTGCGCGACCGCATCGACGCCGGGCGGATGCACATAGAGCGTGGTGAGCAGCGCTCCGAAGTCGTAGCCGGTGCTGCCATCCACCGGCCAGGCGGGGAGCCGCTCGTCCATCGCCAGGATCTTCTCGACGACGATCCACGCGTCGGGTGCCTCAGACCGCAACCGCGCAAGAAACGCGGCGGGGTCACGGAGGCCGTCGATGTGATCAACACGCAGCCCATCGACGACCCCGTTGTCGACGAGCTCGAGCGCCCGCGAGAGCACCGCGCTGAACACCGCAGGCTGCTCCACCCGGAGTCCCGCCAACGACGAGAGATCGAAGAAACGCCGGTAGTTCACCAGTGCTCCGGCAATCTGCCCCTGCGCCAGTACGAAGTGCTGCGCATCAAGCAACCGGAGGGTGGCGTGACCGGTTGACGTCGCGGTGCCGAAGGCGAGTGGGAACCGTTCCCCCGTGTAGTCGAGCTCCAAACCGTCGCTGCCCTCCACCACCTGCAACTCGCCCCTGGCGAGCACCTCGGCCAGCGGATCGCGAAGCACGGGCACGAGCACACGACCCAGCAGGGCGGGGGAGTCCCAGTCGATGTCGAACATGGCCGCATACGGGCTCGCGCGCCCTGCTCGCAGCACATCCCACCACCAGCGGTTGGCCCGATTCGAGATGTACAAATGGTTCGGGACGACGTCGAGCATCTGGCCGAGGTGCGCCTCGCGGAGGGCGCTGTCGAGTGCCATCAGGCCACGTTCGCCACCGAGTTCCCTGCTCAGCTTGGTGGGGTCGACGACGTCATACCCGTGAGGGCTGTGCGGCGCCGCCTGCATGTATGGCGAGCAATAGAGATGACTCACACCGAGCCGCTCGAGGTAGGGAACGATCGCTGCCGCCGCCGCGAAGTCGAACTCCTCACGCAGCTGTACCCGGTACGTCGCGCGAGGGTGCGCTCTCACCGGTTCCATTGTCCCTGCCTGATCTCGACAAGGCGATGATATAGTCGCTATCACTAAGTATGCGAACCTTTGGGGTGGAGTAGCTTGCCTGCTGGAAGCCGGACGCGTTCGAGGAAAGACCCGGCCAGGGCCTCGAGCGCGGGTTCGAGCGGACTCTCCGCTGACGGTACCCAGCGCATCCACGAGGCCATCGGTCGGATCGTCGCCCGGCTGATCGACATCGCTCCCCCGGGCCAGCCGGCGGCGGATCGTTTCGAGGATCTCCTGCACACCATGGCGGTGGAGGGGACGGGTGTCGTGGAGGACACGCAGTGCGTGATCTCCCTGGTGCCCGCCAACCGTCCTGAGATCTTCCGGGTCGTCGCCGCATCAGGTGACTGGGCGGAGATGCTGGTGGGGAACGAGTGGCCGCTCCATGAAGGGATGCTCCACGGCCGCGCCATGCTCAAGGGCAGGCCGGTTGAGACCACCGACGCCCCCAGCCAGAGCGCTGCGCCGGAGGTGTTCGGTCGGGAGATCCGCACCGGACGGCTGGTCCCCATGACCGGAGCCTCCGCGCTCCCGGACGGGAGAATTGGGATGGGCGTGGTCGGGTTCTGGCGGGCGAGCGCCCAGCCGTACACCGATGTGGAACGGGCGATCATGGATCGGTTCACCCAGCTGGTCAGCATCGTCCTCATCGGAGATGAGGCGCGACGCTCGACAGAGCATTTGGTGCATCGTCTGAGGCTCTCGACCGAGGCCACCCGAGAGCTCTCGTCGTCGCTCGAACCCGCGCACGTGATCCAGTCGATCATCGAACGCGTGGCGGATCTCGTCGAGGTCGATCGGATCACCCTGACGACCTTCCGGCCCTACGAGGTCGAGGCGATCGCAGGGTATGACCGGACCCGGATCCCGGCCCGGGTCGGGACGAAGTGGCGACTGACCCCTGAGCTGCGGGCGGCCCTCGACCGCGGCGAGGCAGCCTTTGAGGGCCTTTCTGACATCCCGGGAATGCCGGAGGACATGCGCGACCAGCTCTCGGATGTGCGGAGACGCCTCATCGTCCCGCTCACCACCGGCGGTCGGGTGCGGGGGATGCTGGCGGTGAGCCGGCGCACCGACCATGCGTTCAGCCCGCTGGATCTCGAGAATCTCGAACAGATCGCCCTGTCAGCCGCTCTGGCGCTGCAGAACGCCCGGCTATTCGCGGAATCCAAGGAGGCCCAGGAGAAGGCGCTCCATGCCCTGCTCAGGGTGTCGGACCACCTCGGGGAATCCGCGTCGGAGGGCGAGCTGTATTCACGTTTCGCCAGCACCATCGCCGACCTGGTGGCCGCGCATCGAGTGACCCTCTGGCGGCTGAGCGGGGATCAGAGAAGCCTGCACATCGCTGAGGGCGCGCACGGCGTTCGCCCGGAGGAGTTCGACACCATCCAGCCGGTCCCGTGCGAGGCGGGTGGAGGCTCGATCGCGCGCCGCGTTGTATTCGACGAGGCGGTCTTCCTCGGCCGTGGCCGGGACCTCGGCATCGCACTCCCGCCGGATCCTCAACCCCCGGTCGCGACCGGGGAGGCCGATGCGATGGCCGTCGCGTGGCGCGCCGGCGGGATACGGCTCGGGGTGCTGGCGGCCCACGACCCGATCCGTGCCGGCGGCTTCAGTGAGGAGGATGCGTGGATCCTGCGGCTCGCCGCGTTTGCCGCCGGCCTTGTCTGGCAGATCAAGGCCGCCGAACGGCACATTCGCGCGCTCGGCGACGCGGAGGCTGGGCGGCTTCGCGAGCACATCGAGCGAATGCAGTCGATGGAGAAGATGAAGTCGGACTTCCTCAAGCTCGCCTCCCACGAGCTGCGCGGTCCGATCGCGATCGTCCGCGGGTATTACTCGATGATGGCTGACGGGTCGCTGGACGCCGATGCCTTGGACCGCGCCATGCCGGTGATCGGGCGCAAGCTCGATGACATGAACGCGCTGGTCAACGAGATGCTCGAAACGGCGCGACTCGACGAGGGGGTGACCCGGGTGGACCGGCAGCCCCACGATCTGCGCACTATCGTGACCGCGGCGACCTCGGCGATACGACCCCAGCTCCGCCCGCAGCACCGCCTCCTCACGCGCGCCCCGCATGCTCCGGTCATGGTCGAGGTGGACGCCGGCAGGATCGAGACGATCCTCAGGAACCTCCTCGACAATGCCATCAAGTTCTCTCCGAACGGGGGTGATATCGCGTGCTACGTGAGCGTCGGCGCCGGCGGTGCACGCGTCCATGTCATCGACCAGGGGCTCGGGATTCCAGCGGAGCAGATGCACCGCCTGTTCACCCGATTCAGCCGGTTGGTGACCCCGGAGAACAGCCACATCCTGGGAACCGGGCTAGGTCTCTACCTGTCCCGGGAGCTGGCCCGCCTCCACGGCGGCGATCTCACGGTGCGCTCGAAGCCGAGCCTGGGGACCCGCTTCCTACTCACCCTGCCGCTGCAGCAGGCGGTTGCGTGACGCCGCTGGACAGGTCAGCGCACCGGTGTGCGAGCCATGCGAATGCTGGCTAGAATCGACAGAGGAAACCAACGGAGCCAGATGCACAGAATTTTCGCCGATGGCTGAGCGTCAGAGGAGGAAGCTCGGTGGAGGATGACGTCAAGGTTCTGCTGATCGAGGACGACGAGTTTGCCGCGGAGATGTACCGCCTGCGATTGGTCGCCGACGGCTACACGGTCGTGGTGGGACAGGATGGCGAGGAAGGCCTGCGCATGGCCACCGACGAGCGCCCGGATTTCATCTACCTCGACCTCCGTCTCCCGGGGCTCGATGGGTTTGAGGTCCTGGAGCGTCTCCGGTCGGATCCGGGGACCAAGCACATCCCGGTGATCATCCTGAGCAACTACGGCGAGCCGGAGCTGCGCGAGCGCGGGCTCAAACTGGGCGCGCTCGAGTTTCTCGTCAAGGCGGACACCACGCCGGCCCAGCTGTCCACCCGGGTGGAGCGGAGCACCGGCCCCCATGGCGAGGTGAGGTCAGCCTGAGGGCCAACCCCCGGGGTAATGGCCGGCGTCAGATGCGGACGTGTTTGACGTGGACGCTCGCCAGTTCCAGGGGCCGCGGTATTCGCTGCGCGTCAAGAAGCTGCAGGTAGCGGATCACGTAGCGGGCCCCGGCGAGGTTGAGGCCATGCCAGTGCATGAGTCGGTGGAGGGCATGCAGCCCCAGGATGTCCCGTGACGTGTACCGTCGGTGATTGGCGCCGGTCCGCTTCGGGACCGCCAGCCCGAGACCCTCGTAAATCATCAGCGTGCCCGGATCGCTCGAGAGGATTTCGCTCGCAACGCTGACCGAGTAGAGCGGCTTGTCGAGGTCGGCCATCTCCTCCGCTGTCGCAGCCTTCATGTGATGGCACCTCCTTGAGCGACCGGGTGCCTACCGTCGGGGCGGCGGTCCGGTCTCGCGGATACACCGGTATGTAGTAGCTATCATAACATATGACACTAATGCTGTAGAGTTAAGCTATACTGGTTCCCACAATATCCACACCTTATCCACAGGGGGGCACGCACGGTCAGATGGCGACACTTGCTTCAGATCCACCGGAGGCGGTTCCACTCGAGGTGCGGTTGCAGTACCTCCACCGGCGCAGACGCGCTCCGCGCAACACCGTCGCGGTTGCGGCCATCGTCGTCGCCGTCCTCTGGATCGCGATGATCGGCCTGGGTCTGTTCCTGCGCTGACCGGTTTTCGGACGGTGTACGGTCGGCCGGCTCAGGGCTCCGGGGCAGTCTGCAGCACCGCAACCGAGAGGATCTTGTCTCCTTTCTGCAGCTGTGCGAGCGCTGGGAGGCCATCGGTGACCTGGCCGAAGATGTCGTACGTTCGCGCTGCTCCGGAGCTGTCGCCAGTGCTGATGAAGAACTGGCTGCCGATGTTGGCGGGGTCAGCGCCATACATCGCCACCGCGCCGAAGAGGTAGCGACCGATCACTGCGTCTGCCTTGACGGTGTAGCCCGGTCCCCCCGCACCGGTACCGGTGGGATCCCCGGACACGACAACCGTTGCGTGCGCGGGACAGGGTGGACCGATCGCGTCGGGACACATCTGATAGAAGGTGAGCCCGTCGTAGAAGCCGTGCTCCGCGAGGTAGACAAAGTCATTCACAGCCCTCGGTGCGTACTCGGGGCGGAGGCGTACCGATATGACCCCGCGGCTGGTCGCGATGAAGGCGCAGTACCCGACATTGCGTCCGATGACACGACTTGGCGCTGCGTTGAATGCGCGTGACGGATTCGTCACAGCGCTATGTATGGGAGGCGCGGGACATGTAACGGCGGATTGAATCGATGCGAGGTGATTTGTGCTTGGAGGGACGGTTTGCGAGCCGCAAGCGTTCACCAATATCGCTGCACATGCGGCGGCGAACGCCCATGCGCTGCGGCGAACATTCGATGAGCGGAGATCGTGCTGCGGCATCGGCGACACAGTCTACCCAGCCCGCGATGCGAGGCGATATCGTTGGTACGCAAGGCGACACAGCTCGTACGCGCGTTGAGATCAAATTTGACTTCTGCTTCGGCATGCTGACAAGATCCGGACCAGAGGGGTCTCGACGCTACGACGGAGGCCCCCTGTGGCTGAACAACGGAATCGAGACCGGGTAACACGACATCGTCGGTGGTATGTCGGTGCGGGATTATGTCTCCCGCTCGCGTTCGTGCTGTCGCAACCTCTGGGTGCACACGCAACCGCGGGCGTCGCCAGCGCCTTCACGCCGATCACACCCATACGCGCGCTCGACAGCCGCCTGGCCGGCCAGAGCGCGTTCCGTTTCTCACCAGGTCATGAAACCGACGTGTGGACGGTTGCGGGCGCGAACGGCATCCCGGCGAATGCAACGGCGATCGTCCTCAACCTCACGATCGTCAGTCCCAGCAACTTCTCCTACGTGTCGGTGTGGCCTGACGGAGGCGCCTTCACCGGAACGGCGAACCTCAACCCGAGCGCAGGAAAGACGTCGTGGGCGATTGTGGTTGTTCAGCTGGGCACCACCGGTGCCATCGACATCCTGAACGCCGTCGGCAGCGCCGATATCGTCCTTGACTACTACGGCTACTACGCCGCAAGCCCAACCGCCGGACCCACCGGAGCAACGGGAGCCACCGGAGCAACCGGAGCACGGGGCGCCACTGGCGCGACGGGCGCCATTGGAACGACCGGAGCCGGCGCGACCGGAGCCACGGGAGCGACGGGAGCCACCGGTGCCATCGGAGTCACCGGACCGACCGGACCTGCCGGAACGACGGGTGCAGCCGGACCGACAGGAGCCACGGGTAGCGCGGGCACCAATGGGGTGACCGGAGCCACGGGAGCGACAGGGAGCACTGGCGCGACGGGCGTGACCGGCGCCGGCGCGACCGGAGCGACCGGAGCCACCGGTGCTACCGGAATCACCGGACCGACCGGACCTGCCGGGCCCACGGGATCTGCGGGACCGACCGGAGCCACGGGTGCTGCGGGCATCAACGGAGTGACCGGTGCAACCGGAAGTCTCGGACCGACGGGAGCCCCTGGAACAACCGGCGCTCCAGGAACCACTGGAGCTGCGGGCGCCACGGGAACTGCTGGAGCGACCGGCACCGCCGGAGCTACCGGAGCGACCGGCCCTGCGGGAACCACTGGGTCGACCGGACCTGCTGGACCCACGGGTAACGCGGGTGCGACCGGAGCGACAGGAGCTACTGGATCATTTCCAGCTTCCGGACCCACTGGCGCGGCAATCACGGGCGTGCACGAAGTTTTCGGAACGGGTACCGCCGATACGGCTGTGGCACTCTCTGGCTCGGCTATTTTCGCCAGCGGATCGGCATATGTCTGCTACGGCTCGGACACCACCGCGGCGGGCAATAGTGTTGAATTCCTGTACGTCTCAGGATCATCGTTTACTCCTGTGTCAACGGGTCCTGGCAACTCGGTTAAATACATCTGCATCGGCAGCTAGGTCTTCCGATGTGCTTGGTTGATTCACTGGTATGAGCGCAACGTGCCGGGTACGTCCCGGAACGCGCGCGATGCCGCTGTGCCGGACCGGCGACGACCACCTCGCGGTGGTCTCGCCGGCGCCGGTATGGAAGCCATGATTCCCGCGGGACGGAGCCTTGGCGCTCTCGCGCTGTGGTCACTCGTCATCGGTGTCGCCGCGTGCGGAACACCGCCGACGGCGACAAGCCTGGTGGCGCAGGGGCTCAGGGCACAGCTCTCTGGGAACGTCTCGACGGCTGAGAGCGAATATCAGCAGGCGATCACGCTCGATCGCAACAACACGATCGCCCACTACAACCTCGGCACCGTTTATGACAAGCAGGGAAACACGGCCCAGGCGGTCGCGGAGTACCGGGCAACCCTGCTCATCGATCCGAACTTCACCGATGCGCTGTTCAATCTCGCCGTCGACACGGCTGCCTCGGATCCTTCAGGAGCGGCGCAGCTGTACTTCAAGGTGTTGTCGTTGCAGCCCACGTTCGCGGCCGCGTGGCTCAACCTCGGCTTCATTCTTCAGGGCGAGGGCAAGATCAGCGAGGCCACCGCGGATTGGGCAAAGGCAGTCGCACTCGACGCATCGCTGGCGGCACGGATTCCGAGTCCGTCGCCTTCCCCCGCGGGCGCCGCAACGACGAAGCCGGCTCCAACCGCAAAGCCCTAGCTCGGCCCCGAAGCACCTTGATCGCTGCGCCGCCACCACGCGTGCGTCGTGTGCCACGGGCGGCAGCACAGCTGGCTTCGCAGCTTCCGGCTGTCCGCGTGCACCTTCCCCGGCTCGGGCAGCGGGCACCCTGGCTCTTCGTCGCAGGTGCGTGCATCTTCAGCCTCGTGACCCTCTTCGGGGAGCTGGCGACCGTTCAGCCCGTCAACGACGAGGCGATGCATTTCGAGATGGTGCGGTGGGCGGTCCAGCAGATGCATCAGGGGAACATCGTGCCGCTCGACGGCTGGTTCCCGTATCTGAGTCTCGGCAACGCGCAGTTCTCGCACTATCAGAGCCTTCCGCATCTGCTCACTGCGTACATCTCCCTCGTATTCGGCAGCGATTCCACTGAGCGATGGGCCGGCTATCTCCTCTTCGCTTTGTTTCCTATCAGCGTCTACGCCGGTAGCCGGCTCCTGGGTTGGTCGAATTGGGCCGCAGGAGGAGCCGCGCTGCTGTCGCCGTTGCTCGTGAGTGTCACCGGCTACGGCTACGAATCCTTCAGCTACACCTGGCTCGGCAATGGTCTGTGGTCGCAGGAGTGGGGCATGTACCTGCTGCCGATTGCCTGGGGCCTCAGTTGGCGCGCGGTGAACGGAATCGGGCCCGGGAGGTACGCGCTGGCTGCGCTCGTTGTCGGGCTGACCATCGCGATGCATTTCCTCACCGGATACTTCGCGCTGCTGTCGATCGGCGTGTTCGTGATCGTGATCTGGCGCGGCCTGCTGCCCCGCATCGGTCGGGCAGCGCTGGTGTTCGGCGGAGCAGCACTCGTCGCGTCGTGGGTGGTGGTTCCGCTCATCACCGACTCCGCGTACTTCAACCTCAGCCAGTTCAACCAGAACACGTTCTGGCTGAACTCGTGGGGAACGCCGCAGGCGCTCGCATGGATCTTCACCGGCCAGATGTTCGATTCCGGCAGATTCCCCGTTGTGAGCCTGCTCGTCGCACTCGGCACCGTCGTGTGTGTTGTCCACGCGCGGAAGGACGTGCGCGCTCGTGCGCTGCTGGGTCTCATGGCGCTCAGCCTCGTGCTCTTCTCGGGACGGCCGACCTTCGGGTTCATCCTGAATCTGTTGCCGGGCAATGGCGATCTCTTCCTGTCGCGCTACATGATGGGAGTCCAGCTCGCCGGTCTCATGCTCGCGGGGGTTGGGCTTGCCTGGGCCGGCGAGCGCGTCGTGACCCTCGTTCGGACGTGGCGACCGACGATCCGGGCCGTCCCGGTTGTCGCCGGGCTGATGGGCGCGGCGGTGCTGCTCACCCTTCCCGGTTGGTTCGATCGCGCCACATACGCGGCGAGCGACTCTGCCAGCCTGTCGTTGCAAGCGAACAGCGATCAGACCGACGGCGCGGCACTCGACGTCCTGATCGGTGACATCCAGGCGCGGGGGGGTGGGCGCACCTACGCCGGCCTACCAGGCAACTGGGGCGCGAGCTACCAGATCGGCCAGGTGCCGGTCTATGAGTACCTCGCGGACCACAGCATCGACGAGGTCGGATTCCTGCTGCGCACGGCCTCGCTCGTGGATGACAACGAGGCCTACTTCAACCAGGCCGACCCCGCGCAGTACCAGCTGTACAACGTCCGCTACATCCTGACGCCCAGCGACATGCGGCCGCCGGTGCCGGCAACGATCCTCGCGTCGAGCGGACGTCACCGTCTCTGGCTGGTCGCGACCACCGGCTATCTGCAGGTCGTCGACACCGCAGGGATCGTCGAGGCGGACCGAGCCGACATGGCGATCCAGATGCAGCCCTTTCTGAACTCGTCGACCTTCCACCAGGGCGCTCTCGCGACGGTGGCGTACAACGGCGCCGCGGCGGCGTTGCCGACGCTCCCGATCGGCGCGACGCCGAACACGCAGGCGGGCACGAGCAGTGATGTCCTTGTGCAAGCCGAGGACGGGCTCTTCGCGGGCACCGTGACCGCGAACCGGACGGCCGCGGTTGTGCTGAAGGCCACCTTCGATCCGCGGTGGCAGGTCACCGTCGACGGCAAGGCGGCTTCGCCGTACATGGTGGTGCCCGGCTTCGTGGCGGTCACCGTCGGGCCCGGACAGCATTCGGTGGTCTTCCAGTACTCCGCGTACTCGCATTACCCGCAGCTGCTCGGTGTGGGTGTCTTGACGCTGCTCCTCCTCGGCTGTGGTCCCTGGCTCTGGCGCAGGTGGGGGACGCGCCTCGGGAGTTGCTCGGTGACGGTGCTGGGCCGGGTCCGGAGGTGAAGCAACTCCTCGAGGTGTCGATCCTGATGCCGTGCTTGAACGAGGCGGAGACGATCGGCAGGTGCGTGGACAGAGCTCGCGAGTTCGATCGCTCGACTCGATCTCCGTGCCGAGGTCCTGGTTGCGGACAACGGCAGCACCGATGGTTCGCAGCAGATCGCCTTCGCGCATGGAGCGAAGGTGGTCAAGGTGAACGAGCCCGGCTACGGTGCCGCGATCCGCGGCGAAGTTGCGGCCTCATCCAGTCGCTACATCATCATGGGCGACGCCGACGAGAGCTATGACTTCGCTGAATTTCCGTCGATCCTCGAACGGCTGAGGGTCGGTGATGAGCTGGTCATGGGCAACCGCTTCGCCGGCGGCATCGACAAGGGCGCGATGCCCTGGTCGCATCGATGGATCGGCAATCCGGTGCTCTCCATGACCGGACGGATCTTCTTCTCCTCACGGGTGCGGGACTTCCACTGTGGGTTGCGAGGGTTCAGCGTCGATGCCTTCCGGCGGATGCGCCTCAACACCACCGGCATGGAGTTCGCCAGCGAGATCGTCGTGAAAGCCTCCCTGGCAAGCATGCGAGTCAGCGAGGTCCCCATATCCCTGCACAAGGATGGGCGAAGCCGTCCTCCGCATCTGCGGACATGGCGCGATGGCTGGCGGCATCTGCGATTCCTCCTGCTCTTCTGTCCCCGGTGGCTCTTCCTGATCCCGGGCCTTGCGCTCATGCTGCTGGGATCGGCGATGACGCTGTGGCTTGTTGGCGGCACCCGTCACGTTGGTTCGGTCGGTCTCGACATCCACACGATGCTGGTGACCGGGGTGTTCGCGCTGATCGGATATGAGTTGGTCCTGTTCGGGGCGTTCATCAAGGTGTTCGGCATGAGGGCGGGCTTCCTGCCGTCGGATCGTCGGGTGGAGAGCTTCTTTCGCGTCGCCACTCTGGAGAAGGGTCTGCTTGCCGGCGCCATCCTCACGTTGACGGGGTCGGGGCTCGTTCTCATCGCGGTGGTGAACTGGGGTCGCGCCGGCTACGGAGCGCTCGATACGCAGGCGTCGATGCGGCCGCTGATCGTGGCGGTGCTGCTCATCGCCGGTGGTGTGCAGACCATCTTCGCCAGCTTCGTCATGAGCATGCTCGGGATTCGAGAGAACGTGGTGAAGGCATCGGCCATGACGTTCGAGACCGACGTCGAGAGCGAGGTCGCGGCGGTCGGCCGTCACGCGCGGCCGGCCTGAGTGCAGGCTGCCGCGCACATTGCGGTGCTCGTGTGCTGGCGCGACCGCCTGATCTGAGACCGCGATCGGACGGGCACGGCTGGGCAGCGGCATGCAACGCATCTGAGCGGAGGCTGTTGCGACGTCGCCGTCAGCACGGTGACGCCGGCAATTCCGCGCAGGGTAACAGCCATGCACAGAGGCCCGGCTCCAGCGATCGTGTCCGCGCGGTATGCGAGGTGACAGGTCGCCAGACGACGCCGAGGCAGGAACCGCTGGGGCCTGAGGTCGGCCTGAGCGAACTCGTCACGCGAATGATCTCCGCAAACCGGAACGAGCGCGCGCGGCGCGCCAAGGCGACCGGCGAGCGCGCACCCAAGCCTGATGAGGAACGCGGCAAGCCCGACTACCCGCTGACGTGAGCGCGGTCGCGAGCGTCGGGCGGTTAGGCCGGGCGCTCGGCGTGACGCGACTCGGGGGCGCGGATGAACTCACCGATGGTGTCGTTCATGACATCAACAACCTACTCGCGGCGATTCTCAACTATGTCAGCCTCGTGTCCGACGACATCGTCAAGGAGATCGAATTACGTCCGCCCGATGAGTTGGCGCTGTTGCACGAGATGCTCAGCGATGTCAGGGGGATCGGAACTGCCGCAGAACGCGCGGCGCGACTGACCAACGAGTCGCTCGGCGGGATGCCGGATCCTGCAACGAGCGATGGGCCATCGCGGTCAGAGGGATTCGGCCCAGGCGACCACGACACCCCACAGGATCGCCCATAGCGCCAGCACCGTGATCCACCTCCATCCCGAGGTGAGCGGAGCCCGACGCCGTGCGCGCGGGAGCGCGAACCAGGCGGCGGTCTCGCGGTCGAGGAGTCGCCACACCAACCATGGTGGGTAGGTCAACTCGATCGCGGTCGTGAAGATCAGGCTGCCGCTGACGTGTCCGGTGAGCAGCATCACCAACGAGACCACGCCGATCAGGGTGATCAGCATCATCAGGCCGACCTGCACGAGGCGAAGCGCCGGCACGCCGCGGCGTAGTCCCTCGCCGAGGGCGAACAGCCCGGCGGCCGCGACCAGGGCGCCGGCGATCGTGAGCGGGTCGGGTGTGAGCCCGAGGTTACGGGTCGCCGACGCGAGCGCGTGGGTGGTCAGTTGCGCGGTGAGGGCCCAGTCGAAGACGACCGCGATGCCGAGTCCATGGGGCCGCGGTTGCGCGCTCGCGTCGCCACCGGCTTTGCCGCCGACGGCATCCTCAGTCACCGGTCACGTGAAGTTGCGGAGTGCGGGCCACGCGGCATCAAGGGACTCCCGAAGGTTCGAGCAGATGAGGATCGGCGTGCCCTGCTCCTGGTTGCTCGACCGAGTTCGGGCATGGAGACAGTACCCGCGCGGGTGACAGTGCCGCAGAGCATCTTCAGGTCGGCGGGCGCGAACCCGACCGTGACCAGCGTCGTGGCGCTGACGTGACGCGGCTTCCAGTACCAGAAGGTGAGTTCGGGGCTCAGCGCCTGCGGCAGGCCGCGGCGCATGCCGTAGATGTCGATCGCGCTGGCCTCCCCATAGTTCCCCGCGAGGATCGCCGCACCTGCCTGTTGCTGCGCCGGGAGTGCGTCGTACACGGCCCCGACCTGCTCACTCAGCTGCGGCCAGCCCACGGTGTCGGCAAAGTCGGTGCGCAGCGCGTCAAGTCCGGTGGCGTGCAGCGCCGACTGCGGGACGACCGGCAGGGCGATGGGGAGCAGCACCGCGATCTGCACGACGGCACCCAGGATGACTCCACCGGTGGCCACTCGCCTTCGCCGCTCGGTCGAGATCCGGCCGATCGCCACGCATCCGGCCGCGATCCCGAGCAGGATGGTCGGTGCCGGGTAGTACGCCTTGCCCTCCGGCAGCAGGAGCGCGATGGCGGTGAGCGTCAGCACACCCATCGGGCGCAGGCGATGATCGCGGAGCAGGAACACAATCCCCACCACGAACACCGGCAGGACGAATGGCCCGAGGTAGAGCACGAAATCCTCGACGAACTTCGCGATCCCGCCGTTCTGCGAGATGTCCGCGCTGTGGTTGCGGACGTACGTGAGGGTGGGGAGGCTGTTGGCGATCTGCCAGGCGAGATTGGGCGACGCGAGTGCGATCGCGATGACCATGCCGAGCCAGGGGAAGCGGGTACGCAGGAACGGCCGAAGGTCGCGCGAGGAGACCACCGCGACGACGATGCCGACGCACAGCGCGAGGATGGTGAGCTTGGTCTCGAGCCCCACACCGAGATCGACGCCCAGCAGCAGGAACAGACGCCTGTCGCCGGTGCGCAGGATGCGCAGCAGGACATAGATGGCGATCAACCAGGTCAGCAGGTCGAAGGTCACCGTCTGGAAGAGCCAGTTGGCGCCAAGCAGGAGCGGGCTCAGCAATGCCAGCAGCGCGGCGAGAGCTGATGTCGCGCGGCCCGCTCCCATCTCTCGGGCGCACAGCCCGGTGAGCAGCACGAGCAGCGTGCCGACCAGCGCGGGGAACAGGCGCAGTGTCCACGGCGAGATACCGAACAAGCTGGTGTTGATCCGCGCGAGCATGGGCGCGACTGGTGGGTAGTCCACGTACCCGAGCGCCGGGTGCTGGCCGCTGATGACGTAATACATCTCGTCGCGTTGGAAGCCGTACACGCCATTGGTCGCAAGGTGCACCGCGAGTTTCAGCGCCGCCAGTGCGAGCAGCGGCGCCGTCGGACGTCGCCACCATCGGCCGAGGTTCGCGAGACTCACCACCGCCGGCAGGGACGCATCACATGCCGGTGTCTCACCGCGCGCGCACGTCGAGTGCGTACGCGCCCGGGGTCGTCGCGGCTGTCAGGCCGCTCCGATGGGTACCTTCGGCAGCTCCGCAAGCGCCGTGTCCAGCCGCTCCTGGGGGAGCTCGACGTCCTTGAGGGTCCCCGCGAAGTAGGCGTCATACGCGCCCAGGTCGAAGTGACCGTGACCCGACAGGTTGAAGAGGATCACGCGCTCGTCTCCCGCTTCGCGCGCGGCGGCGGCTTCCTCGGCGACCGCGCGGAGCGCGTGGGAGGGCTCCGGCGCCGGCAGGATGCCCTCGCTGCGTGCGAAGCGCACCGCCTCCGCGAAGCACTCGTTCTGCTTGTAGGCACGGGCCTCGATGAAGCCGTTTTTGGCGAGCAGGCAGAGCGAGGGCGCGTCGCCGTGATAGCGGAGGCCACCGGCATGAATGGTGTCGGGAATGAAGTTGTGCCCGAGCGTGTACATGGGCACGACCGGCCCCATCCCCGCGGTGTCGCCGAAGTCGTACGCGAAAATGCCCCGCGTGAGCGTTGGGCATGCCGCCGGCTCGGCGGCGATGAACCGGGTCCGGGTGTTGCCGGCGAGACGATCGGCGAGGAACGGATAGGCGACGCCGGCGAAGTTCGAGCCACCGCCGACGCAGCCGATCACCACGTCCGGATAGGCGTCGGCCATCTCCATCTGCCGCTTGGCCTCCTGGCCGATGACCGTCTGATGGAGCAGGACGTGGTTGACCACCGACCCCAGCGAGTAGTGACTGTCATCGCGTGTGGCTGCATCCTCGACGGCCTCGGAGATGGCGATCCCAAGGCTTCCCGGAGAGGCCGGTTCCCTGGCGAGGACGCTGCGACCGAATTCGGTCCGATCGGTCGGGGAGGGGAGCACGGTGGCTCCCCAGGTCTCCATGAGCGCACGCCGGTAGGGCTTCTGCTCGTACGAGACCTTGACCATGTACACCATGACCTCGAGGCCGAACAGGCCGCCGGCGAATGCGAGTGCCGACCCCCACTGCCCCGCGCCCGTCTCGGTGGTCAGCCGCTTGATGCCCTCCTCGGCGTTGTAGTACGCCTGCGCGACCGCGGTGTTCGGCTTGTGTGACCCTGCCGGTGACACCCCTTCGTACTTGTAGAAAATCCTGGCAGGAGTGTCGAGCGCTTTTTCCAGGCGCTTGGCCCGATACAGCGGGGTGGGCCGCCAGAGCTTGTAGATCTCGCGCACGCGATCGGGGATTTCGATCCAGCGCTCGGTCGATACCTCCTGGCCGATGATGGCCATCGGGAAGATTGGTGTCAGGTCGGGCGGCGTCAGGGGCTCTAGTGTGCGCGGGCTGAGGAAGGCGCCGAGCGGCTCGGGCACATCGGCAAGGATGTTGTACCAGTGCGTTGGAAGCTCGTCTTCCGTGAGCAGGAACTTCGTTGTCACTTGTTCACCTCTGCCTGGTCTCGCCGACGCGACGAGCCGAGGATACGCCGCCCCGCGGCGCCGAGTCATCCGCGGCTGCGCCCGGCCGACGCCCGGATCGATCGGCGGCGACCACCGGACTATCCTTGCCGGCGTGCGCCTGGCAACCTGGAACGTGAATTCCGTCCTCGCTCGGATCCCGCGTCTGCTCGGATGGCTCGAGGCGACCCGCCCCGACATCCTCTGCCTGCAGGAGACCAAGGTGGCCGACGCCGCATTTCCGCGTGCCGAGATCGAGGCGCTCGGCTACGACGTCGCCCTCCACGGAGACGGCCGGTGGAACGGCGTCGCGATCGTTTCCCGGATCGAACTCGACGACGTCATACGAGGCTTCGCAGGCGAACCAGGGTACCCGGGCGTGGAGACCCGCGCGCTCAGCGCGACGAGCGGCGAACTCCGGGTGTGGTCGGTGTACATCCCCAACGGACGGACCCTCGACAGCGACCACTACACCTACAAGCTGAACTGGCTGGCCGCGCTCGCCGACATTCTGCGCGCGAGCAGGTCCGCGGACCATCCCCTTGCGGTGTGCGGTGACTTCAACATCGCTCCGCGCGACGTCGACGTGTGGGACCCGTCCGCGTTCATCGGATCGACCCACGTCAGCGCAGCCGAACGCGACGCGCTCGCCAAGATCGTCGCCCTCGGGCTCACCGACGTGCAGCCGCGCGCGTTCAAGGGAAATCCCTTCACGTATTGGGACTATCGCGCCGGCATGTTCCACACCGGCAAGGGCATGCGCATCGACCTGGTGCTTCTCGACACGGCGGTGGCCGCGACGGTCCAGGACGCGTACATCGATCGCGATGCCCGCAAGGGTCAGGGACCATCCGACCACGCGCCCGTCGTGGTCGACCTCAGCTGGTCGTCGCGAGCCGGTTAGGTGCTCGGCGGCGACGGGACCGCGCTGCCGTCGGCAACCTGGAACCCGTTGTTGTCGGCATCGATGGTGGACGGGGTGGCATCGGTCGGTCCCAGGAGCTGGATGCGGTTCACGGTTCCGCCGTTGCCGATCACCGTTGCACCGTTGACGAGGCCCGGATCGTAGACGGCATTCGTCGTGGACGCGAGGATCGACTGCGAGCCTCCGACCGTCGGTGCTTCATGGATCCAGTCGGCGCTGCACAGGCACGACGAATACTTCAGGTGCTTGGTGAACGTGTGCCCGGAGGTCGCGTCGGTGACAACGATCGTCCACTTGCTTCCTGCGCCCTTCTTGACGGTGACGGTTATCGCATCACCGGGATGGACCGTGAAGCCCGAGATCACAACCTCGGGATGGGGGAGGACCTCGGTCCAGGCGTTGTATGACGCCACCCCGCCAACCATCTGCTCGGACGTGCCGGCCTGGATGAGATCCGAGGTGTTGAATCCACCGATGCCGACCCAATCGGACGCGTAGCGGTTTCCCGATGCCGCGATGACGGTCGGCACCTTCCACGAGCCTTTGACCGAGGTATAGGTGCCCCCCGTATCTGCGACGCCCGACCAGTTGGACGACCCAAGCAATGCCTGACGGGTCTGCACGACGGCAGGGTGAAAGACGGCGTGGGTGATCGCCGCGGCGCCCCCGGAGGTGGTGGCGAGCGCCATCGGGATGGCGAGCCATCCAACGGCCAGGGCAATGGTCATCCGGCGCATGCGTGCTCCCTCTCGGCTGAGTTGACGGGTCGAACAGTACCAGCCGCGTGCGAGCGGAGTTCCGTCGCCGGCGGATCGGCACACCGCCGCCAGCGGATCGGCACACCGCCGAGGCGGTTACAGCTCCAGCGTGGCCTCGGCTGTGATCGGCACCGCGGACAGCGCCTTGGAGACGGGGCAATTCGCCTTGGCGTCGTCGACCGCAGCGGAGAAGGCCGCGGCGTCGATGCCCGGGACCCTTCCCTTGACGGTGAGGTGGATGGCGGAAATGCCCTCGGGCATCCCAAAGGTGACCCGAGCGCTGGTGTCGAGATGCTTCGGAGGGAACCCCGCGGTGGCGAGGCCGTGCGACAGCGCCATCGCAAAACATGACGCGTGCGCCGCGGCGATCAACTCTTCTGGGCTCGTCCCGGTTTCCCGGCTCTGGGCGCGCCGGTGCCAGGTCAGGCTGAGCTCGGGAAAGGCCCCACTGGCGGGATGCACCGTGCCCTGGCCGCTGGCCAGATCACCCTCCCAGGTTGCCGAAGCGTTGCTGTCGACGGTCATGAAACCCTCCTTGCTGCGAGAGTGACGCGAATCAACATGCGGTGTGGGCAACCTTCAGGCGTTGACGCGCTCCATGTAGCCGGCTGAGCCGCGCGCTCCCGAGACCGTCTCCGGCGACGCGATGGCATCGATCTCG
Source organism: Candidatus Dormiibacterota bacterium (assembly GCA_963768105.1). Lineage (GTDB taxonomy): Bacteria > Chloroflexota > Dormibacteria > Aeolococcales > Aeolococcaceae > Palsa-851. The sequence continues at coordinate 191,161 of CAVYGR010000007.1, read as the reverse complement.
CGCAACTCGGCGTCGCTGAGGGCGACGTCGGCGGCTGCGGCGTTGGCTTCGAGGTTCTCGCGCCTGCGTGTCCCCGGGATGGGCACGATGTCGGTGCCCTGATGCAGCAGCCACGCAAGTGCCAATTGCGCGGTGCTGATGTCGCGACGTCCAGCGATCTCCTCGAGATGACTGACCAGGCCCACGTTGCGGTCGAAGTTGTCGTCCTGCCAGCGCGGCACGCTGCGCCGCCAGTCGTCCTCGGGGAGATCCTCGCGGCGCTGAAACTGCCCGGTGAGCATCCCGCGGCCGAGCGGGCTGTAGGCCACGAAGCCGATGCCGAGCTCGCGGGTCGTGGGCAGGATCTCGGCCTCGGGCTCGCGACTGAAGAGCGAGTACTCGGTCTGCAGCGCGGTGATCGGGTGGATGGCGTGGCCGCGGCGGATCGTCGCCGGGGCCGCCTCGGACAGGCCGATGTAGCGAACCAGGCCGGCGCTGACGAGGTCCGCCATGGCGCCGACGGTCTCCTCGATGGGCGTGGTGGGGTCGACGCGATGGAGGTAGTAGAGATCCACGTAGTCGGTGCGCAGACGCGCCAGGCTCTGCTCGAGGGCTGGGCGCACCTGCTCGCGCCTGCCGAGGCCGGTGCCGCCGCCGCCCCCGAACTTGGTCGCCAGCACCACGTCGGCACGGCGCCCGGCGATCGCCCTGCCGACCACCTCCTCGCTGTGCCCGGCGCCATAGATGTTCGCGGTGTCGATGAAATTGACGCCCAGCTCCAGCGCCCTGGCCACGGTCGCCTCGGAGTCGGCATCCTCAGCGCCGCCGTAGACGCCGGCGAAGCTCATGGCTCCGAGGCCGACGGCGGAGACCATCGGCCCTGCGTTGCCGAGACGGCGATGTTCCATGGACTGCCTCCAGCTGCGAGGGTGACGCGTATCAGGCTAGCGCGTTGTCCCGACGCGGCGCGACGGGCGTCCGAGTATCGCTAGGATCGCCGCGACACGCGTTCGGACGGAGACCAGCGAGGTGATGGCAAATGACAGCTGCCGATGCGGGGACGCCGGATTCGGCGCCGACGAGATGGTGGCAGCAGCACTTCGCCGGCCGGGTGAACGAGCACGTGATCGAGTCACGCGCGCTCGCAGGGAATCCGCTCGGCGACCCGACCGCGCGGCCGCTCTGGGTGTACGTGCCGCCGGGGTACGACGATTCCGATGCGCGATATCCGTCCGTCTACGTGATCCAGGGGTACACGGGCCAGGCATCGATGTGGTGGAACCGGTCCGCGTTTCGGGAGGGCTTCCCCGCCGCGGCCGATCGGCTCTTCGCGAGCGGAGAGGCGCCGCCCACCATCGTCGTGTACGTCGACGCGTGGACCGCGTACGGTGGGTCCCAGTACGTCGACTCACCGGGTACCGGGAGATATCACACGTACCTGTGCGACGAGATCGTGCCCTGGGTCGATGCGCACTACCGCACCATGGCCGGCGCGGCACATCGCGGCATCCAGGGGAAATCGAGCGGTGGGTTCGGCGCGATGATCACGCCGATGCTCAGGCCGGATCTCTTCGGGGGCCTCGCGACCCACGCCGGCGACGGGATGTACGAGTGCTGCTATATCCCGGAGTTCGCCAAGGCGGTTCGCTTCCTGCGTGACTATGACGGTGACATCTTCAAGTGGTGGAAGGACTTTCGCGCGCGGACCGCGTTCGCCAAAAAAGGCGACGACGTGCTGCTGATCACCCTCGGCGTCGCCGCATGTTTTTCCGCGCGCGACGATGGAACGCCCGAGCTGCCGTTCGATCCGCGCACCGGCCGACTCCGGGACGAGATCTGGGCGCGCTGGCTGGCCTGGGACCCGGTGCGGATGGTGCCGCGCTACGCGGATGCGTTGCGCTCCCTGCGCGCGGTATGGATCGACGCGGGGACGCGGGATGAGTGGTACCTGGACCTCGCGGCTACCGGCTTTCGCGACGAGCTGGCGAAGATCGGCGTGACCGATGTCAACTTCGAGCTCTTCGATGCGACGCACATGGCGATCGATTATCGCTACCCGATGTCGCTCGCGTACCTCGCCAGGCGATTGAGATAGGCCCGCCTACGCCGGCCAGCGCTCCCAGGTGCGCATCGTCGCCGCGATGTTCTCCTCCTCGAAGGCGAGGTGCTCCAGCAGGCGAGTCGCGAGGTCGCGCAATGCGGTGACCAGGTGGTCGCGCGCGTCGCTCGTCGAGGCGTCGTCGAGGTCGCGAGCCGACGATTCGACCTGATCCAGCAGGGTGGAGATCGCTCGATGATCGGACTCGAGCCGGTCGACGACCGCGCCCAGCTCCGGGTTGGATCGTCGCAGCGCCGGGAACATGTCGGCATCCTCGATGCCGTGGTGCATGTGCACGATCCGGCAGTGGTAGAGGCAGGTCACCTGCAATGTCCACAGCGGCCTGGTCTGACGCACGTCGGCGAGGCGGTCACGGATCTGCTCCGACGAAGCGCCCGCCGCGACCTCGGCGGCGAGTTCCCTGCACGTCGTGAGGTCGTTGCGCAGCATCTGATGGATCAGCTTCAGCTGCCTGTGTACCGCGACCCCGAACGGCGCCTCGTTGCGTGCTCGGGAAGTCACCTCATAGTGCGCCCGCGCTCCGCAGCGCGCCGTCCACACCGCCGAGGTCGTCCACGAGGTACGTTGGTTCCTGGAGCTCGAGGATCTCGCGTTCTCGCATGCCAGAGCACACGGCGATGGATGGATAGCCGAGGGAAGTGGCCGCCATCACGTCCAACTCGGTGTCGCCGATGACGATCGCCTGCGCGTCTGCCGGGACCGCCTTGCGAATCAATCCCGCCTTCACCTTGAAGGCCGGCTCGCCGTCGCCCGCGGCGCTTTCGATCGCGTCGAAGTATTGCCGCAGCGCGAGCACACCGAGTTGGGCGCGGAGGGCGGTCACGGAAGCGCGGCGGGCCACGAGGACGCAGCTGTGGGCCGCCGCCGCCGTCAGGAGCGGGATCGCAGCGGGGAACAGGACGTCGAATCCCAGGTTTTCCGGCAGCTCGATCCGCGCGTCGAACTCTGCCTCGAACCCGGCGAACTGCTCAGTGGTCAGGCCGCTGGCGCCGAGGATCTGCGGCCAGCCCGCCCGCAGCCGCTTGAGCCGCCAGTACGTGGTTCGATCGAGGGGATCCCCACCGAACGCCGCGCACAGCTCGGTGTAGACGTGGTGGTGCCGCGCCGCCACGTCGAGCAATGTGCCGTCGAGATCAAAGACCAAGGTCGCGGGCTGCTGATCGGGCAATGTGCTCCTCCAACCCATCCGGGAAGCGGCGCCATCGTAGCCTGCGCCCGGCACGAGCCTCGATCACGACGCTGTCAAGGTACGGGAGTCCCGCACCCGGAGCGGTGCTCCCGGCCCACCATCGACCTACTCGTCGGAATCCTTCCAGCCGAAGTGCCGCCACTTGAAGAGGCCGCGCACCCCAAGCCTCGAGACGTGCAATTGCTGGAACTCCTCGTACCGGCCGGCCGTCTCGCCGTCGACGGACAGGTGCACGGCTTCGGTGGTGATCCGTTTGACGTCCGCCGCCGGCGCCAGGTAGTTCTTGTGGTGGTGGGCATGCTCGAACACGATGCCGTGGAAGATGTCCTCGCGCGCGAGGGCGGCGACCTCGACGACCTTGCCGATGGTGGTGCCGTCGTTGGCGATCACGGCTTCACCGGTTTTGACGCCCGTCCAGGCGATCTGCTCTTCAGTCATGGAACTCATGATAAGCCGGGGCACTGGGGCAGCCAGCGAGAACGAGCACGCCGGCCCCGCCGACCGGGCACCCCTTCGCCGGCGGCGATCACGTCGCTCAATCGCCCGTGCATGTGGGATGGTTGGCGGGTGCCGCCGGAGATCGTCACCATCGAGACCCCGGAACTGGGCGATCGGAGCTACGTCGTCATCGCCCGTGATCAAGCGGTGGTCGTGGACCCGCAGCGCGACATCGATCGCGTGATGGCGGTGCTCTCGGAACGGAACACCACGCTCAGCCACGTGCTCGAAACCCACATTCACAACGACTACGTCTCGGGCGGCCCCGAGCTCTGCCGGCTCACGGGAGCCGCGCACGTGATCCCGGCGGGGGAGTCCGTCGCCTACGCGCGCCGCGCCATCAGCGACGGAGAGTGCGTCGGCGTAGGCGACGTGATCATTCGAGCTCGCCACACCCCGGGCCACACCGCCACCCACATGACCTACCTCCTCGAGGAGCGTGGGCGGCCGGTCGCGGCGTTCACCGGCGGCTCGATGCTGCTCGGCTCGGTCGGGCGCACCGATCTGGCCGGCCCCTGGACGACCGAGCGTCTCAGCCACCTGCAGCACCGCTCTGCCCGCGATCTCTCGGACCAGCTGCCCGACGAGGCGGCGATCCTGCCCACGCACGGGTTCGGCAGCCTGTGTTCCGCGGGGTTCCCGGTCGGCGCGGCCGACACCGCTGATGCGCGCCACCAGCGTTCGGAGAATCCGGCGTTGCTCATGGAGGAGGACGCCTTCGTCTCGCGCCTGGTCTCGGGCCTCGACGCCTTCCCCCGCTACTACGCGTACATCGCGCCGAGGAATCGTGAGGGAGCCGGGTCGGTGGATCTCGACCTGCCGCCGCTGAGCGAGGCTCGCGAGCTCATCGACCGTGCTCGGGCCGGTGAGTGGGTGGTCGATCTCCGTGAGCGTGGGGCATTTGCGGCTCGCCATCTGACCGGCACGCTCGCCTTCGAGCTCTCCGATCCGCTGACCACCTACCTCGGCTGGTTGCTTCCCTGGGGCAGTCCGCTCAGCCTGATCGGCGCGACCAACGCCGACCTCGCGGCCGCGCGGCGGTCGCTCGCTCGCATCGGGATCGAAAGGATCGCAGCCTGCGGTATTGCCGCAGCTGCGAACGGCGGCGTTGACGACTGGGCCGATGTCGCCACGGCCTCGTATCCGCTGGTTGGCTTCAGCGAATTGCGAGGCAGCATCGGCGGCCCCGACGAGGTGGTGGTCGACGTGCGCCTCCGCCGCGAGTGGAGTGAGGGACATCTCGTCGGGGCGCGACACATCCCGCTGCATGAGCTCCCCGACCGCCTCGATGATGTCCCGCCGGGCAGGGTGTGGGTGCACTGCGCGGCGGGATACCGGGCTGCCGTGGCGGGCTCGCTGCTCGCGCGGGCCGGCCGCGACGTCATAGTGGTGAGCGACCAGATCGGCAACGCGATCGCGTGTGGACTCGAGCTCATCACTGACTGACCAAGCGCGACGGAACGGAGCGCACCCGGGCGGCGCGCATCCATGAGCCTCGCGAGCCGTGCGCTCGCGATGATCGCGCGACTGCCGCCGCCGCGCACCCGGGCGATCAGCGTTCGGCGCGACATCGCGATCCCCATGCCCGACGGGGTGACCCTGCTCGCGGACCGATACCGCCCTCGAGCCGACGGCACCACGCCGATCGTCCTCATGCGCAGCCCGTACGGCCGGGGCGGCCTGCACGCGGTGGCGGCGCGTGCATTTGCCGAGCGCGGTTACCAGGTCGTGGTGCAGAGCTGCCGGGGAACGCACGGCTCTGGCGGTGAGTTCAACGCCTATCGGGACGAGGCCCGGGACGGACGCGCAACCCTGGAATGGATCGATCGGCAGACGTGGTCGAAGGGAAGCGTGGCGATGTTCGGGCCGAGCTACCTAGGCATTGCCCAATGGGCCGTTGCCGCTGACCCGCACCCCAGCCTGCGCGCGCTCGCGCCGGCGATCGCGTCAGCGCGGGTCCGCAGCTTCACGTACACGGGCGGAGCGTTCTCCCTCGACAGCACGCTGACATGGCTGGCGACGCTGGCGCGACAGCGCCGAACCGTAGTGCGCCGGCTGCGCGACCAGTTCGACGGCCGCATGCGCTTGGCTCGCGGTTGCGGCTCGATACCGCTCGCCGATGCCGATCGCGTGGTGACCGGGGAGGTGGTGCCGTTCTACCAGGACTGGCTCGCCCGAGCTGACGACGACGCCTTCTGGAGGCCGGTTGCATTCGAGAGCGATCTTGCCGCCCTCTCGGTCCCGGTCACCATGGTCACGGGTTGGTACGACATCTTCCTGCCGCTGCAGTTGGCGGACTACCGCACACTGCGCGACGCCGGTCGCGAGGTGCGGGTCACGGTTGGGCCCTGGAAGCACGCCGATCCGGCAGTTGCGAGGGAAAGCTTCCGCGACGCGCTGGACTGGTTCGCAACTCACATCGACGGACGTCCCAGGCAGCGCGCGTCGCGGGTGCGCGTTTTCATCGGTGGCTCACGCCGGTGGATCGACCTGGACGACTGGCCGCCGCCGGCCCGGCGGGTGCGCTGGTACCTCCAACCGGAGGGCCGGCTGCACCAGCGTCCGCCCGGTGTGTCGCCGCCGGACCGCTACACCTACGATCCCGCGGACCCGACCCCGTCGGTGGGAGGGAGCCTGCTCGCCCGCCGGGGCGGCGCGCGCGACAATCGATCGCTGGAGCGGCGCAGCGACGTGCTCGTCTATACATCGCCTTCGCTGGTGCGCGATGTCGAGGTCATCGGCCCGGTGAGCGCGCAACTCCACGTGGGCTCGACCCTCGAGCACACCGACTTTTTCGTGCGCCTGTGCGACGTCGAACCATCGGGAAGGTCGCGCAACATCTGCGACGGACTGGTGCGGCTAACGCCGGGTGCGTGGCGCCGAGGCCCCGATGGGGTTGCGAGCGTGAACGTCGAGCTCTGGCCCGCGGCCCATCTGTTTCGCCGCGATCATCGTATCCGCGTCCAGGTATCTAGCGGCGCGCATCCGCGGTTCGCACGCAACCTCGGTGGGGGAGAGCCGTTCGGGTCTGCGACCACGATGCGGATCGCGGCGCAGGAGGTGTGGCACGACGCCGATCACCTCTCGGCGATCGAGTTGCCGGTCCGGGACCCCGCCTAACGGGGGGTGCCGGAAACCGCCGGCACCTTGCGAGGATGACCGTCACCGGCGTGCTCAAACCGATCGTCCTCGGCTTCGGGCGCCGCCTCGAGCGCACGCAGCCAGTCTGATGGCGGCGAACCCGACGGCGCCGGCCGGTCCTGGGGGCCGTCATCGCCGCGAGCCGGCGGATCCTCGACGGGGGCCTGCTGATTGTGATCGTTGTCGAAGGAGATGAGGTAGATCGACGCGATCAGGGTCATGGTGACCAGCCCGAAGATCGCGAGCGTGACGCGGTCGAAGAGGCCCATCGCGGCCGGCAATCCGGGCATGAAGGGGACGAGGAACGCGGTGACCAGCCCGATTGCCGGGGGAAGCAGCCACACCCAGACCGTCCGGCCTTCGCGGTCGATCCCGATCTTCCGCTCGAGGCGGCGGAACGCGGCTTCGAGTGTGCTCATGTCTGAACTGTATCGTGCGCTCGCGGGCCCAAAACGTCCAGCGAACGCGCGTTATCGTGAAAGGACCTCCGCCCGCCGACGCGACCGGTCAGTCGCCTCGCACTGTGATATAGCTCGTGACGATGGCTGAGTTGCCGGCGCCCTTCGTGCATCCGCTGGCCCGGGTGGAGGAGGACGTCGAGATCGGTGCCGGCACGATGGTCTGGGCGAACGCGCACCTCCGCCGCGGCGCGCGGGTGGGAGCGTGTTGCGTCATCGGTTCCGGCGTGACAGTGGACCTCGGGGTGGTGATCGGCGACCGCTGCAAGGTGCAGAACGCGGCACTGCTGTACAGCGGCCTGACGCTCGGCGACGGAGTATTCGTCGGCCCGGCGGCGGTGTTCACCAACGACCGCTCGCCGCGTGCGGTGACGCCCGGCGGGGAGCCACGCACGGCTGCGCAGTGGCAGCACGGGACGATCGTGGTCGGTGACGGCGCGTCGATCGGGGCCAACGCCACCGTCGTCACCGGGATCAGCATCGGGACCTGGGCGATGATCGGAGCTGGAGCCGTGGTCGCTCGAAACGTCGAGGCCCACGCCCTCGCTCTCGGTGTGCCCGCTCGGGCCGTCGGCTGGGTGTGCGCGTGCGGGGCGCGAGTCGACAAACAGGGTGTGACTCAGTGCGCCGCATGCCCGGAGCCGGCCGCATGACGAGCGCCGTGGCCGCGGCCCGGGGAGCGGACATGCCGGCCCTGAAGCGGCTCTCGCCACGGTTCTGGATCGCCCGCCAGACCGTGCTCGCCCTCGTCTGGACGCCGGTCTTCATCGCCTCGCTGGTGGTCGCCCTGGTCACCCGGGTTCCGGCGTCGCCGGCGCTCCCGGTGGTGGTCGCCGTGATCGCCGTGTTCGCCTGGCTCGTCGAGCGCGGGAGGTATCGGTCCTGGGGCTACGCCGAACGCGATGACGACCTGATCATCACCCGCGGGCTGCTGTTCCGACGGGTCTCGGTGGTGCCGTACGGTCGCATGCAGTTCATCGACGTCACCGCCGGCCCGATCGATCGCGGCTTCGGACTGGCCACCGTCCAGCTGCACACCGCAGCCGCGGCGACCGACGCGCGCATCCCGGGCCTGGACCGGCCCGACGCGGATGCGCTCCGCGATCGCCTGGCAACGGTCGGGGAGGCCAAGGCGACCGGACTGTGACGATCCCGCACCCCCCGCAGGCCGGGGCGGGGCCAGCCTCGAGCGCGCCGTTGGTCGAGGTGGGGGAGACGTGGCGGCGCCTGCATCCGCTTTCGCCGGTGGTTCGTTTTGGGAGGGTGCTGATCGGGGTGCTCGTGATTGCCGTCCCCTCCATCGCCAACTCGCAGGGGCAGCGCCATCCTGGTGACTTCCCGGTCTCACTCGTCGTCTACCTGGTGCTGCTCGGCCTCGGCGGTCTCGGTGGCGTGATCTCGTGGCTGGTCACGCGCTGGAGGATCGCCGACGGTGCGCTCCAGATCGAGACCGGTTTCATCCGGCGACAGTCGCTGCGGATCCCACTCGCCCGGATCCAGGCGGTCGACGTGATCGCCCCCCTGGCGGGCAGGTTCCTCGGTCTCGCCGAGGTGCGCGTGGTGTCCGCCGGCCGCGGGGCGGAGCACAGCCGCCTCGCGTACCTCACCGCCGCGCAGGCGCCGGTGGTCCGGGCCCGGTTGCTGGCACTCGCCCATGGGCTCGAGGCCGGGACGCCGGAGCCGCCTGCGTTGCCGTTGCTCCACGTCCAGAACGGGCTTCTGCTCCCTGCCCTCCTGATGCGCGCCCAGGTCATTGTCCCGGTGTTGGTGGCGATCGCCGCCGCTGCCGCGATCGCCGCCGCGCCGGCGGTCGGAGCCGGCGCCCTCGGCAGCGCGATCACCGTGCTGGTGGTCAGCGGCCTCGGCGTCGCCCGCGCCTTCAACGAGGACTTCGACTTCAGCATCAGCGAGGCCGGCGACGGTGTGCGTCTCGATCGTGGTCTTTTGCAGCGGCGCCACGAGACGATCCCCTACGGGCGAATCCAGGCGGTGCGCGTGGTGGAGCCGTTCTACTGGCGTGTCTTCGGCTGGTCCCGGCTCGAGGTCGACGTGGCTCGCCAGAGCGTCTCACGCGAGGCCGACCGCGATGCGCAGCAGGTCGCGCGGACGCTCATCCCGGTGGCATCGCGCGATCAGGCGCTGTGGCTGCTCGCGCGGGTGATGCCCGATGCGCATCCGAACCCTCCACCCGATGCCGGTCCACCGCGCCGAGCACGCTTCAAGGCGCCGTTGTCGTACCACTTTCTTGCCGCCTGGTTCGGGGAGCGCTACGTCTACGCGCGGACCGGTCGGGTGCAGTCCTCGACGATCATCGTGCCGCTCATCAAGGTGCAGAGCGTCCACCTCAAATCGGGTCCGCTGCAGCGAGCATTTCGGGTCGCGACGGTGCAGGTCGACACCGCGGGCCGCCGCTGGGCGGCATCCGCCCGCTGCCGCGACGAGATCGAGGCAGCGGAGATGCTGCGCCGCATCAGCGAGCGCGCTCGCCTGTCGCGGCGGCTGCCGCCGCCACTGCCGGTGCCCCTTCCAGCCGCTGGTTGAGCGCGTCGCCGTGGCAATATCGCTGTAGCGATGACACTCACGGCACTGTGCGACTGCAACGGAGAGCCGACGCCGATCTTCCGCCTCTCCGCGGTCATCCTCGACGGCCGGATGGCGCGCGTCTGCCCGAAGTGCGCGGCGAAGTACACGGACCGCATCGAGTATCCGTACTGGCCTCGAGCCGACCAGGCGGCAATCCAGCCGAGCACGTCGAGGGAGGCCTGGTAGCGCCATGACCTTCGCCGCACGCCTGGACGCGTGCGTCGATGCAACCGGGTCGCTGCTCTGCGCCGGCCTTGACCCGGATGGGTTTGCCAGCGCCGCGGAGGCCGAGCGCCGGTGCCTCGAGATCGTCGAACTCGACGATGGAGCACGTGTGCGCCTTCAAACCGAACCTCGCCTTCTTCGAACAGTTCGGATCCGCGGGGTATGCCGTTCTCGAGCGCCTCCGCGGGCGCGTCCCGCGCGAGCGAATCCTGATCCTCGACGCCAAGCGCGGCGACATGGCGAACACCGCGTCGGCATACGCGCGCGCGCTCTTCGACGTACTCGGCGCCGACTGCGTGACCGTCAATCCACTGCTCGGCGGTGATTCGCTCGCACCGTTCCTCGAGCGCGAGGGTAGGGGCATCCTGGTGGTTGCCCGGTCCAGCAACCCCGGCGCCGCCGACCTGCTCGACGCCCGCCTGGAAACGGGAGTCCCGGTCAGCCTCAGGATCGTCGAGCTCGGGCTCAGCCTGGATCCCGGCGGCGCCGTGGGCTTCGTCGTCGGAGCCACCGCCCCCGACGCCATCGCGACGATTCGGGGCGCGGCGCCATCGGCGCCCCTGCTGCTGCCCGGGGTCGGCGCCCAGGGCGGATCACTCGAGGAGGCGGTGCGTGCCGGGCTGGACGCTCGCGGCAGGGGGGTCATCGTCTCGGTCAGCCGCGGGATCGCCATGGCCCCGGACGGCGCCGGGCCTGCCGCCCGGGTCCTTCGCGAGCGTATCGAGGGGATCCGAGCTGCGGTTTCACCTGCGTGACGGTGCCGCTGACGCTCATCCGCAACGACGACCAGGCGGAGCATGTCAGCCAGGGGCATCCGGAACGGCCGGACCGCGCCGTCGCCATCCTCGAAGGCATCGCAGGGGATCCGCGGCTTGCCGCGCTGCCGTGGCTGCAACCGCTTCCCGGACATCGGGGGCTTCCGCTGCTCGTCCACGCGGAGGATGAGGTGCGTCGGGTGGAGGCGATGGCAGCGCAGGGCGGCGGTTGGTTGGACCCGGACACCTACTGCACCGCGCGCTCCTACGGCGTGGCCCTTTCCGCGACGGCTTGCGCAGCGAGGGCCGCAGACGCGCTCATGCAGGGCGAGGCACGCGCCGTGTTCGCGGTGGTTCGACCCCCGGGGCATCACGCCACGGTGAGAACACCGATGGGTTTCTGCCTCTTCAACAACGCGGCGATCGCGGTGGCGACGGCGAAGCGCGCTGGTGCCGACCGGGTCGCGATCATCGATATCGACGTGCACCACGGCAATGGCACTCAGGACATCTTCTATGCGGACCCGACCGTCCTCTACACCTCGCTGCATCAGTTCCCGTGGTATCCGGGCAGCGGGCGCGCCGAGGAGCGAGGCGACTCGGGCGCGACGGGCACGACCGTCAATGTTCCGGTTCCGTCGGGAACCGACGGGCGCCGCTGGCTCGAGCTGTTCGATGAGCTGGTGCTCCCCGCCGTTGCCGCGCAAGACCCCGACCTCATCGTGGTGAGCGCCGGCTACGACGCCCATCGCGACGATCCGCTGGCGGAGCTGCGCCTCGATGACGAGACCTACTCGGCAATAGCAACGCGCATCCGCACCCTTGCCGAAGCCCACAGCGAGGGAAGAAACCTGTGGATCCTCGAGGGCGGCTACGACCTGCGCGCGATCACCGCATCGGTCGCCGGATGCCTGCACGTGCTCGCCGCGTGAGGTCCGCGGGCCTCGCCGCCGCGACCGCGGCGCTGATCGTGGCGTGTGGGAGCGCGCCGTCGAAACCTTCGCCCAGTGCGACCGGCGCACCCACGGTCGCGACCAGCCCAACACCGAGCCCGACAGCTCAGATCGTCGGCACCACGCGGACGGTGCTGAGCCCGTTGGGACTCCGCATTCATTCGACCCCCGCGCTGGGTTCGGCAAACGTCGTCGGTGACGCGGCACAGGGGGCGCTCTTCACGGTCATCGACTATCAGAGCGGCGGCGGTGGCTGGCTCAAGGTGCAGGGGCGGTCGGTCACCGGGTGGATCGTCGCCGACCCGACGCTCACCGCCACCGGCACGTTCAGCCGATACGCGTCGGTCGGCGGTGTCGCCGCGCTCTATCCGCAGTCGTGGGGATTCCAGCAGGAGTCCTACGGCGCGATCTTCCTTCCCCAACAGGGCATGCAAAACATGCTCCTCGAGACCGCGCCGGCGCTCAAGTCCTTCGGGCTGCCCGGCCTTCCCGGCTACACGCAGTCGACGAGCGGATCCATCGTGGTGTGCGGCTACACCGGGACCTTGACGGAGTACGCGAAGAACGCCTCGTACACCGGCGCGACGCCGACCGCATTACCGGTGCCCCGGCTGCCGCTGTACGCGGAGATCCGCACTCAAGTTCGACGCGACGCACGCCATGCTGATCGGGTTCAACTACCAGACGAGCGACCAGCTCGACGTGTTCGCCGACCTGTACAACTCGATCACGTTCCCCTTCCCGCTCTGCCAGGCGACGGCCACCCCGACGCCGTCGCCCGCCCGCTGACGACCTAGAGGACGCTGCTGCCGGTGCTGTTGTTGACGCCCGGGACGAAGTTGCTGTTGACGATGGCGGTGTTCGCCACCGACATGCCACCGGCGGCGACCAGGAGGATGCCGATGTACGCGGCGCCAAGCCCGAGCCGTCTTGACGCCGCGAGCTGCGCAGGGTCGCCGGGCCCGACGACGAAATCGTCCGACTGTGTGGAAGATCCCGAGGATCGAGGAAGATCAGCCCGATCGGGTTGCCGAAGAGGAGCACGACCGCCGGCGACCACGAGCAGGCCGGCGACGTTCATCCACTTCGGAATCACGTCCGCCACCTTGGCGCCGTCGAGGAACCCCACGGGGATGAGGTTGATGAGGTTGAGGAAGCAACCGAAGTACGCGAGCGCGAGCAGCAGATAACGCGCGTATCCCGCGGGAGCCGTCGAGGCGAGCAGAAAGCAGAGCAATGCGGCGACGGTGCCGAGCGCCGGACCGGCGAGGGCGATGATCCCCGATTTGCCGGCGTCAGCCGGCGCCCGGCGCAGGTTGGTGACCGCGCCCGAGCGGACCGATGAATATGGGCAGACGAGCCGGCAGGCCCATCCCACGCGCGACGATGAAATGGCCGAGCTCGTGCAAAGGATGAGGCATCACGATGCCGACGGCGAATGCCGGCCCGAAGAACAGCGTGTAGAACCAGACCGCAATGAGCATTGTGATCAAGGTCGGACCGAAAGTGCCGAACTTGACCAAAACGAGGCCGTATTTCAAAAAGGCGAATATCCCTGCGAGGATTCCGCCGGCCGCCCCCTCGCGGCGGCGACGCTGCGGACGCGGGGCGGTGGGGCTGTGCTGGGGTGGCTGCACCGGCCGGACCGGCCCCGGTGGGGGAAGCCACGACGAGCCGTCGCCCGGCGTGGTCGCCGAGGTCTCGGGCAGCCATTGATAGACGGGTCGGTCCTCGCCCCCGGACGGGTTCAGCTGGGTCATCTCTCATTGATCATGGCACGGGCTGCGGAACCGGCCGGTGAATCCTGGCGGTAAGGTGTGCCCGACTGATGAGCGCGGAAAGCCTTCGAGGAACGCGCCTGGGCATCGTCGGCACCGGCGTCATGGCCGAGGCGATGCTGGCGGGACTGCTCGAGCGCGACCTGATCGCGCCGGGCGACGTCGGTCTGCACGCATCCGCGCGCGGCGCGACGCGAGGCGCTGGCGAGCACCTACGGCGTGCGCACGGCTGCCGAGAACCGTGAGGCGACCAGGGACACCGACATCGTCCTGCTCGCCGTCAAGCCGCAGATGCTCGCCGGAGTGATGGCGGAGCTGCGGGGGTCGCTTCGCCCCGAGCAACTGGTCATCAGCATCATCGCCGGCGCCAGCACGACCGCCATCGGCGACGGCCTCGATCATCCCGCGGTGGTGCGCTGCATGCCCAACACGCCGGCCCAGATCGGACGGGGCGTGACCGTCTGGTTCGCGACCGACGCAGTCGATGAGCGCGGCAAGGCGCGGACCCGGGCCATGCTCGCCGCACTCGGGCGCGAATTCGAGGTCCCCGACGAGCGCCAGGTGGCGATGGCGACGGCGGTGAGTGGCACCGGACCCACCTACATCTTCCTGTTCATCGAGGCGCTCACCGACGCGGCTGTCCACCTTGGATTTCCGCGCCATGTCGCCCGCGAGCTGGTGCTCGACACCATGCAGGGGAGCGCGGAGTTCGCGTTGCAGAGTGGCAAGCATGTTGCCGAGCTGCGCGACATGGTGACCTCACCCGGCGGCACGTCGGCAGAGGCGCTGTACCAGCTCGAACGGGGAGGGCTGCGCACGGTGGTGAGCGACGCCGTATGGGCGGCATTCGAGCGAACGCTGCGCCTCGAGGCGGCCCTTGAGCACAGTCCCCCGAGCACCCGAGCGCCGGGCCCCCGAGGCAACCGCAGCCCGCGAAGCTGACCCGCAGCCGCGATCTGCACGTGCCTGGGGCGGATCGCATACTCCCAGCAACGATGTCGAAGACCCATCTCATCGGCATGCTGCTTGGGGTAGAGGAGGACTGGCCGGCAGCGTTCGAGGCCTTGCTCGGACGGGCGGATCTCTCGGTGCGCGAGGGCGGGGAGACCCACCGCTTCACCACCGAGCGGGTCACCATCGAGCCGTTCAACCTGCGCATGCGACCGCGACACTCGCTGGTCATCGACCGCCTCGGGTGGTGGTATCCCATGCCCCGCGAGTGGTTGAAGAAGGTGACCCTGATGGACCGCGTCCATCTGCTCAACAATCCATTCACCTTCCAGGCGATGGAGAAGCACGCGGCATACTGCGCGATGATCAGGCTCGGCCTCAAGGTGCCCGAGACCTGGATGCTGCCCAACAAGACTCCCCCGGACAACCCCCGCTTCGCGGGCACGGCGCAGCGGTATCTGCGCTACTTCGATCTGGACGCGGTTGCGGGCGCGGTGGGCATGCCGCTGTACATGAAGCCCTTCGACGGGGGCGCGTGGGTGGGCGTATCGCGCATCGAGGATTCGGCGACGCTGTACCGCGCGTACGACGAGTCCGAGCAGCGGCTGATGCACCTGCAGGCTGCGGTGGAGGGATACGACGTCTTCGCGCGCAGCCTCGGCATCGGCGCAGAGGTGATGGTCCTCCACTTCCACCCCGAGCGCCCGATGCACGATCGGTACTCGGTCGATCACCAGTTCCTCCAGCCGCGCACCGGCAACGAGGTGGTGAGCATCCTGCGCACCGTCAACGCGTTCTTCCGCTGGGAGCTCAACAGCTGCGAGACACTGGTGCGCGGTGATGACGTGTTTCCCATCGACTACGCGAACGCGACTCCGGACCTCGCGCTGACGAGCCTGCACTATTACTTCCCATGGGCGATCCGCTCGCTGCTGAAGTGGGTGGTGTTCTGCTGCGTCACCGGCCGTCATCAGACCGTCGACCTCAACACCGAGGAGTACTTCGCCATCGCGGATCGCGCGGACCTGAGCTATGCGGAGAAGCTCGCCGGGTACCGGCAGCTCGCCGACCGTCAGCTCGAGGTGGACAGGTATCGCGAGTTCTGCGAGCGTCACCTCGCGCACATCGACGAGCTCTCCGTAGCGTGGGTCGAGAGTCCGGAGTTCGACAGGATCATCGTGGACACGGTGCGCAACACCTTCCCCGGCCACGAGCAGGAGCAGTTCATCGCGCACTTCCGTGGTCTGCTGGCCGCCTGGGCGCGCGATCAACGCGCGACGGCGGCGTAGAGTTGAGACCCCATGACCCACATCGAATTCGTCTCCAGCCCTCGCCCGACCATCGGCGTCGAGATGGAGCTCGAGCTCATCGATCGCGACAGCAGGGAGCTCGTACGCGGGGCGCACGAGATTCTCGGCGAGATGGCCGGCGGCCACGGCGACGCGGGTCATCCCAAGGCCAAGCAGGAGCTGCTGCAGTCGACGGTGGAAATCATCACCGGGATCTGCGACGACGCGGCCGGAGCGGTCAGCGATCTGGCCGCGACCATGGCGGAGCTGCGACAGTACACCGAGCCGCGCAACCTCGAGCTCATCTGCTCGGGGACGCATCCCTTCAGTGACCCGGCGCAACAGGAAATCAGCCCGGATCCTCGCTATCTTCGCCTGGTCAACGAGATGCAGTGGCCCGCGAGGCAGATGCAGATCTTCGGCATCCACGTGCATGTCGGGGTGCGGACCGGGGACAAGGCGATCGCGATGGTCAACGCGCTGTCCACGTACATCCCGTATTTCCTCGCGCTCTCGGCATCGAGCCCGTACTGGATGGGGCATGACACGGGCATGGCGTCGTGGCGCTCCAAGGTTTTCGAGGGCCTGCCCACCGCGGGGCCCCCATGGGTCCTGAGCGGCTGGCCGCAGTTCGAGCAGCTGATGGACACGTTGATCTCGTCGCATACGATCAGGACGATTCGCGAGGTCTGGTGGGACATCCGTCCGCATCCGGCCTTCGGGACCGTGGAGATTCGGGTCTGCGACGGCATCCCAACCCTGCGCGAGGTCGGCGTGATGGCAGCGTTGAGCCAGTGCCTCGTGCACCAATTCGACACCATGATCGATCGCGGCTACACGCTGCCGACGCCACGCGCCTGGTTGGTGCGAGAGAACAAGTGGCGGGCCGCCCGGCACGGGCTGGACGCCTCGATCATCGTCGACGAGGGGGGTACGACGGTGCCGCTGCGCCAGGCCATCCGCGAGCTCGTCGAAGACCTGACCCCGGTGGCCGCACGGCTCGGATGCGTCGCAGAGCTGCGCGGCGCCATCGACATCATGGACCGGGGGTCCAGCTACATCCGTCAACGCGAGGTGATCGAGGCCGGAGGGTCCCTGCGCGACGTCGTCGATTCGCTCATCGCCGAGCTGCACAGCGACACGCCCGCGCCTCGTGCGGCGGTCCTCCAGGCGGTCGGCGCCCCCGTGCTCACCGCCGGAGACTGAGCGTCCCCGCTGCGGGTTCAGCGGCAGAAACAGAAAAGCCCCACATCTTGCGACGCGGGGCTTCAGTACGGGAGGCGGTGCCCTTCGGTGGCCCTCAGGCTCGACCCTCGTCCGGACTGATGGGCCACCATCATTCCGGGCCGTCCACTCGCCGTTTCCGACGGGTGGGCCCGCAAGCAGTGACTTTACAGATTCGTCCGACCGTTCGCAACATGTCCGACGGTTCGCAACAAAAGTGGCTCAGTACGTGTAGAGCTGCAGCTCGGTGGCGAAGCGATCGGCGATCTCGACGCAGGCGTCCAGCTCCGGGTGACGCACGATGACCATGCCGTCGGAGATCAGGGTCATCAGCCAGTCGCGTCGCGGTGCGCCGATGGGGAGCAGGTCGATCGCGCATACCCATTCTCCCACCTCGGCGAGGAGGGGTCCGAGCCCCTCGATGCGCACGATCCGGCCCCGCCCCTGCGCGCGCTTGAAGATGGACGCGGCGTTGTAGCGGCGTTCGATCGGCTTGGAGAGCCGCCCGTTGACGATCGCCTCGGCCCACTGATGGAAGAGGTCGGCGTCGTTCGCGAAGTTCATGACGTCGACCGTCCGAGCGCCCACCGGCCGAGCGCCGATCTCCCCGAACACCACCTCGCCGCTCTCCGTGCGGAACCACTCCATGTGCGTGAAGCCGTCGCGGAACCCGAGCGCGCGCAGCACCTCGTGACCCATCGCGCGCCCGGCGGAGAGCTCGCTCGCATCGATGTCCCGGAGGACCATGGTGATCGGGCTCACCCACTCCAGCTGGCGCGCGAGCAGGGACGCGGCCGGTACCAGGCGATGTTGTCGAAGAGCACGTCACCGCCCGAGCAGATCGTGTCGTAGGTGTACTCGGACCCGTCGATGAATTCCTCGACGCTGACCTCGGCAACCCTGACGAGCCGGGGGAGCACGGCCTCGAGGTCGGAGCGTCCGTCGACCCGGTAGGTATCGGACGATCCCGCGCCCGCGATCGGCTTGACGATGATCGGATAGCCGATGCGCTCGGCGGCGTCGCGAACCCCTGCCCCGGTGCCGGCCCGGTAGTGGTGCGGCGTGCGGATGCCGGCCGCATCGAGCACCTGTTTCATGCGCTCCTTGTCGCGAAAGGGGATGGTCTGCTCGACGGTCATCCCGTCGATGCCGAGCATTTCGCGCATGCGGGCCGCGAGCACCATCGTCGGCTCCCAGAGCGAGGCGACGTGGTCGATGTGCAGGCCGGCGGCGCGCTGCGCCACCTCGTGGAGGATGGCGTCCTCGTGCGCAAAGGAGGACACCTGCCAGTACGCGCTGAGATGATCGCGAGCCATCTCGGGCAGGTCGGCAACCGGCTGATCACCGGCCCCGATGACCCTCGCGCCGGCGCGCGCGAGTCCGCGCGTGAAGAAGGGCATCTCCGCCGGATACCCGGGCGAGATCATCAACACCGTCGCCGTCATGCGGGATCGCCGAGCTCGACGCGCGCCACCTCGACGACTCTGCGCAGCGCGGCCTCGACCACCTCGGTCTCGGGGTGGCGGAGGACGATGTGCCCCTCACCCTCGTAGGTGCCGGTCGGCGGCTGTCCGCGCCGTGGCACCGCTGCCTCGACGACGAGGTCGCCGAACTCGCGTTGCAGTGTGTCCAGCCCATGGACCGCGATCACGCGGCCGCCACCCTGGCCGCGAAGGTACGCGGCCCCGACGGCATACCGCCTCTCCGGCGGTGCAAAGGTGCCGAAGACCTCGAGGCGAGCCCACGCCGCGTACATGTCCGTGTCGTGGGCGTACGACAGCAGCGACGTGAACTGCGCGCCCGGTGGACGCGCCGCAACCTCGCTGATCGCGATCGCCCCCTCAGGACGGCAAAACCACTCCATGTGGGTCAGCCCGGTGCGAAGTCCGAGCGCCCGGAGCCCGCGCAGCCCGTACTCGCGAATGGCGTCGAAGTCCGGCGTCGCGATGTCACGCGGCAGCAGCACCGCCCATTGAATCCAGGGGTTCTCGAGCACTTCCAGGGGAGTGGGTAGGTAGCGCGAGATCGAGTGCCACACGAGGTCGCCGTCGATGAGCACGCTATCGAAGCTGTGCTCATCGCCCACGACCATCTGCTCCAACAGGACCGGGGTGTCGGCGCGTGGCGGGTCGGCGCTGAGCCATGCCTCGAGATGCGTGTCGCGATCGATGCGGAACGTGGCGCGCGCGCCGGCGCCGGCGGGTGGTTTGGCGACCAGGGGGTAGCCGAGCTCCGCCGCTGCTCGTCGCGCTGCATCCGCCGAGGCCACCAGGCGATGTCGAGCGCAGGGCACGCCGTTTGCCTCGAACACGTCCTTCATCCGCGCCTTGTCACGGAAGTTGTGTGCCACGTCCGCGCCGATGCCGGCGATGCCCAGCAGGTCTCGGACCTCGCCGAGCGGCACCTGCAGCTGCTCGAGCATGCCGAGGAGCGCGTCGACCCCGCCAAGGTGGCGTGAAAGCGCTCGAGTCGCGTCCGCGATCTGCTGGGCATCGGTGCCGTCCGCGACCCGGTAGTGCCCCGAGAGCAGCGAGCGGAGGTCGTCGGGGAGCCTATCCTCCGGATCCTGGCTGATCAGGCCCAGGCGAACGCCGGGAAGCCCCGCCGCGGCAGCGACGAAGCGCACGGTCGCAGGGAGAAGGAAGGGAGCCACGAAGATCGCGTTCGGCATCTGACGTCGCGAGTGTAGGGACGGACGGCTCCGGGCGTGGTGGGCCGCGGCGGGTACGATCTGCGCGTGAACATCATCTTCATCGAGCCGGTCTTCCCCCCGAATCAACGCGAGTTCGTGCGCGGGCTCGCGGCGGCCGGCGCGACGGTCATCGGGATCGGCGAGCGTCCGGTCGAAGCACTCGATGAGGAGCTTCGGGATTGGATGCTCCACTACCAGCAGATCGGCAACGTCACCGACGTCGGCGCGCTCGTCGATGCCGTGCGCTTCGCCCAGAGCAAGGTGTGGATCGACGCACTCGAGTCGACGATCGAGGCTCACACCATGGCCGCCGCGCAGGCGCGCGAGGCATGTGGCATTCCTGGGACATCGGTGCGCACCGCCTATCTCTGTCGCGACAAGCCCTCGATGAAGGAGGTCCTTCGCGACGCGGGCATCCCGACCGCGATGTCGACCGCGGCGCACAACGCGGCGGAGGTGCGCGCCTTCGCTGCCACCGTCGGCTATCCGTTGATTCTCAAGCCACGCGCGGCTGCCGGCGCCTCGGGGACCAGCCGTGTCGACTCGGACGCGGATCTCGATCGTGCGCTCGCCTCACTCGGCGCGTCGGGAGCATCCGACGTCGCGGTCGAGGAGTTCGTCGAGGGGCACGAGGGGTTCTACGACACCATCAGCATCGACGGCCGTCCTGCGTACGATTTCATCTCGCACTACTACCCCAACGTGCTCGAGGCGATGCGGGAGCGCTGGATCAGCCCCCAGTTCATCGCGACCAACCGGGTCGACACAGTGCCCGACTACGGACAGGTGCGCGACCTCGGCCTGCGCGCGATCGAGGCCCTCGGTATCGGGACCTCGGCGACGCACATGGAGTGGTTCTTCGGTCCCAAGGGCCTTCGCTTCAGCGAGATCGGCTGCCGTCCACCCGGTGTCCGGGCATGGGACCTGTACGCCGCCGGCAACGACATCGACATCTACCGCGAGTGGGCGAACGCCATCGTCCACCACGGCGTGGAGCATCCGCTCTCGAGGCGTCGGGCAGCGGGGATCGTCGCGCTCCGCCCGGATCGGGACGGGACGATCACGGGCTACAGCGGCGTCGAGGAGATCCAGCGCCGGTTCGGCGAGTGGATCATCGATGCGCATCTGCCGGGCAGCGGCACGCCGACTCAGCCGGTCGAGGCCGGCTACATGGCAAACGCCTGGGTGCGTATGGCGCACCCGGATTACGACACCGTGTGCCACATGCTCGACGTCGTCGGCGAGACGGTCCACGTGCACGCCTCGTGAGGCGGGTGACGCTGCTCGGCCCACTCGGCGACGGCGTGGACCTCGCCGCGGAGCTGGAGGCCCTTGGCGTCGACGGCCCGGTGGCGCTGATCACAGCGGGATGGGAGGAAGGGGAGCGCAACGACGCCGAGATCGATCGGCGCCTGGGCGGTGGCTCGCGCAACCTCGGCCTCTACGGTCGACGCCTCGATGTGCTCGGCAGCGACGAGGAGTATGCGGAGGCCGAGCGCCTGCTGCGAACCGAGCTCGATGAATTGCGCGCCGTGTACCTGTTCCGGTTGCGGTCAGCACTCGATGGTGTCGAGGCGGTCCGCCGGCGTTTCGCGGAAGCGACTGGCGGACGCGACCTCGACGCCGCCCTCGCCGCGGTGCGCGAGCTGGATGAGGGTCACGTCACCGCCCTCGCCGCGGCGTATGAACGCTTCTACGTCGCGCACCCGCCGCACGAGCGACCGATCATCACCGCGCACCGCGCGGACGTGGCGTCGACTGTCGCCGGCTGCGCGGCCATCGCGATCGCCGGCGGCCACGTCGGCGTGCTCAACGACTGCCTGCACCTCTGCAACCTCGCCGCCCTCATCGACGCGCAGCCGTTGATCGCATGGTCGTCCGGGTGCATGGCGGTGTCCGATCGGATCGTGGTCGTCGACGACGACGATCCCGCCGGCAGGCCTGACGAGATCTACGACATCGGCATCGGGGTTGCGCACGGGCTGGTGGCGCTTCCGATCGGGGCGCGTCTCCGTGCGCACGACGCCGACCGGCTGGCGGTGCTTGCCAGGCGCGCTGCGCCGAGCGTCTGCTTGGTCCTCGATGCGGGCGATCGACTCGAGCTCAGCTCGCGGCATCCCGCGGACCTTGGCAGCGTCGGGGTCATCGCGCCCGACGGGCGGCTGCTGCGCGAGCGGGCGGCCTGATCGTGAGCCCGGCGCCGTCGCATCGTCCGAGCGCGCTCACCCGACTCCACGGTGACGGCGCCTCGCCCGAGGCGATCGATCAGCTGCTGCGCGAGCACGCCGTACCGCTGGTCGAGGGATCGACCTGCACATTCCTCTGGCGGGGTGAGGCCGATTGGGTCGGGATCGAGCATCGGGTCATGGGAGTGCCCATCCCCCTGCCGCTTCGGCGTCTCCCCGGCACCGACCTCTGGTACGCCAGCATCGAGCTGCCGCCGGGCGCTCGCGTCGAATATCGGATCCTGGTGCGGCGGGGCGATGCGGCCGAGAGCATGACCGACCCCCTGAACTCGCGAGTTGTCACCGACCCGATCGGCGCTCAATCGGTGCTCGAGGCGGATGGATACGTGACACCCGGCTGGGCGCTTCCCGACCCCTCCGCCGTGCCCGGCGAACTCGCCGACCTCCGCCTCCCCAGCCGGGCACTTCGCCGCGAGGCGCACGTCACGATCTACGTCCCCGCTCGGATGCGACGCGATCGCCGGATGCCGCTGCTGGTGGTGCACGACGGCGGCGACTTTCTCAACCACTCGTCGATGGGAACGGTGCTCGACAACCTGATGCACCGGCGTCTGATGGCGGACTGCGTGGTCGCCTTCACGCACCCCGGAGACCGGCTCCGGGAGTACGCGGCCGGATCCGCGCACAGCCGTTTTCTCACCTCCGAGCTGGTCCCGCACGTCGAGGGCGCGTTCCAGCTCCGTGGTGACCCGCGGGGGCGGGCGCTCCTCGGATCGAGCTTCGGCGGCGTCGCCGCGCTGGCGGCAGCGGTCCGAGCGCCCGGCTTCTTTGGTGGCCTGCTGCTCGAGTCGCCGTCGCTGCGATTCACCGCGGAACCCGCTGCGCACGGCTATGGCCCGGTGTTCGAGCCGGTGGTCCGATTCGTGAACAGGGTCCGTGCCCGTCCGGAGCGAGGTCGTCGACAGGATCTTCCTGACCTACGGGGTCTTCGAGCCCCTTGCCGAACCCGATCGCGCGATGACCGAGGTGCTGCGACGGATGACCGGTGAGCTGCGCGTCGTCGAAGCGCTGGACGGTCACAACTGGATCAACTGGCGCGACCGCCTGCTCGACGGCCTCGGCTGGTTGTTCCCCGGTGATGCGCGCCTCATCTATCCCTGACGTCGCGGCAGCGACTCCCCGGCCGGATGCGCGAGACTTCCCGGCCATGAAGCGACGAGAACGCTGGTACTCGGAACGGCTCGGGTCGGACGTCACGGTTGCAAGGTGGGGTCACTTCGGCAGGCCGGTCATCGTGTTTCCGACGGCCGGCGGCGACGCCGAGGAGATCGAGCGCATGTGGCTGGTCGATTCGGCTGGGGAGTACCTCGAGGCCGGCCGGGTCAAGCTCTACTCGTGCGACAGCGTGTCCGGAGCGGCGATGCTCCGCGGCGACGGCGATCCACGCTACCGGGCGGCGTTGCTCCGTGGCTTTCTCGAGTTCGTGCGCCACGAGTTGATCCCCATGATCCGGATGGACTGCGAAAGCCCCGACATCACCGTCATCACCGCCGGCGCCTCGATTGGCGCCTTCAACGCCGTGGCGCTGCTGTGTCACTACCCCGACGTCGTGACCAATGCCGTGGGGATGAGCGGGACGTATGACATCTCACGATTCGTCGGGGACGATGCCGGCGACGACCTCTACTTCTCCACGCCGTCGTATTTTCTCCCCGGTCTCAACGGCGAGCACCTCGCGCTGTTGCAGACCCGACATGCGATCCTCGCGTCGGGTGAGGGACGGTGGGAGAACATCGGTGAGTCGTGGCGCCTCGCGGATGTCCTCGGGAGCAAGGGGATCCCCAACCGGGTCGACCCCTGGGGCACCGAGTACGACCACGACTGGTCGACGTGGCGACAGATGTTGCCGAGGTATCTCGCCGAGCTGGCGTGACTCTGGGCTGGCGCGCCACATCGCCGTGAGCACCGTGCCGTAGCCGGCAAGGGTGGGCTTACACGCCGTCAGGCGGGGGCGGGCAGGCTCTCGTCGTCGGGCTGGATGCCGTCAGTCGTCGTG
The DNA here is from genome assembly GCA_963768105.1 of Candidatus Dormiibacterota bacterium. Taxonomy (GTDB): domain Bacteria; phylum Chloroflexota; class Dormibacteria; order Aeolococcales; family Aeolococcaceae; genus Palsa-851. The sequence continues at coordinate 167,085 of CAVYGR010000007.1, read as the reverse complement.
ATCTCGTCCTCGATGTAATCCTCAACGTCGTCGCCGCCCTGGCGCGCAATCAGCAGCAGTGTGGTGATGAGCAGAAATGCGGCCAGCGAGAGGAACGGCACCGAGATGAAGCCGAAGATGTTGAACGCCGCCGTGTTGCAGGGCACCGCGACGCCGCACACCGTGGGCTCACCGACGATGTGTTCCAGCTGATAGTGATAGGTGGCGAGCCCGGCGCCGACGATCGCCAGCGGCATGAAGTAGCGTTTTGCAATGCCCACATCGCCCCGAAATGCGGCGACGCCGAGGAGCAGTGAGAGGGGATACATGCAGATGCGCTGAAACCAGCAGAACTCACACGGCACGAGCCCCGCAACCTGGGACAGATACAAGCTGCCCAATGTCGCGAGCATGGCCACGATCCAGGCGAATTGCACAGCGAACGGGCTCACCCCATCGCGAAAACGCCCCCAGCGCTCTCGACCGGACGCCGACGTGCGCGACGCGACAAATCCAATGACGGCGAGGACGACGAGTCCGTCGGCGACCAGCGCGAGCACGGCGTACCCGGTGGTGATGACCTGGAAGCCCATCTCAGCTCGCCGCCGGCTCAGGCTTTGGGGGTCTTCAGCGCCTTGAGGCTGGGTTCGATCGCCTGGATGGTGGAGGAGGAGCACACCGACGCCGGCACGTCGCCGGTGGCGATGCAGGTCGCCGCGGTCATGATGTTGGCGTTGCCGACGATCGCCTGCGTGACCGGATCAGTCGGGTTCTTGAGCTTTGTGGCGATCTGGTCCCAGGTCAGGTTGGCAAGGAGGCTTGGCGAGTAGCTGGTGCTGTAGAGGACGTACAGCCCGCCGATGTCGATGAAGGGAAAACCAAGAGCCTGGGTGGTGTACGGGGGTGTGTCGTACTTGGTGAACAGGCTCTCCGCCAGCGTGGATGCCGTCATCAACTTGTTCTGGTTGCGATCCAGCACTTCGAAGCCGCTGAAATCGACGGTCGAGCTCGTATAGCTGGACTTGTAGAAGGTGACCGTGTTCGTGTTCGCATACACGTCCGTCGAGGACGACTTGATCTCCGACAGGCCCTTGAACGTGCCGAACTGCGAGAGCCAGTACACCATGCTCCAGCGCTCGGCAGCGCAGAACGGGCAGTACTCGGCACCGACGTAGACGACCATCGGCTTGCCGCTGGCGTCTCGCAACACCGTGTTCCCCGGGAGGCGGACCATCTCGCCCGGCTGGGCACCCGAGCCAACGGCCTGGACCACCGCCGGGCTGGGGTTGAGCAGCGCGCTCGCGACCGTGGTGGACAGCGGCGTGCTGGTGCTCGCGTTGCCGGTGCCGCCGAGCTGATTGATGACCACGATGATGATGAGCACGATGGCGACGATGCCGACGCTCACCGAGGTGATGACCGTGGGCGACTGCCAGGGAGGCCGTCCCGTGAGCGAAACCGACCGCACGGCGGCCTGGTTGCGCCGCTGCTTCTTGGTGAGCGGCTTGCCCGTGGGCCTGGATGGCGGCGGCTGGCGATTACCGGACGGCTTGCGCTGGGTCGTCTGGGCCACGGCTCCAGAGTAGCGGACACAACCTTTCGCGTGGATGTCCGCGCCATGAACGAGACACCGCGTCGCGAATTGGGACGCCCATGAAGATACGGTGACGAACCTCGACCGCTCTACATCCGTGTCTATCCTCACCTCAATGGTGGGCGTCTCGCCGGCGGCGGCATGAGGTCCCGAATCTCGGTCGTCGCCATCCTGCTCGTTGTCGCCGCCGCGGCCCCTGTGGGGCTGGGGCGGACCATCGACGCGCACGCTGCCGGCGTGCTCAGGGGGATCGACGTGAGCGCGTATCAGGGGCCGGCGATCGCCTGGCACTCGGTCGCCGCGTCGGGGATCTCGTTCGCGTACATCCGGGCCGCCGACGGAGCCGGGTCACCCGATGGGACCTTCGGTGGCAACTGGCGGGGTGCCGCGTCGGCGGGGGTCACGCCCGGCGCGTACCTCTTCTTCGAGCCCGCGCAGAGCCCGATTGCGCAGGCGAACCTCCTGGTCGCGCAACTCCGTTCGGTGGGGTTCACCCGTGGCGACCTCGTCCCGACGATCGATGTGGAGACCACCGGTGGCCAGCCCCAATCCGTGGTGGTCGCCAATCTGCGGACCGTCGTCGACACGGTGAGCGCCGCGATCGGGTCGCTCCCGGCGATCTATGCGTCTCCCTCGTGGTGGAACGGCAACATCGGCTCCTCCGCATTCACCCTCGATCCACTGTGGGTGGCGAACTGGTTCGTCAGCTCGCCGTCGGTCCCGGCGAACAACTGGGGCGGCACGGGATGGCAGGTGTGGCAGTACAGCGACGCCGGGTCGGTGCCCGGGATTCCGGGAAGTGTCGACCTCGACCAGGGCGGCACCCGATCGCTCCCGTACTACGGATGGCCGAACCCGGCGGCCCTGGCGGCGACCAATGTGGCGGGCGCGCCGCAATCGGTCTCGGACCAGCCTGGTGATATCAACGTCCTCTGGCGTGGGACCAACGATCACGTCTGGACGCTGGCGTATCGCAACAGCCGGTGGGGGACAGTCGCTGTGGACATCAGTGCTGTCGCGGGCGCGTCCGCCGCGCTGACCACGGACCCATCGGTGGTGTCGTGGGGTCCTGGGCGGATTGACGCGTTCTGGGAGGGAGTGGACGGCAATCTCTGGCAAACGACTTATGTCCCCGGTTGGTTCGGCAACGGCAGCTGGTCGGCGCCCCACTCGCTGGGGCTGGGGCCGCTCGGCTCGGCTCCGGAGGCGGTCTCGCCCGGCGCCGGGCTGATCGACCTGTTCTGGAAAGGCGCGGGAAATGAGATCTGGGTCGATCGCTGGAGCGGTCGCTGGAGTGGCGCCTCGCCGCTGGGGAGCAACGCGATGACCGGCACGCCGGTGGCGGTGAGCTCCTCAGCCGGCTCAGACACCGTCTTCTGGCGCGATGCATCGACGGGCGATCTATACGAGGAAACTGGTGCGTCGTGGGGCTGGAGCGGAGCGCATCAGCTGACCGCAACCGCGCTGGCCGCGGATCCGTCCGTCAGCACGTCGGCCGGCGTCGTCGACGTCTTCTGGAACAGCGTCGGTCAGCTGTGGCACGGCGCCCTCAACGTCGGCAGCGGGGCCTGGAGCGGCGCCGCTCCGTTGGGGGTGATGCCCGTCGCTGGCAATCCGGCGGCGGTGACCCTGGCCCCTGGGGCGGTCATCGTCGACTCTCGCGAGTCCAGCGGGGCGCTGGCCTCCGCGCTCTTTACATCCGCAAGCGGACTGGTCGGACCCGAGGGACTCGGCGCGGTCGCCGGGTCGGATCCGTCATCGGTGGCATTCGCCGGCCCTGGCGCCATCGAGGTCGTTTGGCGGTCGCCGCTGGGCGGACTCTGGGTTGCGCCTGCGTGTCCCGGGTGCGCAGCCCCGGCGATGCCCGTCTTCAGCTAGACGATCAGGTCGCGGGAAACGCTCGCTGCGGGGCAGCGTCGGCCTCAACCTCGAGTGGCCGGATGCGTGCCGTTGTGGCAGCGGCAGCTGCGTGTCTCCGCAAGTCGCCGCACGGCCTGAGGAGTTGGCGAGCCCGAGTGAAGGTCTGAACGGGGGACGTCCAAAGGCGAATAAAGCTCCTGATAATGCATATTCTCACGATCTAGAGCTCAGAGCATCAGCACCGAGCTTCCTCGCCTCTCTCCGCAGCGGCCTGAGGGTAGAAACGACCATCCCGTGCAGACTGCTTCGTAGCGTTCCGGGATTTCATCCGAGGGAAACACGGAGTGATCGAGTGTCAAATACGGACTCGCCGGACTTAGCGCGGCTGATGGAGCTAGCGCGCGCTCAGGCCGGCGAGCCGTCGGACTGGTCCCTTGCCACCCGCCGTGCGTGGCTGGAGCGGATGTATGCCGGCCCAGAGGTGCTCGTCAGGGTGTGGGAGTTGCCCACCGGGCAGCTGAGCGCCAGTGCCGCCGTGCGCATGCTCGCAGCGAGCCGGCTGGCCCAACCACGGGTGGTGACGGTCACGTCCATGCTGCGCGCCGGCTCTGAAGAGCTCTGGGATGAGCAACGCGCCTGGATCAACTCGGTGCTCGCGGCAGGTGGCGCGGAGGAGCCATCGGGCGCCGTGGTCCAGGTGGTCAGTGAGGCCCTCGTCGATGCCGACGCGAGTTTCGCCGTCTACGAGGCGGCGTTCAGGGATTCGCCCAGTTTTCCCGGATGGACCCAAACCGAGTGGACGGCTGGGCTGACCGGCGACTCGGACTTCCTTCCCGAGGCGTCGCTCTGCGTCTTGATGGACGGCGTGCCGGCTGGGTTCGTCGTCTGCAGCAAGGGGTGGATCGACCAGGTCGGCGTTGTCCCGGCTCGGCGGCGCCTGGGCCTCGCTAGTGCGCTGTTGACCGAGGCGACCGCCCGGTTGCGCGCCATCGGGGCGAGCGTCGCACGTCTGCACGTCAACACCGACAACGCCGGCGCCCTGGCGGCGTATCGCGCCCTCGGCTGGCACGTGGTCGGACGGCGAGGTCGATTCGAGCGGCGGCCGACTCCTCGATAGGCTTGTCGTGATGGGCATCGACGAACGTGTGGTCAGCGCCGGTGGTCCCGCTGTCGGCGCGTTCCTCGCCTCGGCGTTGGCGGCGTGGTCGAGCACGCTCGGCCGGAACCTGGCCGGCGTGTACGTCCACGGGTCCCTTGCCACCGGAGCCTTCAATCCTCGGACCAGCGACATCGACGTGGTCGTTGCAACTCGCGCCCTGACCGACGCCGCCACCAATGAGCGGTTGCGTGAGCTGCAGCTCGCGATGCTGGGCTCGGGTGGCGGGCGCTGGCCTGAGCGTCTGGAGGCGGTCTTCGTTCCCGTCAAGGCACTGACCGCTCGAGACGTGCCTGCCATGGCGGTCCTCCAGTTGCATCCGGATGAGGGCTTCTCGGTCGAGAAGCTTGGACCGGAGTTCATGATCCAGAAGCACCTGCTCCGCACCTACGGGATCACCCTGTTTGGTCGCGACGTCAGGAAACTGGTGCGGCCGGTCACGACCGGCGAGCTGCGCGCCGCCCAGATCGGCACCCTGCGCGCGTCGTGGCTGTCCCAGCTCGAATTCCCCGGGCGGCTCCTCGATCGCGCCTACCAGGCCTATGCGGTGCTCTCGATGTGCCGCGCGCTGTGTTTGCTGGCGCTCGGCACGGTCGTGACCAAACCCGAAGCCGCAGCCTGGGCGATGCGCGGCCCGTATCTCGAGCGCTGGCGGCCGCTGGTGCGCTCGGCCGTCGCCTATCCCGGAGGCCGGCAGCCGGACCAGCGGGCCGCCACCCTGGACTTCATCCGGTTCACGCTCGAGGAGGCCGGAATCGGTCACTGACCACCAAGCTCCTGATAATAACGAACCATGCCCTCTCGCCTCCGACCAAGCCGGCGTCCGACCGCGCCACGCGAACGGCGCGGCCCTGCCTGGGCGGCCAGCGTTCCCGGGCCGACCGACTCGCTGCCTGACCAGGTCGAGCAGTTTCTTGACTGGCTGCGCGTTCAGCGCAATCGCCCTGGGACCACGGTCCGCGCCTACCGCCAGGACCTCGCCAAATTCGTCGCCTTTCTGCGCACCCGCCCGCTCGCCAGTGACCTGCTGGCCGGCGTGGACCGGCCGGTGTTGCGCCGCTACCAGATCGAACTGGCCGACGTCCTGCCCAACCCGCGGTCGCGCGCCCGAGCCCTGGTGGCGCTGCGGCGCTTTCTGGCCTACGCATACGACGAGGGCTGGATCGGGGCAGAGTTGAGCCGCCAGGTGTCCGTACCGCGGTACGTCGTCGGCGATCCACACCCGGTGCCGACCGACCACGTGCCCCGGCTGCTCGCCGCGCTGCCCAAGGAGACGCTGCGCGACCGCCGCGATCGCGCCCTCATCCACCTCCTGCTCAGCACCGGATGCCGGATCGCGGAGGCATGCGGGCTCGACCGCGGCGACGTCCATCGCGAAGGCTTTCGAGTTCTGGGCAAGGGTGGCAAATACCGGACGGTCTACTGCACCGATGCGGCCTTCGCTGCTGTCGAGGACTATCTCCGCATGCGCGGACCCGACACCTCCCCTGCCCTGTTCATCAGCGTCGCGCGGGCCGACCTGCCCCACGGGCGCGCGCTGCCGCACAACCGCCTCACCACCGACGGGGCTCGACGCGCCCTCACAGCGCTGCGTCGGCGCATGGGAGTCGACCCGGAGATGTTCGACCTCTTCAGCGACCTGCGCAGCCCTCATGCCGCCCGACACACGGCTGCGACCACGCTCCTCGAGGCAACCGACGGCGACGTACGACTCGTCCAGGAGGTGCTCGGCCACGCGACCCTGGAAACGCTCAAGGTCTACACGGAGATCACCGACCGCCGCAAGCGCGCCGCCTATCGTCGCCTCGGTGACTACCTCGACGAGGTGGCGGCTCGGGGCTGATGCACGCGTCGTGGCCCGATGGCGATCGGATGCTCAGCCGCCGTCGGCCGCCGTCCAGGGGCGCCAGATGTTCCCGAGGACGCGCACGGGTCCGGCGCCCTCCTCCCTGCAGACGGCCAGCAACTCGGCGCCGATCGGGGGGAACATCTCGAGGTCGGCGAGCGCGTCGAGCGGTTGCCACCTGGCGTCCCGGAGCGCCTTGTCGACGCCGACCGCAAGCGTCCCGCCTCGTACCGTGCCGGTGAAGACCGCGTTCAGGATGTGACGGCCGCCTGGCCTCGGGTCGATCGCCTCGCACAGGAGCACGAGCCGGCCGACGTCGACACCGAGGCCGGTCTCCTCGAGGAGCTCGCGGGCCGCCGCCTCGACCATCGTCTCACCGGCGTCGACCCCACCGCCAGGGACGAGCCAGTAGGAGCGGCCTCCCTTTTCGTGGCGGACGAGCAGGACCTCGGCATTCCGCCAGATGAGCACGGCGACCCGAATCCGGACGGCGCGCTCACCCACCGATCGATTATCGGGCGGCGGGGATCACCTGGGCGGCGTCTGGATACTCGGTCAGTCTGAATCGCTGGGCAGTTCGAGTTCGGCACCCGTCAGCAAGGTCGGCGCCGGACGCTTGGGTCGCGCCGGGACTCCTGTCCCTTCCTGAGGAGGTTGCCTCTCGTCATAACCGGGAACAACCGGCGGGCGCCGGGCACGAAGGCTGAGGATTGCCTGCATCAGACGTCTGAGCGGACCGGGTTGGAGGGGCCGCATCGACGCGGCCCAGGCCGGTATTTGAGAATCCCCCGCCGGAAGATCGTCACTCACCTCAAGGCCGAGCTTACGCGACCAGGGCGACGATGCCGATGCTTGACTCGAACATCCGTTCCCTGATACGGTGACGTCATGGAACATCCGTTCGGTGCAGGAACATGATCCAGGACAGCTCTGGCCCCCATCGATTCTCCCGCCACGGACGGCGCCACCGCCTGCCGGCACGGCTCGCCGTGATCGTGGCCAGTGCGGCTGCGGGGCTCGTTGTCGTCGGCGGGGTCGCGTACGCGGGCTCATCGAGCGCGGGGGATCGCATCGTTGTCCGGTCCGGCCAGACCCTCTGGGGCATCGCCGAGTTGCACTATCCGGGGACGAACGTCCAGCAGGCGGTGTCCGAGATTCAGTCCGCCAATCACTTGAATGGCGCCGCGATCAGCCCGGGCGAGGCCCTGTACCTACCGGCACCCTGACCGGGCGGGGCACCACCACCGGTTCCTCGGTGGTCCGCCCGTCGCCGACGTCCTCGAGCCATCGCGGTAATCCCGACGGGCGCGGGTGTGGGGCGTCCACCCGCGGGTCGGATCCGCCGCCCCCGCCGCCGTCGTCCTCCTCACGGCCGTCACTGCCAGCGTTGAGCAAGTTGATGAAGATGACGAAGAAGGCCGCCAGCAGAGCGATCTTGCTGACCAGCGCGATGCTCGCGCCGGCGATCTCCTGATCGGTCATCGGGTCGATACCGACCAGTCGAGGCCCCGCCCCGTAGCCCTGGTAGAGGATGTGACCCGCCAGCGCCACGAGCAGTCCGCCGAAGGTTTGCGGCAGGGTGGCGAGCACGATGTAGCCGAGCTTGCCGAATCCCGAGAGCGCTCGCGCCGGGGGTGAGCAGGGGGTCACGATCGGCCACCAGAAGAGCAGCGACACGACGAGGAGGCTGATCTCCATGACGTCGTACAACCATGCGTGAGCGAGCGCGGCATCGAACGCCGGCGTGAGGTGCCAGGCGATGAAGCCGACGTTGAGGGCGATGATGGCCGCGACCGGATGCACCGCCAGGCGCACCGGCCTGGGCACCGATCGTGGCGCGATCCCCGCGTTGCGCGGCAATGACAGGAGCAGCAGCGCCGGCACCGGGCCCATGAGAATGAGAGCCTGGATCAGGTGCGCGGCCAGAAGGTAGTGCTCGCCGAGGGTTGCGAGCGGTGTGATCCAGGCGCCGGCAAGCAGGACCAGTGCCCCGGCAAGTGACCATCGACGTCCGCGGCTCAGGGGCTCGTCAGCGCGGCGGCCCACCCAGATGCACGCGGCGAGCACCACGGCGATGACCCCCAACAGCAGGGGATCGATATTGAGCGACGTTGCCGCCGGGCGGGCCATCACCGCTCAACGCTAGCGCACCTCGCGCACCGCTGTCGCGACGCGGTACAAATGGCAGACGCCATGCGCCCATCACTGAGCCGACTGCGGACTCGCGCTTATCAGTTCTCGCTGCGAACCGGTAAGCCGCCCGACGACGTGCTCGGCGAGTTCGCAGCACGACGCATGCCGGGGATCGCAGTGGCGGAACGCGGGCCCAACTACCTCGTGCTCCGGCCGCAACAGCGGCGGAGATACGGAGGCGACGTCGCCGTGCTGCTCGGCCTGGTGATCGTCCTCGCCGTGCTCATCCTCACGGCCGTGACGCCGGTGTTCATCGTCCTGCTTCCCCTCGCCCTGCTGCCGGCCGTGCCGCTGCTCCTCGACAACCGCCCCGATCTGGCGATCAGTGCTGTGGCTGATGATCTCGGCGGAACGCGGGTGACCGTGCACGGGCAGGCGAGCTCCGAACTTGCGGCGGCACTGGACGCGTACCTCGGATCGCTCCCGCGGCTCACCCTTGAGAACCTCGGCAGCGGACCGCAGGGCTGACCCCGCGCGCGACTCAGTCGAACGCCGGTCAGCTCAGGAGGCGGATGACCGCGACGACCACCCCTTCGAGGGCGACGTCGTCGGCATAGATCGGCTCCATCGAGCTGTTCTCGGGCTGCAACCGCACCTGTCCGGACTCTCGGAAGAAGCGCTTCACGGTCACCTCGCTCTCCCCCGTCGTCTCGTTCTCGATGCGGGCGACCACGATGGTGCCGTTGGGGGGCGGATCGCGGCGTGGGCGGACCACAACGATGTCACCGTCGCGGATGCCCGCGTCGATCATGCTCTCGCCGTGGACGGTCAGGGCGTACGAGTCGTCGCCCCCCGCGATCTCGGTCCCGACGGTGAGGTGCTCTTCGACGTTCTCGACCGCCAGGACGGGCGTGCCGGCTGCAACACGGCCGACCAGCGGCAGGTGGACGATATTGCTCTGGCTGCGGTCAGGGTCGATGCCGACGATTTCCACGGTCCGCGACTTTGCCGGGTCGCGGGTAATGTAGCCGCGCGTCTCCAGCGTGTTCAGGTGGTTCTGCACCGTCGACGATGAGCTGAGGCCGACGGCGCGGCCGATCTCTCGAACCGTTGGCGGATAGGAATGGTTGCGGCTGTGATCTCGAAGAAAGTCGAGGATTTGACGCTGCCGTGGGTTCAGCGAGTCAGGCATTTGATTTGGTACTTCCTCCAGCCAGCTTGGGCGCCCCGGAATGTAGCACGCGCTTCGGAAAAATGCAAACGGATGTTCTGGTGCCCGAAGGTCAGTGGGCAACCCGTGCGGTGCCGCCGTTCCCGACGAGCCGCACGACGCCGTCGAGCAGCAACTCGAAGCTGACGAGATCGGGCCGGAACCAGGTCAGACGGCCGTCCCGCCGGAACCAGGTTCGCTGCGCACGCGCGTAGCGCAGCGTTCGGCGCATGGTCGCCTGCATCGCCGCGTCGACGCCCATGCGTCCCTCGATGAGATCGAGCGCCTCCCCATATCCGATGCCGCATCCGACGATGGCCTGACGATCCAGGCCTCGATCGAGCAGCCAGCGGACCTCTTCCTGGATCCCCCCGCTGTCGAACATGGCGGCGATGCGATGTTCGATCCATCTGGTGTGGACGGGACGGGCCACGTCGAGTCCGACCATGACTGCGTCCCGAGGCGTTGCGCGCCGCTGCGCCCCGCGGAGCGATCCGCCCCTGGCATCGAGAATCTCCAGGGCCCGGATCACCCGGCGGGGGTTGCGCTGGTCGATCGTGGACGCTCCGTCCGGGTCGCGGCGGCGGAGTTCCCCTGCGAGTGCCGCGAGGCCGTCGGGGGTGGCCGCCAGCTCCGAACGGTCCGCGCGGCGCGCTGTGTCGGGCGGCACCCGTGCCAGGTCGAACCCGTCGACGAGGGCGGTGATGTACAGCCCGGTGCCGCCGGCCACGACCGCGCGAGAACCGGAGCGGTCGAGCCTGTCGACGCAGGCGCGGGCGGCGCTGAGCCAGTCGGCGACGGAGAACGGCGCCCCCGGGTCGGACAGATCGAGCAGGTTGCAGCGGATGCCCCTGAGCTCGTCGGGGCCCGGCGCGCACGTCCCGACCCGGAGCCCGCGCCGGACCTGGCGGGAGTCGGCGTTGAGGATCTCCGCTGGGGCAAGCGCCTCGGCGACGGCCACGGCGAGCGCCGTCTTGCCCGAACACGTCGGACCGACCACCACGATGAGCCGCTGGCTCACCTCGGGGGCCTGCGAAAGGCGCGGCGCAGGACGGCATCGTCGAGCACGACCACCGATGGCCGCCCGTGCGGGCAGGTCGTGCCCCCTTGGGTCGCAACCAGCTGGTCGAGCAACCGCTGCTGGGCCATCACGTCGAGCCGGTCGCCGAATCGCACCGCGGCGTGGCAGGCGACCAGCGCGGCAAGCCGGTGGCCGCGCTCCTCCGCGCCGGCGTCGAGCTCGTCAAGGTGATCGACGAGCTCGGTGATCAGCGTCTCGGGGTCGCCACCCGCGGCTGCGATCGGCACAGCCGTGCAGCGCACCGCCCCGGGGCCGAACTGGTCGATGGCGAACCCGGCCCGCGAGAAAAAGTCATGTTCGGCAGCAACGTGCGCAGCTCTGTCGGGGCTGCATTCGATGACCACCGGCATGAGGAGCAGCTGCGAGTCCGAGGGGTGCGACCCGCGCGCTTCCCAGCGAGCACGCAGCTGCGTGTAGAGGATCTTCTCGTGCGCCGCGTGGGGGTCGACGAGCACCACCGCGTCGCCGGCGGTCGCCACGAGGAACCCGGTGGCCGCCTGACCGAGGGCGGCCAGTTCGGGCAGCGCCCTCGGTATCCGGGCGCCTGCCACGCCGACTTCGACGGATGTGCCGGCCGAGTCTGCGCCGGTCGGGTCCTCCGCAATCACCCCAGGCGGATGGGCGCGCCCGATCAGGGGCATCTCCTCGGCGTCCCGGAGCTCGAGGGGCTGCGACCGCAGCGCCGGATGGTTCCCGAATCGGAGAGGGACATCCCCGCCGGGGCGAAGCGGCGGCGCCGACCGCAACGTCGCCCAGCACGCCCGCTGCACCGCGCCGAAGACGGCACGATCGTCGCTGAAACGCACCTCGCGCTTGGCCGGATGCACGTTCACGTCGAGGGTCTCCGCCGCCACCTCAACGCTGACCACCCCGTAGCCGTGGCGTCCCCCGGGAATCAGCCCGCGGTACGACTCGTCGATGGCGGCGAGGAGCGAACGGTTGTGGACCCGGCGGCGATTGACGATGAGCACCAGGCCACTCCGCGTGGCGCGATGCGCGTGCGGCGAGGAGATCGCTCCGCCGACGGCGATCCCTCCGGGTGCCTCGACGTCGAGCAGATCACGCTCGGCCCGCGAGCCGAGCACCGCCCCAATCGCGTCCCGCAGGGTTCCACCGGCGGTGCGGAGCACCAGCCGTCCGTCGTTCCTGCAGGTGAACGAGACCTCGGGATGGGTCATCGCGAGGTCGGCGGCCACCCGAACGGCGGCTGCGGCTTCGCTGGCCACCGACCTCAGAAACCGGAGTCGCGCCGGCGCACCGGCGAAGAGCTCGGACACCGCGACCCGGGTCCCGGGGGGTCCCGCTGCGGCCCCACGCGCCAGCACGTCGCCGTGTCGAACGTGCAGCGTCGTGGCGCTGTCGGAGCGTCCGGATCGTGTGGTCATGCGCAGCTCCGACACCGCCGCGATGCTGGCCAGGGCCTCGCCACGAAACCCGAGCGTGCCGACTCGTGCGATGTCATCAGCGCTGGAGATCTTCGACGTGGCGTGACGCTCGACGGCGAGCTCGACGTCGTCGCCCTCGATGCCGGAGCCGTCGTCCACGACGGTGATCTGGACGAGGCCGCCCCCCTCGATGAGGATGTCGACCCTCGTCGCGCCGGCATCGAGGGCGTTCTCGACAAGCTCCTTCACGACCGATGCGGGTCGCTCGATCACCTCGCCGGCCGCGATCGCGTCCGCGACGACCTGGGGGAGCCGGCGGATGGGCGCGGCCGAGATCACCGCGTTGCCCGGTCGTGGAGCTCGGCGAGCTTGTTCAACGCCGCGAGCGGGGTCATCGCTTCGAGGTCGAGCCCGGCCAGTTCGCTCATCACCGGATGTGGTCGCGGCGCCGCTATCGCGAGGGTCAGCTGATCGGAGCCCGGCTCCCCGCCGGTCCCCAGTGGCCGGCTGCGCTCCTGGTCCGCGAGCAACTGCCGCGCGCGGACCACGACGCTGCCGGGGATACCCGCGAGCTTGGCCACGTGGACCCCGTACGAGCGGTCGGCACCCCCGGCGACGATCCGGTGCAGGAACGTGACGTCGGCGCCGTCCTCGACGACCTCGACGCGAGCGTTGCGCACCCGGCTGAGCTGACCGGCGAGTACGGTGAGCTCGTGGAAGTGCGTGGCGAAGAGGGTGCGGCAGTTGAGCTGGGGCGCGTCGTGGAGGTGCTCGACGACCGCCTGGGCGATGCTCACGCCGTCGTAGGTCGAGGTGCCGCGCCCGATCTCGTCGAGGATGACCAGGCTGCGCCCGGTCGCCAGGCGGAGGATGGCGGCAGTTTCTGCCATCTCCACCATGAACGTCGAGAGTCCACCGCTCAGGTCGTCGTGCGCGCCGATGCGCGTGAAGATACGGTCGCAGACGCCGATTCTCGCCTCCGCGGCGGGAACGTACGACCCGATCTGGGCGAGCAGCGCGATGATGGCGGTCTGGCGCAGGTAGGTCGACTTGCCCGCCATGTTGGGGCCGGTGAGCACGAGCATTCGGGCGTCGTCATCGAGCGTCAGATCGTTGGGGACGAAGCGGCCCGGGCCGAGGGTGCGCTCCACGAGCGGATGCCGGCCGCCGATGATCCGGAAGGTCGACGAGCCATCCACCGACGGTCGCGTCCAGCGCTGCTCCTCAGCGATGGTTGCCAGAGACTGCGCGACGTCAAGTGTCGCCACCGCCGCCGCCGAAGCGGCGAGCGCGCGGGCGTGACCCGCGACCAGCGCGGCGGCGGCGGCGAGCAGCTCCTGCTCTCGCGCGACGGCGCGTTCGCGCGCGTGGAGCACGATCGCCTCGTGCTCCTTGAGGTCGGGGGTGACGTAGCGCTCGGCTCCCGCGAGAGTCTGCTTGCGCGAGTAGTTGTCGGGCACCCGTTCGCGGTGCGCGTTCGGGACCTCGATGTAGTAGCCGAAGACGCGGTTGTAGCCGACCCGCAACGACCGGATGCCGGTGCGCTCGCGCTCGGTCGTCTCCAGCGAGGCCAGGTAGGTGCGCGCCGTGCCGCCCGCCGCACGCAGGTTGTCGAGGTCGGCGTCCGCGCCGCTCCGGATCGCGCCGCCATCGGCCGCGGTCGCGGGCAGCTCATCGCAGAGCAGGGCGTCGAGGTTCTCGCGGAGCCCGTCCGGCGCGGTGCAGCGCGCCGCCGCGTCGGCGATCTCGTCGCATGCGGCCAGGTCCCGAACCACGGCAGCGGTCGCGTCGAGGGCTCCGGTCGCATCCCGGATGGCGCCGAGGTCGCGCGGCGTCGCCATCCCCTGGACGCAACGCGCCACCAACCGCTCGAGGTCGCGCATCCCCGTGAGCGCATGGCGCAGCCGGCGGCGTGCCTCACGGTCGCGGAGCATCACCTCGACGGAATCGAGGCGGCGAGCGATCGCGTCCGCGTCGACGAGCGGCTCCTGGAGGCGGGCGCGCAGCAGGCGTACCCCCATCGGTGTTCGGGTCGCGTCGAGGAGCTGCAGCAGCGATGTCCCGCTGCCGCCGACGGTGGTGAAGAGTTCGAGGTTCGCACGCGTGTGCGCGTCCAGGCGCATCGTGCCGCCGGGAGTTCGGACGTTGATGCGGAGCAGGTCGGGGGTGATGACGATCCGGGCTCGCTCGCAGTACGCGAGCACGGCTCCCGCGGCTTGGAGCGCGGCCGGTAGCGCATCCACGCCGAGGCCATCAAGGGTGACCGCGCCGGTCACACGGCAGACGCGTTCGACCGCGCGCGAGCGATCGAACACCGCCGCAGGCAGCGGTGTGATCCGCGCCAGTAGCGCGAGCGATCCCGGGATCGGCGTGGCGTCCTGGACGAGCACCTCGCTGGCATCGAGCCGCGCCACCTCGTCGGTCACCGCTGCGCCGCTCAGGTCACCGGGAACTTCGAGCAATTCGAGCTGCTGGGTGTTGGGGTCGAACGCGGCGATGCCGGTGCGTCCGCCATGGGCGTAGAGGCCGACGCAGCGCGACACCGACGACGCGTCGAGCAGTTCCGCCTCCACCACCATGCCCGGGCTCAGCACGCGAGTGACCTCGCGCCGCACGAGCCTGCCCGCCGCCACCTCGCCGACCTGGTCCCAGATCGCAACCCGCTGTCCGGCGTCGAGGAGCTTGCGAAGGTGCTGGACCATCGCCTGGTGGGGCACGCCGCACATCGGCAGCCGGCCCGCGGCACCGAAGCCTCGGCTCGTCAGCGTCACCCCGAGGATCGGCGAGGCGGTCTCCGCGTCCGGGCCGAACATCTCGAAGAAATCGCCGAGGCGTGCGAGAACGATCGCGTCGGGAAATTCGGCTTTGACGGCGCGGTACTCGCGGAGGATCGGCGTATCCCCGGCTGCCTCCAGGTCGAGGGATCGTCGAGGCGTCTCGGATACCGCCGAGACGAGGTGCGGAGCCCGAACTTTCGAGCTCGTTCTCACGCCGCGGCGCCGACCGGTTGGGTATGCAGCTGCCATGCACTTGCCGCCACAACTCGCGCCACACGCAGCTCACCCGACCGCGCGGCGCCCACCGGCAGCCAGGCAACCTTGTTCTCCCGGGTGCGTCCGTAGGGACGGCCGTCCTGTGCGGTCCCCTCCACGAGGATCTCGACGTCCTGGCCGACGTACTCGCCGTTCCGCGTCGTCGCGATCTCGCGCTGGACCGCGAGCAGGTGATTGAGGCGGCGACGCTTTTCCTCGCGCGGGACGTCGTCGACGCGGCGGGCCGCCGCGGTGCCGGGACGGACCGAGTACGCGGCGAGATGCACGGTGTCGAAGCGAAGCTCGCGCATGAGCGACTCGGTGGCGGCGAACTCCGCCTCGGTCTCGCCACAGAACCCCACGATGATGTCGGTGCTGAGGGCGAGCCGTGGTCCAACCGCGTCGACCGCGGCGCTGATCTTCTCGCGGTACTCATCCACCGTGTAGAGGCGGCGCATCCGGCGGAGCAGGCCGTCGTCGCCGGCCTGGACGGGAAGATGGAGTTGCTCGCAGACGCTGGGGAGATCGCGCATCGCCGCAAACAGGTCGGGGACGGCGTTGCGGGGGTGCGAGGTCAGAAAGCGAAGCCGCCACAGGCCTGGAACGGCGTCCACGGCGGCGAGCAGGTCGGGTAGGCGGGCATCGCGCTGCTGATCGTGGTACGAGTTGACGTTCTGGCCGAGCAGCGTGACCTCGCGAACGCCCTGGGCCACGAGACGCTCGACGTGCGCCACCACCTCCGGCAGGGGCCGGCTGAGCTCGCGGCCGCGGACGAACGGCACGATGCAGTACGTGCACATCTCGTTACAGCCACCCATGACCGAAACGTAGGCGCTCAGCCGATCCGACGCCGGCACGATCATGGGGCCGTCGAGATTCGGCGCGTGGAGCGCCTGGAGTTTGGCCAGGAAGCCGTCCGGCTCGCGCACGTCGAACACATAGTCGAGCTCCGGAAGACGGCCGAGCAGCGTCTCTCCGTGCTCCACCGCCATGCACCCAGTCAGCGCGATCGCCCTGCCCGGGCGCTCGCGCTTCCAGGGGATGAGCTCGCGGAACCTGCCGAACACCTTCTGCTCGGCGTTGGCGCGCACCGTGCACGTGATGAGCACCGCGATATCGGCATCCTCGAGCGCGGCCTCGGGGACGCAACCGATGTCGGCGAGCTGCGCGGCCAGCTCCTCGCGGTCCGCGTCGTTCATCTGACAGCCGATGTGCCAGAGATGGACGCGTGGCGCGCGTCCCAGCACCGGCACCTGGGGCTCCCGCCGCGGCGGTCGGGTGATCAGCGGCAGCGGTCTGAACCCGCGAGCGGAGTCGCTGAGGATCGGTACCGGCGATGGCATCGTCGAAGCCTAGCAGTGTGCCTGGGAGCACATCGGTAACCGACGGGCTTGACTAGCGGACTTCGACGACGAGGCGGATGCCGGTTCGCTCTTCCCCATCAATAGAGATGTCGATGAACGAGGGGATGCACACCAGGTCGAGCCCGCCCGGCGCCACGTACCCGCGGGAGATGGCGATCGCCTTGATCGCCTGGTTGATCGCCCCGGCGCCGATCGCCTGGACCTCGACGCGCTTTTGGGTGCGGACAACGCCGGCGATCGCGCCGGCGACCGCGACTGGCTTGCTGGTTGCTGAGACTTTGAGGATTTCCAATGGGGGTGTCACCCCGGCAGAGTCATGTGAGGGCGATGAGTAGGACGTGGACATTATCGGCCGCGATTGTGACCTCCCGCAGCGCGAAGCACCGCTGGGCGCGATGCAATCGTTACTTGGCGTACTCCACGCTGCGGGTCTCGCGTAGCACAACCACCTTGACCCGACCGCTGTAGCTCCCCTCCCCGTGCAGCCGCTTGGCGATCTGACGGGCCATGATCTGCGCCTCGTCGTCACTGATCTCGTCCGGCTTGACGAGCACGCGCAACTCCTTGCCGGCGAGCACGGCAAAGCTGCGTTCGACTCCACGGAACTCGTTGGAGATCGCCTCGATGCGTTCGAGCCGCTTGATCGTCGAGGCGAGCGATTCGCGGCGTGCGCCCGGGCGCGCCGCGCTGATCGCGTCCGCGGTCATCAGGATCGACGCGGCGGGCGATCGCGGCTCCTCGTCGTAGTGGTGCGAGCGGACCGCCTGGACCACCGCTGCCGGCCGGCCGAGACGGGCGAGGATCTCGCCGCCGATGATCGCGTGCGGCCCGTCGACATCGTGCTCGACCGCCTTGCCGATGTCGTGGAAGAGCGCGGCCTCCTTGGCGACCTGCTCGTCGAATCCGATCTCGGCGGCGATCATCCCGGCGAGGGCGGCGGTGTCCTGGCTGTGGGCCAGCACGTTGTGGCCGTAGGAGTTGCGATACCGCAGCGTGCCGAGCAGGCGGGCGAGCTCGGGGTGGACGTTGGTCAGCCCGATGTCCTGGCACGCCTGCTCGCCCTCGTGCTTGATCTGCTGGGCGAGCTCGTTGCGCGCCTTGACCACCATCTCCTCGATGCGCGCCGGGTGGATGCGTCCGTCGCTGAACAGGCGCTCGAGGGTTGCCCGGGCGACCTCGCGCCGCACCGGATCGAACGAGCTGAGCACGATCGCCTCGGGGGTGTCGTCGACGATGACGTCCACCCCGGTCGCGGCCTCGAGCGCGCGGATGTTGCGTCCCTCGCGACCGATGATCCTGCCCTTGAGCTCGTCGGACGGCAGGTGGACGACCGTGACCGACGCCTCGCCGCTCTGCTCCGAGGCCTGCCGCTGCATCGCGGCGATCAGGATCTCCCGGCTCTGCGCCGCGGCCTCCTCGCGGACCTGCACCTCGGCCTGACGGATGCGCTCAGCGATTTCGGGGACGAGCTCACCCTCGACGCTGCGCACCACCTCGGCGCGAGCCTCCTGCTCGGACATGGCGGCAACGCGCTGCAGCTCCATCGTGATCGTTTCGCGCTCCTCTTCGATGGTCAGGCGGAGCGCCTCCAGCTCGGTCTCGCGCCTGGTCAGCCGCTGCTCGTTGGAATCGAGCTCACGGAGCCTGCGCTCCAAACCCTCCTCGCGCTGGTTGGTGCGTTGCTCCAGCCGAGCCACCTCGGCCCGGCGCTCGCGGACCTCGGCTTCCGCCTCATCGCGACGGCGCGCGGCGTCCTCCTTGGCGGCCAGGAGCACGGATTTCGCCTCCTGCTCGATGGCCCGCGCCTGATCGAGACGCACCTCGGTATCCGCGTCATGGGTGGCGCGCACCTGGGCCACGCTTCTGCGCGCGTAGAGAAGCGCGGTGACCGCGAATACGGCCGCAACAATCACCAGCCCTGCCAGGGCCACGATCTCGATGCCGATGGGATGGAACCTCGGAGGTCGGGCGCGGTGCGCCCTGCTTGGGATGTCTCATGTGGTGTGAGGGACCGGGACGCGACCCGCATCGTCTCGTTGCTCCGGTCGGGGCCGGCCCGCGATTGGCCGGTCGTTCACCACAGAAGACGATGCCCATTGTACGAGCCAGCAGGGTGCCTGGCATGTTTCCGTCCGCAGTGCGACGGCAGGCTACCCTTGACGCGTGACGGATCTGGAGGTCGCCGGCGTGGTCGCTGAGCCCGGAGCCATTGACTCGCGAGGCGCGGGCCCGCGGGTGATCGGCGCCCTCCTCGTGGCCAGCGCTCTGCTGCGCGTCGGCGCGGTCGGCGTCGGAGTCGCGGTGCAGTTCCGGCTCAGCGACATCGCCGGCGGCAGGCCGAATGGCATCGCCATCGGTCTGGTCGGCGCCTCCCAGGCGGTGACCGAGATGGTCTTTGCCCCCATCCTTGCTCGCAACGCGGATCGATTCGGGCGCCGGATGTTCCTGGTGGCGGGGCCATTGATCTGCGCGGTCGCCGTCCTCCTGGTTGCGCTCGGTGTGCGCCCGGCGCAGCTCGGCGGCGCCCGGTTGCTGGAAGGGATCGGTGCCGCCGCGTTCGTGCCGGTCGCGCTGGGCACCGTCGCCGCCGCGACCACGGGCAGCCGGCGGGTCCGCGCGCGCGCCAGCGGAGCCTTCGAAGCGGCGACACTGATCGGCTACGCGGGCGGATTCGGATTGGGCTCGGTTGCCTACTTCGGTCTGCACCGCGGCGCATTCGTGCTGCTCGCCGGGCTGTACGCGATCGCCGGCGGCGTCTGCCTGTGGTTCGTGCCGCACGTCCCGCCGCTGCCGGTGCACCCCTTGCGGGTGGTGGTCAAGGCGGTCTTCGGACCCGGTCCGATGCGCAGCTTCCTCCCCGCCTGGATCATGTCGTTCGCGCTGATCGGCGCGTTTGTGGCCAACCTCCCCTCGTTGCTGCGCCACCGCGACGACGCCGCCCAGTCACTGATGCACCATTTCGACTACCGCCTGATCGGGCTCTTCCTGATCGCCTGGATCGTCGTCTTTCTCATCGGCATACTCCTATGGATACCGGCGGTTCCGCGGCTCGGCCCTGCCCTGGTGATGCGCCGGGCGGTGCCGGGTGCGTGGCTGACCATGCTGGCGCTGCTGGCCATCAACCACACCCATGCCTGGGCGATGGTGGCGGGTATCCCGTTTCTGATCGCGGGGATTCTCTGGTTGGCCGGCTTCGGACCCGCAGCGGTGACCTACCTCGCCGACTGCTCGGAGACCTTTGCCGCCGATCGCTCCGCGCTGATGTCCTTCTACACGATCGCGCTGGCGGGCGGGGGAGCCATCGGTGCGATCGTCGGCGGCTTCGCGGCTCGACTCCTCGGGATCGACGGGCTCGTGATCATTGGACTGATTCTTTCGACCTCGACCTTTCTCGCTTTGGGACGGGTGGTGCGCTATACGCGTGCCAACACGCCGGCCGCCCGAATCGAAGCCTGATCCTCACCGGGCGCAGACCCCTGGAGCCGCCGGTCAGCCCAGCGCGCGCATCACCCGAATGACCAGTGCCGCTGAGAAACCGCGACGCTGGAGTGCTCCCGCGACGCGCAGGCGCGCGCGCCGGTCGCGGGTCTCGGGGTCGCCGGCCCGATTCCAGAGCTGCTGTGCGACCGCGAGGGCGGCCGCCTCCTCCGTGTCGGTCTGGCCGTCCAGCGCTTCCGCGATCACATCGCCGGCGACACCGCGCGCCCTGAGGTCGGCGGCGGCTCGGGCGCGGCCGTGACCCGACCGTCGGTGCCGTGCCGCCACCGACGCCGCCAGGGCGACATCGTTGATGTATCCGGCGGCAGCACAGCGACGCACCGCCTCAACCGCGGCGTCGGAGGAGTACCCGCGTCGCTCCAGCTTGCGCTGGAGCGACGCAGACGACTGGCCGGCGCCACGGAGCACCCGCAACGCAGAGGCCTCGGCGTCGTCGGCGTTGTCGGGTTCCCGAGGATCCGCCGTCGTGCCCATCATGACGATGGCTTCGTTTTCGGCGGTGCGGTTATGAAAGTGGAGCCGGGATGGTGGACGCTTCGCCGTTCAACTCCACGGCATCCGTCTGCAGCACGGGGATTGGCTCGGGCATGAGGGAGAGTCGGACTTTCGTCGCCACTTCCTCGAGCAGATCCGGGTTCCCGCGCAGGAAGTCGCGAACGTTTTCGCGGCCCTGTCCGAGGCGCATGTCCCCGTAGGAGAACCAGGCGCCGCTCTTCTCGATGACGCGGGCGTCGATCCCCATGTCGAGCACGCTCCCGGCATACGAGATGCCCTCGTTGTACAGGATGTCGAACTCGGCGGAGCGGAACGGTGGGGCCACCTTGTTCTTGACAACCTTGACCTTGACCCGGCTGCCGACCACATCCAGTCCCTGCTTGATGGAGTCGATCTTGCGAATGTCCATGCGCACGGAGGCGTAGAACTTCAACGCCCTCCCGCCGGTGGTGACCTCGGGATTACCGAACATCACGCCGATCTTCTCGCGGAGTTGATTGATGAAGATGACCGAGGTGTTGGAGCGGCTGATCGCGGCGGTCAGCTTGCGCATGGCTTGTGACATCAGCCGCGCCTGCAGCCCGACGTGGCTGTCCCCCATCTCGCCGTCGATCTCCGCCTTGGGAACCAGGGCCGCGACCGAGTTGATGACCACGACGTCGACGGCACCACTCCGTACCAGGACCTCGACGATCTCGAGCGCCTGCTCTCCGGTGTCCGGCTGGGAGATGAGCAGCTCCTCGGTGCGAACCCCGATGCGCGATGCGTACTGGGGATCAAGCGCATGTTCCGCGTCGATGAACGCGGCGACTCCTCCGCGCTTCTGGGCTTCAGCGATGATGTGCAGAGTGAGCGTGGTCTTGCCCGAGGATTCGGGTCCGTAGACCTCGATGATCCTGCCGCGGGGCACGCCACCGACGCCGAGGGCGATGTCCAGGGTGAGCGCGCCGGTCGGAATGATGTCGATGGGTTGGGCCTGCACCTCGCCGAGACGCATGATCGCTCCCTTCCCGTGGGCTCGCTCGATCTGTCCGAGTGCCGTTTGCAGTGCCCGATCCCGCTCCGTCGTCACCGGCTCACTCCTCTCGTCACGCGGCGTCCGAGCACGCCGTCCGCTTACTTCAACGACGGGATCGATGGTACGACTTGTCAGTGTGTTCGTCAACGCTGTACTCCAAAGGGTGGTTGGAAGGATTGGAGGTGCGGCTGCGGGGCCATGGGGGCGCCGCGACGGGCGGCGGTCCGGGCTCGCCGGGAGGGGGCGAACATTTGTACTGTACAGGCTCGGAGCGGACGTGGCAAGCCCGAAGTTGATGGCCGGCTGGCGCGCTCACCGCCGCGATGGCCCGTCGGATCGTACTGCCCCGGGACCGCTGCTCGAGGCCGCGATCGTGTCGGCGATGAGGGCAAGCGCCGTGTGCACGGCGTTGGCGCGGTTCGCCTCGCGTCCCAGATCGTCGTCAAGCCGGGTGACGTGACTCCCGCCCGGCGAGACCACGGCGACGAACACGAGGCCCGCGGGCTTGTGCTCGCTGGCCGCCGGGCCGGCCACCCCGGTGATGCCGACGCCGATGGTGGCCTCGAATCGCTCGCGCGCGGCCGACGCCATCGCCTCCGCGACCTCGGCGCTCACCGCGCCGTGCGTGGCGAGGAGGTGCCTGCCGACTCCGAGGTGCTCGGCTTTGATGTCGTCCGCGTACGCGATGACGCCGCCTCGCATGTACGTCGACGACCCCGGTGTGGCGGTGAGCACCGCACCCAGCAGGCCGCCCGTGCAGGATTCCGCGACCGCGACGGTCATCCCGGCGTCGGTGAGCCGCTCCCCGATCGCCGCCACCTCCGGGAACGCCAGCGACAACACGGGTGTGGTGATGTCCGGCACCGGTCAGGCGTCGATCTGCCGGCGCCCGGACCCCGGGGCCGGGAGCAGCGGGATCGGACGACGCCTCACCGGTAGTTGGTGAACTGCAGCGGCACGTCGAGCTCGGTCTCCCTGAGTTGCTGAATCACCGCCTGGAGCTCGTCCTTGTCCTTGCTCGACACCCGCAGCTGATCCCCCTGGGTGCGCACCTGTGCCTTGGGGTGCTGGGCGCGGATCCGCTTGGTCAGGTCGCGGGCGAGGTCCTCACCGATGCCCTGGCGCAGCTTCACCACCTGGCGGACATTGCCCTTCGCGGCCGGCTCGGGTTTCTGGGGGTCCAGCACCTTGAGATCGATGCCGCGCCGGTGCGCCTTGGTCTGCAACACGTCGATGATCGACTTGAGCTGCGCCTCGGTGCCGCTCAGCAGCGTGATGGTCTCGTTCTCCAGGGTGATCTCCACGGTGATCCCCTTGAAGTCGTACCGCGTCGTGATCTCGCGCCTGGCCTGATCGACGGCGTTGACCAGCTCCTGGCGGTCGAACTCGCTGACGACGTCGAAGCTGTGGTCCTGGGGCATGACCCGATGAGGATAGCGACCCGTCGCGAAGCCCAGCGTTGGGGCTCTCGACCCACCCCGCGAGCGGTTACTCCTCGCCGAGGTCGGCGAGCAGCTCGTCGACCTGGAAGACGTCCATCAGCACCTCGCGCGACTTGCTGCCCTCGAACGGTCCGACGATCCCGTGCTCGGCGAGCTGGTCGATGAGGCGCGCGGCGCGCGTATAGCCGATGCTCATCTTGCGTTGCAGCAGCGACGCCGCGGCTCGACCTTCGGCGGCGACCGTGTGCGCCGCCTTGGCGAACAGGGGATCGCGCTTGGTCGCTTCGCGTGCCCAGGACACGGTTGCCTCGACGGTGAAGATCTCCTCCTGGTAGTCGGGCTTCCCCTGGAGTTTCCAGAAGCCGATGAGCGTGTCGAGCTCGCGATCGCTGACGAACGCCCCCTGCAAACGGCGCGGCTTGCCCTCGTCGATGGGCAGGTAGAGCATGTCGCCGCGCCCCAGGAGCTTCTCGGCACCCATCTCGTCGAGGATGACGCGCGAGTCGACACCGCTCGACACCGCAAACGCGACCCGGCTCGGGATGTTCGCCTTGATCAGTCCGGTGATGATGTCGGCCGAGGGTCGCTGGGTGGCGACGATGAGGTGGAGCCCCACGGCGCGGGCGAGCTGCGCGATCCGGCAGATCAGATCCTCGATCTCCCCAGCCGCAACCATCATGAGGTCGGCGAGTTCGTCGATGACGATCACCACATACGGCAGCGGCGCGACGCCGAGCCCGGGTGATTTCTCGTTGAACGCCACGATGTTGCGCGCGCCGTGAGAGGCGAAGAGCTTGTAGCGCTCCTCCATCTCCTTGACGGCCCAGCGCAGCGCGGCGACGGCCGACTCGGGTTCCACGACCACCGGCACCAGCAGGTGCGGGAGGTCGGCGAAGTTGGAGAGCTCGACCCGTTTGGGGTCGATGAGGATCATCTTCAGCTGCGCCGGCGTGGCCTGGAGCAGGAAGCCCCCGAGGACCGCGTTGATGCACACTGACTTGCCGCTCCCGGTGGCACCGGCGATGAGCAGGTGCGGCATCCGCGTCAGGTCGCCGATCACCGGATGGCCGCTCACGTCCGCGCCGAGCGCGACGCTCAGGCGGTTGCGTTTGTCGGTGAATGCCGGGGACTCCACGGTCTCCTTCAGGCTCACCAGCTGGGCAGCCTTGTTCGGTACCTCGACACCGATCGCGGACTTTCCCGGTATGAATGGCTGGATCCGGATCGGCGCGGCGAGCGCGAGCGCGAGGTCGGTCTGGTAGCCGAGGATGCGACGCACCGGCACCCCGACCGCCGGCTGCAGCTCGTACTGGGTGACGGTCGGCCCGCTGTTGGCTCCGACGATGCGGGTCTCGATGCCGAACGACTGCAGGGTGCTCACGATCTTGTCACCTGTGGCACGAACCTCGGCCGCGAGGCGCTCCCGCTTGCCGGTGATGGTGTCGAGGACGTCGGCCGTGGGCAGCACCCACACCTTCTCGGGTTCGTCGTTGATCAGCGACGCGTGCCCGACGCCGACCTCCGGCACCGGCCCGATCGCGGCTACCGGCGCGTCGCCCGGCGTCTCCGGGACGCCCTCGAATTCGCGGGTGAACCCGTGCTCACCCAGGTCCTCGCCGGTGGGCTGAGGGACCTCGGGGTCGAGAAACGCCGTCGGGAGCGGCGGCGGCAGCCGCCGTGCGTCGAACGGGAGCGACACCGCAACCCCGGTGAGCTCGGTCGATACCTCGGGGGGCGGCGCCGGGAACGCACGCACGGGTCCGCGCGACGCATTGGATGACCGGGTACGGCGCAACTCCGCCCCTTCGGCGGCGAACCAGCGCCCCACAGCCCGGATCACCGCGCCCGTCCTGAGATCGGTGGCGAGGATCACCCCGAGGAGCGCGACCACCACCAGAGCGACGCCGGCGCCGGCGCCGCCGAGCACGTGCCTGACGCCGCTGCCGATCCAGCGCCCCAGCGCCCCCGCGTCGCCGGGGCCGGTCATCCCGATGAGACCGAGCAACGCGATCATCGCCACCAGGCTGCCGAGGGCGGCGAGCGTGCCCGCTCGCCACTCGGGGGTCAGGCACAGACGCGTTCCGGTGAGCACCAGGCCCGCGGCCCCGATCCAGGCGCCGAGGCCGAACGCCGCGAAGAGCCCGTCGTGGACCGGCCCGGCAACCGCCCCGCCGCCGGGAAGCAGCAGGATCGCCGCCAGGATCACTCCCGCGCCGATCGCGGCGATGCCCGTCAGCTCACGGCGAAGGTCGCGATGGAGCAGCGGGCCCCGCGATCGCGTGGGTGTGCGCGAGCGCGCACGCGCGACAGAACGTCGGGAGCCGGCGCTGCGCTGACGCTTGCGAGGAGGTCGGGTTGGGGCGGAGCGAGCCATGGCGTGAACTCGATGTGGGACGCGTGGAAGTCGGGCTACCGGGGCCCCTGGGACGGGTCGGATGCTATCAGCAAACCGGTCCTCACAAGAGCAGCGACGGGTGGTCACCCGGCCCGACCGTGATTGCGAACATCCGTGCCCATACTACACGCATGTGTACTCGCGCTGACTCTCGGGAGGCTCGGGGTGGGCTCAGACCTCGGTGACGAGCGGGAGGATGAGCGGCCGGCGCTTGGTTTTCTTGTAGAGGAAGCGCGAGAGCCCCTCATGAATCGACCCCTGCCACGCCGTGTACCCCGCATCGGGGGTGAGACGGGACACCAGCGAGAGCACGTGCTCGCGCGCCTCCTCGAACAGCGCGTCGGCGTCGTCGGCGACGAACCCACGCGAGACCAGGTCGGGGCCGGCCACCACCGCGCCGCTCGAACGCTCGACGGTGACCACCACGAGGATCACCCCGTCCTGAGCGAGCTGCTGGCGATCCCGGAAGACGACGTCTCCGGCCTCCTCGATGCTCAGGCCGTCGACGTAGACGTACCCGCAGCGCACCCGCTCGCCGGTCGGCCGGGCACCGTGGTCGTCGATCGCGATCACGGTGCCGTTGTCGATGGGAAGAACGCGGTCGGCGGGAATACCGACCGACCGCGCCAGTGCGGCGTGGAGCGCGAGATGGCGGTATTCACCGTGCACCGGGATGAAGTAGCGCGGCCGGGTCAGGGTGAGCAGGATCTTCAACTCCTCGCGGCTGGCGTGCCCCGAGGCGTGCACCTTGTGGCGAGACGAGTTGAACACGCGCGCGCCGCGCCGATAGAGGTTGTTGATGGTCCGGTGCACCGATTCCTCGTTGCCTGGAATCGGATTCGCACTGATGATCACCGTGTCGCGTTCGCGCAGGCTGACCATGCGATGCTCGCCCGCGGCGATGCGCACGAGTGCCGACAACGGCTCTCCCTGCGCACCGGTGCAGAGAATCGCCAGCTCGTTGTCAGGTATCTGCTCGTGTTCCTTCGGGGTCACGAACATTCCCGGGGGCACGTGCAGGTAGCCCAGCTCCTCGGCGACCTTGATGTTCTTGAGCATCGATCGCCCGACGATGAAGCAGCGCCGGCCGCTCGCCTGCGCGGCGCCGATCGCCTGCTGCAGCCGGGAGATGTTGGAGGCGAACGTCGCCATCAGGATCCGCCCCTGCGCGCCTTCGAAGATGGGCGCGAGACCTTCGCCGACGGTGCGCTCGCTGGGCGTCGTGCCCTCCTGCTCCGCGTTGGTGCTGTCGCTGAGCAGGAGCAGCACCCCCTCGTCGCCGATGCGGGCCAGCCGTGCCAGGTCGGGCGGCTCGCCCTGCACGGGAGTGCTGTCGATCTTGAAGTCACCGCTGTGGACGACGACTCCCGCGGGCGTTCGCAGGATCAGCGCGCACGCGTCCGGTATCGAATGGGTCGCGTGCACCCACTCGACCTCGAAGCAACCCAGGGTGCGCGATTCTCCGGGCCGTACCGTGTGCAGCTCGGTCGTCTCGATGAGACCGTGCTCGCGCAATTTGTTGCGCAGAAAGCCGAGCGTCAGCGCGGTGCCGAAGACCGGCACGGGCAGACGCGGCAGAACGTACGGCAGCGCGCCGATGTGGTCCTCGTGACCGTGGGTGAGCACGATGCCCCGGATGCTGCCGACCCGCTCCTGCAGCCACTGGATGTCGGGGATCACCAGGTCCACACCGAGCATCTCCTGCTCGGGGAACATCAGCCCGGTGTCGATGATCACGATGTCGTCGCCGCAGATCAGCGCGAGCATGTTGCGACCGATCTCGCCGAGCCCACCCAGAGGGACCAGGGTCAGCTGTGCCGACCCGGCGCCGTCAGTCAAAAGAGGTCCATCTGGTCGCCCCCCGGGGCCGCCGCGAGCGTACGCAGCTCCGACGTGGTCGCGCCCCCGGCCCGGCGCGCGCGGGTTGCCTCCGCGTCGTTGAGGTATCCGCGCACGCGGCGCATGTCCTCCTCGAGCGTCTCCCTGAGCGCAGCGTTGTAGAGGGCGGCCGCGGGGTGATACAGCGGGACGAAGACCCTGTCGTTGTGATGAAGGCGTTCGCCATGCAGGCGCGAGATGCCGCCGACACCTGGCAGCAGGCGTGTGAGCGCATGCCGGCCCAGGAGCAGGATGACGTCGGGCTGGAGCAGGTCGATCTGCTCATCGAGGAAGTGACTGCACGCGTCGACCTCCGACGGTTCAGGATCGCGGTTGCGCGGCGGACGGCACTTGACGATGTTGGTGATGTAGATGTCGCGGCGGTCGAGGCCCGCCGCCTCCAGCAGCGACGTGAGCAAACGACCGGCCGCGCCGACGAAGGGCTTTCCCTCGCGGTCCTCGTTTTCCCCTGGGGCTTCGCCCACCGCCATGACTCGCGCGGTCACCGGCCCATAGCCGGGCACGGCCTGAATCCGTGTGAGGTGCAGCGGACACGCGGTGCACGCGCGAATCCGCCCATGGAGCTCGAGCACCTCATCGGTCGTCGCTACCATTCCGGGATTCTAGTGCGCGGCAGCGGGCCGGGGTGAGCCGTCCACGTGCTCAGGCGGCGTGCCCCCGCCGGTGTTGGTCCAGCAGCAGCTCGGCGACCTGGACGGCGTTGGTCGCGGCGCCTTTGCGCAGATTGTCGGCGCTGAAGAAGAGCGCGATCCCGTTGTCGCGACCGGTGTCTCGGCGGATGCGTCCCACCTGGACGTCGTCGCTGCCCGCGACTCCACGTGGGGTCGGGTACCCCTGCGTCGCCGGATCATCGAGCACGACAACGCCCGGCGAAGCACGGTACAGTCCGCGCACTTCGTCGGGATCGGCGGGAAGAAGTCGAGCTCGACCCACACCGCGGCGCTGTGGCCGACGGCGACCGGGACGCGAACCGTGGTCACGCTCATGCGCAGGTCTGGAGCGTCGAGGACGCGACGCGTCTCGGCGATCACCTTCACCTCCTCCTCGGTGTCGGCGCCATGCATCGGCCAGCCTCCCGGGACGACGTTTCCGTGCAGCACGTGCGGGTAGACGTGCGCCACGGGGTCTGCGCCGGCGGCGCAGTCGCGCGCCTGGGTGTCCAGCTCCTCGGCGAGCCCCCTCCCCGCTCCGCTCGCCGCCTGGTACGTCGCCACCGTGACATGACGCAGCCCGTAGGCCTGCTGCAGCGGCGCGAGCACGATCGTCAGGGGAATAGCGACGCAGTTGGGGTTGGCGACGATGCCGCGATGACCGGCGAGCGAGCCGGGATTGACCTCGGGGACCACCAACGGAACCGCCGGATCCATGCGATACGCACTCGACTTGTCGACCGCCACGCCACCCGACCCGGCGACTCGCGGCGCGTGTCGCCGCGAGGTCGCGGCCCCCGCCGCGAAGAAGGCGACGTCGACGCCATCGAGCGCGTCGTCGGCGATTGCCTGCACCTCCAGCTCCCCCAGGTGCGTGGCCACACGCGTGCCCGCGCCCCGAGCGCTCGCGAAGAGACGGAGGTCGGCGGCGGGAAAAGCGCGCTCGCCGAGCACGCGCACCAGCGTGCCGCCCGCGGCCCCGGTCGCGCCCACGATGGCGACCGAGGGACGGTCGGCGTCCATGGGTTGACCGTTATGCGGGCGTGGCGGCGCCGTTGCCCGCGGCTTCCTGCTGCTGCCTGGAGAGGTCGCGAATCGCCTCTCGACGCGAGAGGTTGACCCGGCCGCGGTCGTCGACCTCGATCACCTTGACCATGATCTCGTCGCCGATGTTGACCACATCCTCGACCTTGTCGACGTGGTGTTCCGCAAGCTGCCCGATCCGGACCAGGCCCTCCTTCTTGGGCATGATCTCGACGAACGCGCCGAAGCCCATGAGGCGCGACACCTTGCCCTTATAGATCTTGCCGATCTCGATGTCATCGGTGAGATCGTGGATCATCGCCATCGCCTGTTCGCGGGCGGCGGCGTTGGCGGAGGCGATGAACACGCGCCCGTCATCCTCGACGTCGATCTGGCAGCCGGTCTCCTCGACGATCTTGCGGATCATCTTCCCGCCTGGTCCGATCACATCGCGGATCTTGTCCGGGTTGATGTTGATCACCTCGATGCGCGGCGCCCACTGGCTGAGCTCGCTGCGGGGCGCCGGAAGCGCCTCGCGCATCTTGCCGAGGATGTGCAGCCGGCCGACGCGGGCCTGCTCCAATGCGCGCTCCATCAGTGCCCAGCTGAGACCGCTGATCTTGCAGTCCATCTGCATGGCGGTGATGCCGGTCTCTGAGCCGGCGACCTTGAAGTCCATGTCGCCGAGCGCGTCCTCCATCCCCTGGATGTCGCTGAGGATCGCCGCGTGCTCGGCACCTTCGTCGGTGATCAGTCCCATCGCGATACCCGCGACCGGCGCGACCAGTTGCACACCCGCGTCCATGAGCGCGAGGCAGGAGCCGCACACCGATGCCATCGACGTCGAGCCGTTGCTCGAGAGGATCTCGGTCACGATCCGGACCACGTACGGGAACGCCTCCTCGTCGGGCATCACGTTGTGGACGGCGCGCTCCGCCAGCGCGCCATGGCCGATCTCACGCCGTCCGGGCGAACGCAGCGGCCGCGCCTCCCCAACCGAGAACGGCGGGAAATTGTAGTGATGCATGAACCGCTTGAAATTCTCGAGCCCGATCCCGTCGATTTTCTGCTGATCCTGGCCGGAACCGATGGTGACGACCGACAGCGCCTGGGTCTGGCCGCGGGTGAAGAGCGCCGAGCCGTGGGCGCGCGGCAGGACGCCGACCTCGCACCAGATGGGCCGGATCTCGTCGGTCCGGCGCCCGTCGGGCCGGATCCCCTCATGCAGGATCGCGTTACGGACAGCCTTCTTGAGCTCGGATTCGTATGCCTTACCGATGTCGGCGCGGTCCTCCGGGAAGCGCTCCTCGAGCGCGGCGGACGTTTCCGCCTGGAGTTGGTCGAGGGCCGCCTCGCGCGATGCCTTGTCGGGGTTGCGCGCCGCGTCGCCGATCCGCGATGCGACGTGCTCGTGCACCGCCGCGGAGATCTCGGGCGACACCTTCGTCGACGGATAGCTCATGGTGGGCTTCCCGATCGCGTCGTGGAGGCCGCGCTGGAACTCCACCAGCTTGCGGATCTCGTCGTGGGCGAGGCGCAGCGCCTCGAGCATCTTCTGCTCGGAGATCTGGTGCGCGCCCGCCTCGACCATGACGATCGCGTCGGCGGTGCCGGCGACGATCAGGTCCAGGGCCGACTCGTTGATCTGGGTGAGCGTCGGGTTCAGCATCAGCTGACCGTCGAGCATGCCGACGCGAACGCACGCGACGGGTCCGCCGTGCGGGATGCCGCTGATCTGCAATGCGCACGAGGCGCCCGTCACCGCGAGCGTGGCGGGGTCCTGCTCCTGGTCGGAGCTGAGCACCGTCGCCACGATCTGCACGTCGTTGCGGAAGTCCTTGGGGAAGAGCGGCCGCATCGGGCGGTCGATCATTCGGCTGGTGATGACCGCGGCCTCGCTCGGCCTGCCCTCACGCCGGGGGAACGATCCCGGGATCCGCCCCACCGCGTACAGCTTCTCCTCGTAGTCGCAGGTGAGCGGGAAGAAGTCGATGCCTTCACGCGGCGCCTTCGATGCGACGGCGGTGACGAGCAGCACGGTGTCGCCGCAGCGAAGCATGACCGCGCCGTTCGCCTGCTCGGCGATGTACCCGGTCTCGACGATCAGCCGCCGGCCGCAGAAATCCGTTTCAAATGTCTTCTTGATGTCGGGGATGGCCACGCGTGTCTCCTGTGGGTGATCCGCGCCGGGACAACTCTGCGTCGTCGCGCTCTGCAGGAATGAGGTGTTGGGGACTGGGCATCAGGTGCTGCGGCTCGCGCTATTGCGGCGGCACCGCTTCCTGATGCACGGACCCCAACGTCTCACCTGGGAGTGCGACGTCGCCGAACGCTGCCGGCTCCGGGTCGGTTGATGGTGTGTGTTGCTTGTGCCTGATGTGGTGCGCGACTGACACTACCGGCGCAGACCGAGGCGCCCGATCAGTGCGCGATAGCGCTCGACGTCCGTCCCCGAGAGGTAGTCGAGCAGCCGGCGTCGCTGGCCGACGAGCTTGAGCAGCCCACGACGCGACGCATGGTCCTTGGGATGGTCACGGAGGTGTTCGGTGAGGGAAGCGATGCGTTCACTCAGCACGGCAACCTGGACCTCGGTGGAGCCGGTGTCCGTTTCGTGGCGCCGATGCTCCGCGATGATCTCGGATTTGGATCTGACGATTGGCACGATTGTTCGCCGCAAGTCTAGCAGGAGATCGGCAATCACCGGCTTCGGCCAGTTCGATCGGCGCGCAGTGTTATCGGCGCGTGCAGGCATGTCGGCGTCGCGCGTGTCGTCGTCGCAGTCGATGCGTCCGGCGTCAATGCGTCGCACCGAGCCGCCGGTCGCCGTCGTTCGATACATGTCCGCGGAAGATCCCCGCAGCTCGCAACGCACGCGGAGTCGCGCCCCAGCTGCCGCGCATGCGCCCCACTTTCGCAGGTTCGGCACCGGCGAACGCGCCGCCGCTCACCGCGGCGGCGGCAAGCGCCGGACGACCTCGCGGGTGCGTTCGATGTCGTGTGCCATCGCGGTGGTGAGTGCGGCGATCGACGCGAAGGCGCGTTCCGGCCTGAGCCTGCGGGCCAGAGCGAGCCGCACCTCGCGCTCGTAGAGGTCCCCCCTGAAGTCAAGGACGTGCGCCTCGACCGTGATCGAACCCCCACCAAACGTTGGTCGGGTGCCGATGCCCGTCGCCGCGGGGCGCCAGCCGTCACCAGCGTCGACCCATCCGGCGTACACCCCGGGAGACGGGATGCACCGCGCTGGGTCGACGGCGAGGTTCGCGGTCGGGACGCCGAGGCCGGCGCCCCGGCCCTGGCCGCGCTCGACGCGACCTTCGAGCACATACGGCCGGCCGAGCATGGCGATCGCCTCCGTGAACCTCGCGGTCTCGAGCGCGTCGCGAACGCGCCCGGACGACACCGGCAGCCCGCCCCGCCGCGCCGATGCAACGCAGGTGACGCTGAACCCGCGCCGCCGCCCGACGCCCCTCAGGAACCCGATGTCGCCCTCGCGGCCGTGCCCGAGTGCAAAACCAGGGCCCACGAGGAGCTGGCGCATGCCGAGCCGTTCGACCAGCGCCGCGGCGAAGCGATCCGCGCTCCAGGTCCGCAACTCAGGGGTGAACGGGAGCACGACGACCCGTCCCGCGCCCGCACGGCCGAGGAGATCGACCCGGTCGTCCAGGCCCGAGAGCAGAGGGGGGCATCCCGCCGGGTCGACCACACAGCGCGGGTGCGGGTCGAAGGTGACTGCGATCGCCGCAAGACCCCGCCGATCGGCCGCGGCGCGCACCCGGCCGACGAGCCGCCGGTGACCGATGTGGACGCCGTCGAAGCTGCCGATCGTCACCGCCGACCCTGGGTCGCTCGCCTCCCTCGCCGGGAGGTCATGGAACAGTTCCATCGTGCTGTCAGGCGGTCAGCACCTTGGTCGGTCGGAGCAGGCCGCCGCTGAGCTCGCCGATGCCGACCAGCTCGCCGGTGGGCTCGTGGATCCGGCACTCGCCGGCCACATCGGGGAGCACCGAGCGGGGCAGCCAGATCGACTGCCCGCGTCGCACCTGCTGCACCTGCGCCGGCCCCAGGCTGACCTGGGGCAGATGGGCAACGGTGACCTCGGGAGGGAGCAGCGCCGACCACGGGTCATCCATGTCGGCGAGGCGCTCGAGGCCGATCGCCTCCCCGAGGCGGAGCGTGCCGTAGCTGGTTCGCGAGAGCCAGCCGAGCAGGGCGCCGGTCCCCAGCGCCTCTCCCAGATCGGCGGCGAGCACGCGCATGTAGGCGCCCTTGCCGCTGACCACCACGATCTCCGCCTCCGCAACCGCGCCGGGGCGGAAGTCGACGAGCTCCGCGGAGTGGATGGTCACCCGCCGCGGCTCGCGGGGGACCTCCTCGCCCGCCCGGGCGAGCTCGTAGAGATGACGTCCCTCGTGCCGCACCGCTGAGTGCATGGGCGGGGTCTGATCGATATCGCCGGTGAAGCGCTGGAGTTCTGTTCCGACCCGGCTGGCATCCAGGTGCGCGGCGTCCGCGCCCGCGGTCACCAGGCCCTCGATGTCGCCGGTATCACTGCGCTCCCCGAGGCGGACCACGCAGTGGTAGGTCTTGGGCTGCGCGTGAAAGTAGTCAACCAACCGCGTGGTCCGCCCGACGCAGATCGGCAGCAGGCCGGTCGCAGTCGGGTCGAGCGTGCCCGCGTGGCCCATCCGGCGCTCGCCGAGAATCCGCCGGACCTGGCGGATGGCGTCGAACGACGTGATCCCCGCCGGCTTGTCGAGTGGGAGCACGCCGCCTCTGCGCGCGACCGCGGACCCCGGCTCCGGACCGGCCCCGGGCGCGGCGACGCCGCTCACCTGGCGGTTTCGATCAGCCGGCGAGCGACCTCGAGCACGTGGCGACGGGCGTCGGGCAACGGCTCCTCGATCTCCGCGCCCGCAGCGCGACGGTGCCCTCCACCTCCGAATGGCGTGCAGACATCGGTCGCGTCGAATGGCTCGCGCGTGCGCACGCTGATCTTGGTGCGGTCGGGTGTCGACTCCTTGAGGAGGACTGCGATCTGCATGGTCGCAATGCTCTGGAGCGCGTCGATGATGCCCTCGGACTCCTGCATGTCCGCGCCAGCCTGGTCGAGCATGACCCCGGTCACCTCGGACCAGAGCAGGCGTCCGTCGAACTCAGCGCGCATCCCCGCGATGCTCAGGCCCTCGAGACGGACCTGGGAGAGGGAGCGCGACTTGAAGCTCTTCAGCGCGACCCAGCTGGGGTCAGCCCCGGCCGCGACCAGGTATGCCGCCAGGCGGAGCGCCGCCTCGGTGGTGTTCTCGTGGCGGAAGCCGCCGGTGTCCGTCAGCAGCGCGGCGTAGAGGTTGGTCGCCACCGCGGCGTCGATCGGGACGCCAAGGAGTCCGAGCAGCTCGTAGACGACCTGGCCGGTCGCGCTCGCCGACGCGTCGACGATGTTGATGGAGCCGAAGGCGGTGTTGCTGGGATGGTGGTCGATGTTGACCACGGTCGGAGCATGCTCCACCTCCGCGCGGCGCTCGCCGAACCTCGTGAGGGTGGCGCAGTCGAACGTGAAGACGGTGTCGCCGAGCGGCGCGCCGCCGGTGTCCACGGTCTCGAACCCGGGAAGGTAGTCGAGCAGCCTGGGCAGCGGCTCGGGAACGACGACACGCACCTTTCGTCCCGAGGCCCGCAGCGCGAGGGCGAACCCGAGCGCGGACCCAAGGCTGTCGGCGTCGGCGTCCTTGTGCGCGAGGCAGGTGATCTGATCGGCTCCGTTGACGATCCTGCGGATCGGGTCGATGAGGTCCTCCAGACGCGGCCAGACGACCGGGGCGGCGACAGTCATTCGGGGACCTCCACGGCTGCCTCGACGCGACGTTCGGCGTCGAGGTCTCTCAGCAGCGTGCTCACCCTCACGCCATAGGCGATCGATTCGTCGAGCTCGAAGTGGAGTCGGGGGATACTCCTGAGATTCTCGAGCCTCCGGCCCAACCGGCCGCGCAGGAATCCCTCCGCGCGGACGAGGGCATCGACAACGTTGTGGCGGTCGGCATCGTCGCCGACGACACTCACCGCGAGCCAGGCTTCGCGCAGATCGGGACTGCACCGGACGCGCGAGATCGAGGCGAGACGAACCCGCGGGTCCTTCAACTCGGTGAGCATCATCGCCGAGATCTCCTCGCGCAACTGCTCCCCCACCCGCTCGCGGCGCGGGGTGCGAGCTCCGGAACGCACGGTCATGCGTTCTGCTGCTCCAGTGTGAACGCCTCGAGGATGTCGCCCTCATGGAAATCGCCGAAGTCCGCGAGGGTGATGCCGCAGTCGTACCCGTGGGTCACCTCGCGGACGTCGTCCTTGAAACGCTTGAGCGCATCGATCCGGCTCTGCGCGATCTCCTTGCCGTCGCGAAGGACGCGGCAGGTGGCATTGCGCGTGATCCTGCCGTCGAGCACGTGCGACCCGGCGATCGCCGGCTTCCCGTCGACCTGGTAGACGCGTCGAACCTCGGCGCGACCCTGGGTCACCTCGATCATGGTCGGCGTGTAGAGACCCTTGACCGCCTTCTCGATGTCGTCGGTCACCTGGTAGACGACGTCATAGAAGCGAACGTCGACGCCCTGCTCCTCGGCCGCAGCACGCGCGTGGTCGTCGGGCCGCACGTTGAACCCGATGACGATCGCGTCGGTGACCGCTGCCAGGTTCACGTCGGACTCGCTTACCGCACCGACTCCCTCGCCGACGACCTTGATCTTGACCGTCGGGTCCTCGATCTTGGTGACCTGGCTGCGGAGCGCCTCGAGTGAGCCGTTGGCCTCGGCCTTGAGGACGAGGTTGAGCGACTTCATCTCGCCTTCGGAGATGTTCTGGGCGAGATCGGCCAGAGTGATCCGGCGCACCGGCTGCGCCAGGCGCTGCTTCTCGGCGAACCCGCGCTCTTCTGCTTTGGAGCGCGCGCCGCGCTCGGTCTCGACGACCTCGAAGATCTCCCCGGCCATCAATACGTCGGAGAGCCCGGTGACCACGACCGGCGTGCTCGGGCCCGGCTTCCTTGATGCGCTTGCCGGTGTCGTCCACTAGAGCGCGCACCTTGCCGAAGGCCGAGCCTGCGACGAGGTTGTCGCCGACGCGAAGTGTGCCGTTCTGGACCACCAGCGTGGCAATCGCCCCGCGACCGCGCTCCAGGTGCGAGTCGATGACCGTCCCGACGGCGCGGCCGTTCGGATCTGCCTTCGGCTCGACCAGGATGTCGGAGACGGTCAGCACGCTTTCGAGCAGATCGTCGATGCCTTCTCCGGTCCTGGCGCTGGTCCTCACGACCGGCACGTCGCCGCCGTAGGGTTGCTCGGCGACGACACCGCGCTCGGCGAGTTGCTGGAGCGCGCGATCGGGGTTCACGCCTTCCTTGTCGATCTTGTTCATCGCCACGACGATGGGGACATCCGCGGCGTGGATGTGCTGGATGGCCTCCTCGGTCTGCGGCATGACCCCGTCATCGGCGGCCACGACCAGGATCGCGACGTCGGTCACGTCCGCGCCGCGGGCGCGCATCGCCGTGAACGCCTCATGGCCCGGGGTGTCGATGAAGGTGATCAGGCGACCGTTGCGCTCGACCTGGTACGCGCTGATGACCTGGGTGATCCCGCCGGCCTCGCCTGCGGCAACCTTCGTCTTGCGCACAGCGTCCAGGAGCGATGTCTTGCCATGGTCGACATGGCCGAGCACGGCCACGATCGGCGGCCTGGGGACCAGCGTCCCGGGTGCCGCACCGGAGAGGTCGAGCAGCGGGTGGCGCCGCCGGCCGCTCGCGGACGGGCCTGCCGCGGCCTCGGCGACGGCGTCTTCGGACTCCGCCTCGAAGCCGAAGTGATCGGCCGCCAGCGCCGCGGTGTCGAAGTCGACCGTCTGGTTGAGCGCGGCCATCACCCCGTTGCTGATCAGGTACTTGATCAACTGGGGGCCCGAGACGCCGAGCCGTTCGGCGAGCTCGGCGACGGTGAGCCCCGCCGGCAGGGTGACCTTCTTGACCGTGGCTATGTCGATACCTCCGTGGCGAGCTCCCGCAGCGCTGCGGCGAGGGTAGGCTCGTCGATTACATCATCCCCGACCCGAAGCGAGCGCGCCAGGGATCGGTGCCGCCGTGACTGGCGCAGACAGGTGATACCCGTTTCCCGGCAGAGATATGCACCGCGGCCGGGAGACCGGCAAGTCGGATCAAGGGTAACCTGCCCGGTCGCACCGGTGACCGCCAGCCTGATCAGCTCGCCTCTCGGGCGGACACGGCGGCAGCCGGCGCATGTGCGCACGGGGACGTGTTCGGCCATGCCGCGGCTCATCCCTCCGCGGGCGGGTCGGCGTGAATGTCGATGCGCCAGCCGGTGAGCTTGGCGGCAAGCCGGGCGTTTTCGCCGCCGCGCCCGATCGCGAGCGACAGTTGATCGGCTGCCACGCCGATGTGGGCGGTCCTACTCTCCAGGTCGAGCTCGACGCCCTTGGCCGTGGCGGGGATCAGCGAGTTCGACACGAACGTGGCCGGGTCGGCCGACCAGGCCACGATCTGGACCTGCTCGTCGCCGAGTTCCGAGGTGACGGCGCGCTGCCGGACCCCGTTGCGGCCGATGCACGCCCCCTGGGGGTCGACGTCGCCGTCAGGGGCATCCACCGCCACCTTGGTGCGGCGGCCGGGATCGCGTGCGATGGCCCTGACCACGACTTGACCACTGGTCAGCTCAGGGATCTCCTGCTCCATGAGCCGCTGCACCAGCTGCGGGTGCGACCGGGAGACCACCACCAGCGCGTCGGGCCCTCGCCGCCTCCCCTCCACGATCACCACCTTGATGTGAGCGCCGACCTGCAGCCGCTCGCCGGGGATCTGCTCCTCGGGCGGCAGCATGCCCGGGACGCCGGCGGCGTCGACGTACCAGATGCTCCCCAGCCGGCGCTCGACGATGGCATCGCGGAGCACGCCTCGCTGACTCGTGCCCTCACCGAGGATGCGGCGCCGCTCGAGGTCCGCGAGCCGCTCCGCGACGGCGGAACGAGCGGCGGCGGCCGCCTGGCGGGGGAAATCGGGGACGGTGACCTCGAGCGCCTCCTCGGCGCCGTCGCCGCCCGTGCGATAGACGACAAAGCTCCCGGTCTCGAGGTTCACCCTCGCCCGGACCAGTGGGTCGTCCTCGACAAGCCTGCGGTAGGTCGCGGCGAGGCCCTCTTCCACGGCACCGGTGATGTCCGCCTCGCTCAGCGGCGTCGCGGCGGCGAGGTCCCGGAGCGCGGTCAGCGTGACGGCCGGCGCGGCCATCAGATGTCGATGGCGATGCGAGCTGCGACGACGTCACCCAGGTCGAACCCCACGACCCGGCTGGCTCGCCGATCTCGCACCTCCATCTCCGCCGTCGCACCGGCGATCGAGGTCAGCCTGCCCTCGAGGACGAGCTCCGCGTCTCCCTCGCGAAGCCGGACATTGACCCGGCGGCCGAGTGCGGCGGCCCACTCATCCGGACTCCGGATTGGACGTTCGGCACCCGGTGAGCTGACCTCGAGCCGGTAGGAGTGATCGATCGGATCGTAGACGTCGAGCACCGCCGACGCGGCGTTGGAGGCGTGCTCGCAGTCGTCAAGGGTCACGCCGCCGCCGGGTCGATCGATGGTGAGCCGGAGCACCGCGCCGCGGCCATGGCCGGACCAGTGCACGTCGACGAGCTCGAGGCCGAGGTGAGCGAGCGATGGCCGGAGGGCGTCGGCGATACCCGAGACGTTGTCGTTGTTCATGTGTGTGACTCAGCGCCGCCGCGCCTATGCGATCACGCGGTCCTCGTGACCACCCGCCGCCGGCCCGCGGGCGGCGCCACCGACCTTGAGGTCCGCGCCTTCTCCCAGGCGACCAGCAGCGTGCTGGCGTTGAAGATCGAGCTGTAGGTCCCGGACACGATGCCGATGAGCAGCGCAAGCACGAAGCCCCGGATCGAGTCGCCACCGAAGATGACCAGCGACAGCAGCACGAACACGACCGTGAGGGACGTGTTGAGCGACCGGGTCATGGTCTGCACGGTGGACAGGTTGATGACCTGGTCGAACGTCAACCGAGGGCCGACCCGCAGGTTCTCGCGCACCCTGTCGAACACCACGATGGTGTCGTGGATCGAGAAGGCCACCGAGGTCAGCACCGCAGTGACGAAGAGCGAATCGACCTGGCCCAAATCGGTGAAGTGGCCGAGGATCGCCCAGATGCCCGCGAGCACGAAGACGTCGTGGAGCAGCTTGAAGAAGGCGCACGCCGAGAAACGCCAGGATGAGATCGCGCGCTGGCGCCGGAACGCGAAGGCGAGATACACGGCGATCGCGGCGGCCGAGACGATGATCATGATGATCGCCCCGGTGACGAGGCTGGCGGCGATGGTCGGGCCCACCTGCTGAAAGCTCACGTCGGGTTGGTGCGTCTTGGGATCGGTCGAGATCCTGAATTTCGCGTTGAGCGCGTTGTCGATCTGGAGCAGGCGCTCGGTGTCCGATGGCAACGTCGATATGGCGAACTGGGTGGCGCCGCCGTTGCTGGTCCCCTGCGCCTGCACCACCGGACGGAGATCCGACGCGACGCTGTTGACGACCGTGGCAACCTGCGCCTGGGTGACCCGATCAGCCAGACCGACGTTGATGACGTTGCCACCCCGGAAGTCGATGCCCAGGTTGAATCCCCAGAAGATGATCGCGAGGATCCCCGGGATGATGACCGCCAGCGAGCCGGCGAAGAACCAGTTGCGATTTTTGACGATGTCGAACCGACCCGTCGGCGGGTGCTGGGCGAACTCCTCGTGGATCTCGGTGTAGAGGCGCGGATCGCGGCCGATCCTCCAGCTCAGCACCCAGGCGAACAGCGAACGGGTGATGGTGATCGCCGTGAAGAACGAGACGATCACGCCGATGGCCAGGGTGATCGCGAACCCGCGAATCACGTCGGTGCCGAAGAGCGCGAGGATCGCGCACGTGATCAGGGTCGAGACGTTACTGTCACGAATGGCCGGAAATGCGCGGCGGAAGCCCGTCTCCACGGCGACGGGCACACTTCTCCCATGGCGTAATTCGTCACGGGTGCGCTCGAAGATCAGCACGTTCGCATCCACCGCCATGCCCACGCTGAGCACGAAGCCCGCCAGGCCGGCGAGGCTGAGCGTCACCGGGATGAGCTTGAAGAGGGCCAGCACGATCGCCGCGTAGATGAACAGCGCCGCGGTGGCCAGCAGGCCGGGGAACCGGTAGTAACCGATCATGAAGATCACGACGATGATCAACCCGATCGCGCCGGCGATCAGGGTGAGGGTCACCGACTGCTGGCCGAGGGTCGCGCTCACCGTGGTGCTCGCCACCGTGGTGATCTCCGCGGGAAGTGCCCCGGCGCTGATCAGGCTGGCGAGCTGGGTCGCGGAGTCCGACGTGAAATTGCCGGTGATCTCGGTCTGGTTGCTCTGGCCGCCCCCCTGGACGACCGGGGCGGTGAGCACGTTGTTGTCGAGGAAGATGCCGATCTGCGCCAGCGGGCTGGACGGGTTGCTCTGATAGACGGTGTAGGCGGCGTTGGTGATCTTGCTCCATTCGGTCGCGCCCGCCCCGTTGAAGTTGATGTCGACCGCAATGGCGCCCGACGTCGGGTCCTGGCCGACCGTCGCCGTGTTGACGTCGGTGGCGTCGAGGTTCGGGTCGATCTTCCAGTGGTAGCCCGTCGGATACAGGGTCGGGTCGCTGAACTGCGCAGGGTTGTAGTGACCCTGCTGATCGGCGAGGAAGGAGGCGCTCGAGGGGTTCGGCGCGCCCGCGACCGGGGTCGCGAAGTAGAGCCGCGACGTCGTCCCGATGAGGTCCACCGCCTGCGTGAGACCGACCCCGGGCAGCTGCACGAGAATCTGGTCGTCGCCCTGCGCCTGCACCGAGGCCTCCGACACCCCGAGCGAGTTCACCCGCTGGTCGATGATCGGGATGGTCGCCTGCTGCGCGGTGGCGAGGCTCGCGCCGTGAGGCGGTCCGTTGCGGCAGTCGCTGTTGGGGGGGTTGTTGTAACCGTGGCAGATCTCGATGGTCAGCTCGGTGCCACCCTGGAGGTCGAGCCCCT
This sequence comes from Candidatus Dormiibacterota bacterium, assembly GCA_963768105.1. Lineage (GTDB taxonomy): Bacteria > Chloroflexota > Dormibacteria > Aeolococcales > Aeolococcaceae > Palsa-851. Next base: position 125,940 of record CAVYGR010000007.1, on the reverse strand, counting down.
TGTGGATATAGAGCTGCCGGCCGAGGAACGACGGAGCAGACGTCAAGGTCTGACCGAGCGGCTGATGGACCACGAAGTAGCGGTAGATGAGGCTGTAGCCGTCGATGAAGAACGCGCCGACCACCACGAGGAGGACGACCGCCAGGCGGAAACGAGTGATCCTGAACAACCTGCGTCCAGTCTACCGGGGCTCGATTCCGAGCCGGCCGTCTCGCGCCGCCCGGAAAGCGGCGAAGGTGTGCTCGCGGATCGCGGACCGCGCCCCCTCCATCAGCCGGGCGAGGTGGGTGATGTTGTGGACGCTGACCAGCCGGTGGGCCAGGATCTCGCCCGCCTGGAAGAGGTGGCGGAGGTAGGAGCGGGAGAATCGCGCGCACGCCGGACAGGGGCACTCGGGGTCGATCGGGCCGAGCTCGTCCCTGACCGCTGTATTGCGCAGCGAGAGGCGTCCGTCGGGGGTCAGCGCGCTGCCGTTGCGCGCCAGGCGCGTGGGGGCGACGCAGTCGAACATGTCCACGCCGAGCGCGATCGCCGCGAGCAGTTCCGAGTCCGTCCCCAGCCCCATGAAGTAGCGCGCCTGGTCACCGGCGAGCTCGGCGACGCTCGCCCGGGTCATCGCCAGCATGGTCTCGAGAGGCTCGCCCACCGAGAGGCCTCCGATTGCCACCCCGTCGAAGCCGAGCCCGGACACGAATCGCGCCGACTTCATGCCGGGCGTCCGCATCGAAGCCTCCCTGGGCGATGCCGAAGAGCAGGCGCCCACCGCCGGGGTGGGCTGCTCGGCAGCGCTCCGCCCAGCGGTGGGTCCGTTCGGTGGCCTCCCGCGCCGCCGCCTCGGGCGTGCCGTGCGCCACCGGATGGTCGAGGCACATGAGCACATCGGCACCGAGACGGGCCTGGTTGCGCACGGCCTCCTCCGGGGTGACCCGCAGCCGCGAGCCGTCGTACGGTGAGACGAAGGTGGCGGAGTCGTCATCGACCGTCGCGACGTCGACGAGGCTGACCAGCTGATAGCCCCCGCTGTCGGTGAGGATCGGAGCGTTCCAGCTCATGAAGGCGTGCAGCCCCCCGGCGCGCTCGACGAGGTCGATCCCGGGGCGCAGCGCAAGGTGATAGGCGTTGCAGAGCAGGATGTCGACACCCGCATCGCGGACCTCGTCGGGATGCAGCGCTTTGACGGTCGCGTGCGTGCCCACCGGCATGAACGCGGGCGTTCGCACGCTGCCGTGCGCGGTGCGCAGTTCCCCGGTGCGCGCAGCGCCGTCCACCGCCGCGATGGTGAACGCAGCGCTCATCACGCGCGCCAGCAGAGCATGCAGTCCCCGAGGGAGAGGAAACGGTAGCCGGTGCGCAGCGCATGCGCGTAGGCGGTGCGCCATTGGTCTTGTCCGATGAACGCGGCGAGCAGCACGAGCAGCGATGAGCGAGGTTGATGAAAGTTGGTGAGCAACCCGTCGACCACGCGGAAGCGATGGCCCGGACGGATGAACAGCCGGGTGCGGCCGCTTCCCGCCCTGAGGACGCCCTCGGCATCGACGTTCGTTTCGAGGACGCGAACCACGGTGGTGCCCACCGCGATCACCCGGCCTCCCCGGCTGCGGGCGCGCGCGATCGCCTCGACGGTCGCGGCGGAAAGCGCGTACCGCTCCTCGTGCATCGGATGTTCCTCGACGCTGTCCGTCCGTATCGGTGCGAAGGTCGCCAGCCCGACGTCGAGTCGCAGCGTCGCCCAGCCGATCCCGTTCGATCGGAGACGCTCGATCACGATCGGTGTGAAGTGCAGCCCCGCCGTCGGCGCCGCAGCCGAGTCTGGCGCGCCGGTTGCGTACAGGGTCTGATAGCGGTCGGGGTCGCGCATCTCGGTGTGGATGTAAGGGGGCAGGGGGGCCGTGCCCGCCGCTTCGATCGCGGAATCCGCATCCGTCGCGTTGAACGTCACCACGCGGCCACCGGGGTGGTCGTGCGACGGTCCGATCACGGTGGCGGCGAGGTGCGCGCCGATGCGGATGACCGACCCCACTCCGGCGAGCCGCGCCGGCCGCGCCAAGCAGCGATACGTGGCGGCATCGGTTCGCTCCAGGACCAGGAGTTCGACGTCGCGGCCGGCCGCGTCGCTGCCGTGCAATCGAGCGCGCCGAACTCGTGTGTCGTTGACCACAAGCAGGTCGTGCTCGCGCAGAACGCGCGGCAGATCGATGAACCGCAGGTCCTCGAGACCGCCATCCTCGCGAACGTGGAGCAGCCGTGACGCGTCGCGCTCGGCGAGCGGTTCCTGCGCGATCCGCTCGGCCGGGAGCGCGTAGTCGAAGTCGCGAGTCCTCAACGCTCGAAGAGCGCGGCCTGCGCCTCAGCCGCCCCCGGCGCTCCCGCCGGGATGGGCAGCCCGAGGTGCCGGTACGCCGCCGCGGTCGCGAGACGGCCGCGCAGGGTTCTGGCCAGCAGGCCGCTGCGGATGAGAAAGGGCTCGACGACGTCCTCGATGGTGTCCGGATCCTCCTGGACGCTCACGGCGATGGTCTGCACGCCGACGGCGTGGCCGCCGAGGGTGCCGCAGAGCACGCCGAGCACCCGGCGATCGAGCTCGTCCAGTCCGATCGAGTCGATGCCGAGCACGTCGAGCGCGGCGGTCGCCACCTCGACATCGATGCGTCCGGCGGCGCGCACCTGCGCGTAGTCTCGGGCGCGCCGCAGCAGCCGGTTGACGATGCGCGGAGTACCGCGGGAGCGCGCGCGCGATCATCGACGCGCCGTCCGGATCGAGCTCGACGCCGAGGAGGTGCGCCGACCGGTTGGCGATCGCGATCAGGTCGCCTGGATCGTAGAAGTCGAGCCGGAAGGTGACCCCGAAACGGTCCCGCAGTGGCGCGCCGAGAGCCCCGGCGCGGGTGGTGGCGCCGATGACTGTGAAGCGGTTGAGCGTGAGCCGCAGGGTCTGCGCGCCCGCCCCCTTGCCGGCGACGAAGTCGAAGGCGAGGTCCTCCATGGCCGGGTAGAGCGCCTCCTCCACCGCGCGGTTCAAGCGGTGCACCTCGTCGATGAAGAAGACGTCGCGCTCGTCCAGGCTCGTGAGGATCGAGGCGAGCATGCCCTGGTGCTCGAGCGCGGGCCCGCTCGTGAGGCGGGCGTTGACCCCCATCTCGACGGCGATGATCTGGGCGAGCGTGGTCTTGCCGAGCCCGGGTGGGCCGTAGAGCAGCACGTGGTCGAGCGCGTCCCCGCGCTGCCGGGCGGCCTCGACGAGGATGCGCACCTGGTCCTTGATCGCAGCCTGGCCGATGAAATCGTCGAGACGGCGGGGGCGAAGCGCGGTGTCGGCCACGCGCTCGGCCTCGAGTTCCTCCGGGCTGACCACCCGCTCGTCGGTCATGTGTCGAGCCGCCGAAGCGCCGCGCCGACGAGCTCCGCGACGTCGCGCGGCGCGCCGTCGACGGCGATTGCCGCGACCGCGTTGCGCGCCTCGGTCTCGCGGAACCCGAGGCCGACCAGCCCGGCGATGGCGGCCGAGACGGCTTCGTTCTCTCCGTTGGCGTGGGCGTGAACCGTCCCCGGCGGCTCGAGCACGCCGAGCTTGTCGCGCAACTCCAGGATGACCCGCTCGGCGGTCTTGCGGCCGATCCCCGGAACGGTGGCGACCAACGCGATGTCGCCCTCCGCGATCGCCCTCACCAGGACCGGCAGCTCGGCTCGACCGAGGATGCCGAGCGCGGCTTTCGGGCCGATGCGCTCCACCCCGATCAGCAGGCGGAAGAGCCGCAACTCGTCCGGGGTGGCGAAACCGTAGAGCCGGATGGCGTCGTCGCTCACGCTCGTGTGGACGTGCAGGGAGATTTGCGGTTCGTGCGCGGCCTGCAGCCTGGTGATGGTGCGCAGGTGGCAGAACACCTCGTAGCCGACACCCCCCGTGTCGCCGCCGGTGTCGATGACCACATGGTCGTCTCCGACCTGGGCGAGCGTGCCGCGGACGAGCGCGATCATCGAGTGGCTCGTGCGAGCGCGGCCCGCGCGCTGCCGACCGCTCGATCGAGCGGGCTCTCCTGGCGCGCGATCGCGCGACGCCGTGTGCGCGCCGAGACGGCCACGATGGTGATGGCACACCGCCACCGCACATGCATCGGCGACGTCGTCGTGTCCCGGAACATCGGCCACGCCGAGCAGGTTCGCCACCATCCGCGCCACCTGCGGTTTGCGTGCCGCTCCATAACCGCACACCGCTTCCTTCACCTGGGTCGGTGTGTACTCGGCGATCGCCACGCCTTCGCGGGCGAGCGCGCAGAGGACCACGCCGCGCGCCTCGCTGACCCGCATGGCGGTGCGCCGGTTGGTCGAGAAGAACAGCTGCTCAACGGCCGCCACCTCAGGGCGCAGCGAGGTGCACGCGTCGACCGACGAGGTCGAAGAGCATGGCCAGGCGCACTGCCTCGCTCGTCTGCGGCACCGTCTCGATGCACGAGGCGTGGCGCAGCACGAGGTGACCCGGTGAGCCTTCGACGATCGCCACGCCGGTGCGGGCGAGGCCGGGGTCGACGCCGAGCACTCTCATCGGAGGGTGTCGGTGTGACCGTTAGCCGACCGACTCAAGGACGTCGTCCGGGATCTCGGCATTGGCGTAAACCTGCTGCACGTCCTCATGGTCCTCGAGACCCGTCGAGCAGACGCAGCACCTGGCGCGCCTGGCTTGCGTCGAGCGGGATCGAGGTGGTCGGGTTCATGGTCACCTCCGCCGTGTCGATCGTGTACCCGCGCTCCTCGAGGGTGCGGCGGACCTCCTCGAACCTCGACGGCGCCACCGTGACGACGACGTCGCCGCCATCGACGCCAACGTCTCCATCGTCACCGACATCGACGGCGTCGAGCAGCTCGAGAGCGAGTTCCTCGGGGTCGCGCGTGCCCGCCTCGATGCGGATCACGCCCTGCTGGTTGAACATCCAGGCCACGCTGTTCGCCTCGCCGAGCGCGCCTCCCGATCGAGTGAACGCATTGCGAATGCCCGCGACCGTGCGGTTGCGATTGTCGGTCAGCGTGTCCACCATCACCGCCACCCCATGGGGCCCGTAGCCTTCGTAGCGGACCTCCTCGAGCTGCGCGCCATCCTTGCCCCCCGCGCCGCGCTGGATCGCGCGGTCGATGTTGTCCGCGGGCATGTTCACCTCTCTGGCCTTCTGCATGGCCAGGCGCAGCCGGAAGTTGCCTTCGACGTCGGTGCCGCCCTCACGCGCCGCGACGGTGAGCTCCCGAGTCACCTTGGTGAAGACCTGCCCGCGACGGGCATCGACGATCGCCTTCTTGTGCTTGATGCCAGCCCACTTGCTGTGACCGGACATGGATCCTCCGAGACGAACAGGCGTTCCGATTCTAGCGCAGCCCCGGGGCCAGTCTAGGCCTCGCGCCGCTTGTGGTAATCAGCCGACAGGTTTATCGTGGAGGGAGCATCGACCACTCAGACGGAGGTAGACATTTCAATGATGCGTACCGTCTGGCAGCGTTTCCGGCACGGCCGAGCGGAGGGTTGAGGCCCGACTGACGGGCCCCTGAGCGGCACAACTGTGGCGCCCCGTCGAGGTCGCTGGGCAATCGGTGACCCCCGGAAGTCCCGATGTTGGATAAGTGCGCGTTGTGCCGGCTGCGGAGTTCGAGATCGGGCCTTTCCCAACCTGGCACCGGTTGAGGTGCTGTAGAAATGCCCGGGAATTTCCTACCGGGCTGCCGTACTAGAAACGGTGTAATCACAGAGGGGCCGGCTCAGTCCGGCCCCTTTCTCTTGTCCAGGATCGGCGCATGCTCGGTGATCACCGCGGGGTGGGCGACGACACCGCCGGGTCCCCCCGCCAGGTGAACCGCAGGGGACGGTCCGCCGCAAGGCGGACGCCGACGCGGGTGCTCACGTCGATCGCCGGGCGCTCGACGCGTGACTCGATACGCACCCGCGACGAGGGGTCGAGCAGGTCGATGCCATTGTCGGCGCGCGTGATCCCAAGGCCACGACAGAGATTGCCCGGTCCGCGCAGCAGCGCCGCTGCCGCGAGGCCGTCACCGCGCCGCTTTGCAACCGTGTCGTGGCCTTCCTGCACTGCTGCGGCGCGAAGCAGAACCGCTCCGGCGACACCGTCGATCTCGGTGACCACGTTGGCGCAGTGATGCATCCCGTACGTGAAGTAGACGTACAGGTGGGCGGCAGGGCCGAACATCACGGCGCTTCGCGGGGTCGGGCCACGGAACGCGTGCGACGCGGGATCCGCCAACCCCAGATAGGCCTCGGTCTCGACGATGCGCGCGACCACCGCGTCAGTGCTCCCCGAGTCGACCACGAGCGTGCAGCCGATGAGGTCGCGGGCCACCTCGGTGGTCGGCCTCGCGAACCACTCGCGCGTCAGCTGCGCTACCGGCGGATCTCTGCGTCGCACCGCGTCGCGAGCGCTCCTGCGATCGCGTTCTGCGCCTGCTGTGCCTCGTCCCCGGACAGGGTGCGATCGGAGGCGCGGAACGTGAGCCGGAAGGTCCAGCCCTTCCGGCCGGGCGGGAGATTGCCCCCTCGATACTCGTCGTAGAGCTCGGTACGCTCCAGGAGTGGGTGCTGCAGCTCGCGAATCGCCTCCAAGGCATCCCCCGCGCGCCGGTCGGCCGGTACTGTGACGGCGAGGTCCTGGACGATCTCCGGAAAGCGCGGCGGCGGTACGTAGCGGAGCGGCCGGGGTGAGGACGGAACCAGCGTGTCGATGCGCAGCTCCCCTACCGCAACGCGCCCGCGGATCTCGAAGGTTGCCGCCGTCTCGAAGGTGAGCTCGCCGATCACGCCCAGCGGCCGGCCATCGAGCGTGAGCGCGGCGCTCCTTCCGAGGTGGAGGCCCGGTTCCTCGGAGGGATCCACCCGCGGTGGAGCGCCGGCCACGTCGGTGAAGATCCAGTCGAACACGGACTGCACCCGCCGCAGGGCATCCGCGGCGGCGTCAGGGGCACCGCTCGACGTGTGGATCGCCACGCTGAGCAGCAGGGGCTCGAGCGGCAGCGCGGGCAGGCCGAGGTCGAAGGAATCGGGCGTGGATCCGGCCGGGAGCCCGTCGCGCTCGCCCTCCCAGAAGACCCTGCCCAGCTCGAAGAGCATGACATCCGCCATGCCGCGATTGAGGTTGGTCGCCAGCGCGGCGCAGAGCCTGGGCAACTGCGAGGTGCGCATGACGCTCCATTCATCGCTGAGCGGATTGCGCAGCGGGATCGGGGTGCGTCCGCGACCCAGACCGGGCAGCACCTGGGAGTTGAACCGGCCGACGAAGGAGAACGTGATCGCCTCGTCGAAGCCGGCGCCGACGCACACGTCGCGAATCCTGTCCTCCACCGGTGGCCGTGGTGCGGTCGTGGTGACCACGCTGCGCCTGCCGGGCAGCGTGCTGGGCACGCGCGAGTACCCGATCATCCGGCCGACCTCCTCGACGAGGTCGTGCGCGATGGCCACGTCGCGCCGGAAGTACGGCGTCATGACGGAGAGGGTCGCCCTGTCCTGCTCCACGGCGAAACCGAGACGCGCCAGGATCGTCGCCATCTCACTCGCATCGATCGGTATGCCGAGCAGAGCGGCGGTGAACGAAGCCGTCAACGCGATCGGACCCAGCTCGGGCAGCGGTCGCGGCCACTCGTCGATCACCCCGCGCAGGACATGCCCACCTGAGCATTCGGCAATCAGGGCAGCGCTTCGCTCCAGCGCGACCGGGGGAAGACGATCGCTCAGTCCCTTCTCGAAGAGCGTCGATGCGTCGGTACGGAGCGCCAACCGCTTCGAGGTCGCCCTGACGGTTGGACCGTCCCAGTTCGCCGCTTCCAGGAGGACAGCCCTGGTGGCGTCGGTGACTGCCGTGGAACTGCCACCGATGATGCCGGCGATGCTCACGGGGGTGGAGCCGGCGCACACGACGATGTCGTCGACGCTGAGTTCGCGGTCGGTGCCGAGGAGATCGACGACCCGCTCGACGTCGGTCGCCCGCCGGACGACGACATCCGCGACCCTGCCGCCGCCGACCTGGACCAACCTGTCGAGATCGAAGGCGTGGAGCGGCTGACCGAGCTCGTGGGTCACGAAGTTGGTCACGTCCACGACGTTGTTGATCGGACGCAGGCCCACCGCTCGAAGGCGCTCGCGCAACCATGGCGGCGATGGACCCACGACGACGCCCTCGATCACCCGCGCCGCGAAGCGCGGGCACCCCTCCGGATCCTCGATGCGCACCTGCGCCCGCAACTCCACGCCGGTGGCCGACAGCACCTGCTCCGGCACCAGCGCCGGGGGCTCATTGAGACCTTCGCCGAGCGCCGCAGCCAGCTCGCGTGCGATGCCGACGTGGCAGAGGCAGTCGGGCCGGTTGGTGGTCACGTCGACCTCCAGGATTGTGTCGAGCGCCAGGACCTCGCCGAGGGGCTGACCGGATGCCCCCTCCGCGAGGATCAGGATGCCGTCGGCATCCTCCCCCACCCCGAGCTCCACCGCCGAGCAGAGCATGCCGGGAGACTTGTGCCCCCGGATCGCTTTCACGCCGAGCCGCTCGTCCATCGCCGGGGGCCGGGATCCCGGCGGGGCGTAGGGCACGAGATGGCCGACCTTGAGGTTTGGCGCGCCGGTCATCACTCGCACCGTCCCCGGCGTAACGCTGAACGCGGCGAGCTGCGGCGGCACGGGTCCGATATCGATATCGGCGAACTGCAGGTGGGCGGAGCCGGAAACAGGAGTCAGCGCCGCGATGCGCGCGACCACCAGCCCCTCCCCGCCGACCTCGACGGCGCCGACCTCGGTGCCGGTGTCGACGAGGGTTTTCGCGATCGTGGCGACCGGCGCGTCGAGGGTTGCGTAATCGCGCAGCCAGCGCAGCGAAATCTTCACGAGGTCTTGACGGCCGCCGCCCCTCGCCCCTCACTCGGAGCAGGGCGCAGAAAGCGCACGTCGTTGTCGTACAGGAGGCGCATATCGGGGATGCCCCACGCGAGCATCGCCGCGCGCTCGATACCCATGCCGAAGGCGAAGCCGGAGTAACGGGCAGGGTCGATGCCGCCGTTGCGCAGCACCTGCGGATGCACGATCCCACTCCCGAGCAGTTCGAGCCACCCGCTGTACCGGCAGACGCTGCAACCCGACCCGCCGCACACCACGCAGGCGAGCTCCAGCTCGAGGGACGGTTCCGTGAACGGGAAGTGGTGGGGTCGCCACTGGAGCGTGGAATCAGGTCCGAAGAACGACCGCGCGAAGTACTCGAGCGTGCCCTTGAGGTCGCTCACCGCAATCCCTTCCTCGATGCAGAGTCCCTCGACCTGGTGGAACATCGGCAGGTGGGTCGCGTCGTGGTCGCGCCGGAACGTCTTGCCAGGAACGATCACCCGTTGCGGGGCGCCGCGGAGCAGCATGCTGCGGATCTGCACCGGAGATGTGTGGGTACGGAGGAGCCGCGAATCATCGATGTAGAAGGTGTCCTGCGAGTCGCGAGCCGGGTGCCCGGGCGGCTGGTTGACCAGGGTGAAGTTGTAGCGGTCATATTCCACCTCGGGTCCATCGACGGCCTCGTATCCGAGCTGCGCGAAGATCCGGCGCATCTCGATCGAGGCCAGGGTCACCGGGTTCAGACGGCCTCGACGCAACGGCGGCGCCGGCCGCGTGAGGTCGAGCGCCTCCGTCTCCAGGCTCGCTGCCCGGGCGGCGTGCTCGATGGCCCGCTGCCGCTCGTCCGCGGCGCCGGTGACCCGCTCGACGAGCTCATTGACCATCTGCCCCATCTGGCGCCGGCCCTCAGCGTCGGCGATCTTGCCGAGGCCTCGACGGAATGCGGTGAGCTCACCGTCGCCGCGTCCGAGGTATCTGGCTCGGGCGGCGTCGAGGGCGTTGACATCCTGCGCAGCGGCGACTGCCTCGAGAGCTTCCGCCGCAACGCTGTGCAGGTCGGCGGTCACGCCTTGGTGAGAGCGCCCCGCGCGACTTCGACGAGTTGCTGAAACGATCCCGAGTCCTTGACGGCGATGTCGGCGAGCATCTTGCGATTCACGTCGACGCCGGCTTCCTTGAGACCGTGCATGAACTGGTTGTAGGCGAGGCCGTTCTGCCGGGCTGCCGCATTGATCCGTGCGATCCAGAGACCGCGCATGTCGCCCTTGCGCTGCTTGCGGTCGCGATAGGCGTACGCCAGCGAATGCATGACCGCCTCGTTGGCGTTCTTGTAGAGGCGGTGACGAGCTCCCTGCATCCCCTCGGCGAGCTCGAGAATCTTGCGGTGGCGAGCCTTGGCGGTCACCCCGCGCTTCACTCTGGCCATGTCGCTCTCCTACTACAGATAGGGTGCAAGCCGGATGACCTTACGGCGGTCCGCCGGGGACACCTCGTGCTGCATCCGATATTGGCGCTTGCGCTTGGCGCTCTTGTGCTCCAGCAAGTGCGAGCGAAACGCCTTGCGCCGCATCACCTTTCCGGTCGAGGTGACGCGGAGTCGCTTGGCGGTTCCCTTATGCGTTCGTATCTTCGGCATGGTCGCTGCTCCCTGATTCGGCGCCGGGGTCTTCCCCCGGAACCGTGACGATCACCTCCACGTCCTGGGTTGGACGGCGCTCGTTGCTGTGCTGGTCGCCTTTGGCATGCTTCTTGTTGAGCGGGCTCATGATCATGATCATGTTGCGGCCCTCGACGAGGGGATTCCGTTCGATGATCGCGACCTCCTTGAGCTCTTCCGCCATCCGGTCGAGCAGCTTGCGCCCGTACTCCTGGTGCACCATCTCACGCCCGCGGAACATGATCGTGAGCTTGACTTTGTCGCCGTCAGCGAGAAAGTGACGGACCGATCCGAATTTGGTCTGGAAGTCATGCTCCGAAATCTTGGGACGGAGCTTCATCTCCTTGACGTTGATGGTGTTGTGCTCTTTGCGGCTCTCCTTCTCCTTCTTCAGGGCTTCGAACTTGAAGCGCCCGTAGTCCATGAGTCTGCAGACCGGCGGTTGGGCTTGAGGAGCCACTTCGACCAGGTCCAGCTCCCGCTGGGCGGCGAGCTCCCGCGCCTTCTCGATGGGGACGATCCCCAGCTGCTCGCCGGTGGTGTCATCGAACAGTCGGACGGAAGGGATGCGGATCTGGTCGTTGACCCTCAACTCTCTGAATGCGATCGGCGCGGCCTCCTTGTGGACAAAAAAACTGGACAGCGGTTCCGCTATCCAGGGATCGGGTGCTGGACCTTCAAGGCAAGCCCGGAAGGTGAGGGCCGTACCTGACGGTCCTGCTTTGCGGCGCCCACGATGGGCGTCGGCCGCTGAATATAGCACGCGCGAGCGACGGCCAAACCTCAGCGCACGTCATCGCGATCTGCGAGCGTGCAGCAGCGCCTCCACAGCGCCGCGTCCGCCGAGGACGGGTGACGGCATGCTGGCGATCACACGCCATCCCGCCGCCTCGATGCCGGTCGCAGCCCGTTCGATCGCCAGCTGCACGACCCTGGGATCCGATGGCGCCGATGGCAGGCGCAGCTCGAACATCGGCTTGACCAGTCCGACCAGGTCGGCGTCATCGCTGAGGACGATCCCGCCGAGCTGGGCCACGGCCGCGGCCAGAGCGAGATATGAGACGTCGATGGTCACGACGTCGATCGCATCCGGGACCAGGCGGGTGTCGAGCTTCGAGACATTCGTGGCCTCGAGGTTGCGCACGCGAGGATCCTGGCGCAGCGACCCGAGGAGTTGCCCGTAGCCCACGTCCACGGCGTAGACACACGTGGCGCCGGCCTCCAGCAGCACGCGCGTGAAGCCGCCGGCGGCGGCGCCGAGGTCGAGGCAGACCCGAGCGTTGACATCGACGCCGAATCCCGCGAGCGCCGCCCGCAACTTGGCTTCGCCGCGAAGCGGCGCACGCGTGAGGGGCGCATCGGGTGGTTGCGGACGCCGCTCCCGCCTTACTCGGGTCGCCGCTCGTCCACCTCGGCGACCAGGCGGTCGATGAGCGCGCCGGTCGACGTGTCCTCCTGCACGTTGCGCCGCACGTCGCGGACGCGCACCACGCCGTCGCCGCGCTCGACGTCCCGCTTGCCGATCACCACGACGTACGGGATCCGCTGCAACTCCGCATCGCGAATGCGGGCTTGCATGCGCTCGCCGTGACGGTCATCGACCGAGACGCGCAATCCGCGCGCGCGCATCTCCCCTGCCAGGTTCTGGATGGAGGACATAACCTCCTCGCTGTCGTCCTGCACCGGGAGGAGCGCGCACTGCACGGGAGCGAGCCAGAGTGGGAAGTGGCCCGCGTAGTGCTCGAGCAGGATGCCGAAGAAGCGCTCGATGGAACCGAAGAGCGCACGGTGAATCATGATCGGACGCTGTTCGGCACCCGAGTCGTCGACGAAATGCAGATCGAAGCGCTGCGGGAACTGAAAGTCGACCTGGATCGTGGACATCTGCCAGGTTCGACCGATGGCGTCGCGCGCCTGGACCGAGATCTTTGGACCGTAGAAGGCTCCGCCCCCCTCGTCGAGGACGAGTTCGAGGCTCCTTCCCTGGGCCGCACTGCGCAGGGCCTGGGTCGCGACGTCCCACTCCTCCACCGTGCCCACCGCCTTGCCCTCGGGGCGCGTCGAGAGCTCGAGGTAGAAGTCGGTGAGTCCGAAGTCCCTGAGCATGCCCAGCGTGAAGTCGAGCAATGAGATGAGTTCGTCCATCATCTGCGCGCGGGAGCAGAAGATGTGCGCGTCGTCCATGGTCAGCCCGCGCACCCTCGTCAGCCCGTGGATCACCCCGGATTTCTCGTAGCGATAGACGGTGCCGAACTCGAAGAGTCGCAACGGGAGCTCTCGGTACGAGCGCATCCTGCTGCGGTAGATGAGGATGTGCATCGGGCAGTTCATGGGCTTGAGGTAGTACTTCGTCCCCTCGTCGAGCTCCATGGGTGGGAACATCGCTTCGGCGAACCAGTCGAGATGCCCCGATACCTTGAAGAGGTCCTCCTTGGTGATGTGGGGTGAGTTCACGAAGGCATAACCGCTCTCGGCATGGCGCTTGCGCGAGTAGTCCTCCATGAGCGAGCGCACGAGGCCGCCGTTGGGGTGGAACACCGGCAGCCCTGATCCGATCTCGTCCGGGAACGAGAAAAGATCGAGCTCGGCCCCGAGACGGCGATGGTCGCGCTTGCGCGCCTCCTCGAGCCGCTGCATGTACGCTTCGAGCTCCTCGCTCGAGAACCACGCCGTACCGTACACGCGCTGCAGCTGTTCGTTGCGTGCGTCGCCTCGCCAGTAGACACCGGCAACGCGCAGCACCCGGACCGCGCCAAGCCATCCCGTGTCCGGCACGTGCGGGCCGCGGCAGAGGTCGATGAACGCGCCGGTCTGGTAGATGCTCACGGTGTTCACATCGTCCGGAAGCCGGTTGATGATGTCCACCTTGAAGTCCTGGTGCAGGTCGGTGAACAGGACCACGGCCTGATCGCGCGACAGCGTCTCGGCCTCGAAGGGAATGCGCTGTGCCGCGAGCTCGTGCATCCGGCTCTCGATGCGCGGAAGGTCGTCGTCAACGAAGTGCCGGCCAGCGGGGAGGCGGAAGTTGTAGAAGAATCCGTCGTCGATCGCGGGACCAACGTCGTACTGAGCGCCCGGAAACAACTCGACCACCGCGGCGGCCATCAGGTGCGCCGCACTGTGACGCAGGATCTCAAGGGTCGGCGCGGCCGGGGCAGGGAGTGGAGCGCCGGCTTCGGCCGCGTCGTCGACGATCTCGTCAGGCATGAGATGCCGATTCTACGCAGTCGGCCGGTGACGCCTCGCTTCGGAGGGTGCGCTTCAGCCGGTGAGACGAGACATCCCCGCGGGGACATCCTCGCGCGCTTGACAGAGTTGCGTCAGCTGCGCCTCGGGGTCGAAAGCCTGCGACGGAAAATCGAATCGGAGTTGACGCAGCATCGGTATCGGCCGCGCCGATGCTCTGCGCGCTTGATTGCGCAAGCGCTCGTGCCGCTCAGGGTCGATGGAGCAGCACTTGATGCTGCAGTACTTCGCCGTTGGTTTGTGCACCGGCTCTCCGCATCCGACTCGAGCGCAGATCCGGTACGGCGCGGGGGTTCGCCCAGAATGTTTCAACGCGCCCGCCTCCGATGCCACCGGATGAGTGTACGCCGCGGCCACGACAGTCTGTCAACCGTCTCGTTGTGCCGGTGTGCATGCTCGGCGCGACGCGTTTGGAACACGCGGGGGTGTTGACAGTGTGGACAACCGCGTACTTTGATTGCGCAGTAACGCACATGCCTGTGCGCAACTGATGGGTACGCGAGCACCGACACTGCGAAGCCACTATGAGCAGGGAGTTGTGATGGTCAGGAGAGGTTGTAACGTTCTTGTCACTCGCCCCGCCGAGCACACCCGGCGAGCCGCGGTGCTCGCGTCGTGAGCCCGTCGGCCGGCGGCGCGATGCCCAAGCCGAGTGCCGGGAGCGCCACGGCGTTCGCGACGCTCGTGCCCGTTGATCCCGCCGTCAGCGCACGTCCGATGTTCGGCAACCCGGCTGCGTTCGTCAACGGCAACCTGTTCACGGGTCTCTTCGGCGACACCCTCTTCGTTCGTCTTTCCGACGACGAAGGTGCGCGTCTTCGAGCTGCGGGAGGATCCGACTTCACACCGATGCCAGGGCGACCGATGAAGGGATATACGACGCTGCCGAAGGGCTGGGCGACCGACCTGGACGAGGCGCGACGCTGGATCACGACCTCGCTCGCGTGGTCGAAAGCGTTGCCCCCAAAGTCACCACGCTCAGGCGGCGCGGCACGGCGACGGGGTTAAGCGCACGGCGCGTGCGCGGGGTCACGCGCGCGGCCGTGCGCTGTCGAGATCGCTACCGAACCGACCCCGCGGCGACACCCGACGTCGACCCGGTCAGCTCGCGCTCGCCGGCTGCAACCTCGTGCAGTCTCCCGGTGGCGACGTCGTATACGAACCCACGCACGTTGTCGCGAATCGGGACAAACGGGCTTGCCTTGATGCGAGCGATCGACTGGCGGACGTCGTCCTCGGCATCGGGGAAGGCCTCGAGCGAGAACGGTGGGCGTATGCCGGTCTCCTGCTTGATCTGCGCCTTGACCGCATCGTCGGTGAAGGTGAGCATGCCGCAGTCGGTGTGGTGAATGAGGATGACCTCCGTGGTCCCAAGCAACCGCTGCGAGATCACCAGCGAGCGTATTGCATCGTCGGTGACCACGCCTCCGGCGTTGCGAATGATGTGTGCATCGCCGACCTCGAGTTCCAGCATCGAGCTCACATGCAGCCGGGCGTCCATGCACGCGACCACGGCGACCCCGCGCGCGGGCGGCATCGGCTTGTCGCCCTTGTCGAACGAGGCGGCGAATTGCTCGTTGTTCTTGATGAGTTCATCGGTGACAGACATGTCGGACCTCCGTGAAGGAAATGGTTGATCACACCCGTCGATGGCGAACGGCTCGACGTGCGAGCCGATTACCGACTACAGATCGCGGAGCCGCAGCAGCCGTGGTCGAGCCATCGGCGGCGCGTCAATCCCGGCCATCCATGTGCCATTCGGGGGAACCGTAGCAAAACCTGACTAGTTTAGTCAAGTTTAGAGGGACGTCCGCAGGTTCGTCAGATGCTGGCGCGCGGTCAGGTTCGCGAATGCATGTCATGCGACACGACGTCGATTCCCAAAGAGCGGAGGCGCAGCGCACCAAGGCGGCTATGCCGTGTCGGTCGCGCGGACCCAGGCCTGACTGCCGGCCTGGATGGCGTCCCAGGGACTGCCGAGCGGCGGTGTGTACGAGAGGTCCAGGTCGCTGATCGCGTCGACTGTCAAGCCGCTGTAGATCGCGACCGCCGCGATGTCAATGCGTTTGGCGATCTCCGCATGGCGGTGTCCGAAGAGCTGCACGCCGAGCAGACGACCGGTGCTGCGGTCGCCCGTGTAGCGCATGGAAATGCGATGGCTGTCGGGGTAATACGCCTTGTGGTCGTCGGCCTCGTGGCCCACGGTCACCGGATCGAATCCGGCGGCGGCGGCTTCGTGGTCCCGAAGACCCGAGCGCGCCGCGGCCATCTCGAACACCTTGACAACCTGAGTGCCGAGGCTGCCCGCGAAGCTCCGGTCGCCGCCGATGGCGTTCTCACCCGCAACGCGGCCCTGCTTGTGCGCGGTGGTTCCGAGCGGGAGATACGTGTTGCCGAGAAGGCGGTGATAGGTGGTCACGCAATCGCCGGCGGCAAAGATGTTTGGGAGATTGGTGCGCATGTGGCGATCGACGGCGATCGATCCTTTGGCGCCGGCCTCGGCTCCCGCCTCGAGCGCCAGCTGCGCGTCGGGACGGACTCCGACGACAACGAGGACGACGTCGGCGAAATAGCTCCCGTTCGAGCTCTCGCCCGAGGCGTGAACCTCGATCCGGCCGGGAGCGCCGGGCGCCGCTCTGGCGATTCGCGTGACCACCGTGCGACACACGACCTCGACACCGTGTTCGGTGAGCTCGCGATGGACGAGCGCGCCGAGTTGCGGGTCAACAGTGGGAAGCACCTCCGGAAGCTGCTCGATCTGGGTGACCGCAAGGCCTCGCGCGGTGAGCGCTTCCGCCATCTCGAGCCCGACATAGCCGGCGCCCACGATGATCGCTCGTCGCGGGGATTGGTCCGTGAGGGTTCGCATGATGGCGAAGGTGTCGCCCATCGAATGGAGCAGATGCACCCCGTCGGCTGGTCCAAGCGGGTTGTCGCCCCTCAGTCCATCAATCGGTGGGAGCACCGGGACCGCGCCCGTACCCACCACCAAGGCGTCGTAGCGAATCGATTCCTCGCCGCCCTGCGACGTGGCGACCACGAGCGTGCGGTCGCGGGCTTCGATGCGGCGAGCGACGGTGTCGAGCCGGAGGGTCATGCCGGTGGCTTCCAGATCCGCGAGCGTCCGGTGGGCGAGGTTGCGCCAGTGCGGCACCTCGCCAGACACGTAGTACGGAATCCCACAGATGGAGAAGTTCGGATAGCTGTCGGCGACGACGACGGTGACATCGGTTGTGGAGTTCGAGCTCGCGAGCGCGCAGAGCCGCGCTGATGCCGGCATCACTGCCGCCGACGGCGACGAGGTGCATGCGTCAGTATCAGCAACAGGGGGAGGTCGCGTCAGCCCCGGTCGCGCAGCAACCCGCCGCGCCCGCATCAGCCGATGCGACGGGCGCATCGGCGAGCATCGTGTAGACCTCCCATCGAGTGTCGGCGCCCGTGACCCACACCTTGTCCTGGAGCGCATCGCAGCAGGTGACCCCATCCTCCACCTCGGTGGGCAACCCTTCGGCGGCGAGCCGCTGCGTGGCTGCAACCACCTCGCCGGCTGAGCCCACCTCAACTCCCAGGTGATTGAGGGTCCCGGCCTGCGGCGGATTCTCAAAGAGCACCAGTTTCAAGGGTGGGTCGGCGACCACGAAGTTCGCATACCCGGACCGGCGTTTTGCAGGTTCGGTTTCGAAGAGCTTCGAGTAGAAGCCGATCGCCTCGTCGAGATCGGAAACGTTCAATGCGAGCTGCACCCGTCCCATTTCAGCAGCACTCGCAGTCGCACGGGCAGGAACCACAGGGGCAATCGCAGTCCATGGCCATCTCCTATCGATAGGCGTCGATTGATTGACCTGGATCATAGCTGCTCCCATCGATGCCTGTCAATGGGTAGAATGGGCGCATGCCCACTCGCACGGACCTCTCGAGCCTCCAGGTCGTCGACCGCGTCAAGGGTTGCTGTCAGCCGGTTGCGCCGCCGCTGCCCGATGCGCATGCTGACCAGCTCGCCACCATGTACAAGGCCCTCGGCGATCCCACTCGCGTGCAGATCCTGCACATCCTTACCGCCGCGGCGGACCCGGTATGCGTATGTGATTTCACCGCCGCGTTCGATCTCGGCCAGCCGACCATCAGCCACCATCTCGCCAAGCTTCGTGAGGCCGGGATCGTGACCAGCTTCAAGCGCGGTATCTGGGCCTTTTACCAGCTCAACCCGGACATGTCGCCGGCTGCCCATTCCGCGGTGGAGTCGATGCGCTGACCAGCAGCACCCGACGTGCCTGAGAAGGGGGACGATGCGGCTGTGCCAATGCCTCTGATGCTGGCGACCCTGACGGAGCGTCGCGACTTCGGTGGCGACTGGCTGCTCGAGCGCAAGTTCGACGGCGAGCGCTGCGTTGCGCGCAAACGGGGCGGCGACGTGCGGCTCGAGTCACGCACCGGCAAGGACCTCACCGCCACATACCCGGAAGTACGCGCTGCCCTGGTCACGCAGCGTGCACGCGAGTTCCTGCTTGACGGTGAGGTCGTCGCGTACCAAGGAGAGCAGACGTCCTTCAGCCGGCTGCAACAGCGTCTCGGCGCCACTGCGCCCTCCCGCCAGCAGATTGCAGCGTACCCGGTGGTCTACTGCGTCTTTGACGTTCTGGAGATCGACGGCGAGGTCCTGACTCACCGGCCGCTCGAAGAGCGTCGCGCCCGATTGACGCGGGCAATCCGGCCGAGCGCGGCCCTGCACCTGTCCAAAGCCTGGCGAGACAACTCTGAGCGGCGGTTTGACGACGCGTGCCATTCCGGTTGGGAGGGACTCATCGCCAAGCGTGCCAACGCGCCGTACGTCCCCGGGCGTTCGAAGGACTGGCTGAAGCTGAAGTGCGTCTGGGAGCAGGAGTTCATCATCGGCGGTTACACCGATCCAACCGGCAGCAGGACTGATTTCGGTGCGCTGCTCGTGGGTTATCACGAGGAGGGTCGACTCCGGTACGCCGGAAAGGTCGGCACCGGCTACAGCGCGGCGAGGCTTCGCGAGCTCGGCGCGCGACTGCGATCCCTGGAGACATCGGGGCCATCGTTCATGGACGCGAGACCCATTCCGCGCGGCACGCACTGGACCCGGCCCGAACTGGTCGCGCAGATCGGCTTCGCAGAATGGACGAATGATGGTCGCCTACGGCAACCGCGCTTCCTCGGGCTACGCGACGACAAGCGACCGGCCGAAGTGGTTCGGGAGCGGCCCCGATGAGACCAGGTGGTGGCCTAGCGTGTCCCGCCGGACGCCACCGTACCCCGAGCGTCTTGATTTCGGAGATACAGGACTAAGCCTGCGATTAGCAACGCGACACCAATGGATGCCATGCTGGCGAAGTAACTGACGACGCCCCAATCGACGACGCCGCTGGCGACTATCCCCGAGGTTCGAACCGCAAAAAACCCAACTCCGAGAAGGTATCCGACGGCGAACGCGATCACAACGACCGCAAAGCGCCTGCCCGTAAGGTGCCGCCTCAACACAAAACCAACGGGGACGATGAGGAGCAGGCCGAATCCGATGGTTTCAAGGCCGATGAGGGCGAACACCGCGCCCACCACGATCGCGATCGCTCCAATCACGCGAGCGGTCATCCAGTGAGTCTCCTTTGGATCTCGTATCGCAGCTTATCCCAAGGACACAGACTGGCCCTTGAACAGCAACCCCCCGGACGTTTCTGGAGGCAGTCGGCGAGCCGCTGTAACCAGCTGGTATCTAGTCAAAAGCCGATGGTGGGCGCAATAGGGATCGAACCTATGACCTCTGCGATGTCAACGCAGCGCTCGTACCAACTGAGCTATGCGCCCCTGGCTCGCACCGGCAAGCGTGAGCGCCGTCGATGATACCAGTGGCTCGGCGTCAGTTCCCGAGGCCGGTCAGACCCAGGCGACCGGCTGAGTCGTCTTGACGGTGGACTGCTGGGCCGCGTGCAGGTCGCCGGCGGTGACCTCGACGCGGAGCACGCCCTCGCAGCTGTGGCAGATCAGGTTGAACGATTCAGGGCGAACAATCTGACGGGCTATCGCCTGCCGATGCCCGCAGCACTCGCATGTCACAACCGCTCGCATGTTCTCTCCGCGCCAGGCCCGGCTTCGGGCCACCGTCCACGGAGCTTGTCACTCCCTATTCATGCCACCGGTGCTTCCACGGGTTCGCGACACCGTCGTTGCAGGGCCGTTATTCGGTGTCGACGGCCGCTCGTGTATCTGACACCTGCGGATCGGGTTCGAGCACCTGGAGGCGCGTCCAGCCGAACCAGCGCACCGCCACGGCGATGAGAATCAGAATCACGCCGAGCGCCGCGACCACCCGAGCCACGCCGATCAAGTCGGAGAGGACACCGGCGAGGAGCAGCGGGATCGCGACCGCGGCGTTGATGACCGTGAAGATGCCGCCGAAGATCCGGCCGCGACTCTCGGCGTTGGTCCGCTCCTGGAGCACGGTGAAGGCCGGGATGAGGAGCGCGCCAAGCGCACATCCGAAGACCACGCCGACGACGACGGCGAGGGGCACCATCAGCCCTGCGGCGCCGTGCGTCCGGAGCAGGTCGGGCACGACACCCATGATCAGCAGCGAGACGCCGGCGGTGGTGATGGCGGCGACCAGCGTTCTGGCGCGGGACCAGGTCGGTCGCTGGCCAAGCAGACCGCCGGTCGCGATCAGCCCGAACATTGCCGGCACGAGCACGATGTATGTCTCGTTGTCAGAGCGTTTGAGCACCTCCACGAGGTACACCGGGCCCAGGGCGAAGATCGTGAAGACCACGACGATCGCCAGCGCAAGCTGGTAGAGGCCAAGCCGCAACGGCGGACTGCCGCGCAGGATCGCGATCCCGTCGCGCAACTCTCGCAGGATGTTCTGCGCCGGCGCGCTGCTCTGTTGCTTGGCGCGCAGGCTCACGCCCACCCTCCACACCGAGAGCGCCGCCAGTCCGAACAGTGCCGTGGCAATGTAGAAGGGCGCCTGGTTGCCGAACAGCCCGATGGCGATGGTCGCTGCCGGGACGCCGAGCACGAGCGTGAGGATCACGGTGGTCATGAACAGCGAGGTCGCCTCTGTGATCTGCCGTCGCGTCACCAGTGACGGGATGCTCGCCGCCTCGGCAGGAGCGAAGATCTGTCCCGCCGAGCTGAACAGCAGGGTGATGATCACGAGCGGCCACGCCTGACCACGCAGCCCCGGGAATAACTGCGCCAAGGGGATGAGGAGGATGAGTCCACCGCGCACGAGGTTGCAGCCGACCATCAGCACACGCTTGTCGTGCCGATCCGCGTAGACACCCGACGGTGCGCTGAGCAGCACGCTCGGCAATGTGTACGCGATCATGAGCACCGACTGCAGCGACGCGCGCTTGGTCAGGGTGTACATGAAGACGAGCAGCGTGAACATCAAGAACTTGTCGGCGAGCTGCGACAGGAGTTGCGCGGCCCAGAGGAAGCGGAAGTCACGGCGACGCAGCACGGCGATGAAACCGCCGGTCTGAGCAGGGCCCGGGGGCACCGCCGGCCGGGTCGCGTGCAGCGGCGCCACCGCGGCGTCGCCCGCAGCAATGCCGGTCACGTCGTCGGGCTCGGCTCGGTCGCTGGTGAGCGGCTGCCTCATCGCGCCACTGATCTCACGTCGGCGACCGCGCGAGCGAGCAGCTCCCACTCATCGAGGCGAAGCGTACCCGGCCGGCGACCCGGATCGATGCCCGCGGTCAGGAGCGCGGCGGAGGCGGCGGCGGTGTCGCCCGCGAGCGCCCGGCTGAGTCCGTTGCGAAGAGTCTTGCGTCGCGACTGAAACAGCGGCCTGGCCAGGGCGAGCACCGACTCGCGGTCGGCCGCGTCCATGACACGGTCGGGCACCAGCCTGAGGATCGACGAGTGCACCGCCGGCGGCGGATCGAACGCCTCGGGCGGGACGTCACGGAGCCGCTCGACGGTCGCGTGCGAGCGGACCGCCACGGTGGCGAGGCTCCAATCACCTGGCGCTGCGGCCAGGCGCGCCGCCACCTCGCGCTGGACGAGCACGACCGCGCGCGCCGGCGGGTCCGGCGCCTCGAGGAGCCGGGTGAGCACGAGGCCGGTGAGCTGGTAGGGCAGATTGCCCGTCGCCAGCCACCCCGGGACGAAGCCGAGTGCGGCGGGGTCGACGACGCGGGCGTCGGCCTGGAGCACGGTCACGTTGGCCCTGGCCCGCTGGGTGATCTCCGTCCCGGCGACGCATGCGGGGTCGATGTCGATGGCCACCACCCGCCCGGCGCGCTCGGCGAGCGCCCCCGTCAGCGTGCCCAGACCGCACCCGATCTCGAGCACCTGGCTGTCGGGCCCGGGGTCGAGCGCATCGACGATGGCGTCGAGCACCTCGCGGTCGATCAGGAAGTGCTGGCCGAGATGGGGGTCGCGTCGCAGTCCGACCCGGCGCGCGACCGCGGTGACCGTCTGCGGGTCGGTGAGATCGAGCGGCTGGCGAACCCGCGCTGCGCGCGCGCCCTCAGGCACGCGCCGGAGCCGCGGTCGGCAGCGGAAGGCCCAGGACCCGGCGCGCAGTGCGCGTGGTCGCGGCACGCACCTCCTCCACGGTGGCTCCGCGCAACCGCGCGACCGCGGCGGCGGTGATGGCCACCCGCTCGGGGAGATTCACCCTGCCGCGTTGCGGCGCGGGGCTCAGGAACGGCGAGTCGGTCTCCACGACGAAGCCGTCGTCCTCGACCACGCGCGCGGCGTCCTGTATGGCGTCGCTGCGAGGGAACGTGACGATGCCCGAGAACGACGCGATGAAGCCGTGGTCGGCGCACCGCTTCGCGTGTGCGCCATCGCCGCTGAAGCAGTGCATCACGCCGCGCGTGCGCGGTGCGCCCTCCACGACGGCGAGCACCTCAGCGTGAGCGTCGCGGTCGTGAACGAGCACCGGCTTGTCGGCGTCGTGCGCCAGCTCGAGCATGGATCGAAACGATCGCTCCTGCACGTCGAGCGGAACCTCGTGGTAGCCGGGGCGGAAGAAGAGGTCGAGACCCACCTCCCCCACCGCGACCGCCTTCGGGTGGCGCAGCAGATCGGCGAGCGCATCGAGCTGTCGCGCGTCCGGCGCGGCCGGCTCGTGCGGATGCCATCCGCACGTGAAAAACACGTCCGGATACCGCTCCGCGATGACACGGTTGCGATCCGAGTCGTCGAGGTTCAGCCCGACCGAGACGATCTGCGCCACCCCTGCGACGGCCGCACCCTCGAGCGCGGCGTCGAGCAGCCCGCGCTCGTCGAGTAGGACCAGGTGGCAATGGGTGTCGACCAGCGGCGGTCGCGGGGCGGTCATGGACGCGCTCCGACCAGCACCGTGCACTCACCGCGGGGTGGGCGCTCCGAAAATTCCTCGACGAGTGCCGCCGCGGTGCCGCGATGCATGGTCTCGTGGATCTTGGTGAGCTCGCGAGCGACGATCACCGGCCGCTCTCCGAGCACCGGCGCCGCAAGCCGCAGCGTCTTCACCAGGCGCGTCGGGGACTCGAAGAATGCGAGCGTCCGGTCCTCATCGAGGGCTCGCTCGAGGACGTGGATCAGCTTGCCCGCGGTCCGAGGAAGGAATCCGAGAAAGCAGAACTCGGTTCCCGGCAGGCCGCTCGCCGCGAGCGCCGCGATGAGTGCGGAGGCGCCCGGGATCGGGGTCACCTGGTGGCCGGCGTCGACCGCGGCACGGACCAGGAGGGCGCCGGGATCGCTCACCGCCGGGGTGCCGGCATCGGTGCACAGCGCCAGGGTCTCACCGCGGTCGAGTTGCTCGAGCAGGTGCGGGATGCGCCGTCGCTCATCGAACGCCGGGAGCGAGAGCAGCGGCTTGTGCACGCCATGGGCGCTGAGCAGCACCTTGGTCCGGCGCGAGTCCTCCGCAACGACCGCGTCGCATTCGCGCAGCACCCGCAGCGCGCGCAGCGTGATGTCCTCGAGGTTACCGATCGGCGTTGCGACCACCGCCAGCGTTCCCGTCGACCCGTTCACCTGCCCCAATCCCGCGGATAGCGAAACTCGCGGTCGATGGTCCGGCTGCTCAGCTTTGCGATCACCGGTGGGCGCCGCTTGTACTGGCTGCCGCGCACGCGCTCGGCCACCCTGTCGACGTCCGCGGCCTCGAAACCGAGCGCGATCACCTCGGACCGGCTCCGTCGCTGGTCGACGAGCAGGTGCAGCACCTGGTCGACCACCGCATAGCGAATCCCCAGTTCCTCCTCGTCGGACTGCCCTGCCCAGAGGTCGGCGCTCGGTGGTTTGGTGAGCACGCTCTGGGGCAGATCCAGGGCGCGCGCCAGGGCGAACACCTGCGTCTTGTACAGGTCGCCGATCGGGTTGAGCGCGCTGGCCATGTCGCCGAACAGCGTCCCGTAGCCGAGCAGCAACTCGGTCTTGTTGGACGTCCCCAGCACCAGCGCCCGCCGCGTCATGGACTGGTCGTAGAGGACCGACATGCGTTCCCGGGCCATCTTGTTGCCGCGGCGGGTGCGGTCCGCCTCGGGGAAGCGCGCGAAGTAGTCGTCCACCTGGGTTGTGATGTCGATGGTCTCGGCGGCGATACCGAGGCGTTCGCAGACCGCGTGAGCGTCGCGCGCCGACCGCGGATCGCTGGTTCGATATGGCATGAACACCGCCACCACATTGGCGGCCCCGAGCGACGACACCGCCAGCGCCGTCACCAGCGACGAGTCGACGCCACCCGACAGCCCGACCACAACCCGTTCGAAGCCCACCTTGCGAACGCCGTCGGCGATGAAGCCGCGCAGCAGGCCGGCAACAAAGCCGGCGTCAATCGCGAGCGCGTCGGCGGCGGAGTTTGTCGGTCTCTGCGTCGTTGACATCGTTTCGTTCGTCGCGCAGGAGCGGGTACGCGACCCGGGCTCGGCGGAGCGCGTTGCGCTCGAGGGTGTGGAACAGCACGGTTTCATCGGCGCCCGGAAGCGCGCCGCTGACGATCCCGAGGGGGCTCACCAGACGCGATCCGCCCCAGAAGCCAACCCCATCCTCGAAGCCGGTCCGATTGCAGTAGATGACGTAGGCGGTGAACAGCTGCGCGTACGTCCGCGTCATCACGTCGTAGCTCCGTGCGGTACCCAGCGCCTCCCCCTGGAGGACACCGCTTCCCGGCGACGCCGAGGGGCAGATGAACACGTCGACACCCTGGCGCGCGAGCAGCACGGCGGCGGACGGGTGCCAGAGGTCTTCGCAGATGAGCATGCCGACTCGCCAGGGTTGCGCGGCGCGGCCTCCAAGCGGCGCGTCGAAAGCGCGGAACCGGTCGCCGGCGGCAACGTATCGCTGCTCGTCGAACAGCCCGTAGGTGGGGAGGTACACCTTGCGGTGCACCTGCAGCACCTCGCCGCCGCTGATGTACAGCGCTGCGTTGTAGAAGCGATGACTGTCGCTCTCGAGAATCAGTCCCACCACGATGTCGATGCGTGCTGCTCGCGACGCGTCGCGCAGCGAGCCGATCTCCGTGGAGTTGAGTCGCAGCGCCACTTCCGGGACCTGGTCCTTCAGGAAGTAGCCCGTCAAGGAGAGCTCCGGAAACACCACCAGCCCCGCATCGTGTGCGGCCGCATCGGCGATGACATCCTGGTGCATCGAGAGGTTGGTGGCGACGTCGCCGAGCCTCGGGTAGCACTGGGCGAGCGCGACGATGATCGACCCGGCGGGATCGGACTCCGCCACCGGCGTCGCGCCGGGATCGGCAACAGCGCCTGCAGGCGTCAGCGCAGGCGCGGGCATCACGCCGGTTCGAGATCGTTCGAGGACCATCCCTCTGATTCTCCCATGGACTCGGGCAATACCCCCGTGTTCACAAAGGCATCGACCATCGCCGGCACAGCCCGGAGCGCGCTCACCGCCATCGGTGCCGGCGGCAGCGCGCGCAGGAAGCCCTCTCCGTAGCGGCGCGTCCGCAGGCGTGGGTCGCAGAGCACCACAGCGCCGCGGTCGGTGGCGCTGCGGATGAGCCTGCCGAACCCCTGTCGCAGCCGGATGACCGCTACGGGAAGGATGTACTCGGAGAACGGATCCCGCAGCTGCTCCGAGCGCGCCCGCACCAGCGGGTCGGTCGGAACCGGGAACGGCAGTTTGTCGATCACCACGCAGCGCAGGCGGTCACCGGGAATGTCGACGCCCTCCCAGAAGCTGCTCGTTGCCAGCAGCACGGTCCGAGGATCAGCGAGGAAGCTCTGCAGGATCTGCCGTCGGGTGCCGTCCAGGCCCTGGGCGAGGCTTGCGATGCCACGGGCGTCGAGGCGGTCCTGAAGCAGGCTCCACACCCGCTTGAGCGGGCCATAGCTCGTGAACAGGACGAGGGTGTGGCCATCTAGGCGAGCGGCGATGCCGTCGATGAGCTCGGTCATTTCGATGTCATGGAGCGGGTCGTCGTACGCGGTCGCATCCTCCGGCAGGATGCAGATGGCTTGACGCAGATAGTCGAACGGCGACGGCAGGGCGAGTTCGTCAGCCGCGCTGCCGATACCGACACGGGCGCGGATGAAGTCGAAGCCATCCCCGACCGACATCGTCGCCGAGGTGAGCACGACCGACTCCGCCGGGTCGAAGATCGTTGCCGCGATCGCGACCGAGACATCGATCGGGGCTTCGTGCAACTCGGCCTGCTCACCACGCATCTCGATCCAGCCCACCATGCCGGCTCGTGGCCGGCAGACCACGTGGTCGATCGCGGCTGCGAGGCCGCTCAGCGCAGCCGATGCGTGCTCGAGCTCATCGCCGGCGCGGTCGGGTTGCGGCAGGAGGTCGGTCTGCATCGCCCCCGCGAGCCCGGAGGAGGCAAGCGCGCTCGCCATCCGCTGCAGGACACCCACCGCGTGCAGCGCCGAACGCTCGACGATGGCGAATCCCGGTTCCGCCCGCACCGCTTCGGAGAGGCCCACCCTCCCGTTGGCAGGGTGCTCACCTCCGAGCTTCGCGGCCATGAACCCCTTGGCGTCACCGAACAACCGCTGCCCCGCCTCGCGGCACCGTTCCAGCTCCGCACCGAGCGTGCTGCCGTGCGACACGGGCAGGCGATCCACGACCAGCGCCACATCCGCGAACCGCACCGCGACCCCGAGCTGCTCGGTCGCGACCGACTTCGAGCTGGTGCGCCTCATCGATCACGAGCGCGTCGTAGGTCCCCAGGACCTGACCCTGACGCTCGTTGGCGGCGAGGAGCAGCGCGTGGTTGGTGACAACAATGGACGCATCTGCCGCGCCGCGACGGGCGCCGACCATGTGGCAGCGCGCAGTCGTCCAGTTGGCGCACGCCGGGCCGAGGCAATCGGTGACATCGGACGCAATCCGGCGCCACAGTTGCTCCTCGTCGCCTCCCAGGTACACCTCCGCGCGGTCACCGGTGGTGGTGGTGGCAAGCCACGCGAGCATCTTCAGCTTGAAGCGGATCGCCAGGAGATCGGCTTCCGCGCCGCTCACGTCCGGCGTGTCCAGAAATCGCTGCCAGCGGCGAAGGCTGATGTAATGGTTTCGTCCCTTGAGCACCGCCACCGGTACCGCTCGACCGAGCAGACCGGCCAGGGCGGGCACATCCCGATCGGCGAGCTGCTCCTGAAGGTTGACGGTGTGCGTCGCCACCACCGCGCGTTTCCCCGTCCGATCCGCCCAGAGCGCCAGCGGCGTCAGGTAGGCAAGGGACTTGCCGACACCCGTCCCCGCCTCGACCATGAGCCGGCGTCCCCGTTCCAGCGTCTGCCCGACGGCCATCGCCATCTGCAGCTGCGCCTCGCGGTACTCGTAACCGTCGCGAGCCGCCAGCGGCCCGTCGGGACCGAGCAGCAGCGCGGCGGCATCGCCGACGCCGTGGGTCGTAACGGTGGCAGCGGTGTACTTCGACACCCGCGGCGGCGGCATCTCCGGGGAGGGCCGGCCGCGATCGGAGCCCGAGCGTCGATCCCGGGCCGGCGCACGAGGTCACCGAGGAATGTTGCCAGCGGACCCGGGGTCTGATCGGCCACCCGGCGCATCTCGAGCTGCGTGTCGACGGGGAGTGCGCGGCCGGCGCCGAGGAGCACCCGGAAGAGCTCGCCGGTGGCGAGGGCGTCGCTGAGTGCCCGATGCGGCCGCTCGTGGGGGATCCCAAGGCGCCGGCTCAGCAGCGGGAGGCTGTGGCTCTCGTACGTCGGCAGCAGGATGCGGGCCAGGTCGAGCGTGTCGTAGACCAACCGCGAGCCGAACCAGTCCGCGAGCAGCGAACGAAGGAAGAGCTGATCAAACGTCCCGCCGTGGGCGATGAGGGGGGCGTCCCCGCAGAACGCGGCGAACCGCGTCGCCGCCTCCAGCGGGGGCGGCGCGCCGCGGACGTCCTCGTCGCTGAGACCCACGAGCCGTTGGATGGCGAGCGGGATCGGAATCTGCGGATCGACGATCACCTGCAACTGGTCGAGCGGACGGAGCGCGCGGTCGTACCTGACGGCTCCGATCTCGAGGATGCGGTCGCTGCGTGGCGACAGTCCGGTCGTCTCCAGGTCGAAGGCGACGAGGTCATCCGGACGCGCGCCCTCGGGGGAGATCATCGCGGTGTGCCGGCCACGGCCGCCCAGAGCTCGAGCGCGCGGCGAACCATCTCGTCGACGCCGAGCGCGCCCGTGTCGAGGACGTGCGCATCGCGCGCCGGACGCATCGGAGCCGCGAGCCGCGAGGCGTCGTGCTGGTCACGGGCGCCCACCTCGCCGTGGAGCAACGCTCCGTCGACGTCGGCGCCGCCGGTGGCGCGGAGCTGTCGGGCCCGGCGGCCGGCCCGAACCTCCTCGGAAGCGTCGAGGTAGAGCTTGAGCTGCGCTTCCGGGAATACCACCGTGCCGCAGTCCCTGCCCACCGCCACGGCGCCGCGCGCGGCGAGGCTGCGCTGGGCGTCGAGCAGGGCGGCTCGGACTTCGGGGATGCTGCTCACCGACGCGAGCAGCGGCGCGTTCGCGGGATCGCGAAGCGCCCGGCCCGCGGGGATGCCGTTGACGCAGGCGGTGCTGTCGCCCTCCTCGTGGTTCGGGTCGGTGTCGATGACGATCACGGCGCTGAGAGCGCATCCGATCAGCGCCTCGCGGTCGGCGGGATCGATGCCGGCCCGGGCAGCCGCGAAGGTCACCCCGCGATAGAAGAGGCCGGTGTCGACGAGGGGAAGGCCGAGCGCCACGGCGAGGCTCCGGCCGAGTGTGGTCTTGCCGCTTCCCGCCGGCCCGTCGATGGTGACGATCGGCGGCTTCACCGCGGGGGCCGTGCGCGCGGCCGTCGTTGCGCCGCCAGTCCCGCCGCCGCGCGCATCGACGAGAGCTCGGCGGCGCTGAGCCGGCGAGTCGTGCCCTCTGCAAGGTCACCGAGCTGCAGCGGTCCGACGGCCGTCCGGACGAGGTCTCGTACCTCGAGCCCGAGGGCGGCAAACAGCCTGCGCACCTCGCGTTTGCGGCCCTCCGCCATCACCACCTCGACGACCGAGTTGGATCCGGCGCGCTGCGCCGCGACCGCCCGGGCGGGACCATCCTCCAGGTTCATGCCGGCAACCAGTTGCGCCAGTTGTTCGGCGGTGACGGCGCGATCGAGGGTGGCAACGTACCGCTTGGTCACACCGCGGCGGGGGTGAGCAATGCCATGCGCGAGGTCGCCGTCGGTTGTGAGGACGAGAAGCCCACGGCTGTCGGTATCGAGCCTCCCTACCGGGACCAACCCCGGTATGGGTTCGACGAGGTCCATGACCGTGCGACGCTGGTACGGGTCGCTGCGCGTGGTCACCACGCCGGCCGGCTTGTTGAGGACGATGGTGACTGCAACTGCCTTGGCGGGAATGCGGAATCCGTCGACACAGACGCGGTCCACCGAGGGTTGCACGACCGCGCCAAGGGTGCTCACCTCGCCGTTGACGGTCACCCGACCGGCCGCGATCAACGCATCGGCGCCGCGCCGTGACGCCACTCCGCGACGCGCGAGAAAGCGATTGACACGCTCTGGTGGATAGGCGCTCACTCGAGGATGGGAATGGCCACGTTCTCGGAGACCGGCGGCAGGTCCTCGATCCGCTCGAGCCCGACGAGCTGCAGGAAGCGCAGGGTCGTGCCAAAGAGCCGGGGACGGCCGGGGGTCTCCTGGCGGCCGATCTCGTCGATGAGGCCGCGCTCCGTAAGGTGCTCGAGCACCGCTTCGCAGTCCACGCCCCGGATCGCCTCGATGACCGCCTTGGTGGCGGGCTGGCGGTAGGCGACGATGGCAAGCGTCTCCATCGCGGCACGGCTGAGGCGCGAGGGGCGCTCGGGATGGAGTGCCCGCTGCACCGCCCAGGCCATCTCCGGGCGGGTCACCAACTGGACCGAGTTGGGGGAGCGCTGGAGCATCAGGCCCCGGCCGCGCAGCTCCATGGCGAGTATCCCGGCCGCCTTGATCACCGCCGCAGGGGTCCGGTCGAGGATCGCCGCGGCCTCGGCGATGCTGACCTCCCGCCCGAGCGCGTAGCAGAGCGCCTCGAGCGCCGGTGCAAGGTCCTCGGGCTCGGCGTCGGCGGTACCGTCCGGCACGGTCGCGCGCCCGAAGACGTCCAGAACGAGCACGTCATCCACGCGCGGTCACCGTGATCGGTCCGTATGCATCCGCCTGCTCGACGGTCGCCTCGCCGCGTTTGAGCATCTCGAGCAGCGCGAGGAAGCACGCCACAGCCTCCAGCCGGCTGGCGACGCCGGCGAACAGCTCCTCGAACTGGAGCGGTCCTCGGGCAAGGCGCTCGCGGAGCAGCGCCACCTTGCCCTCGACCGAGTACGTGACCGCCACGGGGAGCGGCTCGGCGTCGCTGAGGCGCTCGAGCACCGCCCTGAAAGCGGCGGCCAGCCGCTCCGGCGGGATGCGCAGCCGCTCGACGGGGATCACCTCGCTCGAGACGAGCCCCAGAAAGCTCCGCGCACCCTCGGTTGCCGCGTCGGCGAGCAATGCTTCGGCCGCGGCCTTGAACAGCCGGTATTCGGCCAGCCGCCTGCCGGCGTCGGTGGACGGGTCTTCTTCGGGCTCGACGGCGGCGTCCACCTGGTTGGGGAGCACCGCCGCAGCCTTGAGCGCAACCAGCCGGGCGAGCAGCGCCAGCGCGTCGGCCACGGCTCGGAGATCACCGCGTCGCTCCGGGCTCTCCAGCGCAACCCGCGCCTCGGCCACCACGGTGCTCACCGAAAGCTCGGTCAGGTCGACGTCACCGCGGTTGGCACGGGCGACGAGCTCTTCGAGCGTTCCGTGGAAGCCCGGGGCGTCAACCGTGATCGTCGCCGCTCCCGCGTCCTCCCGCTGCATCGCTACATGGTACGGACGCCGGGGCTGATCCGATCGCCCCACCGCCCTTCCTCGAGCAGCTC
Organism: Candidatus Dormiibacterota bacterium; assembly: GCA_963768105.1. Lineage (GTDB taxonomy): Bacteria > Chloroflexota > Dormibacteria > Aeolococcales > Aeolococcaceae > Palsa-851. The sequence goes on along the minus strand of CAVYGR010000007.1, from coordinate 94,835 downwards.
CGCGGCCCGGATCAGGGCCGCCTCGGTCGCCCGGCCCGACATGAGCCTGGCGATCTCGCGGACCCGGGCGTCGCCGGACATCACCGCCGTGGTCGCCTCGGCGCCGCCGGCGCGGTCCCGCTTGGTGATGGTCAGATGCGATCCCGCCCGGGCGGCGATCTCCGGGCGGTGAGTTACCGCGATGACCTGACGCGACCGCCCGATGCGCGCGAGCGTGTCCCCCACCCGTGCGGCGGTCTCACCACCGATGCCGGTGTCGACCTCGTCGAGCACCAGCGCGGGTGCCTCATCCTCGGTGGCCACTGCGCTGAGCGCCAGCGCCAGCCGGCTGAGCTCTCCTCCGGAGGGCCCCTCGTCGAGCGGCATCGGCACCGAATCCCGGTTGGGAGCAAGGCGGAAGTCGACCTCGTCGACTCCGGTCACGGCGCAGCGGACCGGCGTCCCGTCACCCGTGTCAACGCCCTCGATGTCGAGCGTTCGTGTCAGAACGACCCGGAACCTGGCGTGGGGAAGCTCGAGCGAACGGAGCCCGGCGGTGATGGCTCGCTCGAGCCGGCGCGCGGCGGTCGCTCGAGCCGTGCTCAGGGCGGCCGCGGTTGACCCGGCCTCGAGTTGCCTGGCCGCCGCCGCCGCTTCGAGGGTCCCGATCGCATCACCCTGGCCATCCACGCTCGCCACCAGCGCGGCGGCACGTTCAAGTTCCGCGAGCGCGGCCTCGAGAGATCCGTGACGACGGATGACCCGGGTCAGCGTATCGAGTCGCTCCTCGACGGCGGCGAGGCGAGCCTCGTCGACGATCACCTCGTCGGCGTGGCGTCGAGCGTCGAGGGCGAGATCGCGGAGACGATCGACCAGCTCGTCCGCGCTGTCGAGCAGGGCTCCCAGCGCTGGGTCCACGGTGGCGAGGTCGAGGCCATCGCCGACGGCACCGGCGAGCTGGTCGGCGGCGGAATGGTCCTCGCCGCCGCTGGCCTCGGCGATCGAAAGCGCGCATCCCGCGATGCGGGCGGCGTGGCGGAGGCGGAGTTGCTCGGACTGGAGCTCCGAGTTCCTCCCCGGAGCGGATGTTGAGCGCGCCGAGATCCGCGACCAGATCGCGAGCTCGCTGCAGCTCGGCCGCTCCGGTGCTGGCGGCCCGACGCGCTGCGTCGAGCGCCTCGTCGGCGACCCGCCAGGCGCGAACCGCGTCAGCGGTGGCCGCTCGCGCCAACCCGAGCTCCGCGGCGCCGTAGGCATCCAGGAGCTCGCGCTGCCAGGTCCGGCGGAGCATCCGCTGGCTCGTCCCTTGGGCGGTGACCTCGACGAGGAGATCACCGAACTCGCGAAGGACCGTCTGCGAAACCAGCGCGCCATCGACTCGGCAGGTGGCGCGCCCAGAGGCCGGAATCTCTCGGGACAGGGTGACCAGGTCGTCGTCGGCAATCCCCAGCTCTGCGCGGCGCGCTCGCACCCGCGGACTTGGGTTGTCGAACACGGCGGCGACGCGCGTGCCCGCCGCCCCGGCCCGCACCGCCTCGGGTTCGAGCCGAACGCCGAGGGCTGCCCGCAGGGCCGCGACGCACATCGACTTGCCCGCACCGGTCTCGCCGGTCAGAACGCTGAAGCCCTCCTCGAACGCCAACTGGGCCTCCCGGATGACCGCCAGATTGCTGATCCGCAGCTCACGAAGGGCCACTGATCCCTCCGGGGGCACGCCCCTCGTCGATGCCGGGGGCCTCGTCGTGGACCGGCTCGAGGACCAGGTCCTTATGGGGGATTCCGTAGCGGAACTTCTGACGCAGGCGCGACTGGAAGGATGGGGAGTTCGCGAAACGCACGACTTCGAGCTGGGGCCCGGGGCGAACCAGCACATGTTGGCCGTCGCCGAGCCAGGCGATCGAACGGCCATCGGCGGCGACGAAGACGCGTCCGCGCTCGATGGTCACGCGGACATCGAGCGACTCCGGGATCACTACCCGGCCGGCTGATCACCGCGTGCGCTGCGAGGGGCACCACGACCACGGCCTTTACCCGCGGGTCCACCGGCGGTCCGCCGGCGCTGAGGGCGTACGCGGTCGACCCGGTTGCTGTCGCCACCACGACTCCGTCGGCGTCGAACGCGCCGAGGAGGTCACCGTCGACGTCGACACGCAGCCGCACGACATTGACGTCGCGGGCGCGGACGACGATCTCGTTGACGGCGAGCACCACATCATCGGCGCCGCCCACGGTCGTCTCGAGCATCGACCGTCGCTGGGTCGTGTAGGCGCCCGCTGCGAATCGGCTGATCGCCTCGGGGAGGGCGTCGATCTCGACGTCGTTGAGGAAACCGAGCCGGCCGCGGTTGACTCCGACCACCGGGATCCCGCGGGGTGCCGCGAGGCGGGCGCCGTACAGGAATGTGCCGTCACCGCCGAGGGTGACCATCAGCGCCGTGGTTGCGCCGTGCTCGGCCATCGCCGCCTCGGGATCGTCCAGCGCGGTCCACGCGGTGAAGCCACAGGCATGGGCGCGGGCGACGGCGGCTTGGACCGTCGCCTGCTCGCCGGGGTGGAGCAGGAAGCCGATGCCGCGCGGCGGGTTCATTCCCGGTCCCGCCGAGCGACATCGCCGGCCAGGTGGGCGGCCACGAACCACTCGAGGTTCCCCTTCGCCCCCCGAACCGGCGATGGGATCGCCGGCTGCGTGACGGCCCCATAGGCCGACCGCAGCCACGCGGCGAAGTCGGATGCCGCCGCCTCCGCGGCGAGGGCGTCGCGCACGATCCCTCCCTTGCCGATGGCGTCGCGACCGAGTTCGAACTGCGGCTTGAACAGGGCCACGATGTCCGCCCCGCCGGCGGCCACGAGACGGACGACGGCCGGGATCACCAGGCGCAGCGAGATGAACGAGAGATCAAGGGTCACCAGGTCGGGCGCGGGTCCCGGGAGTGCGTCCAGCGTCCGCAGGTTGGTGCGATCCAGCACCCGGACGTGGGGATCCAGCGGCCAGGCGCGGTTCCAACTGGCCCCGGCCGACATCCACCGCGTAAACCAGCGCGGCGCCGCGGCTGAGGAGCACGTCGGTGAAGCCGCCGGTCGAAGCACCGGCGTCGAGACAGACGCGACCGTCGCAGGAGATGCCGAACGCGTCCAGCGCCGGGGCGAGCTTGAGCCCTCCCCTGCTCGCCCAGGGATGGTCGCGGCCCAGCACGCGGATCGGCACCGGGCCGCCGACGCGCTGATCAGCACTGATCAGCCCGAACGCCGTCCACCTCCACGAGGCCCGCCGACACCAGCGCCTGGGCACGCTGACGGCTCGGCGCCAGTTGCCTGGCGACCAGCTCGAGATCGACCCTCCGGACACACGCTGTCATGGCTCCCATATTTACCACAATTTGTGTATTCGTGTCGTCAGAAGGGAACGTCGTCGGGATCGATCCGCGATGCCGACCGCGCGGAGCCGGGGTCGGGATGCGGGGCTCGCGGTTCCGCAGCCGGCGCGGCGAGGTTCGAGGGGTCGCTCGGCTATGCCGCCGTCCGCGCCTGACGACCAGCTGGTTGACGCGTTGCTCGGTTCGTTCGAGCAGCGTCCGCGCAGTGCTGGGCGAGCACGGCCCCTCGCTCGTAGGCGCCGATCGCCTCCTCAAGCGGAATGCTGCCCCCCTCGAGCTTGGTGATCAGCGTGTCGAGCTCGGCAAGTGCCGCCTCATAGGTCAACCCGGAGATGTCGTCCTCCACCCTCGGGGTCATGGCGAGTTGGAACCGCGATCGAGATCGTACATCTGTTCGATCCCGGTTGCATCCCCGGGTTCCACGCGGTCCACGACGCTCTCGAGGGCGCCACGCTGCAGCACGGTTCGCAGGCGTGCTCCCACCGGCGCGCGGCCTGCATCGGTGAGCACGCGTCCCTCCTGATCGGAGGTGATTGAGTAGCCGCGCTCCAGGGTTCGGCGCGGCGAGAGCGTTGCGAGGCGGGCCGTGCGCGTCGCCAGGGCAGCTCGCCGAGCCACCGCGTCGCGAACGGTTGCCGCGCGGAGGCGCTCCGTGGCCCGCGCAAGACGCATTCTCTCGATCTCGACCCGTCGGGCCGGATGCGCGATGGCAAGACGCGAGGTCTGGTGGTCGAGTGCCCGCCGTTTGATCGACGCTTCCTGCATGAGCGCCTGGCGGAGTCGCAGCGATGCGATCCGCACCCGGTTCCGGCGGGCCTCCACCGCTCCGGCGATGGCGAGGCCGAGGCGCGCGCTCCTCGCGGCCAGATCGTCGCGCAGGACGGTCAGGCTCGGTGCGACCAGCTCCGCGGCGGCGGAAGGCGTCGCCGCCCGGCGATCCGCGGCGAGATCCGCGACGGTGGTGTCGGTCTCGTGCCCGACCCCGGTGACGACCGGGAGACGCGTCGCCCGGATGGCACGAGCGAGGGGCTCACTGTTGAACGCCATGAGGTCTTCGAGCGATCCGCCGCCGCGCACGAGCATGATCACGTCCGCATCGCGCACCCGATCGGCACGCTGCAGCGCGCGCACCAGTGTCTCCACCGCGCCCTCACCCTGCACCGTCGCGGGTGAGAGCACCACGCCGATGCACGGGGCACGCCGCGCGATCACCGTGCACACGTCGCGAAGCGCGGCGCCGTTGCGCGAGGTCACCACGACCACGCGCCGCGGAAGCAGTGGGAGCGGGCGCTTCCTGCGATCGTCGAACAGCCCTTCTGCACTGAAACGCTGTTTGAGCTGCTCGACCCCCAGCGCAAGCGCACCGATGCCGCTGGGCTCGAGGCGATCGACGTAGAGCTGATAACGCCCCTGCTGCTCGTAGAGCTGTACGGATCCGTGTGCGACCACCGTCATCCCGTCCTCGGGGCGAAAGGGAATCTGCAGCGCGTTGGCCCGAAAGCACACGCACGCGACCGCCGAGCGCGCGTCCTTGAGCGTGAAGTAGAGATGACCGGACACGTGCGCCTTGAGGTTGCTCACCTCGCCTTCGACGAGCACGTCCTCGAGCTCCGGTCGCGCAGCGAGCGCGTCGCGCACCATCACCGTGAGGTCGCGTCACGGTACACGTGGACGGTGTCACACGCGCTCCCGCGCCACGTGGCCGAGGACGCCGTTGACGAACTGCGCGGCCTCGTCTCCCGCGTACGCCCTGGCCAGCTCGATCGATTCGTCGATGACCACGGCCACCGGCGTCGTCTCCGTGTAGAGCAACTCGAAGGTTCCGAGCCGGAGCACCGCACGTTCGACCTTGCCGAGATCGATCAGCGTCCAGTTCTCCATCGCCGCAACGATGGCGGCGTCGATGGCGTCGAGATGGTCGACGCAGCCCAACCACGATGCTGCGCGCGAATCCGATGACGTCGGCTGTGGCTCGAAGATCTCCGCCCTGATAGCGCAGCGCAAAGTCGGGGTCCTTGGCCGTCCCCTCGATCTCGAACAGCACCCGCAGCGCAAGCTCGCGGCCGCGCCGCCGCCGGCCCGTGCTCGGCGCCGCGGGAGTCACGCGAACGCGACCTCGCTGACGAAGACGTTGACCTCCTCGACTCGCAGCGCCAGCATCCGGTCGATGGCGTCGGCGACGCGCTGCTGGACCTCGGCGCCGACCACGGGCACGTTGCCCCCGGACTCCATCACCACGTAGAGGTTGAGGTGGAGCGCGTCGTCGCGCAGCTCGACGCGCACGCCGCGATGTGCGTGCGACCGGCGCACGATGCGGTCGAAGTTCTGCCCGCTCGGGTGATACATCGCGTGGACTCCGGGCACCTGGAGCGCCGCGAAGGCGGCGATCGACGCCACCACCTCGTTGGCGACCCGGGTGGTGCCCAGCTGCCTGCGCCCATTCGTTGCCTGACGAAGCTGCAGCCGCTCGGGCGCGTCGCCCTCCATCACGCCCGCTCCACGTATCGACCGGTGCGCGTGTCAACCCGGATCAGGTCGCCCTGGTTGACGAACAGCGGCACGTCGACCGCAAGGCCCGTCTCGACCACTGCCGGCTTGAACGACGCGTTGGCGGTGTCGCCCTTGAATCCCGGCTCGCTCTCGGTGACCTGGAGGACCACCGACGTGGGCAGGTCGACGCCGAGGACGCGGTCGTCGAAGCGCAGCAGAAACAGCGAGTCGTTCTCCTTCAGGTAGTCGACGCCGCTACCGAGCTGTTCGGGGCTGAGCGTGATCTGGTCGAACGTGGTGTTGTCCATCACCACGTAATTCTCGCCGTCCTTGTAGAGCAGTTGGGCCTCGGTGCGCTCGATGCGCACGCGGCCGAATTTCTCCTCGGGTCGAAAGGTTTCGTCGGTGACCGCTCCGGTGGTGACGTTGCGCAACTTGGCGCGCACCACCGCCGTGCCCCGCCCCTGCTTCATATGGGAAAAATCGATCACCTCGAAGAGGTCGCCGTCGCGCTCGACGGTCGCGCCGGGGCGCAGGTCGGAGGCGGTGATCATGCGGTGCTCCCAGTGTCGGGCCGTTCCTCGATCAGCTTAGCCAGTCCTTCGACAGCGAGGACATAGCCCTGCAGGCCGAGGCCCGAGATCACTCCTGCCACCGCCTCGGCCGAGAGGGACACGCGGCGGAAGGGTTCACGGGCCAGGATGTTCGAGAGGTGGACCTCGATGACCGGCCCCTTGAAGCCTCGCAGCGCGTCGGCAAGGACGACGCTGGTGTGGGTGAGGCCGCCGGGGTTGACGATGCACCCGGCGCTGCGGCCCCGCTCCGACTCGATGAGATCGACCATCGCGCCCTCGTGGTTGGTCTGCTCGCAGCGCACGTCGAGGCCGAGCGATGTTGCGCGGACTTGCACCGCGGCCTCGATCTCCGCGAGGGTCACCGAGCCGTAGACCTCCGGCTCGCGCTCGCCGAGACTGGCGAGGTTGGGGCCGTTGAGCAGCAGGATCCGGGTCATCCGGCGAGCACCGCTTGAAGGGCGGCGCGCACCGCTGGTTCTGGCACATGCTGGCCAGAACGCGGATGGCCCCTCGACTCGAGCAGGACCCAGCCCAGCCGGTCACCGATGGTCTTCTTGTCCGCGCCCATGTGCTCGAGCACGCGCTGGGGGTCAAACACCAGAGATGTGGCGAGCCCGCATCGGGTGATCATCTCATCCTGCCAGGCGATGTCCTCAGCCGGGCATCCGAGCTCGACCATGCTGAGACGTCCGGCGGCGCTCATGCCGACGGCCACCGCCTCGCCATGGAGGAGTTGCTCGCCGAGACCGGCGGCGGCTTCCAGCGCGTGTCCGACCGTGTGGCCGTAGTTGAGCACCGCGCGCACCCCGGTATCGCGCTCGTCGGCGGACACGATCTGCGCCTTGATCGCGCAGCACTCGCGAATCGCGTCGGTGAGCGCCTCCGGATCGCGCCCGAGCAATCGGTCGAGATGCGCATCAAGCTGGTCGGTCAACGGGGTCTCGGCGATCATGGAGTACTTGACGATCTCCGCGAACGCCGACCGGTAGGACCGATCGTCCTGGGTTGCGAGCAGGTTCGGGTCGCAGATCACGGCGTGGGGTTGCCAGATGGCCCCCGCCAGGTTCTTCCCGCGAGCGAGGTTGACGCCGGTCTTGCCTCCGAGCGCGCTGTCCACCATTGCGAGGAGCGTGGTCGGCACGTTGACCCAGGCGATGCCGCGCAGGTAGGTGGCGGCGGCGAAGCCCGCGAGGTCCCCCACGGTGCCACCGCCGAGCGCGAGCACGCAGTCGTTGCGTTGCAGCCCCGCGGCCCCGAACCGCGCGAGCAGGCGACCCGCGGCGCTCCACGTCTTGAGGGATTCGCCGCCGGGGAGCGGCAGCACCGTGGTCGAGATCCCGGCGCTGCGCAGCGATGCGACCAGCCGGCTGGTCGCGGCCACCGCCGCGCGGTCGGCGATCACCGCGATCCGCGTGACGTCCGCCGGGATGTGGAGGACCACATCGTCGATCGCCCCCGGCCGCACCTCGACGTGGTAAACGCCGGTGTCCACGCTGACTCTCGGCCGCGCCCCCGAGCGCTGCGGCGATCCGCGACGCGACCGCATCGGGCTGATCGTCGGAGCTGACCCTCACGTGCGCCGCCCGGTGCGCGTCCGCGCGTCGTGCTCGCAATCGCGGGATGGCCGTCGCCGCCGACCCCTCGAGCAGGGGCCTCCCCGCGGGTTCCACGAGCCGTTCGGCGAGCACCGCATCCGGGGCGTCGAGCCACACCACCGCGCAGGAATCGGCGAGGAGTCGCCGAGCCACCGGCTGGGCGATCAGGCCACCGCCGCAAGCGAGGACGAGTGGGTCGGGGCGGAGCAGGACGGTTTGCAGCGTGGCGAACTCGAGGTCACGAAAAGCCGCCTCGCCCTCGCCGTCGATGATCGCGCCGGGCGACCGCCCCGACCCGGCGGTGATCTCCTCATCGAGATCGACGCTGCTCCAGCCGAGGCGCTCGGCAAGCAGCGGGGCGATCGTGCTCTTCCCCGAGCCCGGCAGGCCCACCAGGGCGATCCGCCGGATCATGCTGGTCGGAGGCGGCGCACGTCGCGCCGATGGGCTGCAGCCGCGCGGCGGACCTCGGCGAGCGTATCGCCGCCGAATTTCTCCATCGCGGCGGCGGCGAGCACCCACGCGAGCATCGCCTCGGCCACCACCGCGCCCGCGGGCACCACGCAGATGTCGCTGCGCTCGTAATGGGCGTTGATCTCTTCGCCGCTGCCGATGTCGACGCTGCGCAGCGGGTGCAGGAGCGTCGATATCGGCTTGAAATGGACCAGCGCCCAGACCGGCTCGCCGTCGCTCACCCCGCCGGCGAGACCGCCCTGGCGGTTGGTCAGATGGTGAAAACCGTGTTCCGCGTCCCAGCGCGGCTCATCGTGCACGGCGGATCCCGGCGACCGAGCCGCGAGCACCGCCGCACCCAGCTCGACCCCCTTCACCGACGGGATGCTGCACATCGCCTGGGCGATGAGCCCGTCGAGGCGGCGATCCCAATGCGCGTAACTGCCAAGTCCGGCCGGAACGTTCGAGGCGACCACATAGGCGGTGCCACCGAGGGTGTCACCGTCGCCCCTGGCCCTGTCGATGGCGCCGACCATTCGCTCGGAGGCCTCGGGATCGGCGCAGCGGACCGGGGAGCGCTCGACGGCGTCCCAATCGGCATCGCCATCGGGCACGGGGACAGCCACGTCCCCGATCCGGACCACGCAGGAGTGGATGTCCACGTCGAGGGCGGCGACCAGCGCCCGCGCCACCGCGCCCGCCGCCACCCGCGCGGCTGTCTCTCGGGCGCTCGCCCGCTCGAGGACATCGCGCGCATCGCCGAAGCCGTACTTGAGGACGCCCGCGAGGTCGGCATGGCCGGGGCGTACCCGGGTCACGCGCTTCGACCTGAATCCCTCCGACTCGACCTGCATCGGGCCCTGCCAGTTCTCCCAGTCGCGATTCTCGATCACCAGGGTCACCGGGGACCCGAGCGTCCGTCCCCCACGGACGCCACTCAGGATGCGCGCCGTGTCGTGCTCGATCTGCTGACGCTTGCCACGACCGTGTCCCCCTGACGCCTGCGGAGGTCGGGATCGATGTCGCGTCCGCCGTCGAGGGACAGCCCGGCAGGCACGCCCTCAACGATGACGGTCAGTTGCGGGCCGTGCGATTCGCCGGCGGTCAGAAAGCGAAGCATCTGCAAACGATTGTATTGGCGATCGCGCCATCGCCCCTCCGGGACCTGCGGTCTGTCCGTCTGCGGTCCCGAGGAGCGCCCAAGACTGATCGCCATGAGTGACGCTCCCGGCGTCCGGACACATGCCACCGAGCAGCTGCGCATCGGGCGACTGCTCGAGGCGCACGGCGACGCCATCGGCGCGATCCTCGCCTATCGCGAGGTCATCCGAGAGGGCATCGAGCCGGCGGCCCACGACGCCCGACTTCGGGTCGCCGCGCTCGCCCGGTGTGCGCGGACCGCCGACACTGCCTGAGCAGCCCCGTCGTTCAGATCCCGCCGGGCGGTCGTGCCGGCGCGCTCGGGGCCGGCGGGGCGTTCATGGTGGCGAGCAACTCGTTGTAGAAGGCTTCGGCCTTGGGGATCCTGTGCAGGACTTCGACACCGTCACGTCCCGCGAACTCGATCTCGATGTCGCCGGCGCCGATCAGACGGTCGCCGAGCGGCCGGTGAATCACCGTGTTCTGAATGCGGTCGAGCGGGATCGTCTCGGCGGTCCGCGAGAGGATCCCGCCTTCCATGACGATGCGCTTGTCGGTGAGGTGATAGGTCGCGAAACGCCACTGCAGCACTCGGATTCCCGCCCAGAGCACCGCGGCGATCACCAGGACCAGGACGATGACCGTCTTGACGGTCGTGATCGACACATCCGCGACCCGCGACGGCAGGACGGCGTTGAGCACCAGGGCCACGACCACGACGACGATCGCCCCGAGGACGTGGCCGGCCACCACCGACCAGTGTTGACGCACCAGGGCGATCGATCGCTCTCCTGGCATCAACTGTGTCGGCATCTCTTACCTCGTCGAACCGGCCTTGTGCGGGTCACGGACCGAGGTACAGGATGAGCGCTGCGCCCGCACAGAGGAACGGACCATAGGGTATCGGGTCCTTGAGCGTTCGGACGCGCGTGACGAGTAACACGATTGCTGCGGCTCCGCCGATGAACACGCCGGTGATCACCGCGTAGACCGCGCCGAGGTGGGCGCCGGTCGGCCCGGCGCCGGTCACCGCCCCGACCAGCGCTCCGAGCTTGGCGTCACCGAGTCCGATGCTCCCTCGCGACACCAGGTTCTGCAGGAGGAAGAACACCGCCACCCCCACCGCGCCGACGACGGCACTGGTCAACGTCAGCCCGGGCGACCACTCGCTGAGCAGCAGCGCAAGCAGGACGCTCGGGTAGGTGATGACGTTGAGGATGAGCCGGTGCTTGAGATCGAAGTCGACGATGTGCACGAAGATCGCGAGCCAGAGCAGGTGGATGAGCAGCCCCCACCCGAATGACTCGTGGGCGGCGAATGCCCCGAACCCTATGGCGCCGAGCGCCGGTGACAGCCAGCGTTCCAGCCAGGTCCAGCCGTATCGCTCGCCCTTCCACGGGCCAGTGGCCTCGATCGCCTCGCCCGGCGCGGCCGCCCGGGTCTGTTCGGCCGCGACATCGCGCTCGTACTCGAGGCGTTCCTCGCGCTCCTCCTCTTCGAGTTTCTCGCGCCGTTCGAGGGCGACCGCGAGCCAGCCGCTGCCCAGGCCGACGACACCGCCGGCGACGGCGACGCCGGCCACGACGAGGGGGTTCACGCCTCGACGGCCCGGTGCAACGCGCTCCGCACGGCGCCGGCGGGCGCCGAGATGCCCGTCCACACCGCAAAGCTGAGCAGCCCCTGCTGGAGCAGCATCTCCAGACCATCGATCGCGCGATGGCCGGACGCCTCGGCCGCGCTGACCACATCGATCGGGCGCGGTTGGTAGCGGATATCGGCGACCCGGCATGCGGCGGGGAGCAGCCGCGGATCGAACGGCAGCGCCGCCAGCCCAGCCGAGGTGGCGTTCACGACGATCGCGGCGTGCGCGCCCTCGCGCGCGACGGCGTCCCGCTCCCACGCAACGGTCGCCACGTCTCCGGAACCGTCAAGCCGGCGCGCGAGGCTTTCGGCGGCCTTGGGACGGCGCGCCGCGATGCGCAGGCGCAGCAGCGGCACCCGCGTCAGCGCGAGCGCGACCGCGGCGGCGGCACCACCGGCTCCAAGCACCAGCGCCGTTGCTCCCTGGCGCGGCCACATGCGGGACCCGCTCAACGCGAGCTCGAAACCGTCGGCGTCCGTCGTCATGCCCACCAGGCGTCCGCCGCGGACGGCGATGGTGTTGACGACTTCGAGGACCTCCGCGACTCCTTCGAGGCGATCGCATTGCGCGGCCATGACCCCCTTGTATGGGGTGGTCACGTTGCACCCGGAATAGCGACCGGCGCGAAGCTCGGCGACGAAGGCGTCCAGCTCCGGGGCGTCGAGGTCCCTGAGGGTGTAGGTTCCCTCGACGCCCGACGCCTGCATCGCGGCCTGATGCATGACCGCGCTCGGGGATCGCGAGATGCCCTTGCCGACGAGGCACAGGCGGAGCGGCGCCGTGATCATCGAGCGGCGCGGGCTGCGACGAGCCGGCGCGCGTCGAGCCACGACTGCAGGAGCACAGCGGCGGCGACGGCATCGATGACCTCGCGGCGGCGGTGCCGGCGGACGCCGCCCTCGATCAGCGAACGCTCCGCTGCCGCGGTCGTGAATCGCTCGTCCCAGAACTCGATCACCGTCGACGTGCGTCGCGCGAGCTCCGCCCCGAACCGGCGCGCGTGCTCGGCCGCCTCGCCCTCGCTCCCGTCGAGCCGGCGGGGCAACCCGATCACCACCCGTTCCACCTGGCGGTCCTCCAGCTCTCGCAGGATCCGCGGCCACAGCACGCGCGGGTCGTTCGGCACCGTCGCCAGCGGGGATGCCAGAGTGCGCGTCTCGTCCGAGACGGCGAGCCCGATGCGAACCGAGCCGACGTCGATGCCGAGGACCCGCGTGCGGCCGGTGCCTTCCGCGGCCGCGGTCACGGCGACGGCGCTGACGGCGTCGACGGCGCGACGAAGTTCTCGTCGATCTCGATTCGTGATGCGAAGAGCGGCAGATAGAAGAGCTGGAACGGCGACTCCGACACGTGCACGCTCTGCACCTTGGGCAGGCGGCCCTCGACGATCTTCGTCGCGCTCCCGGGATTGCGACCGGTGAGCTGCGACTTCAGCGCGTTGAGGTCGACCTGGGGCTGGCTGAAATCGGTGGCCGAGCACGCGAGCACCACGGTGCCGTTGGTGTTCGCCTGGGTGACGGTGCACGGCGGCGTCGAGAGTTGCCGGGGCGAGCTGGTCCCCTGGTTTCAGGAGCTTGTCGAGGTCGGCGAGGACGTCGTTGCGTACGGCAACCGGATCGTAGACCGCCGCCTGCGCACTGGAGCTCACCGTGATCTGCGTGGTGGCGAACGCCTTGTTGGCAGCCGGGAGCGGTGAAGTCACCGAGAAGACGATCGTCTTGCCATTTCCTGCTGGATCGACCGCGAATGCCTTGCCGGCCGCCCTCGCCTGCAGGTCGGTGTTGAGCTGTGAGGTGAGGGTCGCCTCCACCTGCTGCACCTGCGCGGTCCAGTTGGCGACGTCGGTGGGGCTCGCGGACGTGGTGGTCTTGGCGTCGACGCCGCCGCCGGCGGCGTTCGGGTTGGTGACGTTGATCGAGTGGTAGTTGCCGTCGGTGCCGAAGCATGCCTGATACGGATTGCCCGGGTTGTTCTTGGCATTGCCGGGTTCGGGTGACGGACATGGATCACTCGGCCAGCTGGTGAGCTGATTGGCGCTCACCTGATTTCCGAGCGCTCCCGGCGTTGTGTCGGTGACTGAGGCCGACGCATTCGACTTTGCGGCACCACACGAACCGGGCGTCGGGGGGTTGCCGTTGGTGCCGATGCAGATGTAGGTGGTCTTGCTCGCCGCGAAGATCGCGCTGCCCCCGGCCTGGTCGATCTCATTCCCCTGAGGCAGGGAGAACTGGAAACCGTCGGGATCGTCGGTGCTGAAAACAACCTTGGTCGTGGCCGCCACTGCGGCAATCGGCAGAGTTCCGGTCGGAGTCGCCTGAAACGACTGGGTCGCCGTGCTCGTGACCACGCTGGTGAGCACGTGGTCGGCCTTGCTCGCCTGGCTCGCGCTGGTGCCGCCCTGGATGGTCGAGTTCAACGACAGCGGCGTCGCCGCGATGGTGAGGGTGATCTTCGCGGAGGGGCTCAGCGTCATGAACAGCAGGATGCCGATGATCGCCACCGCGGCGCCGGCGATGTAGAGCAGCCGGCGCCGATCCCAGCGACGCGAGGGACGCGCCGGCGGCATCTGGGTGATCACCCTGCGCGGCTCCAGCCGCGCGGTCGCCGGTGCATGCAGCGGCGGGGTCATCGCCGGCGGCGGGGGCGGCGGAACGGGCGGCGGTTCGAGCACCGCGGCTGCGGCACCGGTGGCCGCACCCGTGGCGAAGTTACGGGCCTGTCCGACGCCGCCGACCCGGGGGGCCGCGAGCTCGATGCCCCGCTCGAAGGCGGGCACCGAGCCATAGACCTGCAGCCCATTGGCGCGGGCGAGCTGCTGGACGCGTGGATCCTCGCTGACGATCGCCGTCCGCCGGCCAGAGTGATTGCTGAACTGCGCGAGCAGGCGGACGTTCAGCGGGGTCTGCAGCGCACGGCTCGACGTCGGGACGACCAGGCCGACATCGGAGTCGCCGGAAGAACGCACGCGATCGATGAGATCGGCGATCTCGTCATCGGGTTTGGCCACGACCACAGCAGGCATCAGGCGCCTCTATACCTTCATCGTCTTCAAAACTCGGCGCATGAGCCCGCCCAGGGGCTCGTCGGCGTCATCTTCCAGCGTCACGGCGTGACGCGCAAGCCCCATCGGGGTGACGTCCTGGCTTCCGACGAGCAGGCCGGTGGTGTCGTACACGCCCGGCACGTCCCCCGGTCCGAGCACCTTCACCGTCGGCGGACGCGTGAACGGCACCGTGTCAGCCCAGTCGAGGGCCCGGAGTTGTTCGGCGACCTCGGGCAGGGCGGCGCCCCCACCGGCGAGGCAGATGGATCCCGGGAGCGGGTCGGGTCCGGCGAGTTCCTCGAGGGTGAGCGCGACCCCCTGGGCAAGGACCTCGGCGGTCGGGGTCAGGGCCCGGCGGGCCAGCGCGCTCTGCTCGGCGGCGAGGCGCCCCTCGGCGTGCGCCACCTTGAACCGCTCGGCCTCGTCGAGGTCCATCGAGAGATCGGTGGCCAGGCGCTTGGTGAAGGACCGTCCCCCGAGCGCGAACATTCGGGTGGCCTCGATCCCGCCGCGCCGGACCACGGCGATGTCGGTGGTCCCGCCGCCGACGTCGACGAAGATCGCGCCGAGCTCATGGGACTCGGCCGATGAGGCTCCCCGAGCCAGGGCGTACGGTTCGGCGACGGTCGCCACCAGTTCGAGGTCCAGCTCCTGAGCGATCGCCTGCAGGGCGCCGATGTGCGTCAGCGGCGCAAAGGTGTTGAACACGGTGATCTCGACGACATGGCCCTGGAAATCGACCGGGTTGCTGACCGCGTAGCCGTCGATCCGAACCGATGTGATGGTGCTGTGCACCAGCTTGACGTTCACCTCCTGAACGCCGAGATCGTGGGACATCTGACGGACCGCCTCGCGAAGCGCTCGACGCTGCACCGCCTGCAGCGCCGTCGCAAGGTCCGCCTGGGTGATGCGCGCTTGCGGCTGCGGCCGCGGCACCGTCATGGTCGTGCTGAAGCCGCGCACCTGCTCGCCGGCGATGCCGATGACCGCCTGGCCAGGGATGGTCTCGCACATATCCTCGGCTTCTGTCAGGGCGCGGTCGCAGTTGTCGATCACCGCCTGCAGGTCGGCGACGGCACCGGCCTGCATGTGGGTCTGCGCCTGCCGCACCTTGCCGACGCCGAGCACGATGCCCTTGTCGCCCTCGCGCTTGACGATCAGCGCCTTGACGAACTCGGTGCCGATGTCGAGCACCGTGTAGTGGCTCTGGAATTCCTCCCGCCGCTTGAGCAGGGCGAACTTGCGCTTCGACATCAGGCGGCGTTCCCCATGGCCGAGACGATCGCCGAGCGCAGCAGCGCCAGCGCGGCTTCGCGCTTGGCCGGATCCCCGACCTTGCCGCGTCCCAGTTCCGGGCGTCCCCCGCCCCTGCCGCCCGTGATGTCAGCCGCCTCCTTGACGAGCGTCCCAGCGTCGACGCCCGCCTCGAGCGCCCGGCCGCCGACCTTGACCACCAGCGTGCCCGGTCCGAGCACGGCCACGACGCCATCGCCCTGGAGGCTCTCGGCGAGCAGCCGGTCACCGGCGACCGCAACCGTGTCGGCATCGGCATCGCCGTCGAGCACGAGGTGGGCGAAACGGACGCCTCCGGCGTCCTCAACGATCACGGCCTCGGTCGGAACGGTCGACGGACCGGTCAGCCGAGCCTGGTTGACATCACGCGTGAGACGTTTGACCTGCTCCTGGAGCGCCAGGACCCGTGCCGGGACATCCTCCGGGCGAGCTTTCAGCTCGCGCGCCGCCTGCTGGAGCGCCGCGCCGGTGCGTTGCCAGCGTTCCTCGGCGCCCTCGCCGGATACCAGCTCGATGCGCCGGATCCCCTGGCCGATGCTGCTCTCCGAGACGATGATCGCGGCCCCGAGATCACCACTTCTGGTGACGTGCGTGCCGCCGCACAGCTCGCGCGACCATCCCCCGAAGTCGACCACGCGGACGTCGGGCGTGTATGCCTCATCGATCAGCGCGATCGCACCGCTGTCCCGAGCATCGGCGAGGGGCATCAGGGCCACCGTCCGGTCCAGGTTGCCGCGGATCGCGTCGTTGAGCCGGTGCTCGATGTCGGCCAGCTCGGCGGCGGTCAGTGCCCTCGAGAACGAGAAGTCGAAGGTCGTGTGGTCCGGCCCCACGTACGAGCCACGCTGTACCACGCCGGGGCCGAGAACGTCGCGCAGCGCGCGATTGAGCAGGTGGGTGGCGCTGTGATTGCGGGCGATCCGGCCGCGCCGCTCCGCGTCGACCCGGGCGTCGACGGGCTGCCCGGTGTGGAGATCCCCCGACTCCACATGGACGTGATGAGCACGCGCGTCGCTGCCGGCGAGTGGCTGGGTGTCGTGCACGACCGCAGTGCCGCCCGGCCATTGCAGGGTTCCGGTGTCGCCCACCTGTCCGCCCGCCTCGGCGTAGAACGGCGAAACATCGAGGAGCACGACCCCGTCATCGCCGGCGGCGAGCACCGGGATCTCGGGCTCGAGTCCGATCCGTACCACCGTAGCCTCGGCTTCGAGCTCGTCGTATCCGATGAAGCGTGTTGGCGGCAAGGCCTCCGCGCCGGCGAAGCCGCCGCGGCGAGCCGACGCCTGCCCGCGCTCGCGCTGCTCGCGCATCGCCGCCTCGAAGCCGTCGAGGTCCACTGTCGCTCCGCGTTCGGCTGCCATCTCGACCGTTAACTCGATCGGCAAGCCGAAGGTGTCATAGAGACGGAACGCGTCGACGCCATCGATCCGGCTGCTGCCGCGGGCCAGGAGCGCCGCCAGGCGCTCGGTGCCGGCGTCGAGCGTCCGCGCGAAGGCATCTTCCTCGACTCGCAGCGTCGCCGCGATGAGGCTCTGGTGCTCGACGAGCTCGGGATAGATCGGCCCCATGACCCCGACGAGGTCGGCCGTGCCTGCGGCGAGGCCCCCGTTGACGGCGACCCGTCGGGCGTGCACGGCAGCGCGCCGGACCAGTCGGCGCAGCACGTACCCGCGCCCCTCGTTCGCCGGGAGGACTCCCGCGGCGATCAGGAAGCCGGCCCCACGAAGGTGGTCGGCGAGGACGTAGAGCGAGCGGACCTCGCCCGGATCGGAGACCGAGGCGGCGGCCCGCCCCCGGAAACCCTCGACCATCGGGGCGAAGTGGTCGGTCCCGTACCCGGTGCGGTCTCCCTGGACGATGGCCACGATCCTGTCGAAGCCCAGGCCGGTGTCCACGACCGGCTTCGGCAGCTTCGGCAGGGATCCATCCGGCTGCTGGTCGAACTCCATGAACACGAGGTTCCAGAACTCCTCCCAGCGGTCACCTCCGCACTCGTCCTGGGGGGTGCACTGCGTGCGCCCGCAGGAGCAGGGACCACCCCAGTCGAAGTACAGCTCGCTGTCGTAGCCGCACGGTCCCGTCGGTCCCGCGGCCCACCAGTTCTCGGTCAGACGCGAGATTCGCTCCCGAGGGATCCCGATCCTCTCCACCCAGAGCCGTTCCGAATCGACGTCGTCCGGGTAGATGCTCGGCCAGAGGCGGTCGGGGTCGAGACCCAGCACTTCGGTGGAGAACTCCCACGCATAGTCGATGGCGCTGTCCTTGAAGTAATGGCCGATCGACCAGTTGCCGAGCATCTCGAAAAACGTGTGATGCGTGGGGTCACCGACCGAGGACATGTCGTCGTACTTCAGCCCGGCGCCGCGGAAGCATTTCTGGCAGGACACCAGGTCGGGAGCGGGTGGTGTGCGCTGCCCGGTGATCCATGGCTTGAGCGGCACCATTCCGGCCACGGTGAAGAGAAGCGACGGATCGTCGTGGGGAATGAGCGAAAAACTCGGGAGCCGATGATGCCCGCGCTCCTCGAAGAAGCGGAGAAATTGCTCCCGGATCTCAGCGCTGCGCACGTGCAAACAAATGTGACCGCAAGTTGTCGAATTCTACACGGGCGCCTCGGTTCCGAACTCCTTGCGTAGGTGTTCGACCGCTGCACGCTGCAATCGCGACACGTGCATCTGCGAGATGCCCAGTCGTTTTGCGACCTCGGTCTGGGGCAACTGCTCAACGAAACGCAAGGCCAGGATCTTGCGCTCGCGCGGGGTGAGGTGCGCCATCACTTGCTCGAGCACCTCCTGCATCTCCACGCGCTCGAGGTTGTCGTCGGACAATCCGAGCCGGTCGCCGAGGGTGAGGGGTTCGTCTCCCCCGCCGACGGGCCCGTCGAGCGAGACGGTGTGCTGCGCCGGAGCCACCTCCATGGCGGCGAGCACCTGGTCGGGGTCGAGTCCGACCCGCGCGCCGATCTCGGCGACGGACGGCGACCTGCCCAGCTCGTTCTGGAGCTGCTGGGTCGCCGCGTTCACCTTGGCGAGGTTCTCCTGGAGGCGCCGAGGAACGCGCACCGCCCAGGACCGGTCGCGGAAGTGGCGGCGGATCTCGCCGGCGACGGTCGGCGTGGCGAAGGTGCTGAACTCGTTCTCGAGCGACGGGTCGAATCGCTCGATCGCCTGGATCAGGCCGAGAAACCCGACCTGCTCGACGTCCTCGAGGGGTTCGCCACGATTGGCGAAGCGCCGGGCGATGTAGTGGACGAGGTCGCTGTTGAGGTCGACGAGCCGCTCACGGATCTTCGGGTCCCGGGTGCGGTGGAACTCGCGGAGCAACCTCCGCATCTCGGTCCGCTCCGGTGTCTCCGCCGGTTTGGCGATGGTTCGCTCGCGGGTCGCCACGACGTCGCCGCGCCGCGGCGATGGGGTCACGAGGCTCGGTATTTGGTCAGCCGGACGCGGAGGTTCCCAGTCCGCTCGTCGACGCGGTAGGTGCTGTCGTCGACAAAGAGCCCCATGAGCCTGAGCGCGAGGTCGGTCGCCGCCACCAATTCCGCCCCGCCGCTGAGGCTCGCCTGCTCGGCCCGTGCCCGCAGTTCAGCCTCGCGGTTCACGGTGCTGCGCACGACCACCTCGAGACCCTTGTCGCCGAGCTTGAACACGATCCGGACCTGGCCGGCGATCGATCCCGAGCTCTCGAGGCAGCGGATCGCATTCTCACAGGCCTGGGCGACCGCGATGGTGAGATCGTCGATGGCGTCCATGTCGAACCCGGCCAGCGATCCGATTGCAGCCGCGGCCCGTTTGGCGACCAGAACGTGCTCCCGATCGGCAGGCAACCGGAGTTCCGAGACCGTTCCCATCGCCCTGGTCACATACCCCGTCAGGAGAATGTCGAAACCGGGAGGTCCGCGGCGCTAGACAGTCGAGGGCTCGGAGGACGACGCCGTGCCGGCGGTGGCGGCGCGCCCCTCGTCGACGGCGCCGGCGATCTCAGCCTCCCACTCGCGGGCCTCGGCCTCCTCGCGGCGGCGGGCGCGCGCCCGCCAGAAGAAGATGCCCCCGGTGATGGCCGCGCCCGCGGCCACCAATCCTTTCTTTCCAAACGGTACGCGCATCTCACCAGCCTCCGAATTGCCGACCGGGTGATTATGGCCCTCGGCGCCGCGTGGGCGCGAGGACGGCGCCGGTGACCTCGAAGAGCACCACGCCGACCGCGTCGGCGACCGGGTGGAGCACCCCGAGCTGAGGCCCGCCGATGCGTGTCGCGATGGCGACCAGCTCGCCCGCCACCAGGCCGGCGGCGGCGAGCACCAGCGTGAGCAGGTAGGCGCCGCGCCGCGGCATCACCAGCCCCGAGACCGTGGCGCCGATGAGGACGAAGAGGATGGCGAGGAGGAGCCCGGGGCTCACGTCGTCCGGACGGGCGGCAGGATCGCGAGCCCCAGCTCGCGGAGCTGATCGGGCTCGACAGGCGCCGGAGCGTCGGTCATGGGCTCCTGGGCCTGCTGGTTCTTGGGGAAAGCGATCACGTCGCGGATGTTCTCGGTGCCGAGACCCTCCATCACCATGCGGTCGATGCCCCCCGCCCAGCCGCCGTGCGGCGGCACCCCATACTCGAAAGCCTCGAGGAGGAAGCCGAATTTCCGCTGGGCCGCGTCGGCGTCGATGCCCAGTGCGGCGAGGACGCGCTGCAGGATGGCCGGGTCGGTGGTGCGGATGCTCCCGCTGCCGATCTCACGCCCGTTGACCACCAGGTCGTAGGCGCGCGAGCGAACCCGGAGCGGATCGGTTTCGAGGAGGTCCAGGTCCTCCAGGTGCACCATCGTGAAGGGATGGTGCGCGGCACCGATCTCCCCGCTTTCCTCGCTGCGCTCGAACATCGGGAACTCGGTCACCCAGAGCATGTCGATGCGTTTCTCGTCGTACAGCTGCCGGGTCCGTCCGAGGTGGTTGCGCAGGGCGCCGAGCGCCGCGTGGACCACCGACGCCCGGTCGGCGACCATGAGGACGCAGTCCCCGGCCTCCGCCCCGGTGGCGGCGCCGATCGCATCCAGCTCGCCGGCGCTGAAGAACTTGGCGATTCCTCCCTGCCATCCGTCGGCTCGCTTCCACAGGTAGGCAAGCCCCTTGGCCCTGGCGGCGCGGGCGACCTCCGTGAGCCGGCCCTCGATGTCGCCGCGGGTGAGGTCGTCGCCGCCCTCGACGCAGATGCCCTTGACGATGCCGCCGGCGGCGACAGCGTCCGCGAAGACGCGAAACCCCGATACCCGCACGGTCTCGGTGAGGTCGTGCAGCAGCATCCCGAAGCGGGTGTCGGGCTTGTCCACGCCGTAGCTGTCCATCGCCGCTCGCCAGGTCATCCGCGGGAACGGGACCGTCAGCGATCCGCCGCGAAACTCGCACGCGTGCCACGCGGTCGGGATGGCGTGCTCGAGTGCCGCGAAGACATCGTCCTCGTCGACGAACGACATCTCGATGTCGAGCTGGGTGAACTCGGGCTGGCGATCGGCGCGCAGGTCCTCGTCGCGCATGCAATGGGCGAGCTGGAAGTAGCGGTCGAAGCCCGCCACCATGCAGAGCTGTTTGTAGAGCTGGGGGGATTGCGGCAGCGCGTAGAAGCTTCCCGGGAAGAGCCGGCTCGGGACGAGGTAGTCGCGCGCGCCCTCCGGCGTCGCCCGGATCATCATCGGAGTCTCGATCTCGAGGAAGCCGATCTCCGCCATCGCGCGGCGCAACTCGGTGGAGAACCTCGCGCGGGCGCGGAGGTTGCGCTGCAGGTGCACGCGGCGCAGATCGAGGTAGCGATGGCGCAAGCGCAGCTGCTCGTCGACCTCGGTGTCCTCGTTGACCGGGAACGGCGGGGTCTTCGCCACGGCGAGCACGCTGCAGGCGCCCGCGCGCAACTCGACCTCGCCCGTCTCCCGCTTGGGATTCACGTTCTCCGGAGCGCGAAGCCGGATTTCCCCCTCGAACCGCAGCACCCATTCGAGGCGTGCCTCGCGGGCGGCGCGATGGGCCTCGGGCGCGTCGTTGGCATCGATGACCACCTGGAGGATGCCGGTGTGGTCGCGGAGGTCGATGAAGATGAGACCGCCCTGGTCGCGGCGCCGGTCGACCCATCCGTACACCGTGGCTCGCTCCCCCGCGCGGGTTGTTCGCGGGGTCCCGCAGTAGGTCCGCTCGGTCGTCATTCGGCGCCTCGAAGGATGCGCGTGACGGCGGCCGCGAGCTCCGTCGCCGGGACGGTCTGCTGGCTGCGACCCACGAGGTCGCGCACCACCGCGCTCTCCCCGGTCACCTCGTTTTCGCCAATGATGACTGCAACCCGCGCGCCGGCCTTGCCCGCGCTGCGCAGCTTGCGGTCGAGCCTGCGCTCGGCCACGTCCAGCACCGCAGAGCTGCCCGCACGGCGGAGCAGGCGCGCCGCCGCGGCCGCGGCGTCCGCCTGGGACGGCTCGACCGAACAGACGACGACCTCGGCCGCGGGCTCGACCGCCGGAACGATGCCGAGCGCGCGGGCGACGATGAGGATGCGCTCGACCCCGAGGGCATATCCGGTTGCGGGCGTTGCCGGGAACCCGAGCAGCCCGGCGAGCCCGTCGTACCGCCCTCCCGCGCCGAGCGAGCTCTGCGCGCCCTGGAGCAGGTCGTGCCAGAGCTCGAACACGGTGTCGCCGTAGTAGTCGAGCCCGCGCACCACACGGTCGTTGTGGATCGCGTCGATCCCCGCCGCCTCCAGGTCGCGCATCACCGCGGTGAGATGCGCCCGGCTCGCGGTGTCGAGGGAGTCCCAGATCACCGGGGCGCGTTCCACGAGCGCTGCGTCGCGCTTGCAGTCGAGCAGACGGAGCGGATTGGTGTGCAGGCGGCGGCGGCAGTCATCGTCCAACGATGCCTCCAGCGGCGTGTAGTACGAGACCAGCGCGGCTCGGTACCGGGCGCGATCCTCGGGACCGCCGAGCGAGTTGATCTGCAACTGGACGCCGGTGATGCCCAGCGCCTCGAGAAAGCGCCACGCCACCTCGATGATCTCCGCGTCGAGCTCCGGTGACCGCTCGCCGATGCACTCCACGCCCATCTGGGTGAACTGGTGCTGCCGCCCCGCCTGGGGCCGCTCGGCGCGAAAGAAGGGCCCTGCATAGTGGACGCGGACCGGGCGGACGTCCTGGTCGAGATGCGCGCTGAGCACCGCACGAAGCGTGCCGGCCGTCCCCTCGGGCCGCAGGGTCAGCGACCTGCCGCCACGATCCTCGAATGTGAACATCTGCTTCTCGACCACATCGGTGTCGGTGCCCACGCCGCGGCTGAACAGCTCCGTCGCCTCGAAGATGGGTGTGTCGATCGGCCGGTAGCCGAAGGATTCCACGACCTCCCGGTGAGTGTCGAGCAACCACCGCCGGGCGGCGAACTCGTCGGGCAGGACGTCGCGCGTTCCGCGTGGCGCTGCGATCTCGGGCATTGGCGTCCGAGTGTACGGGCTGACAGCGCGAGCGAACCTGCGAGCCGATCAGCCCAGGCGATCGAGCCACCCCGCGACGTTCGTGGGGTTGTCGAACGAGACGGTCGGGACGAACCCGAGCGGCAGTCGGTGCACCCCACGCAGGGTGCGGTCGCACCCTGCGGCGAGCGCTCGCGCGCCCGAGGCGCGCTGTCGCGCCAGCGACGCCACCGGGATCAGGACCGAAGCCCCGGGTCCAATGGCGACCAGGACGATGCATCCGAGCGCGGTCACCACCAGCGGTTCGCAGCCGCGCCCGCGTACCCCCAGCAGCAGCGACGCGTTGGTCTCCGACTCGAGCAGCTCCGCGGTCGCGTGCTCGAGGAGGCGGAGGCGTTCCACTGCGTCCACGCCCCCAGTCTCAGAGCGTGCGGCGACACCCGCCTGTCGCGTCCGGCTCAGCCGGAGTTCTCGAGCCACCGTGTGCACGTCGCGAACGGATTCGAGCCGCTCGAGGAGACGGCTCAACTGGGACAGGTTCTGGATCTCGACGATGGTGCTGATCACGGCGGTCTTGTCGTCGTACACCTGCACGTCAGCCCCGCTGAGGTTGATCTTCGACTCGGCGATCACCCCGGCAATGTCGCGGAGCAGTCCGGTGCGGTCCCAGGCCTCGATCTTGATTGCCACCGGGTACACCTGGCGCGCGCCGGTCTCCCATTCGACCTCGACAATGCGGTCGACGTCGGTGGCGTTGCGCACGTTCGCGCAGTCGGCGCGGTGCACGGTGACCCCCTTGCCACGCGTGACGTAGCCCCGTATCGCATCGCCCGCCACGGGCTTGCAGCAGTGCCCCAACGTGGTGAGCATGTCGACGTAGCCGTGCACGCGCACGTGCCCCGTCGGCGCCGGCGTGCTCGTGAGCGGGATCCCCAGGATGCGATCGTCGTCGGTCTGCTGAGCGTCCGACCCGAAACGGAGCACGGCGCTGCGCGCACTGATGTCCCCATACCCGATCGCCGCGACGAAATCGTCGGTGGTCGTGATCTTGAACTCGCGAGCCAGCTCGAGGAGCTCGTCGTCCTTCACGCTGCTGAGCGCCATCTGCCGGAGCCGCCGGAACTCCTTGTCCAGCATCTCGCGGCCCTTCTGGATGTTCTCGTCGCGGCGTTCGCGCTTGAACCACTGGCGGATCTTTTCGCGTGCGCTCGAGGTCTTGACGAAATTCAGCCAGTCGCGCGAAGGACCGTGCAGGCCCTTGGTGGTGAGCACCTCGACGATCTCGCCGTTCTCGAGGCGATGATCGAGCGGCACCATCCGCCCGTTGACCTTGGCGCCGATGCACGCGTGGCCGACGTCGGTGTGGATGCGGTACGCGAAGTCGACGGGCGTCGATCCCTGCGGGAGCGAGCGGACGTCGCCGCGTGGGGTGAACACAAAGACCTCGTCCTGGAAGATGTCGACCTTGACGGTGTTGACGAATGCCTCGGCGTCGAGCACCTCCTTCTGCCAGTCCATCAAGAGGCGGAGCCACGTGAAGCGCTCGTCGATGCGCGCGCCGTCCTGGCCGCCCTTGTACCGCCAGTGGGCCGCGACCCCGTACTCGGAGGTCTCGTGCATCTCCTGGGTCCGGATCTGCACCTCCATCGGCTCGCCGGTGTGCGACAGCACGGTGGTGTGCAGCGACTGATAGCCGTTGCCCTTGGGCATCGCGATGTAGTCCTTGAAGCGTCCCGGCAGTGGTTTCCAGAGCGAGTGCACGATGCCCAGCGCGCCGTAGCAATCCTTGATCGAGTTCGACGAGGACGCGAATCGCGATGATGTCGTAGATCTCGCCGAATTCCTTCTGGCCGCGCACCATCTTCTCGTGAATGCTGTACGTGCGCTTGGTACGCCCGGCGATCTCCGCGTGCACCCCGAGGGGCGCGAACTCGCGTCCGAGGATCTCCGTGACATCGCGGACAAAAGCGTCGCGTTGTTCGCGACTGCTCGCCAGCCGAGCCTCGATCAACTGGTAATTGTCGGGATCGAGCTGCACAAAGGCCAGATCCTCGAGCTCGCCCTTGATCTCCCAGATGCCGAGTCGATGAGCGAGCGGGGCGTAGATGTCGAGCGTCTCCCGGCTGATCCGCAGCCGCCGCTCGGTGGTGTGCGCGCTGACGGTGCGCATGTTGTGGAGGCGATCGCCGAGCTTGATGAGCACCACGCGGACATCCTCGGCCATGGCGACGAGCATCTTTCGGATGTTCTCGGCCTGGTGCTCCTCGGCGCTGCGCACGTGGATCTTGCCCAACTTGGTCACGCCGTCGACGAGCTTCGCGACCTGGTCGCCGAAGAGCCGGCGCACTTCCTCGCGGGTCACCTCCGTGTCCTCGACGGTGTCATGGAGCAGCGCGGCGATGACCGTCTCGGGATCGAGGCGCAGGTCGGCGAGGATGCCGGCGACCGCGAGCGGATGCTCGATGTACGGCTCTCCGGTGAGCCGGGCCTGGCCCGCGTGCGCGCGGTCCGCGACGTCGAACGCGCGTCGAATCGAGGCTTGATCCTCCGTGGGGAGGTACTCGACACGGGTCATGAGGTCGGTGATGGGCACGTCCTTTATGAGTGTAGAGCCAGGGGTCCGGGATCAAACACAGGTCATGTCCGCACGTTTTTAGAAACCGTGGCCACATCCAGCGCCAGGAACTGTGGATGGCGTCGATACATCGCGGTATCAGATGTGTGACTGGGCTGTCCTCGAGGACCTACCCGGTAGACTGCCCTCGATGACCCTGGAATCAAGCGAGCCCGGAGTGGCTGAGCCGGCAGCGCAGCTCGTCTCGCCGCTCGGGGGAACGCTTGTCGATCTGCTGATGACCGCTGACGAGCTTACGGACTTCGACGCGCGTGCCGAAGAGCTCGGCTCGCTGCGGATCGCGCCGACCGTGGCGGCGGACCTCACCCTGCTCGGCAGCGGTGCCTATTCGCCCCTGGACGGTTTCCAGCGCCGCGCCGATTACGAGAGCGTGGTCGAGCATGCCGCGCTCAGCGACGGGACTCCGTGGGCGCTGCCGATCACCCTGCCGGTCGGTGCCGGCGGACGCGCGCCGCGCGAGGGCGCTGTTGTCGCGCTCCGCGATGAGGGCGACCGCCTCGTCGGTGTCGCTGACGGTGGACGAGGTCTACGAACGGGATCTCGAGCGCGAGGCGACCGAGGTGTACCGGACCAACGACGAGGCGCACCCCGGGGTCGCCGCGCTCTTCGCGCAGGGTGCCGCGACTATCGGCGGTTCGGTGCGGGTGGCGCCGCAGCAGGCGGGCGAGGTGCCGTCGACGCCGTCCGAGACCCGGGCTGCCTTCAGCGAGCGCGGCTGGTCGACGGTGGTCGGATTCCAGACGCGCAACCCGGTACACCGGGCGCACGAATACCTCACCAAGGTCGCGCTCGAGCAGGTGGACGGCCTCCTGCTCCACCCGCTGTCGGGGGCGACCAAGGGCGACGACGTTCCCTTCGACGTGCGCATGGAGTGCTATCGGGTGCTGCTCGACGGCTACTACCCGCCCAACCGCGTGGTGCTCGGGGTCTTCCCCGGGGCGATGCGGTACGCCGGACCTCGCGAGGCGATCTATCACGGTCAGGTCCGCAGGAACTACGGCTGCTCGCACTTCATCATCGGTCGCGACGCCGCCGGGGTCGGCAATTACTACGGCACCTACGACGCGCAGACCCTGTTCGACGAGCTGGGGGGCGCCGAGCGTCTCGGCTTCGAGGCGTACAAGTTCGAGCACACCTTTTATTGCAGGGCGTGCGAGAGCATGGCGAGCACCAAGACGTGTCCGCACGGCGCCGATGATCGGGTGATCCTGAGCGGGACGCGCGTCCGCGAAATGCTGTACTCGCGGGGACGCGATCCCGCACGAGTTCACCAGGCCCGAAGTGGCGGAGATCCTGCGCGCCGCGTACGCGCTGGCGGCGACGGGGGTCGGCTCGTGAGCGGGCTGACCATCTGGTTCACCGGGCTCTCCGGCGCCGGCAAGTCGACCATCGGCCAGCGCGTCGCCACGACGCTCCGTGAGCAGGGCCACCGCGTCGAGGTCCTCGACGGCGACGAGGTGCGTCAGACCCTGAGCGCGGGCCTCGGCTTCAGCAAGGAAGACCGCGACATCAACATCCGCAGGATCGGGTTCGTCGCCGAGCTGCTCACCCGCAACGGGGTGGTTGCCATCACCGCCGCCATCTCCCCGTACCGCGACACTCGCGCCGAAATGCGCCGCCGCATCGGCCGCTTCGTCGAGGTCTACGTCCGCTGCTCCATCGACGTCCTGTCCGAACGCGACGTCAAGGGCCTGTACAAGCGCGCGCTCGCCGGCGAGATCGAGCATTTCACCGGTGTGTCGGATCCATACGAGGCCCCGGAGTCACCCGACGTGATCGTCGACAGCGGCACGCAAACCGTCGACGAGTTGGTCGCAGCCGTGCTCGCGGCCGTCGAGGCGAGCGGGCTCCTGCCCGAACCGGCGCGCCGCGGCTGACGCCGCGATGCGTACGCCGCAGAGTCGGCCGCGGCACCCTCGACCCCGGGTCACCCTCGACCAGTTGCACACGTTTCTCGCGGTCGCCGAGCGCGAGCATGTGACCGCCGCCTCGGAGGCGCTCGGCCTGTCCCAAGGATCGGTGAGCGGCGTGGTCCGCCGCCTCGAGGCCACGCTCGGCCTGCCGCTCCTCCAGCGGGTGGGACGCAACGTCCAGCTCACCGACGTGGGCAGGGCGCTGCGTCAGCTCGCCGAGCGGGTGCTCGAGGACGTCGGCCAGATCGAGGAGCTCCGCACCGGTTATCTCGCCTTCGAGCGTGGTGAGCTGACGGTCGCGGCGGGCAGGGTCATGGGGGCTCACCGGCTCTCGGCATGGCTCGCGCCGTTCGTCGCCGAGCACCCGGAGATCAACGTGCGTCTCGCGCTGGCCCCGATGCGCTCGCTGCTCGCCATGCTCACCGAAGGCAGGGCCGACATCGTCCTCGCCAGTTCGGCGGTGCGAGTACCGGGCATCGAGACGGTCGTGCTCGAGCACACCCAGCTCGTGACCGTGGTCGCTGCGCATCACCCGCTGGCGTCGAGCCGCACGGCGGTGCGCGACCTGGTCGCCCATCGCCATCTCGCCCACGAGCGGGGCAGCGCGACCGAGGCGCTCGCCGCCCGCGCGCTCGGTGCGCACGTGGACCCGGAGAACACCCTCGAGCTCGAGGAGGGTGCGCTCCACGCGGCACTCCTCGCCGGCCTCGGCTTCGCGGCGATGCCGCGGTCCGTCGTCGAGCAGGACATCGCCGCCGGCAGGCTGGTGATCATCCCGCTGCCCGGACGCGGCGTGTCGCAGTCCTTCGTGGCCGCGCGCCGGCGCGACCTCCACACCCCCGCGGTCGACGCGTTCTGGGGACACCTCAAACGCATCGCGATCGACCAGGCCGAGCCTCAGTAAGAGCGGGCCAGCAGCGCGCTGAACTCGGCGGGCTCGCCACAGCCGAGGCAGGGTGCACCGTTCCCGGGCCGGTCGGCGCGCAGCACGCGCACGGTCAGCGCGTGCACCGCTCCTTTCACCGCGTCCTCGCATTCCGGGGAAGCACAGAACGGCGCGGTGGCGAAGACGGGTCGCTCGGCGAACGCGGCCTTGAGCTCGTCGATGGTGCCGACGTCGACGCTGCGCTCCTCGAGACGGCGTCGGGCGCGCTCGAAGATCGCGCGCTGGGTTGCGGCCAGCAGCTCGGGCAGCCGGGCCGCAAGTCCGGCGAGGGGCACGGCTTCCTGGCTGCCGTCGACTCGGTGGACGAGGGTGACGTTGCCGCCGGCGAGATCCTTGGCACCGACCACGATGCGCAGCGGCACGCCGCGCAACTCCCAGTGCGCGTACTTCTCGCCGGGGCGCATCGCGTCGCGCCGGTCGACGCGCAGCCTGACCTCGTGCGGACATTCGCGTTCGAGTCGTGCGGTGGTCTCCTCCACCAGCGCGGCACCCGCGGCGTCGTTGCTGCGCGTGATCGGCACCACCACGACCTGTACGGGTGCAACTTTGGGCGGCAGGATCAGGCCCATGTCATCACCGTGTCCCATGATCACCGCGCCGACGGTGCGCGTCGACAGCCCCCACGATGTCTGGTACGGATGCCGGCGCTGATTCTCACGGTCGCTGTACGCGATGTCATACGCGCGCGTGAAGTTCTGACCGAGGTGATGGGACGTGCCCGATTGCAGCGCCCAGCCGTCGGCCATCATCGCCTCGATGCTCACCGTGTAGCGCGCACCGGGGAATTTCTCGGACTCGGTCTTGCGTCCTTTGATCACCGGGATGGCGAGCCATTCCTCGGTCAGCTCGCGATAGCAGTCGAGCATCGTCTCCACCTCGTCGGCGGCCTCGCTGTCGAGCTGATGGAACGTGTGGCCCTCCTGCCACAGGAACTCGGTGGTGCGCAGGAACAATCGGGTGCGGTGCTCCCAGCGGCAGACGTTCGCCCACTGGTTGATCTTCACCGGAAGATCCGCCATGAATGGATCCAGTCCGCGTACATCGAGCAGATGATCGTCTCGCTGGTCGGACGCACCGCGAGCCGCTCCTCCAGGTCCTTGCCACCGCCGCGCGTCACCCACGCCACCTGCGGATCGAACCCCTCGACGTGATCCGCCTCCTTCTGCAGGTAGGACTCGGGGATGAAGAGCGGGAAGTACATGTTCTCGTGGCCGGTGCGCTTGATCATGTCGTCGAGCGCGCGCTGGATGTGCTCCCAGATGGCATAGCCGTAGGGACGGATCACCATGCACCCGCGCACCGGCGAGTAGTCGGCGAGCTCGGCGCGACGGACCACGTCGGTATACCAGCGGTCGAAATCCTCGCTCTGCGCCGTGATCCGCTTTTCGTCGGCCATGGCCGAGCAGTCTACGTGAGGACGCCCTCGCGCTCGCTGAGCCCCACCGGCAGCGGCTTGCCCTCGGCGAGCAGCTGCGCATCCTCGTCGGCGATGGCGTGCAGCTCGTCGAGCAGGGTCGCGACAAGCTCACCCTCGGGGAGCGTGGCGACCACCTTGCCGTTGCGATAGAGAATGCCCTTCTGCTTGCCGCCGGCGATGCCGATGTCCGCGTGCATGCCCTCACCGGGGCCGTTGACGACGCAGCCCATCACCGACACCGTGATGGTTCGCTTCACGCCCTCCAGCGCTTTGGAAACCTGCGCCACCATCGGGACCATGTCGATCTCGAGGCGTCCGCACGTCGGGCACGCGACGAGGTTGGGGCCGTCGCCGCGCTCCTGCAGGTTGGCGAGAATTTGTCGGGCGACTCGGACCTCCTCTTCCGGCGCGCCGACCAGCGACACGCGGATGGTGTCACCGATTCCCTCGGCGAGCAGGAGGCCGATGCCGAGCGCGCTCTTGATGCTGCCGGTGTCGACGGGACCCGCCTCGGTGAGACCCAGATGGAGTGGGTACCGGTTGCCGAGCGCCACGAAGGCGCGATTCGCGGCGACGTTGGTGAGCACGTCACTTGCCTTCAGCGAGACTTTGATGTCGCGAAAATCGAGTGCCTCGAGCACACGGATATGGCTGAGCGCGGCTTCGACCATGCGCGTTGCGGTCTCGTCGATCGAGGCCCCGCGGCCCCGCGCCAGATCCTTGCGCTGCGGGATGCTGCCCGCGTTCACCCCGATGCGGATGGGGACGTTGCGGGCCTTGGCCTCGCGCGCGATGTCCGCCACCTTGGCGCTGTCCGTGATGTTGCCCGGGTTCAGGCGCAGGCAGTGCACGCCGGCCTCCAGCGCGAGCAGGGCGAGCGGCGCGTCGTAGTGGATATCGGCGACCACGGGGATCGGCGATTCGCGCACGATCTCGTGCAGGGACGCGGCGGCCTCACGGGTGTCGCACGTGACCCTGATGATGTCCGCACCCGCCTGCGCCGCTCGCTGGATCTGCGCGATCGTCGCGGCCGCGTCCTCGGTCTGCGTCTTGGTCATGGTCTGCACCGCGATCGGCGCAGCGCCGCCGATGACGACGTTGCCGACACGCACCGGCACCGTCGGCCGCCGTTCGGCCGTCAACACACCGTCTTTGCTCACAGTCTGCTCACGTCACCGATGGTGACATACACCGCGAAAATCACGATGACGGCCAGGCCCACGGCGGTGATCGCCGCTTCGACCTTGGGGTTGAGGCGGCGCCGGCGCACGGACTCGATGAGGATGAAGAGCAGTTTGCCGCCGTCGAGGAATGGGATCGGCAGCATGTTGACGAATCCGAGATTCATGCTGATGAAGCCGATCCACCAGAGCAGGCCGTTGGGTCCGAGGAAGCCGTTGTTGGTCGCGGTCGCGGTCTCCTGGGCGATCCCGACGGGGCCCGTAAACCCCTGGGGGCCGTTGATGCCGCCCTGGGGCGGATGGACGATGAGCCCGTAAATGCCGGAGAACTCGGCGCCGATGAAGCTCGGGATCGCGCTGAATCCGCTGGCCACCGCTGCGGGCAGGCTCTGGCCGCTGTAGCCCGGGATCACGCCCATGATCCACGCGGCCCGGATCGAGTTCAGGGTCGGGTAGCCGTCGCGAATCCCGGACACGGTCACGCCGGCGAAGCGCTGGGTGACGGATCCGTCGGAGTTCTCCTGGTACCCGGACACGGTGACGGGGCTGCCGCCGCCGAGCAGGGTCGCCGGGTCGCCGGTCCCGGCCGGCTGGCCGTTGATGGTCGTGACCACCAGGCTGCCGGTGGGCAGCTTGCCGCCGGCGAAGCTGGACGGGTCGTTGAGAACGTTGGTGATGGTGAGACGCGGGGTGAGCGTGGTGGTGTGCGTGCTCCCGTCGGACGCCTGGTAGGTGACCGTGATGGGATTGCCCAGGCTGGCCGCCGTGGCCTTGTGCAGGTCGGTGGTGACGTGGGCGAGGCTGTCCTGGCGGATGACCTGACTGTTGAGGGCGAGGATGGTGTCGCCGCTGCGGAGGCCGGCCTGGCCGGAGGGAGCATGCGGATCGAACTGGTACGGCGTCGGCTGCATGTCGATGATCGCGAAGCAGAGCCCGCCGAAGACGAAGTTGGCGACGATCCCCGCCGAGACGGTGGCGAAGCGCCGTGGGCGGCTCGCCCGGTAGAAGTTGCGCTCACCGGCGTCGGCCTCACCGGTCAGGCCGAGCATGCCCGCCATGCGCACGAAGCCGCCCGCCGGGATCGCTCGCACCGCGTAGAGGGTCTCCCCGATTCGCCGTGAGTACAGCTTGGGCCCGAAACCGACCGAGAACTCCTCGACCTTGATCCCCGAGAGCTTGCCCACCAGGAAGTGACCGCCCTCGTGGATGGTGATCACCGAGACGAGCACGAGGATGAACGCGCCGGCATAGATGAGGAATTGGGTCATCGGGCCGCCGTCGCCGTGCCGGCGCTCGTCCGCACGTGCTCGCGCGCCCACGCGTCGGCGCTGAGCACCTCGTCCAGGGTTGACGCGGTGCGGGCGTCGAAGTCCGCAAGCGCGTCACCCACCAGGGTCACGATCTCGTCGAACCGGCAGCCTCCGCTGAGAAACGCGCTGACCGCCTCCTCGTTGGCCGCGTTGAGCACGCAGGGCGCGAGGCCGCCTCGCACACCCGCAGAGCGAGCGAGCGCGGGCGCGGGAAACCGTTCGTCGTCGACGGGCACGAACTCGAGTGGCGACGCCTCGCGGAGGTCGAGGCGCGGTCCCACGCCGGCCAGACGTTCACCGTCCGCCAGAGCCAGGGCGATCGGGACGCGCATGTCTGGAACCCCCATCTGGGCGACGATCGCGCCGTCTCGAAACTCCACCCAACTGTGCACGATGCTCGTCGGGTGGATCGACACGTCAATCGAATCATACGGAGCATCGAAGAGGAAGTGGGCCTCGATGATCTCCAACCCCTTGTTCATCATGGTCGCCGAGTTGATGGTCACCTTGGGGCCCATGTTCCAGGTCGGATGCGCGAGCGCCTCGGCCGGAGTGATCGCGGCGAAGGTGCCCAGCGGCCGGCGCAGGAACGGACCCCCACTCGCGGTGAGCACGAACCGCTCGACCGACCCGCGGTCCTCGCCGCGGAGGCACTGCCAGAGGGCCGAGTGCTCGCTGTCGATCGGAATGATGCGTGCCCCCGACTCGGCGGCGCGGGCTCGAATCAGTTCGCCCGCCATGACCAGGACCTCCTTGGTCGCGGTGGCCACCGCCGTTCCGGCATCGATCGCGGCGAGCGTCGGCCGCAGCGCGGCGGCGCCGGTGATGGCGACGCAGACCACGTCAGCGTCCATCGCGGCGATCTCGCACGCGGCGTCGATGCCGATGGCGCATCCATCCGGCAGCGAGGTCCCAGGGGTGGGATTGACGAGCGCGGTTCGCCCAACCCCAAACCGGCTCGCGACCGCCGCGAGCGCGACGGCGTCGCTCCCGGCAACGGCTCCGACCAGCTCGAAGCGATCGGAGAACCTCGCGATCACGTCACACGCCTGCCGGCCGATGGATCCGGTCGCACCCAGCAGGACAACTCGTCGGCGGGGCGTCGGTTCGGTCACTTGTGCGCGGATGCCTCAATACCGAGTAGATCAGAGCATGCCGGCGCTTTCGCCGCGGTTACGGGAACGCGATCAGCTTCAAGTAGCAATATACGACCGGAGCCAGCAACACAAGGCTGTCGGCGCGATCCAGCAGGCCGCCGTGACCGGGAATCAAGGTTCCCGAGTCCTTGACCCGCGCCTGGCGCTTGACCGCCGATTCGACAAGATCGCCACCCTGGGCCGCCACCGCCATCAAGGCACCCAGCACGGCACCGAGCGGGACGCTGATCCCGATGAGCCAGGGGCCGGCAAGGGCGCCGATGAGCACCGACGCGATCGCCCCGGCAATCGCTCCCTCCAGCGATTTGTTCGGCGATATCGAGCGAAAGAACGGTCGCCGGCCGATCGCGCTGCCGACGAAGTAGGCAACCGTGTCGCCCCCCACTGCCCCGGCGAGGGCAAGCGCGACCAGACGGAAGCCGAGATGCGCCGGGTCGTGCGCGTGCCAGCGGTAGATCGCTATCCAGAAGCCGAGGCAGAGGCCGAGGTAGGTGGCTGCGCCGATCGCCACGGCCCACCCGACGAAGCCCTGGCGGGTGCCGAGACCCGCGAGCAGACCGACCACAGCGGCCGCGGCGAAGGCCCAGTCCGTCGCCGCGTCGGGCGCCGGGACCGCGAAGCGAATCGCGAGCCACAGCGTGAGGGGGAGGATCAGCCACGCCGGCGGCGCGGTCCCGATCCGTCCGAGCAGGTCGCGCAGCTCCCACGCTCCGATCACCGCACCCGCCCCGACGAAGACCGCCAGCGCCGGGGTCCCGATCCAGAGCGCAGCTGCGAGCACCGCGACCAGCACGACGCCGGATATCACCCGGAGGGCGAGATTCATCCCGCCGGCGTGGGGCGAGGTACGTGACGCGGCCGCGGCCCGACGCGCGTCCGCAGGCGGTCGTCCTGGCCGACGGTTTCGGGAACCGCCCCGAACTTCCGCTCCCGGCTCGAGTAGTCGTCGAGCGCCGCGCGCACCGCCGTCTCACCGAAATCCGGCCAGAGCGTCTCGGTGACGTGGAGCTCAGCGTAGGCGGCTTGCCAGAGCAGGAAGTTGCTGATGCGGAGCTCACCCGCGGTGCGCACGATCAGGTCGGGGTCGGGAAGCCCGCCGGTGTACAGGGTCCGGCTGAGGGTCTCCTCGTCGAGGCAGCCGAGATCGGCTCCGGAGCGGGCCAGCTCGCGTATGGCGGCGACGATCTCGCCGCGCCCACCGTAATTGATCGCCACGTTCAGGATCGCCGACGTGTCGTGGGCGGTCAGCGCCTCGGCCTGGGCCACCTTCTCCTGGAGGGACACGCTGAGGCGCGCACGGTCGCCGAAGACCCGGATCTGGACGCCGTTCTCATGCAGCTCACCGACCTCGCGGTCGATGGTGTCGCCGAAGAGCTTCATGAGCGCGGACACCTCGGTTCGCGGCCGCTGCCAGTTCTCGGTGCTGAACGCGTAGAGGGTGAGGATGTGCACGCCCGCCTGGTGGCACGCCTCCATGACCGGACGGATCGCGCGGACCCCGGCGCGGTGGCCGGCGATTCGCGGGAGGTGGCGCTGCCGGGCCCACCGCCCGTTCCCGTCCATGATGATGCCGATATGCCGCGGAAGGTCCGCCCGTGCCGGGAGCGGGACTGCGGCGGGAGCGGGTGGGTGCTGCATCGTGGGGCTCGGGGTCAGAACGCATCCAGGCCGCCAGCCGTTTCGCAGGCGGCCGCGTCAGACCTCGAGGATCTCGGACTCCTTTCGCTGGACGGCGTCGTCGATGCGGGCGATGAACTGGTCGGTGATCTTCTGCACGTCGGTGAGCTTGCTGGCAACCTCATCCTTGCTCACGTGACCGTCCTTCTCGACGCGACGCAGATGATCGACCTCGTCGCGACGGATGTTGCGAACCGCCACACGGGCTTCCTCGGCCTTGCGGTGGACGAGCTTGACGAGGTCCTTGCGACGCTCCTCGGTGAGCTGCGGGATGGCGACGCGGATCACCTGCCCGTCGTTGCTCGGGTTGAGTCCGAGGTCGCTCTTTTGAATCGCCTTCTCGATGGCACCGAGTGAGGTGCGGTCGTAGGGCTGGATCACCAGCATGCTCGCCTCGGGAACGCTGATGCCCGCGAGACTCTGCAGCGGAGTTGGAGCGCCGTAATAGTCGACGTGGAGGCGTTCGAGGAGCGCGGGCGACGCGCGTCCGGTGCGAACCGTCATCAACTCGCGGTGCAGCGCCTCGACACTCTTCTCCATCCGCAGGTTGGCGTCCGCGATCCGCCTGGCGATCTGCTCCTCGGGGTCGTCGGCTTTCTCGCGGTCGCTCACGCGCTCGGGTCCTCGGCATCCACGCGGGTGCCGATCTGCTCACCCAGGATGACGCGTTCGATGTTCCCCTCGGTGAACAGGTCGAAGACGATGATCGGCATCCGATTGTCCATGCACAGGGTCACCGCGGTGCTGTCCATGATCGCGAGTTCGCGGTTGAGCACGTCCATGTATGTCAGGTTCGGGAGCCGTGTGGCGGTGCTGACCTTGTGGGGATCGGCGCTGTAGATCCCGTCGACCTTGGTCGCCTTGAGCAGCACGTCGGCGCCGATCTCGACAGCGCGCAGCGCGGCGGTGGTGTCGGTGGTGAAGAACGGGTTTCCGGTGCCCGCCGCGAGGATCACCAGGCGTCCCTTCTCCAGGTGGCGGATGGCCCGCCGGGGGATGAACGGCTCGGCCACCTGCGACATGGCGATCGCGCTCTGCAGCCGGCAGGCGATGCCGAATTGCTCGATGGCGTCGCGCAACGCCAGGGCGTTGATGACCGTGGCGAGCATGCCCATGTAGTCGGCGGTGACGCGGTCGATCCCGTGCTGGCTTGCCTCGGTCCCGCGGACGATGTTGCCGCCGCCGACCACGATCGCAACCTGGACGCCGCGTGCGACGATGTGCGTGAGCTGCTCGGCGATGTGACGCGCCGCGGCGTAGTCGATGCCATACCCGGCGGTGCCGAGCAGCGCCTCGCCGCCGAGCTTGAGGATGACCCGGCCGAAGACCGGCATGCGGCCGTCAGGGGCGCGTCCGGTGACCTCGGCGAGTTCCACGCGGGTGACTTCGAGGCTCACGCCACGGCGGTCGCGTGCGCGCTTGCTTCGTCGGTCTCCTCGGCGCCCACCGCGAACCGTGCGAACCGCGCGACCGAGATGTTCTCACCGAGCTTGGCGATCGCCTCGGTCACGAGGTCGCCGACCTTCTTCTTGTCGTCCTTGATCCATGGCTGCTCGAGCAGGCACGTCTGGGCGTAGAAGGCGTCGAGCTTGCCGGTGAGGATCTTCTCGACGATGTTCTCGGGCTTGCCCTTGACCTGCTCGCGGTACACGGCGCGCTCGCGCTCCACGACCTCGGCGGGAACGTCCTCGCGGCGCACGTACGTTGGGGCCATGCCAACTACCTGCAGCGCGAGCGTGTGCGCCAGGTGCTTGAAATCGTCGGTCTTGGCGACGAAATCGGACTCGCAGTTGATCTCGATGAGCGCGCCCTGCTTGGCGATCCCACCGGCGTGATGGATGTAGGCGTCGACCATCCCCTCATTGGTCTTCCGTCCGGCCTTGGCCGCGGCGCGCGAGAACCCTTTGGCGCGCAGCCAGTCTTCGGCTTTGTCCATGTCGCCGTCGCTCTCCACCAGTGCTCGCTTGCAGTCCATCATCCCCGCGCCGGTGCGCTCTCGCAAGGCTTTGACCATCGCCGCGGTGACCTCGGCCATCAGCGCGTCGCCTCCGCCGCGGGAGCGGCTGCGGCGCCAACCTCTTCCCCGCCGGGCTCCTCCGCGGGATGCTCGGCGGCAACCGCGTCCGCGTGTGCCGCGTCCGCGGCCGCAGCCTCGGCGGCGGCCAGCGCAGCCGCTTCGGCAGCCGCCGCGGCTTCGCGATCACGCTGCTCGGCCTCCTGCCGTTCCTGCAACTCGCGCTCGCTGAACTGCTGCAGGCCCTCCGAGATCGCCTGCCCGATCGCCGTGACGATCAGCCGGCAGCTGCGCATCGCGTCATCGTTGCCCGGGATCACCACCTGGATGGGATCCGGGTCGCAGTTGGTGTCAACGATGGCCACGATCGGAATGCCGAGCTTGTTGGCCTCGGTGACCGCGATGCGCTCCTTCTTGCAATCGATGACGAACACCGCACCCGGGACGCGCTTCATATCAGCCATGCCGGCGAAGTTGTTCTCCAGGCGCTCGAGATCGTCCTTGGCGTCGTTGGCCTCCTTGCCGCTCATGCGCTCGAAGTCGCCGCGCGCCTGCATCACCCGGAGCTCGGCAAGGCGGCGGAGCCGGCGCTGGATGACCGTGAAGTTGGTGAGCATGCCGCCCATCCAGCGATGGGTGACGTAGGCCTGCCCGGTATTCCTGCAGACCTCCTCGATGACGTCCTGGGCTTGTTTCTTGGTGCCGACGAAGAGCACCTTCTGACCGTCGGCGACGACCTGTTTCAGGTACTCGCAGGCGGCGTCAAGCTGCTTCTGGGTCTGCTCGAGGTCGATGATGTGGATGCCGTTGCGCGCCGTGAAAATGTATGGGCGCATCCGGGGATTCCACCGGCTGGTCTGGTGGCCGAAGTGAACTCCGGCCTCCAGCAGCTGGCGCAGCGTTGCTGCCGGCATGGTAGGTCGCTCCTGTGGTGTGATGCCTCCGTTCGGGGTGAACCGCGGCGGCGACCCGGGACACCGGGCACCCGCCGGCCGCGTGGAACCGAACGTGTGAGATGTTCGTGAGTGTACCAGCACCACCGACCGGCTAATCGGATCCAACTGCCGAAGCCGGCATCCCGGATTCCGCCCCATGACCCGTCATCGCCTCTCGGCGCGATATGAACCAATCGTTCCAAAGACCCCGGGTGTACGTGGCATAGTGCGAATATGCCGGACCTGCAGGACGCTAAGTCGGCGACCGCGTCCGTCTCGCGTGTACGCCTACCGTTCGGGAAGCGGCTGGCAGCGGCTTGGCGTTGGATATTCCGCGATGTCGACGTCGACTACATCAGGTCTCGGGTCGACCACTGGACAGCTCGTCACTACATGTTCGCGTCGTTCGACGAGCCTGAGCGTTACCACGTGGTGCCGGAGGGTGACCGCATTGTGGTCACGCCTCCGAAGTCCCGGGGTGCATCGTGGGCCTTTTCACCTGGCCGGACGGAGTCGACCGTCAGCAATCGCCACGGACGGCAGCCGACGGTGACCAGCTTCGCGGTCGATCAAGTCTGGATCAACCACCACGTATGGACGAATGGGAAGGGCGCGACCGATGTCCTGCAAATCAGAGGCCCTGGATACGGGTCGCACACAGTCGTCGCGCTCGACTACGACCTCGTCCACAATCGCATGCGCCCGCCCTGGATGGGATTTGACGTGTCGCCGAATCTGGATGATCCGGCGGCCGAGGGCGGGCGAAAGAGCAGTCAGACCGTCGACCCCACACTCGTCGCGCCTGTGGCGCCGGCCATCGTCGCGCTCAGCCATGTGATTGCTGACACAACGCGTCGTCCAGTTTTCACCCATGTCGAGTTCATAAGGCAGCCGAGTTACAAGAACGACAACCCGACATGACCCGGGAGTGATGTCGTAGTCGACGGGTCTTCGACACGGAAGCAGCGTGACTGACCCCGCACCCCGGGGGCTCTCAGATTCAGAGCACGTAGCGGCGCAGGTCCTGGTTGCCCACCAGGTCGCCGAGCCGCTGCGTCACATAGGCTGCATCGATGACGACGGTGGTGTCGACGAGCTCCTCGGCGCCGAACGAGACGTCCTCGAGCACCTTCTCCATGATCGTGAACAGGCGGCGGGCCCCGAGGTTCTCGTCCTCCTCGTTGACGCGGTACGCCTGTGCGGCCAGCTCGCGGATGCCGTCCGGGGTGAATTCGAGCGCGACCCGCTCGGTCCCGAGCAGCGCGGCGTACTGGCGGGTGAGAGCGTTCCCCGGTTCGGTGAGGATGCGCACCAGGTCGTCCTCGCCGAGCGGCTTCAGCTCCACGCGGATCGGGAAGCGACCCTGGAACTCGGGTATCAGGTCGGAGGGCCGGGCGGCGGTGAACGCGCCCGCCGCGATGAACAGCACGTGGTCGGTGCGCACGGGGCCGTACCGGGTGTGCACCGTCGAGCCCTCGAGGATCGGGAGCAGGTCGCGCTGCACTCCCTCGCCGCTCACGTCGGGACCACGGTCCGAGGCGGGACCGCAGATCTTGTCCACCTCGTCGATGAACACGACGCCGGAGTCCTCGACGAGCCGGATGGCGTCGTCGTAGACGCGGTCCATGTCGATCAGGCGGTCGGTCTCCTCGTCGACGAGGACGTCGCGCGCCTCGGCGACGGTCATCAGCTTCTTGCGTTTGCGCGGCGGGGCGAGCTGCGAGAAGAAGTCCGACAGCGAGACTCCGACCTCCTCGAGCCCGGTCCCGGTGAAGCCTTCGAACGCCGGTTGGAAAGGCTCCTCGACCTCGATCTCCACGGTCGCGGCTTCGAGCGCCCCCGAGGCGAACCGTCCGGCGAGCCGTCTGCGCCGGGCGCGGCCGCGGCGCGCCTCCGCGCCGGTCTCGGCAGGATCCGGTCCACCGTCGTCCTGACGCGCGCGACTGTTCCGATTGCGCTCGTTTGCCTCGTGGAGGGTGTCGAGCAGGCGCGCGTCGGCAAGCGCTCGGGCTCTGGGCTCGACGTCGGCGATCCGGTCCTCGTGCAGCTCCGTGATCGTCTGCTCGAGCAGATCGCGAATGATCGATTCGACGTCGCGGCCGACGTAGCCCACCTCGGTGAACTTGGTCGCCTCGACTTTGATGAACGGCGACTCGGTCAGACGCGCGACGCGTCTCGCGATCTCGGTTTTGCCCACCCCGGTCGGGCCGATCATGAGGATGTTCTTGGGGAGGACCTCGTTGCGCAGGTCCTCGGGCAGCATGCGTCGCCGCACCCGGTTGCGGAGCGCGATCGCCACCGACCGCTTGGCGTCGTGCTGGCCGATGATGTACTCGTCGAGTCTGCGCACGACCTCGGCGGGGCGAAGGGTCTCCCCGGCGACTGCCTCGACCAGGTCGTGCACAGAGCGGGGCTCCTGGAAGTCCTGCGGGGGATGCTCCAAGGCCACGGCAGCGGTCATGCCGGGCTCGGCGCGGCGAGCGCCGGCGCGGCGACGTCTAGGGTTTCGACGGTGATGTTGTCGTTGGTGTAGATGCAGAGCCGGGCGGCGATGAGCATTGCCTGGCGCGCGATCTCCTCGGCACCGAGGTCGGTGCTCTCGAGCAACGCGGCCGCGGCTGCGTGCGCGTACGGACCACCGCTGCCGATGGCGACGACACCGTCACCCTCGTCGGGTTCGATGACCTCTCCGTCGCCGCTGAGGACCAGGATCCGATTGACGTCGGCAACAATGAGCATCGCCTCGAGGCGGCGCAGGTATTTGTCCGTGCGCCATTCCTTGCTCAGTCCGATGGCCGCGCGGATGAGGTTGC
Organism: Candidatus Dormiibacterota bacterium; assembly: GCA_963768105.1. Lineage (GTDB taxonomy): Bacteria > Chloroflexota > Dormibacteria > Aeolococcales > Aeolococcaceae > Palsa-851. The sequence goes on along the minus strand of CAVYGR010000007.1, from coordinate 53,826 downwards.
CCTGGTGCTTGTCAAGGTGCTGCTCGAATTTGTCGAACAGCGTGAGCGCGTCCGCCACCGCGCCGGCGAAGCCGCACACCACCTGGCCGTGGTGGAGACGCCGGACCTTCGAGGCACGCTGCTTCATGATGATGTCGCCGACGGTCACCTGCCCGTCGCCCGCGACGGCCACTCGCCCGTTGCGCTGCACCGCGACGACGGTCGTTGCGTGTGCCGAGGTCATACGAGCGCGGTCTTGGGGGGCCGGTACTTGCAGGCCGGGTATCCGGAGCAACTGACGAAGGGGCCGTACCGCCCCTTGCGGGTCACGAGCGGCTTGGAGCACTCGGGGCAGGCCTCGCCGGTCGGCTCCGGGGCCGCGGCGGCGGGTCGGGTCCCGGCAGCATCTGGCTGGATGTACTTGCACTCCGGGTACCCGGTGCAGCCGACGAAGGATCCGCGCCGGCCGCTTCGCCGCCGCAGGGGCTTGCCACACGTCGGGCACGCGCCCAGCAGCTCCGGCTCCGCGCCGTTGGGCTCGGCGGCTGCAGCCCTGTCGTCCTTGATGTAGGTGCAGCTTGGGTATCCCGAGCACCCCACGAACGGTCCTCGTCTTCCCTGGCGCGTGACCAGGGGTTTCCCGCAGACGGGACAGGGCTCGCCGGTCGCGACGGCCTCGCTCTTCTTGCGGTCCTTGATGTACTTGCACTCCGGGAAGCGCGAGCAGCCGACGAACTCGCCGAACTTTCCTTCGCGGACGACCAGCTGACCGATTTCGCACTCGGGGCATTCCTCACCGGTCTCGCGCGCCGGGACGCGGACGCGCTCCATCGATCGTTCGGCGCGCTCGAGCGTCTCCGCGAACGGCTCGTACCATTCGCGGACGGTGGGCTCGTATTGCCGCGTCCCCTCCTCCACGGAGTCGAGGCGCTTCTCGAGGTCGGCGGTGAATGCCACGTCGACGATCTCGGGGAAGTTCTGCCGGAGCACCGCGTCGACCGTCTTGCCGAGCTCGGTCGGATGCAGGCGCCGTTCGAGCTGCTTCACGTACTGGCGCTCCTGGATCACCTCGATGGTCGCGGCGTAGGTCGAGGGACGGCCGATGCCGCGCTCTTCAAGCTCCTTGATCAATGTCGCCTCGGTGTAGCGGGGCGGCGGCTGCGTGAAGTGCTGCTCGGGCGTGATCGCCACGCAGGTGAGCACCTCCTGCTCGGCGAGCAGCGGCAGCGTCGCATCCTTGTCCCTGTCCTCGTCGCGCTTCCACACCTTCTGGAAACCCTCGAAGGTCACCACCGAGCCGGATGCGCGAAACACGTAGTCGGCCGCGTCGATCATGGCGCTGGTGTTGAGGTATTTCGCCGGGCTCATCTGGCTCGCCACGAAGCGCCGCCAGATCAGGTCGTAGAGCCGCAGCTGTTCGCGGGACAGGTGCGCGCTGACCGAGTTGGGGGTGCGGCCGACGTCGGTCGGCCGGATCGCCTCGTGCGCGTCCTGCACGTTGACGCCCGCCTTCTTGCCCCGCACGGCCCCGCTGCCGACGAAGGTCTTGCCGTACTCGGCGGCGATGTGCTTCGCGGCGGCATCCCTCGCGGCATCGCTGATGCGCGTCGAGTTGGTGCGCATGTAGGTGATCAGACCTGTCGAGCCGGCGCTGCCAAGCTCGACGCCCTCGTAGAGCTGCTGGGCGATGCTCATGGCTCGCTTCGGCGGCATCCCCAACCGTGCGCTGGCATCCTGTTGCAGCGTGCTCGTCGTGTGTGGCGGCAGGGGGAGGCTCGAGCGCTCCTTGACCTCGATGGAGCGCACCACGAAGGCGGGCGTCCTGGACGTGACGGCACCCTGCTCATCGAGACCGAGCGTCGCGATGACCTCATTGGCCTCGGCCTCGGTGCCGAGCTCGAGCTTCTCGCGTTCGGGCGTATCGGCGTCGCCGCGCCTGCCGACCAGTCGCGCGGTGAATGGGTTACTGCCATCTTTGACGAGAAGCGCGTCGATGGTCCACGACTCGACGGGGACGAAGGCGTCGATCTCGGTCTCGCGATCGACGACGAGTTGCACCGCCACCGATTGCACCCGTCCTGCGGAGAGGCCCGCACGCACCTTGCGCCAGAGCAGGGGCGAGAGGCGGTACCCGACCAGGCGGTCGATCACCCGCCGCGCTTCCTGCGCGGCGACGAGCGAACGGTCGATCTTGCGAGGGTGCGCGAGCGCCGCGTCGACGGCGAGCTTGGTGATCTCGTGGAAGACGATCCGGTCGGGATCGCGAAGCCCGAGCGCCTCGGCGAGGTGCCAGGCGATCGCCTCGCCCTCGCGATCGGGGTCGGCCGCGAGCAGGGTCGAGGTCGCCTTCTTGACCGCGGCGCGGAGGTCGCGGATCTGCTTCTCCTTGCCTTTGATCAGCTCGTACTGGGGCACGAACCCGCCGTCGACGTCGACCCCGATCTTCGACTTCGGCAGGTCGCGAACGTGCCCCATGGACGCGAGGACGATGTACTCGTTGCCGAGGAACCGGGCGAGCGTCCTCGCCTTGCTGGGCGACTCGACGATGATCAGACGTTGCACTCTCTGGACTTCCTTTGGGGCTCTGGAGCCGGCTATACGGTACGGGCCACGAGGCCTCCGGGCAGGGACATTACGGCGCCGGCGAGCTCCAGGGCGCCGAGCCGGGTTGCGACGACCGACGGCGCAAGCCCCAGGGCTGTCCCGACCTGGTCAGGGTGAACCGGCTGCGTTCCCATGCGTGCCAGTATCTCCCGCAGCGGTGGGCTGAAACGCTCCAGGCCTCCGGGAGCACCTGCCGCCGCGGCCCCCGGGGCTCCCGAGGGAACCGCCTCGCGGAGCTCCTGCACCGCATCCAGGAGGTCGGTGATTGCCAGAAATGGACGGGCCCCGTCGCGGATGAGCAGGTTGGTGCCGCTGCTCTGGCGTGCGCGAATCGACCCGGGGACGGCGAGCACGTCGCGGCCCAGATCCGCGGCCCAGCGCGCGGTGCTCAGGGCGCCGCTGCGCTCGGTCGCTTCGACCACGATCACCGCGTGGGCCAGCGCCGCGATGATCCGGTTTCGTTTGGGGAAGTTGTAGCGCAGCGGCGGCGACCCCGCCGGCTCCTCGGTGATCAGCGACCCGCCGGTGACGATGCGAGCCCGCAGGTCGGCATGCCGCGCCGGGTAGCAAACGTCGATGCCGCAGCCGAGCACGGCCACCGTCGTCCCGCCGGCGTCGAGCGCTCCAGCGTGCGCCGCGGCGTCGATGCCCAGCGCCATCCCGCTGATGACCTGGATCCCCGCAGCCCCGAGGTCATGACCGATGGAGTGCGCGATCTCCACGCCGCCGAACGTCGCCCGCCGGGAGCCGACGACGGCGACCGCGGGTGAGGTGGGACCGATCGCACCCAGCTGCCAGAGCCCGAGAGGAGGATGCTCGAGGTGGTCGAGCCGGGCCGGCCAGCCGGGGCTGGCCGGATCGATCCAGCGCGGTTCGAGACTCATCCGGACATCTCGATCCGGTAGCGGAGCGCCTCCGCCACCGCGTCCTCGCACACGCGGTCCTCGTCGGCGAGGTCGGAGATGGTTCGGGCGACTCGCAGAACCCGGAAGAAGGCGCGGGCGCTCAGATGGAGGCGCTCCCCGGACAGCGCGAGCAGGCGCCGAGCGGGCGCGGTCGAGCGCGCCGCGGCAAGGATCTCGGGTCCGGTCAGTGCGCCGTTGGCACGTCCCGGGCGCGCGCTCTGGCGCGCACGCGCGGCCTCGACCCGGCCACGCACGGTTGCCGAGGACTCCTCCACCGAGTCGCCGAAGATCTCGCGATATTCCTGTCGCGGCACCGAGACCACGAGGTCGATTCGATCCTTGATCGGACCGCTCAGCCGGCCCTGATAGGCGACGAGCTGGCGGGGCTCGCAGCTGCAGCCCCGAGCGTCACCCAGATGTCCACACGGACACGGGTTGGACGCGCCCACCAGCATGAAGTCGGCGGGATACGTCACGGCCGCTCGTGCTCTCGCCACCGTGACGGCGTGTTCCTCGAGCGGCTGCCGGAGCGCCTCGAGATGCTGCCGGGAGAATTCGCAGAGCTCGTCCAAAAAGAGGACTCCCCGGTGCGCGAGGCTTATCTCACCCGGCTGCGCGAGGCCCGTGCCACCGCCGACCAGACCGGCCCTGGAGATGCTGTGATGCGGCGAGCGAAAGGGCGGCCGCATCGTGGTCGGCGGGCGTTCGCGAAGCGTGCCGCGGAGCGAGTAGAGCGCAGCGACCTCCAACGCGGCCTCTGATCCGAGGTCCGGGAGGAGTGACGGAAACGTCCGCGCGAGCATCGTCTTGCCGGCCCCGGGCGGACCGGTCATCAAGAGGTTGTGGCCGCCCGCGGCTGCGATCTCGAGCGCTCGCTTCGCCTGGCCCTGCCCTCGCACGGCCCCGAGGTCGAGTTCGGGCTCCCCCGGAGGAGGCGATGTGTCGCGCACAGCGCGGACGAGCGGCCGCTCCCCGCGGAGATACTCGATGCACGCCTGCAGCCTTGGGGCCCCGAGGACCTCGAGCCCATCGGCGAGCGCCGCCTCCGGCGCGTTGTCGACGGCGACCACCAGCCGCTTGATCCCCGCGGCGACGAGGCACCGTGCCATCGGCAGGACGCCGGTGACCGGTCGAACGGTGGCGTCGAGCGCGAGCTCACCGATGAAGCCGATGCCGTCAAGCAGTAGCGACTGGTCCTCGGCGCGAAGGATGGCGACCGCGATGGCCAAGTCGAAACCTGTCCCCTCCTTGTGGAGTTCGGCCGGTGCGAGGTTGACGGTGACGCGGCGCTGCGGAAACGCGAATCCAGCATTCCGGATTGCCGGCTTGACGCGCTCGCGAGCCTCCTGGATCGCGCGATCCGTGAGTCCCACGATGGTCACGCCGGGCAGCCCATTGGACACGTCGACCTCGACCATCACGGGCACGCCGGCGAGACCTCGGGTGGCGCAACTTATTGCACACGCAATCACACAGTGAAGTGTAACATGGCGCCCAGGTTCGCCGGCATCCCTGACCTTGGGATCAGACCAGCAGCGCATCGACGCTGCCCGGCGCGGCCGCTCGAGATGACGCTCGAGCGTTAGTCGCCTTCTTGGGCAGCAGCGCAAACGCAGCGTGGCTGTGCTCAGGCGTGGTGGCTGCGGCGTTTTCGCCAGATCGAAGGCGGTCCCCTCCTTCGGCAACTCGGCATGCGCAAGTGCGCATGGCGACACCTGTGGCGATCCCTCCCCGCTGTGATCGGCCTCGGTCCGGCCACCGTCTCCGCCGCCCTCGGGTCAGTTCTCCTGGACGGCATCCTTGATGTGCTGGACGTTGGTGACGGTGAGGGCACCGTCCATGAGCAGCCCGATCACGTCGATGCGACACGGTTGCTTGAGCCGGTGGGTCTGACCGCGATAGAGCTCGAGGAGCATGCGCAGCTTGCGCTGCTTGCGGGCATCGACCGCCTCCTCGGGGGTGCCGAACCCGACGCCGCGACGTGCCTTGACCTCGATGAGGACAAGCGTCTCGCCGTCCTCGGCGACGATGTCGATCTGGCCGATGCGAGACCGCCAGTCCCGGGCAAGAATGCGAAAGCCCTGTTCCTTGAGATAGGCGAGCGCCGCCACCTCACCGGCATGGCCGACCCGATCCTTGAGGGGTCGAGCCGGGGGCAGTTGCTCCGGGCTTCGCGGCCCTCGGCTACGCTCCGCCGCCGCTCTCCACCGCCGCAGGCTCGGCGGCGGCGTCGACCTCCGACTGATCCGCGGATTCGATGACCTCCGTCGCACCCTCGTCGTTGACGTCGGCCTCGTCGGGTTCGTCCGGCTCGACATCCTCGAGGCCCGCGGCATCGGATTCGGTTCGGAGCAGGGTCATCTCGGGACCGCCGACCGGCTGACGCCGCTCTCGAATGCGTGCATGCCGGCCGACCTTCTCGCGGAGGTAGAAGAGCTTGGCCCGCCGGACCTGACCGTGACGGAGCACCTCGATCTTGTCGATCCGAGGGGCATGCACGAGGAAGGTCCGCTCGACACCGACGCCGTGGGCGACACGGCGGACGGTGAAACTGGTCGACAGCCCGACCTTGCCCTTGACACTGATGACGACACCCTCGAACACCTGGATGCGCTCCCGGGTTCCCTCGACCACCTTGACGTGGACGCGCACGGTGTCGCCTGAGCGCAGGATGGGGACTTGTTGTTTTTCCTGCTCGCGCTTGAGCAGATCGATGACATTCACGGTGTTCCTCCGGGCCTTGAGCCAGACCGTATCAGATCGGGGCGACGCAGCCCGGTTCGTCTCGCACTCTCGTCGCGTCGCCACGCCGCGATGGCGGCATGGTTGCCCTCGCGCAACACCGCGGGGACGGATCGTCCCTCGAAGTCGGCGGGGCGTGTGTACAGCGGCGCCTCGAAGCCACCATCGGCACCGTCCGAGAACGTCTCGTCGCCGAGCGATTCCGGTGATCCGACCACGCCGGGGACGAGACGCGCGGTCGCCTCGATGACCGCCATCGCCGCGACCTCGCCGCCGCTCAAGACGTAATCACCCACGGACAGTTCCTCGCCGATCTCGTCACGCGCACGCTGATCGACACCCTGATAACGACCGCAGACCAGCAGCACCGACCGCTCGGTCGCCAGCTCGCGGGCGACCGCCTGGTCGAACTGCCGACCCTGGGGGGAGAGCAGGATGGACCGCACCCCCGGCTCGATGTCACGCACCGCGCGCACCGCTCGAATCAACGGCTCGGGTTTGAGCACCATCCCCGCACCTCCGCCGAACGGTTCGTCGTCGACCTGGCGGTGGCGTCCCTCGGAATGGGCGCGAAGGTCGTGCACGTCGAGGGCCACGTCGCCCGCCTCGATCGCGCGTCCGACGACGCCGACACCGAGCGGCCCGGGAAAGACCTCGGGAAAGATGGTCACCACGTGGAAACGGATCACGCCGTCTCCTCCTGCCACGGAGTCACAGTGAGCGCGCCGGCGGCGAGGTCGATCGACGTGACGTAGTCACGCGCCATGGGCAGACGATGGACGTCGTTGTGGTCACGAATGACCAGTACATCGTTGCCAACCCCTGCCTCGACATCCTCGACAACGCCGACATCGGCGCCGGTCGTGTCGAGCACGCGGAGCCCGATCAGCTGCCAGACGAACCATTCGCCGTCCGAGAGCGGGCGCGCCGCGTCCACGTCGACGCACAGGTACAGGGTGCGCAGCCGATCGGCCTCGGCGGCACCCGTCACCTCGTCGAAGCCGAGCAGGACGGCGTTGCCCGGACCAGGGCGCGAGGTTCGGATCGTGAGCGCACGCGAGCCATCCTCGATCTCAACGCGCGTGCCAGGCTTGAACCGAGTCCAGTCGCCGCCGCACGGTTCGACGCGCACCTCGCCGCGCACGCCATGCGCGCGCAACACCTGCGCAACGCGCAGCTTGACCGGGGCGATCGACTGGTGGCCGGACGTCACCGCAGATCCTTCAGCTCCACCTGCACGCGCTGATGATGGCGCAGCCCCGCGGCCCGTACCACCGCCCTGACCGCCTCGATGTTGCGGCCGGTCTTGCCGATGAGCTTGCCCATGTCCTCTTCAGCCACGTGCAGAGTCACGATCGTGCTCCGCCCGCGCGGACGTGCCTCGACAGTGACCGCGGAGGGGTTGGACACGATCCGCTCGGCGATGAACTTGGTGAGGTCTGCATAGTCGGTCACTCCGGTGACGCCTCGGCTTCTGTGTCCGCTGAGCCTTCCGCTAGGGGCTCAGCGGTCGCGGGTCCTGCCGCCGCGGGGACCCCTCCCGTCGGCACCTCAGGCGCCGACGGGCTGCCCACCGCGGCGTCACCCGCTGCGGTTGCGCCCGATGCAGGCTCGGCGGCCGGTGCCTCGGCGGTCGCTTCGTTTGGCGTTGGTTTTGGTGCGGGTTCTGGTTCCACACGCACCGTGATTTTGAATGGGCGGGCGGCGAGGATTCCTTCCTTGACGAGGAGTTGTCGCGCGCTGTCGCTCGGTCGCGCGCCTCGCTTGAGCCAGAGCTGCACGCGCTCGGAGTCGATGCGGACCACCGCGGGGTCGGGCAGGGGATCGTAGAACCCGATCGACTCGATGAATCTCCCGTCGCGCGGGCTCCGCGAATCCGCCACCACCAGCCGGTACACGGGCCGCTTGGTGGTGCCCATCCGCTTCAACCTGATCTTTACCAAGGTCGTGCTCCTTTCATAGACCTGCCTGTCCGAGTTGCGATGGATCGATGTTCTTGAGCTGTCGAAGCATCCGAGCCTTGCCGCGGATTCCCTTGGTGCCCTTGCCGCCGCCGAGGCTCTTGAACATGCCCTGCATCTGTTCGAATCCCTTGAGCAGACGGTTGACGTCGGCGATCGTGGTACCGCTCCCGGCGGCGATTCGCTTGCGCCGCGAGCCCTTGATGAGCTCGGGGTGGCGCCGTTCCTGTGCGGTCATCGAGAGGACGATCGCCTCCATGCGGCCGAGGTCCTGCTCCGAGGGCATCGCCGAGCCGGCCTGCTGGATCATCTTGCGGCCTCCGGGCAGCATGCCGAGCACTCCTTCGAGCGATCCCATCCCACGCAGCTGGCGCAGCTGGGTGAGCCAGTCGTCCATGGTCAGGCGTCCCGCGAAGGAGCGCTCGACCATCTCCTCCGACTTCTTCTGATCGAACTGGTCCTGGGCGCGCTCGACCAGGGTCAGCACATCACCCATCCCGAGGATGCGCGACGCCATTCGATCGGGCGCGAAGGGCTCGAGGTCGGAGACCTTCTCTCCGGTCCCGCAGTACATGATCGGTTTGCCGAGGGTCTCGCGCATCGAGAGCGCGGCGCCGCCGCGAGCGTCGCCGTCGAGTTTGGTCAGGATCACCCCGTCGACCCCGACAGCGTCGTCGAATCCCTTGGCGACGTTGACCGCCTCCTGGCCGGTCATCGCGTCGACGGTGAGCATGGTCTCGTGCACCGTCGTCGCCGCGCGAATCTGGCGCAGCTCGTCGAGCAGTGGCTCGTCGATCTGCAGGCGGCCCGCGGTGTCGAGGATGACGACGTCGCAGTTGAGCCGCATCGCTTCGGCGACGCCTCGCTTGCAGAGCTGGGGCACGCTGGCCTTGCCGTCGGGGATGGTCACCGGGATCTGGTTGTCGGCGCCGAGCCTCTGCAACTGCTGCACCGCCGCCGGCCGCCGGATGTCCGCGGCGACCAGCATGGGGCGGTGACCGTCGCGACGGATCGCCAGCGCGAGCTTGGCCGCGGTGGTGGTCTTGCCCGACCCCTGGAGGCCGGCGAGCATGATCACGGTCGGGGGATTGGGCTGATAGCGGATCTTGCGCTGCTCGCCACCGAGGAGCGCGACCAGCTCGTCGTTGACGATCTTCACGATCTGCTGACCGGGAGTCAGCGACTTCGAGCACGTCGCTGCCCACGGCGCGCTCCCGGATCCGGTCGACGAACGCACGGGCCACACGGAAGTTGACGTCGGCTTCGAGCAGGGCGACCCGCACCTCGCGCAGCCCGACCTCGACGTCCTCCTTGGTCAGGCGACCGCGACCCGAGAACCGGCGCAGAGCCGTGGCGAGACGGTCACTGAGCGCCTCGAAGACCATCAGGCGCTCACCACGGTGATGCGGGCGCGAAGCTCGGCCTCGAGACGGTCGCGCCGCTCCATCTCGGCGGCATGGCCGAGGCGCTCCTCGAAGTGCTCGAGCTGCGCCAGGGCACGACGGACCAGGTCGTGGGCTCCGCTCCGCGAGCAGCCAAGGTGCTCGGCGAGCTCGGTGAACGACCAGTCCTCATACAGGTGCAAACGGCACGCCGCGCGCTGGTGCTCGGTGAGGAGCGCGCCGTAGACGTCGAGCAGGCGCTCGTGCGACGCCCGCGACAGCAGAGCTCGCGGGGTGGTGCGGTGTGTCAAGGGCAATTCCTTGACATCCTACACGGTCTGGTCAAAGTGGCCGAGCACGAGAGGCGGCCGGTGACCGGGACCCGCGCTGATGAGCGCGCGAGCGTCCGGCCACCGGCTGCGCGGGCCGATGCCGCCTACGCGGCGACCCGCCCCTCGAGAGCTGCGCCCGACTCGGCCGCCTGCACGCGGCGCCGGGCCGGGATCAGGGCGGCCACGACCGCGCCGGCCACCACCACTCCACCACCGACGGTGATCGCCGGCGTCAAGCCGGCGACGAACGTGGTGCCGGACGTGTAGCCGCCCCAGTGGGCGAAGATCGATGCCAGCACGGTGACGCCGAGCACGCCACCGAGTTCGCGGATGGCGTTGTTCGCTCCGGATGCCTTGCCCTCCTCGCGGGCGCCCACCGAGCTGAGCACGACGTTCGCCACCGGCGCGAAGAACATGCCCATGCCGATGCCACTGAGGATGAAGGGCACGATGAAGGCCGAGTACGGCGCCGTCGGGGTGACCACATGGCCGATCCAGAGTAGCCCGGCTCCCTGCAGCGCGAGCCCGATGGCCATCAGGGTGCGGCCGTTGATCCGGTCGGAGAGCGCGCCGGCGGTGGGCGCGACCAGGATCGGCATCGCCGTCCAGGGGAGGATGCGCAGGCCGGCGTCGAGTGGCGAGAGCCCCTGCACTGTCTGGAAGAACTGGGCGAGCAGGAACACACTGCCAAACATCCCGAAGAACATGAACAGGGACGCGGCGTTGGCCCCGCTGAAGGTCGCGTTGCGGAAGTACCGGATGGGCAGCATCGGAGCGCGCGAGCGCAGCTCGTAGAGCACGAACGCCGCCACGAGCACCGCTCCACCCGCGAGGGTGCCGAGAATCTCGGGGCTCGTCCAGCCCTGCTGATTGGCGCGTACCAGGCCCCAGACGATCGCGAACAGGCCCGCGCTCGCGATCACCAGACCACCGAGATCGAGGTGACCGTCGGCACCGCGCGTCTCGACCAACCGGATCCGGGCCAGGGGCGCCAGGGCCAGACCAATCGGGACATTGAGCCAGAAGATCCATTGCCACGAGATGCCCTGCACGATCGCCCCGCCCACGATCGGGCCGACCGCTACCGCAAGGCCCCCGATGCCGCCCCACGCGCCGAGCGCGACACCGCGGCGCTCCTTCGACACCGCCGCGCTCAGGATGGTTAGTGTCAACGGTGTCACCATCGCGGCACCGGCGCCCTGCACGGCGCGCGCGATGATCAGCGTGGTGGGGGTCTGGGCGAGCGCCGACGCGGCCGATCCGAGCGTGAACAGCGCGATGCCGAGTGAGAAGATGCGGCGCCGTCCGAACCGGTCGCCCAGAGCGGCGCCGGTGAGCAGCAGGACCGCGAACGTGAGCGTGTAGGCGTTGACGGTCCATTCCAACTGCTGGAGATTGGCGTGCAGTTCGCGCCGGATCACCGGCAGCGCGGTTGTCACGACCAGGTTGTCGAGCGTGACCATGAAGAGCCCGATCGATGTGATCGCAAAAGTCCAGATGACCTGGGACCGTCGAGTCATGGTTGCCGTGCCTCCTGTACTGTGTGATTACTCACTTACTCAGCCGGACAAAAAAAAGCGACGTTCACGCAGGCAATCTCGAGCTGATCGTGCAGCCCTCGATGAGTCGCATCGCCCATGCTGTGGGCTCGTCGTTCTGGCCCATCATCGCCAGCACGTTGAGCAGCATGCCCTGGGCGAAGAACGTGCTCAACCGCTCTGTGCTCGCGCCGGACAAGCGGCCGACGAGCGAGACCAATCCGCCGAAACCGTCGGCCACGACCCTCCGTATCGCCGGGTCGTCGCATGCGGCATACGACTGCAACTGCGCGCGTAGCTTGAGCGGGCTGCTGCGAATCTCGTCGACGTAGGCCTTTCCCATCGCGATGAGCGCGTCCTCACCGGAGTGGCCACGCGCCGCCGTTGCAAACAGCCGCTCGGTATCGGCGAAGCAGCGCTGGATGGTCGCGACGATGAGGTCGCGCTTGGTGCCGAACAGGCGAAACAGATAGGGCTGCGAGATCCCGGCCATGCGCGCGATGACGTCGGTCGAGGCGCCCTCATAGCCACGCTCCGCAAAGACGGTGATCGCGGCTTCGAGAATCTGTTCGCGGCGTTCGGGGGCGGTGAGCCGCTCGGCGCCGGCAACTGAGGTCATGGGATTATGGTAGTGAGTACTCACCACCATGTCAAGGGGTTGCGCCGAAGATCGCATCCAGGTAGGCGGCCGGATCGAACACGTTGAGATCGTCCAGGCCCTCGCCCAGCCCGACCAGCTTGACCGGGACGCGCAGCTGCTCCTCCACCGCGAGCAGCGTCCCGCCTCGGGCGCTCCCGTCGAGCTTGGTGATCACCAGGCCGGTCAGCTTGATGATCTCGTGAAAGGCCAGCGCCTGGCGCATCGCGTTCATCCCGGTCGTGGCGTCGACGACGAGCAGGACCTCCTGAGGCGCCTCCGGGATGAGCCGCTCGATGACCCTTCGAATCTTGCCGAGCTCGGCCATGAGATTCACCTTGGTATGCAGCCGTCCCGCGGTGTCGACCAGGACGACGTCGATCCGGCGCGCCTGGGCCGCCTGGATGGTGTCGAAGACCACGGCACCGGGATCCGCTCCCGGCTGATGGGCCACGACGTCGGTGCCGGCCCGGTCCGCCCAGACCCGCATCTGGTCGATCGCCGCGGCTCGATACGTGTCGGCTGCGGCGATGAGCGATGTGCGCCCCTCCTCGCGAAGGCGATGCGCGAGCTTGCCGAGCGTCGTCGTCTTCCCGCTGCCGTTGACCCCGACCACAAGCACGACGCTGGGAACGTCGCCGAGGTTGAGGCCGCGATGGTAGGTGTTCATCACGGCGAGGATGTCGGCCTTCAGCGCGGCGATCGCACCGGAGGCGTCGCCGATCTTCTGGCGCCGCACCGTGTCGCGCAGCGACGAAACCAGGCGCTCGGACAGCTCCACCCCGCAGTCGGCGCTGATCAGCACCTCGAGCAGCTCATCGAAGAACTCGTCATTGACCTTCCGCCCGGGGGCGGCCAGCCCCTGCATCCCGGAGCTGAACGCACTCGAAGCCGTTCCCATCCGGCCCGACATGCGCCGCCACCACGCGGTGCGCCTCACCGGCGCGACGATCTCGTCAGCTGCCATCGCGTGTCGCGGTCACCCGGCCACGCGGTGGAGCGCCACCGTCGGGGCCCCCGAGACCTCGGCTTCGTCGAAGCGCACGCCCAGGACGGAGCTGACGCCGTCGTCGTCGATCGTCACGCCCCAGAGGGCGTCCGCCGCGGCCATGGTGAGGTGGTTGTGGGTGACCACGAGGAACTGCTGCTCGGTGCCGAGCCGGCGGAGCAGGCGGGTGAAGCGGAGTACGTTGCTGTCGTCGAGCGCGGCGTCCACCTCGTCGAACACGTAGAACGGGCTCGGATTCACCTGCTGGAGCGCGAGCACCACGGCCAGTGCGGTGAGGGCGCGCTCGCCTCCGCTGAGGAGGCGTAGCGGCGTCAGGCGCTTGCCCGCGGGCTGGGCGAGAATCTCGACGCCCGGCCGCCACTCCTGGGGCGCGGCTGCCGCCCGCTCCTCGTCCGTGTCGAGAGCGGCCGGCGCCGGCTCCTCCAGGCGGAGGGTCGCTCGGCCTCCCGGGAACAGCTCGGCGTACAGCTCCTGAAAGTGGAACGACACCGCTCCGAACACCGTATCGAAGCGCTGCTCGATCTCGTGCTCGAGCTGACGTGCCATGGCGCGGAGGTTGGCGCAGGCCTGCGCCAGGTCGTCCCGATGGCCGCCGATGCTGACGACCCGCGCGCTCAGCGCCGCGTGTTGCTCCGGAGCCAGCGCGTTCACCGCACCGAGCGCGGCGATGCGACGTTCGAGGCGGACGATCTCGCGCTCGGCCCGCTCGGCCGCAGCCGGGTCCAGCTCGGTGCTCTCGTCATCGATCTGATCGCGCACCGCGTCGGCGTGCTCGGCGACGGCCGCGTCGCATGCGGCGACCTCCAGCTCCGCCGCCTCACGCTCGTCGTCGGCGCGGGCCATGGCGACGGCGACCTCCGCGTGCTCGGTCTCGAGACCGAGGACCTCGCGTTCGAGCTCGGCGATCGGCGCGGTTGCCGCGTCGTGGGCCGACTGGCTCGCGCCCAGCTGGACCGCTGCCATCGCCGCCGCACGCCGTCCCTGCGCCGCACGGACCATCGCCGCGAGGGCCTCGCCCTCGGCAACCAGCCGTCTGGTTTCGGCTGCCGCGAGCCGCGATCGCGCCGCGTCGAGGGCCCGGCGTGCGGCCTCGCGGCGCTCCTCGACGTGCGCGCCCTCGGCCTTGGACCGGGACAGCAGGAGCTCGGCCTCGTCCGCCTCGACGCTGGCGGCGTTCGCGAGGGCACGATCGTCGCCGGCCTGTGCCTCGGCGGCGCGACGCGCCGCTTCGAGACCGGATCGCTGCTCGTCGATCGCTGCCAAACGGCGCTCGGCGGTCGACTGCGCCTCCGCCGCGACGAGCGCCTCGCTCCGCCGGGTGGCGAGCAGCGCGGCGGCGCGCTGCTCCTGCCCCCTGGCAGCCTGGAGCGCCTGCTCGGTGCTCGCGACGATCGCGGTGGCGGTGGCATGGCCCGCCCGCGCCCCACGATCGGCCTCAACCGCGAGCGAGAGCTGTTGGTCGAGCTCACTGAGCCGTTCCCGGGCGTTCGCAGCTGTCGCCACCGCTGTCGCCTCGGCGTGTGCGCTCCGTTCGGCGGCCGCGGCCGCCGCGCGTTCCTCGGCGGCGAGCTCGAGGGTGTCGACGCGGCGCCCGCCGCGCAGCCCGGACGCGGTGACCACGGTGCCATCGGGGAGCACGGCGGCGGACGCGCCCAGGGTCAGTGCCATCCGCGCAGAGTCGAGGTCCCCGGCGACCCACACCCCGGCGAGCAGCCGTGCGACGGCTCCCCGGGCGGCAGGGGCGGCCTCGACGGCAGCGGAGAGCAGGCGATACGGCGCGGGGGGCGGATCCGCCGGCGAGCCCCCGTCCAGGTTGGCGGCGAGCAGCCGTTCGCGCGGACCGTGCCGGTCGAGATGAGCGGAGGCGGCGGTGAGGTCGCCGACCACCCATGCACCGAGGTCGGCCTCGAGCGCCGCGGCGACCGCGTCGGCGAGCGAATCGTCAGTGACGTGCAGGCAGTCCACCAGGCGCTGCGCCTCGAGCTCGCCCGCCGCGACGGCACGAGCAATGCCTCCTTCCCCGGCGGTCGCGCTGAGCCGGCCGCGCGCCGACGCAAGTGCGGCCAGCGCCGAGCGAGCCGCAGCCGCCGCGGTTGCAACACCGCGCTCGGCCGCGTTGACGGACTCCCAGGCGCTGTCAACGGTGCTCCGGGCCAGGGCGACCTCGCTCGCCGTCCGGCGTGCGCTTCGAGCGGCGGCTTCGGCCGCCGCGGTCTGGCCCGCAATCGACGCCTGCAGGTCGATGATGCGGGCGGCCCCCGCCTCGTGCTCGAGGGTCGCCGCCGCCACGGCGGACATGGCCAGATCCGCGCGGGCGCTCGCGGCTCGAACATCCGCCCCCGCTGTCGCGAGCTCGTCGTGGACGGCAGCCAGTGCCGCCGCCGCCTCGGCGGCGCGCTGTTCGGCGATCTCCGCCTCGGCCGCGGCCTGGGTCGCGGTCAGACGAAGCCGGCCGGTGTCGACCTCGAGGACGTGCCAGCTGTACTCGCCGACGCCGGCCTCCAGAGCCTCGAGGATGCCCGCGGCAGCCTCGGCTTCGGGGATCGCGGAACCCAGGTCGGCGACCGCGAGGCACCGTTGCGAGACCGCGGCACGGAGCCGGTCCGCGTGGCGACGCTGATTGCCCTCGCCGCGCTCCACCTGGATCCTCGCGGCCTCCAGACCCCGGGCGGCCGCGTCCCGCGCGGCCCGGGCCGCGTCCAACCGATCGCGAGCCAGCTCCGAGCGGCGGGCGAAGGCGGCGTCGGCCTCGGCGGCGGCCTCGCAACGTCCCATCGCCTGATCGAGCCGCCGCCGCGCCTGCTTGAGGCTCGCCCGGGCGGCACGCCACTCCTCATGGGCAAGGCTGCCCCGCAGCTCGGTGAGACGGAGGCTCATGGTGCGGAGCTCGAGCGCGGCCACGGACTGTTCGCTGAGCTCCGTCAGACGCGGGTTCGCGTCGTCGAGGAGGTCGGTGAGCCGGCGCACGGCGATGTCGACGCCGTCGAGGCGGTGGGCGGCGTCCTCGCAGGCCGCGCGCAGCGCCCTGACGCCCGCGGCCTGCTCCACCAGCGCACGGCGCTGTCCGGGGGTCGCCTCGATGATCCCGTCGATGTCGTTCTGGACCACGACCGCGTAGCCGTTCTGGGTGAGACCCGTGCCGCCGAGCAGCCGCTCGAGGTCGCGCAAACGGGCGTGGTCGCCGTTGATGCGGAACTCGGTGTCACGGTCCCCCCGCGAGACCCGGCGGCTGACCGACACCTCGGGATCCTCGGACGGCAGCGACCCGTCCTCGTTGTCCATCACCAGTTCGACCTGCGCGAGGCTCATGCGCTGGCGGCTGCCCCCGCCCGCGTAGATGACCTCATCCATGCGCTGACCGCGCAGCTCGCGGGCGTTGGTCTCCCCCAGCGCCCAGCGCAACGCGTCGACCAGGTTGCTCTTGCCGCTCCCGTTCGGTCCGACGATCGCGGTGATGCCGCGATCGAAGATCACCTCACTGCGCGCGGCGAACGTCTTGAACCCGGACAGGGTGATCCGCCGGAGTCTCATCCGGGCGATTGTCCACGCGCGGACCGTGCAACGTCAACATCTTGGGCTCCGTCGCTGCCGATGCCCCAAGATCTGGTGCTCACTGCTCGACCGCTGGAGCGCTCCCACCACCGCGCCCGCGTCCGCCGCGGCGGCCGCGACGCCGCTTCGGAGCCGGTGCCTCCGGCGGCACCGGTGGCGGCGCCACCGGTTGGCGGCCGACCAGGGTCTCGGCCGCGTGGCGCAGCGCGGAGAGCAGGCTTCGACGCGGCCTGCCCACGTCGGCGCCGGAGGCCGACGCGTCGGCTGGTCGGGCACCTCCCCGGCCGCGGCGCCGGCGCGGGGTCGCGCCGCGGTCGGCGGCCACCTCGGCCACGCGCCGGCGCACTCTGGCCGGTTCGGACGCCGCCGTCTTGGCCGCGTCGCGGGCAGCCCCTGCCGCCGCCGCGGCGCCGCCCCGGCCGACGCGAGTGAGCTTGTCGAGGGCGTCGTGCGCCGCGGCCTGCTCCGCCGCCTGCTTGGTCGGTCCGCGCCCGCTGCCGCCAACACGCTCGCCGAGCAGTACCTCCGCCGTGTACTCGCGCTTGTGGCCGGGTCCGCCCGTGGCCACGACCCGGTAGTGGGGCGTGTCCCCGGTCCGGTCCTGGGACATCTGCTGGAGCTGGCCCTTGAAGTTCTCATCGCTCCACTCGGCGAGGTCGCCGATGTTCTGGAGGAAGACCCGGGTGGCAGCTCGATATCCCTGGTCGAGGAAGATCGCGCCGATCATCGCCTCGAAGGCGTTGGCGAGGAGCGAGGGGAGCTTGCGAGCCCCGGTCTTGACGGCGCCTCGACCCATGAGCAGGGTCTCGCCGAGCTCCAGGCGTTCGCCGAGCCTGGCGAGGGACGTGGTGTTCACGAGCGCGGCCCGGAGTTGGGTCAGCTGACCCTCGTCGTAGGTGGGGAAGCGCCGGAAGAGGTACTCGCCGACCACCAGCTCGAGGACCGCGTCGCCGAGATACTCGAGACGCTCGTTGTCGTGGCCGGGACCGGCCGGCTCACCGTGCTCGTTGTTCCACGAGGCATGAGTCATCGCCTCTCGGAGCAACTCCTGCTTGCGGAACTGAATCCCGATCCGCTTCTGGAGCTCGCGCAGGCGCTCCTGCTCGGGCTCACCGAGCGGGGTCGGGGCCCTCGGTCGCGCCGCCGCCGGAGCGGGCTCGGCAGGTGTGGCTAGGACGCCGCTCCCACCTTCTCCTGGATGTAGTCCCAGGCCTGGCCCACCGTCCCGATCTTCTCCGCGTCCTCGTCGGAGATCTCCATCTGGTACTCCTCCTCGAACGCCATGATCAGCTCGACCAGGTCGAGCGAGTCCGCGTTCAGGTCCTCCACGAACGACGCCTCCGGCGTCACCTGCTCGGCTTCCACGCCGAGTTGATCGGCGACGATCGCCTTGAACCGGTCGAAGGTGAGGTCTGGCATCAGGGTTTCCTTGTGTGGTTGCGGCAGGCGCCGCATCAGTCTGGGGCGAAACGATAGCGTCAGAAGTGGGGGGGCGCCACGCGAACGGACCGGACGCACCGTCGATGACCCGCTCGCGGTTCGGATCGGTGGGAGGCGCTCCCTCTGGCTCGGTCACGCCGCGAGACCTCCGTCGACATGGAGCACGTGACCGGTGATGTACCCGGACTCTGGCATGACGAGGAACGCGATCGCCGAGGCGACCTCGTCGGCCGTCCCCATCCGCGCCTTCGGAATGGTCGCGACGGCCGCGGCCCGTACGGCATCGCCGAGCGCGGTGGTCATCTCGGTCTCGATGAATCCGGGGGCGACCGCGTTCACGGTGATGTCGCGGCTGGCCACCTCCCGGGCCAGCGACTTGGTGAGCCCGATGAGCCCGGCCTTCGCGGCCGAGTAGTTGGACTGACCGGCGTTGCCAACGACGCCGGCGATGCTGGACACGTTGACGATACGGCCGAAGCGCTGGCGGAGCATGGGTCGCAGCGCTGCGCGGCAGATGTGAAATGCGGCCGTGAGGTCGATCGCGATCACCGCATCCCAATCGTCGTCGGTGAGGCGCATCGCGAGGTTGTCGCGATTGATCCCGGCGTTGTTGACCACGATCTCGAGGCCGCCGAGGGCCTCGACGGTCTGCCCGACGAGCCCGGCCGCGGCCTTCGCGTCGCCGAGGTCCGCACCGAGCGCGACCGCGGTGGCGCCGTGGTCGGCGCGGAGCGCCGCGACCACCGAGTTCGGCGTCCTCCCGGTGGGCCGAGTAGCCGACCGCCACCGCGGCGCCGGCCCGCGCCAGCGCGATCGCAGTCGCCCGTCCGATTCCCCTCGATGCCCCGGTCACCAGCGCTCGGCGGCCTTCGAGTGGGTGCGCCGTCATCGCGCCGCTCCAACGAGATCGAGCCGAGCGGCCGCCTCCACGGTGTTCACCGCAACCGCGCGCACCCCCGGGGCGATGCGCCGGGCGAGTCCGCTGAGCACGCTGCCGGGACCGACCTCGACCAGCGCCTCGGCACCGAGATCCACCAGCCGCCGCACGCAGTCGATCCATTGCACCGGTGCGGTGAGCTGCGCGCGGAGGCGATCACGCAACTCCGCCCCGGTGTGCACGGCCCGAGCGTCGACGTTGCACACCACCGGCGGGTCCGGGTCGGCGACGGTCACGCCGTCCAGCGCCACCGTGAATCGAGACGCCGCCGACGCCATCAACGGTGAGTGAAAGGCGCCGCTGACGTTCAACGGGATTGCGCGTCGCGCGCCACGGGCGAGCGCCAGTGCGGTTGCGGCGTCAATGCCGGCACGCGTCCCGCTGATCACCAGCTGACCGGGGGCGTTGTAGTTGGCGACAACAACGACCTCACCGCTTGCGCGTTGCGCCTCCTCGCACACCGCGGTCGCGGCCTCGACGTCGATGCCGATCAGTGCGCACATCGTGCCCTCGCGCATCGCTGCCATCGCGCGACCCCGCTCGATGACCAGGCGCATCGCGTCGGCGGGTTGGAGCGCGCCGGACGCCACCGCCGCGGCGTACTCGCCGACACTGTGACCGGCGACGGCGACGACCTGGAGATCGTGCGGCAGCACACTGCGCAAGGCGGTCTCAACAAGGAGCAGCGCCGGCTGGGCGATGTCGGTCCGTCGCAGCTGCTCGTCGTCGCCGGAGAGCGCCGAGGCCAGGTCGACGTCGCAGTCCCCGGCGGCGGCGAGCATCCCGACGGCGATGGGAAGGTCGGTCAAGCCGTCCGCCATTCCGGCGGCCTGACTGCCCTGTCCGGGAAAGCAGAGTGCGACGCTGGTCACCAGGACCGGGTGGCTACTCGGTGACGACCACTTCGCGGCCGCGATAGTAACCGCAGTTCGGGCAGACGTGATGCGGGATCCGCGGCTGGCGGCAGCGCGGGCACGGCGACAGCGTCGGCAAGGTGAGCGAATGATGTGAGCGCCGGAAATCGCGGCGGCGCTTTGAGATTTTCTGCTTGGGAAGCGGCATGCTCGGTTTCTCCGGGAAGGGCGCGCACGCAGAGCGGCGCCGCCCATGGCTGCGGACCAGTATAGCGGCGGGTCCGCGGCACGCGGGCCCGGGTCGTTACGGACGCTCGCGTCGTTTGCGCCGCGTTCCGGGTTCGGCGGGGAGTGCTTCGATGCCCTTGCGCACCGTCGTCGCCGCTCGCATCAACTGATCCTCCAGGCGGAGCATGACATCGCGAGCGTATGCGTCTGCATCCGCGCACGTCTTCGCGGCTCGCTCCTCGGCTTCCGCGAGCAGCGTCGCCGAGTGCGTGCGGGCCTGGTCGGCAATCTCGTGGTCCCCGACCATCACACCGGCTCGGGCGACCGCCTCGTCGATCAGCCGCTGCGCCTCGCTCTCGGCACGCGAGAGGATGCGCTCCGCCTCCTGCCCGGCCTCCTCCAGCACTCGTCGCTGGTCCTCGACCAGGTGGCGAGCCTGCACCAGCTCGTCAGGCAGAGCGAGCCGGATGCGGTCGATGAGCTCGAGGATCTCGTCCTCGTTGACCACCACCCCGGCGGTGAATGGAACGCGCCGGCCGGTGCTGGCCAGTTCCTCGAGTTGATCCACAAGATCGATGACGGTTGGATCGAGCGCGCCGGGTCGGTCAGCCATGCCGTCCGCGCTCCTCGGCGAATCGCCGGCGCATCGCCTCCACGCTCACCGGAGGTGCCATCTCGGTGACGTCGCCGCCGAGGTGACACACCTCCTTGATCATCGAGGACGAGATGAACACGTTGCTGAAGGAGGTCATCAGGAACACCGTGTTGACGGTGGGATTGAGCCTCCGGTTCATCAGCGCCATCTGGAACTCCGACTCGAAGTCGCTGATCACCCGCAGCCCGCGAACGATGGCGATCGCGCCCGCGCCGGCCGCAAACTCGACGGTGAGCCCTCGAAACGTTGTCACCTCGATGCGCGGCCGGTCCTGCGAGGCTCGCGTGGATCAACTCGACTCGTTCATCGGCGGTGAAGAGCGGGGTCTTGGCCGGGTTTTCGAGCACCCCGACCAGCACCCTGTCGAAGATCGCCGCGGCACGGTCGAGAATGTCGAGATGCCCGAACGTCACCGGGTCGAAGCTGCCCGGGTACACCGCGATACGCTCGCTCACGCTGTTCCGTCCGATGCTGCAGCGTTGCGCTGCAGGAAGCTGATGGTGGTCAGGCCGTAACGCGCCTCGCGGGTCCGTGTGAGATTGCCGATCTGCTCGGCGATCCCGCGGGCGCGGTGATGTTCGCACACGACAAGACGTGGTGGGGCAGCGCCGAGCAGTTCGAGCACCGCATCGAGCTCCGGGTCCTGGTAGGGAGCATCGACATAGCAGAGATCGGCGGCAGCGGTCTCCGCGGTCGCCCCACGCAGCCAGCGGCGCACATCCGCTCCGACGATGCGACAGCGGTCGCGGCACCCGAAGCGGTCCGCGGTCTTCGCGATCAGCCCAAGTGCCTCGCGATGACGTTCGACGAAGGTCACGGACGCTGCACCGCGCGACAGCGCCTCGAATCCCACCGTGCCGGCGCCCGCGTAGAGGTCGAGCATGTTGGCGTCCACCACGCGGGGTCCGAGGATGTCGAACAGCGATTGCCGCACCAGCGACCGGGTGGGCCGCACCTCGAGCCCCGACGGCGTGCTCACCACACGTCCGCGCCACGCACCGGCGGTGATCCGCGTCTCGGCCACGCGCCTAATCGATGTCGAAGACCGCGCGATAGCCGTTCAACGCCTCGGACAGCGGCTGCCAGGAGCTGAGGTCCGGGTCCTTGTCGAGCCACGCGACCGCCGCCTGTTTGGACCGCCGGCCGAGGGCGACGTCGAGCAGGTCGGCGGCCAGCATCTCGGGCAGCCCGTGCTGGCGAAGCCCCACCAGTTGCCCGGGTCCGCGGAGCTGCAGATCGCGCTCGGCAAGCTCGAAGCCGCTGTCGGTACTGGCGACGGCGGCGAGACGCTGGCTCCCCTCCTCATCGATGCCGCCCTCGAACAGCAGGCAGTACGACTGGTGCTGGTCTCGCCCGACCCGACCGCGAAACTGATGCAGCTGAGCGAGCCCGAATCGCTCGGCACCCTCGATGAGCATGATCGTCGCGTTGGGGACGTCGACGCCCACCTCGACCACACTGGTCGCGACCAGGACGTCGGCGTCGCCACGGACGAAGCGATCCATCCGCTCGGCCTTCTCGTGCGCAGGCATGCGCCCATGCAGCAGCTCGACACGAAGATCCGGAAACACCGTGGTGCTGAGGCGCTCGTACTCGGCGATCGCGCTGCGCGCACCGAGCTTGTCCGACTCCTCGATGAGCGGGCAGATCACGAATGCCTGCCGTCCCTGGCGCACCTCGGTTCTGACGAACTCGTACGCGCTGTTGCGCTCGTGCGGTGGCACGACCCGGGTCTCAACGGGATGCCGGCCGGGAGGCATCTCGCGCAGCTCACTCAGGTCGACGTCGCCATACAGGGTGTTCGACAGCGAGCGCGGAATCGGCGTCGCGGTGAGCGCGAGATAGTTCGGCATCGCACCTGACGTCTGGCGCAACCTCTGGCGCTGGGCGACGCCGAAGCGATGCTGCTCGTCGACGATGGCCAGCCCCAGGTTGATGACGACGACGTCGTCCTCGATGAGCGCATGGGTGCCGACGATCAGCGAGTCGTGGCCCGCCGCCAGGCCGGCCAGAATCTCCCGCCGGGCCGCGGCAGAGGTGCTCCCCACCAGCAGGCGTGGTGGCAATCCGTGCGGCGTCAGGAGTTGGTCGAGGGTGGCGTAGTGCTGTCGGGCCAGGATTTCGGTTGGCGCCATGACCGCCGTCTGCATGCCCGCGTTGTGAGTCATGAGCGCGGCCAGCGCGGCGACCACGGTCTTGCCGCTGCCGACGTCGCCCTGGAGCAGCCGGTTCATGGGGCCGACTGCGGCGAGATCGGTGAGGATCTCGTGCGCCGCCACGCGCTGCCCGTCGGTGAGCTTGAAGGGAAGCGTTGCCACAAAGCGCCGGGCCACCTCCACGTCGTACGGGATCACAACACCGGCGCCGCTGAGCCGCCGGCGCCGTGCCCGTTCCGCGGCAATCTGGAGCAGGAACAACTCCTCGAAGGCAATGCGTTCGCGGGCTCGAGCTGCCGCCTCGAGACTGTCCGGGACGTGCACCTGGTAGAGCGCGTCCGCGATCGGCATGAGGTCCTCGGCTTCGCGGACCGAGGGCGGGAGTCGATCCGGCACCTGGGTGACCAGGCCGAGCAGCGGTTCAATCCTGCTGCGCAGGAAACGCGAGGTGATGCCCTGCGTCTCCGGGTACACCGGCGCGATGGTGCCGACGTGGTGCTGGTCAGGGCCGGCGCGCTCGAAGGTGGGATTGCGAAAGGTGAGCCCGGTGCGGGAGTCTTCGACCTTGCCGCTGACCATCAGCTCCATCCCCGGCTGAAGCTGGCGAGTTAGAAATGGCTGGTTGAACCAGACGGCCGACGCGACCGCACCGTCGTCCTCCAGGGTCGCCTCGACGAGCACCATCTTCTTGTACGGGCTTCGCCGCGCGCTGATGTTGCGTACGCGCACCCGCGCGGTCTGGACGATGCCCGCCTGGAGTGCCCGCAGCGGCACCGTCTCGCGGGTGTCCTCGTAGCGGCGCGGCAAGTGGAACAGCAGGTCGCGCACGGTGGTCAGGCCGAGCCTCTCGAGGCGTTGCGCTTGACGCGGACCGATGCCCACGATGCGATGCAATGGGAGGTCGAGACCGAGCGCGATGTGTTCGGGGGTGACGATGGAGACGAGTTGCGGGGTCACGGTCTCTCCATCGTGACAGCGCGCGCGATCAGCCGCTGGCCAGGCAGGCGACTCCGACGCCGCCGGGTCCGCTGTACGCGCCCACGACCGGCCCGATCCGCCCCTGGATGGCAGTGACACCGGGATCTGCGCCGGCGAGCCGTTCCAGCAGTGCACGGATCGCATCGGGTGCGGCAGCGTGAAACGCCGCGAGGCTGCGCAGCGGTGCGCGTCCGCGCACCTCCTCGGCGATCATGTCGAGGCCTTTGGCGCGGCTTCGAGGTCTCGCGATCGGTGCGACCTCGCCATTGCGCACCGCCAGCAACGGCTTGACATTGAGAAGGCCGCCCACGAACGACTGGGCGCGACCGATGCGACCGCCGCGATGCAGGTACACGAGCGTGTCGAGCAGGACCAGGATGGTGACCAAACCTCGCCGCTTCGTCGCCTTCGCCGCGACGGTCGCGGCGTCGTCGCCAGCGCGGATGTCGTCGAGCGCCGCGCGAACCAGCAGCTGGAGGCCGCCGCTCACGCTCTCGGTGTCAACCAGATGCACACGTCCGGGGTCGAACTCCTGCGCGGCGAGCTGGGCGGACTGCAGGGTGCCACTGAGCTTTGACGAGATGTGGAGCCCGACGATGTGGTCGGAGGGATCGGCGAGGAGCTCGCGAAACAGCGCCGCGAAGACCTCCGGAGCGGGCTGCGACGTGCTCGGATGCGCTCCGGCGTGCTCGAGCTTCGCGTAGAACGCATCGGGGTCGATGTCGACCCCATCGCGATACTCGTCGGTTCCGAAGCGCACCACGAGGGGCACGACGTTGACCCCGAGTGTCCGTGCGTCGGATGGTGAGATGTCGGACGTGCTGTCAGTGACGAGATGGATCACATCACTCGAGGGAGAGCACGTACGGGTAGTGCTCCTGGCCCCCGGCGTGCAGCTCGAATTCGGTTCCCTGGTGCGCCTTGCGCAGGGTACCGACGAGCGCCTCCGCATCATCCGAGCTGACCTCGTCGCCACGATAGACGGTGACCAGCTCCGGCGCGGTCGTCTGCGCGGCAAGCACGGCCTCGATGACCCGGAGATAATCTTTCCCCACCTGGGTGATCTCGTCATCGACCACGGCGATGACGTCCCCGACCTTGATGTCGTGACCGTTAACGTTGGTGTCGCGCACCGCGTGGGTCACCTCGACCGCGCGCACGGTCGCGATTGCCGCGAGCATGCGCTCGCAGTTCTCGTCGAGAGTTCGCGTCCGGGTCGAACGCGAGCAGCGCGCTGATCCCCTGGGGCAGGTTGCGCGTCGGCACCACGCGGACCTCGCATCCCTCCGCGAGCGGGTTGACCTGCTCGGCGGTGAGGATCACGTTGCCGTTGTTGGGGAGCAGGATCACCCGCTCCGCGTTTGCGGCATGCACCCCATTGAGCAGGTCCTCGATCGAGGGATTCATGGTCTGGCCGCCGCTCACGATGCTGTCGGCCCCGAGGCTCCCGAGGATCTCGCGGAACCCGTCGCCGGGCGCGACGCTGACGATGCCGATCGGCTTCGGGCGAGCAGCCGGTGGCGCATCCGCGGTCGGCGCCGTCACCTCCGCGCCTGCGTCGACCTCCGCGGCGATGGCGCGGTCGAGCACCTCGTGGTGCTGGGCGGACATGTCCTCCACCTTCAATTTGCTCATGCGCCCGCGAGACGATGCCGCCGCGATCACGCCGGCCGGGTCCCCGGTGTGGATATGCACGCGGACCAGGTCGGGGTCGCCCACCACGAGTGCCGATTCGCCCAGCGCACCGAGTTCGATCCGGAGCGCCTCGACGTCCAGGCCGGGACCGTTGATGAGGAACTCCGTGCAGTATCCCCATCCCTGCTCCCGCGGGGCGACCGCGGCCGCACCGCGACGGGGCGCCGCCGACCCGCTTGCCTCGACCTCGCCGGGCTGCGGCGGGAGCCGAAGCGCCGGCTCACCGGACCGGTGCAGGACGTTCGGCGACGGCGCCGGGCTCGCGGTCGCCGCTACCGCGCGGGCGAAACCCTCGAGGATCACCGCGAGGCCGAACCCCCCCGCGTCGACGACGTTGGCGTCGCGGAGCACCTGGAGCTGATCGATGGTGCGCCCGACCGCCGCGTGCGCCTCGGCGACCACCCGGTCAAGGACGACCCGGATGTCGTCGCTCTCCGCCGCCGCGGTGTTTGCGGCCGACGCGGCGTCGCGGATGACGGTGAGGATGGTGCCCTCCGTCGGTTTCATGACCGCGCGATACGCGACCGCGGAGGCCTCGTTGAGGGCCCGAGCCACTCCGGCGGCATCGACGCGGGGCCGCTGCGCCACCCCCTGGGCGAAGCCACGGAGGATCTGGGACAGGATCACCCCGCTGTTGCCGCGAGCGCCCATGAGCGAGCCATGAGCGGCCGCCGCCAGCACCGAGTCCACCGCGCCGGGCGCGGGAGCGTCGCCGGCCTCCTCCACCGCCGAGCGGAGGGTCAGATACATGTTGGATCCGGTGTCGCCGTCCGGTACCGGGAAGACGTTGAGGTCGTTGATCTCCTGCTGATTCGCCTCCAGCCACGAGAGTGCCGCGGTCAGTCCGCCGAGCACCTGCTCGCCACCGACCTCGCGGAGCGGGTCGCGGAGCACGGCGAGCTCCGGCGCCGGCTTAGTAGCGGACACCATCCGCCTCCGCGTGGATGCCCTGGACGTTCACATTGACCGCGACCACCGGGAGGCCGAGCGTCTTTTCCACCGAGTAGCGGACCGCGCTCATCAGGTTGTGAGCGACCTCGCTGATGCGCGTCCCGTACTCGGCGATCACGTAGAGCTCGATGACGAGGCCGTCCGGGGTGACCTGGATCTCGACCCCTCGATGCACGTTCTCGCGATTGAGGCGCTCGGCGATGCCGTCCCGGAGCCCGCGAGCGGCCATGCCGACGATGCCGTAGCACTCGTTGGCGGCGTGGCCCACGATCGAGGCCACCACGCGAGGCGAGACCTCGATTCTCCCCAACGTCGCGGTTCGCGAGAGGGCGTCGGACGCCCGGACCTTGCCTTTCACTTATCTCCGTAAGTCGCGGTGGGGGCCTGTGGTATCTTTGGCGACCTGCCGCCGGTCGCTGCCGGAGGCTATCGGGCGCCGCCGCGGCTGCGGCCGAATTCTAGTACGCCAGAGCGGGCGCGCCTCAGACGCGCCCACCCAATCGAGACAGATCATGTCCCAGCGCTGCGATATCTGTGGGAAGGGCCCGATGACCGGGAACAACGTAAGCCACTCCAAGGTGCACACGAAGCGCCGCTTCCTGCCCAACCTGCATGCCGCTCACCTGGTGATCAAGGGCAAGGAAGTCAGGGCCAGGGTCTGCACGCGGTGCCTGCGGTCCCAGGCAAAGGCCGCTCGCTAGGGCTAGCGTTTTCCGCGTTCGGCTTCAGGTAGGATTGCTCCGTTAGCAGCGTTTGGAGGCAGGGGATGATGAGGGCTTGGGGGCTCACCGTCGGCGGGCTGTCTTTGGGCTCCCTCGCGATATTCGTCACGGCTGCCGCCATGCCATCGATGGTGACGGCGGACGTTCTGCCGGTGGTGGCGAGCGTCTCGCCCGCGAGCGGCCCACTCGGGGGCGGACAGGCGGTGGCGATCGGCGGTTCCGGATTCACCGGGGCGACCGATGTCTTCTTCGGTGCCACCGACTGCCCGGTCGGCAGCTGCTCGACGTTGGTGGACGACACTCACATGACTGCGACGACCCCGGCGGGGGCCGCCGGAACGGTTGACGTCACCGTGAAGAACGATATCGGGACGAGCGCGACGTCGAGCGCCGACCAGTACCTGTATGCGCAGCCGGCGCCAAGCGTCACGGCGGTGAGCCCGGATGCGGGTCCGACCGCGGGGGGTTCGCCGGAGCTCAGCATCACGGGCACCGACTTCAGCGGCGCCGGCTTCACAGCAACGGATCTGAAGTTCAACACGACCGACGTGAACGTCGCCGCCACCTTCCCGTGCTCCGGGTCTGCGGGCGGCTGCTTCGTGGTCAACAGCCCAACGTCGATCTCCGCGTACCCACCGTCGGGCGGCGGACAGGTGGACATCACCGTGACGACGGCATCAACCGATACCAGCTCGGTGCAGACGAGCACAACCTCGTCGGTCGATACCTATGTGTACGCGCCCGTCCCCTCGGTGACCAATGTTGTGCCTGCCGCCGGCCCAACTGCGGGCGGTAATTCGGTTGCGGTCAGCGGGACGGGTTTCCAGTCGAGCAACGGCTCGGGTGCCAACTTCAGCGCCACCGACGTGGTGGTCGACACCACGCCCATCGCGCAGACGTGCCCGGGATCGCCGGGCGCGCCCTGCTTCACGGTGACCAGTGCCACCCAGATCAGCGTCAGTAACCTGCCCACGCACGCCGCCGGGACGATCGACATCACGGTCACGACACCGGGGGGCACGAGTACGACGTCGAGCGCGGACCAGTACACATTTGTCGCCGCTCCCACCGTGACCAGCGTGACTCCGACCAGCGGGCCCCTCGCCGGCGGGACCGCCGTCACGGTGACGGGCACGGGCTTCACGGGCTCTGGCTTCACGACGACCGAGGTGACCGTGGGGGGCCAGAACGTCACCACAAGCTGCGGGACGGCTCCGTGCTTCACGGTGAACAGTGGAACCAGCATCACCGTCGACGTCCCTGCTGAGTCAGCCGGCACGGTCGACATCACGGTCACGACGTCGGGCGGCACCAGCGCGATCTCGAGCGCCGACCAGTACACGTACGTGGCCGCTGCCACCGTTACCAGCGTCACACCCAACGCCGGCCCCGTGATCGGCGGCACGGCCGTGACCGTCAACGGCACCGGCTTCATCAACGTGAGCGTTGTATCTGTGGGAACGACGGCGATCTCGGCCGCCTGCGGGAGCGCCCCGTGCTTCACGGTGATCAGCGCGACGCAGATCACCGTCGACATGCCACCTGAGGCGGCAGGTTTCTTCGACATCACCGTGACCACGCCGGGTGGCACCAGCGGCACGTCGCCGGCGGACACCTTTGTGTACGCGCCGGTACCGACGGTCACCGGCGTGTCGCCGCTGTTCGGTCCGACGGTCGGCGGCAACACCGTCGTCATCACCGGCACGGGCTTCAAATCGAGCAACGCGCCGAACGCGGATTTCACGACCGTCAAGGTGACCAACGGGACCACCAACATCGCCGCGACACCGTGTCCGACGCCGCCGCATGCAGCGTGCTACAACGTCGACAGCGCAACCCAGATCACGGCTGAGGATTTCCCACCACACGCTGCGGGGACTGTCGATCTCTCGGTGACCACGGCGGGCGGCACGAGCGGGATCTCGACCGCGGACCAGTACACCTACGAGTTGCTGCCGAACGTCACGAGCGTCGCCCCACAGGCAGGGCCGGTGGCCGGTGGTACCTCCGTCATCCTCACCGGGTCGGACTTCACCAACGCGACCCAGGTGACCGTGGGCAGCACGCCGGTCACAGCTGCCTGCCCGGCCACGCCGTGCTACACGGTGAACAGCGCGACCCAGATCACGGTCACGATGCCCGCGGAGGCGGCCGCCACGGTCGACATCACCGTGACCACGCCCGGCGGCACCAGCGCGACCGGTGTGGCGGACACCTATGCTTACGCACCGATCCCCACCATCACCAAGCTCACCCCCAACCACGGGTCGATCCTCGGTGGCGCGGACGTGACCGTCACCGGAACAGGGTTCAAATCCGGCGTCTACTACACCACCAAGTCGGTGGTGGTGGGCACGACCAGCATCACCGTCACCCCTTGCCCGGGGACCGTGACCGCGCCGTGCTACAACGTGAACAGCGGGACCCAGATCTTCATCGAAGACTTTCCCGCGCATGCCGCCGGCAGCGTCTTCCTGACGGCGACCACGGTCGGGGGCACCAGCGTCACGTCCTCGGGGAGCAAGTACATCTACGCCGCCAACGTCCCCACGGTCACGAGTCTTTCGCAGCGAAGCGGAGCGCAGAAAGGCGGTGACGTGGTGACCGTCGTGGGCACCAACTTCACCGGCTCGGGATTCACGGCGTCCGACGTCGTCTTCACCGGCGGTGGCAGCGTCGGGACCACCGACGTTCCGGCGACCAATGCCTACCCGTGTCCCTCCTCCACCACGGGCTGCTTCTCCGTCGTCAGCGCATCGCAGATCAGCGTGTTCACCCCCGCCGTGGCAGGCCCGGGCACGGCGGATATCACGGTGGTCACCGACGTCGGCCCCAGCGGCACCAGCGCGGCGGACCAGTACGCATTCGTCGCGCCGACCGCCTATTCCGCCATCACCCCCTTCCGTGTGTGCGACACGCGACCGAAATCGCCGACCCCCCAGTGCTCGGGCAAGACGCTCGGATCGCACGGCACGGTCAGCATCCAGATCACGGGAGGCCCGGTGCCCACGGGTGCGCACGCGGTCGTGCTCAACGTGGCGGCGATCAATCACAGCACCACTCGCACCTACCTCACCGCCTTCCCTGCGGGTGGGTCGGTGCCCGTCGCGGCGAACCTCAATGTCGACGGCGGCGCCACGCTGGACAACCTGGTGGTCGTTCAGCTGAGCGCGACCGGTGGGATCACCGTGTACAACTCCGTGGGAAGCGTCGATGTGGTCGTCGACGTCGAGGGATATTTCACCGCGCCCACCGGGTCCGGGATGGTCCCCGGTGAATTCCACGGCATTGCGTCCTTCCGCATCTGCGACACCCTCGCCAACACCCATACCGCGTGCGCCGGCGCGACCAACAATCCGCTGCCCGCCAAGACCTGGCGGCTTGTGGGGCTGGCCGGCGCCTCGTCGATACCGTCGACGGGGGCGTCGGCTGGGGTGTTCGATCTCATCGCGACGCAGGAGTCGACGGCGACGTTTCTGTCGGTCGCCTCGCCAAACGCCAGCGACCAGTGCCCAACCGGAGCACCATCCTGGTCGAATCTCAACGCCAACGCCGCCCAGAACCTGCCGAATCCGCGTGATCTCACAGCTCGGCCCACATAACGACATCTGTGTCTACAACGCTGCCGGCAGCGCCAATTTCATCATCGATGTCAACGGCTGGTTCGGCACCGGCAGCGAGACCGACATCCGGCGCCCTGTTCTACTCGGTACCGCCGACCCGGATCTGCGACACTCGCAAGCCGGCTCGGGCACCGAGTGCGCGGGCAAACCGCTGGGCAAGGCCGTGACCGAAGTCATCCCGGTCGCGGGGGTGATGGTGGTGCCGGCGAAAGGCGTGTTGAACGCCGCCGATCGCGGTCGTGGCAAACCTCACCGGCGTTTCGGGCACCGCGGCGACGTATTTCACGCTCTATCCGAGCGATGCGCCACGGCCCGGGACGTCGGACCTCAACCCCAGCGCCAATGATGTGATCGCCAACCTCGCCATCGTGCGGATCGCGACGACCGGAGGACTGACGGGCGATGTGAGCCTCTACAACGCCGCGGGATCGATCAACGCCATCCTCGACGTCGCCGGCTGGTTCCAGCAGTAGGCGGCGCCGGCCGGCGCGGGATCTCCCGGAGCGTGCGCGCAGCGCTGCGGCGAGGATCTCCAGGCCGTGGGCGATCCGCGGCCCCGGGCGGTTGAAGTACGCGGATCCGTCGACGGCGAGCACCCGCCCGCTGCGTCGCGCACGGGAGCGCGTCGAACCCCGGGCGCGCCGTCACGTCGGAAACGAGCGCGAGGACTGCTCGAGATCGAAACCGCACGGCATCAGCACCAGGACGTCGGGGCGCGCGGCGATTACATCGGACCACGACGCGTATCGAGACGGTGCTCCCGCGAAACCGAGGACGTCGACGCCTCCGGCGATTCGCACCATCTCGGGCACCCAGTGGCCGCCGACCATGATCGGGTCGGTCCACTCGATGCACACGGCACGCGGCGGCGGCTCGGCCGCAGGCAGAGCGCGCAACGGTTGCGATGTTTCGGCGCATCTCGGCAGCGACCCGAGTGCCGCCGTCGTCGCAGCCCGTCGCCACGCCCACCTCCTCCACCGAGGCGCAGATGTCCTCGAGTGAGCGCGGCTCCAGGGACAGGATCGGGACGTTCGCCGGGCAGGCGGCGGACCGCGCGCTGCACCTCGCCGTATGCGACCGCGCAGACGTCGCACAGCTCCTGGGTCACGATGAGGTCCGGCCGCAGGTCGCGGAGCAGTCGCTC
The DNA here is from genome assembly GCA_963768105.1 of Candidatus Dormiibacterota bacterium. Taxonomy (GTDB): domain Bacteria; phylum Chloroflexota; class Dormibacteria; order Aeolococcales; family Aeolococcaceae; genus Palsa-851. The sequence goes on along the minus strand of CAVYGR010000007.1, from coordinate 21,802 downwards.
GTCGAGCCGGTAGATGCTCGACCCGGCATGGCGGGCCGCGGGGATGTGCCGGTCGATCTCGGAGGCGGCGCCCCCGTCCGCGATCACCGCGTTCGAGGTGACCTTGGGAAGGTGCCGTGCGTCCTCGGGGTAGTCGCACTCGTGCGTCACCCCGACGACGCGGTCACCCGCCCCGATCGCGAAGAGGATCTCCGTTGCGCTGGGAAGCAGCGACACGATGCGCGCTGGAGCGGTCACGAGACGGCGCGTCGCCCTCGGCGGTCGCGCGGGTTCGCAGCGCGCGAAGCAGCGACACCATCTCGATGGCGGTCACCGCGGCCTCCGCTCCCTTGTTGCCGTGCTTGCCTCCCGCTCGATCCATCGCCTGCTCGAGGGTGTCGACGGTGAGCACTCCGAAGGTTGCCGGGACCCCGGTGGTCGCATGGACCGATGCGATGCCACGGGCAGCCTCGCCCGCGACGTAGTCGAAGTGGGCGGTCTCGCCGCGGATCACCGCCCCGAGGCACACCACCGCGTCCACGCCAGCGTGCTCCGCGATTTCTCGAGCGGCGATGGGTGTCTCGAAGGCGCCCGGCACCCATGCCACCACGATGTCATCGGCCGATGCTCCGTGGACTTCGAGGGCCTCGACCGCACCCTCGAGCAGCGGTGTCGAGACGATGTCGTTGAACCGGGAGACCACGATGGCGAAGCGCATGCCGCTGGCGTCGAGTGCACCCTCATGGACGCGCACACCCCGGACCCTCGCCGACAGCGGATTGGCAGAGCCCTCAGGACGCGTCGAGGGCACCGTCGAGGTCCAGGCTGTGACCGAGCTTGTCCTGCTTCGCCCGGAGGTACCGCTCGTTGTGCGCGTTGGACGGCACCACCAGCGGAATCTGATCGGTGACCTCGAGGCCGTAGCCGCTGAGCCCGTAGTACTTCCTGGGGTTGTTGGTCAGCACGATCATCCGCTTCACGCCGATGTCGGAGAGAATCTGCGTGCCGATGCCGTAGTCGCGCTTGTCGATGGGTAGGCCGAGGCTGACGTTGGCCTCGACCGTGTCGAGCCCTCGGTCCTGCAGTGCGTAGGCGCGAAGCTTGTCCATGAGACCGATGCCGCGACCCTCCTGGCGGAGATAGACGAGCACGCCCTTCCCGGCGTCCTCGATCATGGCCATGGCCTTGTGCAATTGACCCTGGCAGTCGCAGCGCTGTGACCCGAACACATCCCCCGTCAGGCACTCGCTGTGGACCCTCACCAGGATCGGCTCGTCCCCACGCACGTCTCCCCAGACCAGCGCGACGTGGGTCACGTGCGTGATGACGTCCTCGTAAGCGTGCGCCGTGACCGTGCCGTACGCGGTGGGCAAACTCGTGGTGGCGCCGCGGATGACGAGCTGTTCGCTGCGCCGCCGGTAGGCGATGAGCGCGTCGACGGAGACGATCCTGATGTCATGCTCGGCGGCGAACGCATCCAGGTCGGGACGTCGCGCCATGCGGCCGTCGGCGCGCATGACCTCGCAGATGACGCCCGCAGGAAACCGGCCGGCGAGCTTGCACAGATCGACGATCGCCTCGGTCTGGCCGGCGCGCTCGAGAACGCCCCCGGCTGCGGCCCGAAGCGGAAAGGTGTGCCCCGGCTTGGCGAAGTCGCTCGGCTTGGCGTGCTCGTCGCAGAGCAGGCGGATGGTGGTGGCGCGGTCGAAGGCGCTGATGCCCGTGGTCACACCGTGGCCGATCGCCTCGATGGTCACGGTGAACGCGGTGCCGAAACGCGACGTGTTCTCGTCGACCATGGCGCCAACGCCGAGCTCGTCGAGCCGCCACCCTTCGCAGGGAACGCAGATCAGCCCGCGCCCGTGCGTCGCCATGAAGTTGACCGCCTCCGGGGTGATGCGGTCCGCGGCGATCGCGAGATCACCCTCGTTCTCGCGATCCTCGTCGTCGACGATGATCACGAACTTGCCGGCGCGGATGTCGGCGATGGCGTCGTCGACGCTGGCCAGCCCCACCTGTTACTCCCCGTTCCGGGATGCGGCGAGCGCCGGGCTGAGCTCCCGAGACGTCAGCGCGCGGGCGACGTAGCGTGCGATGAGATCGATCTCAAGGTTCACGCGGGTCCCGACCGCCCACCCGCCGGCCGTGGTGTTGCGGAGCGTCAGCGGGATCAACGAGACGGTGAAGGCCGCCTCGAACACATCGACGACGGTCAGACTGACGCCGTCGACGGCGATGCAGCCCTTCTCGGCGACGAGTTCCGTCAGCCCATCGGTCGCGGCGATCGTGATCCATCGGGCGTTGCCGTCCTCGCGAAGCGCGCTCACGATCCCGGTCGCGTCGATATGACCGCTGAGCATGTGACCGCCGACGCGGTCACCGAACCGCAATGCCCGCTCCAGGTTGACGGGCCCGCGGGCGTCGAGGCCGCCGAGCGTAGTCCGGTGCCGGGTCTCGGGCATGACGTCGGCCGTGAACCCGGTGGGGGTCACGGCGGCGACGGTGAGGCAGGTGCCGTTCACCGCGACGCTCTCCCCCACCCCGAGCTCGGAAAACGGAATGCGCGGCGTGATGTGCAGCCGCCCGTCCGGACCGATCTGGGCGTCGCCAAGGGTTTCCACAATGCCGCTGAACACGTTCGTCCTCCTGCCCCTCAGCGTACACAGTACCCGGTGACAATGAGATCCGGCCCCGCGCGATCGACGCAGACGTCGCGCAGCAGCCTCGCGCCTGCGAGCGTCGGGACCCCGTCGCCGCCCACCGCCCCCGTGGCCGCGCCCCCGATGATCCTCGGCGCCAGCATGGCCACGACCTTGTCCACGATCTGCTCATCGAATGCGGAGCCGAGCACGGACGCCCCACCCTCGATGAGCACGCTGATGACTCCACGCCTGCCGAGGAGCGTCATCAACGCGCGCAGGTTGACGCCCGACGTCGCGGAGTCGACGACCTCGACCTCGACTCCCTGGTCGCGTAGGCGGCCAAGTGCTTCGGGGTCCGCCCGGATGGTGGTCGCCACCAGCGTCGGCGCGGAAGCCGGCCGCAGCACCCGCGCCGAGGCGGGTGTGCGCAACGAGCTGTCCACCACCACACGGATAGGTGACCGGCCGCCCTCGATGCGAGTGGTCAACTCGGGATCGTCGGCGAGCACCGTGTTGACGCCCACCAGGACCGCATCGTGCGTGTGGCGCAGGCGGTGGGCCGCGGTGCGGGCCGCCTCGGAGGTGATCCAACGCGACTCACCGGATGCGGTCGCGATCCGGCCGTCCAGTGACGCCGCGAATTTCGCGGTGACGAACGGCAGCCCGGTCGTGATGTGCTGCACGTAGAACTCGTTCAGACGGCGTGCCTCGGCCTCGCGCATGCCGACGTCGACCGCGATCCCGGCGCTGCGGACCGCCGCGACCCCGCGCCCGTTCACCTGTGGGTTCGGGTCGGTCATGGCAACAACAACCCGGCGCGGCGCGGACGCGATCAGCGCGTCGGTGCAGGGGGGCGTGCGCCCCGCGTGCGCGCAGGGCTCGAGCGTGACGAAGACGTCGGCACCGCGGGCCCGGTCCCCGGCGAGCGCAAGCGCTTCGATCTCGGCGTGCGGATCGCCGGCCCTCCGGTGGAAGCCGGTGGCGATGATGTCCCCTCCGCGCGCGATCACGCAGCCGACCATGGGGTTGGGGCTGGTGGCGAAGTCGGCGGTCGCGGCCGCGAGCAACGCCGCGTCCATCAGCGCCTCGTCGCCGCTCACACGCGAGCCGGCACCCGCGGGGGCGAGAGCGTGCCGTCCGGTCGCAGGAGCCGCCGAGCCTCGAGATCGGCGCGAAGCTGCCCGCAGGCCGCGTCGGCGTCGCCGCCGCGGGTGTCTCGCACCGTCACTCGCGCCCCGCGGAGCGCGCCGAGAAAGCGGCGTGCCACGGCGGCCTCGGGTGGACCCCACGGGCTGCCGTCGATGCGGTTCATGGGGATCACGTTTATGTGGGCCCGGGCGCGGTCGGCGAGATCGCGCAGCCCTTCCGCCTGCTCGACGAAGTCATTCACGCCACCGATCAGACACCACTCGAACGTGAGGCGCCGCCCGCTCTGCTCCACGTACCGGGACGCGGTGTCCAGCACCACTCCGAGTGGGTACGTCCTGTTGATGGGGACGAGACGATCGCGGAGCTCGTCGGTCGCAGCGTGCAGCGAGAGCGCGAGCGTGACCGGCCGGCCCGAGGCGGCGAGCGCTTCGATGCCCGGCACAACACCGCTCGTCGAGACGGTGATGCGCCTCGCGCTGATCCCCGCGGCGCGGGTCAGCACGGCGAGCGACTCGAGCGTTGCGCCGGCGTTGGCCAGCGGCTCCCCCATGCCCATGTACACGACGTGCGTCACCGGCCCGAGGCCCCGTCGATGGAGGACGCTCGCCGCGGCGCGGACCTGATCGACGATCTCGGCGGCCGTGCAATTGCGCCGCAGACCCATGTGCCCGGTGGCGCAGAACGGACACCCGACGGCACAGCCCACCTGGCTGCTGACGCACACAGTCGTGCGCCGTCGCGAGCCGGATCCTGCGGGGGTTTCCATGGCGACGGTTTCGACGGTCTGCCCGTCACCGAGGCGGCAGAGCAGCTTGATGGTCGCGCCCGCATCGGCAACCGCCTCGGCATCGATACCCACGGTCGAGAAATGAAACTCGCTGGTCAGGACCTGGCGCAGCGGCGAGGGGAGTTGCTGGATCGTCTCGAAGCCGGTCACGTACGGTTGCCACGCCGCCTGCTGGATCTGGCGCGCTCGCCACGCGGGTTGGCCGAGTCGGGCCATCGTGTCCTCGACCATCGCGTCGCTCGCCGTGCTGAGTGCCGGTATCGACATCAGTCCATGGTACGGGCGGGATCGCCGGGCGCCGTCGACCTCGTAGGCTGGCTGCATGCAAGGGGTGCTCGGTGCGCTGCTCGGCGTGCCCGCGACGATCCTGGTCGCCGGCGGGTTGGGGTTGATCGGGGTGACCGTCTACAGCCGGTTGGTGCGCCGCAAGGGGAAGGAGCCGATCCGGTGGGCCCACCTGGCGCTCGGCGCTTTCCTGTTCGGATTGGGAGTGGCGCTGCTCTGGGTCGAGGTGGCGGCGGTGGGCGCGGGCTGATCCACTCGCGGCCCGGGCAGCGCGGACACCTCCTCCGGTCTATCGACGCCCGATCAGGCTGAGAAATTCGTTGCGCGACTTGTCGTCATCGCGCAGGCAGCCGAGCAGCGACGACGTCACCGCGGAACTGTTCTGCTTCTCCACCCCGCGCATGGCCATGCAGAGATGGGTGGCCTCGATCACGACTCCCACGCCCTGAGGTTGCAGGGTGGCCTGGAGCGCGTCGCCGATCTCGGTGGTGAGTCGCTCCTGCACCTGCAGACGGCGTGCGAACATGTCGACGATGCGAGGGATCTTGCTCAGACCGAGGATGCGACCCGCAGGGATGTAGGCGACGTGCGCCTTGCCGAAGAAGGGCAGGAGATGATGCTCGCAGAGGCTGTACACCTCGATGTCCCTGACCACGACCATCTCAGAGTAGGGCTCTTCGAAAATGGCGCCATTGACGAGTGTTTCGAGGCGGAGGCCGTACCCGCTCAACAGGAACCGGAGACTCATCGCCACGCGCTTGGGTGTGTGAACGAGCCCTTCCCGAGCCGGGTTCTCGCCGACTTCGCCGAGCAGTTCATGCACCAGCGTCTCGAGGCGATCGGCGCGCTCGCTCGGTGCGCTCACGCTGTCGGTACCGCCCCGCCGGCCCACAGCACTTCGATCCGCATCTCACCCGCTCCTTGTCGGCAGCACACCCTGATGATGACGACCGCGGGCGGCGCGGTGACGCGGAGCAGTCGTTGGTCAGCGCGCTCCTGAGGGGCTACTGACGTGGCGGCAGCGCCTCGGAGTGCCCTGGCTCGACGTCGACCTGCTCGGCCGAACGAGAGCGAGCCAGGGTGTGCTCCGCGACGTGCTCTAGAACGTGTAGCTGTCGCTGGCCACGACGATCGGATGCGTCGGGGCGCTCCTTGCCCGGATGATGTCGACGCCGCTGGTCGGAGGCACGGCGGGAGTTCTGTAGGTGATCGAGATGACGCCACTCGCATTGGCGGTGAACGCCTGAGGAGTACCTGTCAACGCTGTCGTGCCAACCCACGCCGACCCACCGCCCGCCGCCGGGGCGAAGAGGAGGTACACGACCGCGCCGGACACGCCGACGCGACTGCTGTTCTGCGCCGTGAGCGTCACGGTCACGCTGGCGCTGCCGTGGAGCGACGCCGTTACCGCAATGGGATGGGGACTCATCGCGTAGCGCGCGACCTTGTCGAAGATGTAGTGGTCGCTCACTTTAATGGTCGGGGTCGAGGCGGTGTTCTGTGCGCTGATCAAGTCCTCGCCGTTGCTGGGCAGTGTCGAGGGCGTGTGATAGCTGATGGCCACATGCCCAAGGCTGTCAGTCACGAACGGCTGTGGCTTCAGAGTGAGCACGGTGGTTCCCACTTGCGCGGAACCGCCGCCAGTCACCGTGTGCTTGAACGCCACATACACCGTCGCCCCGGGGACGGCTGTGCTGGTCGAATCCTCGGCGGTGAGCGTCACGCTTACGGTGGCGCTCGCTGCCAGCGATCCACTCGGTGCGATGGGCGAGGGCGCGAGGACGTACGTGGCCACGGGCCCGACGGCGTGCGCCACGAGTGGGCCGGCCAATGACGTCGCGCCGATGCCGAATCCGAATGCCATCGCCGTCGCTACCAGTCTCGTGCCTTTCATAGTCCCCTGATCCCCTTTCGAACCCATCCCTGCAAAGGCGGCAATCCTCTCATTTCGCTCAATCGCTTGTCAAGGTTGGCCGGCGCTGAGGACGTGTGCATCCCCGGAGGCGGGCGAACCGCATGGCGTCGGAAACGCGTCGCCATACAAAACGAGCCCCTGGCACGGTGCCGGGGGCTCGAAAAGGGAAGGGGTAGTTCTGATCCTAAGTTGGTGTGGCTTTCACTTCGGTTAAGAGTGACCTCACCCCGCCGACCCCGACGTGACGGCAACGATCGCATCGACGATCTGCGGCCACACGTGGTCGGGCAGGGCGTGGCCCATGCCCGGGATCATGATCAGCCGGGAACGCGGTAGCGCTGCCGCCGTCTGACGGCCGTTCGCGGGTGGCACCAGCGGGTCCTTCTCTCCATGGATGACGAGCGTTGGGATGGTCAGCCGTTCGAGCGCGGGCGCCCTGTCCGGGGCGGCGAAGATCGCCGCGAGCTGACGCATGGCACCGTCGGGGTAGAAGCAGCGATCGACAGCGCGTTCCGCCTTGCGCCGGGCGCGATCCTCGTCGAACGGCATCCCCGTGCCGAAGATCAGCCGGCGGTTGGCCAGCGATCGCTCCACCCGTTCCTCTCGAGTTCGTCCTGGCGGTGCCAGCAGAGCGGCCCCGACGGCGGGTTCGGCCTGTACGACGTTGGGACCGCCCACGGTCGACATCATCGAGGTGAGGCTCAGCACCCCGCTCCGGGTGTTTGATCGCGATCAGTTGCGCGATCATCCCTCCCATCGACGCCCCCACGACGTGTGCCGCCGCGACCCCGAGTGCATCGAGGAGGCCGATCGCATCGTCTGCCATGTCGTCGAGCGAGTACGGAGGGAGTGCGGTACCGCCGAGCAATCCCATGATGTCGGGTGGCCCGAGCAAGTCGAGCTTGGTGGAGAGGCCGACATCGCGGTTGTCGAACCGCGTCACCCGAAATCCGCGACCGGCGATCAGCTCGCAGAGGGCCTCATCCCATTCGATCATCTGGTACGAGAGCCCCATCACGAGGAGCAGCGGCGTGGCCCCGGGATCGCCGAAGCTGTAGTACTCGAGCTCGAGGCCGTTGGCGCGGGCGCGGGGCACGAGCGGATCTTATTCGGGCGGATGGGGCGGGCCGCCCCTGCGAACAGCTGATTGGGTCAACAAGGACCTCGACAGCCTGCTTGAAGACGAGAACTGTCCGGTGGTGCCGAGGAAGGGACTCGAACCCTTACAAGGTTGCCCTCACTAGCCCCTCAAGCTAGCGTGTCTACCAATTCCACCACCTCGGCTCGGGGCCAGACACGAGTGGGAGTCCGGCTACCGCTCGGCCATTCTACAGGCGCAGGCTCGACCAGCCTCCCTGGTTGTGCCATGCTCGGGAGGTCGGCGTTCTGAGGGTCAGTGATGGCACATTTCGTCCGAATGACCTGGAGACTGGTCGCCAACCAGGTGCGGGGGCTCGATCGCGGTCTTCGCGCCACGTCGAGCGGACGCCACGTCTGGCCGTGGGCCATCCCCATCGCCGGCTTTGTCGTGTGTGTCTCGATCCTGGTGCTGGCGGGCGTGATGAGCGGCGTCTGGGCGGCTGAGTACATTCCGACGGCGCTCTTCGAGGGCCTGGTCATCTCTGGGCTGCTGGTGGTGTGCCTGGCGCCCGTGATGGATCCGCCGGATAACGATCAGGGCGACCGCGGACCCGACACCGGTCCTACCTCCACGCCACCCCCCTTCGATCCCACGCTGTGGGTGACGCTACTGGATGATCCGGAAACCGCCTCGAGTGCACGTCAGTGCCCAACGGAGGAGCGGCAGCGGGAACCGGTCGGAGTACAGCGCTAGCGCGGTGAGCCCGGCCGCTTCCCACGCGTCGTGCTACTCTCGCCGCTCGCCATGCAACGGGCCATACGCCGCCTGGTTTTCTCCTTTATCGCCGTAGTTACCGCAGCGCTGGTGGTGACCGTGGCGATTGACAAGACCATCAGCATCGTCGACACGCCCCACGATGGCGCCGCCTTCGTGGAATCAGCGATGGGGACGTACTGGCCGATCATTCTGGTGGCGATCGCGATCGCCTCACTCGGCATCGCGTTGTTTCCCCTGCGCCGCGACTGAGTTCACGCGCCTGGCTGGGTCACTCAGGCTTGTGGCGGCGCCGGCGACGGCGCAGGACAACGAGAACGGCGCCGGCGAAGAGGGCGACGAGAAGTCCGCGCACTCGGCTCATGTTCGTGAGGCTACGCTGGTCGAGCGCATGGGTCAATCGCCGCTCTGGGCCGCGGCAGCGACCCGCCGGTTGCGGGATGCCCGGCGGCGCCAAATGCTGAGGGTTGCGGCGCGGCCGGGAAGAGGGTCCAGCGCCCGCGCCGGATGGAGAGCGACGACGTCGAATGCGCTGTCGAGATTGCGCAGCCTGGCGGTGCGGTGCCCACCGTCACCGATGCACGCGACGGTATCGCCTGTGTAGAACGTCAGACATTCTCCGAGCGACGAGAACAGGGGCGGCCAGCACACGAACAGCGCCCTGTCGGAGTGCGCGCTGAGCACGGTGTGATCCCCGGGTAGCACCTCCGTCCACGTGGGTGTCTGCCCGTGATAGCGGTTGGGGATGTCGGAATCGGACGGCGCCTGGTCGAATGCCACGACGTCAGCGCCGTTCGCCTTGAGCACGTGCGCCCAGTACCCGGTGCCGGCCCCGATCTCGACGAGCGGACCGAGGTCGCACAACGCGCTTACCAGCTGCGAGTCGGGGATGACGTACGAATAGCGCTGTGCCAGACGCAGTCGCGTGACTTCGGCGTCGGTGCCGTCAGCGACACCGGGAGAGGACTCGAATCGATCGGTCGCCACGTCTCCAGAGTATCTCGCCCGGAATTATCGATCCCACGCGGGTGCCGGCCGAGTTGATCTCATGGTCGACGCGGACCGCCAACGGACGGGGTGGTAACGCCTTTGGCACCCGGACGCCACAACGCCAGGAGTTCCGGCTGGGAGTGAACGCCGAACTTTCGAAAGATCGCGCTCAGATGGTTTCTGACCGTGCTCTGACTCAGGAACATCTCGCGAGCGATGGTTGCCACCCGCTCCCCGTGAACGAGCCGAGTGGCAATCTCCCACTGGCGCGGCGACAGCTCGGCCGTGGTAGGAACTCCGAGCGCGGGGGCTGTCTCGATCCAGGGTGCAAGCACGCCCGCTGCCTCGATTTGTGAGGCAATGCGACGGAGTTGCCCGGCCAGCAGCCTCGCGCCGCTTGAATCCGGCCTCTCGGCCTCGGCGACGGGGACAGCGACCAGGGAGAATGACAACGTCCCGTCGCCCTCCACGACGGTGATGACTGCCCGAGTCGCTTGCCAGCCGTGGACTCCGCGCAGCCGAATTCGGACATCTGCACTTGTGTCGGTGGTCGCCCGGGCGAAGGCCAGGAGCAGCGGCGCCAGATCTTGCGTATGCGTGACCTCAAGGATGGAACTCCCGAGCAGCTCGTCCGGCGGTCGGCCCAGGACTGCGCTCGCATTGGTGCTGATGGACGCGATTCGCCAGCGGTCATCGAGAGAAATTTCAGCGCCCTCGAGATCGGAAGCGCTGTCGTCCGAGGGTGTGGCAGCGAGGGTCTCGTCGCCGATCGCGGCGGCATCAGGCTCTGAGGCTTCGGCGGCGATCCAGAGGCCCAGGTCGGCCCCATGGGTCGAACGGATCGCCCAACCAGTGACCTGCAACTCCACCAACGAACCATCTGGTCGGAGGAACCGGCGCCGGCCCTTGATGCCGTCGAGCGTCCCTTCGCGCACCAGGCGGAACGTCTCCGCCGCCTCCCGCGGCCGCTCTGTGACGGAGAGGTAGTCGACGCCGGCGCCACGCTCGGGCGTCGTCATCAGGAGCTCCGCGGCGCGATCCGACATCGCGACGAAACGTATCGTCGAGAGCTCAACCAGGCCAACGGCCAATGGGCTGGTGCGAACCGCCTCGGTCCACATCTCCACCCAGCGCATGTGGGGATCAACCCATCCTGACTGGGAGAACTCATCCATCGTGTTTACAGGACAATTGTCGACGTTGAAGACTGGCTATGTCAAATGACAGCGTCCTATGACAAACTATCTACCAGAACGGCGAGTCGTTCGCGATTTGGGCGGAGAATGGAGGACATGGCCACGTCTCGACTGGGAGCATCGCTCCGATCGGCGCGAGAGCGCATGGGCTGGACCCGCGAGGCTCTCGCGTATCACTCGGGCCTCAGCTGGGCGGCGATTGCCCAGATCGAATCCGGGCGCCGCCAGGAGGTCCGCGTCAGCAGCCTCGTGGCCCTCGCAAACGCGCTCGGAGTGAGCGTCGACTACCTGGTCGGGGGGGCAGCGACTGCCCAGCTACTCAGGCACCAGGTGCTCATCTACGGTTCAGATGAGGAGTACGTCGCGTCCGTCGTCCCGTTCCTTCAGGAGGGTATTGCTCGCTCCGACGCTGTCGTGGCGGTCCCGTCCACGCGCCAGGCGGACCTGCTCCGGGACGCCCTCGGCAACGACGCGGAGCAGGTCGAGTTCTTGGACTCGACGGAGTGGTACCGCACCCTTCAAGGCGCGGCGCTCGGATACCGCACCTTCGTGAAGGAGCGTTTCGACCGCGGAGCCTCATGGGTCCGGGTCATCGGAGATGCGGTGTGGGCAGGGCGGTCGACGGCCGAGGTCAGCGAGTGGTTCCGTTACGAATCGATCATCAACCTCGCGCTCGCGTCATCCCCCACAACGATCATGTGCTCGTATGACGGGCGCTCCTTGCCGCAAGGCGTTCTCGCGGACGCGCGTCGAACCCATCGGGAGCTCGCCGTGGCCGGTGACGTCACGACGAACCCTTCGTATCAAGAGCCTGAGAGCTTCCTGCTGGGTGTCGGCTGACACAGGGCTGAGAACAACAAGCGAAACCAGGGAGCTTCCGCAGCTTGGCGCTGCTCTTCAGTCCTCAGGCCCTTGGTTGTCGGGCGGCATTGGTAGCACCTGACCGGCGGTTGTCGTAAGGCTCGTGTGGGTCACGCCGAAGTAGCTGAGGGGGTCAGAGCCCTCAGCGCTCACAAAGTACGTGCTCGCGGCGAGGCCGGCTGGAACGGTCACCGTACTGGCAAAGGAGCCATCCGCGGCGACGGTCGCAGACCCCAGGCCGATTCCGCTGAGACAGTCTGGCTCGCCACAGTTGAACTGGACTTTCACCGTGTCCCCCGGAAGGAAATGCGCGCCGCTCACGGCGACAGTCGTACCGGGCCGCACCGCGGATGGTAGTGAAAGGGTTGGGAACAGGATGGGTGCCGATGGTGGGTTGCTGAAGTTGAACTCCTGGTTGAGATCGCCGAGCAGGGGATTGCTCTCGCGCACGGACGGGCGGGAGTCCGGCCGGCCGTCGTTGGCGGGATTCAGGCGCTGTCCGCTGAGAAACGTGTCCTCGATGAACTTGTTGTATGCGTCGAACGAAAGCGTTTGATGATCGATGAACCCCTGTCTCGCGTAGGGGCTGATCAGAATACCGGGCACCCGCATTCCATACCCGAGAGCATCCACTGTCGGCGGGGCCACGTGATCGTATTCGCCACCGCCGTCGTCCCAGCCAACCAGAATTGCGGTGCTGGCCCATTCCGGGCTGGACTCGATTGCGTTGATGACCTTGACCGCGAATTCCTCGCTGCCCGGATTCGTGCTGTTGCCTGGATGGCCGCTCTGGAAATTGTTGGGAATGACCCACGAGACCGCGGGCAAGGTATTCGTCGCGACGGCGTTGTAGAACGCGCTCTGGACGGAGATGTTGGCGAGCTGTCCGTCGCTTGCAACGTCGACGAACCACGGCAGGGGATTCCACCAGATGTGCGTGCCTTGAGCCGTCGAGTTGCCCATCGCGCAGCTTGTCGCGGAGCACACGGGCTGGGTCCCGTCGGCGTTGTAGTAGCCCCAACTGACACCCTGGGTATGCAGCAGGTACGTCATGTCGGTCCAGGGCAGCGTGTTCGCCGCCGGCCACGTCTTCCAACCAGGGAATCCCATCTTGGGAGTCCCAGTGCAGCTCATGGGATTCGTCGGAGATGTGCAGGCGGCCGCCCATTCGGAGAGTAGGAATACGTGAGAGGGGAAGCTCCAGGAGGTCACCTGCTCGAAGAGGTTATCCTGCAGGGTGTAGTCCTGCGCGTAGCGCCAGAATATCGGGATGTCGCTGGCGTTGTAGTAGCCGACCGATGTCGTGGCTGTGCATTTGCAAGCGCTCTGCTGCTCGCGCAGATACCCGTCCATGCGCCCTTTGTCAATGTCCGCAACTACAGCTGCATTTGTGTGGGGCAGGTCATGCGGATACCCGTCTGGAATCGGATTGTGGTACGGCACTTGGCACTTCCCGGTAGCCGGGTTGGGGATGCACGCGGTGGATGGAATACCGTTTGCGCCGGGGAAGGTGCCGAAGTAGTTGTCGAACGAGTGGTTCTCCAGCATGAGGATCACGACGTGTTTGATGGGCGAGACACTCGCCGTTGCGCGTGGCGCACTCCCTGTGTAGACACTGACTGTGCTGGCAGCGATGGCGATCAGTCCGGCAAGGGGCACGCCCCCGAACAGCCAACGCAGCCAGCTTCGCCGGGTCGGTCTGCGGCTCGGCGCCCCATCGAGGCCGAGCTGCGAACGTTGAGTCACGGAACTCGCGGCACCCTCCCAGCTATGTCTTGCGGGCGCCGTGAGCAACCCGCCGTCTGGGGAAGATTACTCATCCCGGCGCGCTCTGGCTAGCCGCGACAAGATGGGCGGGGACGTTTACCGGCCGCTTCGCCCGTGAACTCACCCGGCGTCGTTGCGCCACCGCCGTCCTCCTGCCTGCCCAACGCGTCAGTCGCGTCTCGGCCCAACTGCTACGCTACTGTGGAGAAGGGGAGTTGTGACGAAACGCTTGGCCGAGGCAACTGGGCGCCTTTTCGTCGTGCACTGGCACCCCGTCGTTCTCAGAGGGTTGGCAAGATACCTCGGTCAGATGCCGGAGATGGAACTGGTCGGCGTTGCGTCCACCTGCGAGCAGGCGCTTGACATGGCCGCCGACCTGGACCCACACTTGGTGCTCATGGGCTACTCAACGCCCAGGATGGGTGGTATCGAGGCAACCCGGCGATTGCTTGAGGCGCATCCCGATACCCGGGTGATGCTGATCGGCGCCACGGAATACACCAAACGTGTGGCCGAGGCCCGGGAGAGCGGGGCAATCGGTTACGTGTTGCTGGACACACCGCCGTCGGACATCGCCGCCGCCCTACGCGGCCGCGTCCAGGAGTTGTGATATCCGGTCCGGGTCGATTCGGAGACTTCGGCCGGTCAGGGCTTCTGGCCACCTCCCCGAGCGACGTGGTGGTCTCGGCTCAGCCGGGTAGCTCCGGCGACGCCCGCGGCATCAGGATTTTGGATGAACAGCAGGCAACGCGCCCGGCGGCGGGCTCCGATCTGGCCAGAAATAACCTGGCGGAATCCGCGGTGGCCGCAGCGACACCCCCGATGCCGCCGGGATGAGCCACGGTTCCGAGACCGTCCGTGGCGGTGGCGGTGGCGACCAAGAGCGGAATAAGGCGATTTCGACCGTTGCGGTCAGACACGCCACGACGATGGCGCAGAGCAGGCGACGGGCTCGTGTGGGTGACAGATATCAAGTATGGCAGCCGGGTCACGGGGCCTCCCCGACTCTCTTTCCGCTCACCCTTGTGGTTGGCTCGTCCGGAAGGCCGGCAGCTTTTTCGTATGACCCGGGCGCCTAGACATCCCACGGGGCTACCAGCCAAGACCGTCGCCGGCGGTGACGGGTGCCGAGGGCAAGCGCTGAGGATGGGATAACAAAAAGAGAGATACCCGGCAATGACCTACTCTCCCACCCCGTTGCCAGGGCAGTACCATCGGCGCTGGTGGGCTTAACTGCTGTGTTCGGGATGGGAACAGGTGTTTCCCCACCGCTATGATCACCGGATATCTCTCTCATGACGAGTGAGAATGCGAGTTCTGGTCCACGGAAGCTACAGCTCTCCGCGGGAGAATCCATTGCGCTATCAGCGCTTTGCCAGGCATTGCACGGTCCTGCGGCGCCACCTTTGGCGCCATCCCACTCGTCGCTGAAAAGTGGGATAGGAGGTCAAGCCCTCGACCGATTAGTACCGCTCAGCTCAAAGAGTCACCTCTCTTACACCCGCGGCCTATCAACCAGATGGTCTCTCTGGGGTCTTACCCGGTTATCCGGTGGGAGATCTTATCTTGGAGTGGGCTTCGCACTTAGATGCTTTCAGCGCTTATCCCATCCGGACATGGCTACCCAGCGATGCTCTTGGCAGAACAACTGGTGCACTAGCGGTCCGTCCAACCCGGTCCTCTCGTACTAAGGTCAGCTCTCCTCAAATCTCCTGCGCCCACAGCGGATACGATCCGAACTGTCTCACGACGTTCTAAACCCAGCTCGCGTACCGCTTTAATGGGCGAACAGCCCAACCCTTGGGACCTACTCCAGCCCCAGGATGCGACGAGCCGACATCGAGGTGCCAAACCTTGCCGTCGATGTGACGCTCTGCAATTCCTTGCAGTGCAGACTATACCTTTGTCTCTTTCGAGACAGTGGCGTCTTATGGAGAACCTAGATTTGCCGCTGCCGGCAGTGTCCTCCATCTCTCGCCCGGTGCGAGAAGTCGTTACAGGGGAAGCTTGTATTGCCTGTCTGGAGTCGACCCCAGACGTAGCATGCGAAAACGCCAAGCGCCTTCGCAACAAGCAACCTTCCCTCGGTATTACCCACCATCTCTGGTTTGGGGCTTCACCGATATGAGCCACAGTTTACCGCTCGATCACTCGAGCGGGGAGCCACAAATTCAACTCTTGGGCAAGATCAGCCTGTTATCCCCGGGGTAGCTTTTATCCGTTGAGCGACGGCCTTTCCATTCAGAGCCGTCGGATCACTATGCCCGACTTTCGTCCCTGCTCGGCTTGTCGGCCTCACAGTCAAGCTCCCTTACGCCATTACACGCCAAAGCCTGATTTCCATCCAGGCTGAGGGAACCTTTGGGCGCCTCCGTTACCGTTTGGGAGGCGACCGCCCCAGTCAAACTACCCGCCTGCCACGGTCCCGACACCGGATAACGGCGCCGGTTAGAAATAAAATCCAGCAAGGCTGGTATTCCAAGGTTGACTCCACCGAACCTAGCGGCCCGACTTCACAGTCTCCCAGCTATCCTCTACATGCTGGACCCCATTTCAGTGGCAAGTTATAGTAAAGCTCCACGGGGTCTTTCCGTCCTGCTGCGGGTAACCTGTATCTTCACAGGTACTTCAGTTTCGCCGAGTACGTGGCCGAGACAGCGCCCATCTCGTTACGCCATTCGTGCGGGTCGGAACTTACCCGACAAGGAATTTCGCTTAAATCCTTGACCCAGGCACAATTGCCGGAGCGGAGGTTGTTCCACGACCTCCCTGCATGTCGCCATGCAGATGGGACCATATCTTCAGCTCCAATCGGAGTTGTCTGGCGTGTGGTCTCTGAGGATTCTGCCCACGTTGAGCAGCCTTTCCTGCTGATTGTCCGCACCCGTCGCATTGTCACTGCTCGATGCAGTAGCGCGGGATGCTCGGAGTTTCCAGCATATAGCCAGATTTTACTAAGGCAGCTACTTCCTACCTTAGGACCGTTCATCGTTGTTGCTCCTCCAGACGTATTACCTGGAGTGGCTGGGTTGGCTACCAGCTCTCATGGTCGCCCATGAGATCGGACCATCTCATCCCTCGTCTAGAGGGCCCGGCGTATGGCCTCTGAGGATTCTGCTCACGCTGAGCAGCCTTTCCTGCTGATTGTCCGCACCCGACGCATTGTCACTGCTCGTTGCAGTAGCGCGGGATTCTCGGAGATTCCAGCAAATAGCCGGGTTTTATAACTACCACGGTCATTGTTGATAGTTACGGCCGCCGTTTACCGGGGCTTCATTTCAGAGCTTGCACCCCTCCACTTAACCTTCCGGCACCGGGCAGGCGTCAGCCCCTATACGTCAGCTTACGCTTTAGCAGAGACCTGTGTTTTTAGTAAACAGTCGGATGGGCCTTTTCTCTGCGGCCCTCGTCAGCTCACCGAGTGAATCGGATCACCGCCAAGGGCTCCCCTTCTCCCGAAGTTACGGGGACATTTTGCCGAGTTCCTTAGCCACGTTTCCCTCGATCGCCTTGGAATCCTCTTCCCACCTACCTGTGTCGGTCTGCGGTACGGGCACCGTGGTTCTCGCTAGAGGCTTTTCTTGGAGGCATGGAATCGGCCCCATCGACACTAGGTGTCTTGGGATCCTTCTCGGAGTTAGTGTCAGGCGGATTTGCCTACCTGACCCCCTATAAGGCTCCGTCGGGGACAACCGTCGCCCCGTCAGGCCTATCCTTCCCCGTTCCCCCATTGCTGATAACGAACCAGCGGTGGTGTTGGAATGTTGACCAACTGTCCATCGCCTACGCCTTTCGGCCTCGGCTTAGGTCCCGACTGACCCTGGGTCGATTAACGTAGCCCAGGAAACCTTAGGTTTACGGCGAACACGTTTCTCACGCGTTTCTCGCTACTTGTGCCGGCATTCTCACTTCTGTCCGCTCCACCCGTCCTTACGGTCAGGCTTCGCAGCAAACAGAACGCTCCTCTACCACGACCCTACGATGAAGGAGGGCCATCCACGGCTTCGGTTGCAAGCTTGAGCCCCGATCATTGTCGGCGCCACGACATTCGACCAGTGAGCTGTTACGCACTCTTTAAATGGTGGCTGCCTCTAAGCCCACATCCTGGTTGTCTGGACACCGTGACATCCTTTTCCACTTAGCTTGCGATTTGGGACCTTAGCCGGTGGTCTGGGCTGTTTCCCTTTCGACGATGAAGCTTAGCCCCCACCGTCTCACTGCCGCCGGAAAGTTTGTTGCCATTCGGAGTTTGGTTGGGTTTGGTAACGAGGTAATCGCCCCTAGCCCATTCAGTGCTCTACCGGCCGCAAACCCATCGACGACGCTGCACCTAAATGCATTTCGAGGAGAACCAGCTATATCCGAGTTCGATTGGCATTTCACCGCTATCCACAGTTCATCCGCCGCGTTTTCAACCGGGGTCGGTTCGGGCTTCCACGCGGTCTTACCCGCGCTTCACCCTGACCATGGATAGGTCACTCGGTTTCGGGTCTACTCCATGCGACTACCATCACCTTACGGTGACCACGCCCTATTCAGAACTCGCTTTCGCTACGGCTCCGGGTATCAACCCCTTAACCTCGCCACATGGAAGTAACTCGCCGGCTCATTCTACAAAAGGCACGCAATCAGGCATTCCCACTAGGGGCATAGCCCTCTCACGGCTTGTAAGCACACGGTTTCAGGTACTTTTAACTCCCCGTCTGGGGTGCTTTTCACCTTTCCCTCACGGTACTTGTTCACTATCGGTCACCAAGAGTATTCAGCCTTGGACGATGGTCCGCCCAGATTCCCACAGAATTCCACGTGTTCCGTGGTACTTGGGAACTCTCAAAGGAGGTCGTGTGCCTTTCGCGTACGGGGCTGTCACCCTCTGCGGCCGGCTTTTCCAATGCCATTCGGCTAGACAACGACTTTGTAACTCCTTGCCCCCTCGGCAGAGGGAACCAAGAGGTCCCGCGACCCCGAGACGGAAACGCCTGCCGGCTATCACGCCGTCTCGGTTTAGGCTCACCCCTTTTCGCTCGCCACTACTCAGGGGATAACATCTTTTCCTGCGGATACTTAGATGTTTCAGTTCTCCGCGTGCCCTCTACCCGGTCTATATATTCAACCGGGAGTACCTGGACATTCCTCCAGGTGGGTTGCCCCATTCGGAAATCCCCGGATCGAGTGCTTGCTAGCAGCTACCCGAGGCTTATCGCAACAACGCTACGTCCTTCATCGGCTCTTGGTGCCAAGGCATCCACCGTGTGCCCTTGGTAGCTTGACCTTTCCTATCGTCACTGTTCAATGACTGCAGGAGGCCTGGTGACGTCGCTGCGTCACCACGACACGTGTATTCGCCTGGCTTGTTTTGTTATTGAGGATTCTCACTTGAACGCTGGACGACGGAAACCGTCCAGTGTTCTCGCAGACTCGCTATTCTCGTGTCAACGTACAAACAGCCGGCCATGCAGCCGGCGTCGAAGCGGAAGGGTCGTTGCCCGTGGAGATGGCCGGGCTCGAACCGGCGACCCCCTGCTTGCAAAGCAGGTGCTCTTCCAGCTGAGCTACATCCCCGAACGGATACGAGCGTGGGCCTTTGTGGATTCGAACCACAGACCTCACGGTTATCAGCCGTGCGCTCTCACCAACTGAGCTAAAGGCCCGAGTGGGCCCGGCGCAGCCGGTCCCCTTGACCGCTGAAGCGTGGAGCGACATCCGCGAGGCGACGTAGTAGCCTCGGGCGCCTGGAGCACCGCGCTCCTGACGCGCATTTATTTCTGCAGATTCCCACTGCCTGCTGGCCGGCCTTCCCATTCGCTTGCGCTTGATGGATCGCGCCGCATTACATCCCGGTACTCTTCGCGATTGCTCGCTACTCTTCGCGGTTCTTCATGACGCGTTACTGCTCGACTTGAGTTGACTGGTCCGTGCCGTGACGCGCATTGCTGTGCGCACGCACTCGGGCCACTCCCTAAAAGGAGGTGATCCAGCCGCACCTTCCGGTACGGCTACCTTGTTCACGATGGCCCCCGTGTCGCCACGGGGCGTGGACTATATCTTCATCCTCGCATCCTGGCTTTCGAGCCAGAGTTCCAGTCTCCTCCGCTTCTGCGGGTGCCACGAGCTCACGCGCTCGACGAATGCTCGATGCGAACTGGCGGATACGTAGAACCGCCAGAGTTCGTTATCGATGCCGGCGCTTGGATTATGAAGCTTGCCGCAGGCGATCCCGACTTCTTCGAGGATCGCCTTGAGCTTACCGATATCAACTGCGTTCTTTTGAACCAGCTGAATGTAGAACCTCGCTGCCGGATTGTGTGGTACCCCACCCTCTGTATCGAAGTACCCGCGTGCATAAGCCACGCGCTCCTCAGCCGAGGTGAGGGATATCTCGGACGTCAGCCACCTGGCCGACGTCTCGAGGATCCACAGGTTGCGCGTTTTGCCCTCTCGGTACATCCATGACCGCTGCCCGATTGCGTGACACAGCGTTGCGATGCCGCTCAGCCAACCTACGTCGGACTGTCCGAAGCGGACCGTCCCATGAAGCTTGCTAATCGTCGCGTCATGTAATGCGCCCAAGAGGTACGCACGGGAGACTGAAATGTTTGCTGCGAGGAGTTCGGCGTGTAGTCTCTGAGGGGTCAACCCGGTCTCCACGACCGAGCGACTTCCCTGCTGATTGTCCGCATCACCCAACACATTTTCACTGCACATTTCGCAAGTAGTGTGGGATACGGCGGGGTTCCCAGCATACAGCCAAATTTTACCGTCGCCGTTACCGGCGCGGGTCGCAACATTTACGACTTCACCCCCCTCACCGGGCACACCTTCGGCACCTCCGTCCCTTGCGGGTTCGGCCAGCGACTTCGGGTGCACCAGACTCGGGTGGTGTGACGGGCGGTGTGTACAAGGCCCGGGAACATATTCACCGCGGTGTGCTGACCCACGGTTACTAGCAACTCCGACTTCATGCAGGCGAGTTGCAGCCTGCAATCCGAACTGGGCCCAGCTTTAAGGGATTGGCTTCACCTCGCGGTGTCGCAGCCCGTTGTACTGGGCATTGTAGCATGTGTGTAGCCCCAGGTATAAAGGGCATGATGACTTGACGTCATCCCCACCTTCCTCTGGGTTTCTCCCAGCAGTCTGGCTAGAAAATACAACTAACCACAGGGGTTGCGCTCGTTGCGGGACTTAACCCAACACCTCACGGCACGAGCTGACGACAGCCATGCACCACCTGTGCATCCACCTTTCGGGGACCGTGTTTCCACGGTTTTCGAATGCATGTCAAACCTGGGTAAGGTTCTTCGCGTTGCCTCGAATTAAACCACATGCTCCGCTGCTTGTGCGGGCCCCCGTCAATTCCTTTGAGTTTTAATCTTGCGACCGTACTCCCCAGGCGGTGCACTTAATGCGTTAGCTGCGGCACTGAGCGCGTCAATACGCCCAACACCTAGTGCACATCGTTTAGGGCGTGGACTACCGGGGTATCTAATCCCGTTCGCTCCCCACGCTTTCGCGCTACAGCGTCAGTTGCGAGCCAGAAGGCCGCCTTCGCCACTGGTGTTCCTCCCGATATCTACGCATTTCACTACTACACCGGGAATTCCACCTTCCTCTCTCGCACTCAAGCCGACCAGTATTGGAGGCAGTTTCAGAGTTGAGCCCTGAAATTTCACCACCAACTTTGTCGGCCGCCTTAACGCGCTTTACGCCCAGTAAATCCGGATAACGCTCGCCCCCTACGTATTACCGCGGCTGCTGGCACGTAGTTAGCCGGGGCTTTCTTGGAGGGTACCGTCATTGTGTTCTTCCCCTCCGACAGAGCTTTACAACCCGAAGGTCTTCATCACTCACGCGGCGTTGCTCCGTCAGGCTTTCGCCCATTGCGGAAAATTCCTAACTGCTGCCTCCCGTAGGAGTTTGGGCCGTGTCTCAGTCCCAGTGTGGCTGATCGTCCTCTCAGACCAGCTACCCATCATCGCCTTGGTAGGCCGTTACCCCACCAACAAGCTAATAGGCCGCGAGCCCGTCATCGAGCGGCTTGCGCCTTTACTCACATCAGGATGTCCTGTTGTGACCACATCGGGTATTAATCCTGGTTTCCCAGGGCTATCCCCAACTCGAAGGTAGGTTGCTCACGTGTTACTCACCCGTTCGCCGCTAGATGTGATTTGGGTTACCCCGCATCACACCGCGCTCGACTTGCATGTTTCATGCACGCCGCCAGCGTTAATCCTGAGCCAGGATCAAACTCTCCATGAATACGTCTGTATCCCGGTCAAGCCGGGTCTTAGACATGCTTGACGAGGCCTACGCCGGTCCGTGCTGGATCGCACGAGACCCAAGGCCGTCGCGGAAAGTCGTCTCCACTCTTCAAGTGTC
>CAVYGR010000006.1:0-305705 GCA_963768105.1 Candidatus Dormiibacterota bacterium | reverse complement strand
ATATGTGCCCTGCTTCGACTCGTACGTATTGCTGGGAGGTAGCGATCCGCGGTCTTCTCCTTGAGGATGACCACGTGCTGGCCGGTCGGCATGTGCACCCTGATGCTGTCGACGGTCATCTCCACCAGGTCGTCGGCCATGGCTCGATCATAACCCCGAATGCGCGCCGCCGAGCCCATACCTGCGGCGCCGCTACCATGGACCGCTGTGGCACGCGAGACCCTGTTGCTGGTGGATGGTCACAACCTTGTCTACCGCGCCTTTTTCGCGATGCCGGCGCTGAGCAACAGCCGCGGCGAGATGACCAATGCGGCCTTCGGTTTCACGTCGATGCTCTTCAAGGCGCTCAACGACCACCGGCCCACATACGCAATCGCCGCGTTCGATCCTCCAGGACGCACCTTTCGCCACGAGGAGTTCTCCGAGTACAAGGCGCAACGCGCCGCGACACCGCCCGAGCTGATCCCGCAATTTCCCTGGGCTCGCGAGATCGTGGACACGTTGGGCATACCCATCATCGAGGTGCCCTCCTTCGAGGCTGACGATGTCATCGGCACGCTGAGCCGCAAAGGCGGAGGAGCGGGGACTCGACGTCATCATCGTCACCGGCGACCTCGACGTGCTGCAGCTGGTCACGGATCGCGTGGTCGTGTTCGCGAGCCGCCGCGGCATCTCCGACACCATCGTGTACGACGTCGACAAGGTGCAGGAGCGGTTCGGGTTCGATCCACCCTTGGTGGTCGACTACAAGGCATTGCAGGGCGATCCCAGCGACAACATTCCGGGCGTGCCCGGGATTGGCGAGAAGACCGCCAAGAGCCTGGTGCAGGAATACGGGGCGCTGGAGCACATCCTGGACGCGATTCCGTCGATGCGCGAAGGGCGTGTGCGACGCGCACTGGAGAGCACGTCGACCAAGCGCGGTTGAGCAAGCGCACCGCGACCATCCGCGTCGACATGGACATCGACCTCGACCTCGAACCGGCGCGCCTCTATCACTACGACGAGGAAAAGGTGCGCGCACTCTTCGAGCGTTTGGAGTTTCGCAGCCTGCTGGCGCGGTTGCCGGGGCGCGACGGCGATGCATCCAACGCACAGCTCTGACCCGCGCGCCTGACGCAGGCGGCAACGGCCAGGCCACCTGAGCTTCGACGCTCGCGTGCCGGCGCCTGCGCACGAGGTACTGATGGTGGCGCCGCAAAACGAGACCACGGTGCTGCGCGACGCGCACGCGACCACCGACGCGATCGAGCGCATTCGCGCAGCGGGTGCGATGGACGCGCGCACCATCGTCGAGGGCAACGCGCGCACCGGCGAGCTGGTCGGCGATCGCGTTCACTGCGCCGGCGCTGGGCACGAGCTACTACATGCCACTGCTGCGGGACCGACGCCGCCGACCACGCCGCGGTCGCGGCAATCACCGCCGTGCTCGCTGACGCGAAGATCACCAAGCGCGGCTATGACCTGAAGCGCGAGGTTCTCGCGTGGAAGCAGCGCGGCATCGATGTGCAGGGTTTGCGCTTCGACACGATGCTCGCCGCCTATCTCACCAACCAGCGGCTCGGGTGTCGTCGCTGCCCGTGCTGGGCCAGGATCTGCGTGGCATCCGCGTGGACGAGGAGGAGACCCTGCTCGGATCCGGCCGGAGCAAGCGCGCACTTTCCGATGTCCCCGTTGCCGAGGCTGCGCAGTACTTCGGCGCATGGATCGAGTTGCTCGAGCCGGTGAGCGAGGAGCTGGAACAGCAACTCGAGGGGATGAAGGCGCGCCCCATGCTCGACGACCTGGAGATGCCGTTGGTGCCCGTGCTGGCCGCGATGGAGCGGCGCGGCGTCGCGGTCGACTGCGACCTGCTCCAGGAAATCAGCGCCGAGATGTATACGCGCATCACCACGCTGGAGCAGGAGATGCACGAACTCGCCGGGTACACGTTCAACCCCGGGAGCACGCAAAAGCTGGCACGTCTGCTCTACGACGACCTCGGTTTGCGCCAGGCCGTCGCATCAAAACAGGCCGCAGCACCGACGCCGACTCGCTGGAAGCGCTGCGGTCCGAGCACCCGGTGGTCGGCTTGGTCCTGGAATGGCGCCAACTGACCAAGCTCAAGAGCACGTACGTCGACGCACTGCCGCTGATGTGCTCGGCGGATTCGCGGATCCACACGTCCTTCAACCAGGCCGTGGCCACCACCGGGCGGCTCTCGTCGTCGGATCCCAACCTGCAGAACATTCCCGTGCGCACCGAGTGGGGACAACGGATCCGGCGCGCGTTTCACGCAGACTCCGGGCAGCGCCTGGTCAGCGCTGATTACTCGCAGGTCGAGCTGCGCGTGCTGGCGCACGTGACCGGCGAGGCCGAGTTGATCGACGCCTTCCGGCGCGGCGAGGACATCCATCGCCGCACCGCGGCCGAGGTGTACGGCGTCGATCCGGCCGCGGTCACCCCGGACATGCGCAGGATCGCGAAGGTGGTCAACTTCGGCGTGGTGTACGGGCTCAGCGACTTCGGACTGGCCCGCGACACCGGGATGAGCCGGGAGGATGCGCGCGCCTTCATCGAAGCGTACTTCAGCAACTTTCGCGCGGTCACCAAGTATCTGGAGGATGTGCGCAACCACGCGCGGGAGTAGGGCTGGGTCGAGACGTTCACCGGACGGCGCCGGTACCTCGCCGACATCCGCGTGCCCAACCGCCAGCTTCGCCAGGCCGCGGAGCGGATGGCGGTCAACATGCCGCTGCAGGGCGGCGCAGCCGACATCATGAAGCAGGCCATGATCCTGGTGGACGAGGCCATTCGCGAAGCCGGTCTGCGCTCGCGGATGCTGCTGCAGGTTCACGACGAGCTGTTGCTGGAAGCCCCCGTGGAGGAGGTCGACCGCCTGGTGCCCCTCCTGCGTCAGCGATGGGCGCCGCCGACGAGTTCCAGGTGCCGCTCGATGTTGACGTCAAGATCGGCGACAACTGGGGGGACATGACGCCGGTCTCGAGGAACTGAGTGCCTGAGCTTCCCGAGGTGGAGACCGTCGCCCGCGACCTGCGCGGCGCGGTGCTGGGACGCCGGTTCGAGGCCGTGGATGTGCTCCGCCCCGACGTGCTGCGCATCCGCGCGGCGGACATCTTTCGCAGCCTGCTCGTCGGTCAGAGCGTCAGCAGCGTCGATCGCCGAGGCAAATTCATCCTGCTGGGGTTGGACGGCGGCGACGAGCTGATGGTGCACCTGGGCATGACCGGTCATCTCGCTGGTTTCCGATGCCGCAGAACCGGTCGTCAAGCACACGCACATCCGCGCCGCGCCTTGACGACGGCCGCGAGCTGCGTTTCGACGACGCACGCCGCTTCGGCCGTGTCGCATATGGCTCGCGCGCGCCTCTCGAAAGCTCTCGGGCGCTGCCACCGCTGGGCGTCGAGCCGCTCTCCGACGAATTCTCGCTAGCCGAGTTCGAGCGGTCCTCCGCCGCACAACGCGCACAGTGAAGGCTGCGCTGCTGGACCAGGCGCGGGTGGCCGGGCTGGGCAACATCTACATCGATGAAGCCTGTTTCCTCGCCGGGCGTGCGACCCACGCGGCGTTGTCACCGGCTCACGCGCGGCCAGCGCGCAGCGCTGCTCGACGCCATCCAGCGGTGCTGCACGCGGCGATCGCCAACCGGGGCAGCAGCGTCGACGACTATCGCGACGTGTGGAACGCCACGCGGCAGCAACCAGGAGGGCTGCAGGTGTATGGACGCGGCGGGCAGCCGTGCTTCGCGTGCGGCACGACGCTGCGGCGCACCACCGAGGCCGGTCGCACCACCGTCTACTGCCCGCACTGCCAGCGATGACGCGGGTCACGTTCGCCAGCTACGACGACGACCCGCCGCTGGGCGGACAGGGCGTTATGGTGCACGGCATGCGCGCGGCGTTGGAGCGGCGCGGCGTCGCAGGTGCACACCATCTCCGGGCGCGGCGACACGCGATCGCGCTCGCACGGCGCACCGGGCGCGCGCCGCTCGACCTCTCCCTGCAGCTCAACCGCCATCCGCAGATCCTGCTGCGCGCATCTCCCGATGTCGTGCACGCTCACGGTGGACCGGGCGGCGTGCTGATCTGGCTGCGCCCTGGATGTTCCGCTGGTGTACACCGCGCATCACACCTACCGCCAGGCGCACGGACGCCGGTCCGTCAAGCGGTTGCTCGCCGGGGTCGAGGCACGCAGCTACCGGCGCGCGGCCATGGTGCTGCCGGTCTCGCAGTCCACCGCCAACTCGCTGCTCGCGATGGGCGTTCCCGCGTCACGCATCGAGGTTCTGCCCACGGCATCGATGCGCATCGATGTTCCCGGCGTCGAGCACGAGGACGGGCGCGTCCTCTTTGTCGGCCGCCTGGAGCGAGAGAAGGGAGTCGCTCGATGCGCGTCGGTCTTGCGCGCGCTCGCGGAGACCGTGCCGGGCATGCGCGGCGTCGTCATCGGCGGGGGCTCCTTGAGGCGCGAAGTGCGGCGCGCCGCCGGTCCATCGCGGCCATATCGAATACCCCGGGCAGTCTGGACCGCGCGGCGCTGGATCGCGAGTACGCACGTGCAGCGCTCCTGCTCATGCCGTCGCGGTTCGAGGGGCTCGGCATGGTCGCGCTCGAGGCGCAATCCGCGGGCACGCCGGTGGTCGGCTATGACGTCGACGGGCTGCGCGACGCGGTCGCGTGGCGGCGTGCTGGTTCGCCCCGGAGATGTGGCCGCGCTGCGCGGTGCGGTCGCGGATCTGCTCGGGGACGCGCCTCGTCGCGCGGAGGTCGGGGAGCGAGGCCGTGCGGCGATGCGCGCCGAGCAGTCCTGGGATGCGGTCGCGGCGCGCCTGGCGGAGATCTACGCGCCGTCCTTGGCGGCCGAGGGTCGTCTCCGCTGCCCGGGTAGACTGAGGACATGCCCGCCCTCGAGTTGACTCGCGCCTTTCGACCGGCCGGTGACCAGCCGCGGCGATCGAGGCGCTCGACCGCGGAATCAAGGGCCAGCGCGAACAGATCCTGCTCGGCGTCACCGGTTCGGGCAAGACGTTCACGGTCGCCAATGTGATCGCAGCAGCATCAGCGGCCGACGCTGGTGCTCTCGCCGAACAAGACGCTGGCGGCCCAGCTCTGGGCGGAGTTCCGCGAGTTCTTCCCCAACAACGCGGTGGAGTACTTCGTCTCCTACTACGACTTCTACCAGCCCGAGGCATACATCCCGCGCACCGACACGTACATCGAGAAGGACTCGTCGCGCAACGACGAGATCGACCGGCTGCGCAACAGCGCCACGCGCGCGCTGCTCACGCGGCGCGACGTGATCGTGGTGGCGTCGATCTCGTGCATCTACGGCATCGGCTCGCCGGAGAACTACCTCGGCGAATCGATCACCGTCAAGCGCGGGCGAGTCGTGGCGCCGCGACATCCTCTTGCGCAAACTCGCCGACCTGCAGTACTCGCGCAACGACATGGACTTCGGGCGCACCAGGTTCCGGGTCCGCGGCGACGTCGTCGACGTCCAGCCTGCGTACGAGGAGATCGCGACCCGGGTTGAGTTCTTCGGCGACACGGTGGAGTCGATCAAGGAGTTCGACCCGCTGACCGGCGAGATCCTCGCCATGCGCGACGAGCTGCACGGTGTTTCCCGCGTCGCACTACGTGACCCCGCAGCAGCAGATGGACCGCGCGCTGGTGGCCATCGAGGCGGAGCTCGAGGAGCGCGTGGCCCTGCTCGAAGCGCGCGGACGCCTGCTCGAAGCGCAGCGCCTGCGCCAGCGCACCAACTTCGACATGGAGATGATGCGCGAGACCGGGACCTGCGCCGGAATCGAGAACTATTCGCGTCACCTCACCAACCGCGCCGAAGGTCAGCGTCCGTTCTGCCTGCTCGACTTCCTTCCCGACGACGCGCTCATCATCGTGGACGAGTCGCACGTCGCCGTACCCCAGATCGACGGCATGTACAAGGGCGACCGCGCGCGCAAGATCCCGCTGGTCGAATACGGCTTCCGGCTGCCGTCGGCGCTCGACAACCGGCCGCTCACCTTCGCGGAGTGGGATTCGATGGTGGGCCAGATCCTCTACGTCAGTGCCACGCCCGGGCCCTACGAGGAAGGCCGCGCCAGCCAGGTGGTCGAGCAGATCATCCGGCCGACCGGCCTGGTCGATCCCGACCATCGAGGTGAAGCCGTCGCACGGCCAGATCGACGACCTGATCGCGCAGATGCGCCGGCGCATCGAGCGCCATGAACGCTGCCTATCACCACGCTGACCAAGAAGATGGCCGAGGACCTCACCGACTACCTGCGTGAAGCGGGCATCAGGGTGCGCTACCTGCACAGCGACATCGACACCCTGGAGCGTGTCGAGATCATTCGCGACCTGCGCCTCGGCGTCTTCGATGTTCTGGTGGGCATCAACCTGCTGCGCGAGGGCCTCGACCTTCCCGAGGTGTCGTTCATCGGCATCCTCGACGCCGACAAGGAGGGCTACCTGCGCGGCTATCGCTCGCTGATCCAGACGATCGGTCGCGCGGCGCGCAACGTCTTCGGCCACGTGATCATGTACGCGGACCGATGTCGGACGCGATGGAGCGGGCGATCGGGAGACCGACCGGCGCCGCGCGTCCAGATCGCTTACAACGAAGAGCATGGCATCACGCCGCAGTCCATCGTCAAGGCGGTGTACCAGCTGGAGTCGCATCGCGACGAGCAGTCGCTGCGCGCCGCGGCATTCCAGGAGGCGTCCGGCCTGCCGCCGGACGAGCTGCTCCGCCTGGCCAAGGACGTGGAGAAGGAGATGCTTCGCGCCGCGCGCGACCTGGAGTTCGAGCGGGCAGCCGAGCTGCGCGACCGGTTGGTGGAGTTGCGCCGCCGCATCGAGGGCAAGGACGAGCCGGACCGGTCGGCGCGGCCAGACTCCGCGGGCATACCGCCCGGCGCGCCCGGTAGTCCGCGGACGGTACGCGCGTCCGGCATCTGCGAACACACTGCTTGACGGAGCGTACATATGTTCGATAGGATGCCTCGCTCATGGCCACCGACCTCCAGCGCTCCGCTCCTCGCGTCACTTCCTCTGCGCCGCCTGTGGCGCGGAGTCGCCGAAGTGGCAGGGGCGCTGCCCGGCGTGCGAAGAGTGGAACAGCCTCAGCGAGGAGCTGCTGCGGCTCGCCTCTCGCGGAGCCGGCTCGCGTCGCCGCGGGCGTGACGCCCCCCGATGGCGCCGTCATCCGGACCGGCCGGCTGCATCGGACGGGTTCGCTCGAGGTCGACCGGGTGCTGGGCGGCGGGATCGTGCCGGGAGCGTCGTGCTCCTTGGCGGTGACCCAGGCATCGGCAAGTCGACGCTCGCCCTCCAGGTCGCGCACAGCTGCGGCGATCCGGCGTCGCCCGCGCTGTACTGCAGCGGCGAGGAGTCGCTCGAGCAGCTGGCGCTCCGCGCCCGCCGCCTCGGCTGCGCCGGCGCGCAGGTTCGCCTGCTGGTCGAGTCCGACGTCGACACCGTCCTCGCCACCATCGAGGCGGAGCGCCCGTCGCTGGTGGTCGTCGACTTGGTGCAGACGCTTCGCGACGCGGCCACCGCCGGACCGCCCGGCAGCGTCTCGCAGGTTCGGGCGGCAGTGCTCCGCATGAGTGACGTGGCCAAGGCGACGGGCGTCCCCGTGCTCCTGGTCGGGCACGTCACCAAGGAAGGAGCCATTGCCGGGCCCCGCACGCTCGAGCACATGGTCGACGTCGTCCTCTACCTCGAGGGCGAGCGGCTCGGCGACCATCGCCTGCTTCGGGGCATCAAGAATCGCTTCGGCTCAACCGGTGAGGTCGGGCTCTTCAGCATGGATCGCGACGGCATGCGCGACCTCGACGCGCCGAGGCGCGGCATGCTCGACGCCGCCTCGCTCGGCGCCGCCGGGAGCGTGCTCACCGTGACCTGCGACGGGCTCCGGCCCCTGGCGGTCGAGGTCCAGGCGCTCGCCGTCGCCTCGCCCTTCGAGTTCCCGCGACGCACCGCGTCGGGCTTCGACCTCAACCGGCTGCACCTGATGCTGGCGGTGCTCGCCAAGCGCGCCGGAGATCGCGGTTCCCGAAGCTCGATGTGTTCGTCAACGTCGCCGGGCGGAGTCCGCCTTGCCGACCCAGGTACCGACCTGGCCGTCGCGCTCGCGGTCGCTGGATCCGCCCGGAACCGGACGCTGTCGCCGAATTGCGCGGTGATCGGCGAGCTCGGGCTCGGCGGCGAGGTCCGGCGAGTAGCGCGTACGGAGGCTCGCCTCGCCGAAGCGGCTGCCGTGGGCATGGAGGCGGTGATGCTCCCGGACGGCTTCCGCGGGACCGTGCCCGGCGGTCTCCGGTGCCACCCGGTCCGCAACGTCATCGAGGCAGTTGCGCTGCTCGGGTGACCGTCGTGTCGCGCCGTCTTTCGGCGTGAAGATCCTGTGGTTCAATCGCTCGGATGCACCCCCACAGCGATCGGTCGATCCGGCGGGCCCGGAACCTCTCGAGGGTGATCGGCGCCAGCCTCGGATTCGTCCTCGGTGTGCTCTACGGGGTGTTCATCCTCTCCAACTCGCGGAGCCTGCTCACCCAGAGCACCACGGCCGCCGGCGCCGCGCTGCTCGCTGCCGGCGCTGCGGGTGCTGCGTCGCTCGCGCTCGCCGCACCGCTGCTGACCGTCGAGCCGTATCTCTGGCTCGAGCGCACCCTTGACGAGGCCCCTGCGGGTCAGATCGTCGGTGGAATGATCGGTCTGATCGCGTCCCTGCTCATCGCGGCCCTGGTGGCCGTTCTCCTCAATCCGCTGCCCTGGGGCATCGGGGTGATGATCTCGATCAGCCTGGCGGTCGCCCTCATCTACGTGGGGGTGCGCGCGGGCACCCGGCGCCGCGACGCGCTGTCGGTCGTCTTCGGCCGCGCGCCGGGCGTCGATATCGACGAGGGTCTGGCGCCACTGGACGGCCAGGCGGTGATCGTCGACACCAGCGTGCTCATCGACGGCCGCATCGTCGACGTCGCCGCCGCCGGGTTTGTGCCCGGCCGCCTGCTCATCCCGGGCTTCGTCCTCGAGGAGCTGCAGCGTGTGGCCGACTCCGCCGACCCCTTCCGCCGCCAGAAGGGCCGTCGCGGCCTCGGCGTCGTCGATGCGCTGCAGAAGGGCGAGGACGTCGTCTGCGAGCTGGTGGACCTCGATTTCCCCGGCACCCCCGATGTCGACGCCCGGCTCGTCAAGCTGGCTCGGGCGCGCGGCGCGGCCCTGATGACCCAGGACTACAACCTCAACCGGCTCGCGCAGATCGAGGGCGTCCGAGTCCTCAACCTGAACGATCTCGCCAACGCCGTGAAGCCGATCGTCTCCGCGGGCGAGAGCATGGCCATCTCGATCGTCAAGGAGGGCAAGGAGCCCCATCAGGGGGTCGGGTACTTCGAGGACGGCACCATGGTCGTCGTGGAGA
The DNA here is from genome assembly GCA_963768105.1 of Candidatus Dormiibacterota bacterium. Taxonomy (GTDB): domain Bacteria; phylum Chloroflexota; class Dormibacteria; order Aeolococcales; family Aeolococcaceae; genus Palsa-851. The sequence goes on along the minus strand of CAVYGR010000006.1, from coordinate 296,282 downwards.
ATGGTCGCAACCATGTGGATGAGACCGTCACCGTCACCGTCACGACCGTGCTCCAGACCACCGCGGGCCGGATGATCTTCGCGTCGCTCAACCCCGACGAACCGGTGAAGCCCGGAGCGCTCAAGCCGGTGCGCGCCAAGGTAACGCAGCGCTGACCAGCGCGCTGATCGTGCCCGCGTTCGGACGCGGGGTGCGAACGGGGGAGGACAAGCTCTGGGCCGAGGCGGCCGGTCGCCCGGTGTTCGCGCTCACCCTGGAGTCCATCGCGGCCGCCGGGTGCTTCGACCTGATCGTGGTCGCCGCTCCAGCCTCGCGCTGGGAGGCGATCCGCGACCTGGCCGCGCTGCATCAGCTTCCCCCGGTCATCCTGCTCGAGGGCGGCGAGCGCCGCCATGACAGCGTTGCCGCGGCGCTGGATCGCTGCGCGGGCCACGACTGGATCACCGTCCACGACGCCGCGCGCCCGCTCACCCCGCCCGCGCTCTTCGGCGCCGTGCTCGACGCCGCCCGGGCTGAAGGAGCGGCGACCGCCGGGGTACCCTGCGTGGACACTGTGAAGCAGGTGCAGAACGGCCGGGTCTCGGCCACCCTCGACCGTTCGTCTCTGATCGCCGCCCAGACGCCCCAGGCGTTCGGCGCCGACCTGCTCCGCATGGCCCACCTCCACGCGGCGACGCACGGGGTCGCGGCCCCCGACGACGCGGCGCTGGTCGAGGCCATCGGCAAGCCGGTCGCGGTCGTGCCCGGCGATGCGCGCAACTTCAAGGTGACCTTTCCCCAGGACCTCGTCCTGCTCCGTGCGATCCTCGAGGAGTTGCGATGACCCCGCGCATCGGCCACGGCATCGACGCCCACCGCTTCATCCCCGGACGGCTCCTCATGCTGGGCGGCGTCTTGATCCCCTACAGCCGCGGCCTGCTCGGCCACTCCGACGGCGACGCCGTGGTGCACGCGCTCGTCGACGCCATCCTCGGGGCCTCGGGGCTCGGCGACATGGGCAAGCACTTCCCCTCCAGCGATCCCAAGTGGCGAGACACGTCGGGCGTCGAATTTCTCAAGGTCGTGGCCGCGAAGCTGGACGAGGAGGGCTGGACGGTGATGAGCGGGCATGTCATCGCCATCGCCGAAGAGCCGCGCCTCTCCCCACACCTCGAAGCGATGTCGGACGCGATGTCCACCGCGCTGGGGCTGGAGCCTGGAACGATCGCGGTGGGAGCGACCACCACCGACGGCATGGGATTCTGCGGTCGAAGCGAGGGAATCGCCGCGTCGGCGACGGTGCTGCTGGAAAAGCGGTGACCCTCCACCTGCACGACACGATGAGCCGGGAGCTCGTCGCGGTGGAACCGCTCGTGCCGGGCCACGTGCGCGTGTACACCTGCGGCCCCACCGTGTGGAACCGCGTCCACATCGGCAACTTTCGAACCTTCATCTTCGAGGACGTGCTGCGTCGCTGGCTCGACCGCAGCTTCGAGCGCGTCACCCACGTGATGAACCTCACCGACGTCGACGACCGGATCATCAAGAACGCGATGGAGCACGGCAACTCGCTCGAGGCGGAGACGGCGCCGTGGATCGCGGCGTTCGAGGAGGACCGCGACACCCTCGGCATCCGCCCCGCGCATCACTACCCGCGTGCGACTCGGTACATCGACCAGATGGTCGACCTCATCGAGCGCCTGGTGCGCGCCGGCGCCGCCTACGAGGCGGACGGAAGCTACTACTTTCACATCGCCGCATTCCCCGCCTACGGGAAGTTGAGCGGCGCGAGCGCGGAGGGCCTGGTCGCGGGGGCGAGCGGACGCATCGACGCCGACGACTACACCAAGGAGGACGTCCGCGACTTCTCCCTCTGGAAGGCGGTCGCGCCCGACCAGATCGGCTGGGACACACGCATCGGGCGCGGCCATCCCGGCTGGCACATCGAGTGCTCGGCGATGAGCATGACGCTGCTCGGGGAGAGCTTCGACATCCACTGCGGCGGCGTCGACAACATCTTTCCGCACCACGAGAACGAGATCGCGCAGTCCGAGGCCGCGACCGGCAAGCGGTTCGTGCGCATCTGGTGCCACAGCCAGCACCTGCGCGTCAGCGGCGAGAAGATGGCCAAGCGGCTCGGCAATTTCGCGACGGTGCGCGAGGTCCTTGAGGAGGGCGCGAGCCCCGCGGCGCTGCGCTACCTGCTGGCCGCGCGCACCCACTATCGCAAGCCGCTCGAATACTCGGATGAGCTGCTGGCCGACAGCAACGAGGCGGTGCAGCGGCTGGTGGCGTTCCAGGCGCGCGTCACCGGCCTGCACACGGTGGAGGAGGGAGGCGACCGTGACGAGGCGGTGCTCGCGTCGGTGCGCGGGATGCGCATCGGCTTTGACGAGGCCATGGACGACGACCTCAACCTGCCGGAGGCGATGGGCATCGTCTTCTCGGGTCTGCGCGACGTGAATCGTGTGCTCGACACCGGCTCCGTCGCGGTGGACACGCAACGCACCCTGCACCACCTGCTCGAGGAGGTGGACAGCGTGCTCGGCGTGCTCGCGCTGGTCGCGCGCGACCAGCAGGCGGCTCCCGACGCCGAGGAGCGGCGCATGCTCGATGCGCGCGCCGCGGCGCGCGCCGCCCGCGACTTCGCGAAATCCGATCGGCTCCGCGCTCAGCTCGCCGCCCGCGGGATCGAGCTCGAGGACACAGCGCAGGGGCAACGCTGGAAGCGGATCGCGACGCGACGCGACTGACAGCGTGGACATTCTGTACGGGCGCAATCCGGTGCTCGAAGCCCTGCGCGCCGGCCGCGCCGCGCGCAAGATCGTGGTCGCCAGCGCGGTCCGCCCCGAGGCCAGGCTCATCGAGATCCTCGAGCTGGCGGCGGCGAGGGACATCCTTGTCGAGGAAACCTCGCGCCAACGCCTCGACGACATCGCCCACACCGAGCACCACCAGGGGATCGCGGGCTATTTCCATGCGCGGCAGGCGCGCACGCTGCATGACCTCCTCGACGATGTGCGGCCACCCGCGCTGCTCGTCGTGCTCGACGGCATCCAGGATCCACAGAACGTCGGGGCGATCGCGCGCAGCGCAGAGGCCTGCGGCGCCGACGGCCTCGTGGTCCCTCGCCATCACGCCGCCCCGCTCACCGCGGCGGCGGTCAAGGCCTCAGCCGGCGCGACCGAGCATCTCCCGATCGTGACCGTCCCGAACCTCGCGCAGGCGCTCGGGGTCATCGGCGCCGCGGGCATCTGGCGCGTGGAACTCGCCGCCGGCGCCGGCGCGCGCTACGACTTCGTCGACCTGACGGGCCCGACCGCGATCGTTGTCGGTGCCGAGGGCGCGGGCATGCGCCGGCTCACCCGCGAGCACTGCGACGTGCTGGTCTCAATCCCGATGTTGGGCCACGTCGAGTCACTCAACGCTGGGGCGGCGGCTGCGGTGCTGCTCTTCGAGGCGCAGCGGCAGCGGGGTTTCACCCCGCGATGACGCAGCTTCGGGTGCCATGCGCGCGCTGATCGTCGACGGCTACAACATCCTCCATGCCTGGCCGGCGCTGAACCAGACCATGCGCACGCGTGGTCTGGAGGATGCGCGCCGCCAGCTCGTCACCGCCCTCGCCGAGTACGCGGCGCAGACTGGGGTCGCGGTGACGGTTGTCTTCGACGGGAAGTCGCGTTCGGGCGGTCTTCTGGGTACCGAACGCCTCGATGGGGTGACCGTGCTCTTCGGCTCCAAGCGTGACACGGCCGACCACATCATCGAGCGTGCCGCGTATCGGGCGGCCGAACGCGGCGAGGGTGCCGACGTGGTGGTCGCCACCGACGACCGCCTCGAGCGCGATGTGGTGGGAGGCATGGGGGTGGCCACCATGGGAGCGCGGGCGTTGGAGGCCGAGGTGGCGCGGGTAGCGGACGCTGTCGACTCGGAGACCCGGCGGATGCGAGACGAGAGCCGGCGGTCCACGCGCGTCGAGGACGGCCTGGATCCGGAGGTGCGCAGGCGCCTGGAGCGGATCCGCCGCGGCGAGGACCGCTAGCATCAGGCTCCAGCGTCGTGAGACACGTCCGCTAGGCTAGGAGCGGCATGTCCGACCCAATCCAACGCCGCGTCGTCGTCACCGGGATGGGCGCCGTGTCGCCGGTGGGCAACAGCGTGCCCGAGAGCTGGGACGCGATCCGCCACGGCCGTGGGGGCATCGCGCGGATCACGCATTTCGACTCGGGCGCGCTGCCCGTGCACATCGCCGGCGAGGTCAAGGGCTTCGACGCCGCGGCCATCTTCGGGAGCAAGGAGGCTCGCCGGGCCACACCGCACGTCCTGTTCGCCATGGCCGCCGCGCGCGAGGCGGTACTCGATTCGGGCCTCGACATCGCCGCCAACTCGACCGACGTAGGGGTGCTGATCGCGTCGGGGATCGGCGGCCTCGAGGTGATCGAGCGGGCGACACGGACGCTCGACGCCGAGGGTCCGCGTCGGGTATCGCCATTTGCCGCCGCCATGGCACTCGTCGACATGGCGCCGGGAATGGTCGCGATCGACCTGGGGGCCCGCGGGCCGAACATGGCCGTGGTGAGCGCGTGCGCGTCGGGGTCGGACGCGATCGGCCAGGCGGGCAACTGGATCAGGCAGGGCGACGCGGTGGCGGTGCTCGCCGGCGGCACCGAGGCGGGTATCACCGGCACCGGCATCGTCATGTTCGCCGCCGCCCGCGCGCTGTCCACACGCAACGACGATCCCGAGCACGCGTCACGGCCGTTCGACCTCGATCGCGACGGGTTCGTCGCCGCTGAAGGATCAGCGGTGCTGGTGCTCGAGGAACGCGAACACGCACTGGCCAGGGGCGCGACCATCTACGGCGAACTCATCGGATACGCGGCCTCCGCGGACGCCTACCACATCACCGCTCCGGACCCGAGCGGCGTCGCGGCCGTCCGCTGCGTGCGCACCGCGCTGGAGCGCGCCCAGGCGCGGCCGGAGGACATCCAGTACATCAACGCGCACGGGACCGGCACCCCGCTCAACGACGTCGCTGAGACACGCGCCATCAAGGAAGTGTTCGGTGACTCGGCGTACAAGGTTGCGATCTCCTCGAGCAAGTCGATGACCGGCCACATGCTCGGTGCCGCGGGCGCGTTCGAATCAGTGGTGACCCTGCTCGCGATGCGCGACGGCTTCATTCCGCCGACGATCAATCTCGACACGCCGGATCCCGAGTGCGACCTCGACTACGTGCCCCACACCGGTCGCGCCGCCGAGGTACGGTTGGCGATGAGCACCTCATTCGGCTTCGGCGGCCACAACGCCTGCGTGGTGTTTGCGGGCGGGCCGGAGCCGAGCTGAGCGGGTATCCCGAGAGCGCCTCAGGCGGCGGTCGCGACCACTCGGTCGAGGGCTGCCTTGATGATCCCGTAGCACTCGCAGGCGACGCCTTCGAGCCCCTCGCGGTCGACGATCGTGACCCGTCCGCGGTGATACCGGATCAGGCCCGCGGCCTGGAGCAGTCCGGCCGACAGGGTCACGGTCGCGCGACGCGACCCGAGCATCTGTCCCAGGAACTCGTGGGTGATCGGGAACGCGTCAGTGCCCACACGGTCGTGACTCATCAGCAGCCAGCGGCTCAGCCGCTCCTCATTGGAGTGGAGGCGATTGCACGCCGCAGCCTGTGAGATCTGCCCGAACAGCGCCTGGATGTAGCGCTGTACGAGCCGGCGGAAGCTGCTCAGGCGTTCGAGCTCCGCGACGAACAGGGCCGCGTCCATGCGCAGGGTGCGGCCGCCCACCTGCGAGATCGCGCGCACCGCGAGCGATCCGCCGGCCACCAGCGGGACGCCGACAATGCCCTCGTTGCCGATGGTGGCGACTTCGACGATGTTGCCGTCGGCGAGCGGTGTCACCAGCGAGACCACCCCGTCGATCGGGAAGTGGACGGATCCGATGACCTGACCCGGGTCGAAGAGGACCGTTTTCACGGTGAGATGGGTGGGCCGCATATGGCCCATCAAAGCGACACGTTCCGCTTCCGGAAGCGACGCAAGGAGGTGATTTCCCACCACCGCGGTCTGCGAGGCGCCGTTGCTGCCCATCTCTCAGCCTCGGAGCGTACCTCAGGGCGCCCTTTTCGGCAACTTCGGAGCCCCTTCCATCGTGATGTCCCGGGTCGGACACGTGCGCAGTCGACGATCGAGGACCCATGGGAGAATCGAGCTCCAGCCGATGTAGCTCAGGGGTAGAGCAACCGCCTTGTAAGCGGTTGGTCGGGAGTTCGAATCTCCCCATCGGCTCCGCGTCACTCCGTCCGCCATCCCGCGTCGGCCAGCTCGGCGATCTTGTGCGCGAAGCCGTCGTGCTCAACGGCCGCGATCACCTCGTCGGCGGCACGCATCACGTCGGGATGGACAGCGCCGACCGAATAGCTGCGCCCCGCGACGCGGAACATCGACAGGTCGTTGGGCATGTCCCCAAAGCCGATCGCTGACCTCGGATCCACGCCGAGCGCCGCCAGCGCGCGAAGCGTTCCGGAGCCCTTGTCGACCCCCTCGCGGGTGATGTCGAGCACCGTCGAACGACCGACATGACTTAGCGCGGCGGACTCGGTTCCCGACGCCACCAGCGACGCGATGCGGCTGAGATCGCCACCGGCGTGTCGCATCGCCATGGTGCAGCAGGGCGCCGCCGCCAGCGTCGCGGCGTCGACGATGACGCGCGTGATGCCGTGGGGTTGATCGGGACTCAGGCGTGCGTATTCGCCGGTCATCCGCCAAACCGCGCCGTCGAAGCTGGCCACGCCGGCTCCTTCGGTTGCCGCGATCTCGACCACACGGGCGACCGCCCCCGGTTGGAGCATCTCGCGCCAGAGCCGGGTCCGGCGTTGCGGCGACCACCCGATCGAGCCGGAGCAGCAGACCGCGATGTCGACGCGATCCGCTGGAACGCCGAGGTACTCCAGGCCCTGCGGCGTCCGCGCGGTCGCGACGACGAAGCGAATCCCGGCCGCGTGGATCCGGTCCAGTGCCTCCAACGTTGCCGGCGACAAGGAGAAGTCGGAGCGGACGAGGGTCCCGTCGAGGTCGGTGATGACTGCCTCGATCAGCACATGGGCGACCATACTTTGGGTCGCACCGCGACGATGCATCCGAGCCGTCAACGAGTGAGAACGTGACAGATACTCCAGAGCCCGACGACCCGCCCGAGCACCCCAAGGGGCGAATCCGGCGCCTCGAGGACGCCCTGCACGACCGATTCCTTGCCGCCGAGGTCGCCGCCGAGGAGGCCGCGGGCTATGGATCGCTGACGGCGGCGCGGGAGGCCGCCGAGACCGCGGTCAACCCCGAGCACGAACTCGGGACCGACGACGACGCCAAGGCCGCCGACTCCGACGCCGATCGGCCCAAACAGTAGGTCGCCCCGCCGCGCGTGGTGGGACGAGCGTTCGCCGGGCGGCAGGCTGCGGTCGCTGCTCTTTCTCGGCCATCCCGGTCCATCGCTGCTGGTGACGCTGGTGCTGGTGGCGATCGCCGGATTGGCCGGCCGGGGACTGCCCAATGCGCTTCGCGTCCTCGAGCTGGCCGGCACCATGCTGCCCATCCAGCTCTGCATCGGGGTGATCAACGACGTGGTCGACCTCCCCGCGGACACGATCGCGCAGCCGTACAAGCCGCTGGTGCGAGGTGCGTTGCGACGGTCGACCGCAGCCTGGGTGGGCGCGGCCCTCGGGGCGGTTGGGCTCGGTGTCGCGGGAACCATCAACCTGGCGACGCTCGGGCTCGCCGCCGCCGCGCTGGGCGCCGGCCTTGCCTACGACCTGGGGCTGCGGCGCACCCCCTTCTCGTGGGTGCCGTGGTGGGGTGGGATGGCGGTGCTCCCGCTCCTCGCCTACGCGTCTGTGGGGTCGATCCCCTCGCGGCTGTTCGTCCTCATCCCGCTGTCGGCGTTGATCGCGATCGGGCTCCATCTCGCCAATGCCCGACCCGATATCGATGCGGATCGTCGTGCCGGCGTGCGCAGCCTTCCGGTTGTTCTCGGCGCCGGCGTCGCTCGGTGGGCGGGACCGGCTGTGCTCGTCCTTGCGGGATTGGTCGCGCTGGGATTGGCGACCCCGCTCAGTCAGGCCTGGCCGCCGCTGCTTGTGGGAGCGGCAGTTCTCGGTTGCGGAGTGCTCGCGGCTGCAGTCACCCGCTCGCCCCGGCCCTTTCCGGTCCTGGCGGCAGCGAGCGCGGTGTTCGCGGTGACGTGGCTCGGCTCGCTGCCCACCTGATCGCCATCTGACGCCTTGGTACCATCGCCCGGCGTGCCCAAGTAGCTCAGTGGTAGAGCAACGCCTTGGTAAGGCGTAGGCCGTGAGTTCAATCCTCACCTTGGGCTAGATCAAATCTTCAAAACGGCCGGAGGTGACTAGGGCCACCTCGACGGCCATGCTCAGGGCATGGACAGGGGTGGCGTGCAATCCCAGCCGTGGCCCGTCCTCCTCGCTGTTTGGGGTCGACCGACATCGGGAGAGCCTTGGCCGATGGGCCGGGGTACGTTTCGGCGGGTGCTTCGCAGGCGGAGCCATCGCGAAGGGGGCACGCGCCATGACGGATGCCGCTGCGAAATTCGGTCGCGTCGACATACCGCACGGTGAAGAGTTCAATGCGTTGGTCAGCGTTCCCGGTGCGCCGAAGGGTTTCGGTCGACGCCTCGGTCGAAACCACACACCGCTGTAGCAGTTTAGGAGTGGCGGCGCGCAGCGCGCGTTACCGTCGCGAGGTTGAACATCATGCTCCAAGCGCTAGCGCGACCCCAGGAATGCTCTGAGCGCGCATCCTTAGTCGCACCTCCACCGCCCGATGATGTGCATCGACGGGGGTCGCCGCGTTGCTCAGCGGAGCGGCAGTCGGTAGCGGAGGTCGGTGGGTGGATGAGTTTGGCGGGTTCCGTCGGGTTTCCAGCCCAGTCGTTCGTAGAAGGCTCTGGCGCCCTGATCCGTCTCGAGCACCCATAGGGTCGCTGCGTGCGCGCCGCCTTGGCGAAGACGGTCCACCGACGTGGTAAGTAGTGATCGCCCGATCCCGGCTCTCTGTCGTGCTGGATGCACGTAGAGGCGGTGGATGTGTCCCACTTCCTCGGGGTCGTCGTCACGATCTTCGCTCGGGCCGTACTGACAAAGGCCGACAATCTGTCCATCGGATCTGGCGGTCAGTACCCCACCACCTCTAGCGGCTTGAGAGCGGACAATCTCGCCCCAATCGCGGACCGTGTGCGCGGCGAGTTGCTCGCGGTACCACGCCTCCGCCGCGCGTTCCCGATACGTCATCTCCCAGGTAATGAGGTGCAGGTCTCGTAGCGCCGTGGCCTGGGCCGGATCTGCGTCCACGATCTCCACATATCCAGGTTGACAGAGGCGGCCGGTTGGCAGGGAAGCGCCGGCTTGGTAAGGCGTAGGCCGTGAGTTCAATCCTCACCTTGGGCTCTCCGGTCACAACCCCGATAATGTGCCCGTGAGCCGTAAACGACCGGAGACAAGAACCGCGCGACGGTGGCTCGGCCTCGGACTGGGCGTGGCCTTTTTCACCGCCGCATTGGCGACCGAGTTGCGCAAGCCAGCGGACGAGCGGACGTGGCACGGCAGGATTGCGGGCAGAATCCCCTACGACCTCCGCCCACCGACGCTCGCGCGAATCCATCAACGCCTGTGGAACACGGACGACCGCCGAATTCTCGTCCCAACCGTCTTCGGCGTCGGCTGGACGGTCAACGTCGGACAGGTGCTCAACCGCGTTCGGGGCGGTGCCGTCCCAGACTGACCGTCGACCCCGCTAGCTTTCGCGGCCCCCAGACGACGGGAACCTTTCGTCGGCACCGTTAGTGGCGGCTTCCCACAGCGGAGGCACGTTCCAGCTTGGCCGATTCACCAGGTGAACTCGTGCTCCGATCATCTCCCCGAAGGATTCGTACCGGGGAGCCGGCGACGAGCTTCCACACGACGGGCGCCTCCCGCTTCGGCGGCTTGGGGTGGTTGGGTCCGCCCTCAGTGCGCGCTTTTCCAAGCAGGAAGACATGCTCCCAGTCGCGTGCGAAGTCCCCCGAGTTCCGGACGTTTCGTCATCTCCACCCCCCGTTGCCCGGTGGCAACCCCGAAGACTTTACGCCGATCGACCCTCACCTTGGGCTCTGCTCGGGTATTCGTGCGTCCGCGCTGGCACACTGGGCGCCGTGGATCTGACTGACCTCTACCGAGGTCCGCTCGAGGAGTTCGTCGCGCGGCGAACCAGACTGGTTCGGGAGACCCGAGCGACGGATCCGTCCGCCGCCGGGGCGATTGGCAAGGTTCGCAAGCCACCGGTTTGGGTGTGGGCGATCGACCAGCTCTCGGTTGACCAGGAGCAGCCGCTTCTCGAGTTGCTGGCTGCCGCGGCAGACGCGAGAGACGCGCAGCGAGCGGTCGCCGGTCAATCGGAGACTCGGGACGGTCTGCTCTCGGCCTCGAATCGCCTCCGTGACGCGGTCGAGGCCGCCGCGCGCGCTGCCGACGACGTGCTCGAGAAATCCGGGCATGGGCGGGGCGAGGAAACGGGTCGTCGCATCAGGGCGACGCTGCAATCAGCCGCCACCGGCAGTGCCGCGGACAGGCTCGCGCTGTGGAACGGGACGCTCGACCATGAGGTCGCGTCGTCTGGCTTTGGGGCGGTCGACGAGCCTGACGACGACACCGCTGAACTTGCGGCGGCTCTCGCGCCACTGCGGCGTGTTGCATCGCAGACGCGCGATCGAGCCCCGCTGGTTCGTGTGTCATCCAACGACCAGCATTTGCAGCAAGAAGCGCTGGAGCGTGAACTGAGGAAGCACGACGCGGCAGCCGAGCGCGCACGCGACCTGGCAACGTCGAAACGGGTCCATGCGGAGAGGCTTGCTGAAGAGGCGCGTCTCGCTGAGCGGGATGCGACAGTTGCCGAGGCTGCGGCTGAGAAGGCGGAGGATGCCGCGAGGGCCGCGCATGCGGCTCGGGGCGAGTCGAACTCACGCGGGCTAGCGGCCCGCCGTTATCGAGCCGACCGCGAACACAAAAGAAGAGGCCGAGGTTACCCTCGGCCTCTCCGTCACCAAATGGGATTCAGCAGCCCTTGTGGCCCTGGACCAGCACGCAACGGCTGTCGCCGGGTCCGGCGGTGGACACCTGGGTGTGGACGGCGGTCGTGGACTGTGACGCTGCCGGCGACGAGGTCGTGGCCCAGCGGATGGCGATGGCGGCGGCCACCGCGACCACCACCATGGCGATGGCGGCGAGGGCGATGAGCACGGTTCTGGGGGAGAGTTGGGCGGTGCGATCCTGAGCGAGCATTGCGAGCCTCCTTTGGGTTGTCGATCGCTGATTGCGATCACGAGGCCCAGGGTGGGCGATAACGCCGCGGCAGGCAGTTTCCGACCCGACAGAACGCCAGACAATTTGCCGACAGCCCAGTCGCGCACCACCATCGCTCGGGCGACCCGTCGAGCGCTGACCAGGGTGCGGATCGAGCTCCACGCACTCCCGGGGTCACCGCAGCGTCCTGACGCTACGATTCGCCCGTGAAGCCTGTGCGTTGCACCTCATGAGTCATCGCCAGCGCGACATGCGCATCGAACCATTCACCATCGCTGTCGGCGAGGACGTGCTGCACGACCTCAGAGCGCGCATTCGCAACACGCGCTGGCCGGAGCCCGCTCCAGGAACGCCATGGGGCCAGGGTACCGACGCCGAGTACCTTCGAGCACTCCTCGACTACTGGGCGCACGGGTTCGACTGGCGAGCCCAGGAGCGCGTGCTCAACAGCTTCGAACACTTCCGCGCCGGCGTCGACGGCGTGTCGATCCATTTCGTCCGCGCACGAGCGCGACACGGCGACGGCATTCCAGTGATCCTGACCCACGGATGGCCGAGCACCTTCATTGAGTTGTTGCCGTTGGTACCGCTGCTCACCGACCCCATGCCCACGGGGTCGACGGCCCCGCGTTCGACCTGGTCATCCCATCACTGCCGGGATACGGCTTCTCCGAACGCCCGCGGCATCCGGTGACGTACCGCGACACCGCCGCCCTCTGGCACGCGTTGATGCGCGGACTCGGGTACGAGCGATACGGGGCGGGCGGCACTGATTTCGGCTCTGGGGTGTCGACCTTCATGGCTCTGATCGACCCTGAGCCGCTGATCGGACTACACCTGACGAATCTCGAGCTCTCGCCATACCTCGGCGCCGAAGCGCGCCCATTGTCTGACGCCGAGTCGGAGTACCTCCAGCGAACCGCCGAGTGGGACGAGACCGAGGGCGCATATCGCGCGGTCCAATCGACGAAACCACAGACCCTCGCATATGGGCTCAACGACTTACCGGCCGGGTTGGCGGCCTGGATCCTCGAGAAGTGGCGGTCGTGGAGCCAGAATGACGGGGATCTCGACGCGCACTTCTCGCGCGACTTCCTGCTGACGGTGGTCACGATGTTCTGGGTGACATCGACGATCGCGCCATCGATGCGCGACTACTTCGACAACAGGCGATCGCAGGGCGAGCCGCGCCTGGCCGCCGACGATTTCGTCCGCGTCCCAACGGCGATTGCCAGTTTCCCCAACATGCACATTCCCGACGGCGAAGCGCCTCGTGAGTGGGCGGAGCGTCTGTACAACGTCCGACGATGGACGTCGATGCCGCGCGGGGGACACTTCGCCGCCACCGACGAGCCAATGTTGGTAGCCAGCGACATCGCAGCGTTCTTCGTGGTCCTGTGAGGGCATATCGGACATGGCTCCGGCACGAAATCGTGTGACGCCCATGGGTGACATCGAAGCCATCCCACTCCGGGGTGCCTGGACGGGCAATCGTGGCATCCTTCATTCCGGCCATGAGATTGTCCGCTTCCACGCGAGCGATCTCTGGATCACCTGCGCGCTCGAGTTTGAGGGTCGCTGGCATGAGCAATGGCAGCCGCGTCACTACACCTTCCTGTATTTCCACGACGAGGCAGTCTCCTTCGCCGCCGGACACCGTCCATGCGCGGAGTGCCGGCGCGACAGCTACAACGCCTATCGCGCCGCCTGGGTCGAGGGTCTTGGAGTTGATGCGCCCTCGGCGAAGCGAATGAACCAGCAGTTGCATGACGAGCGGACCGTCCGGAAGTCGCACCGCCGCCGTCTTCACCCGATGCCGTGGGCCGATGTGCCTGACGGCGCCTTTGTACTGCTCGGCACGACTCCCGCTCTGGTTATCGAGGATCGACTGACAGCGTGGACGCTCCAGGGATACCGAGGCCGATGGGCGCGGCCGATGCAGGGGATCGCCGACGTCATCACCCCGCCCTCAACGGTCGCCGCGTTGCGCGCCGGCTACCCCGTCCAGATCGACGACGCCGCGCGCCGGTGAGCGGCGTGCGCCTCCGATCAGCCGACGAAAACATGCGGCGTCCCGGGTCCTACGCTGCCACGGTCATCTCGCGAGTGCGGGCGATCCCCCGCGGGCTCGTCTGTACCTATGGCGATATTGATCCGCACGCGCCGCGAGCCGTCGGCCGCGTGCTCGCAACCACGCGCGCGGAGGTCCCATGGCATCGAGTTGTCCGTGCGGACGGCACTGCAGCGATGGGCCCACGGCAACTCGAGCGGCTGCGGAGCGAGGGAGTGTCGCTGCGAGGTGATCGCGTGGACTTCGCTCTGACACGAACGAGATGGGAGGAGCACCGTGGGCGGCAGTAGTGCGGGAGGCCCTTCTCGTGCGCGGCCGGTTCTGGCCATACTCCTCTGCCAAATGGCAGGGCTGAAAAGATGATCAAAGCGCCTCCGACAACCCTTGGTTCCATGCCCGACTCACGCTGGCGACTCGATGACCGGGTCGCCGTGGTGACCGGCGCGTCATCGGGTCTCGGAGCTCGATTCGCTCGGGTGCTGCATCAGGCAGGTGCGCACGTGCTTGCGACCGCGCGACGCGCTGAGCGTCTCGCCGAGCTCGCAAGTGAGTGCGGGGAGCGCATGGAGACGATGGCGGGCGACATCACCGACGCTCGCCATCGACAGGCGATCGCAGAGCATCTGCACTCACGTGGCCGGCTCGACGTGCTGGTCAACAACGCCGGGATCTGTGACGACGGGCCGATCGAGGACCAGTCGCTCGATGACCTTCGCGAGGTCATCGAGGTGAACCTCGTCAGCGTTCTCGACATGTGCCGGCTGATGGCCCCCTTGCTGCTGGCATCCCCTAACGCGAGTGTCATCAACATAGCGTCCATCTATGGCCTGGTCGCATCCCGCGGTCCGATGGCAGGCTACAACGCTACGAAGGGTGCCGTCGTCAACCTCACCCGCGACCTCGCGGCCCAATGGGGTGGTCGCGGCGTGCGGGTAAACGCATTGGCGCCTGGGTATTTCCCTTCGGAGATGACCGGCTTCCTGGCCGACCCCGATTTCGCGGGTTCGATCCGAGATCGGACGCTGCTGGCACGGACGCCGGCGTTGGAGGAGATCGACGGCCCCTTGCTCTTTCTGGCAACCGAGGCCTCGAGCTACATGACCGGACAGATGCTCGTCATCGATGGGGGCTGGACCGCCGTATGAAGCCGACGCTGGCGCGCTGTAACGCGCTGCGGGGTGAGTAGACCGTTACGTGTCGCCAGTGGCCGGAGGCTTTAGCCGATTTACCGTCTGGGACCGAAGCCGGGACAGGTCCGTCCCAGGAATCCGGGCATCTCCCAATTTGCGCCGAGGTCGACCACAGTGTGGAAGCCGACGCGTATCGAGACCAGGGTGGCGGCGGTCTCGTAGCCGGTGCAACCCTGCGCCGCGACGTCGTAGGTTCCTTCCGGAAGCACGACGTTCAGCGTGGCGCTTGCGGCTGACCAGCGTTCCTGGGCGATGACGGCCCCGGTCTGGGCGGGATTCGCGCCTGGCGTATGCAGCACGATCATCCGGCAGCCTTCGGCGTCAGTAGGGCAATAGGGGACTTTGACCGCTGCGCCGGTCCATCCGGGACTTGCGTCTCCTCGCGACAGCCCCATCAGCCCAGCCACTGCGCCGGCCACGAGACCGGAGGCCGCGACAGCGCATGCAGCTCGAACAACCTGGTGCCGCTTGTCCCCCCGCGACCTTCGGGGGTGGCTCTCGCCCGTCGACACTTTGTCCTCCAATCGTTCGCCAACTACCGGACACATCGTCCTACCAGGGCGACGTTACCGCTCCGCCGCCATGGAGCCGATACCGGCCCGCGATAACCACCGGATCGCCAGTGCGAAGACCACGACGCGCAGCAACGCGCTGGATCACGCGACGCGTGAGGAGAATCTCCTCGTACGCCGAGCGACACCGTAGGCGGCCCTTGTGCAGGCCAGCCATCCGTGAATCCCAAGTACCCTGAGCCCTGGCCCCGACCTAAGGGTAGAGGCGTCGAATCCAGTGGGCGCCGCCGTCGTACGTCGTCCAAATCGCTCCCTCGAAGCCCACCCAGCGGCCAACCAAGGGATCCTCGAAGCCGAGATATGCGCTGTAGGGAGCGGCCACATCAGTTTGTTCCGGATCGCTGACCGCCAAAGCCCAATGGGCCCCGCCATCGGTGGAAACGTATAGGAGATACGTGAAAGGACCGCCGCCCCCTATCGGACCGGTAGCGAGCGCAAGATGGGTCGGGCTAGCGGACGCGATCGAGTAGAGGAAGGAACCCGGCACAGGATGGGGCGGCCCCCACGATGTCGCTGCGTTGTTGGAGGTCACGACGAACTCACCGCCCCCCGAATTCTGCCCAATCCGCCGTATGCACAATGCAGCAGCGAAGCGATCGGAGGACACGGCAAACCCGACTGAGTCGTTGGTCGTGGTTCCTCCGCTGCAGGGATCTGGGAGCTGATGCCATGTGCGACCGGCGTCGAGCGAGCGGAACAGAATTGTCTGCTGCGTGCCAGCCCCGGCAGCGAGATCCCCGTAGATAGCGATGTAGATGTTCTGGCTGCCCTGCAGGACCAATTGAGCGGTGTCTTGGCGCGAGGTCACGTTCGTGACGAACGGGATGTTCAGCACGGTTCGCCAAGTGGCGGCACCCGCCGGCGCTGTTTCCAGGATGCGATCGCAGGGTCCTGGACAGCCGCCGTGGTCATACACGATTCGATAGACACGACCCTGGCTCGGTTCGAGAGCCTCGACCGGCAAGCTGTGTTCCGGTCGCCAGCTTCGCCCGCCATCGCTGGTCATCAGGAGGGCGGGACCATAGAGGTACCCGATCAATCTGGTGGCGAAGCGCAGGTTTGATATGCACGCCACGTTGGCGCAGTTGACAGAGCCGTTCTCCAGCGCGGCTGGAGGGTTAGGCAGCCGCTGCCAGGTCTCGCCCCCATTCGTGGTGCTCGCTAGTTCAGGACACAGGCCCGACGCGCAGGTGACCGCACTCAGGGCCCACCCAGTCTGATCGCTAACCCACGTGAGGTCGACGACGAACGGGCCACCTGACGCTGCTGGCGTTGGAGTGGATGTAGCCGTAGGGGGGGACGCGATGGGGGTTGGAAGAGGTGTCGCCGGGACGACGTTTGTTGGGACCGGCGAAGGCTTGGGGGCACTATGGAGGGCCGTGGATGCGAGAACTATTGCGCCGCTGATCAGAAGTGCAGTCACTGCGAAAGCCGCGAGGCCGCGCAGAATCAGGGGTTTGGGCGCCTGGCGCAGCTGACGCACCGGCGCGCGTTCGGCCGACGCGAGCAACGCCTTCATGCGCTCCCGGGCGCGTTCGTCGAACCGGCCGGAGTCTGTCACTGCCGAGTACCTTCGTCAACGCCCCGGCCCAGCGCTCCCGCGAGCCGCTGACGCGCGAGGCGCAACTGGCTTTCCACCGTTCGCAAGGAACAGCCGAGCTCGGCGGCGGTTTGCGCAGCGCTCAGATCCTCGCCGTAGATGAGGACCACCGTCGCACGCATCCGCGGTGGCAGTTGACGCAACGCGTTGTGCCAGTCGAGCAACGCGACGTCTGGCTCCCATACCTCGCTCGGATCGGGTTCCCATGACCACGCCAGGCGGCGCATTTCGCGCGCGATGGCGCGCCGGCGCTGCAACGCCAGGCGGACAATGATGGTTCGCAAGAGAGGCCAGGCCGGTCCGTGCAAGTAGTCCGGGTCTCTCCGCACCCGGCGCACCAAGTTCAGGAAGGCATCCTGCGCCAGGTCCTCGCCGGCGGCGCCGTCGCCGGCAAGGATCGTGCCCAGCGCCACCAATCGGCGGATCTCGGCCGAGTAGACATTGCCAAGGGACGCGCTCGTGCCGACCATATCCTCAGCTGGTCGGACCATCATCGTTGTCCTCACTGGTGCCAGCACGAGCGTCGGGGTATGGCTCCGCACATCATGTATATGCCACAGCGGCGGTTTTGCCCTTAAGCGTGGCAAACGGGTGACCGTGCTGTGCCACCACCGGGGCCGATGCGGGCGTATTCACGCGAGGGGGCATCGGGTTCCCGTGCCTATGGGACGGCGAGGGTTACCCGCAACGCTCGGATGGCCTTGGCGAGTCCCACCCGGCCGGGTCACAGACGAGCCCTGGCTTCGGCGTCGTCCGGCGGCCCTCAGCGCAGCTACTCCGCGGAAGGCTCTGCGAGCTCACGGCATCACGCTGAAGAGCGCCGACACGTCCGGGCCCGGCGACCCGCCTGTATCCAAGCGCCAGTCGATGTGGTGCACGCCGGAGCTGAGACCCGCAGCGGTCATCTCCATGACGAAGCTCTCGCTGCCGCCCGCGACAATCGGGTGAGCAGCGCCGCAGTTCAATTCAAACGCAAAGTACTGACTCTTCATCGAATCGACCTGCTGGTAGTAGCCGCGACAGGGATTCAGGGCGATCGACGCCGAGGTGGGGTTCGTCAATGTGATGAGATAGCTGAACACGCGGCCTGCGAACACCGTCTCGGGGATGTTGATTGTGGCGCCCATTGCGAGCAGCGGGTCTGAGGGGTATACCGGCTGTGCAGGCGTCGTGTTGAATTCCGTCACTGCGACACCGCACTGGGCGAACACTCCCAGGGGGATCTGGCTATCGACGGGTTTTGCGCCGCCGAGCGTCTTGGTGAACGAGCCACCGCCCGGCATGGTCACCGTCACGTGCTCGTACAGCGAAGAGGCAGGACCGGTCTCGCAGGCGTAGCTGAAGCCAATGGCAAATCGTGCCGTTGCACCCGGAGGCAGGTCCGACGCGGGAGCATGTTCGTCCCAGAAGCCTCCGGGAGTCGCCACGAGGGTGCGCTTGCCCGGTTGACTGAGCACGAACTCGGGGATAGCCGCCGGTGAGGCACGTTGCCGTTGTGCGGTTGGTGAATGCGAAAAATACCGCATCGTTCCCGGTCGCTCCTCCGCTCGTGAGAGGTAACGTCGCGAGGTCGCCGAGGTTGCATCGCGGTGCAGGCCTTGCGGTCGGAACGGGAAGCGGAGTTGGGAGGTATGGGTTGATTGGCACTGCCGCCCATGGCACCGCGCCGGGGGGGAATGTGACGCCTATGGCGAACGCGGGTGTTGCCGTCGCCGAATGGCTCACGGGGTTCGCGGCACACCCGGCGGCTGCAACCAGAGCCAGAACGCCGGCGGCGATGGCGGCAGCCCGGCTCGGATGAGCCGAGATCATCTCTCCCTCCTTGGGATTCAATTCATTCGAACGGCGCGACCGCTGGTGCGGTTACGAATCCTTCGGACCTGATGAAGCAGCGCCTGCAGCGACACAAAACCGCCCCACGCAGCGTCATATAAGGTGCCGATGTCAGTCCCCGTGCCGCTTGCCGACGCCGGATCTCTGGTCGCGGCTGCGCGTGCAGGCGACTCGGCTGCGTTCGAGGAGCTGATGGCCCCCGTCCTCGCACCCGCGCATCGGCTCGCCTTCACGATGCTCGGCCAGCGGGAGGCGGCGGAAGACGCTGTGCAGGAGGCGGCATTCAAGGCTTGGAAGGCCGTGCGGACACTGCGGGCTGAACGCGGGGACGTTCGCCCCTGGTTCCTGACGATCGTCGCCAACGAGTGCCGCTCCATCCGCCGCCGGCGGTGGTGGCGACTGCCGGGTGGCAGCGGAGACGCGGAGGGGATATCCGCCCAGCGTGGGCAGCTCGAGGGTCGCGCGGCCGAGGCCATCGATCTGCGTCGCACCGTCGCCCACCTCACCAGTGAGAAACGGCTGGTACTTGCCCTGGTGTACTGGCTCGATCTCCCCATCGACGAGGTGGCTCGGGTGCTCGGGGTGTCCGAGGTTGCAGCGAGATCGCGACTGCGTCGCGCGGTGCTGGCGCTTCGCTCTGCATACACCGGCGACGAGGACCTGGATGGCAGCAACCTCAGAGCCCAATCCGAACCTGCCACGACGAATCACGCAGAGGAAGTGCGATGAACAGCAAGCTCGCCGATGAGCTGCGAAAGGTGTTTGACGACGCCTACCTTCCGCCTCGGAGCGATCTCCGATCGCGGATCGGCTCGATCCTGGCTCCAGATCAACCGCCGCGCCGATCGCGCGCGGGTCGACTGGCGGCGTCACTCGCCGTCGGAGCTGGCACCGCATTGGTCATCGCGCTCGTTATTGCCGTTCCGAGGATCATCGGCAGCGCAACCCACCGCTCGCAGCAGGGCTCCGCCGCGCACACACCACAGGCGGGGGTCGTGCCATGGCTCGACACACCGGCGGGCCCTGAGCCAACCCCCACACCGCTGCCCACGCCGTCGAGCCCGCCTGCAGGGGTCCAGGCGTGCCGAAGCAGCGATCTCATCGCCCGTGCCGGTCAGGGCGGCGGAGGGTTGGGTCACTACGGGGTGCCCTTGATCTTCACAGACCGTGGCGCTACCCCGTGCACCCTCAGCGGCTTTCCGACCAGCGTTCGCTTCCTCGGCGCCAACGGCCAACGCGTCACGCAGTATCGCGTCGAGCTCGCTGATGGCGGTTATATATCGAGCTATGCAAACGCGGGCGTTGAACTTACCCCAGGCATTGCCGTTGGAGGTCCGAATGACCCCGTCAACGGGCAGAGCTATCTCTTGCTCCAGATGGATAGTCCGATTTGCGGCAGTGCGAGTGTGGCGGTTGTCGTCGTCACACTGCGCGATGGGGGTGCCTTCCGTCTTGATGCCCCGTTCGGCGGTGCTCAGGTCCCGGGCTGTGCGCCGACCCAGCAGTACCCGGTGATGGTGTCGTCGTTTCAGCAGCCGGGATACCAACCCACGCAGATCACCCCTCCATCGACCCTCGACGTGTCCATTTCGGTGCCTGCTCCGGCGCGCCTGGGCGGAACGCTCGACTACACCGTGACGCTCACGAACATCTCCGGCCAAACCTTGTATTTCACGCCATGCCCCGGATATGGGGAGGCCATCAAGGGGGTCGTGGTCGCACGATACCTGCTGAACTGCGCCGCGGTGCCGTCGCTGGGCGCAGGTCAGTCGCGGACCTTTGCGATGGAGCTTCCGTTGACGACGGCCGCGGCACCTGCCGGGACGTACCCCCTGTCTTGGTTGATCGATGGCCCCTATGTGCAAACGCTGCTCAACGGCGCGGACGTGATGGTGACACGTTAACTCTCCTGGCACATCACCAGCACGCGGATCGTCGCGTCGGGCCTCACGGTCACGGGTCCACTCGATCCGCAATCCACGTTGCCGCTGCTATAGAGGGGGCTTCTGCCGGTGATCGTGTACGAACCGATGGGGACCCGGACGGAGAACGTCCCGTCAGTTCCTGCCGCTCCCGTGAATGCCGCTCCCGCTGAGTCGCGCAGGGTGACTGCGCCGGGGAGCGGACGCGGCGTTCCAGGAGGAGGCCCACCAACCGCTTCGAGGGTGCCCACGACGACACCATTGGGCCTTTGCACGGTCCCCGCCGGAGATGTTGTGCCAGAGCGCAGCAACAGCGTGATGCCGAGCGGAGTGCCGATGACCACGGCCGCGAGCGCAGCGACGGCGGCGCCCAACAGCGGGCGGTTGCGACGCGCTCCGGCGGTCTCGGCGCCACGTTGTGGTCGCCGATGCTCGGTCCCGGAATATGTCGCGTAGCCCTCGAGGTACCCGGCGAGGGAGCGAGCGAGATCGTCTTCGCGATCACTCATTCCCCAACTCCTTCCTGAGCTTGGCCAAAGCACGCGAGAGGTGGCTTGCCGCCGCACCGGTGCTGCACCCCATCAGGGCGGCACACTCGCTCAGCGTGTAGCCACTCATGTAGTGCAGCGAGACCACAGCCCGTTGCTGCGGCGAGAGTCGTCGATAGGCGCGGTGGAGATCGATGTATCGGCCGTCGGCCTCGAGGTGTTGGTCGACCTGAGCTCGCTCGGCCCTCCGCCTCAAGGTTGCCAACGATCGGCTCAGCGAGCGTCGCCGGCGCAGTGCCTGATGCACACAGATCGCCATCAGCCATGCCCGGGTGTGCTCGGGATCGGTGCGGGTGGCCCATCCTCGCCATGCGGCCGTCGCCGTCTCCTGGACTGCGTCTTCGGCGTATCCAGGATCGCCGAGGATGGAGAAGGCAAGCGCAAAGAGGCGGCCTCCTTCGACGCCGAGCAGTGCCTCGAATTCAGCATCATCTGACGCCGACTGGCCGTGGATCACCCCGCGGCATTCTGCCGCAGGCTCACAGGGTTGACCATGCCCTTAAGTGCCCGCTCGAGGCTCAACACATTACGAGCGCCGGTCGCAACCTATCCGGTCAGGGACGGCGGGCGGTGTGCCACGGTGCTGCCCTCATGCCGTCGGAAACCCGTCCCGGACGTAGATATGCAGGGGCGCGGAGCTGGCTAGGTGGAAGTTCGCGCCGACGTAGGCTTGAAGCGCGGCATAGCGACCACCGAGCCACCGATCGATGCCGACGCTCAGCACCAGGTAATCGGCGTGGACGACCGCCATCCTGAAGATCTCGAACTCCGGCGGAAGTGTCTTGCGAATACGCGAGGAATGAGCCGAAAGGGTCAACCATCTGGGTACAGCCCGCCACCGACGTGGCAAAGCGGTTGCTCGTCACGAGGAGGTCGGGTCTGTCGGCAAGCGCGCAATCGCCCGCGGGTACGACGGAGTCGACCGCAGCCACGACATCCGGGGTGGATCGAAGCTCCACCGCGATGATCTCGCTGAGCAACAGTACGCAAATGCCCGCCATCGCGATGACTGATGTGATTCGGGGTGCCCGCCACGACGCGAGGCGACCGAGTGCCAGGCCCAACACGATGGCGACGAACGGAGCCAGGAAGGCGGGGTACTGGGGATAGTACTGAGTGGTGGCGAACTGGACAGCCGTGACCGTCGCGAGGGTTGCGAGGCCGAACACGTCCAGCTGGGTCAGCCGTTTGAGGCCGATCGCGAGTGCCGCGATGATCACGAGCGCGGTGATAGCTACCGCCACGTACGCGCCGGTTGCGCCTCCTCCGAAGGTCATCTCCCCCAGTCGTGTTGCAATGGACGCGCGACCGGAACCGGGGATGCGTGCCAGTTGGGTCGCGACCACGTCGTGGAAGCTCGCGGTCGGCGCCAAGGCCACAAACGGGAGCACCAGCACGCCGAAGCCGGCAGCGACACCGCCGAGAAATGGCAACAGGCGGCGGCGCGGGCTAGCGGCTGCGACTGCCGCAATCACGATGACAGGGAGAATCGCCGGTCCCTTGACCGCACCCGCAACGCCGAAGAGCACACCGCCGAGGAGCATGTTCCGCCGCCCGGCGAGCTGGTCGCGGTCGAAGATCAAGCATGCGCCGGCAAGGCAGAACAGGTCGGTGATCGGCTCCAGAAGGCCCGCGTTCAGCGCATAACGCTCGGCCGGGTACAGCGCCATCAATCCACAGGCGACCAGAGTTGCCAGACGCCCACGGTGACGCACGAGTCGCCCCACCAGCAGGACGTTCGAGCCCGCGACGATGGGGGTGAGGAGCCTGACGGCAGCGAGGGCACCACGCGTGCCGACGAGGTGCGAGAGGAGCGCAAAGGGGCTCAGGATCACGACGATCCCCGGTGGCTGCAGGAAGACGAAATCGCGATAGGGGAGCGAGCCATTCATGAGGCGCACCGCCGCGCCCAGGTAGTCGCTGATGTCTGAGGTCAAACCGAAGAGGAACCAAGGACGGCTCAGCTGGAGGGCGTTGATGCCGACCGCGACGAGGACGAAAACCGCGATGATGGGATCGTCGGCAAACCGTCGAATACGCACGTGATGCGGGGTGGCTATGTCAGGCCAGGTCCGACGTCGTCCGAACGTGTGGCGGGTCGCTCGCAGTTGGTGCTCATGGAGAGGCCTCCCTGCCCGGCTGGCCGGCCCGATCGTGGTCAGAGTTTGCCACGGCTCGCCCTCCTGACTCACCCGCGACCGCACTCCGGTCGGCGGCACGTGCGTCCTGCATCATGCACCAACCATTTGTGATTGGACCGGGGCACAAAGAAGAGGCCGAGGTGATGCCTCGGCCTCTTCATAAGCAGTGACGTTCAGCAGCCCTTGTGGCCCTGGACCAGCACGCAACGGCTGTCGCCGGGTCCGGCGGTGGACACCTGGGTGTGGACGGCGGTCGCGCCCTGTGGCGCTGCCGGCGACGAGGTCGTGGCCCAGCGGATGGCGATGGCGGCGGCCACCGCGACCACCACCATGGCGATGGCGGCGAGGGCGATGAGCACGGTTCTGGGGGAGAGTTGGGCGGTGCGATCCTGAGCGAGCATTGCGAGCCTCCTTTGGGGTTGTCGATCGCTGGCTGCGATCACGAGGCACATGCTCGGAGATCCGATCTCGGGGGTCAGTTTCGGACCCGACAGAACGCCAGACAATTTGCCGACAGCGCCCCCCACGGCCGGCAGTGATGTCGCGCGGTTCGATGTCGGCCACTTCGGAATGGTGGGCGCGCCCTTCCCGGACGCAAATGACCTACCGGCATCGAGCCGATGGGCCATGGCGGAAGTCGTCCCAGGTTGCGCTACGCGAGCACCCGCGTCCTGGTCGTCGCCTCGGGAGACGGATACCCGATGCGCTCCACCTTTCTGGACGTCATCCAGCTGACGACCTCGAAGAAGAAGGCACTCAGCACCGCGATCGTCGCGACCGCGAGCCCGATAGCGGCGTACCCGGCGAACTGGCCGATCTGCCACCAACCGTAGCTGTTCAGCAGCATGCTGCGCAGCGTGTTGCCCTTGAAGAGGGTTGCCACCTCGCCAGAGAGTTTGGTGTTGGTCGGGTCGGCCTGCGACGCGGTGCTCAGCTGCGCGTACGTCTGACCGCCGCCGATCTCGCTGAGATGCACGTTGATGAAATTGTTCGCGTAGACTTCGGCCTGCTGCCCGGTGAGGAGCTGCTGACCCGCGTAGTGGGTCATTGCGACGTTGTCGGCCTTCGGGAGCGATGTGAGCGAGGCAGAGCCGGCTGCCGGGAAGTAAATCTGCTGCGCGGCCAACTGATCGTGCACGGTCGTGGTCGCGAAGCTGCTTGCCCAGAAGGCAAAGCCACTCACGAATGCGAGAATGCCGATCAGTCCGATCTGCAATACGAAAATCCGCCAACGAATTGCACTGGTCATGGTGCGGGCCTCCTTGTGGTGGTTGTCACTGGTTCCCATCCTTACGAGTCACTCGTCCGACAGCTAGGGCCACAAGGCATGCGGTGTTGGGACAACACGGACCGTGCGGTTGGGACGAACGTCCCCGCCGGGTGTCGGGTTAGGACCAGTCCTGGGCGTCGCTGCCGTGACGGCGCTTGGCCATGAAGGCGGCGACCTCGGCGCGGCGCGACAGATCGAGCTTCATGAGGATGTTGCTCACATAGTTCTTGACGGTCTTCTCGGCAAGGTGGACGCTCTCGCCGATCTGGCGATTGGTCATCCCCTCAGCGACGAGGCCGATGATGCGGCGCTCCTGCGGCGTCAACTGGGCGACGCCGTCGGCCTCATCCCCTGCAAGGACGTCGCCCCGAATCCGAGCCAGGACGCGGCCGGTCACCGACGGATCGAGCAGCGACTCGCCGTTAGCAATGCGGTGAATCGCTTCCAGCAGCTCGTTGCCGTGGATCTGCTTGAGCACATATCCGGAGGCGCCGGCCATGATCGCGCTGAACAGGGCCTCGTCATCCGCGAACGACGTCAGGACGAGGAACTCGTCGTCTGCTCGCGCTGTGCCCGGATGTCGCGGCAGGCCTCGATCCCCGAGCGTCCGGGCATTCTGACGTCCATCACCACCACATCGGGAGCGGCGGCTGCGGCCGCGCCGACGGCTTCATCAGCCGAGCTCGCCTCACCGATCACCTCGATGGTGAGGTCGGTCTCGAGCAACCCTCGGAGCCCGCGGCGCACCAACTCATGGTCGTCGCAGAGCAGCACGCGCACGCGAGTGGATGCCACGATGCCAGTGTAGGCGCGTCAGGGACGTTGGTCACAGGCATCTGAGCCGTGATCCTCTAGCCACCGTCTGGCGATTCCCGGAGGCTGGGTGGCGAGATGATCATTCACGACTTCGTGCGGGTCTCGCGGGACTATGACCAGATCCGGACCCGTGTGCTCGCGGACCCGGGTGCCCTGATCGCAGCCAGCGCCGGCTCCGCGTACCGCTACGGAGAGCGCCTCTCCCTTCGGCTCAACCCGTTGAGCAACCTTCCAGCACTCGGCAAAGTGGTCGAGGTCGATCTCGCGGATCCGTACGAGCGAGAGGACCAGCTGGTCGTCCCGATGCACTGGTGGGCGCCGGGAGCGACCCGCCTCTACCCGCACCTCAACGGTGATCTCGAGTTCGCTCCGCTGGGGGCGATGTCGACCCAGATTACGCTGATGGGGAGCTACGACCCCCCGCTCGGATTCTTTGGGAGGCGCGCCGACGTCATGCTGCTCCACCGCGTTGCCGAGGCGAGCATCCGGTCGTTCCTCGCTCGACTGGCGCGCACGCTCGAGCGGCCGGCGACAGTGCTCACCGTGACGAGTTGAGGGATGAATCCCTCGCGCAGGCGTTGCGAGGGACTGACCACACCGCGACGGTGCCCTGCCCCTCGCCCGGCTGCAGGCTGAAGGACCCTCCAAGGGACTGAGCGCGCTCGAGCAGGTTGGCGATGCCCCGCCCGCTGCCGCGCTGCTCTGGGAGTCCCGCACCATCATCGGTGACGGTCAAGCTGACCTCGAGAGCGGCGCGCAAACGTATGTCGACGGCTGTCGCGTTGGCATGTCGCGTCACGTTGCTGAGCAGCTCGCGGAGCGACGCGAGCACGTGCTCGGCGAGCTGTGCTCCGATGATCGAATCGACCGGTCCCTCGAAGCTGACACGAGGCTCGAAGCCGAGCGTGGGGAGTCATCGCGGCGGCCAGCGCAAGGACGCGCACGCGAACGCTGCGGCGTCCGTGTTCGTGAGCCTGGAGCTCGAAGATGACGCTGCGGATCTCCCGGATCGTGGCGTCGAGGTCGTCGACGGCAGCTTGTATCCGGTCCGCCACCTCGCCCTCGTCAACCAGTCTGGCGAGTCCCTGCAAACCCAGTCCCGTCGCGAAGAGACGCTGGATCACGGTGTCGTGCAGGTCGCGGGCGATCCGTTCGCGATCGCGAAGCAGCGCCAGCTCTTGGACGCGTTCGTGCAAACGCGCATTCTCTATGGCCACGCCGGCGGCGCTCGCGAGCGCGACGGCCAGTGCCTCATCGGCGTCGGTGAACGGGATGCCTCCGCGCTTCTCGGTGAGGTAAAGGTTGCCGAACACCTCATCGTGAATTCGGATCGGAACGCCCAGGAACGTGCGCATCGGTGGATGCCCCGCGGGAAACCCGACGGAGTGCGGATGCGAGCTGAGGTTGTCCAGCCGCAGCGGCGTGGGGACCTGAATGAGTTGACCGAGGATTCCGAGGCCCTGGGGGGAGCGACCGATCCTGCGCACCGTATCGGTGTCGACTCCCTCGGTGACGAACTCAATCAGGTGGATGTTGCCTTCGTCGGAAGACGGGCCGAGCACGCCCACCGCCCCGTACTGCGCGTCGGTCTGGTCGCACGCCACCTGGACGATTCGTTGGAGGACGGCGGCAAGTTCAAGATCCGACGAAATCGCGAAGATCGCGTCGAGGATCCGCTGCACATCACTCATCGACGCAGCGTAACGCCCCCGGTGCGTGTGTTGATCGCGTCGGCGCCACGTCCGGGTTTAGTCGTCTACGCCTCGAGCACGCATTGACGTCGCCAATGGTATTCGGTGATCGGCGTGCGGAGGAGGTATTGGCAGACGTCCGAACCCGGTCTGCTGCTATGGCGAGAAACCGCGGCATATCGCGCACAGCCCTGCATGGAGTTCGGACCCGTACGGACAGGCAGGATAGCGGGCCGCTCCCGCCGTTCGCGATACGTGCCGCGCGCCTGCGTCTCCCATACTGTTGATTGTCGCAGCGCGGTCTCGAGCCGAACAGGGCCATTCGTCACGGATCGGTGGCTGGGGATTGCCTGATGCGGGCAGCGTTTGGCTTGACGGAGCACGTCGCCCATCGCTGCGATCGCGCCAACGCAGGTCACCGCTGGTACGAGACCGTACCGATGCCGGATCACTCACCCGGCTATCTTGTGCGGACGTGTCGATATCCAGCGGCCTGTGTGGTCGCCCGTGAGGCAGTCGTCGGCGGGGCCTGAGCGACGCAGACCGACGCACGCCGTCGTGCGCCGCGCTCTCTCCCGCCGGGTCATTGGTCATACCCTCGAGTGGCCCATGTCATGCGACCGCACCGACTTCCGACCCTTCCAAGCAGTGCGCGCGAACTCGCACACTCACGCTTGACACTCCCGAGACACACGGAGGCTGCCGATGGACGCGCCTGCTCCCTACATTCACTGGGGCTTCATTCTCATCTCGCTGCCGAACTTCGTTCTCATCTGCGTGATGGTCGTGCTCTTCGTGCTCGCACTCGTCGCTCCGTTTCCGTCCCATCGGCCGAAGAGGCCCCGCGATGAGTAGCGACAGCGGACCTGGAGCCGTGGACGAGTCAGGCCCGCAGGCGCCGTCGGTTGCCGACGATGCAATCGGTTGGACGGCCGCGGTTCGCCGTCGCGTCGAAAAAACGCTGCCCATCAGCGAGTTGTTGCCCACCAGTCAGCCGGCATATGTTGGCTCGTGGGTCTACGTCTTCGGTGTCGTGACCATCGCCGCCTTGTTCTGGGTGGTGCTCAGCGGCGTGGTGCTCGCCTTCTTCGGATCGGAGTGGTGGCATGTGTCATCCCTGGGACACTTCTTCAACAGCGTTCATTTCTGGTCCGTCCAGATGTTCTTCATCTTCATGGTGCTCCACCTGTGGGGGCAGTTCTGGGGAGCCGGCTGGCGCGACGGGAGGGCCAAGACCTGGATGGTGGGCGTGGTGATCTTCACCGTCAGCATCGTCACCGCCTTTACCGGATATGTCGTCCAGCAGAACTTCGACTCGCAATGGATCGCCGTCAACGCCAAGGACGCGATCAACTCGACCGGCTTCGGCGGACTGTTCAACGCGCTCAACTTTGGTCAGATGTACGGACTGCACGTCATGCTGTTCCCGATCGGCGTGACCCTGCTGGTGGTGCTCCACATCATTCAGGTCCGCGCCAAGGGTGTGGTGCGGCCGATCGATGATCCGATGACGGTGTCGCCATGAAGGCGTCGAAGGTCGACAAGAAGACCTACTACCGCGGGGTCGCGATGATCCCGTACGACCTCCTGAAAGAGGTCACGATCGCGTTGGTCGGCGTCCTGGGTCTTGTGCTGGTGCTCTCAGCGGTGTTGTCGTCGCCGGACGTGCCGTCGGTGACGGTGCAGAGCTGGTCGAAAGCGGACCCAGTGGATTTCATGACGACCGCCTCCGCCGAACTCGCCGGCTCGACGGTCGTCGCGTCATACGGACCGCCGTACAACTCCGGGAGCGGGTCGGTGCAGAGCTGGGGCCCGCTGACTCCGCAGCAGTGGGCCGGGGTGCACATTCCCATCAATGCCCCCAACGACTTCGTCCTCCAGCCGCTCACCCAGGCCAGCGCTGGCGATGCGGACCTGACATCGGCGTTGAGCACGTACCAAGGTGCGTCGAGCGACCAGCAGCAGAAGTGGCTGACGAACTACGCGACCGGTCTCGGGACGGCGACCGTGGCGGCGGACGGAACCGTCAGCGTGCCCTCTGGAGACTACGGGCCAGTATCGGTGCTGATGGACCGGATGCTGACGCTGGCACGATCCGGCGGCCTGGATGCGCTGCTCCTGACCAGCAATCATTTCTATCAAACCGATTTCTCCCGGCCGCTGTTGTTCCTCATTGATGGTGGCTACATCGCCCGCCTCGCCGCGGAGCAGAAGCTCATCGGCAGCGACTGGGGGGTGATGAACGAGACCGGCCGCTACCCGGGTCAGGCGTGGCTGTGGCTCTACACCATGTGGTATCAGATCCCGCCCTTCACCTCGCACACCGGATTCCTGGGCATCAGCTCGGCCAATACCGACCTTGCCGTGGTGGGGGTGATGCTACTGCTGACCGCCCTGCTCCTCCTGGTCCCGTTCATTCCCGGACTGCGCGATATCCCACGCTGGATTCCGATCCACAAGTTGATCTGGCGGCGTCACTACGCGGACATGCGCCGGCAGGCTGCGGCCGCTCAGAAGGCACCGTGATGACCGTTGCTCGCGATCTCCCGTTCTAGGAGCTCGGGCGTGTCACCTGGATCACGGTCGAGCCACCGACCGTGCCCGCATCGGACCGGATCGCGGTAGCGAGGTTGTACCAGCCGGCCGCCAGATCGAGCGGGAGGGCGATCGTGCTGACGGGGCTTCCGGCGCTGCGATCCGTTACGCGCAACGGCGCGGCGACAAGCGTCACCGAGTGGATGCCGCTTGCTTTCACTGCGGCGGCGCTCGCATACGGGCCGGTGAGGAGGGCGGTCAGCGTGATCGGGTGTTGTGTGTGGTCGGCTGTCGTGCCCGCGCTCTCGGCCATCCACTCCACCCTCATCATCTGACCGGGATGCCAGGCACGCAGCATTGCAGTCGAGTTGACACAGCAGGTGAAGCGGAACTGCTCATAGCTGACCCCGGTGGGCGGGATCGGCGACGAGCACCCAGAGATAAACGCCGACAGCCCTAGTGCTGCGGCAGCCACCTTCCGGTTGACACGCATCAGCAAGCAGTATGGCCTCTCAGGCACAACTCCATGCTCCATCAATGCTGAGTGGCAGCGCCGACCCGACGGAGTTGTTGCCTACGGAGGCTTCGAGGATCGCGGACACGGTTCCGGACCGCCCGTCGCGGGTGGACACGTGCAGGACTCCGGCGACCGACTGCCAGTACGAGCCCGTAGCGTATTCACGTAGATCGACCTCCGCGGTTCCGTCGGTCAGCGCGTATTCGCCGGCGCCGGCGTACTGGGTGGGGATGGTCAGATAGAGGATGAACTCGTGGCTCGTGCCACGCAACTGGAAGATGGCAGAGACCGCATGCGCCGATATCGCACAGAAATGGGATGAGGCGCGGTCGATGGCGGCACATTCGTTGAAGGCTCCGACGAGAAGGAGCTGATCAACGCGGCATGCAATGGGCACCGGCGTTGGTCCCGGCGTGGCCGCAGCCAGGTGGCTGCGAGGTGCAGGCGGAATGTGGCGACCGATTCCCCCGGTCATGACCCACGAGACACCGGCGACGACGACCACGAAGCCGGCGAGCCAGAGGAGGACCCAGCGGGGGTTCTGGGGATCGATGGCTCAGCCTGATCCAACTCGACGTACCGCAATCGAGCTGAGCAGCAGCACCGCCCCGACGAGTGCGCCATACAGGGCGCACATTCCGGGTCGGAGTGTCGGTTGCGCTGCGCAGAGGTAGCGCGTCCCCAATCCCCTGACCGGGCAGTATGGAAGACGCGTCAGGAGTGCCAGCCAAAGACCGACCGCAACTCCCACCGGCGCCGACGCCGCGAGCAGAGCATTCGCAAGGATGCGTCGCATGCACGGATGCCAGTTGCAGCTAGACTTGCGCGCCCGCGGCATCCGGGTCGTCGGGTGCCGACGGGTCGCTCATCTTTGCCTCCGCTCGCGCCAGTTCAGCAAGCACCTCGTCCTCGACGCCGACCTTGCCCAGGAGTCCGCTCTCGTCCGGGAGCGGCTCGTGCACGCTTTGGGCGGGCTCGTCTGCGGGCTCGTGGCCCGGCACGTCCGAATCCGGCGCCGTCGGGTTGCCGTCCGGTTCCTCGCCCCGTGCCATTGGATGTTCTCCCGTGCCCGCGGTCAGTCCGTTTGATGATCGCCGATCGGTACCTCGGTGGGTGTGAACCGACGGCGACGTTGTTGCGCCCGCTCGTTCAGCCGCGTCGATACTTGGCGACCGCGAGCGGCGCGAACACCGCGACCAGCGCCACCGACCACGCCAGTGAGCGGACCACGAAATACGAGGTGGGGTGGCCGAGGAGGGCCTCGGCCGGTCCGCCTTGGGTGAGGGTGCGCACCGCGTTGACCATCACGGTAACGGGTTGATTCTCGGCGAAGCCACGCATCCACGACGGCATGGTCGCCACCGGGATGTACGCCGACGAGACGAATGTGAAGGGGAACACGATGAGCGCGAACCCCTGCGCTGCTTGCGCTGAGCCCGCGATCATGCCGATCAGCACGAAGACCCATTCGAAGACGAAACCGAAGAGCACCACCAGCGCGGCCGCCCCGAGTGCGGCGCCCCAGCTGCCGTGGAGGCGAAAGCCGACCAGGAAGCCGATGGCAACCGTGATGGCCAATCCCCAGACCTGGATGACGGTGTCCGCCAGAGCGCGGCCGATGAGCACGGCGCTGCGCGGAATGGGCAGCGACCGCAGGCGCGCGACGAGCCCCGCGCTCATGTCCTCGGCCATGCCCGCTGCGGCGTACATGGCGTTGAAGAGCACGCCGGTCGTGATGAAGCCGGGCACGACGAAGTCGACATAGCTGATCCCGGCGAGCCCAATGGCACCGCCGAACACGTAGCGGAAGATGAGCAGGAACATAGCGCCCTGCACGGTGCCCACCACCACGAGCTGGGGCGAACGAATGAACTTCAGCAGGACTCGCCGGGCAATCTGTCCGCTGGCGACAACGAGGCCCGCGGCGTTGCCGCGTGGGGGTGCGAGTGCGATGCTCATGCCACGTTCTCCTTGGGTGCCCCGGTGAGGCTGAGAAATGCTTCGTCGAGGGTAGGCTGGCGGACCGAGACCTCATCGATCGCGATGCCGATGTCATCGAGCGGACGGAGTGCTGCGAAGACGCGCTCGCTGTCAGCCCCCAGCGCGACGCGAACACTGCGCGTCGGTGCGTCGATGGTCGCCGGTCCGTCGCCGATCGCCATCAAGATCGCCGCGACACGATCGAGTGCGGAGTGGTCGCGGACGCGGACCTCGACAACACTGCGCCCGGCGAGACGCTTGAGCTCGCGTGGCGTCCCCGACGCGACGACGCGACCGTGATCGATGATGGCGATCTGTGACGCGAGATGATCGGCCTCGTCGAGGTACTGCGTGGTGAGCAGCACGTCGGTGCCATTGACGACCAGCGAACGGATCACGTCCCACAGCTCCAGCCGGCTGCGCGGATCGAGTCCGGTGGTGGGTTCGTCCAGCAGGAGCAATCTGGGCCGGCCCACCAGGCTGGCGCCCAGGTCCAGGCGCCGGCGCATGCCGCCGGAATACGTGCGCACGATCCGGTCCGCGGCATCGTCGAGGCCCATCTGCTCGAGGACGGCGGCGGCATCGCGCCGGGCGCCCGACGCGGAAGCGCCGGAGAGCCGAGCCACCATCGCCACGTTCTCGCGTCCGGTCATCGTGGGCTCCACCGCCGCGGATTGCCCGGCGAGGGCCACCAGGCGCCGCACCGCGCCGGGGTGGCGCGCCACGTCGATGCCGTCGACGCGCAGCGTGCCCGCATTGGGACGGAGCAGCGTCGCGACCAGGTTCACGAACGTGGTCTTACCGGCGCCGTTTGGCCCCAACAGGGCCAGGACCTGGCCCGGCTGCATCGTCAGATTCAGTCCGTCGAGGGCGCGGGTCTTGCCGAATGCCTTGACGAGGTCGGCCGCCTCGAGCGTCGGATACATCTCTAACACCATCCGTGTGAGTTTGCGTCTAACGGTGACTTGCTGTACCCTAGACTAACGATGTTAGGCATGTCAAGCCCGAAGGGAGCGCCGGCAGTGACGCCCGGCCACATGTCGATGGAGGACTGATCTGTGGCCACTCGGGAGACCGAGACATCCGGACTCACCCGCGACGCGGTCATCCAGGCAGCGCTGGAGATGCTCGATGCCGAGGGCGTGGAGGGACTCTCCATGCGCGGACTGGCCGACCGACTCGGCGTCAAGGCGGCCTCGCTGTACTGGCATCTCCGCGACAAGGAGCAGTTGCTCGAGCTGGTGGCCGAAGCCGTACTCGATCGCGTCGTGGTCCCCATCTCCCCATCCGCGTGGCGCTCCCAGGTCGCCACGGCTTGCGATGAGCTGTCCCAGATCCTGCGCGGGCACCGGGCCGCGGCCACGGTGATACTCAGCTGTCTCTCGGTGGTACAGCGCAGCCGCCTGACTCGCGACCTGGCTCGAGTCCTTGCCACCGCCGGCCTGCAGGAGGCTGAGGGCGCAGCCGTCACCCTGGTGGTCGAGGCCACGGCGTCGGCCCTGACAACGTCGCCCGTGACCGCACGGGGGCGCGACGCCCAGGTCATGACGCTGGCGATCGACTCGGGCTCCTGGCGTGTGCTGGTGCGCGCCGCGGCACCGGGCAGCGTCGACATCGCCACCTCGGTGGGTGGCGGTGGAGCGGCCTCGGTCGAGGTTCGCCCCGGCAACATGGTGCTCGTCAAGAATCGGCGAGGCGGCGACCACGGCGCGGTCGAGCTCAGTCGCGGCTACACGTGGTACTTCAAGTTGCACGGGGGGACGTGGAACACGGTGCTCGACCTGGCGGGTTTGCGCGTCAGCGGGATCGAACTCGATAGCGGGACGGGCAACGTCACCTGCACGCTGCCGGCGCCCGCCGGGGTCGTGCCGATCCGCGTCAACAGCGGCATCGTGGGCGTCACCCTGCACCGGCCCCGCGACGCCGCGGTCCACGCCACGGTGTCCTCCGGGTCGGTGAAGGTGCGCTTCGACGACAAGGCCATACGTGCGATGGCAACCGACGTGCAGTGGGACACGCCCGGGGCATTGCGCAGCGACGATCGCTATGACCTCACGGTGTACAGCGGCTGCGTGCGAGTGAGCATGGATGCCTCCGCACCCGTGGGCCCGCGGGTGCCGCTTCGGCCGGAAGCAGCTGACACGGAAAGTCGATCCACGTGGCGCGCGGATCAGGGCGTCAGTCTTGTTCTCGACGGCATCGAGACGCGATTGAGCCAACCTCGCGCTCGCTGACCGATCACAGAGCCACCGCACAATCGATCACGAGCGATCGGCCTATGCTGGCGGTGCCTGCGGTGGCGGCCACCGCCATGTGGATATGGGGTCTATCAACTAATATGACAGCCATGATTCCATCATCGGAGGTCCCGGATTGGCGCCGGTGGACCAGCCGCACGCTGGCGCCCGGCCCGCTGCGAGTCGCGTGGTTTGGGCATGGCGGAGGCCGGCGAGCTGACGGGTTGAGCTCGTACAGCGCCGCGACAGTGAGAGCGCTGCGGCAGCACGGGGTGGAGGTGGCGTTCTTCTTTCATCGTCACGACGGCGATGCGGTACCGGCTGCGCAGGCCATCTCCCTGTCGGCGGCTCGATTCAAGACGGTGATCATGCCCTCGCCTGGAACCGCGGCACGCATCGCTCGCAAGCTGATGGAGTTCCGCCCCGATGTGGTGCACGTGTCCCTGAGCTTCTCGCTGCTTGATGCGTGGCTGCTCGCGCACTGCCGCAGGATTGGGATTCCCACGGTTGCGACGGTGCATCTTCCATATGCCCGCCCACGCGGCGGGCGCGAACGCGTCTTCCACGCCCTCTATCGCTTTCACGCGCACACGCTCGCATTGGCCGACCGCTGTATCGCGCTGAGCAAGGACCAGCGAGAGCTGCTGGTGTCCGTTGGCTGTGATCGGAATCGAATCGAAGTCCTCCCCAATGGGGTCGATACGTCGGAGGTCAGCCCCGGTGCGTCGCAGATCCGCTCCACGTTGGGGGGCGGCTTCGTGGTCGGCTACATGGGCCGGCTCGACCCGGAGAAGCGGGTGCTCGAGCTGATCAACGCCTTCCAACGACGGCGGTGGTCGGGCGACGATCGGCTGTTCATCGCAGGCGGTGGCGTCGAAGAGGAGCGGATCAGACGGGTCGCCCGCCACGACCCACGCATCGTCATGTTCGGTGCGATCCACGATCGACAGCGGTGCATCGATCTGTTGCGGGGCATCGATGTGTTCATTCTGCCTTCCACGGTCGAGGGCCTGTCGCTGTCGCTGCTCGAGGCCATGGCGGCTGGATGCGCGGTCGTGGCAACCGATGTCGGCGACGATGGGCGGCTCGTGACAGGCGCCGGCGTCGTGCTGCCTGCATACCCCTTGGAGCCGTCGCTCGGAACCGCGTTGCAGGCGCTTCGGGACGACCCGACGTTGCGGAGTCAGCTCGGATCGCTGGCTCGTGCGCGGGTGAGTGACTCCTACTCGATCGCGACGACGGTCGACGCGCTCATGGGCACCTACGAACGCATGTCGCTGCGGAGGCTGGCGGTCGCCTGACCCCGGCGCACATGTCCCGCGCTGGACCAGCTCCGCGCTGGGACGTAGCGCCCCTCGGCGCAGGTGACCTTCTCCACGCCACGCGGCGCAGGAGATCCCATTCCGAACCCGCTTCCGCTGCAGCGTGGCTACCATTCGACTGAGGCGGAGGTCAGTAGGAGGCTCGCGGGTGGTCTGTGCGAACTGCGGTGGGAGCAACGCTCCCGAGCGCAAGTTCTGCGGCGAGTGCGGCGCACCGTTGGGCCAGACGTGCGCGGCGTGCGGCGCCGCGAACCCGGTCGGCGTCAAGTTCTGCGGGGAGTGCGGAGCGCAGCTGGGGGCCGCGCGCCACGTCGGCGCAGCCGCGCCGACTGCGCAGGCCGAGCCGGCTGCCGCCCCGGCTCGCCCGCAGGCCACCGTCGTGGCGGAACTCCGTCTGGTGTCGGTGTTGTTCGCCGATCTGGTCGGCTTCACCGCGCGCTCGGAGGTGCTGGACCCCGAGGAGGTTCGCGAGCTGCTCTCCAGGTACTTCGACGTCTGCCGGGGGGTGATCGAGCGCTACGGGGGCACCATCGAGAAATTCATCGGCGACGCGGTGATGGCCGTGTGGGGGGCACCCGCGGCGACCGAGGACGACGCCGAGCGAGCGGTGCGGGCAGGCCTGGACCTGGTTGCGGCGGTGACCGCGCTGGGGGCCGAGGTCGGCGCCCCCGAGCTCCGTGCGCGGGCAGGCGTGCTGACCGGCGAGGCTGCCGTGACGCTCGGCGCATCCGGCCAGGGCATGGTGGCGGGGGACCTGGTGAACACCGCTTCCCGCCTCCAGGCGGCCGCCGAGCCGGGGACGGTGCTGGTGGGGGAGACGACGATGCGTGCCGCGGGCCAGGCGATCGCCTTCGCCGCCCATGCCCCACTCAGCCTCAAGGGCAAGGAGGAGCCGGTGCCGGTGTGGCAGGCGCAGCGGGTTGTCGCCCAACGCCGAGGGGTGGGTCGCTCGGAACGTGCCGAGCCGCCATTCGTGGGTCGCGAGGAG
This sequence comes from Candidatus Dormiibacterota bacterium, assembly GCA_963768105.1. Taxonomy (GTDB): domain Bacteria; phylum Chloroflexota; class Dormibacteria; order Aeolococcales; family Aeolococcaceae; genus Palsa-851. The sequence goes on along the minus strand of CAVYGR010000006.1, from coordinate 259,726 downwards.
GAACTCCGCCTCCTCAAGGAGCTGCTCCACGCCACCGGCCGCGAACAGCGGGTCCGTCTGGTGTCCGTGACCGGCCTCGCCGGGATCGGCAAGAGCCGGCTCGCCTGGGAGTTTCGCAAATACGTGGACGGCCTGTCCGCCGACGTCTACTGGCAGCAGGGACGCTGTCCTTCTTATGGAGAAGGGATCACCTTCTGGGCGCTCGGGGAGATGGTGCGGATGCGCGCCGCCATCACCGAGGGCGAGGAGCCATCCAGCGCGCGAGCCAAGCTCGCCGCCTCGGTCGCCGAATTCGTGACCGAGGCGGAGGAGCGGCACTGGGTGGAGCAGGCGCTCGCCTACCTGCTGGGGCTCTCCGACGCGCCCGGAGGCGACCGCGAGGAGCTGTTCTCCGCCTGGCGGACCTTCTTCGAGCGGATCGCGGATCGCGGCCCGACGGTGCTGGTGTTCGAGGACCTGCAATGGGCGGACCCCGGGTTGATCGACTTCATCGAGTTCATCGTCGAGTGGTCGCGGACACGCGCCATCTTCGTGCTCACCCTATCGCGACCGGAATTGCTCCAGCGCCGCCCCACCTGGGGAGCCGGGCAACGCTCCTTCACCGCCTTGCATCTCGAACCCTTGGCGCCAGAGGCGATGGCGGCGCTGCTCCGTGGCTTTGTCGCCGGACTTCCCGAGGCGGTCGTGGAGCAGGTGCTCCAGCGCGCCGAGGGAGTGCCGCTGTACGCCGTGGAAACGATCCGGATGCTGGTCGACCAGGGACAATTGGTAGACCGCGACGGCGCGCTGACCGTGATCGGGACGCTCGGGGTCCTGGAGATCCCGAATACCCTCCACGCGCTCATCGCATCTCGACTCGATGGCGTGTTGCCCGAAGAACGCTCCCTGCTCCAGGATGCCGCGGTCCTGGGCCAGAGCTTCTCGGTCCCGGCCCTGGCGGCGGTGTCAGGGCGCGATGCGAGTGCGCTCGCCGCTCCGCTGCGAGACCTGGTGCGCAAGGAGTTGCTGGCACCGATCACCGACCCCCGGTCGCCGGAGCGCGGCCACTACGCCTTTGTCCAGGGACTGATCAGGGAGGTCGCCTACGGGACCCTGGCGAAACCCGAGCGCCGAGCCCGGCACCTCGCCGCCGCGGGGTTTCTCGAAGCCATGAACGACGAGGAGTTGGCCGGGGTGGTCGCGACTCACTATGCCGAGGCGCATCGGGCAACCGCCGACGGACCGGAACGGGACACGCTGGCATCCAGGGCCAGCGAGTGGCTCGCTCACGCCGGACGCAGAGCCCTGGCGTTGGGGTCGGCGGAGCTGGCGCTGTCGTATCTCGAGCAGGCGATGAAGCTGACCGATGGCCTGGCGGAGCGGGCGGCGCTCCTCGACGTCGCGGGTGACGCCGCTTTCCGAACCGAGGCGTACGAGCGCTCGGTAACCCATCTCGAGGCCGCGATCGCGACTCACAAGGCCCTGGGCGATCTTGATGCTGCCGGGCGCAGCACGGCCCGGCTCGCCGACACCATGTCGTTGGGGCTGGAGCGACTCTCCGACGCGATCACGCGGGCGGAGGAGTTCCTCGCGGAGCTCGGAGAAACAGGCAATGAACGCGCCCGGGCCGACCTGGCCGCCACGCTGGCCGGGATGCTAAGTGGCTCCGGCGCAAATGAGCAGGCCCTCGTCTGGGCTGAGAGGGCCTGCACGCTCGCCGAGCGAATCGACGACGACGAGGTGCTGTCCCGCGCGATCGGGGCGAAGTCAACCACCCTGTTCCGTGTCGGGCGCCATCGCGAGGGCCTCATGCTCGCGCGCGGACGGATGGCCCTGGTCGCAAACACCGGCTCCCTCGTTGAGCAAGCGCAGGCCGGCCTATACGTCTCCATCTTTGTGCTCGATGACGACCCGCACGAGGCGATCAGCTTGCAGCTCGAGGCTGCCGAGCTGGCACGCCGAGCCGGCGCGCGCAACCTCGAGACCGTGAACCTGCTCAATGCCGCAGAGGGCGCGATCGGGCTTGGACAATGGGACGAAGCCCGAGCGGCGTTGGCGGAGCTCGGCCAGCGCGAGCTCGTCGGTCCCCGCCAGGCGCAGCGCGTGCTCTGCGAGGCGATGCTGGCGGGTCTCAGCGGGGACATTGCCCTTGCCTTCCAGCGTCTCGAGTCGACCGCGGTCACTGCCGAGAGCGAGGACGCCACGGCCCGCACCAACTATCACCTCATGCGCGCAACCGTTCATCTCGCCGCGGGCGAGCTCGAGACAGCCTACCGGCACGCCTCTGCTTGCCTCGAGGCTGAACCATCGGGAATCAACAGCCCGGCCGCCCTCGCGATCCAGATGCGCACCGCACTCTGGCTCGGCGACGCCGCACGAGCACGAGAGGCGCTGGTGGATATGGGTGGGTTTCGCGGTCGCTGGATGGCCGCGATGCGTCTGACTGCCGAGGCCGGGCTCGCTGCGCTGGAGGGGCGCCAAGACGAAGCGGCAACGGCGTACACGCGCGCCCTGGCAGCCTGGCGCGCACTCGACTCGCCGCTGGACCTTGCCTGGTGTGCACTCGACCGCGCCGTCCTCCGTGGGTCCAGCGTTACCCCGGAGACGAGGACGATGAAGCCCGGGAGATCTTCACCCGTATCGGTGCGACACCGTTCCTCGCTCGGCTCGATCGTGCGGGCGCGGCCGCGCGCAAGGTGGGCTGAAGGGTCGCGCAGCCGGCCACCGCATGCGCTCAGGCGTGGATCGGCTTGCGCCCCACCGCGATGTACTGCGCGATGAACAATGCCGAATGGGGTAGCGCCGCGACGCGCTGACGTGCTGCGGCGAAGCGCGCCGCATCGTCACCGCTGATCGCACCGGCGGCGAGCATCTCCTGCTCCGCGGCCGCGATCGGGCCGCCGAGCGCAACCAGGCGCCCTGGGACCTTCTGATAGACTGCCTCGTGTTCCATCAACTCGAGGCCGGCGCCCACGATCAAGGTACCGAGCCGCGGTCCGATATCGACGTTGTTGCCGCGATCGCGCTGAAACGTCAGGTAGCGGGTCCCCTGCTCGACGAACTCACGGTCATCGAAGGTCAGACGCGACGCTGTCGCGTCGGTGTCGACCACGTAGAGGTGGCCGCCGGGTTTGAGCAGGGAGACGAGGTGCGCGAGTAGGGCGCTCGACCTGGTCCCGACGTGAAAGAGCACGTGGCGGAGCATCACCACGTCCTGGGACGCGGGCTCGATCCCCGTGTGCTCACCGTCACCGGCAACGACGCGGGTGTTGCCCAGCCCGGCGCTCGCAATCTCCTCCTCGGCCGCGGCTCGTGCCCGGGGATCCGGCTCGATGCCCACGACCGCGCCGCGATCGCCGGCTCTCCTCGCGAGCTCCACCAGCACCGCTCCCGGGCCGCACCCGACGTCGGCGATGTTCGCGCCCTCGGTGATCCCGTAGCGGGTCCAGCGATCGCCTTCGATCGCAACGGCGCGTTGGGCCATGGCGCGGTAGCGCATCCGCTCGGCGTCCGAGAGACGCAGGGCGTAACCAGGCTGCTCCGGATCAGGTGGTTCGATGGTCATCGCAGCCTCCGTGCGGGCTCGCGGCCCTATACCCGATGGTAATGGACTGGTGACGCTCGCGCGATGTGTCAGTCGGGGCTGACGATGAGGACGACGTTGCCGGTCTTCTGCTTGGTCTCGACATACCTGCTTGCCTCGACCACCTGGTCCAGCGGGTAGCGCCGGTCGATCACCGCCCGGTATTTCCCCTCTTCGATGAGCTGTTTGAGGAAGAGGACGTCCTGCTTCGTGAACCGAGGAGGTATCGGGAACAGCACCCGCTTGTCTCCGATCCGCGCGGTCCACAACGCCAGCAGCAGGTTCTGCATGTGGTCGGTCGCGACGTAGAACCCACCACGGCGCAGCGAACCTCGACACCGCGTGAAGGATAGCGAGCCGACCGAGTCGAAGATGACGTCGTATGTGCGTCCGTTCTTCGTGAAATCGTCTTGCGTGTAGTCGATCAGCTCATCGGCGCCGAGCGACGTGACGAGCTCGAAGTTCTTCGTGTTGCATTCGGCGGTGACATCGGCCCCGAAGTACCTGGCCAGCTGTACGCCTGCCGTGCCGATCGATCCGGATGCCCCGTAGATGAGAATCCTCTGCCCCTTGTGGAGATGTGCCGGTCGCAGGGCGTTCAGTGCCAGGATGGCTCCGTCGCAGATTGCGGCCGCCTCGTCATATGGGATGCCAGCGGGCATGTGCGCCACTGCGGCACTGGCCCCGACGCAGATGAACTCCGCGTGCGCACCGAACTTCCACGGTTTGATGCCGAAGACGCGGTCACCGACTGCGAAGTCGGTGACGGACGCACCCACCGCGTCAACCTCTCCGGCAAAGTCGCTGCCGAGGATCCGCCGCCTCGGTCGGAGGAGTCCGGTGACAGGTCGGGAGATGAGCATCTCCGCGCTCCGAAGCCCGGTATCCGTCCGGCTGACTGTGGTCGCGTGGACTCGCACACGGACCTCATCGTCCTTCGGGACCGGCTGCGCTACCTCGTCGATGCGCAGGACCTCTGATGGCCCGTACCGGTCGTAGACCACCGCTCTCATCAGGCAACGCCTCGATTGGAGTCGAGTCCGAGGATCAGACGGTGCCGGTGGGCTGACGCCATCCCCATACACTGCCACTGCGGCGCCACGACAGGGGTCGGATAAACAGCACGATTGTTTCGCTCGCCACGATACGCGCCGCCTCAGCGACGCCTTCGGCTGACGAGCGGCACCTCACGGATCGGATCGTAGGAGGGCCACCACGTGGTGGCCCTCCACGATCATTCGACTCAGGTCAGCAGGGATTGTTCGAAAGGATCTGCCGGAAGGAGTTGTACCTGGTCACCGTGACACCACCTCCGCCGAGGAGTGTGTAGTTCGCATTGAGAGCGGTTCCATACTGCGCGTTCCGGCCGAAGTCGTTGGCATCGCCAGGGACGTGGTTGCCGAACTCCCACCTGCAGCCCGGTCCCGTTGCGGTCGTGCTGAAGAATGGATAGAACTGGGCAGGCTGGCCGTCGTCCGTGATCGGAATGAGGGTGCACCCCGAGCCGGTGGACCGATCGCAGGGTTGCCCGCCACCCGCGAATTCGATGTCGGGCAGATCCACCTCAAAGCCTGCGCGGCTGTAGGCCGTAGCGAAACCGGCACCCGTGCGTGGGCTGCTGAACAGCAGCGGTGTTGGGTGCAGCTTGGTGTTTCCGTCCGGCCACACCGGCGTGTACTGCACCCCGTCGAATCCGGTGTTGGTGTCGGTACATCCGTTCAGGTGGATGACCGGCGCCTCACTTCCGGGGAAGCAAAAATCATCCTCCGAGTCGGTGGGTTCCTGGTTGACCCCGATCTCCTCCTTGTTGGTTGCCGGGCACGTGATTGGATTGCCACTGCTGTCGAGACCGAACTGGCTGGCGGGTATGGCCGTCGGGCCGTTGCAGTACTGGAAATGGCCGATCTCGTCGGTGAAGGAGATGCTGTCCTGATCCGCGCCCCACGGAAGGATCGTCTTCTCGCTCGAGGTGCTGTACATCGGATGGAAGTTGTATGGGATCGCGTCGCAGCTGGTGCCCTTCGGGGCGAACTTGATCTGTGCGAAGCCGTTGGCGGCACTTGCGGTCATGAAGCCGGATTTGCCGGTGGTCTTGTCGTTGATCGAGGTTCGGAGGCCACTCGGGGTGTCGATGAGGGAGACCGACAGTTTGTCACCCGAGTTCATGAAGAGATCGCGGGTCGGGTCGGGGGTGAACGTGGCGAGCGTCGAATCGACCGGGTTGGCTGGACCGGTGGAGACGCCGTTGGTGGTCAGAAACGCAAAGTTGATCGGCTCAACCCCAACTCTGGCAGCGCAGGTGGCGTTCTGGAACGTTCCCGTGACCGGATTCTCGAGCAGGCTGTCGACGTTCAGGGCGGCGCACCACCGGGTTGGGTCGCAGCCTCCCGTTCCGACGGCGATTGCCCAGGTGGGCCACTGCACCCATCCAGGCGGGTAGAACTGGAGCTCCATGAACGCAGCGCCCGGATGCTTCGGCGAGAACGCTGGATCGACGATGTTGCTGTTGCTGTCGGGCTTGCAGGTGGTCAGCTGTTCGGGATACGACTGGGTGTCGCAGAGCGTCATGCCGAACCACACACTGTTGTACAGCAGCGTTGTGAACGACTTGCCAGGGGTGTTGGGGTTCGTGGTTGAGGGGTTGGTCGGCAGCGTCATCTGATACTGCATGTGATTGCCCGACCCCGGGACGTCCGAGAAGAAATGCACGCTGGGCTCGTCGTGACCGACGTAGTTGTTTGCGCCGAACACCTCCGCGGAGTTGCCGACCTCGGTGCACGTCGCGGCGCTGTGGCTGCAGTCGATATGGATGTATTTCGTGCCGTAGCCGGCTCCGGCCGTGAAGCCGCCTCCTGCGGCGATCGGCATGACCCCCGCGATCGCGAGTGCGGCGACTGTCAAGCTCGCCTTCGAGGCTCTCATCCGACCTCCTCCTGATATGAGGCGTCGCGTGCCCGTGGGTAACACGCAAACCCGCGGGGGTCAACGTCGTTTCCTGGACTGACAGAGGCAGACACTCTAGCACCGCGATTTGGGCGTCTACCACTACCCCGGGCGAACGGCGGTGAGATCGCCCTGTGCACGGCGGATCACGGGCGCCATGGCAGTCAGCTATCGAGGGCAGCCCGCACGAGGTCGCGCAACTCGTCGTCGGAGATCTCCATAGCCTGATCGGGTCGCAGTTGGATGGTCCCTCGACCGCTCAAGAGTTCTGGATGCCGGTCGGCGAACCCGGCGTCTCGGTCGCGTGCCCATCCGTACAGTGAGATGCCGTGCTTCCAGGCGCCGACGAACAACCGGCGGCCGCCGAGCCTGTAGGCGGGGATGTGGTACGCAAGTCCGATGGTGGCGTCGGGATGCGCCTCGAGGATGAGGCGGTGCACGCGATCGAACAGTGGCCGGCTTTCGGGCCCGATCGCGTCGATGTAGGCGCGGACCGTGTCGTCCATATCTGCACTATGACTTCGCCGCTCGGGAGCGCGCCGCGCCGGCGGAGTATCCTGTCCTGACGGGACGCCCCCGGCTGCGCTGAACGTGCAACGGTCGTGGCACCGTGCATGGACACCGGTCCCCGGCGCGGTTGTGCCGCCGGAGAATGAAGCGGTGACGATCAAGGTCTGTTGCCCGACGTGCTGGAAGTGGTCGGAGCTGGGAGTCCTGATGACGTGCAAGCGCTGCGGCACACCGCTGCTCCTGTCCGATGGCCGCCGTGTCGACGAGGTTGCAGCCGCGCCGGAACGGGATGACGTTGCCGCGCTGCCGGAGCCCCCGCCGGTGGAGCTCGAACCCGTGGGATGGTCCGTGCGCGTCCGCGCCTAGGTTTCGGATCGCCGATCGAGGACGCCCTCGAAAAGAGGATGTCGCCTTCGAAATAAGGATGTCGCCTGCAACAGATCGTGGCGCAGCGCGCACAATCTGGTTGCGTCGATATATGAGGTAGGTGACCGTGCGACACCATGTCCACCTGATGCGCGAAGCCAACACCGACCGTCCCGATCCATCCGTCGCACGCCGGCGCGGCGATGACGTTGCCAGTGGATTGGGATCATGAGCGCCTTCGGAGGGCCTCAGCCGCCGCCGTGGCCGCCGCCGATCGAACCCGATCCACCCGCGCCTGAGGCCGGCGCCACTCCCGAAGCTCGCGAGGGTCACTCCAAGGCATTTCGCGCGCTCGCCGGTGGCGGCATCGCCGTCCTGGTGGCCGGCGGTATCGCGGCAGCGGTACTTGCCTTCGGCTTCCTGCGTGGGAGCGCCGATGCCATGGTGTCGTTCGCTCCCAGTGACACCGCGGTCTATGCCAACCTCGACCTCCAGCCGTCGGGCGGTCAGCTGCTTTCCCTCAACGACATCCTCGGAAAATTCCCCGGGCTTTCCGGCGGATCACGGGACGCCACGATCAACCAGTGGCTCGACAGCGGGCTGGCGCAGTCAGGTCTCTCGCACCGCGACGTGCGCAGCTGGCTCGGCTCACAACTCTCGCTGATCGTGTTGCGAGGCTCAGATGCCGCCACCCCTGCCGAGGTGTCGCTGCTGGCGAGCACCAACGACTCGGCGGCGCAGGCAATGTTCGCGACATTCAAGTCCGGACCGGTGGGGACCACGCAGCGCTGGACCTCGGCGAACTACGACGGTGTGACCGTGCATGCGGGGCAGGATCCCTCGGGCGCCACCGACATATGGGCGATCAGCGCGCACACGGTCATCGTGGGGACGTCGGAAACGGCCGTCGACGAAGTCATCGACACCTCGCAGGGCAAGCACGCGGGCCTCGCTTCGGAGGCCGATTACACGGCGGTGCAAGCTCGCGTTCCAGCCGACCGCCTCGCCTTCCTGTATCTCGACGTCCCGCGTCTCGGTGCGCTGATCCCATCCGCCGGTTCGCTGGGAGTGTCGTCCGCATTGAGCGGGTACGCGGGAATCGGTGAAGCGGTGGTGGCGTCGTCGTCGGGGATCACGGTCACCGGCACCATCAATTTCGATCCCGCCAAGCTCAGCGCCGCCGCGCGCGCAACGCTCGGGGTGGCCGCTCACACCAATGGCGCGCTCGCCTACATTCCCGGTGATGCCTTCGGGTTCGTCACGCTCGTGGGGCTGCCGCAGACGCTGAAGAGCTTGGTCTCGCTTGCCGTTCCGGGCCTCGGGGCGTCCGGAAGCCAGGCGCTGGATCAGCTCGGCATCACCGGCGCATCGGGCATCATCAGCCACTTCACCGGCGACGCCGGCGTCGAGGTGGAGCAGCTGCCGGGCGCGCACGTGCCGTCAGGGGCGCTGCTCATCGCCACCGATTCGTCGACCGCTGCGCAAAGTTTCCTTGACCAGCTCGCGACCACCCTGTGCTCGGCGGCACAGGGATGTGGGTCGTCGGCGGCGACGCAGCAGACCTATAAGGGCGTGACCATCTCCAGCATCACCATCGGCGGCGCCGACGCATCGCAGCTCAGCCCATCGTGGGCCGTCGACGGAGGCTGGGCGATCGTCGCGTCGACGCCCGCAGAGGTCCGCGCCATCATCGATGCCAAGCGGGGTGGCAACATCACCACCTCGCCGCAGTACCAGGCGGTCGCGCGCCAGGTTGAGACCAGCAACAACGGGATGTTCTACCTCAACGTGCAGGCGCTCGTCGCCGCCGTGCGTGCGGTCCTTCCGGCGGATGTCGGTGCGACATTCGATCAGCAGGTCGCTCCGTACCTCGCGCCGGTGGGCGCGATCGGGAGCAGCTCGCGGTCCTTCAGCGACCACATTCTGACCACGGTGTTCGTCCTGATTCGATAGCCGAACGGCTCACAGGGCTCCGGTCAGGCGCAGGCCGGCGAGGGCAAGGAGCAGCTGCACCGGGAGGAGCGCGGCACCGACCATGGAGAATCGGACAACCGAGAAACCGGCTCCGCGGTCGTGGGCGATCCGCCGCGAGATCAGACTCGCCACCGAGCCGGTGAGTAGCAGATTGGGGCCGATCGCCAGACCAAGCACCGCTGCCCAGCGAGCGACGGCCCCCGACGCGACGATTCCGGCTGCGGCGGGCAGGTTGTTGGCGGCGGCGGCAAGACCGCTCGTGACCCCGAGCTCCCAGAGGAGACCACCGTGCACGGTCACGCCACCATCCAGGAGGGCTTTGATCGCCGAGGCGGCGGCGAACATCGGCACCAGGTCAATGATGGCCAGCGCGGCGCCACCGAGCGTGACCCTCGGGGCGGCGATCGACGTTGCCGGCGACGCCGTGGCCTGACGAGCCGCAGGCGTGTGCTGGCCTCGGTTGACGAAGGCCGACAGCGCGACGATCGTGAGGGCGGTGACCAGCAGCCAGGCCAGCCAACTCTGTGCGAGGTATGTCCAGACGCCCACGGGAGCGCGAGCGAGGACGAGCAGGGTGGTGAGATTGGATGTCGGCAAGAGGAAGGAGCTGGCATTGGCGATCAGCGCCGCGGCCACGGCGAGGCGGCCGGCGTGCATGCCCCGCTGCCGCGCCACCGTCAGTGCGACCGGCACGGCGACCACCACGGCGACGTCGAGATTCACAAGGCCGCTGAGCAGGGCGGTGAACCCGAGCGCTCCACACACGGCCAGCGAGTTCCGAAGCAGCAGCCGGGACGATCACGCGCGCAAGGACCCGGAAGAGGCCGAGGCGGTCGAGTGCCAGGCCGCCCGCGATGACCGCGGCCAGGGTGAGGAAGGGCGGCCCCGTGGCGCCGGCAGCGCGGATGAGCAGACCGCCGCGGACCAGAGCGGCGGCGACCACCAGCCCCAGCGCCGCCAGCCAGATCGCCGTTCGTATCGGATCGTGATGTGCCGAGATCCTGTCCCTTTTGCCGATGGCCGCGGGGCGTGCGAGGGTGCGCTGGATGCTCATTTGCCCTTTCCTCGTGGTGTACGATCTGGAGGGAGGTCAACGGCCTCGCTCGCAATATTGGAATAATCTTACAAGATCATGACAGATTTTCCGCCAGAGACTTCACCCTCGCGCGGCGGCGATGACGACGAACTGGTCGCCATCCCGCGTCTGTCCGAACGGACCGGGGTCACGCCGCGGGTGCTCCGCTACTGGGAGGAGCTCGGTCTGATCAGCCCCACCCGGGAGCACGGCAAGCTCCGATATTCGCCCAGGGACACCGCCCTGGCGAGGCTCACCAAGCGCCTGATCGACTCCGGTGTGTCATTGGACGGTCTGCAGATGCTCAAGGCACTCTCGGAGCGCGAGATCAGGCGAGCCGGGGTCGATGCCGACGAGGTGGCGTTGACGGAGCTGGCCCTACGCATCCTGTACGAGCGGAAGGCCTTCCGAGAGGTGACGGGTATGGACGACGAGCACTACCCGGAGGGTCACCCGCCGCCGCACGACCGTGAGGGACACGGGCCAGGCAAGCATGGTCCAGGGCCGAAGGGCCGGGGACCGAAACACCACCCGCGCCCGAACGGAGGATGAGGCCACCCTGGCGTGGCTGGGCCTCCGGGTCCGTGGTCGAGTCAGACTGTCGGGCCGACGACGTCAGTCTCTTAGCTCGCCGATGGAGACGGAATGCAGCCCGCGATCCACGTGATCACCCTGGCGGTGGACGATCTCAGTCGCGCGCTTGCCTTCTACCGTGAGGGGCTCGGACTGCAGTCCCCCGGTGTGGTCGGCACCGAGTTCGCGTGCGATGCGGATACCCCGGCCGGAGCGGTGGTGATGTTTCAGCTGCGCGATGGGCTCATGCTGGCTCTGTACCCACGCCGCGAGCTTGCGAAGGACGCGAATGTCGCCTACGGACCTCCGAAGACTGGAGAGTTCAGCATCGGCCACATCGTGAGCAGCAAAGCCGATGTGGACGCCGTGCTCGCCGACGCGGAGGCTGCGGGGGCAACGCTGACCGACCGCGCTCATGAACGTCCATGGGGCATCTACTCCGGCTATTTCCGCGACCTCGACGGACACTTGTGGGAGGTCATCTGGGACCCGCAACGCGACCGCTGAGCCGTCAGGGGCGCGAGAGCATCTAGGCCAGACCCCGGTTGGGCGCGGCGCATCATGCTGCGGGTCATGGCTGACGAGTTGTCGGGAGGGACGCCACGCGGTGGCTGGCGGCTGGCGGCTGTCCTCGTGGCGTTGATCGCCCTCACGGGTGTGGCCGGGGCGGTCGTCGCCACCCTCCAGCGCCCCCACGTCACATCGCCGCGGCGACCGCCGGCGACCACCCCCTTCTCCTTCCCGACGGTCGCGCCGACGGCTGTGCCCGGGGTTCCCTTGCTCGGGTTCGGCTTCAGCGTCGCCAGCGACCCGGCAGCGCAGCAGACGGTTGTCTTTGGCGGGGTCGACAGCTATGACACCACCTGGCTCTGGAACGGCACTCGCTGGTCACTCGCGCGGCCGGTGGTCAGCCCAGCCGGGCGCTTTGGCGCTGCCGCGGCCTACGATCCCGCCACGCGTGTGGTGATGCTCTTCGGAGGGCGGTTGGCCCCCGGCCAGGTCGTCAACGACACGTGGACCTGGAATGGCGCCGTCTGGCGCGAGATCAATGCCGGTACCAACGGACCGCAGGCAGGGGAGGGACCGGTGATGGCCTGGGACGACGCGTTCGGGCAGATGCTTCTGGTCACGCCGGCCAACGCGAATGGGAGCAGCCAGACGTGGGAGTGGGCAGGAACTCAGTGGGCGCCGCGACCGGCCGGAGCCTTGCCGGCGGGCGTGTTCGGGACCGGCATGGCCTTCGATCCGCTGTCGCGCTCGCTCCTCTTCGTGAGCACGTATCCCCAGGGCGCAGGCGCGGCGACATGGCAGTGGCGTGGGACCAGCTGGCACCAGCTTCGTGCCGACATCGCGGTGGCCCCTGCCGGGCTGGCGGTGGATCCGTCGACCGGGCGCCTCACGCTCCTCGCCATCGCGCCGGGCTCACCTTCGGCGCAGCTCTGGAGGTGGACCGGGGTCACCTGGGTTTCCGTCGCGAACTCGCAACTGGAGACGCAGCCTGAAGCGGTCGTCGGTGACCTCGACCGGGACCGGCTGCTCGTCCTGGGCTCGCTCACCCAGCCGACCCAGGGTTCCCCACAATCGCTCGAGGTCTGGTGGTGGAGCCCACACGGCTGGCAGCAATTGGACGGGGCAATTCGCTAGCCGTCGACGCCCGTCGAAGCAGCCCTTTCCCGGAGTGCCGGCTACGGGAGCGCGCGCGAGCCCGGCTGGACGACGATCAGGCTGCCCCCGGGTGCCACGCGTATCTCATCGAAGCCCTGCCCGGACTGGCCGAAGGCGGGTACCGAAATGATGGGAACGGAGGTCGGGCGCGCGACCGGTGGACTTTGCGGCGCTCGCGTCGAAGACAGAAACCCGATGACGGCACCGGCTACCACCACCGCGGCAAGAGCGGGGACCCATCTGGTCATCGGCGAACAGCATGCCACGCCATCGGGCAGCCTGCATCGACCGCGCAGCGACCCATGCGCACCGTGATGAGTTGACAACGGGAGCGATGTACGCTGCACCACACACGCATGCGATACCTTCTCTTGTTCGCGGGCGACCAGGAGGCATTCAACGCGATGACCGCGGAGGATAGCCAGGCGATGTTCGACCAGATTGGGGCCTGGTGGAGCACGCACAGCGCGGCTGGGACGCTCGTCGGCGGAGAGCAGTTGCTCCCGCCGAAAACGGCAACGACGGTCCGGCATGCCGGCGCCGATCGGTACGTCATCGACGGACCGTATATCGAAGCCAAGGAACACATCGGCGGCTTCGCGATCGTCGACGTGGCGACGCTGCCCGAGGCTGTCGAGCTCGCGAAGACGTGGCCGGCGGGTGGCAGCGTCGAGATACGCCAGGTCGTCGAACGCTGAGCGCACGAGCCGCCGCCGGCGTGGACGACCCCACGTCCGCCGCCGGCGAACCCTGAGCCCGCTATCCCTGGTGAATGACGGCCGCCTGCGCGATGGCGGCGGCGATCGTGGTTTCGAGCGACTGGTAGAACACGCGCCGCTGGGAGATGTCGACCGCCGCCTCCACATCGCTGCCCTCGCGTCGACGGGCGATCCAGGGTGGGATGCCACACGGTACGGTCACGCCGCCGACGAGGACGTGCACCGTGGAATCGTCGTCATCGTTCGTGTACACCGTGACCTTGAGGACGAGGCCGGTGTGATCGATGAGCCGCCAGCTGCGGCTCCAGCGCCCCCGGCGGACCTGGTCTCGAGCGAGATGGACGTGCTCGTCGACAAGCACGGTCTCGCCGGGATGGGCTATCTGCTGCAGATTGGCGCGGACGGCCTGGTCGAGATCCCGCGCGATCCAGTTGACCAGCGAGGGCGCCCGGTCGTTGACGCCCGGAATGCCACCTGAGATGTCCGTCGCCGTGCCGACGGCCTGGACGGTGCCAGCATGACGGCGGCAGTATATGACGCCTGCGACTGAAACGCCGTGGGCCGAACAGCACGCCGTGGCACACGAGCGGCCGCGGCGGTCTTGGTACGCGCAGGGCTCCGCACTCTGATTCTCGCACCCGCGAATGGAGCAGGCGAGGGTGCTGGGAGTTCTCCGTGACGGCGGGCGTCACCTCATTTCCCTTGCCGCGCCGGAAGGAAGAGATCATGGCTGCGACTCCAGGGCGGGATCGGACAGGTGATACACGCGGCGCTTTCCTCCGGAACTGATCAACTGCTGCAGGCTGTCAGCGAATTGCAGGGTCTCAGGCCGGTGCTCGCGCGCCCTCGTACATACTCGTGACGATCGTGTAGAAGATGCGACGAGTCCCAGGTCCGCCTCGATCCCGGGCGAGACTCAGCGACGCCTCAGGTGATCGGTGGGGTGCGGTGCTAGCGTCGCCGGGATGAAGCCGCGCCGCCGGATGCGGACCGTCGGAGCGTCCGTGATCGTGTTGCTCGCCGCCGCCTGCAGCCCGTCGCCGGCGCCCACGCCCTCCGCTCCGGCGCCGGTGCTGGGCATCCACAAGATCAAGCACGTCATCGTGATCATGCAGGAGAACCGCTCATTCGACTCCTACTTCGGCACCTATCCCGGGCGCCGACGGGATTCCCGATGCAGCAACGGCGTGCCCACCGTGTGCGTCCCCGACCCGCAGACCGGAGTCTGCGCGAAGCCGTACGTCGACCACGCCGACGTCAACGGCGGCGGACCGCACGGCGCTGCGAACGCGACTGCCGACATCGACGCCGGAAAGATGGACGGCTTCATCGCGCCAGCAGATCACGTCACGGAAGGGATGCGCGGATCCCACCAACCCGGCGTGCTCCAACTCGGCCGTCGCCGACGTGATGGGCTACCACACCCAGAGCGACATCCCCAACTACTGGGCGTACGCGAAGAACTTCGTGCTCCAGGACCACATGTTCGAGCCGAACGCGTCGTGGAGCCTGCCGGCGCATCTCTTCCTGGTCTCGGAGTGGTCGGCGCACTGCACGCAGCACGACAACCCGGCAGCTGCAGCAACGCTCTCCAGAGCCCGGGCACGCCCGCCGAACGGCGCGCCCGATCCCGCACCGGCGCGAAGCCCAAGTCGACCGGGCCCGATCTACGCGTGGACCGACCTCACCTACCTGCTGCACAAGCACAACGTGTCGTGGGGCTACTACGTCGTCCCCGGCACCGAGCCCGACTGCGCGAACGACGCATCGGTGACCTGCGCACCGGTCAAGCAGAACAGCAAGACGCCGGGGATCTGGAACCCGCTGCCCTTCTTCGACACCGTTCGCAACGACGGTCAGCTGGGCAACATCCAACCGTCGAACAACTTCTACGCGCAGGCGAAGGCGGGAACGCTGCCCGCGGTCAGCTGGGTGATCCCGTCCGGGCGAGGTCAGCGAGCACCCGCCTGCACCGGTCAGCTTCGGACAGTCGCTACGTCACCAGCCTCGTCAACGCGGTGATGGCGAGCCCGGACTGGAACTCGAGCGCGATCTTCCTGAGCTGGGACGACTGGGGCGGCTTCTACGACCACGTCGTGCCGCCGTCGGTTGACGAGAACGGCTACGGCCTCCGCGTCCCCGGCATCGTGATCAGCCCCTACGCCAAGCCAGGGCTACGTCGACCACCAGATCCTGAGCTTCGACGCCTACGACAAGTTCATCGAGGACGACTTCCTCGGCGGCCAGCGGCATCGACCCACGCACCGACGGCCGCCCCGACCCGCGCCCCGACGTGCGCGAGAACCTGTCCGATCCTCGGCAACCTCGTCACCGACTTCAACTTCGCGCAGGCGCCGCGGCCACCGCTGCCGCTGCCCGTCCATCCCCAGACGACGCTCACCGGCACGCCGGCGGTGAACTCGCTCGCGGCCGCGCTCCTGGCAGCGGGGGCCGGATAGCGCGGGTTATCGGCGAGCATCCCGCCTGCGGGGACGGCCTCAGCGACGACCCTAACCGCTTCCATACTCGTTCTTAGCCCCTTCATAAACACGCGCGTGGTGTCGTGGAGCGCCGAGGGAGGTGCGTTTCTGCGCCCCGGACGTGTAGGAGGACATCGGATGCGCCGAAAGACACACGGCATCGCGTTGGCGGGAGCGACGGTGCTGGTCCTTCCCGTCGCGGCGGCATGCTCCAGCACCTCGAGTCCGCCTCCAACGGCCTCGGTGGCGGCGAGCACGACGGCTTCGAATGTTTCAGCAACGACCGCAAATTACCTCGATGGCATCACCGCGCCGCCGGGCTGGACGATCACCCGCTGGGCCGTCGGTTACCCCGGAGCGTACTGGAATCCGGATTCCGTCGAGGTTGACGGGAACCACGTCTGGGTTGGATACCAGAACACCACCGCCAAGGATGGAAGCGACACCAAAACGAGCACCATAGTTGAGTACTCGATCAGCGGCACCGTGATCAAGACCTGGTCCGTCCCCGGGCACAACGATGGCCTGCGCGTCGACCCGACGACGCACCTGGTGTGGGCGAGCTCCAACGAAGATGGTCTTCCCCGGCTCAACATCATCGATCCCACGAGTGGATCGGTGACCCCCTACACGCTGGCGCCGACCGTCCACGGTGGCGGCTACGACGACATGGCGTTCTCGAACGGCGTCGCCTACATCGCGTGCTCGAATCCCACGCTCAACGCAGCCGGTGCCAACGTCAACCCCGCCATCGACAAGGTGACGCTCAACGGTGGGACCGCGACGATGACCCCAGTGCTGAAGGGGAATGCGACCGCGACCCTCTTGGCCGCCGGGGCCCTGGCACTCACCCCACCCACGACCACGACTCTCAATCTCACCGACCCGGACTTAATGACCTTTGACCTCCAGGGCAACCTGGTGCTGATATCCCAGGCAGATAACGCGATCCTGCAGGTTCAGAACATCGGGACGCCGCAGCAGAAGGTGCTCGAGACCATGGTCGGGACGCAACTCGACGACACCGTCTGGGCAACGTCGAGCGCAGGCCGGCTCTTCGTCGCCGACGGTGGTCGAAATGCCATCTATACGCTGCGGTGGCAGGGGAGCCGCGGCACGGTCATCACGACGGCGCCCAACGATTCCGGGGTGATCAGCTTTGTCGGCACGGTCAACATGACAACCGGTGCGGTCTTGCCGATCGTGACCGGCTTCGTCAAGCCCACCGGCATGGTCTTCGTCCCGTCGAGCTGAGCGGCCAGGAGCATCACCGAACCCCGGCGGGAGCCGCGACGCCGTAGGATGGCGGCCACGTCGCCCCACGGCGCCGGCCCCCGCGGGCCGTCCAGCCGCAATCCGGGAGGTAGCCCATGCTCGCTCTCAACCTGTTCGGGACCAAGGAGATCATCGTCTACGTGGTCGTGGTGGTGATCGTGCTCCTCATCATCGGCTACTACGTCATGCGAGGACGTTCCCGGGCCTGAGTTGGCGGGGTCTGCCGTCAGGCAGCCGATCGAGTCCGGTGCCGCCCCCGGCGCTCAGGGGAAGGTGGCTGCGCAGGCACTCGCGGCAAAAGCGACCCGAGCCTGAGTTGTGCACGACGACGGCGCAACGCATGCATCCGCCGATCTCATCCAGCCGGTCGACCGTCACCAGCCGGCGCCCGCGCAGCGACCGGTTGCAGTGCAGGCAGCGACGCCGGCGCCCGACCGCAGCGAACAGACCCACGACGATGAGGCTCGTCGCGGCACCGGCCGCAACGACGGCAGCCCACCCGGGCACGCCGGCGGCGCCCGCAATGACCACCGGCCGTACCTGGGTCGGCGTGGATGGGCGTAGGGCGGCAGCGAGGTGGTCTGAGGTCACGAAGGTCACGCCCTGCCGCCCGGAACCATCCTCGGTGATGGACAGACGGTAATCGCCAGCGGCGAGGCCACCGGGCCAGAGCAGCTCGTCGGTGATGCGGTCGCCGGGGAGCATGGTGTCGAGCTGGAACGTCTGCTCGCGGTGATAGCCGTCCGGACCGTCGAGCGCGATGTCAAGCTGAGCGCTTGCCGAGAAGGCCGCCGACATCCGCCATGTCGACGCTGATTTCCGAACCGCCGGTTGCAGCCACCGGATGCAGGCTCGCGCTGTACACGTGGAGCAGGAACAGCGCCGGCCCGGGAACGCGCACCTGGATGGCAACCACGGAGCGCAGCACCGTCGTGATGCCGCCGGCGGCGCCCACCGCCTGACCCGACGTGGAGGCCTGCATGTCCTCGAACGCGACACCCGGCGACGTGGTCACCTGCGCTCGCGTTTGCGGGCACGCTGACGATGAAGGAGATCACCGTCCGGCCTCGCGGCGCCACGCTGACCCAAGCGACGCTCGGGCGCACCCAAGCCGCCGTCCCGCGAGGCACCTCGGTTCGCGCGGTGTACACGGCGCCCGTGCGAATCGACGTGATGCCGTCCACGGCGTCGACCCAGGCGTTGATGCGGACACCGTGGTATTGGTGACCGCGATCGACGTCGGTCCACGTCGCTCCCGGCGAGGCGGTGTGCACGAAGTACGACTTGCCGGCTGAGGCAGAGGGATCGGGGTGGGCGGGCGCGACGCTGAGCACCGCTCCCGCGGCCGGGCCCGACGCGGCGAGCCCATCCACCGGCGCGTTCATGGCGGCGGCGGCCACGACGAGGACTGTTGTCGCGAGGGAGATCCGAACGAAGGGGGTCATGGCCTTGATGCGGTGTGGTGCGCCGTCCTACCGCGCAGGAGCCGGAGATGCGTCTCCGGCTCCTGGGTACGAGGCGACGTGGTGCGGTTACGGTCCCGAGGTGATCGAAACGGTCCAGATGCTGGTGAACGCACCCGAGCTGACCACGGCGGGGATTGCCACTGACATGGCGGTCATGAAGTGTGGTCGAGCTCACCGGTGTTGACGGCCGCGCTGTAGAGCGCGACTGCGGTCGGCGAGATCACGAACGGCGCGGTTGCGGAGACGTTGGCGGCGAGGTCGGTGCAGCCGGTCACGATGGTGGTGCATGGCGCCGCGAGTGCGGGGGTGGCGGTGGTGACCAGGGTGGTGGTGTCGGCGTTGGTGAGTGCGGCACCGGCAAGGGTGACCTTCCATCCGGCGTTGTTCCCGCTGAGGTCGTTGACATCTAGGGTGTACGCCCCGTCTGCACGGTGGCAACGCCGGAGACGCGACGCTCGTGAAGATCATGTTCGGCGAGGTCGTGGTGAGGCCTCCCGCGGTGATGGTCTACGAGGCCGTGGCCGCGAAGACCGGCACGGAACCGGCGGCGAGCACTGCGATCGCGACCGCAGAGCTGATGGCGAGCTTCTTGATGTTCATTGCCTGGCACTCCATTGTGGTGACGGTTGGGGGAACTCGAGGCTTACCGCTCGACGCCACCCTGCTCACAAATCTTCTTCCTGGTCGGGGGAGCTTCCCTAACCTACCCCGCCTCACCGCCCAATCCTGCTTGTTTACAGTTACTTCCCTGCTCGTACGGCTATGCGATCGTCGCAACACGCGCATCTATCGGGCCAAACGAACGGCGCCCAGGGATGCGTAGTCCTACCCGGTAGGGGTATCCTGGCGGCATGGCGGGCTACATCGAGCACAAAGAGGACATCCAGCAGCGCCTGCGCCGTATCGAGGGGCAGGCACGGGGCCTGCAGCGCATGGTGGATGACGATCGCTACTGTATCGACATCCTGACCCAGGTGAAATCGCTCAAGGCCGCGCTGGACCGGGTCGCGCTTCTCCTGCTCGACGACCACGTCGAGCATTGCGTTGCCGATGCCGTGCGGAGCGGGGACGGGGCAGACAAGCTGCGTGAGCTCAGCATGGCGATCGCCCGCTTCGTGGAGGGCTGATCCACCTGGTGTTCGTTCTCGAGCACATTGGCGCCGCGTTGCGATTATCGTTCGCGATGTTCTGGCAGGTCCTCTGGCCGCTCGCGCTCGGCTTCCTGCTCTCGGCTGTTGTTGAGGCGCTGGTTTCCAGGCAGGCGGTCTCCCGACTGCTCGGGCGCGACACCCCGAGGTCGGTCGCGCTGGCAACCGCGCTCGGAGCGGCATCGTCGTCGTGCTCGTACGCGGCGGTGGCCGTGGCGCGGGCCCTCTTCCGCAAGGGTTCCACGTTCAGCAATGCGGTGCTCTTCGAATTCGCGTCGACCAACCTCGTCTTCGAGTTAGGCCTGGTGCTCCTCATCCTCCTCGGCTGGCAGTTTGTTGCTGCGGAGTTCACCGGGGGCTTGGTGATGATCGTGCTGCTCGCCGTCATCTTTCGATTCACGTTGCGTCGCTCGATGGCGGAGCGAGCCCGCCGGCAGGCCGATCGCGGCCTGCCCGGCAGAATGGAAGGCCACGGAGCCATGGACATGTCGGTGACCGGTGGTCCCCTCCTACGCCGGCTGTTCTCGCCGCGCGCGTTCACCTCGATCAGTCACTACTTCTTCATGAACGTCTACTCGCTGTGGACGGATCTGCTGCTGGGGTTCCTCATCGCCGGCGCCCTAGGTGCCTGGGTGCCCGACGCCGTGTGGTCGACGCTGTTCCTGACCGGTCACGGCGGCCTGACCGAAATCTGGGGAGCGGTCATCGGCCCGCTCATCGCCATGATCAGCTTCGTCTGCTCCGTGGGCAACGTTCCGCTCGCAGCCGTACTCTGGCGCGGCGGCATCAGCTTTGGCGGCGTCATCGCTTTCATCTTCGCCGACCTCATCATCCTTCCCATCCTCGACATCTACCGCAAGTACTACGGCGCCCGCATGAGCGTCTATCTCCTGGTCGTGTCCTACGCCGCGATGGTGCTGGCGGGTCTGATCATCGGGCTCGCCTTCAGCGTCACCGGGGCAACGCCCACGCACCGCGACATCGTCGTCTTTGCCGCCACGATCAGCTGGAACTACGACACGTTTCTCAACATCGTCTTTCTTCTGGGCATCGTCGGACTCGGCGTGCGATTCCTGCGCACCGGCGGGGTGGGAATGCTTCGGATGATGCAGATGGCGCCGGATCCGCACTAGCCGGCCGCCGCCCTGCATGCGTGAGCGCCCGCACACGACTCAACCGAAGAGCGAGCTCAGGTCCCCGTTGCGGGAGCGAGCCGCGTTTCCCAGCAATCGCAACCCGAAGACCTCTTCGATACTCCGCAACAGGCCGTGGTGGTCCCCGGGCATCGCCATCGTTCCCCGACCCTGCGCACGCGCGGAGATCACCACCATGGGCACCTGACCACCGCGTGCGTCGCTGCAGCAGGAACCCGACGACGACGCGTCATTCTCATCCATGGTCACGATGACGGTGCCATCGCCGGCGAACCACCGCGACGCGAGCACCGCGGGAAGGTTTGCCGCAAGCCACACGTCACCCCGGGTGACGCTGCCATCGTGCATGTCGTTCTCGAGGTTCGGCGTGATCCACACCAGGTCGGGCGGATTCGGCGACTCCAGCGCGTTCAGCATCCCGCGCGTGCCCGGGTACGGCACGATGTGGGTCGAGCAGCCGGACCCACGGTTGCCGGAGAAGTACATGAACGGGTCGTGCTTTTCCGCGTATCCGCCCGCTGAGCCGACCCGGTCGCACGCCGCCGGCATGCTCTCCATGTAGGCGACCCACGGGATGCCTGCGCTCGACAGTTGCGTGCCGAGATCGAGTCGCGTGAACGGTCCGCAGCCGCCACCGTCGGGGGTGCAGTCGGAGGCGATGCCCTGCGTGCTGCCGCTGTCGACGGCGAGTTAGTTGGGGGCACTGGGGTGGGCGACGCCGTACCACGAGGTATCCGACGCATAACGCGTGGCAAGCGAACAGAGATAGGGATCCGCCGAGCACGACCCCAGCGTCGCCGCATAGCCGCGGTTCTCCTCCATGATCACCAGCACGTGTGGTGTGCTGCGTGGCGAAGCCGTGGGAGTGATGGCTTGCGTTGGCGCAGTCGGTGAAGGCGCGGCCGACGCGGTGGGCACGGATGGCGCTGGTGATCCCGGCGCGTGGCGTCCGAGCAGCACTATCAGCCCCGAGGCGGCGACGATGACCGCGCCAAGCCCCGCTACCGCGATCAGGCCCCGTGTCACTCGAGTGGGTTCCGCCGCGATCCCATGTCACGAAGGGTATCGCCAGGTAACGCCTGCGCTCATACTCGGCTCTCGTGACTGACGCCGAACCGGTCCAGTCCCGGTCAGACCCGGCGGTGCCATTCGCCCTCCATGGCGAAAGCGGTGCAACCCCGCCCTGGGTGCGGGATTTTGACGACCCCTCGAAGGAGATGCGCCGCCTCATCTCCGAGGTCCTCGGCACCTTCCTCCTCGTGCTGGTCGCGGTCGGAGCCGGGGTTGTCGCATCTGTCAGCGGGGTGCCGATCTCGCGCGCCGCGGCCGTGACCGCACCGGGGCTGATGGTGATGGCCGCCATTCTCTTCATGGGCAAAGTCGGCGGCGCGCACCTCAACCCGGTCGTGAGCATCGCCTTCGCGCTGCGCTCCGAATTCCCGTGGCGGCGCGTCCCGGGCTACCTGGCTGCGCAGGCAGTCGGCGGCGTTCTCGCCTGCGTCTTCCTCTGGGCGGTCCTGGGGAGGCCCGGCACCTTCGGCGCGACCGTGCCGGGTCCGGGAATCAGCGACCTCCAGGCCATGCTGTTCGAGGCGGTGCTGACCATGGGGCTGGTCAGCGTGATTCTCGGCACGGCATCGAGCGCGCAGAACGTCGGGCCGTTATCGGCCCTGGCGGTGGGCGCGTACATCGCGCTGGCGGGGCTCTGGGCGAGCCCAATCAGCGGCACGTCCATGAACCCGGTGCGCAGCCTCGCCCCAGACCTCGTCCGCGGCGACTTCGACCACGTGTGGGTCTACCTGGTCGGCCCGCTTCTGGGGGCGCTCGTTGCCGTGTTCTTCGCCTTCGTCCTGCGCGGCCGGGGCGCCGACGCCGCCGCGATCCACGCTGCCCAGGGCGACTAGAGCGGATGTGTAACTTCGGTCGTAGGTAGAGGTGTAGGACATGAACGCCATCATCATCGCGCTGATCGTGGCCGCCGCTGTGGTGCTGCTTGGCCTGCTGCTCTCGATCCGCATCGTTCAGCAATACGAGATGGGCGTTCACTTCCGCCTCGGCAGGGTGATCGGCATCCGGTCGCCGGGACTTCAACCGATCGTCCCGATCATCGACGTGCTCCGCCACGTCTCGCTGCGCATCGTGACCATGCCGATCGAGTCGCAGGGGATCATCACCCGTGACAACGTCAGCATCGACGTGTCGGCAGTGGCCTACTTCAAGGTCGTCGATGCGGTGAAGTCGGTGGTGGCGATCGAGAACGTGGGTGCGGCGATCAATCAGATCGCGCAAACGACGCTGCGCAAAGTGGTTGGCCAGCACACGCTCGATGAGACCCTGGCCGAGACGGACCGGATCAACCTGATCATCCGCGAGATCCTCGATGGCACCACGTCGGACTGGGGGGTTCTGGTGACCCTGGTGGAGCTGAAAGACATTCAGCTGCCGGACAGCATGAAGCGGGCGATGGCGCGGCAGGCCGAGGCCGAGCGCGAAAAGCGCGCCAAGATCATCGCCGCGGAGGGCGAGGCCCTGGCCGCGAATCAGCTCGGGGTGGCGGCCGACATCATGATGGCGCACCCCGTCGCGCTCCAACTGCGCAACCTCCAGAGCCTGGTGGAGATCGGCGTCGACAAGAACACCACTGTCGTGTTCCCCGCACCGATCATGACCACGATCGAAGAGCTCAGCAGCTTCATCGCACGCGAGAAGGCCGCGACCAACCGTGATGAGGCTTGAGACGATGCGATGCCGTCAGGCGGCGCGAGACACGACCAGCACCGGGCACGATGCGATCCGAAGCAGCCGGCGCGACACCCCGCCGCGGAGCGCCCCAAGGTGACCAACGCCGCGGGCCTGCCGAGTGACGATCAGGTCGGCATCGCGCTGCTCGGCGAGGTCAGCGATGGCGCGCGCCACGTCCCGCACTGACGCCCGGATCTCGAGCTCGGCCCTGATCCCTGCGTCCCGGAGATCGTCGACCTGTCCGCGGACGCAAGCCTCGAGATGGTCTTCGCACGCGTGCAGAGAATGGGTGCCCAGGTGACCTCGAACCAGTTCGTGGATATGCGCGACCACGATCCGCGCTCCCGTGGCCCGAGCCAGCGCCCGAGCTGACGCGAGCTGCACCTCCGCCGCGCTCGAGCCGTCGGACGGGACCACAATCGTGCTGAGCACCCAATTCACGCCGCTACCTCACCAGCTAAACCGTTTCACCGGTTACTGTACATCCATCGACAATCACCTGTCAAGGCGCTACGGTGGTGACGTCAACGGTGGCTCGCGCGACCTCTACGGGGCTCGGTCAAGGTTGGGCAGCTGTCCGCCGCCCAGGGCGATCCCGAACCAGACCCAGTTCTGCTCGAAATAGTCCTTCGGGTTGCCGAAGGCCGCGGGAGGTCCGGCGCGAAACAACGAGACCAATGCGGCCTGCACCTGCCCGGCGATGCTCGGGGCGGCAACGACGAAGTTGCCGATGTCCCCGCCGTACAGCGTGAGATCGTCATATCCGCCCACCACGGACCCATCGTGGCCATAGACCGCACGCGGGCGATGCTCACGATTCCACTGCCCGCGAAGGAACGCGGCGGCGACGAGGTAGTCTCGCGCGCGCGGCTCATCGTTCCAGATCGCGTCGAGCGCGATTCGCCACATCACGCGAAACGCATCGTAGCCATAGTCGTTCGCGTCGCTGATCTCCGGGAATGACACCACCGCGCCGGTGGATCGATCGATGGCGCACCAATTCGGCGGCAGTCCCGCACTGGGTATCCCGTCGAGCGTCGCTGCCGTGCAGCGCGCAAGCAGAACATAGGCGCTGTCAACGATCGCGAGCCATGGATGGGCTGTGTCCTCTCGCGCAAAAATGCGGTAGGCATATGGGGCGAAGTAGGAGGGGTTGAGCACCAGCCCAGGCGCTCGTTGGACGGCTGCCCAGTTGCCCGCCGTCAACGCTTGCATGCCGTCGACCGATGTCACATCGTGCTCCCAGATCCCGGTGAGCATCTGTCGACCATCGGCCCGGTAGGCTGCCACTCCGAATCGACGCGCCGCGAAGAACAGGGCCAACGCCGCGTCCGAGTCGGCATCGCTGGCGCTGTTCGTGTCCTTCACGGCGCCGGACCCCCAGCTCTCGGCGAGCAGTCCGTCGCCGCGCACCTGAAGGTTCGCGGCGGTCCAGTGCCACACCGTGCCGAAGGTCGTGGCATCGTTCATCCAGACGGCTCTCAGGAGCGCGTAACTCTGGCCTTCCGAGGTCGTGAGATCGCCGCGCGTGGGGTCGATGACCCGTCCGTCTGGCTGGATGAAGGTTTGCTTGTAGCCGTCCCAAGCCTGCCGGAGCAGGCCCGAGAGCATCGCGGTCGAGCCCGCCGATGGCGCCGGTGTCGGGCGCGCTGTCGCACCCGCGCCGCATCCTGCGAGGAGCAGGCCAATCGCCATGGCGGCACAGCGAACGAGGCGCAACCGGAGCAGCGCCTGGCGGGGATCCGGTCGCGGCGCGGCACGCATGTCACCCTCCTACGTCGGCGACGGACCCGCGGTGGGGGATGGGAGCGGCGTCGGCGTCGCAGCCGGTGTCGGGCTGGCGGCAACGGTCGGGGTGGCGCTGGGGCTGGCGGCGGGACTCGGCGTCACCGAAGCCGCCGGGCTCGGTGATGCCGACGCCGAGGCGCTCGGCGCCGGGCTCGGCGTGGGACCGCCCCCAAGATTCGGCGCGACCGAGCCGATGCGCGGCAGATCTTGCTGCGGTCCCGAGAACGGCGCGCGATCGCTCGGCGATGACGCGATCAGCGCCACCACCGCCGCGGCCGCCAACGCCGCAGCCACCCCCACAGGGACCACAACGGCGGAGCGGCGCAGAGCCGGGCGGTCACCCGTGTTCTGCGGAGACCTGGCATATGCCCGGCGTTCCGGCGTCAGGATGATCCCCTCGGCGGCCATGCTGGCCCAGGGCGCATTGGAGTAGACGAACGCCTCGAAGAACAGCAGCACGCCGAGCACTGCCGTGGCCAGCGCGGGGGAACGCAGCACCATGGCGGCACCGGCGCTCACGGCCGCGGCGGCGATCGCCGTCTCGGCTCGGGAGGCGCGAAGCGCGGCGAGGAACGACGACCCGCCCTGCCTGCTCTTGGGCGTGCGCAGAAATTCTGCTCGCCGCTGGAGGAGGCCGCGCACGCAGGCGAGGGTCACCACCCACGACAGCGCAAACCAGACGCGCAAGGCGTTCATCGCATCCGCGTACGTGCTGCGGCACGCCCGCCGCATCGCCCACAGGGCTCGGAAGACGCCGCTTGCCGCGAATGCGAGCGGTATCGCGAGCACCGCGCCGGTCAGCTGACGTATCGGGAGCTGGTGGTGCAGGGCAGTCGCGAGCGCGGTGGCGAGCAGCAGGATCGTGAAGATCGCGGTCAGCACCTCCGCAAACCACTGCACGCTACCGAGCAGGTAATGCGTGCGCTGCGCCACGGTGAGCCGCATCCGGTGTCGGGCCAGCGGGACGAGCTCACGCCAGTGGAACTTGAGAATCTGGATGCCGCCGAGCGCCCAGCGAAAGCGCTGCTTCTTGAGGCCGTCGAAGTTGAGCGGCATCAATCCCTCACCGTAGGCTGCGGCGTCGTAGACCCCTCGATACCCCGCGCCCAGCATGCGCAGGGATGCCTCCGCGTCCTCGGTGATGCACTCCTCGTTCCAGCCACCGATCTCGTTGAACGCCGACCGGCGAATCAGCCCCATCGTTCCACAGAAGATGATCGCGTTGCGATGATTGCGCGCCGGCATGGTGATGTCGAAGAAGTATCGGAAGCTGTAGAAGAGTCCGCGCAGGTACTTGCTGTCTCCCCAGTCGCGGTAGTGCTGCGATGTCTGTACGAACGCGACCGCCGGATCGTCGAAGTGGCCGATGGTGTCATGCAGCCACTGCGGGTGCACACGGTAGTCCGCGTCCACGATCCCGAGGATCTCCACCTGCTCGGGGAGGTATTTGGTGGCCTCGTTCAGGGCGCCGGCCTTGAAGCCGGGCCAGTTCTCGAGATGGACAAAGGTGAACCTATCGCCAAGCTCGCTGCAGAGTTGCTCCAGCGGCCTCCACACCGCCTCATCGCTCGTGTTGTTGTCAACCACCTGGATCATGAGGTTGGGGTAATCGACCCGAGCCAGAGCCTCGAGCGTGGGCCGCACCACCTCAACCGGCTCGTTGTACGAGGGCACCTGGAGGGCCACCCACGGCAGTCGCGTCAGCGGTGGAACGACGCGCGCCTGCCGCCGGCGCGAGAGCACGTCGCAGATCTCGAAGGTGAATGACACCGAGAGCAGCAGCGCGCAGGTCTCGAAGCACAGAAGGATCACCGACGCGATCACCGCCACCGGGGGAAGCCCGGCGAGAAAGGTCTGGAACGCGGCGTACACCAGGTACGCGAGCGATGCCATCGTGACGGCCACGAAGAGCTGCGCCCCGAGAAAGCTCCATCTCGGCTGCAACGTCCGCATCAGCACCACGAGCACCAACGCCGTCACGCCGAGCGCGCGTGCTCCCGGGGCATCGTGCTCGACGGCCAGGAAGACCGCGGCGGTGGCGACGAGCGCGAGCACGCAGGCCGGCAGGGCGATCCAGAACCGGCTGCTGATCGTGTCCGGCAACACCACGAGGATCATCGTCGTGACCAGCAGCAGCGCGAAGAAAATCACTGTCTCGAGGATCACGTCTCAGCTTCCCTGGCGACGCTCGGACACGAGGTCAAAGCAATCTTTTGGCAAACGTACGGCGTCCCAGCGCCCATGCGGGCGGGACGCCGCTGCGGGGCACGCAACGTGCCCCGAGGGCCGAGGACCGGGCACACGTCATGCCCGGTCCCGGTTGGCAGCCCTCAGTAGTAGTGGGCTCGGCCGCCCACCGCGTGTCCGGCCATTCCCAGCAGTGCGAGGACCAGGCCGATCACCACCAGGATGACCCCGATGGTCCACAGCACCGGTATCCCGAGCAGGAGCCCGAGGATGAGACAGATGACGCCCAAGATGATCATGTGTCACCCCTGTCTGAATTGTGGATACGAACTGCGAATCGCCCCGTCTCAGACCGGTCGGTCATCGACGGTTGTCGTCGTCGTCGGTCCGCGGCGATAGCCGGGGCCGGCCCACGAGGACCAGAAGACCAGCGACAAGAGGACGCCCAGCCCGCCGACGATCATCAGGATGACCCCGATCGTGTGCAGGTCGACCCCGCTGGCGGTGACGTGGATCGCAAAGGCGAGCACGGCACCTACGGCAATAAGAAAGATTCCCACTCCGACACCCATTTGACTGCCTCCTTCTCTAGGGGCTGCAGCTCTCTAGTGGCTGTAGCCGTGGCTACTATAGCAGATGTATCACCTCATTACAACGTCGGTATCAGCTCCTGAGGTGAGGGAGGCGTCGGAGCGCGCGCCTCGCCGGACTACTCCGTGGGCATGCGCACCCAGCGCGCGTTCGCCCAGGAGTGAAGACCGAGCGCCACGAATCCGAGCGCCACGACGGCAAGCAGGGCATGTCCCAGCGGCTCTCGCGCCACGGCATCGAATGCGGGTCCGAAGCTGTGCGCATCGCTCGCTCTGTGCTGCACCCCGGCCGCAAGGATGAAGACGCCGACCACCGTGAAGATGACGCCCCGCGCAACCATGCCGAATCGTCCGAAGCCGTCGACCGCCGTCCGTTCCCACCAGGTCATGGTGTTGCGCTTGAGGTCCTGCCGGAAACGGGCCTTGTAGGCGTCGGCGAATTGGTTGAGCCCCGCAATGGTGCCGATGACGCCGGCGATGATCACCAGGGCCCCGCCAAACGGCAGGTTGAGCGCCCAGGCAACGATCTGCTGCACCGAGTTGCCGCTGTGGCTCCTGGAGGTCCCGAGCAGCAGCCCAGTGCCGAAGACTGCGAGCACGGCGTAGTTCAGGCCGCTCCAGGCAAAGCCGATGCGTGATGCGATGCCCGCCGGGTCGTCGCCTCGGTGCAGCGGATCGTAGATCGCGCGGATGAAACCCCATCCCGCGTACGCCAGCAGCGAGACGATGACAACCAGCAGGAAGAGCCTGGTGACCACGTTCGCGCCGAGCAGCGCCACCGCTCCCCGCTGATCGGTGGTGTCCGAGCCCCGGCCGATCGCCAGACCCAGCGCGAGCACCCCCATGGTTCCGTAGATGAATCCACGCACGACGTAGCCGAGGCGCGCGGCGCGCTCCGCCCATGGGTTGGTGACCACCTTCCTGGCATTGCGCTTGACCGCTCGCCGAGCGGGCTGGATCGGAGAGGCGGGACGGCGGCTCCGGCGGGGACTTCGACCCGCGGCGGCGGCGGTGTGGCGGCTCACGCGGGCACGATCACCCGCAGGGCTCCGGGCACGGCCCGGACGGTTGCGGGGGTCCTCCCGGCGCGCTCGTTGTCGGCGACCACCGCCATCCGGGGCTTGGTTGCGATGGTCAGCGACCGGAACTGGAAGCTGATGGTGTCATCGTCGTCGTGCTTGCCGGCGATGGACGACGCGAGCAGCCGGCCGATCAGGTCGGAGCGCGATTCGCCCACGCCGACGCTCAGCTCGAGGAACGGATCCGTTGGCGCGCTGCTGCCGATGGGCAGACGCGATCCGGTGGACGGGGTGTTCACGCACACCAGTGAGCGGCTGCGACCGTGGCCCTCGAAATCTCCTGCGGTGGTGAACACGAATGGCTGAGCCTTGACGACGGCGCCGAGCTCGCGCGACGCGGAGGTGAGCGCCCGATCCTTGGCTTTCTCGCCGAGCAGGATCGCCTCCCCGAACATGCCGATCGAGGCTGCTTCGAGGAAATACCGGTCGTTGACGCGACCGAGCGTGACCGCTCGCATCCTGCCGCCGCGGATGACAGCGATCGCCCTGCCCAGGTCGGTGGGGACGCCCAGACCGCGTGCGAAGTTGTTGAAGGTGCCGAGCGGCACGATGCCCAGCCGGCGCCCCGACCCTGCGAGACGCCGGGCGACGAAGCCGATGGTTCCGTCGCCGCCGGCGACCACCACGGTGGCATGGCTGCTCAGCCCGATCCGAAAGTCCCGGCGGGGGTTGAAGTCGATCTGCTCATAGTCAGGGAGCCCCGCGTCGAGCGAGCGCTGGAGCTGGTCGCTCATGTTCCCGGCGTCACGGCTGACGATGAGCAGACGCGTCGTCGATCCTTTCCCTGCTGGCGTCACGCCCGGATCCGCCGCGACGACGCCCAGTTGGTCGGGATCCAGCGTCGGCTCGGCGTTGGCAGCCAGCGCTCGGGCAGCCAGAGGATGAACGCCGACCAGCCGAGGCCGAGGAGAAACCCGCCGATGACATCGGTCGGCCAGTGCGCGCCGGCCCAGATCCGGCCGATACACGCGAAGAGGATCACGAGGGCGGCGACGACCCAGATGACGACGCGCAGACGCCGGCCGACGTGCGGCGCGATCGCCGTCGCGAGCATGAATGCGAGCCACGTGAAGAAGATCGCGTGGCCGCTCGGATAGCTGTAGCCGCTCGACGGATTGAGGATGGTCACCAGATCGGCAGTGGGACGATGGCGCGCGACCGACACCTTGACGATCTGGTCGATGGCGCTCCCGATCGCACCGAGCGCCATCAACCAACCCGCGCGGCGGTCCCAGATGAAGATCGCGACGACGACGGCTGCACCCACGAGGTCCTGGACCAGGCCGCCCGTGACGTTGGTGGCAATCATCCAGTAGGTGAGCGGACCCCAGGGGACGTGCTGCACGGCGCGTTCGACCGGGATGTCGAAGCCCGCGCGGGTGATCCCGGTGATGACCAGCACCGTGAGCACGCCGAAGAGGAGAAACGCGATCAGGGCCAGCGGACCCAGCCAACGCCTCGCTGCCGGTCCCGGTCGTCCGGCGACGATCTCCTGGACGGCTTGAGCTCCGTCGTCCGCCAAGGACGCGGCTGTGGTCATCCGGGTGGCTCCGACCAAATCAACATGATAGTGTTGGTATAATACTTTGTTATGGCTCGCGCTGCGAACGACACCCTTCACCACAGCCGCGCCGGAGCAAACTCCTGGCTGCATCGACTCACCGGAGACGTCAACGGCGTCTTCCTGTCGGTTGCGGTGGTCGCCGGCGCCCTGTTCGCCCTGCTCACGGTGCTCGTCGCATTGCGCCCGGCGCCATTCTTCTTCGACGGCCCGATCGAAGTCGCCGTGCAATCGGTCAACGCCAGACCATTTGCCTGGTTCAACGTGTTCGTGTCGGCGTTTGCCGGCCTTGTCGGCGTGGGGGTCGGTGCCGCGGTGATCGTGATCACCTTCCTGCTGCGGCGTCCTGCCACGCCGTTCGTGGCCTTCTCGGCGATCTACGCCGCGCTGTACAACGTCGTGAACATCATCATCCAACGGCCGCGACCGACCGGCGTCGCCCACATCACCACCAATCTCGGGGGGTACAGCTATCCCAGCGGCCACGTCGGCTTCTTTCTGTGGCTGAGCGTGCTCGCGATGATCCTGCTTGCCCGCCGGTTGCCGCGGCCGTTGTATGTCGCGTGCTGGGCTCTGGCGGCGGTGCTCGTCGTCGCTGCGGGCCTCAGCCGCATCTATGTCGGAGCCCACTGGCCGAGTGACGTCGTCGGAGGATTTCTGGTGGCGCTTGCCTGGACGTCGTTGAGCCTCTCGCTCGGGCGACTCACGGACCCGATGTTTGCAAACCGGCGAAGAGGTTCCCGGTGATCGCCGACCTGGTGGCCGAACTCGACGGCCAGGTCGGGGGCGTCATCGAACGCGCAAATCGGCAGCATCATGTGCGCCGGCTGACGCGTGTCGGCTGGGACCGGGCATTCCGAGGCGACGGACGCGGATGGGCAAGCGGCGGGGCGATCCGCGAAGGCAACCGCCTCGACGTGCACGTCGATGGGGCGGCAGCGCTCCCGGCCATCGCCGCCGCGGTTCGGGGTGCCCGGTCATGGGTGCACGTCGCAGGATGGACCGCGAATCCGGACTTCGCCATCGAGCGCGATCCGGTGGTGGTCACCCTGCGAGACCTCCTTGCTGAGGCGGCCACGCGAGTTGACGTGCGCGTTCTGATATGGGCGGGCGCGCCCGTTCCCGTGCTGCATCCCTCGCGCAAGGAGGCGCGGCAGCTCCTCGACCGTTTGGTGGAAGGGACGCGGATCCGAGGAGCGCTGGATGCTCACAACCGGCCGATGCACTGCCATCACGAGAAGCTGGTCATCGTGGACGGCACGGTCGCCTTCGTAGGCGGCATCGACCTCACCGATCTCTCCGGCGATCGGTTTGACGGCGCGCCGCACGGGAGTGCAGGGCGCCTGGGATGGCACGACATCGCCGCGTCGCTCTCCGGCCCCGCGGTGGCCGATGTCGCGTCACATTTCGCCTTGCGGTGGGAGGCCACGACCGGCGAGCGGCTCACCGCGCCGGTGCCTCCGGCCCCCGCGGGTCAGAGCCGCGTGCAGGTGGTCCGGACCGTTCCCGAAAAAACGTACCCCGCCCTACCACATGGAGACTTCGGCCTCCTCGAGGCCTACATGGGAGCGCTCCGGCGGGCGCATACGCTGATCTATCTCGAGAATCAATTTCTCTGGAGCACCGAGGTGGTGGCCGTGTTGCGCCAGAAGCTGCTGCGTCCACCGTCCGACGACTTCCGCCTCTGTGTGGTGCTGCCACGCCGGCCCAACAACGGCAACGACGACACGCGTGGCCAGCTTGCCGTGCTGCAGACCGCCGATCGCCACCACCGCCTGCTGGTCGGCACCATCGGCCCGCTGGCGCGCCCGCAGCCGGGTGTCTACGTGCACGCAAAGGTGGGGGTCATCGATGATCAGTGGCTGACGATCGGTTCGGCCAATCTCAACGAGCACTCGCTGTTCAACGACACCGAAGTAAACCTCGTCACCGACGACGCCGCACTGGCTCGGAGCCTGCGTGAGCGTCTATGGAGTGAGCATCTCGGCCGGGACTGCTCCGGACGGCCCCCGCTCGAGGTCATCGAGACGGAGTGGCGCCCACTGCTCAACGCATCGCCGCCGCGCCTTAGCGCGCTGCAACCGCTCCCAGCGGTGTCTCGCCGCTCGGCGCGGTTGCTCGGCCCCCTGAAGGGCCTCCTGGTCGACGGGTAGTCAGCGCTCCTGGCGGCCGTCGGCCTTGTCCTTCACTGCATCCGCGGCCCCTTTTGCGCGATCGGCCGCGTCACCGACGGCGCCCTCGACCTTGCCGGCCGCATGCTGGACGGTGCCCTCGGTCTCTGTCTCCTTGTCGCCTGTGACCTTGCCCTCCAGTTCCTTGATCTTGCCCGCGACCTGATCTTGCTCTCCGGACATCTCTTGCCCTCCAACTGGGAGAGACCTGCTGACATGCGAGCAGCGGCCTCTCGATCTGATATGATAGTCATGCTATCATATCGTCACCACAGTCATTCAGGTACCTCTGTGCCCGCTGAAGCTGTATTGTCGATGCTGATGTTTGGTGCTCCCAGCGCTCGGCGGCGACGTCCGCGCACGCCTCTGCTGATCGGTGGCGCAGGGTGACCGTCCCAACCGCCGATCGCCGGCGCTCAGGTCCGGGTGGCCGGCAGCGCAACGCCGACAGCCGGCCACCCGCCAGTCCCTCAGCGCAGGGATCGACGCCTCGCGGATCGTTGTGGGACCGCCTCGGTTCGCCATTGCGAGCACTGGCGTGGCTGCTGCTCGTCGCCACCTTGCTGGCGATCTTTCGCGAGGCCGAGTCGTTCCTGGTCCACGTCTTCAACGTGCTCCTGCTCTTCGTGTTCGCCTCGATCATCGCTGTCGTGCTCACGCCCGTCCTTGATCTGGTGCAACGCGTTCGTCCGTTTCGCTCGTACCGGGGGCTCGCCGCGCTCCTCTTGTACGCCGTGTTCCTGGCGGTCCTGGTGGGCCTCGCGTTCCTCATCGGGCCCACGCTGGTCAGCCAGGCCCGGCAGCTTCCCGCACTGGTCGCGCGTATGCAGGATCTGCTGCACAGCTGGGGCATCCCCGTGAATCTCAGCGCCCTCGCCAATACCTTCCGTCAGTTCAACCTCGAAGCCCCTCTCGGACTCGTCACCGGATTGGTGGGAACGATCGTCAGCATCGTGCTGGTCATCGTCATCTCGGTATATCTATTGATAGAAGGCCGTGCGGTGATCGCGACGCTGCGCCGGTTGTTCCCGCAGCACACGCG
This sequence comes from Candidatus Dormiibacterota bacterium, assembly GCA_963768105.1. Classification (GTDB taxonomy): domain Bacteria; phylum Chloroflexota; class Dormibacteria; order Aeolococcales; family Aeolococcaceae; genus Palsa-851. The sequence continues at coordinate 225,656 of CAVYGR010000006.1, read as the reverse complement.
TCTGTTCGACTTTCTGATCCTCGCGGTCGGATCCACCGCGGATGCCTACGTGCGCGGGCAGGTGCTGATGTCGCTCCTCATCGGGGGCTACACGACCGCCACGATGGCGCTCCTCGGTGTGCACTACGCGGTGGTCCTCGGCGTTGCCGCCGCGATACTGGAACTTGTCCCGCTGATCGGCGCGGTGATCGCCATGGTGCTGGCGGTCGGCGTCGCGCTGATCCAGAGTCCCGCGCTCGGCATCGCCGCGATCATCGTCGGGTTGCTCGGCCACGCCCTCGAGGCATACGTCGTGGGTCCACGCATCAGTGGTCGCGTCACAGGCTTGCACCCGCTCGTTGCCATGGCAGGACTGCTGGTCGGAGCGGAGGTCGGCGGTGTGCTCGGCGCGCTCTTCGGCGTGCCGATACGGCCATCGCCAACATCGTTCTCGGTGCGGCGTACCGGTCCCAGCAGGGAAAGACTCCGTTGACCACCAACGCACGCGGCAAGATCAACGCGGATAGCCTTCCCCGTCTGGGCGACGAGATCGGGGTGGTCGATCGCGACGGGATCGTCGGCGACCCGGTGCCCCGCGGAAAGGGAACATGATCGGGTCACGCTACGCGCCTCGGTCCTCGATCTCCCACGCGTGGTCCATCACGTGCCAGGCCAGGCGACGACCGCGTACCGGGCCGGCCATGCCTCGCCCGGCATGCCCGCTCTGATCGCCTCGAGGCAGGCGGCGCGCTGCTCCGGCCAGCTGGTTCGCGGCGGCATGCGCACCCCGATCTTTGATCCGTAACTCCGCTCCGCCTCGCGGACGTGCTCGACGATCGCGTCGCGGTCGCGCCCCCGCCACGCGGCCCTTTGCGCAGCTCTGTAGGGGCTTTCGCGACGACGTTGTCGAAAACCTTCCACGTCTTCTCGAGCAGGCCGGCAAGACGATCCGCCTCACCGGGGCAACTCGCGCGTCCCATTCGCCGGTGACACTGGGCGCGCCGAAATCCGTCGTCGCATTACCCCGGACGCGGCCGATCACATCGAAGTCACTCGAGATCGCGCCGTTGCCGGCGACGACCGCATAACGCGGCGCATACGCCCTGAGCATGTCCAGCGCTTGTTCCTCATCCTTGCCACGGCGGCACCAACCGGGCCAATCGACGCGCATGCGAACGTCCGAGGCTCTGCCGGCTTCGAAATAGACGCGTGTCGCGCCGGGCATCAGCGGGATTCTGCCAGCTTGTACCACCGGCAGATCCGTTGCTGAGACCGGCTGGCGTTGCTGTCACACTCAGCGACAATCGCCAAGCATTCGCGCATGGTCACTCTCACCCGTGGAACGGACTCCGATCGCGAAGATCCTGCCGCCGGCGCGTCCGTTGGGTTTCCTGGCGCGTCCCGCGCTCGCCGAGAAGATTGCCACGGTGCTCCAGCGCCGCTTGACGGTGGTGGTGGGAGAGGCGGGGTTTGGGAAGTCCACGCTGCTCGCTTCGTGGTGGGAGGCAGCCCCATGCGCGTGGTACACCGCTGATCCGAGCGACGACGACCTGCCGTCGTTGGCGAGGCGGCTGAGCGACGCGCTGCGCCTCCGTGTTCCGGACCTGCCCGCGGAGCTCGGCCTCCCCGACGCGATGACAGGACCGGAACTCGAGCAGCTCTCGCGTGCCGACACCCTGGCGGCGCGGCTCGCCGAGGCCCTCCACGAGCAGCTCACCGGCGACCTCGTGCTGGTCATCGACGACATCCACGAGGTGGCTGCGTCGAAACCCTCCTCCCGGTTGATCGAGGCGCTCTGCCGCCACGCGCCACGGAACCTGCATCTGGTGCTGGCCGGTCGGCGTGCGCCTTCGTTTCCCATCGAGCGCATGCGAGGCTGGGGTCAGCTCCACGAGATCACGGCCGAGCAGCTGGCATTCAGCCCGTCCGAGGTCGCCCAACTCGTACGCACGCAATTGGGAGAGCAGGCAGCGGAGTTCTCCGACGTCCTGCATCAACTTGCCGGCGGCTGGCCGGCCGCCGTGATCCTCGGTATCGAGGCCCTCCGGGAATCGCCTGCCGCGAGATGGCCGGAGGTGCTGGCGGGCCTCGGACGGTCCCAGGCCGCGGTCTTCTCGTACCTGGCAGAGGAGGTGTTCGCGCACCGCTCAGCCAAGGTTCGCGACGTCATCGGTCGGATTGCTCTGCTGGATGAGTTCACACCGGAGCTCTGTGATGCCGTGTGCATGCCGGGGTCTCGAGCGGTGATCAGGGATCTTGCCCGCCAGGGATTGTTCATCGAACGGCGCCAGGATGCCTCGCTGGCATTGCGTCCGCTGATTCGAGACTACGCGCTCGAACAACTCGCCCGTTCGGCATCGGAGGTGAGCGCGATACGCCTGGCGGCGGCCGACTGGCACCTCGCCGCCGGCCACACCGCCGCTGCCCTGGCGCTGCTGCTCTCCGAGCGAAGTTCGGCTCGGCTTGCCGCCCTCCTCGCTGATCACGGCCAGGGGCTATTGTCGGGCGGACACGTTGCCATGGTGGTGGCTGCATGTCTCGCGGTACCCGCCGAGCTGCGCAGCGCCGCGATTGACCAGCTGGAAGGCGAGGGTCGCCAGGTCCAGGGCGACTGGGCAGGAGCACTCGCCTGCTTCGAACGTGCGGCCGGTGGCGCGTCGCCGCTACCGGCCGGGCTCGCCTGGAGGATGGGCGTCATCCACTATCTGCGTGGCGAGCTGGACACCGCGCTGACCCTCTATCGACGCGGGCTCGACGATGTCCACGCCGAGCCACGCGACACCGCCCTGGTCCTGGCATGGGCGGCCACGGCGCACTGGCTGCGCGGCGAGGTGGATCTGTGCCGGCCGCTGGCGGCCCGCGCGTTCGAGATCGCCGTGGCCGAGGGTGATCCTCGAGCCCTCGCGGCCACGCACACGGTCCTTGCGATGCTGGCTGCGCTCGACGGCGATCGGCGCGCCAACGACGCGCACTACCTGCTGGCGCTGCGTGCAGCGGAGGAGGCTTCGGACGTCCTCCAGATAGTGCGCATCCGGACCAACCGGGCGTCGCATTTCATCGAGGAGGGCGCCTACGAGGAGGGGTTGCAGGAGATCGAGGTTGCCATCCGCCTCGCCGAGCTCACGTCGTTCACCACGTTCCTCGCCCTCAGCCTGAGCAACCGCGCCGAGGCTCGGCTTCGCCTCGGGCTGCTGGACGAAGCGCTGAGCGACTTTGAGGCGTCGCGTGTCAAATCCCTGGAAATCGGCCTGGACGTCGTCGCGTACGCATTGACCGGCATCGGCGACATCCATCGCATCCGCGGCCACCTGGCCCAGGCCCGTTCGGAGTACGAGGAGGCGATCGCGGTCGCCGAAGCCTCGGGCGACGTCCAGGGGCTGGCGCCCGCGCTGGCCGGCCTGGCGCGAGTGGTCGCCGGCGACGATCCCGAGACAGCGGAACGGCTGGCCGATCGTGCGATCGCCTGTGGCAACGGCCTGTTCTACGCCTCGGCGCTCGTCGCCGCGGGGTGGGTGGCCGCGGCTGCCGGCAATGGGGCCCGGGCCGCCGAGCTCGCCGCGACCGCCAAGGCGGTGGCGCAGGCGAGGCGCGACCGATCGGCACTCGCCGAGTCGCTGGCGCTCGCCGCGCTCAGCGCCGACGAGCCGCGGCGTCACGCCGATGGACTCCTCGAGGCTGCGTCGATCTGGCACGACATCGGCGACCCCTTGCACGAGGGGCTTGCGCAACTCGCCTTGGCACGCATCGAGCCCGGTCCAGCCGCGGTGGTGCGTCGCCAGACGGCAGAGCGTCAGCTCGACTCCTACGGACTGAGAGTGCACCAGGGTGGCAACGTCGCGGCGGGCATGCTGGCAATGGTGTCGCGAGCCGATCCGAGAGCGGTACGCATCCAGGTGCTGGGCGGCTTCTCGGTCATGCGCCAGGGACAGCTGGTGCGCCTGTCGGACTGGCAGTCGAAACGAGCCCGCGAGCTGCTCAAGATGCTGATCGCCAAACGAGGGCACCCGGCGTCCCGGACGGTGCTGATCGAGGCGCTGTGGCCGGACGACAATGCCGACGGACTCAGCAACCGGCTTTCCGTTGCCCTGACCACGATTCGCACGGTTCTCGATCCGAGCCATCGGTTTGGCGCGGAGCACTTCATCCGCGCCGACAAGGATTCGGTTGCTCTCAATCTCGATGCCATGGATGTCGACCTCGAGCGGTTCCTCGCCGGCGCCGCAGAGGGCCTCGGCCGGCTCCGAGAGCGTGATGCCGCCGAGGCCCTCTCCATCCTCGAAGCCACCGAACTCGCGTACGGCGGCGAGTTCCTCGAGGAGAACCTGTACGACGACTGGGCAACGCCGGTACGTGAAGAGGCGCGCGCGACGTATGCGTCGGTGGCGCGCGCGCTTGCCCAGGGCGCGGCGGATCGCCACGAACCCGACGTCGCCGTCCGCTACCTGCTCCGCATCCTCGAGATCGACCGCTTCGACGAGGATGCGAACCTGCTCCTGGTGCGCGCGCTCTCCGAGGCCGGCCGTCACGGCGAAGCCCACCGGCATTACCTCAACTACCGTCACGCGATGGACGAGCTGGGTGTCGAGCCAGTCCCGTTCCCCGGCCCGCGACACGCCGCCTGAATCAACGCGCCGACCGGCATTAGCCCGGAGGATCAGGAGCGGGCGCGGATCGGCGAGCGGTCGGTAAGGTGTGGACGCATGCGGACACGCGGCGAGCTCACGCGCGACACGGCGCGACAGCAGATGCCTCCTTCGCTGCGAGACGAGGTGCGCCTGGTGGGCGAGGTGCTCGGCCAGGTGATCGCCGAGCAAGCCGGCGATGCCCTGCTCGCCGACGTCGAGCTGCTTCGCCGCACCGTCATTCGCGCCCGCACTGTGGGCGATCAGCGGGGCGGCCATGCCAAGGCAGCCGACGCGCTGGTGTCCTCATGGCCCCTCGATCGCGCCGAGCTGGTGGCACGCGCGTTCACGTGTTACTTCCACCTCGTCAACCTTGCGGAGGAGCGGTTTCGCGCCCGCGCGCTGCGCGAGCCGGACCCGGCCGCTCTGGCGCCGCCGGAAGCGCTCGCCGCGGCGATCGCGGATGTCCGTGGCGAACTCGGTGACGAGGCACTCGCCGGGATGCTCGACAGCATGCGGGTGCGTCCGGTGTTCACCGCGCATCCCACCGAGGCTCGACGCCGCGCCGTCACCTCGTCGGTACGACGCGTCGGCGAGCAGCTCGAACGTCTCAGCGACCCGCGTGCGGCGGACCCGGAGCGGGCCGATGCTCGCCGCCGGCTGCTCGAGGAAGTCGACGGACTCTGGCGCACCTCGCAGCTGCGCAGCCAGGAGCTGCAACCGCTCGATGAGGTGCGCGCGCTCATGAGCGTGTTCGACGAGACGCTGTTCCGGCTCATCCCCGAGCTCTATCGCGAACTCGACACGCGGATCGCCTCGGGCGAGAGCGGCGCGCGGGCACCGCTGGCGCCAGCATTCGTGCGCTTCGGCAGCTGGGTCGGCGGTGACCGCGACGGCAACCCGCAGATCACCGCTCAGGTCACCCTCGAGGCGATGCTGATCCAGTCCGAGCACGTGCTGCGCGGCCTGGAAACCGCCGCCGTCCGCGTCGGCAGGAGCCTGACCGCCGACACGGTGACCACCCCGCCCGATGCGCAGTTGCTCAGCCGCCTTCGCGACACGCGCCGGATCGCCGGCGAACGCGCTGCGGCAATCGAGGCGCGCGCGCCCGGTGAACCCTACCGGCAGTTCCTCCTCCTGGTTGCTGAACGGATCGCCGCGACGCGTCGCGCGGATTTGATGAGGGCGTATATCGGGCCGGACGATCTGTTCGACGACCTCCGCTGCCTCCAGGAGTCGCTCGCCGCTGCCGGGGCGCCGCGTCAGGCATACGGACAGCTCCAGGACCTTGTCTGGCAGGTGCAGAGCTTTGGCTTTCACCTCGCCGAGCTTGAGATACGGCAGCACAGCGACGTGCATCGCATCGCGCTCGCCGAGCTGGCTGCCGGGGGCGCCTGCTCGCTCGAGACCGAAGAGGTCCTGGCGACCCTCCGCGCCATGGGGCTGCTCCAACAGCGTTTTGGCGCTCGCGCGTGCAACCGCTACATCGTGAGCTTCACAAGGAGCGCTGCGGACATCGCCGCGGTCTACGCCCTCGCCGCACGCGCCTGCGCCCCCAACGCGGCACCGGACATCGACGCGGTGCCCCTGTTCGAGACCATTCTCGACCTGCGCCAGGCGCGCGAGACGCTCGACGACATGCTGGGGCTGGAGCCGGTGCGACGACGGCTCGCGGCCAACGGTCGATGTCTCGAGGTGATGCTGGGATACTCGGACTCGGCAAAGGAGAGCGGGGCCGTGACCGCGAACCTCGCGCTCTACGCAGCCCAGGCCGACCTCGCCGCGTGGGCGGCGGAACGCTCGATCCGTCTCACGCTGTTCCACGGGCGCGGCGGCGCGCTGGGGCGTGGAGGTGGTCCGGCAAATCGCGCGGTCATGGCGCAGGCCCCGGGATCCGTAGCCGGCCGCTTCAAGGTCACGGAGCAGGGCGAAGTCATCTTTGCTCGATATGGCAATCGCACGCTAGCGAGGCGGCATCTCGAGCAGGTGACATCGGCCGTGCTGCTCGCGTCGGCCCCTGCGGCTCGGCAGCGGACCGAGCGGGCGGCGGTTCGTTTCGCTGCGCTCGCACGCCGGCTGGACTCCGCGGCGCTGACCGCATATGAGGAGTTGACCCACTTCGATGGGTTCGCCGCCTATTTCGCCGCGATCACCCCGGTGCGCGAACTCGCTCGTCTGCACCTTGGGTCGCGACCGGCGCACCGCGGCGGCGAGCCGACCCTGGAGTCACTCAGGGCGATCCCCTGGGTCTTTGCGTGGTCGCAGATCCGGCTCAATCTGCCCGGCTGGTATGGAGTCGGCAGCGGACTTGCAGCCGCCGACATCGATGAATTGCGTGTTGCCTACGAAGAGTGGCCGTTGCTCAACGTGCTCATCGACAACGCGGAGATGAGCCTTGCCAAGACCGATCGATTCATGGCTGCAGCATTCTTGAAGCTCGGAAACCAGCCGCACATCGCGAATCGCATCCTCACCGAATACGACCGCTCCATCGAGCGCATCCTCGCGGTCACCGGACAGTCCCGATTGCTCGAGCATCGTCGCGTGCTCTCGTGGGCGGTGGAGCTGCGCAACCCATACATCGACGCGCTCAGCCATCTCCAGCTTCGCGCGTTGCGGGCGCTGCGTCAGGGATCGCATGGGGATGCGGAGCGCAAACGACTGGAGCAGTTGCTGCTGCTCACCGTCAACGGCATCGCCGCCGGTCTGCAGAACACCGGATAGGCGGCGGGATGGAGACGGTCAATCTTGGCCGCAACGGACCGCGAGTGAGCCGGATCGGTCTCGGCCTGGCTGCCACCGGCCGGCCGGCGTACATCACCACCCACCGTGACGCGGACTTCGGCAACGATCGCTCGGAACGCGCGCTGCGTCAGCGGTCATGGGAACTGCTCAACGTCGCGTATGCGTCCGGGGTCCGCTACATCGATGTCGCCCGCTCATACGGATTGGCAGAGCTGTTCCTCAGCCAGTGGTTCGATGCTCGCGATGATGTCGACGACGTCGTGGTCGGCTCCAAATGGGGATACACGTACGTCGGCGGATGGGACATGGCAGCGCCCGTCCAGGAGGTCAAGGATCTGTCGCTCGCGACCTTCGAGCGCCAGTACGCTGAGACGATCGCGCTCCTCGGCGATCGTCTGCGTCTCTACCAGGTGCATTCGTTGACCATCGAATCGGGTGCCCTCGATGACGCTCGGTTGCTCGCCGCGCTGGCGCGGCGCCGCGAGCACGGGATCATCCTCGGGATCACGACCACCGGTCCGAAGCAGGGGGAGACGCTTCGACGCGCGCTCGAGGTTCGTGTCGATGGGGTGCAGCTGTTCTCGTCGGTGCAGGCGACCTGGAACCTGCTCGAGCCATCCGCCGCACCTGCCCTTGAGGAGGCCGCCGATGCGGGATGGGCCGTGGTGGTGAAGGAGGCGCTGGCGAACGGCAGGCTCACCGCGGATGGGGATGTGGGTGCGGCGGGCTCTCCATTTGGTGAAGCCGCGGCGGCCGCCGGAGTAGGACCGGACGTGCTGGCCATCGCGGCCGTGCTCGCCCGTCCATGGGTGACAGTTGTCTTGAGTGGCGCCGCCACCGTCGATCAGCTCGCCAGCAACCTCCGCGCTCCGGACGCGGCGATCGACAGCCTGCCGGACCTTGCCGAGGCGGCGGTGCAGTATTGGGCGGAAAGGTCGGCGCGACGGTGGACCTGAGGATCAGATGCGGCCGGCAGAGGGGTCGAGCATTGTTCTGACGGGGGTGGTTACCGGGTACGTGGGCGGAGGGGGTACAGGCCGAGGCGGCGAGGCTGGCCGACGCGCGATGAGTGGAGTCCAGCGGTTGGCGAACGGATGTTCTACACTACTGCGATGTGTGATGGCGAAGGCAGGACCGCAGGGCTGGAGGACGTGCTCCAGGCCATCGAAGCGTACGCGGGGGCGCCCGCCGAGGCGGTCACGCCCTCCGAGCTCGGCGAGCAGCTGATCCGGCTCCGCCACGGCATCGACCGCCTCGAGCTCGGCTTCGCCCGGGCGGCCGCCGCCTTCGCCGCCACGCAGGAGTACGAGGCCCAGGGCTCGGTCTCACCGATCGAATGGGTCCGCCACCAGTGCGCCATGTCCGGGCACGCGGCGGCGCGGGCGGTCGCCACCGGGGAGCAGGCCGGGCAGCTGCCGGCGAGCGTGGCCGCGCTCGAGGCGGGCCGGATCGGGTTCGCCCACCTCGTCCTGCTCGCCGGCACCGCCCGGGCGGTCCGCGAGAGTGCCGGGAACGCCGGCTTCGACGAGGGCCCCCTGCTCGCCCTCGCTCTCGAGCACTCGGTGAGCCGCTTCGGCTTCGACTGCACCCACGCCCGTCACGCCGCCGCCGCCGCCGCCGTGCTCGCCGAGCAGGTCAGCGCGGTCGAGTCCCGGCGGCTCGAGCTGCTCCGCTGCGCGGACGGCCGGGTCGCGATTCGGGGCCTGCTCGACCCCGTGGGCGGGGCCATCCTGCGGGTCGCCCTGGCCCCGCTCTGCGCCCCCGCCGGGGTGGGCGACGAGCGCTCCCGGGCCCGCCGCCTCGGCGACGGGCTGGTCGAGCTCGCCGGCCATGCCCTCGACCACGGTTTTGCCAGCGGGGGACGCCACCACCCTGCCCAGCTCCAGCTCACCGCCTCGGTCGAGACCGTGCAGGGGGTGCGGGGCGCGCCCGGGGGCGAGCTCGAGTTCGCCGGGGTGGTGGCGGCGGCGACGGTGCAGCGGCTCGCCTGCGATGCCAGACATCCCACGACCCTAAGCTGTCAAGCGGCAACCTCCGCGTGTACTGGCCAAGCCACCTGCTCGTTGTAGAGCTGGCCGTTGCTGAGGCATCCGTGCAGAACGCCGACCAGGCATTGGCGAGCGCGCGGAGCGCTTGATGGTGGGACTTGCCATTGGCCCGTTGGCGGTCGTAGAAGCCGCGCGCACCGGGTGACGGGCGCAGCGCCGAGAACGCCCAGAGGTAGCACGCTTGGGCCATGCGCCGGTTGCGCGTGCTGCGCGCGAGCACCACGCTCCTGGTGCCAGAGGCGCGCGTGATCGGCGCTGTGCCGGCGTAGCACCGTCGCGATCGGGCATCCTTATATCGGGTCGGGTCATCCCCGAACTCCGCCAGAACCCGGGCGCCGAGGACTGAGCCAGTCCTGGAAGACTGCAAAGGATCTCGGCGTCCGGGTGTCCCTCAAAAGATGCGACCAACTCCACCTCGAGTTGCTCGATCTCGACGTTGAATTGGCGGAGCAAGGCCACACTCGCCCGCACCGTGAGGCCGTATGCAGCGCTGAGGCGCGCCGGTGCCAGCAGCTGCTGTGCCTGAAGCGCTGTATGGATAGCTGTCGAGGTGGCATCCAAGTTGCGTTGTCGTCCTGCCTGTGCGAGCGCAGCGCGGATCTGGGCACGACTCAAGCGCGCCCCCAGTTGTGAAGTCGGCGCCAGGCTCAGCACCACCAACGCGTCGCGGCTGGCCAGGTCGGTGCCAAACGCTTCGAGCATCGCTGGGTAGAACTCGCGGAGCGCACTGCGCAGCTGGTTGATGTGTCGCTGTCGGGCCCAGAGGAGGTTCTGCTGCGCCCGCGCAAGCACTTTCACCGCTTCGGCGAGATCGCTGTCACCTGCGATCTGACGATGGTTGTGGCGGTCCGTGCGAACCAGATCGGCGAGGATCTTCGCGTCGCCGCGATCCGACTTTCCTCCCGACGTGGTATGCCGGTCGCGGTATCGACTGACTGCGTACGGGTTGATGGCGTACACCGTGTAGCCAGAGGCGAGCAAGCCCTGCACCAGCAGGCCGCGATCGGTCTCGATCCCGACGACAACCGAGTCCGCGCTGTCTGCATGTAGGGCAACGAGTTCATGAAGTCGCCGCAAGCCTTCCACGCCGTCCGGAACACGTGCAGTTGCGAGACGTTCACCGGCCTCGTCGAGCAGGCAGAGATCGTGGTGATCCTCGGCCCAGTCAATGCCCAGATAGATCATTGCTGCCCTCCATGTGATCCCGCTGACAACGCGAGCCAGAGGAGTTCACGGCGTCCTAATGGACCAGTGCTCGAGGCACGACATCCCACCAGCCGTCAGGCTCCTCACCACCTGACGAGGCCACGGTCTGGCGTTAGTGCTTCGTGCTCGGCATCCGCGGGTGGTCACTCGTCAGGGGCTCGGGCTCAGCATGCCATCGAGGCTGCTGCTCCGGTCCCATTAGCATCCGCCGCGTCCTGCTCGGTCCCGACGCCGCGGTGCTCGACGTCGGCCGGGCGCTGCGGGTGCCGGCGCCGGCGGCGCGGGCGGCGCTGCGGGTGCGCGACCGGGGCTGCGTCTGGCCGGGCTGCGAGCGCCCCGCGTCCTGGACCAGCGCCCACCACGTCCTCCACTGGAGCCACGGCGGGGTCTCCGACGTCGCCAACCTGGTGCTGCTCTGCCAGCGCCATCACTGGATGGTCCACGAGGGAGGCTGGCAGGTGGTCCGGACCGAGCATCGCGAGGTGCTGGCGATCCCGCCGGCGCACCCCTCCGGGGCCTGGACCCGGGCGCCCGATGGGGTCACGGCTGGCTAGGGGACAAGACACCGGCTCAATCGGTCGCCGTTCTTACCGGGTACTCGACCCTCTTGACCTTATTACCGGGTACTCGACCCTCTTAACCTTATTAGACCCTCTTAGCCTTATTAAAGGAGGGCCCACCTAAGAGGGCCCGCTGCCACAGGCATCCCCGCCGCGACCAGGCCCCCGCATGACCGGGACGCTTGCCGCACGCCAGCCGCCACTAGCCTTCGAAGGGCCAGCGCACGGCGCCGAGCTCGCGGGAGGCGCCGCGGGCTGCCTCCACGACCGCGGTCGAGAGGCCGCGAGCGGGTCCGCGAGGATAGATTCGCTCGGTGTCGCCGACGACCGCAATCGCCCCGACGGCCACTGACGACCGGTCGAAGATCGGGGCGGCGACACTGGATTCACCCAGCACCGCCTCATCGCGCTCGGTGGCGATGGCCTGGACACGTATGGAGTCGAGCTGCACGCGGAGCGCGGCGGCAGTCGGGGTCCGCTTCGTCAACCGCTCCAGCGGCGAGGACAGCAGGTTGGCAATGATGTCCTTAGGTGCGAAGGCGAGGAGCGCCTTGCCCAGCGCGCTGGCGTGGAGGGGGAGCTGCGCGCCGACCTCGAGGATCTGAAGTGTGGCGTCGGGACGGAAGACGTGGTGAACGATGACCGCGGTGGCGCCATGCCGCACGCCGACGCGAACGGCACAGTTGGTGCGGACGGCCAGCCGCGCCGCGTACGTGATCGAGCGCGCGCGCAATTCGTTGACGTCGAGGTAGGAGTATCCGAGCTGGAGGAGCCCGGCCCCGAGCTGGTACTTCTCCGAGACGCGATCCTGTTCGACGAAGCCTTGCGCCAGCAGGGTCTGCAGGAGACCATGGACCGTCGGGCGCGCCAGCTCAAGCCGCTCGGCGAGCTCGCTGACTCCGAGCCGTCCCGATCCGCCCGCGAGCGCTTTGAGGATTGCAGCGGCGCGATCGACGGATTGAATCGTGGTCGAACGCTGGCCATTCGGCATTGCTGAATTATGGTCGGGGATGTAGACTAGGCGGCAGTCTGAACGAATCGTGTGAGAGCGAGGGACGTCGTGGCGGTCGGGATTGTACTGGTGTCACACAGCCCCCAGTTGGCGGCAGGACTGCAGATGCTGGCCGGTCAGATGGCCGGACCGGACGTACGCATCGAGCCCGCCGGCGGCGGCCCGGACGGGGATCTGGGGACGTCGGAAACCCTCGTCCGCCAAGCCATGGCGCAAGCCGACCAGGGAGACGGAGTCGTGCTGCTCTGCGACCTCGGCAGCTCGATCCTGACCGTCCGCGAAATCCTCGATGGCAACGGCAACGGCCACTTCCGGCTGGTCGACGCGCCGTTCGTGGAGGGTGCGGTCGCGGCAGCGGTGGTCGCCTCGTCGGGCGCGTCGCTCGACGAGGTGGCGCGCGCGGCCGAGGAGGCGCGTGATGCTCGCAAGCTCTGAGACGACCATGACCCTTCCCGACGGGGTGGCGCTGCACGCGCGCCCCGCTGCCCTCTTCGTGCGCACCGCCATGCGTTTCCGATCCAAGATCACGGTCGCGGCGAACGGTCGCGAGGCGGACGCGAAGAGCATCCTCAGCGTGCTCGGTCTCGGTGCCACCGCAGGCACAACGCTGGTGGTCCGTGCCGACGGCGACGACGCTGCCGACGCGCTCGGCGCCCTGGCCGACTCACTCGCCGGCGTCGTCGAGTAGGCGCCGCAGCGGGCGCGTCAGGGACTTCACCTCGGCGGCCGATTCGGCGTCGAGCGCCCGCGACGCAATTCTGGACGCCTCCCCATGATCCAGCGCGCGCACCCACGCCCGGACACGCGCGACCATCGCCGCGCCCACGCTGAGCTCGTCGACCCCAAGGCCCACGAGCAGCGGCATCACCAGCGGATCCGAGGACGCCTCGCCGCACACCTCGACGGGGATCTGGGCGCGGCGAGCGGCGGCGACCGTGTCCGCAATCAGGCGGAGGACCGCGGGGTGATGGGCCGGAGCACCTCCGGGGCGGGTCCGGTCGAGACCCAGCTGGAGGCTGGTCAGGTCGTTGGTGCCGATGCTGAAGAGGCCGACCTCGGCGGCGATGCGGTCCGCCATGGCCACCGCGCCCGGAACCTCCACCATCGCCGCCACGAGGGGCAGCCTGCGCCCGGTGCGGACGGCGACCTCCTCCAGGGCCGCCCGCACCGCTCGCACGTGCCCGGGTTCGCCGACCATCGGAATCAGAACCCGGAGCTGGGTCTCCTCGCCGGCCTCGAGGATCGCCTGCAGCTGCGCTGAGAGTGCGTCCGGCTCGGCCAGGAGCAGCTCGATCCCGCGCGCGTGGGTTCCAAGAAGAAAGGGCGGGGTCTTGTCGCCGCCGAAATCGAGGAGGCGTACCGTGGCCGTCCGCCCGGAGAGCAGTGCGAGGGCGGGCTCGAGCAGGCGTTGGTGCTCGGCGACCGTCGGCCAGTGCGCCGCCTCGAGAAAGGCCAGCTCGGTGCGAAGGAGCCCCACGCCCTCGGCGCCCGCCGCCAGCCCGGCGCGCACCTCGGCGGCGCCCGACGCGTTGGCGAGCACCCGGATCGCCCGGCCGTCGCGGGTCACGGTGGGGAGCGCAAGCGCCGAGATCGCGCGTTCCTGGATCGCCCGGACGGACTCGAGCTCACGAAGCACGTTCGCCACGCGATCCGGGCTTGGCGACTGGACCACCACTCCACGGGTGCCGTCGACGACGCACGGAGCTCCGTCGCCGAGACCCAGTCCCTCCGTCCCCAGTCCCACGACCATGGGGAGGCCGAGGCCCCTCGCCACGATGGCCGCATGCCCGGTGGTCCCGCCGCCGGCCAGGGCGATCGCGCGGACGTCGCTGTCGAGCTCGGCGACGTCCGCAGGCCCAAGGTCGGCGGCCACCAGGATGGCGTCACCTCCCGCCTCCCGAGTCCGCGTCGAGGTCGCCGCGGCCCCGGAGGCCAGCCGAGCCGCCCGGCGTCCGAGACTGCGCACATCCGCAGCCCGCGCCGCGAGGTCGGCGTCACCGAGCGCGTCGAGCTGCAGAGCCACGCCCTCGACCTCGAGGCGAATCGCAGTTGGCGCGCTCAGGCCGCGATCGAGGATCGCCGTCTCCACCGAGGCGCGCAGCAGCGGGTCCTCCGCCATCAGCATCCCGGCGTCGAGGATGGCCGCCTCCTCGGCGCGGCCATCGGCGCGCAATCGCTCGGCGAGTGCTGCGAGCTCTGAAGCCGATTGGTCCAACGCGGAGAGCGCCCGCGCCACCGCTCCTGGTCGAGCCTCCACGTCGAGGACGCTGCGGTCCTCGGCGCTGTCGGGGTCGATCCGCCGCACCATCCCGAAGGCCGTACCCGGCGACGCCGGGACGCCCACGAGCACGCGCTCGGCCATCAGGAGGAGCTCGCGACCGTCCGTTCCAGGGCGCGGATGATGAGTGCGGTCGAGGTCGCCCCAGGGTCCTGATGCCCAATCGAACGCTCGCCGAGATAGGACGCCCGTCCCTTACGTGCCTGCATGGGGATGGTTGCCCGCATCCCGGTCTCCGCCGCCTCAGCTGCGGAGCGCAGCATCTCGCCGCTCGACGCGCCTCGAGCCAACCCCTCTCGCATGGACGTGACCGCCGGGGCGAGCGCGTCGACCATCGTCTTGTCTCCCGGGACGGCGGCACCCAGGTCCTGCACCGACGCGAGCGCGGCCGCCACCGCATCGACCAACTGGGCAAGATCGAACGTTGGCCCGTCACCGAGAGCGCGGCCGGCCTTGCGCAACGCCGAACCCCAGAGCGGTCCACTGGCCCCGCCCACAGTGGAGATCAGCGTCTTGCCGGCAAGAATCAGCAGCTTTCCGGGGGTGCTGTCCGGCTCGGTGCTCAACGCAAGGGTCACCGCGTCAAACCCTCGATTCATGTTGATGCCGTGGTCGCCATCGCCGATCGCGGCGTCGAGCTGGACCAGGTAGTCCCGCTCGGCCCGGACCGACGAGGCGATCTCACTCATCCACGCGGTGACGGTCTGCGAGTCCATTGCTATAGCGACCGCCACCTTAGCATCAGCCTCCCCAGCGCAGAGCCGGTGTGTGCACTGGTGCGTCCCAGAGGGCGGTCATCGCGTCGTCGAGCTCGAGCAGCGTGAGCGATGCGCCGGCCATCTCGAGCGACGTGATGTAGCTGCCGACCAGGTTGCGCGCGGGGCGCAGGCCCGCCTTGCGCAGGCGGCTCTCCACCTCACCGTACAGCAGGTACAGCTCGATCAGCGGCGTGCCACCCATGCCGTTCACGAACACCAGCACGTTTGCGCCGGACTTGGCAGCAAGGTCGGTGGTCACCGCCTCGACCATGATGTCCGCGATCTCCGCGGCGCTGCCGAGGGGCGCGCGGCGCCGTCCGGGCTCGCCGTGGATGCCGATGCCGACCTCCATCTCGCCCTCGGGGAGGTCGAAGATGGGCTGGCCCGACGCCGGTGGGATGCACGAGGACAGCGCGATGCCGAACGAGCGCGCGCGCGAGTTGACCTGGCGCACGAAGCCGGCGACGGCGGCGAGATCGTCGCCTCGCTCCGCGGCGGCGCCGGCGATCTTCTCGGCGAGCACGGTCCCACCGACGCCGCGTCGCCCCGCGGTGTACAGCGAGTCCTGGACCGCGACGTCGTCGTCGATCACGACCGACTCGACCTTGATGCCGTCCTCGGACGCCTCGTCAGCGGCCATCTTGAAGTTGAGGACGTCGCCCGTGTAGTTCTTGACGATGTGCACGACCCCCGCGCCGCCGTCCACCGCCTTGGTGGCGGCGAGCATCTGGTCCGGGACCGGCGACGTGAAGACCTCTCCGGGGCACGCGGCATCGAGCATGCCCATGCCGACGAAGCCTCCGTGGAGGGGCTCGTGGCCGGATCCGCCTCCCGAGATCAGCGCGACCTTGCCCTTCTTGGGAGCATCGACACGCACCAGGATCTGATTCGGGACGTCGTAACGGAGGAGGTCGGCGTGGGCGGCGGCGAGCCCAGCGAGCGACTGCTTCACGACCTGGTCCGGCTCGTTGATGATTTTCCGCATTCGCCTGACAGCAGTGGCCATGCTGGTCTCCTAGTATTCGACATTATCGAACGGTGGTCGGAAACTACTCTTATCGCGAGGGTGATGTCAAGGGGTGGCCGGAGGACCCGCGGGTCCCGGCGCGGCGACCGTCGCGAGGCCGGACCGCACGGTCGGGTCGCTCGCGACTCCCGGTCTGAACCGGCTGTTACGATCGCGGCCAGTGGTCGGTAGAGCCGTCGTCACCGGTGCGACCGGCTTCCTCGGGAGGGCGATCGTCGAGGACCTGGTCGCCTCCGGCCGACCGGTCAGGGCACTGGTCCGCTCCGACGCAGCAGCCAAGAAGGTGGTCGCGCTCGGCGCCGAACCGGTGCGCGGCGACCTCCGCGATCCCGCATCGCTCGCAGCCGGCTTCGCCGGTTGCGATGTCGTCTACCACGCCGCCGGCGTCAATGCCTTTTGCCTGCCCGATCCGCGACCGCTCTTCGCCGTCAACGTGGCCGGGTCGCGTGCGGTAGCGCTAGCGGCGGCGACCGCCGGTGTCGGCAAGCTGATCTACACCTCGTCCGCCGTCACCCTGGGGCAGGGTCAAGTCCAAGCCGGGAGCTCTGGAGCGGGCCACCGCGCGCTTCCCTCGAAGTACGCCCGGTCGAAAGTCGAGGCCGAGCACGCGGTGATGCAGGTGGCGGAGCAGACGGGACTGGCGGTCGTGTGCGTCAACCCAGCCTCGGTCCAGGGGCCGGGACGGACCAGCGGAACTGCACGGCTGCTCCTCAGCTACCTCAATGGCAGGCTGCGCGTCGCCGTCAACGGGCCGCTCAACGTCGTCGACGTCGCGGACTGCACGCGAGGCCACATCCTGGCCGAGGAAAGTGGGGTTGGGGGCGAGCGGTATCTGCTCTGCGGCGCGTCGATGACATTCCGGGAAGGGCTCGAACTGCTCGCCCGCATCACCGGGCTCCAGGACACCCCCAGGTTCATTCCAGCCTGGCTCGCGTACGTGCTCTCCGCCGGGGTCGAGGCCGCCGGCCGCAGCCGCAACCGGCGATCGACGTTCTGTCGTGAGATGGTGCGAACGCTCACCGAGGGCAGCGCGTACGACGGGACAGGAGCGGCTCGCGACCTGGGGTTGGTGTACACGCCGATCGAGGTCTCGATGCGTCGAACCATCCGCTGGTACGTCGCGCACGGGTTGATACAGCGGCCGCTGCCGGGCTTCACCGGTTCCCCGCAGACCACCGTGGAGCAGCCATCCGCAGACTGACCGGGGCAGGCCCCGGCCGGTATCCTTGGCGAGCTTTGCGTGCGCGGTTTCCGTGTCCGACGAGGGAAGGTGAGCGCCAAGCGCTGATCGGCGCATCCGGTCCCATGTGACCCGCCACCTGACCCTCCCCACCCAGCTCACGATCCTGCGGATTCTGCTCGTGCCGGTGATCGGCGCCGTCCTTGCCATGGACTTCACCGATCACTACCAGGTCGGCGCGGTCGCGTATGTCACCGCGGCGGCAACCGACACGCTCGACGGCCGCATCGCCCGTGCCCGCAATCTTGTCACGGAGCTTGGGAAGTTCCTCGACCCGCTGGCCGACAAGCTGCTGGTCATCACCGTGCTGGTCATCCTGGCCACGCAGTCGCTGCTGCCGGCGTGGGTGGTGGTGGTCGTCGCCGCGCGCGAATTCCTCATCACCGGGTTGCGCTCGGTCGCGGCCGCCCAAGGCGTGGTGGTGAGCTCGACTCCGTGGGGCAAGTCGAAGACGTTAAGTCAGAACTGCATGATCCTGCTCATCATCCTTGCGCAGCCGTATAGATTCCTCGAGCCCGCCGCGGTGGCGTTCATCTGGATCGCAGTCATCGCTACGGTGCTGAGCGGGCTCGATTACCTGTGGCGATACCGCCGGTTTATCGTCTAGCCGCGCACGACGTCAGTCGTCGTCGTCCACCCAGTCGAGCGTGCGTTGCACGGCCTTCTTCCACTTTCGGTAGCCCCGGTCGCGTGCGCTCTGGTCCATGTTCGGGAGCCATTCAGCGGCCTTGTGCCAGTTGGCACGCAGGCTTTCGATGTCCGGCCAGAATCCCACCGCGAGTCCGGCTGCGTACGCGGCGCCGAGCGACACGGTCTCGGCAACGATCGGCCGCACCACCGGCACGGCGAGCACGTCGGCGAGGAACTGCATCAGCAGGTTGTTCGCGGTCATGCCACCGTCGGCTTTCAGCGATGTCATCTCGATGCCCGAGTCGGCATTCATGGCATCGACGACTTCGCGCGTCTGCCACGCGGTCGCCTCGAGCACCGCGCGTGCGAGGTGCCCCTTGGTGGCGTAGCCGGTGAGACCGGCGATCACCCCGCGCGCATCGCCGCGCCAGTGCGGCGCGAAGACTCCGAGAACGCCGGGACGAAATAGATGCCGCCGTTGTCGTCGACGGTCCGCGCGAGAGTTTCCACCTCGGGCGCGCTCCCGATCAGGCCCACCTTGTCGCGGAACCACTGGACGAGCGCGCCGGTCACCGCGATCGAGCCCTCGAGCGCGTAGGTTGCGGGCTCGTCCCCGATCTTGGAGCCCACGGTCGTGAGCAGACCGTGCCCCGATCGGACCGGCCGGTTCCCCGTGTTCAGGAGCAGGAAGCTCCCCGTGCCGTACGTGCACTTGGCTTCGCCGGCCGAGAAACACGTCTGCCCGAAGAGCGCGGCCTGCTGATCGCCGAGAGCCGCCGCGATCGGAACCCCACCGAGCGAACCGCCGGCCTCGCCGTAGATCTTCGACGACGGTTGGATGGCGGGGAGCATCGCCCGCGGCACCCCGATCGCATCGAGCAACGTGTCATCCCAGTCGAGCGTCTCGAGATTCATGAGCATGGTCCGGCTGGCGTTGGTGACGTCGGTGACATGGCGCCCGGTGAGATTCCAGACGAGCCAGCTGTCCATGGTGCCGAAGAGCAGTTCGCCTTCCTCGGCGCGCCGTCGCAGGCCGGGCGCGTTGTCGAGCAGCCAGCTCACCTTCGGTCCGGAAAAGTAGGTGGCCAGAGGCAGTCCGCAGCGGTCGCGGAAGCGGTCCTGGCCGTGTTCCGCGCCCAGTTTCCTGACCAGACCGTCGGTGCGGGTGTCCTGCCAGACGATCGCGTTGTGCACTGGCTCGCCGGTGTGACGATCCCAGACCACTGTGGTCTCCCTCTGGTTCGCGATGCCGACCGCGACCAGGTCACCGAGGTCGAGGCCGCCGCTGTCCAGCGCCCCGCGCACCACTGTGACGACGTTGCGCAGGATCTCCTGGGGATCGTGCTCCACCCAGCCGGGGCGCGGAAAGATCTGTTCGTGCTCCTTTTGGCAGACGGAGACGATCCGACCCTGCTGATCGAACACCAGGCAGCGTGAGGACGCCGTTCCCTGATCGATCGCAGCGACGTACTGCTCGCTCATTGCCTGCCGCTCCTCACAGATTCCCGTGCCGGGGAGGAGCTGACATGCGCGGGCACCGCCTCCGAGATCCGCCGTTCCTCGCTCCGCGCGGAGTATGAGTCCGACCGTCCGGAGTGTCAAGGCGTGCGGCCCATCGCGACGGAGCCCGCGTCGGTGCTACCACGGAACCGCTCCCAGATCGCGCGAAATCGTGCGCGCTCCCTCGCGAACGTACGAGATCAGCTCATTGCGCGGCTGCGTGCCCTCGCAGATCCGCTCGATCGGTCCCGATATGGCGATGGATCCGACCGCGATCCCACGCCGATCGTGAATCGGGGCTGCGCAGGACGCCTCCCCGTAGACGAGTTCGTGCACCGCCGACGCCCAGCCCTGGGCTCGCACCCGTTCCAGCTCGTCGGTGAGCGCCCTGGGGTCGGTGATGGTGCAGTCGGTGAAACGCATCATCGCGCCATTGGTCGCTAGCTCCGCCGCCAGGTAGGGGTGATGGGCGAGCAGCACCTTGCCCATGGCTGACGCGTGCACTGGCAGGAGCGCCCCGACCTCGAGCGTTTGTGGACTGTTGTCGGGGCGGAAGACATGGTGGACGACGAGCACCTGCCCCTCGTGCAACGTGCCAAGACGCACGCTCTCGTTGGTGCGCGCCGCCAGCCAGTCCGACCAGTTGAGCGCTCGCGTTCGCAACTCATTGCCGTCCAGATACGTGCTCCCGAGGTGGAGCAGCGCGGCGCCCATGCGGTACTTCCCCGACTCGGGGTCCTGCTCGACGAATCCGACGGAGAGCAGCGTCCGCAGGATGCCGTACACGGTGCCCTTGGGAAGTCCCAGCTCTCCTGCCAGCTCCGCGAGACTCAAGCGCCCGGTGCGCCCGGAGAGCAGCCGGAGGATGGCTGATGCACGTTCGATCGACTGGATCCGCCTGGGCACAGCGTAAGCCTAGCGCTTCGTTAACGGCGCCCAAAAGGGCTATCCCCCGAGGCTGTTGACAATGCCCTACGGGCGAGGGTACTGTCCCCACCACCCATCAGGGGTAGAGATCGCGCACGGAGGTTGGCACCAATGCCGAGTCACATCTTTATGTCGGAGGTCATCGGTACAGGCCTGCTGATCCTGCTGGGTGACGGCGTCGTCGCCGGGGTGCTGCTAGCCAAGTCGAAGGCCCAGAACAGCGGGTGGATCGTGATCACCTTCGGGTGGGCGATGGCGGTCGCGATGGCTGTCTACGCGGTGGGTCAGTTCGACGGTGCGCACCTCAACCCCGCGGTGACACTCGGGCTGGCGGTCATCGGCGTGACCAGCTGGTCCAACGTCCCGTCGTACATCGGCGGTGAACTGGTGGGAGCTTTCATCGGGGCGGTCCTGGTGTGGGCCCACTACAGCCATCACTGGAAGGAGACTGAGGATCCTGGTCTGAAGCTCGCGGTCTTCTCCACGGGCCCGGCGATCCGGAACCCGGCGTTCAACTTCATCAGCGAGGTCATCGGCACCTTCGTGCTCGTCTTCGGGGTGGTCGCCATCACCTCCGGGGGGAATCACCTCGTGGGTGGAATCGCCCCCCTGCTCATCGGCCTGCTGGTCTTCGCGATCGGCCTCTCGTTGGGCGGTCCGACCGGTTACGCGATCAACCCTGCCCGAGATCTCATGCCGCGGATAGCGCACTTTCTCCTTCCAATCCCAGGTAAGGGCTCATCCGACTGGCAGTACGCCCTGATACCGGTGGTGGGGCCGATCGTCGGTGGCATCCTCGGCGCCGTCGTCGCGCACCAACTTCCCATCGGCTAGACCCCCTCGCTGAACGCCGACGGACTTCTGAACGAGATATGGGCGAAAGGAAATAAGAATGGCGAAATACGCAGCAGCGATTGATCAAGGGACCACGAGCACGCGCTTCATGGTCTTCGATCACAGCGGCAAGGTCGTCGCTGTCGATCAGAAGGAGCATGAGCAGATCTTTCCGAAGCCAGGGTGGGTGGAGCACGATCCGCTCGAGATCTGGACGCGCACAAACGAGGTCGTGAAGGCCGGGCTCGGCAAGGTGGACATCGGCGACATCGCCGCGGTCGGGATCACGAATCAGCGTGAGACGACGGTGGTGTGGGACCGAACCACCGGCAAACCGGTGTACAACGCGATCGTCTGGCAGGACACACGCACCGACAAGATCGTGGAGCAGCTCTCCGCGGACGGCGGGCAGGACCGATTCCGCGCCAAGGTGGGCCTGCCGCTGGCGACCTACTTCTCGGGGCCGAAGGTCAAGTGGATCCTGGACAACGTCGACGGTGCGAGGGGCAAGGCCGAGCGCGGTGATCTCGCTTTCGGGAACATCGACGCGTGGCTGATCTGGAACCTCACCGGCGGTACCGACGGTGGCGTACACGTCACCGACGTCACCAACGCGAGCCGGACCATGCTCATGAATCTCGAGACCCTCGACTGGGACGACGAGATCCTGCGCATCATGGGTGTGCCGCGGTCCATGCTTCCGGCCATCCGGGCCTCGAGCGAGACCTACGGAACGGCCAAGGGCGCCCTCAACGGAATCCCGGTCGCCGGCGACCTCGGTGACCAGCAGGCGGCCCTCTTCGGCCAGACCTGCTTTGCGGTCGGCGAGGCGAAAAACACCTACGGCACCGGCAACTTCCTGTTGCTGAACACCGGCACCAAGCCGGTGCAGTCGAAGAACGGCCTGCTCACCACGCTCGCCTACAAGATGGGCAGCGCCGACGCGACCTACTGTCTCGAGGGCTCCATCGCAATCACCGGCGCGCTGGTGCAGTGGTTGCGCGACAACCTGGGCATCATCAAGACCTCATCGGAGGTCGAGGACCTTGCCAAGACCGTTGATGACAACGGTGGCGCATACTTCGTGCCCGCGTTCTCGGGCCTCTACGCGCCCTACTGGAAGGCGAGTGCCCGAGGCGTCATCGCGGGCCTGACCCGCTACGTCAACAAGGGGCACATCGCGCGTGCGTCGCTCGAGGCGACGGCGTGGCAGACGCGTGAGATCGTCGACGCCATGAACGCCGATTCCGGGGTCGCGCTGACCTCGCTCAAGGTGGACGGCGGGATGGTCTACAACGAGACGCTGATGCAGTTCCAGTCAGACGTGCTCGGCGTGCCGGTGGTGCGCCCGACCGTCGCAGAGACGACGTCCCTCGGGGCCGCCTACGCCGCCGGTCTGGCGGTCGGTTTCTGGGCGCAGGTCGAGGATCTCCGCGAAAACTGGGGCAAGGACAAGGAGTGGAAGCCGGCCATGGACAAGGCTGCCGTCGCCAAGGAATACGCGCTCTGGAAGAAGGCCGTGACGCGGACCTTCGACTGGGCCGAGTGACCGTGCAGTAGAGCGACACTGTTACCTCTGGGACCCGGCGGCGCCGACGAGTTCGGCGCCGGCCGGGACCCTGGAGGTCGACGACCGAACCGCCGATACCGAGCCATAGATACCGAGCCATAGATACCGAGCCATATAGGAGGTCCACCATGGAGGGCCAGGAGCCCGAAGGCGTCCCCGTAGTGGACGACGATGAGCACACCCACGAAGGGTCGTTTGCCACCGGGCAGGAGACGACCGAGCACCACCCCGAGCTCGAGGAAGAGGAAGGCGACTTCGCCGAGGGAGAGGAGGCGCACAAGCCCACCCACCAGGGAAGCTTCGCCGAGGGACAGGAGGAGGTCGACCCCCATCCCGAAAATCCGGAGAACAGAGGCGATTTCGCCGAGGGCCAGGAACGGGAGCATCCGCATTCGGCGTAAGGGGCCACGCTGCTCGGTCGCTCGAAGGCGCGGACCACGCCACCCGACGGACTCGCGCCCTCGCGCAGGATAGGAGTCATGGAGAGCTCGCTCGAGGCGGATGTCCTCGTCATCGGCGGCGGTTCGACCGGCGTCGGTGTCGCCCGCGACGCGGCGCTTCGCGGATTCTCCACGATCCTGGTGGAGCGACGCGACCTCGCGGACGGGACCACCGGTCGGTTCCACGGGCTGCTGCACTCGGGGGGGCGTTACGCCGTCAAGGACCCGTCGGCTGCACGCGAGTGCATCGCCGAGAACCGGATACTCCGGCAGATCGCATCCGACTGCGTCGAGGACACGGGAGGTCTGTTCGTCAGCACTCCCTGGGACGACCCGGAGTACGGCGATCTCTTCCTCAAGGGTTGCGTGGAGACGGGGGTCCCCGCTGAAGAGATACCGGTCGCGGAGGCGATCCGTCGCGAACCGCGACTTAACCCGGATATCCGGCGTGCCTTCGTGGTGCCGGACGCCGCCCTCGACCCCTGGAAGGTGGTCTGGGCGTGCGCCCGCTCGGCCGAGGAGCATGGCGCGCGCGTCCTTCCCTACCACCGCGTCCTCGATCTGGAGCTCGAGGGCGAGCGCGTGATCGGAGCGCACCTGCGCAACGAGCGCAGTGGTGAGGAGTTTCGTGTTCGGGCCACTGTTGTCGTCAACGCGGCAGGTGCCTGGGCCGGACAGATCGCCGAGCTCGCGCACTGCACGGTCAACGTTCGCGCCGGGATGGGCCTGATGATCGCGATGAATCATCGATTCGTGAACATGTGCGTCAACCGCTGCAAGCGACCGGCGGACGGGGACATCCTCATGCCGATCCGGACCGCATGCGTGATCGGGACCACCGACGTCTACGTCCCCGATCCCGACGTGACCGAGATCCGGCGTGCCGACATCGACCTCCTGCTCGATGAGGGGGAGAAACTCGTCCCCGGGTTTCGCGAGGCGCGTGCCCTGCATGCGTGGGCAGGCGTCCGGCCGCTGTTCGAGGAGACTGCCAAGGTCGCGGACACCAGAGACGTGACTCGCTCCCACGCGCTCCTGGATCACGCCGCGCGCGACGGCGTCGCAGGCTTCCTGACCATCACCGGCGGCAAGGCCACGACGTTCCGCCTGATGGCGGAGGTGACCGTCGACGCGGTCTGCGAGCAGCTGGGCGAGCAGCGGCGGTGCACGACCGCGAGCGAGCCCCTCCCCGGATCCGAGAGCCGTGCCATGTACCGGCTCGACGCACGGCTTGCGGCCCGCGAACCGATCCCCCAGGCGGAGGAGATCATCTGCGAGTGCGAGCTGATCACGCGGAACACGCTCGAGACGACGATCGCACGCCGCGGCACCATCAGTCTCGACGACATCCGCCGTCTCCTCCGGCTGGCGATGGGACCCTGCCAGGGGGGGTTCTGCATCTACCGCGCGACCGGGATCCTGCATCACGGCGGCGATGTGGACGGCGAGGGCGCGAACCGGGCGCTCCTCGAGTTCCTCGACGAGCGCTGGAAGGGAATCCATCCCATCCTGCACGGCGATCAGCTGCGACAGGCACGCCTGGACGACTGGATCTTTCAGGGGATCCTCGACCTGGAGCACCTTCCGGCATGACTCAGCAGACGGTCGTGATCGGCGCGGGTCTCGCGGGCCTCACGGCCGCGTTGCGGCTCACGGAGCACGGCCATCACGTGGTCGTCGTCGCGCGAGGGGTGGGCGCGACCCACCTTGCCCCGGCGACCGTCGACGTGCTCGGCTACGTCGGAGAAGAGCGTGTCGAACGTCCAGCCGCGTCGCTCGAGCGACTCCTCGAAGTCTCCCCCGATCACCCCTACCGGCGCGCCACCGTCCAAACGCTGGAGACGTCGCTCGCGTGGTTCAGCGCGCGGGTTGCTCGCTTGGGCTACGCCGGCGGCCTCCTGGAGAATCTGCTCCTTCCGACCGCGATCGGGGTCGCCAAACCATCGGCGCTCGCCCCGGCGTCGATGCGCGGCGGCGACCTGCGTGCCGGCGGGCGTTTCGTCTTCATCGGATTCCGAGGTTTCAAGGACTTCCACCCGTTCCTCATCGCAGAGAACCTGGCGCACGCCAACCTCCCGGTCCCGTTGACGGCACGCGCCCTCGAGCTTGCGCTGCCGGCCGACCGGCTGGGTGACGTCAGCGGTCGCCGCCTCGCCGATAGATTCGACAACAACGGTTACAGCGACTGGCTCGTCGACGCGCTCCAGGACAAGCTCGAACCGGACGAACGCCTGGGGCTGCCGGCGGTGCTCGGCCTGCGCAGAGCGGAGGAGACGTGGCGCGAGATCGAGAGCCGGCTCAGGCGGCCGGTGTTCGAGGTGGCGACGTTGCCGCCGTCCATTCCTGGGATGCGGCTCTTCGACGCCCTGACCGCAACGCTTCGCGCCGCAGGCGTGCGTGTGGTCTTCGGGGTCACCGCCGTCGGGGCCACAGCCCACGACGGCCACATCGAAGCGGTCCGGGTCGCGAACGCCTCCGGCACGGTGTCGTATCCGGCGCAATCCGTCGTGCTCGCGTCGGGGGGATTCGCCACCGGCGGGTTGGCCCTCGACTCGCACGGCTCCACGCGCGAAACCGTCTTCGGGCTAGCGGTGGCCGGCGTTCCGGCAGATGGCTCCGTCCGCTTCGCGCCGCGGTACTTCGATGACCAGCCGCTCGCCGCCGCCGGCGTCGCAATCGATGATCGATTTCGGCCGGTGGATGGGGGCGGCGCGCCGGTGTACGGGAACCTGCACGCCGCCGGCGCGATCGTCGCCGGCGCCGTTGCCTGGAAGGAGAAGTCCGGCACCGGGATCAGCATCGCCACCGGGTACGCGGCCGCGGAAGCGATCCAGGCAGCAACCCTGAGGCCGGTGGCCGGCACGGTCCGATGAACGACCTGATTCGATCGTCCCTCGATCACTGCGTGAAGTGCACGATCTGCGAGACGTTCTGTCCGGTCTCGCAGGTGACACCGCTCTTCCCGGGTCCGAAGTACGTCGGCCCGCAGGGCGAGCGCTACCGAGGCGTCGGACCGTCTCCCGATGCCTCCGTCGACTACTGCTCCGGCTGCGGCATCTGCACGCAGGTGTGTCCGCACGACGTCAAGATCGCTGAGATCAACTCGCGGGCTCGGGCACGGTTGTGGGAACGCCGGCGGATCCCGTTGCGGAACCAACTGATCGCACGCCCGAGCGTCATCGGCCGCCTCGGCACGCCGGTCGCTCCGCTCGCAAACTGGACGCTGCGCAACCGGTTCATTCGCGGACTCGTGCAGCGCGTCCTCGGCATCCATCGCGATGCGCCGATGCCGAGCTTCGCCGGACGGACCTTCCAGCGCCGGTCGCGCGCGCATCGGAGCGGCACCGCTGCCGTCGACGTCGATGCACCCTCTGTGGTGTATTTCCACGGATGCGGCACGAACTACTACGAGCCGGTTGTCGGCGAGATGGTCGTCGCCGTGCTCGAGCACAACGGCTTTCGGGTCATCGTTCCCACCCAGGATTGCTGCGGGTTGCCGCTCCAGTCGAACGGCAACTTCCCGGCGGCGCGGGTGTACGCGCGCCGGCTCGCGGCCAACCTGGCCCCGCACGCCCGCGCAGGGCTGCCGATCGTCTCCAACTCCACGAGCTGCGGTCTCATGCTCAAGCGCGAGGCGCGCGAAATCCTCGGGGTTGAGGACGAGGACATGGCGGTGGTGGGTGGATCGACGTACGACCTCTGCGAGTTCCTGCTCGGCATCCATCAGCGCGGCGAGCTGCGCACCGACTTCAGGTCGCTGCCGCTCACGGTCCCGTATCACGCCCCATGTCAGCAGCGTGGCCACGGTATCGGCAAGCCGGCGCTCGATCTTCTTGCGCTGGTTCCCGACCTCAACATGATCGAGCTCGACGTCGATTGCTGCGGCATCGCGGGCACGTACGGTCTCAAGAAGGAGAAGTACGCGATCGCCATGTCAGTGGGCCGGCGCCTGTTCAGCGACATCGCCGCCACCGGAGCGGACATCGCCGCATGTGACAGCGAGACCTGCCGCTGGCAGATCGCCCACGGAGCCGGCGTGACCGCGGTGCACCCCATCGAACTCCTGTACCGCGCCTACGGTCTCGGCTCCGCCGCCGGGGATGGGACGCATCGCGATCGCCCGGTCGCGATCGCCGGTCGGGGCCGACGCGCCGCCGACACGAACGGTGCGCGGCGGTGAGCGCGGATCGTCAGCTGCACGACGTCGCCGATCGCTCCCGCAACAGGCAACCTTCGCTGCGTTTTGGTGAGGTCGTGTTGGTGCGCAGCGACCGCGGCACATGGCGGATCGACCTCAGGATTCCATCCAAGGACGGCGAGCATTCGCTGCAGGTCCCGATCGGCAAGCATCGTGTGATCGATCGGCTGGCCCGGGAACTGCGCGGTGATGAGGCGCAGTAGCGGCGCGTACGTGTGCCGGTGGAGAACCCACCAGACCGCGCGGTGAGGGCCGCCGGGATTACACCCGGGCCCGGGTGGGTAGAACACCTGCATGCAGGTTGAGATCTGGTCCGACGTCGTCTGTCCGTGGTGTTACATCGGCAAGCGCCGCTTCGAGGCCGCGCTGGCGGACTTCGAGCATCGCGACGAGGTGGATGTCGCATGGCGGAGTTTCCAGCTCGATCCCAGCGCGCCGATCACCGTCCAGGGTGACCCGCTGGACCGTCTTGCGACCAAGTACGGCATGAGCCGCGCCGACGCCGAACGCGCACAGGCGAGGGTCACCGCCAACGCGGCCCAGGAAGGCCTGGAGTTCCATCTCGAGCGTGCCCGATCGGGCAACACCTTCGATGCTCATCGGCTGCTGCACCACGCGCTCGGCGCGGGCAGACAGTCGGCGCTCAAGGAGCGGCTGCTGGCCGGGTACTTCACCGAGGGTCAGGCGGTGGGCGAGCCCGAGGTCCTGGCGCGGCTCGCCACCGAGATTGGACTCGACGAGCCAACCGTCCGCGAGGTGCTGGCCACCGGCGCGTTCGCTGCCGAGGTGCGCCAGGACGAGCAGGAGGCTCGGCGTCTCGGCATCTCGGGCGTGCCCTTTTTCGTCGTCGATCGTGCCTACGGCATCTCCGGGGCGCAGCCGCCGGCGCTCATCCTCTCGACGCTGGAGCAGGCGTGGTCGGACAGTCATCCTCTGACCATGGTCCCGGTTGGGGGAAGCGAGGCCACTTGCACCGACGGCGACTGCGCCGTCTAACGTCTGAGCCTGACGCCCGGCAGCGGGTCGCGCACCTGCGGTCGGACAGCTGCCATGCTTGACCCGGCGTCGAACCCGGCCGGATAATCGCGACGGTCCGCGCGGAGGAGGCACAGAGGCTGACTTTGTGACCCACCACACGGCGCGGCAGGCTGCTGAAGGTGGAGGTCGCGTGTGAACCCGTTGAGCGCCATGGGGTTCACCCCCCGCTCGAAGCGCGGCCAGGCCCTGATCGCGATCCTCGCCCTGGCCGGGGGCACGGGCATCGGCGCGGTCGTGTCGCTGACGATGCAGCCGCACGCGACGGCATCACCCGCAGAGGTGGTGATCTCGCCGTCGGCCAACGTGATCGGAGCGCCGCTGACCCGGCAGCCGACCCCGGCGCTCACCGGCCTCACCGATCAGAACGGCAGGGAGATCTCGCTGAGCGATGAGAAGGGTCGCCTCGTCCTACTCGCGTTCATGGATCCGCTGTGCGTCAATCTCTGCCCGGTCCTGGGGCGGGACATCGTCGCGGTGGAGCAGGCCCTGCCGAAAAGCATCAGCCCCGTCCTCCTGATCGTCAGCGTCACCTCCGGCCGGACCGCCGCGGATGTTCGCCAGTTCGTGAGCACCAACCTCTCCACGAAATGGGACCCGGGCTGGCACTGGCTGATCGGTCCGAGCGACGCGGCGCTCAAGCTGACGTGGCTCGCCTGGGGGGAGCCGCTGGAGCCGCCGAAGACCAACTATCTCGACATCATCGACCCGCAGGGGTACCTGCGGGTCACGTACCCGGCGCCCCTCTTCACCAGTGACGTCATCTCCGCGGTCAAGACCGTGGCGGCCGAGTAGGCGAGGCGCCTTCGCGAAACGAGGCGGGGGATGTGCGCAAACTCACGCGCGAACTCACGCACGTTATCGTTTGTAGCCAGGTCTTGACGAAGCCCTGCGTTTGCGGCGATCATGCGCGCTGCGGGGTGCATTCCAGTTGGCGGAGGACCGGGTGCGCGTAGATATCGGACTTGCGTGGTCGGGAGGCCGAGCAAAGGCGCCCTGGGCGCGCGGTATGTCGGCGG
This sequence comes from Candidatus Dormiibacterota bacterium, assembly GCA_963768105.1. Classification (GTDB taxonomy): domain Bacteria; phylum Chloroflexota; class Dormibacteria; order Aeolococcales; family Aeolococcaceae; genus Palsa-851. The sequence continues at coordinate 196,028 of CAVYGR010000006.1, read as the reverse complement.
TCACAGAAGCCGACGATCGGCGGCGCAGATCTCCCGTCCCTGATATTCACGCCCGTGTCGCTCTGGCCGCTGGTCGTCACCGCCGTCCTTCCCGACTGACCACTCGCTCATTCACAGAAGTGAGGCAAGCATGCGTATGAGATTCTGGATTCTCGTGGCCGGCGTGGTTGTGACCGGCGTAGTGGTCGGATTCTTCGTGACGCGCTTCCTCAATCCAACGCCACCGCAGATAACCGCGGCGACAACCTCGACCAGCCTGCAGGGGCGCCCGGTGGTGAGCTTCACGCTGACCACCGTCGCCGCCGTCGGCAATGAGGGGCAAGGCAATGGCGAGCACCCCAACTGGGTTGGATACCTGCCCACCACCTATCTCAAGGTGCCGGCCGGGGCGGTGGTGCACGTGACCATCGATCAGCAGGATGGCCAGACCGGGCTCCGTAACGAGTACTTCGGGCTGGTCAGAGGCACGATCAACGACCAGATGACGCTCAACGGCAAGGTGGTGTCCGCGTTGGATCCAACCCTGGCCGCGCACACATTCACCATCCCTGACCTGGGCGTGAGCGTTCCCCTCGAGGGCGTCGCTGCCAACGCTCCGGCCAACGCCCAGAACGTCGTCGAGTTCGACTTCGTGGTACCGAGCACACCGGGCCTCTTTCGCTGGCAGTGCTTCGTCCCATGCGCTGCGGGGACGCTATACGGCAACGGCGGCCCGATGCAAACCCTCGGCTACATGGCCGGCGAGTTGCAGGTGGGCTGATCAATGAGAAATAGAGCCACTGCCATCCGCGTCGTCATCGGCACCTGGTTCGTCCTCGCCGTGGCTGGCGACATCGGCCTGGGTCTGGCTCCGATGCCTCCCGGCCAGGCTTCGAATGCGGCGTCAGACGAGAGCTTCGTCATCAGACTGCTGGCGGTGATCGCGTGGCCGGTGTTCAGCGCGGTCCTCGCCGCACTCTATTTCACCCTCGTGGTCAACCGGAGGACCCCGCCCCGGGGTGAGGTCTCCGCCGCGGAGCTCCGCGGCAACCCCAGGGTGCAGACGATCTGGATCGCCTCCACGCTCGTCATCGTGCTCAGCCTCGCCGTCTACGGCACGATCGCGCTCGCCCAGGACCAGCCGGGAGGCGGGATCTCCACGGTCTCAGCGGCCCTCCCGCAGCCCGCTTCCACCGACCAACCGCTTGAGGTGCAGGTCATCGCGCAGCAGTGGTGGTTCAGCTACCGCTATCCGACCTACGGGGGCATCGAGACCGCCCAACTGGTGCTGCCGGTGAACCAGAAGATCCAGTTCCACATCACCTCACTCGACGTGATCCACGCTTTCTGGTTCTATGCTCTCGGCGTCAAGGCAGACGCGGTGCCGCTGAACGACAACGTTTTCACCGCCACGCCGACGCAGATCGGCACGTACCGCGTGCAGTGCGGCGAGCTCTGCGGACTCTGGCACGGGAACATGGCGGACAACACCGCGATGGTTGTGACCCCTTCGGATTTCGCGACCTGGATTCAGCAGCAGACCGCGCTCGACGCGCCGATCATGAAGTACCTACTGCCGTACAGCCATACCTACGAACCATCGCCGATTGTCTACGGGCATTGATCATGTTGAACTCGCACGCACACGAGAGGAAGCAGATGTGGACGCAGTAGCCCCAGCGCGACCGGCACTGTCACCGCCGCCGAGTCTGTCTCGGCGTCTCCACGAGTGGGGACTGCTGTTGGGAGTGATCGGTGGGATCGTCGGCTTCGTCGTCGGTTGGGCGGTCGGCAGTGTCGCCATCGCATACTCCTTTGGGAAGGACAACTCTCTTGGATCCGACGCAGGGATCCTGCTCGGCTACACCTTCGCCACGGTCGGATTCATCGCCGGAATGGGCTTTTTGAACTACCCGATCGGCCGCTTGCTTGGCCGCCCGAGGCCGGCCGAAGAGGACAACGCCTACCTCCACGGAGAAGGCGGTGGGCTGTCCAAGTACTTCCGGATGACCACCGATCACAAGGTCATCGGGATGCAATACCTCGTGATGATCCTGGCCTTTCTGTTCCTCGGCGGGATGGGTGCGATGTTCATCCGCAGTGAACTGCTCACGCCGGTGCCCTCCGTCGCGAACGCCGGATCCTACCTCACGCTGGTCGGACTGCACAGCACCCTGATGATCTTCATGGCGTCCACGGCGATCATCGGGCCGTTCGGCAACTACTTCGTCCCGATCATGATCGGGTCTCGCAACATGGCGTTCCCACGACTTGAGTCGCTCACCTTCTGGCTGTTGCCGCCGGCCGGCGTGATCCTGCTGTCCACAGTGTTCCTGGGCGGCTTCACCACCGGGTGGACGGGGTACGCGCCGCTCTCCGACCAGAACGTCACCGGCATGGACTCGTACCTGATCGGCTTCGGCCTCATCGGTATCTCGATCGCTCTGTCGGGGCTGAACATGATCGCGACCATCTTCACCAAGCGCGCTCCAGGAATGAGCTTGACGAGGATGCCGATCTTCGTCTGGTCGGTGCTCGTCACCTCCTTCCTCGGGCTCCTCGCCGCCCCGGCGCTCATCGGGGCAGTGCTGCTGGAGACCGTGGATCGCACCTTCCAGACGACGTTCTACGTCCCCGCCGGCGGCGGATCGGCATACCTCTGGGAGAACCTGTTCTGGTTCTTCGGGCACCCTGAGGTCTACATCTTCATCGTCCCCGCGTTCGGCTTGATCATGGAGATGCTGCCCGTCTTCACGCGCCGTCCGCTCTGGGGCTACCGCGTCGGGGTGGGCGGCATGGTTGGCGTTGGCCTCTTGAGCTTCATGGTCTGGCAGCACCATCTGTTCACCAGCGGTATCGCGCCGGCGCTACGTCCCTTCTATATGTTCTCGACCGAGATGATCTCCGTGCCGACCGGCATCATCTTCCTGGTCGCGCTCGGATCGATGTGGCGAGCGCGCGTCCGCTTCACCATCCCGATGCTGTTCATCTTTGCGTTCTTCTTCAACTTCTTGATCGGCGGGTTCACCGGCGTCTTCCTCTCCGACGTGCCCAGTGACTTCACGCTCCACGCCAGCTATTTCGTCCAGGCCCACTTCCACTACACGATCATGGGCTCGGAGGTGTTCGCGCTCATGGCCGGGATCGTCTATTACCTGCCGAAGATGACGGGCGTCTCCATGGACTCGAGACTATTGAAGTTCCAGTTCTGGGCTGTCTTCCTGACCTTCAACGGCACTTTCATCTCGTTGATCGCCGTCGGGATCCTCGGCATGCCGCGCCGTGTGATCAGCTATGCAGCGTACCTGCAACCGCTCAACATCTCCGCGTCGGTCTTCGCCTTCGGGCTGGGCGCGTCGATGGCGCTCTTCCTCGGCATCCTGATCTGGAAGGCCATCTTCCAGCGGCAGGCGGCAACCGCGAACCCGTGGGAGTCGCTCGGCATCGAGTGGCAGCTGCCCACACCCGTACCGGTGTTCAATTTCGACGCGGTGCCGACCAGCTGGTCGCTGCCGTATGACTACGACACCGGCATGCCGGCTGCTCAGGTCGTCTCCGTCGCGCCCGCGCTGAGTGGAGCTTAGACATGAGTGACGTGCCGACGAGCCCTACCGGTCTGACGGTCACCGATCACAGCGCCGGCGGAGATCAGACGTTCACCGTCAGCTCGCGCTTGGTGATGGGCGCCAACACGACGCTGCAACTGACCTTCCTCTTCGCGTTTCTCTACCTCCGAGCCAATAACTTCGGGGGCATGTGGCACCCGAGCGGCGTGAACGCGCCTCCCGAGGTGCTCGCACTGGTCGCCCTGCTGGTGCCGGTGGTCGCGTTGTTGGCGATCTGGGCCGCCTCGCGGGCGCTTGCGAGTGGAGCGGCAGCGAGCTCCGTCAATGGGTTGCTCTGGCTTGCGCTGGCCTTCGTCGTACTCACCGGAGCGGTCCGGATCTTCCTGATGTACCAGTTCGGATGGGACGTGCAGAACGGCACGTACATCGATATCTCGACGGTTTGGTATGGAGTAGTGCTCTCAGAGTTCATCATCGCCGGCCTCTGGACCCTGAGCCTCGTCATGGGGCACGTCCGAGGCACCACACCGATCACGGCCGTCCAGGCAAGGGCGGTGATGGAACAGTGGTCGTACATCACCGTCGTCGCTTTCGCGGTGTACGCTCTGGTCGAGTTCGTCACGTAGTCCACCGGCATGCTCTGGTCTCCATTGCTCGACTGGAGTTTCGAACCAGTACCGATCGTCGGCAGCATCACTGCGGCCTATCTGTACTGGCGTGGGCGGCGTTCTGCCTCGAGTGCTCTGGGTCGGGGGACAAGTTGGGATCAGGGCGACACATGCTTCGCGCTGGGACTGGGTGCGCTGCTGCTCGCCCTGGTCTCTCCAATTGCATACTTCGACGTCACGCTGCAGTGGGACCACATGCTCCAGCACGTGCTGCTGCTCCTGGTCGCGCCTCCGTTGATTCTCATGGCGGATCCGTTTCGCACCGCCTGGGCTGGGTATCTGGCCGCGCAGGGCAGGCCCATCACGGTGGGCGACACCTGGCCGGCCCGGGTCGTGCGCCTGCTCCACTCGGGGCCGAGAGCCGCGACCCTGATCGTGGTGCTCTTCAGCGCGAACCTGCTCTTCTGGCATATCCCCCCGATCTACAACGACACGCTCAGGATCGCGTCGATACACGATCTCGAGCACCTCAGCTTTCTCGTGCTCGGGTTGCTGTTCTGGGACCAGGTGATCAGTCCCCTGCAAGTGCCGGGGCGGCTCTCGCTGTTGGGCAGGGCGATGGTTGTGCTCAGCGGTACGTTCGTCAGCTGGGGACTTGCGGTCTTCATCGGATACGCCAGCCATCCGCTCTACGCCTATCCGACCCCGACCGGCGGGTTCAGCCTGCTCGCCGACCAGCAGATCGCGGCTGGGGTGATGTGGGTTCCGGGTAGCACCCCGTTCCTTATTGCCCTCCTGTACCTGGGCATCCAGTGGTTCGACGTCGAGGACGGCACCGCCTCGGCTATGGCCGCCCCACGGTGAGGCGAAGAGGGCCGCTCGCGTTGAGCTGCTGCGCAGCGGTGCTGCTCGTGGCCGCCTGTGGTGGGTCGCATCAAACGCCACCAACTACACCCAGGGTGACCGCATCGGGCGGCCCGACGCTGACCGGCAAGCAGGTGAGCATCACGACCCTCCAGGGACATCCGGTGGTATTGATCTTCTGGGGGTCCTGGTGTGGGCCATGCCGCGCCGAGCAGCCGGGGTTGAACGGTCTGTATGCGAGATGGTCCGCCCGGGGCGTCGACTTTCTCGGCGTCGACCTCATCGACAGCAACAACAGGGCCCTGGCCTTCCAGGCGCAGCAGAAGGTGCCGTACAGCAGCATCGCCGACCCGAGCATGATCATCGCCTTCAACTACCGGGTCCCCTCGGCACCCGCCCTGGTGTTCCTCGACACCCACGGACGTGTGGCCGACACGGTGCTTGGCGCTCTCGGCGTGATGACCGTCGCCGACTTCAACGCGGAGATCACGACCCTGCTCCGCACCCCGAGCGCGAGCGCATAGGAGACGAGGATGCAGTCCAGCGCCGAGATCGTGATCCCCGCCGACACCATCGTCGCCGTCGACGCGCCGGCCACTCCCTCGTTGCGGGCTCTCTCGCGCACCTGCGTTCGACGGCTCGTGACTACCTGAGCCTCACCAAGCCACGGATCATCGTGCTCCTCCTGGTCACGGAGGTGGCGACCATGGTCATGGCCGGGCGCGGACTGCCATCGCTGACCTTGGTCTTCTGGGCGGCGCTTGGGGGCGCGCTTGCATCAGGGGGTCGGGTGCGATCAACTGCTGGTACGACCGCGACATCGACCTGGTAATGGCTCGTACGTGCCGCCGCCCGCTTCCCTCGGGGCGCGTCCTTCCCTGGCAGGCGCTGACCTTCGGCATCTCGCTGATCGCCGCGTCCGTGATCGTGTTCAGCCTCACCGTCAACGTGCTCGCGGCGCTGCTGGCGCTGGGCGGCGCGCTCTTCTACGTCTTCATCTACACGATGGTGCTGAAGCGCACGACGTCACTGAATATCGTCATCGGTGGCGCCGCGGGAGCCTTTCCGCCCCTCGTCGGGTGGGCGGCCGTGCGCGGTGATCTGGAATGGCCCGCGCTTGCGCTGTTCGTCATCGTGTTTCTGTGGACGCCGCCGCATTTCTGGTCGCTGGCGCTCCTGCTCCGTGACGACTACCGGAGCGCGCGAGTCCCGATGCTCCCGGTGCTGATCTCCACCGCCGGCACGCATCGGCGGATCCGCCTCTACCTGATCGCTCTCATCATCGCGAGCCTGCTGCCCGGTCTGGCGTTCGGGCTCGGCTATGCGGTCGGGGTCGGGCTGCTGGGAGCCGGCTACTTGGGCCTTGCGCTCTGGGCGGGCTCCCAGGGCTCATCGCGCGCCGCCGCGCTGCTGTTCCACTATTCGCTCGCCTACCTTGCGCTCGTCTTCGTCGTGGGAGCGCTCACCGCCGGCTGACGTCGGGCTCGGCCCGCAGGGTCAGCCGGCGATGCTGACCGTCGGCTCCGTGCGCACCTCGAAATTGACGGAGTTGGCAACAAAGCACATGTCGTGGGCGCGGGCGTGCAGCGCGGTCGCCCGATCGATGCGCTCGCCGTCCGCGACGGTGACCACCGGCCGCAGTGTCACCTCCTCGAAATGACCGCTGCCATCCGGCGTCTCGACCAGCGTACCGGTGGGACGGTCAACGTAGCCGGTCACCACGATCCCCTCCTTGGCGCAGAGGACGAGGTACCAGAGCAGGTGGCATTGCGAGAGCGAGGCGACGAGCAGTTCCTCTGGATTCCAGCGCCCACGATCGCCTCGGAACGCGGGGTCGGCCGAGCCTGGGATGGCCGGCTTGCCGTCAGCGCTGACCTCGACCGATCGCTCGAAGGCGCCGTACGCACTGGTGCCGCTGCCGGAGTTGCCGGTCCAGGTCACGGTCAGCTCGTAGCTGTGAGTTTCTGGGCATTGGCGGTGATGCGTCGTCGCTCTTGTGACGGCGGCTGAGCCGGCGCCGACATGTTACGCGGCCAGCGCCGGCTCGACCGCCACGTTGTCGATCATGCTCACGTCGCGCCGACGCACTGTGGTCGCGAGCAGCACGGCGCCACTCAGCATGAGGAACGCGCCGACCAGGAATGCGACGTGGAATCCGGAGACGAGTGCGCTCACTCTCGCGAGCGCGTCTGGGGCGCGCCCGAGACCGGCCAGCGTGTTCGCCGTCGTGTTCGCTGCCAGCGTCGACAGCACCGCCAGCCCGATCGCCCCGCCGAGCTGCTGTGAGGTGTTGAGCAGGCCGGAAGCGAGACCGGCGTCGTCCGCCTCGACATTCGTCGTCGCGATCAACGTGATCGGGACGAAGGTCAGACCCATGCCGACGGCCATGATCATGAGACCGGGCAGGAGGTCGCCGAAGTAGGTTCCGGCCACCGGAATGCGGCTCAGCACGATCAGCCCGATGGCCGCGATCGTCATACCGACGAGTTCGATCGCACGCACGCCGACCCGGCGGATCAATTGCTGGGAAAGCCCGGCGCCGATGATGATGCCGGCCGTCACCGGAAGGAAGGCGAGTCCGGCGCGCAACGCGCTGTAGCCCAGCACCTCCTGGACGTAGATGGATGCGAAGTAGAACAGCGCGAACATCCCCGCCGCGACCAGCAACATCGCGAGGTTGGAGCCGGTGATGGAGCGCATCCGGAAGATGCCGAGGCGGATCAGCGGGTGGCGCAACCGCGACTTAAGAACGACAAACCCCGCGATCAGCGCCAGCGCGATCGCGCTGAGACCGAGCGTGGTCAACGAGAGCCAGCCTGCGGTCTGGGCGTTGACGAGCGCGTAGACGAGCACGACAAGGCCGCCGGTGATCGACACCGCCCCGGCCACGTCGACGCCACCGCGGGCGTTCTCCACCCGGCTCTCGGGCACGTACCGCAGGGCGAGCAGGATTGCGATCACACCCACCGGCACATTCACGAAGAACACCCACTGCCAGGAGAAGAGGCTGGTGAGCACCCCGCCGAGCAGGAGCCCCACGGCGCCGCCACGACCGCAACCGCACTCCAGACGCTGAGCGCTGTGGTGCGCTCCCTGCCCTCGGCAAAGGTCGTGGTCAAGACCGACAGCGCCGCCGGGGAGACGAGCGCGCCGCCCAGTCCCTGGAGCGCTCGACCGGCGACCAGGATGCCTGGGGATCCCGCCAGGCCGTTCATCAGCGACGCCGCGGAGAACAGCACGATCCCCATAAGGAACAACCGGCGGCGACCGATCAGGTCCGCCGCTCTGCCCCCGAGCAGGAGGAATCCTCCGAAGGTCAGGGTGTAGGCGTTCACTATCCACTGAAGGCTGGAGAGCGAGAAGTGGAGGCCGTGCTGGATGGACGGCAGGGCCACGTTCACGATGGTGGCGTCGAGGATGACCATGAATTGGGCCAAACCGACGATCACGAGGACGAGCCAGGGGTTGACGCGACGAGCTTCCATGTCTTGCATCCTCAGTGGGTGTAGAATCGGAGCGTAGGCTCCGGTTATGAGGTACTATACGGAACGATGGTTCCGTTTGTCAAATCAGGGATAGGACGACCGATGAGTGCCGCGCGACACGACCCCGCGCAACCCGACACCGCCGCCGCCGCCTCGGAGCGGCACTATCGAGCGGATGCTCAGCGCAACCGCGAACGTGTGCTCGAGGCCGCGAACGAGTTGCTGGCGACGCGCGGCATTGACGTCTCGGTCGACGAGATCGCGCACCGCGCCCAGGTCGGCGTGGGCACCCTGTATCGCAACTTCCCCACCAAGGAGGCGCTGCTCGAGGCACTCCTCCTGGCGCGCCTCGAGCCACTGGTGGCGTCCGCGCGCGCCGCGGCCGCGAGTGCCGACGACCCTGGCGATGCGTTCGTCGGGTTCGTGCGCACCCTGAGCGACGAGTTTGCGGACTTCAAGGCGCTCGCCGATGCGATGGCAGCGTCAGGCATCGATATCCATGCCACCAAGCGGGCGGTGTCGGCGGACTTGTTCGCGGCGATCGGCGAGCTCTTCGATCGTGCCCAGCGCGCCGGCCGCATCCGGCCTGACGTGACCCTCGCCGATGTCTCGGCGATGATGACCGGTCTCGGGCAGGCCGACCCGACGTTCATGGATCCATCGCAGCGGTCGCGCTGCGTGGCGTTGGTGTGCGACTTGTTGCTGGTCGGCGCGCGCAGTGTCCTTCCACAGGTGTCCGCCACGAGCGCGACCCGAGGATAGCCGGCCGCCCTACACCCCCAGGTGTCGGCAGAGGAAGTCGAACATCCGCGGGTACGCGTCGAGGCGGTTGACCCGCTTCGCCAGCCCATGACCCTCGTCGTCGTAGACCAGCAGCTCCGACGCGACGCCGCGCGCCTGCAGGAGCGCGTGCAACTGGCGCGCCTCGCCCACGGGAACGCGCGGATCGTTGGCGCCGTGGATCAGCATCAGTGGCGCGCGGATGTCATCGGCGCGCGTGATCGGGGAGGCGGCGATGAGGAAATCGCGGTCGGTGTCGAGGAAGCCGTACTCCACCTCGCGGAAGCGGCGGCGGTACGGTGATGTGTTCTCCAGGAAGGTCACCAGGCTGCTGATGCCGACGATGGCGATCCCGGCCACCCACAGCTCGGGCGAGAACGCGAGCGCGGCAAGGGTCATGTAGCCGCCGTACGAAGCGCCCATGACGGCGACCCGCGTGGGATCGACCTCGCGCTCGCGCAGGGAGCCGTGCACCGCGCCGAGGTCGCGAACCGAATTGAGACGGAGGCGGCGGTCGTCGAGTGAGGTGAAGCGCCGCCCCCAGCCCGCGGAGCCGCGGACATTGGGAGCCACCACCGCGATCCCCGCGGCGACCAGCCGGATGATGAAGGGGTCGTAGCGGGGAACGAACTGTGCCTCCGGACCGCCGTGCACCATCACCACCACCGGCGGGTTGTCCGCGTTGGGCCGGTACAGGAAGTACGTGATCTGCTCGCCGTCGAAGGATGCGATACGGTGCAGCTCCGGCGTCACCACCAGCTCCGGCGGGACGACGGCGTCATCTGCGATCAGGCGCACCGCGGTGCCGGCGCCGCCGGTGTCAATGCGCAGTGGCCGCAGGGGATGGGCGGTCGACGTGAACGTCAGCACGGCGCTCATGCCGTCCGGCGAGAGCCGCGGCCGGGGTACGAGCGGCATGCGAAAGCCCGCGCCGATATCCGGGAGTGGCAGCTCATGCATCAGCGCGAACGACTCCGTGTCGTAGAGGTGCAGGCGGGTGACGGCATCGTCGGCGTGCACCACGAGTGCGGCGCGCCCATCGCGGCTCAGACTGCTCTCGCTGTCCCAGCGGCTCTCGATGACGTATTCCCACCTCGCCGCGCCGATGGCGTACCGTGCGATCGCCGCGACGTCGCGCCCGGCGTCGGTGCTGAACAGGAAGCTCGCAGAGTCCGGGAACCACGACGTCGCGTGCGCCGTCCCCGCGCCCGCGCGCTCGACGACGGTCCGCACCTCGCCGCTGTGCAGATCGATGAGCTGCAGATCCCCACTCAGCGCCACATCGCCATCGATGCGAAAGGCGGTCAGCCAGCGCGCGTCCGGTGAGAACGACTCCACGATGTCGGCGCCGCCCTCGAGCACGACGCGGCTGCTGCCATCGGCGAGGTCCAGCACACAGACGTCGAAGTCGACGCGGTTGCGACGGGTCGACGTGAACGCCAGGAATCGCCCGTCACGACTTACGTCGCCGAGATCGTGCTTCACGCCCTCTTCGACGACCAGGGCCCGGAGGTCGCCACTACGCAGATCGAGCCGCCACAGATGGTAGTTCTCGTCTCCGCCACGATCGACGGCGAGCACCGCGTCACCGCTCCCGGGGATGTAGCGAGCCGCCGCCACCGGCTCGTCGAGGAAGGTGAGTTGGGTGAGGGCGCTGTCGTGCAGCCGCAGCCGGTAGACCTGCATGCTGCCCGTCCCATCACTGCGAACGAGCACCTCGGTGCCGTCATCGGCCATGTCGGCGAGGATGGCGCTGCGCGCCTCCAGCAGCCTGATCAGCAGTTCATCCGGCATCGCGCCATCCTCGCACAGCCGCATGAGGCGGCCCGAAGCAGCCCACTCGGTATCCTGGGGAGATCATCTGAACGTCGTGTGTGGATCGAAATCACCTGAATCCCATTGACTGAGGCCGCCGCGAAGCCGGGTTGGATCCGGCGCCTCTCGGGCTACATGCTCCGGCACCGCCGCGACGTCCTGCTCTCTGTCGGTGCGGCATTGCTGGGAAGCGTGGCGCAGACCGCGGTCCCGCTGGTCGCTCGTCAAATCATCGACGCCGTCATTCTCGAGCGCACGTCGCCTCTGTGGCCGTGGCTCGTACTGCTCATCTCTCTTGCAGCGGCCAGCTTCGCCTTCGCGTACGTCCGCCGCTACCGCGGCGGGCGGGTGGCGCTCGAGGTCCAGTGCGACCTGCGCAACGCGATGCACGACCATCTCCAGGCGCTGGACTTCGACAACCTCAACCGCATGCCGACCGGTCAGCTGGTGGCCCGGGCGAATTCCGATTCCACCTTGATCCAGGGGCTGCTGAACTTCTTTCCGATCATGAGCAGCAACCTGCTGCTGACGGTGCTCTCGCTGGCGGTCATGGTGTACCTGTCGCCGCTCCTCGCCCTGGTCAGCGTCGTGATCGTGCCCTGCGTCCTCGTGGTCTCGTACCGCATGCGCTGGCGGGTCTTCCCGGCCACCTGGGACGGTCAGCAGCGTGAGGGCGATCTCGTGCAGATCGTCGACGAAGACCTGAACGGCGTCCGGGTGGTCAAGGCGTTTGGCCAGGAGGACCGCGAGCTCGAGCGCGTCGCCGACGCCGCCCAGGTCCTGTACGGCTCGCAGATGCGGGCGGTCCGCCTCCAGGCGCGATACCAGCCGCTCCTCGAGGCGATCCCAACCCTGGCGCAGGCCGCGATCCTGGCTCTGGGCGGCTGGCTTGCGCTGCGCCATCAGATCACCCTCGGCACCTTCCTGGCCTTTTCCACCTACGTGACGCAGCTGATCGCGCCGGCCCGCCAGCTCGCCGGCGTGCTCACTGTCGGCCAGCAGGCTCGCGCCGGCCTCGAACGCATCTTTCAATTGCTGGACATGCCGACCGCAATCTCCGACGCGCCTGATGCCGTCGAGCTGCCCGCGCTGCAAGGCGCGGTCGCGTTCGCCAATGTGCACTTCGGGTACGCCGGCGGCGCGTCGGTGCTGCGGGGCATCGACCTGGAGATCGCCCCGGGCGAGCGCGTGGCGATTGTCGGCCCGAGCGGGAGCGGCAAGACGACCCTGGCGATGCTGGTGTCGCGCTTCTACGATCCAACCGAGGGAGCCGTGCTCATCGACGGGCTTGATGTGCGCGGCGTCGGACTGCGCTCGCTGCGCCGGCAGGTCGGCGTCGTCTTCGAGGAGAGCTTTCTCTTCTCGGACTCTGTGCGCGCGAACATCGCCTACGGGCGTCCCGATGCGACCGATGAGCAGATCGAGGCGGCCGCCCGCGCTGCGCAGGCGCACGAGTTCATCGAAGAGCTTCCCCGCGGATACGACACCACCATCGGCGAGCGCGGCCTCACCCTTTCCGGCGGGCAGCGTCAGCGGATCGCGCTCGCGCGCGCGATTCTCTACGACCCGCGCATCCTCATCCTCGACGACGCCACCAGCAGCATCGACGCGAGGATCGAGGCTGCTGTCCATGACGCGCTCCGATCGGTGATGGACGGCCGGACCACGCTGCTCATCGCCCATCGCCGCTCGACGCTGCACCTCGCCGATCGCATCGTGGCGCTGGACGAAGGTCGGATCGTCGCGCAGGGAACGCACGACGAGCTCACCGCCCGCAGCGCTCTCTACCGGACGCTGGTGTCCGGGCTCGCGGCCGAGGAGCTTGACGACTCGATCGACCTCCTGGCCGCGATCGCGACGCCGCAGGGAACGGACGGGACGGCGTCGGCCTGGGCGGGAGCGGTGCGGCGCGTGGACTCCCGCGCGATCGGAGCGCCGAGCATCGGTCCAGGGCTCGGCGGCGGAGGGGGGTGGCGATTGAGCCTCGCCCCGACTCCCGAGCTGCTCGCGCGGGTCGCGCGCCTCCGTCCTGTGCGTGACGTCGCAACAGTCGACCTGCAGCGGGAGTCCCGGCGCGACCAGCGATTCGGGTTGACGCGGCTGCTTGGGGAGTTCAGGCGACCCCTGCTGCTCGGGTTGGTGCTGGTGGTGATCGACGGGCTGATGACTCTGGCCGGGCCGGTGCTCGTGAAGATCGGCATCGACGATGGCGTGCTCACGGGGTCTGCTGCGGTGCTTTTCGCGGCCGCAGGGCTGTTCCTCGTGGTCACCCTCGTCGACCTGGCGGATCAGGTCGGCGAGACGTTCGTGACCGGGCGCGCAGGGCAGCGGATCATGCTGTCGCTGCGCATTCGCGTCTGGGCGCAGCTGCAGCGGCTGTCGCTCGACTACTACGAGCGCGAGATGGCTGGGCGAATCATGACTCGCATGACCACCGACGTCGACCAGTTCGAATCGCTCATCGAGAACGGACTCCTGTCGGCGCTGGTCTCGATGGTGACGTTCGTCGGCGTCGGCGTGGCGCTGGTGGTGATCAATCCCGAGCTCGGGCTCTGCACGCTTTCCGTCGCGATCCCCCTGGCAGTCGCGACGGTCGTGTTCCGCAGGAAGGCGGCACGTCTGTACAGCCTGTCGAGAGAACGGATCGCCATCGTCAATGCGGATTTTCAGGAGAGTCTCGCGGGCGTCCGCGAAGCGCAGGCGTTCGTGCACGAGGCCGCGGCCAACGAACAGTTCCATCGACTCGGACGCGCGTACCTCGACGCGCGGGTCGCCGCGCAGCGATTGGTTGCGACCTATTTCCCGTTCGTTCAGTTCATGGCCGCGGTCGCCGACGCCATCGTCCTCGGGGTCGGCGCCCGGCTGATCGCATCGGATCAGCTCACCCCGGGTGCGCTGATCGCTTTCCTCCTGTATATCGACCTGTTCTTCTCGCCGATCCAGCAGCTGTCGCAGGTGTTCGACGCCTGGCAACAGACGCGGGTCTCGGTGGGACGCATCGCCGAGCTGATGCAGCTCGACACCATCACGCCGGACGCTCCCGACCCCGCGGCCACGGGCAGGCTCCGGGGCGACCTTGTTATCTCCGACGTGAGGTTCGCCTACCCGGTTGCCACCCCGCGACAGGGCGTCGTTGCGGAGCGCGACCGTCGCCGCGGACCTGCCGACACTCGCACGCTCCGTTCCAGCGACTCGAGCTGGAGGAGGCCGCCCGACGTGCTTCGTGGCATCAACGTGCACGTCAAAGCGGGGGAGACGGTGGCGCTGGTCGGCGAAACCGGTGCCGGCAAATCCACGGTGGTAAAGCTCGTGGCGCGCTTCTACGACCCAGACGCCGGAAGCGTCAGCGTCGACGGGTACGACCTGCGATCGATCGACCTGCGGTCGTTCCGCCGGCAGCTCGGATACGTTCCCCAGGAGGCGTTCCTGTTCTCCGGCACGATCCGCGACAACATCGCGTACGGCCGGCCCGACGCGTCCGACGCACGCGTCGAAGCCGCGGCGCGAGCCGTCGGGGCTCACGGGTTCATCGCGCGCTTGTCAGGCGGCTACCATCACGAGCTGACCGAGCGGGGACGGTCGCTCTCGTCCGGACAGCGGCAGCTCATCGCACTGGCGCGCGCCGAACTGGTCGAGCCGGCGCTCCTCCTCCTGGACGAGGCCACCTCGAACCTCGACCTCGTGACCGAGGCGCACGTCGCGGCGGCGATGCACAAGGTATCCCAGGGTCGCACCACCATTGTCATCGCCCACCGCCTGCAGACCGCCAGAGCGGCCGACCGGATCGTCGTGCTGCACGGTGGGGAGGTCATCGAGGTGGGCTCTCATGATGAGCTGCTGGCGCGGGGCGGACGCTACGCCTCGATGTGGGAGGCGTTCGAGTACGCGGTGCAGGGGTCTGGGTAGGGATTTCGAGACCGTGTGGAGTCGGCTGAGTCCGCAGGTCTGAGGACAAGGTTGAGGTCGATCAGGGTGGGCGCCGGCCGCGCCGTCTGAGGTGCCACGCCGATCGTCGTGGAGCGGAGGAGTGGAGTCCAGCGGTTGGCGAACGGATGTTCTACACTACTGCGATGTGTGATGGCGAAGGCAGGACCGCAGGGCTGGAGGACGTGCTCCAGGCCATCGAGGCGTACGCGGGAGCGCCCGCCGAGGCGGTCACGCCCTCCGAGCTCGGCGAGCAGCTGATCCGGCTCCGCCACGGCATCGACCGCCTCGAGCTCGGCTTCGCCCGGGCGGCCGCGGTCTTCGCCGCCACCGGGGAGTACGAGGCCCAGGGCTCGGTCTCACCGATCGAATGGGTCCGCCACCAGTGCGCCATGTCCGGGCACGCGGCGGCGCGGGCGGTCGCCACCGCGGAGCAGGCCGGGCAGCTGCCGGCGAGCGTGGCCGCGCTCGAGGCGGGCCGGATCGGCTTTGCCCACCTCGCCCTGCTCGCCGGCACCGCCCGGGCGGTCCGCGACAGTGCCGGGAAGACCGGCTTCGACGAGGGCCCCCTGCTCGCCCTCGCTCTCGAGCACTCGGTGAGCCGCTTCGGCTTCGACTGCACCCACGCCCGTCACGCCGCCGCCGCCGCCGCCGTGCTCGCCGAGCAGGTCAGCGCGGTGGAGTCCCGGCGGCTCGAGTTGCTCCGCTGCGAGGACGGCCGGGTCGCCATTCGGGCCTGCTCGACCCCGTGGGCGGGGCCATCCTGCGGGTCGCCCTGGCCCCGCTCTGCGCCCCCGCCGGGGTGGGCGACGAGCGCTCCCGGGCCCGCCGCCTCGGCGACGGGCTGGTCGAGCTCGCCGGCCATGCCCTCGACCACGGTTTTGCCACCGGGGGACGCCACCACCCTGCCCAGCTCCAGCTCACCGCCTCGGTCGAGACCGTGCAGGGGTGCGGGGCGCGCCCGGGGGCGAGCTCGAGTTCGCCGGGGTGGTGGCGGCGGCGACGGTGCAGCGGCTCGCCTGCGATGCCAGCATCCGCCGCGTCCTGCTCGGTCCCGACGCGGCGGTGCTCGACGTCGGCCGGGCGCTGCGGGTGCCGGCGCCGGCGGCGCGGGCGGCGCTGCGGGTGCGCGACCGGGGCTGCGTCTGGCCGGGCTGCGAGCGCCCCGCGTCCTGGACCAGCGCCCACCACGTCCTCCACTGGAGCCACGGCGGGGTCTCCGACATCGCCAACCTGGTGCTGCTCTGCCAGCGCCATCACTGGATGGTCCACGAGGGGGGCTGGCAGGTGGTCCGGACCGAGCATCGCGAGGTGCTGGCGATCCCGCCGGCGCACCCCTCCGGGGCGTGGACCCGGGCGCCCGATGGGGTCACGGCTGGCTAGGCGACGGGGAGCTGCACGCGGGCGCGGGGTCGCCAAGGCGTCCAGGAGCAAGCGTGATCGATGGGCTGGTGTCGTACAGACCCCAGCATAATCTCGCCGGCAACAGGCGTCGGCCGCACCCTTCGGTCTAGGGTGCGTTCTCCGCGATGTAACGCTCGGGGTCCTTGTCCTCGATGCTGATCCCGCGGGCGCCAGCGTGGTCGGTCTCGAACGCTGCGAAGGATGCCGCCAGGTCGGCCTGTTCGCGCACCGCGGCAGCGTCGTCGAACTCTCGCAGGGGTCCCTCTTCCTCCTCTTCCATGTGCTCGTCGTTGGCCTTCTTCGTGGCCTCCACCGCCTTCCACCATCCCTCGTCGCCGATCGAGAATTGCTGCGAATCCCGGATAGCGTCGCGGATCTCGTTGTGGTCCCTGATGGCATCCTCGGTGTCCTCGACGGCGTCGGCATCGTCCTTGAGCAGGCGTGGATAGAAGAGCGCCTCCTCTGCGGCTGCATGCACCTCCAACCGCGCCGAGAGGTCGGTCCAGAGACGGGTCAGCGTGTCGCGATCATCCCTTGCCTCCGCGACCGCAGAGAACTGGGCGCGGAACCACTCGTGATCCGTTCGGATGACGTCGGTGATGCGGTTCTGTTGGTTCATGAACCTCAGCTTGCCAGCATCGCTGGTCGGCGCGCCGACGTCTCCGACCGCTACAGGAAACTCGCGCTCGTAACCGGGCGCTGCCTGAAGAATCGAACCAGGCACTTGTCGCAGCGGAACACCAAGCGCAGACCCATCCGCCCGAGCACCCGCGTGATGTGCGAGCCACACTGGGGGCAGGTGGCGGCCTCGTGGAGATGCGTGTCGAGCACCGGCTTCAGATCCAGTGCGACCGGCGTATACCTCCGAGCCATCGTGGAATCCTCCAAGTGGCGGGCTGCTTGCCCCGCCTTCATGATATCTACAGTATCACATTATACGTCGGCCGTGGTGTGGGGTTCGATGCAGCCGCACTAGCAGATCGAGCGGACTGACCCGCGAACGTCAAAAGGGGTGCGCGGGTCTCGGCGTACGGCATCAGCCGACGGTCATTTGAGCCCGAGGGAGCGTTCAAGCTCGGCTACGGTTTCGCTCAGACGCTCGGGGTGGATCGGCGGGATCATGCACGCACCGGTGAGCGCGGCGACCACGAGGGAGGCCTGGGCGTCGAGATCGCGCGGCCCGCCGAGTGACCCCTCGGCGGAGGCTTTGGCGAGCAGGCCGCGCACCGTGGCGCGCCAGGCGGTCGTGGTTGCCTGATAGAGCTCGCGGATGGCCGGATCGCGCGCCGAGCGCAGCGCCAGCTCCCCCATCACGGCGAACAGTTCGGGTTCCTCAGCCGCCAAGCGCCGAATACCCTCGAAGTGGTTGCGGAGCTGGTCGATGGTGGCCCCGGAGACGCTCATTGTGGAGCGAAATCGCTGCATCGCGTGTTTCAGGACGTCTCTGATCAGGATTTCCTTGGTTGGAAAGTAGTAGTGCAGGGTGGCCACGTTGATGCCCACAGCCGCCGCCACCTCGCGCGTGCGCAGCCCTTCGAATCCGAGCTCGGCGATCTGGAGGTACGCCGCCGCCACCAGCGCCTGGCGCCGGTCGGGTGGCAGAGGCGGGGGCGGCATCGTGGGCCCCAAGGGCGGCGTCGGGCTTTTCTCTTCGGGCATCTTCGCAGTGCTGTCATTCTACCCCTCAATCAGTTGATTGACAGAGAACTGCAAGGATGCTAGGCTCGCTCCATCAAGTGATTGACTGAGACGGTCACACGGACGCGACCACCGCAGAAGGAAGACAGGAATGAACATCGTCATTTTCGGAGCCAACGGTGCGACTGGACGGCTGCTCACGGCGCAGGCGATTGCGCGCGGGCACGCGGTGACCGCGGTGACCCGCCATCCCGACAGCTTTCCCATCCGCCACGACGCTGTGCGGGTGGTGCGTGGAGACGCCGTCGACATCGCCTCCGTGCGAGCCGCCGTGGCGGGGAACGATGCGGTCCTCTCGTTGCTCGGTACGCCCTTCACGCGCAAACCGATATCGCTCTATTCGCAGGGGACCGCCCATATCGTGGCGGCGATGCACGAGCACGGCGTGCGCCGGCTCGTGTGCGTCAGCTCCAGCGCCACCTATCCTCAGCCGAATCCCGAGGCAGGATTCGTTTTCGAAAAGGTGTTGCAGCCGTTCGTCATCGGCGTCCTAGGACGGACGACGTACGCGGACCTGCAGCGCATGGAAACGTTCGTGTCGAACAGCGACCTGGACTGGGTGATCGTCAGACCGTCGGGTCTCTTCGACACGCTGGAGGTCACAAGATATCAGACGGCGGAGGCACACCTCAACAGCCGGTTCACCTCCCGGGCGGACCTCGCGGACTGCATGCTCCACCAGCTTAACCACGAGCAGTACGTGCGCAAGCGCGTGGCGGTCGCGACCGTCGAGGTGAAGCCGAGTCTTCTCAAGCTGCTCTGGCGAGAGGGAATCAGCAAGAGCCTGCCCCGATCGCCGCGGCCGGCTGCGGGCCGAGACGCGGACGCCTACGCGGCCACGATGTCCTCGCGCGCTCGCAAGCGGACCACGGCGGCCGACACGTTCTCCTTGAGGAGCTGATAGAACACCTGGCGCTGCGAGATATCGATCGCGGCCTCCACCTCCACTCCCTGGGATCGGCGCGCGATCCATGGGGGGACGCCGTCGGCGACCTTCTCGGTGCCGACGCGAACATAGACGCGAGATTGATCGTCCTCGTACAGCTCGAGGGTTACCGCGAGCACGGGACCGGTGCTCTCGATGACCCGCCAGCTCCGCTCCCAGCGCGCGTGCCGCCGGTGATCGTGCGCCAGGCGGACGGCGTCATCGACGATCAGGCTCTCGCCGGGGCGAGCCGTCCGGGCAAGCAGCGTGCGGATGTCCTTGTCAACGTCACGGGCGATCCGATTAATGAGCGCGGGGCCGCGATCGGAGACATCGGGCAGGCCGTTCGGGTTCTTGGCAAGCTCACCGATGGCCTGCAGGGTACCGGCGTGGCGCCTGCAGTAGGTGACACCGCCGATAGAGATGCTGTGGGTGGGGCAGAATGCGGTCGGACAGGCCCTCCGGCGCCGGTCATGGTAGGCGCACGGACGCGCCGTCTGGTTTGTGCATCGTCGCATCGTGCACGCCATCGGGATGCGGATGTCGTCGCTTCCGGGTTTGCCCCGAGCCAACACGCCGGTCAACGCCGGCACGCGTGGGTACCACCGTCGCGCTCCCGCGCCGAGGCGAGTCTCCATAGCCGTCACCGCATGCACCCCCTCGTGCCGTTGTGCGTGCGTACCCCTGCACGCATCTGTGATGTCAATTGAACCCACCCCCAACCACCATCGGGTGGGTGTGCGATGGCTTGCGAAGACCCGTTACCGGCGGGTGACGTGGTGTCAGGAATGGGGTGCCGACTCGCACTGACGCGGGAGCGCGAGGCATGGCGACGATCGGGTCCCGGATAATCGATCGGAGCCATCGGGGAACCACGGAGCGCTGCCGATCAGATGACGACGCGAGCATGCGCGGTCCCCGCGGCGACCGCCACCGTCCGAAGGGTCCCGGCTATGGCGCCATGGGCGACACCATGACTGAGCCGATCGACGTTCAGGAACGCCAGGAGCTCTGCGACCTGTTGGATGAACTCGGTCCGGACGCTCCCACCCTGTGTGCGGGATGGACCACCGCCGACCTGGCGGCGCATCTGGTGCTGCGCGAGCACTTTCACCGCTGGAGTGACGCGCAGCGCGCCGCGGAGAAAGCCAGGGGATTGCCCGCGATCGTCGCCCGTCTCAGAGCGGGCGCGCCGCTGATCCCCTGGCGCATCCCGCGCATCCGGAATCTCCTTAATGGGCTGGAGTACTTCATCCACCACGAGGACGTGCGCCGCGCGAACGGTCGCGCGCCACGCGCGAGCAGGGCCGACCTGGAGGCGCTCGCGTGGCGCATGACCGGCTTCAGCGGTCGCCGGCTCGCTCGCCAGATACGTCCCTACGGCCTCGAGCTGGTGCGTTCCGACGGCGAGCGGCGGGTGTTCGGCCCAACCACTCGCGCCGCGCTGACGGGCCCCGCCACCGAGCTCGTGCTCTACATGAGCGGCAGGCGCGAAGCGGCTCATGTGGCACTCACCGGCCCGCCCGCGGCGACAGCCGCGATCGAGCGCGCCAATCTCAAGGTGTGATCGGCGCGCGAAAGCACCCGCCGAACGTCACGCGCGTGCGGTCACGGCCCTGTGGTCACGCCATCGAGCGCGGGGATCCCGTCACCCACGCTGATCGGCTGCGGCGATGAGATCGTGCAATCGCTCGAGCCGGCTCGGGCGCTCGCCGGCGAACCGGCTCACGCCGTCGACGATGTATGGCACGGTCAGGTGCGCCTCATCCATGACCTCGTCGACCGAGCCGCCGGTGCGCCAGCGGTTGTCCCAGTCAGCGGCCATGGAGTACTCGGCGCCGAGCGGTCCGTCCACCCAGTCGCGCATGAGCTTGTAGGTTCGGTTGGTGATCGCCATCGCGTCGAGCCGGTCGGCGGGCGTGATGACGCTGTCGCGGTACGCCGCCGGTTGCATGCGAAAGAGCTGCGGGCTGATTGCGGCCACGACCTTCACATTCACCCCATGCGCGTCGAGCTCGGGCAGCGCCTTGACGAGGTTGGCTGTTGACGTCGTGCCCTGCACGAACACGGTCCCCATCGCGGGCCGATCAGCGCGGAACGGACGGAGCACGTACGCCCCGCGGGCGGCGTCGAAGTAACTCGGCATGCCCAGAGCCTCGCGATCGGGTAGCTCGATCGCCGGTCTGGTGAGGTGGAGCGCGATGATCGGAACATCGGTGGCGAGTGCCGCGGCGAGGACCACCGGCACCTCGTTGTACTCCCAGGGATGCAGGTCCACGACCTTGCCTTCGGGAAAGAGCTGGGTCACGCCGGGTTCGTAAATGCCGAAGTGCGTGCGCGAAGTCCTCGGCGGTCTCCGGACCCGAGTGGCCGGCCACCCAGAGCACCCTCCCGACCTTGAGCTCGCAGTCCTGGGCGAGCTGGCTGAAGAGACGCATCTCTCCGTACTTGAGATAGCTGAACGACCCGTACGTCGAGCAGGCGCCCCAGAACCCGTTGAACGACGTGAATGGGTCGGCGGCGAGGTTGACCGTGGCAAGCCCGGCGATCATCCCCGCATTGGTGAACTCGGTGATCTCGGTCGGGAGCAGGGCCCCGCGGGGGTTCTGGTCGCGCTCGTACCAGCCGAAGCCCGGCAGGTCGCCGAAGTCTTTGCTGAATCCCGCGAGCGCCGTCGAGTCCGCCAGGTCCGCTGATGCGGCAACGAAGAGCGGACGTCCGTAGTCACGTTTGGCGGTTGCGTTCACCCAGGAGGCCCAGGCTCCGAACGCCGCTCGGTTCGGCTGCTTCTCACCGGGCTTGCGGAACAGCTCCGCAGGATAGGCGCGCGAAGTCGGCGAAGCGCGCATCGCCGAACACCGCTGCCCCACGGCCGCCGACGGTGATTCCGTCGATCTCGTCCGGAACCTCCGCCGCGAGGCTGATGAGGCGGTCGGAAATCGCGTCGACGACGGCGGGATGATCGGCGAGCACAGCCGCCGCTCTGCGCAGGTTCTCCGCCGCCTGCTCGTGCAGCGCGGCGGCGTCGGCGGGTGCGGGCTCGTCGACGCCGGCGTAGCTCATGCCGTACCTGGACATGAACTGCTTGCGCAGGTCCCAGAACGGTGCGCTGTTCATTGGATGTGGTGAGCCGTGGCTCTTGTTGTCGTACTTGCCGTACCCGCGCCCCTTGCGGGTGCGGAACCAGGCAACCGACGGGACCCGCTCCGGGTTCTCGCCGCGGGCGGCTTCAAGGACAGCCCTCGTGACCGGCCCCCACTCGCTCCCGTCCATCGTCCCGGTCACGCGCCAGCTGTAGGCACCGAACCAGGTCTCCGGTGTCCCGGGCACGACCGACGAGGCTGCAAAGTCGTCGATGCCGTAGTCGTTCCAGTCGACCAGGAAGACGAGGTTCGAGAGACCGAGGCCCCACGCCGCGTTGCGCGTCTCGTGACTTGCCCCTGCTGTCAGACCACCTTCTCCCTCGACGACGAACACCCGAACGCTGCCGGCACCGGCGAGCTTGAGGGCGAGCGCCTCGCCGGCCGCCGGGGGCATGCCGTGGCCGGACGGCCCGGTGTTGTACTTCAGGAACAGTGTCTTGCCGGCCATCTCGGGATGGCCGGGGAGACCGCCGCGATGGCGAAGCCCGAGCAGGTCCTCGTAGGTGAGCGCCCAGCGCCCGCCGTCGGGAAAGGCAAACCGCTGGTCCTGTTCGCGGCCGGCGCGGATGCGAAGGGTCTCGTTGAGAGCGGCGAGCATCGTGTACACCACCGGGACCGTGTGCCCGGCGGAGAGCACGAAGCGATCCGCAAAGGGGAGCCAGGGCCGGCGGATGTCCCAGCGCATGGCCCCCGAGAGGAGGGTGGACAGCAGGAGGTGCACCTTCGATCGCGACCCTCCCGGGTGCCCGCTCTGGCGGTAGTTCAGGGCGAGGTCGATGAACTCGTCGACCACGTCCTTGATCAACTCCCAGTCGCCGAACGAGGGCTCCGCAGCCGCGTACAGCTCGTCGATGGGCGCTACCTGGACATCCACGCGGGCAGGATAGCGGTGTTCGCCGGCGGATGATCCGCGCGGCGGTGGTGCCTGCACGGGAGCGAGGGCCGGGATGTAGGCTCGTCGAAACGCTGCCAGAGGAGAACCCCATGACGATGACCCTGCCAGTTGAAACCCATCCGGCGATCCACGCTGCGATTCAGGGCTGCGCCGGCGAGTTGCTGACAACATCGCGCGCGATCCACGCTCTCGCCGAGATCGGGTTCGAAGAGGTGGAATCGTCGCGGCTGCTCAGCGGTCTGATCGAGCAGCATGGTTTCGAGGTACAACGCGGCGTTTCCGGTATGCCCACCGCGTTCGTCGGGCGGTTCGGCCGTCGCGGCCCGCACGTGGCGTTCGTGTGCGAATACGACGCGCTGCGCGGACTCGGGCACGCGTGCGGGCACAACCTCATCGCCACGTCATCGGCGGGCGCGGGCATCGCACTTGCCGATGCGCTCGCTGCTCCCGGCGCCGAGGTCCGGATCACGATCGTCGGCGCCCCCGCCGAGGAGGGTGGGGGCGGCAAGATCCCGCTCTGCCACGACGGCCTCTTCGATGACTGCGACGCCGTGCTCATCTTCCATCCGTCTGATCGCACCGCGTCGGTGCAGTACGCGCTGGCGTGCACCCACTGGGAATGGACGTTCCACGGTAAGGCCGCTCATGCGGCGGGAAGCCCCGACCGCGGCATCAATGCCCTCGATGCCTTCGTGCATGCGTACAACGGCATCTCGCTGTGGCGTCAGCAGCTGCGCTCGGACGCGCGCGTGCACGGCTTCATCATCGAGGGTGGGACCGCTCCCAACATCATCCCGGAGGTCACCCGCGGCGAGCACCTGACACGCGCGCGTGATGGCGAGTATCTGCACACCATGAACGTTCGCTTCCGGGCGATTTTCGAAGCCGCGGCGGCAGCGACCGGCTGCACGCTCCAGCTCGACGAGAAAGAGACCTACCTGGATCTGCGTTCGAACCCGGTGCTGGCCGAGCGCACCAGCGCACACCTCGCCGCAGTTGGGCTCAATGAGGATCAGGTTGTCCCATGGGCGCGGACGGGTTCCACCGACGTCGGCGACGTGTCCTACGCGGCGCCGACGCTCCATCCCGAGTTCGCCATCGCCGACGAGGGGATCGGTCCCCATACCCACGCCTTTCGCGAGGCGGCTGTGTCGATGCGCGGCGAGCAGGCCATGCTGCGGGCCGCCGAGGTGCTCGCCAGAGTTGGCGCGGATGTGGTGCTCGACGCCGATGTGCGCCGCCGCGTTCGGGACGCATTTGCGGCGCAGCCACAGCACCGCGCGGCGTGGACGGGGTCGCGAGCGTGAGCTGATCAGCGCTCGTGCGCGGTCGTGTAAGCGAGCACGCCGCCGAACGCGAGCATGCCGGCGCCGGCCACACCGTCGGTCACGCGCACCGCACGCATGCTCATCGACCGGCCCGCGAGCGCAACACTGGTCGCAAGCATGGTGACCCAGGTCAGGCTGCCGATCGTGACCCCTCCCACCAGCAGGATCGCGCTCGGCGTCGTCTGCACGAGCCCGGCGGTGCTCGCCGCGGCAAAGATCGCGCCCCAGGAGACGATGGTGGAGGGGTTGGATGCCGTGCCCGCGAGAGCGGTGAGCAAGGCCCGCGTTGGCGTCGCGACGTCATGAGGAAGTCTCGGCGGCGTTGCGGATGCGCACAGCCGTGTAGATGGTGCGCACGCCGAGCCCGATCAGCACCGTCGCGCCGAGCGCCCCCAGCGCCAGGCGCACGGGATGAATGGTCAGCAACGCAGTCGCGCCCCCGGCGCCCGCGGCTGCGTACAGACCGTCGATGGCTGCGATCCCCGCTCCGACCGCCAGGCCAACCCTCCAGCCGCCGCGGAGCGTCGAGCGGATCAGGAACAGCGACATCGGACCGAGCTGCAATGCGACGAAGAATCCGAGCCCGAATCCAACCGCTGCCGCATTCATGGGCTTCGGACTCTATCGCGACACGGGCTGTGGTGGCTCGGAGTAGGCTGACCGGCATG
Source organism: Candidatus Dormiibacterota bacterium (assembly GCA_963768105.1). Lineage (GTDB taxonomy): Bacteria > Chloroflexota > Dormibacteria > Aeolococcales > Aeolococcaceae > Palsa-851. The sequence goes on along the minus strand of CAVYGR010000006.1, from coordinate 170,946 downwards.
GGATTTCTCGTGTCGCGCCGTGCGTCTGCTCGTCGCCGAGGATGACGCGAAGCTCTGTGACGTGCTCCTCCGCGGGCTGCGCAGCGCAGGGTATTCGGTCGATGTGGCGTCGCGGGGCGACAAGGCGCTCGACCTGCTGCTGCTGAACACCTACGATGCCGCGGTCGTCGATTGGCGGATGCCGGCGATGGACGGTATCGAGGTGGTGACGGCGCTGCGTGCGCGAGGAATGTCGCTTCCCGTGCTCATGCTGACGGCACGGGACACACCGTCGGACCGGGTCGTCGGCCTCGACGCGGGGTGCGACGACTACCTCGTCAAGCCGTTTGATTTCCAGGAGTTGCTCGCGCGCCTGCGCGCCCTGATGCGCCGGCCCGCCGAGACGCTCGGCGTGCGCCTGCGCATCGGTGCCCTGATCATCGACCCCGCAGCCCGCGCTGCGTCGGTGAGCGGGGACTCGATCGCTTTGACCCCCACCGAGTACGCGATCGTCGAGCTGCTGGCGCGCCGGAGCCCAGCTGTCGTCCGTCGCGAGGCCATCGCCAACCACGCGTGGCCCGACTCGCTCGATCCCATCGCCTCCAATGCCATCGACGTCCACATCGCCCGGCTGCGAGCCAAACTCGTCGATGCGGGCGTGCGGTTCGAGGCCATGCGGCGCGTCGGATACCGTCTCGTCGAGCGATGAGGGTGGCCGACGGCGTCACCAGGCATGCACTGCGGACCGCGGTGGTCACCACGGCAGCGGTGGCGGCTCTGATCGTCGTGCTGTGTGTTGCGGTGGATGCAATCGTGGCGCACACGTTGCGCTCGTCCGCCGCGGGCCGCCTGTCGGCGGCGTTGACCCAGCTGGCTCGCTCGCCGGGCGGTCCCACCCTGGGAGAACCAGACCTGGACGACCCGCTCCTCATATGGCAGATCGATGCCTCGGGGCGAGTCGTGCAGTCGACCCCGGGAGCACCGGCGCTGCCGGCAGCGGCGGCGCGCGCGAGCGCCCCGACCGAGATGTCCATCGCGGGCAGTGACGTGCTGGTGGGGGGTGCGTCGTTTCCAACCGGCCGGCTGATCGGCGCGGTGAGTCTGGCGACCGAGTCGAGCTCGTTGACGGCGCTGATCGTCACCCAGGCGGTGGTCGGGCCGATCCTCCTCGCCCTCGTCTTCGGCGGCGCCATCATCGTCGGGCGCAACACCGCCGGTCCGATCGACCGCGCACGCCGCCGGCAGCTCGAATTCGCCGCGGACGCATCGCACGAGCTGCGCACGCCGCTTGCGGTCATCGAGGCCGAAACATCGCTCGCCGTCGCCGGTCTCGGTGCAGGCGACCGAGACGGTGGCGCGCTGACCCGCATCGCGGCGGAGACGCAGCGCATGCGCACGATCGTCGAAGACCTCCTCTGGCTCTCGCGCTTCGACTCCATGCCCCCGGATCCGACGGTCGAACCCGTCGATGCGACCACGGCGCTCGAGGTAGGCGCCGGCCGGTTCGCCACCATCGCCGACCGCGCGGGCGTGCGGCTCGAGCGCGTCGCCGGCACCGCGACGCCGGCGCTCATCGATGCGCCTGCGGAGTGGATCGACCGGCTGATCGGCGTCCTCCTCGACAACGCGTGTCGATACACACCGGCGGGGGGCACGGTCATGGTGGGCGTGACCCGCGAACGCCACCACGTCCGCCTCACCGTCAGCGACACCGGCCCCGGGATACCGGTTGCGCGCCGCGAGCGGATCTTCGAACGATTCCACCGCGGCACCAGCGAGGGTGATGGCGCGGGCCTCGGTCTGGCGATCGGCAACGCGATCGTCGGTGCGACCCACGGCAGATGGCAGATCGCCGACGTCCCCGGGGGCGGAATCTCAGTCGGGGTCGTCTGGCCGGTCTCGCGCGCCCGCCTCGTCGACTCGGACGATCCGCAGGGCAGCGCGAGGGCACTCGGCGACGGCGCGCCGGGCATGCTCGACTAGGTCGGGCGAGAGCGCTCGGGGGTCGATGATCGGGTACCCCCAATCGTCGAGCCGGATCCGCTCGGGGATGAGCTCGACGCACATGCCGTGCGCCTTGCACTTGATCGGATCGACGCGCATCCGCTGCTTCACCACCATCCCACCTCGGTGTCGGGGACGGGCAGCACGGGCGCCTGACCGCTGAATCGGCAGACCCCGGTGCGAACGTGGTGCCGCAGGTCGGCCGCGAACACCTGCAGGGCGCTCGCGAGGAAGAGGACGGCCCCGTCGGGATGTCTGCACGCGCCGCGACCGAGCACCTCGCCGGCCCAGCGCGAGAGCAGGTCGAGCGCCGGGGGCCGTGCCCTCCCGACGGCGACCTTGTGGAAGGTTTCGGCGATCGCCGGCAGCCCGACGTGGCACGGGCCGCACTGCCCCGCGGTTTGACCGGCAAGGTAGGTGAGCACGCGATCGGTCTCGGCCACGCCGCACGCCGTCGCAGGGAGAACCGCCAGCACGCCGGCCCCGAGGGTCGCTCCGACGCTGCGGAGGGCATCGACGTCGATCGTCTGGTTCCAGATTGCCTCCGCGGCCACCCAGCGTCCGAAATAGCCGCCGACGAGGACGGCGGCCGGCTCGCCGGCGGAGCCTCCGGCCCGCGCCACGATCTCGGCGATCGTCGTGGTCGCGTCCGCCTCCACAACCCCCGCCGCTCCGACCGCCCCGGTCGCGGTGAGCAGCGCGGTGCCGGGCGTCCTGGGGGTGCCCGCGGCACGGTACCAGGCTGAGCCACAGCGCGCGATGAGCGCCGCATGCGCGAGTGTCTCCACGTTCTGGACGAGCGTCGGCAGCCCGTCGACCCCGCGTTGAAACGGGCGCGGAGGAACCGCATGCGGCTTTGCCAGGTGACCCGAGACCCGCGCCGTCACCGCGGTCTCCTCACCGGCGACATACCGGTTTGGGCCGGCCACGATCTCGATGAACACGCCGCTGTCGGCATGCCGCCGGCGCTCGCCGATCGCCGCCAGGAGCGTACGTTGCAGTTCGCTCTGGGCTCGTGACATGTAGACGATCGCGCGCCGGGCGCCGACCGTCTCGGCCGCGTGCTCGAGGCCGTCGAGGACGAGGTGGGGGCGCATGGTCAGCAGCGTGCGGTCCTTGAAGCTCGCGGGCTCGCTTTCAGCCGCGTTGGCGATCACGACCGAATCCCCGCGCGTCGTGCGCTCGGTCACCGCGCGCCATTTCATCCCCGTTGGGAAGGCCGCCCCCCCGCGTCCACGGAGCCCGCTGTCGTCGAGAGCATCGAGCATGGCGCCGGCGTCGATCGTGGGGCGCTCGCCGAGGCGGCTCACATGCATTCCTAGGTCCTCGAACTCGGGCGATCCGGGAGCAGCCGCGATCCGGAATTCCCAGCGGTCATGGCCTGGTCATGCCCCCGCGGCTTGGGTCGTCATCGTCCCGCCGATGCCGGTCCCCTGCTGGAAGATCTGGACCACGACCTGGACGGACCCGCAGCGGGCGCTCGCGGTGGAAGTCGCGAACGTGGCCGGCGCGGAGCAGATCGTGGTCCTGGATCGCGACACCGTCATGCTGCCCGATCCGTCGGCATTGGCGACGATCACCACCGCCAGCGTCGAATCCCGCGTATCGGTCAGCGTGGCCGTTGCGCTCGTGCTCCCCTGCACCAGGGAGCCACGCAGCGGGTCGTTGAGCCCGGCAGGGAGGCTCGCCGCGACTGCAGCGGGGATCGGGTTCCCGGCACCGGCCAGGAGATCCGCGGGCGTTCCCGCGGCCTTTGCCCACCCCGGCTGGAGCGGACCGGAGGCCATCCAGAGCACCAGCAGGCCGGTGCCGGCGAGACCGGCCGCCATGCCCGCCCAGCGCAGCAGGGCAATCCGCGGTCCGGCCGCCGCGAGGCGCCACACCAGCGCGCCGATCACGACGACAACGCAGCCGGTGACGAGCAGCAGGGCCCACACCGACTTGGTGTCGGTGCCCGTGCCGATACCGTGCACCACCGCGATGGGCCAGCTCACGTACGCGAGCAGGTGCACGACCCGCCACGCGCGCCAGCCGAGGCGGTGGCGCACCAGGCTGGTGACCGTGATGGCAATCAGCAGCTCACAGCTCACCACGCCCAGCCCCAGCCAGAGCGGGCGGTAGGCGGCGACGAAGGGGATGACGGCGTCGCCGACGCTGAGCTTCGCGAACGGGTCGATCACTGACGTGACGATGTGCAGGAGCAGGAAGACCACCACGAGCAGCGACAGATTGCGATGCAGCGACTGGACGACGAAGCGCGGCCATTCCCGGGTGCTCTGGCCCATCGAGGTCAGCAGCCCGACCACAACGGTCGCGCTCAGCAGCACCAGCGCCGTGTAGCCGCTGGCGCGCGTCGCGTACCACAGAGGGGTGGGTCCGAGCGCGGCCGCAAGCAAAGGGATGACGAGGTCAGGAGCCGCCCGACACGACGATCGGCGCTCCGCCGTTGGCCGCTTGCGGCAGTTGCCCGGGACCGGTGAGGTTGGGCTGGACGGCGCCGGCGTTGGCGCCGGAGGAGTCAGTGGAAGGCGGCTGCGACCCTGATGACGTGGTGCGGCCGGGGACCGTCGTGGCGGCGATCAGCGCGAGCACCGCTGTGAATCCGGAAGCGCCGACGGCCGCGAAGAACGTGATCCTGCGCGCGCGGGCAAGTCCACGATCTCTGCGAAGACGGGCCGTGTCCAGCTGCGTGTAGCGCGCCACGCTCACAGCCTAAGCCGGGGACCCTTGCATAACGGTGAAGGCAGCGCCGCCACCGCCGACGAATCGACGATGACGGCACGCCCTCACGGAGCGAAGCTCAGGCCGCGCGGACCTGGCGGGCGCGGGGCCCCTTGTCGCTGCGCTCCACCTCGAAGCTCACGCGCTCGTCGGCGGCCAGTGTCTCGAAGCTCAGCGAGCTGTCGAGTCCGCTGCGATGGAAGAAATACTCCTGTCCATCCTCGGCGGTGATGAAGCCGAAGCCGCGTTCGGCGACGACCTTCTTGACGGTACCAGTCACCCTGGTTCTCCAATTCCTTCTCGAACGTAAAACAGACGCAGGGCGTCGGTTCGAGAAGGAATGACGACCACGAGCGGTTCACCTTGTCAATCAAGGCGATGCGCCTATCCTACCCCACCACCCCCCGACGGCAAACCTCCACGAATATGAAGTACTCCGAGCTTGTGCCCGAGCCCGCCGCCGGCCGCATCTACCGATCGGGCCGAAAGGTTCGCCTCGCGGACGTCGGCGTCGATGGCCGGCTGCGTCTTGACGCGATGGCTCGGTACATGCAGGACGTGGCGTCCGACGATGTCGCCGACGCCTATGCCGAGGACGAGAGCCTCACCTGGGTGGTCCGCCGCACCGTGATCGACGTGGTCAGGCCCTTCAAGGCCGATCAGGCCGTTTCCCTGGCCACCTGGGCGAGCGGATCCGGCTCGCACTGGGCCGCCCGGCGCACCCGCATCTCGGGAGACGCTGGTGGCCGCAGCGAGGCGGAGAGCATCTGGGTGCTCCTCGACCGGGCGAGCTCGCGTCTGGCCCGCCTCCCAGCAGCCTTCGACGCCCTCTACGGCCCGTCAACCGGAGGGCGCCGGGTCTCGGCCAGGCTCGAGCTCTCGCCCGAACCCGCCCCGGACGCGACTCGGGTGGGCTGGCCACTGCGAGTCGCGGACATCGACACGCTGGGCCACGCCAACAATGCGGTGTACTGGGCAGCGATCGAGACCGTGCTGGCCCTGGGCGCCGAGGGCGCCGGCACGCCCAGACCGCCTCGACTGCGGGGCGTGCTCGAGTATCGCCGCCCCGTCGATCTGACCTCGGAGCTTGTCCTCGCCATCGCCGGGGGCCGCTCCGAGGTGAAGGTGTGGTTCATGGACGGCGGCGAAACCGCGGCCTGTGCGGCGGTCCGCCAAGGCTGATCAGACCTCGGGCTTTCGCGCCCGGCTCGGGGCCACCCGAGACGCTTCACCGGGCATCTTGGGATACTGGGGTGGCCACGGGGCGTCGACCAGTCCGGCCGCGGTGTCGCGCTCGTGCAGCATCAACAGCGATACCAGCGACTGCGGCGCGGTGGACATCGGCAGCCACGGGTCGCCGCCGGCTGCCACGCGCGGCGGGACGGTCGCGATGGTGAGCGTGTCAGGAACAATCGCGTCGAGCTCGTCCCAGGCGAACGGCGTCGAGACCTGCGCGCCCGGGCGTGCGCGCACCGACCATGCCCCGAAGATTGTCTTGTGCGGTGCGTTCTGGTTGAAATCGACAAATACTCGCCGGCCTCGTTCCTCCTTCCACCACGCGGCGGTGATCAGATCCGGGCGGCGACGCTCGAGCTCGCGAGCGACCGCCACGGCCGCGGATCGCACCTCGTAGGACGTCCACAACGGCTGCAGGCGCACGTAGACGTGGATCCCACGGTTGCCGGTCGTCTTCGGGAAGGCAGGCCACCCCAGCTCGTCGAGGAGTGCGTGGACCTCGCGAGCGGCCTCCTGCACCATCGCGAACGTGACGCCCGGGCTGGGGTCGAGGTCGATGCGCAGCTCGTCGGCGTGGTCGGGGTCCGATGCCTGCGACGGCCACACGTGAAACCCGAGACAGCCGAGGTTGACGGCCCAGAGCACGTGGGCGAGATCGGCCGCGACGAGCGCCCGCGAGGTGGTGCCGTTGGGGGTGCTCACGATCGTGGTCTCGAGCCATTCGGGGCGCGAATCCGGGACCCGTTTCTGGAAGAACGACGGGCCGCTCGCCCCGTTGGGAAATCGCTGCAGCAGCACAGGACGGCCGCCCATCGCTCGCAGCAGCGGCGCCTCGACGGCCTGGTAGTAGTGCACCAGGTCGAGCTTGGTGTCGCCGCGCTCGTTGAAGTACACCTTGCCGGGGTTGGTGATGGCCACCTCACGACCCGATGCCTCGACCACGGCCACATCGTCAGGCATCGCGGCGCTTCACCGCGAGCGCGGAGATGGCCTCGAGCAGGCATCGGTGCGCGTTCTGTGCGGTGATCTCCGCCCAGTCGAACGGGCGGCGACACCTCGACAACGTCCATTGCCACGACGTCGGTGCGCAGCACGATCTGGCGGATGGCGTGCAGCAGGTCGACCGGCTGCATGCCGCCCGGTTCCGGCGTCCCGGTGCCCGGTGCGAACCCGGGATCGAGGACGTCGATGTCGACCGACAGATAGATATGCGTCGGACCGTCGAGGGCCTGCGCGATCGCATCCTCGATGACGGCTGCCACGCCCCGGTCGCGCAGTTCCCCCATGAGATGCCAGCGCATCCCCTGCTCGCGCATCCACGCGAAGACGTCGGGAGGAGGCCAGTAGCCCCGCAGGCCGACCTGCACGAAGTTCTTTCCCGGAACGGCTCCCAACTCGATGAGCCGTCGCATCGGCGACCCATGCGAGTACAGATTGCCCCAGAGACTGTTGCCGGTATCCGCGTGAGCGTCGAAGTGCACGATCCCGAGACTCCCCGGGGCGTGCGCTGCGGCGACGGCCGTTGCCGAGGGCCACGTGATCGAGTGGTCGCCGCCGATGACCATCGGGACGATGTGTCGCTCCGCGACCTCGCCAACTCGGGTCCGTATCGCGGCGTGCGAGACCTCGGCCATGCCCGGCATGCAGAGCGCGTCCCCGTAGTCGATGACCCGCAGCACGTCGAGTGGCGCAACCTCGAGCTCGAGGTGCCATTCGGCGGGCTGATACGACGCGGTACGGACGCTGCGCGGTCCGAACCGGGCGCCGGGGCGGTAGGTGACGCCGTCATCCCAGGGCGCGCCGACGATGGCAACATCCGGTCGCACGTCGTCGAGCTGCTCGGTGCTCGTCAGCAGGGGCACCCTGGAGAAGGTCGTCGGACCGAGGTATGCGGGCCCGTCTGCATATCTGTCCACGCCGGCCAAGACTATCCCTTCCGCGCGAGCCGTGCCGATGGTCGGGGCCGAGCCGCGTATCGTTGTCCGGTGCGATGCACTCGTCTGCCGGCCACCGTCTGAGGGAGGTCGACGCCGCCATGCTTTCCTACGCATCGGGAATCAGCACGCTGCCCCTGCTTGGCGAGACCATCGGCGCGAACCTCCGCCGCTCCGTCGACGAGCACGGCGACGCCGAGGCCCTCGTGGTGCCCCACCAGCAGTATCGGGCGACCTACCGTCAGCTCTGGGAGCAGGTATCGCTGGCTGCGCGTGGCCTCATGGCTCGCGGAGTCGGCAGGGGGGACCGGGTCGGGATCTGGTCACCCAACCGATTCGAGTGGGTGGTGGTGCAGTTTGCCACCGCGCGCATCGGCGCCATCCTCGTCAATATCAATCCGGCGTATCGAGTCACCGAGCTGGAGTACGCGCTCGCGCAGTCAGGTGTCTCGTTCCTGGTCCTGGCCCGCGGCTTTCGCACGACAGACTACGTGGGCATGCTCGCGGCGGTGAAGCCGGCGTGTCGGGACCTCCGCGAGGCGATGGTCCTTGAGGATGGGTGGGAATCGTTGCTTCGCGATGGCGAGACCATCTCCGAAGCGGCGCTTGCCGCGGTCGAAGCGGATCTGCAGTGCGACGATCCCATCAACATCCAGTACACCTCGGGCACCACGGGCTTCCCCAAGGGGGCGACCCTCTCGCACCACAACATCCTCAACAACGGGTTCTTCATCGGCGAGGCGGTGCGTTACACGCCGGCGGACCGTGTGTGCATTCCTGTGCCCTTCTATCACTGCTTCGGCATGGTGCTCGGCACCCTCGCGTGCACAACCCACGGGGCCTGCATCGTCGTTCCCGCGGAAGCGTTCGAGGCCGGCGCCGTACTCAGAGTCACCGAATCGGAGCGCTGCACGTCGCTCTACGGGGTGCCGACCATGTTCATCGCGGAGCTCGAGCATCCCGACTTCGACACGGTCGACCTGAGCCGCCTGCGCACCGGCATCATGGCCGGCTCGCCATGCCCCGTGGAGGTGATGAAGAAGGTGCAGTCACGCATGCACATGCGTGAGGTGACCATCTGCTATGGCATGACCGAGACCTCACCGGTTTCCACGCAGAGCGCGCTCGACGATCCCCTGGAGAAGCGGGTTGGAACCGTCGGCCGGGTGCACCCCCACGTCGAGGTGAAGATTATCGACCCCGAGACGAACCGCTGCGTGCAGCGCCGGATCGCCGGGGAGCTGTGCACGCGCGGATACGGCGTCATGCTCGGCTACTGGGCCAATCCGGACGCGACAGCGGAGGCGATCGACAGCGCGCGATGGATGCACACCGGTGACCTGGCGACGATGGACGATGCCGGGTACGTGAACATCGTGGGGAGGATCAAGGACATGATCATCCGCGGCGGCGACAACATCTATCCCCGTGAGATCGAGGAGTTCCTGTACGGGCATCCCGACGTCAGCGACGTTCAGGTCATCGGCGTCCCCTCCGAGCGGTACGGCGAGGAGGTCATGGCCTGGGTCAAGCCGCGAGAGGGCGCGCACGTGACGGGGGAGATGCTCCAGGAGTTCTGCCGAGACCGGATCGCGAGCAACAAGATCCCGAGCTACTGGAAGTTCGTCGACTCCTTTCCCATGACCGTCACCGGAAAGGTGCAGAAGTACCTGATGCGTGCGGCGTCGGTCGAGGAACTCGGTCTGCAGTCGGCGGCCGTGGTGCCGACAGCCTGAGCGTCGGACTCGCGCTCGCTGCGGCCGCGCTCTGGGGCAGCGGCGATTTCCTCGGAGGCCTCGCCAACCGTTCGGCCGCGCTGCTGTCGGTCCTGCTCATCTCGCAAGGCGTGGGACTGGCTGGAATGTCGATCGCCGCCGTCGTGCTCGGCGGCGATCCCAGTCTCCACGACCTCGGCTTCGGTGCGATCGGCGGACTTGCCGGCGCGGCGGGCGTCGCCATGTTGTATCGGGGGCTCGCGTCCGGCGCGATGTCGCTGGTCGCTCCGATCACCGGGGTGGTCGCGGTCGTCGTGCCGGTGGTGGTCGGAGTCGGGGGCGGCGAGCGCCCCGCAGCGCTCCAGTACGCCGGCATTATCCTGGCGGTCGCGGCGGTGGGATTGCTCAGCGCCGCGGGCAGCACCGCGCGGCGCCTGAACCGCGGAACCGTGCTGCTGGCTATGGGAGCAGGGATCGGCTTCGGTCTGTTCTACGTGGCTCTCGCACGGACATCGGCCGGGGCGAATCTCTGGCCGCTGGTCTCGGCCCGGGGCGCGTCGGTTGCGACACTGCTCACGGTGTCGGCCGTCGTGCGGCGGGCACCCGCCTTCGGTGCGGCGAGCCCGCTCGTGGTCGTCGGTTCCGGCGTCCTCGACGTGAGTGCCAATGCCCTCTACCTGCTTGCCGTCCACGCCGGGCTGCTGAGCATCGTCGCAGTCTTGGTCTCGCTCTATCCGGTCTCGACGGTGCTCTGCTCGATGGTGTTTCTCGGGGAGCGTCTGCGTCCTCCGCAGATCGCCGGTGTCGTTGTCGCGCTCGCGGCCGTCGTATGCATCACTGCCGGATGACGCGATCGCGGTGACGCGGGATATGCCGTCCGTACGCGGCGGCATGCAAGCCGGTGAAGGCCCGGGCGCTGGCCGACATGGTGTCTCGCTGGACGGACCCCCGGCATCGCGTCGCGCCGGCGGTTGATCGGCTCGAGCCCTAGCGTCCGACGCGAGCCGAGAGTGGACGGGGTCGCAGCACGCTGAGCGCGGCCCGGTCGGCGAGGGCGGCTCCCACGTCCTCGAGATTGTCGGCGAGCGTGGGTTTGCCCAACCCGAAGCCCTGTCCGAGACAGATTCCGCCCGCCTTCATCAGATCCGCGACGAACTCGTTCTCAACCCCCTCTGCGATGACGACGGCTCCGCTAACGCGAGCGAACGCCATGGTCGCGTCCATGGCGGCTCGTGAGCCGACTCGGGTTGAGGTCATCGTGAGGCTCCGTCCCAGCTTGAGATATTCGCTGGACGACGCGGCCAGCAGTTCGAGGGTGGAATGCCCTTCACCAACGTCGTCGAGCGCAAATCTGATGCCTTCGACACGATACGAGGCAAGGACTCGCGCGAGCGCCTCATAGTCACGAATGCGCTCGTGCTCGGTGATCTCGAGCACGACGGAATGCGGCGCGCGCTTGGCGTTGTGCAAGAGCAGGAGCAGCTGATCAACTCCGTGCACCGGGTCGAGCAACGCGGCGGCGCTGATGTTCAGAAAGAGCGGAATGTGCTGAGGGAGCAGCCGTGCGTCATCAACCGCTTTGCGCCGGCAGACCCAGTCGAGATCGCGAATCTGCCCACCGGTGCGCGCCGCCTCGAAGACCGCCTCGACAGAGTCCATGGCGGCGAATCCCTCCGGTCTCGCCAGCGCCTCGTATCCCGCGACGTTGCCGGTCGCAAGCTCGACGATCGGCTGGAACATCGTGGTAAAGGGCCCGCCGTCGAGGATTCGCGTCACCACGTCGGAGTACGACCGCTCGGCGATGTCTCCGGCCTCGCCGCCCTCGTAGGATGCTCCGACCACCTGGTCGCCGCCGGAGCGCTTGGCCTTGTACAGCGACTGATCGGCGCGCTGCCACACCGAGACCGGGTCGGCACCGGCGGGGGCCGCGCTCCAGCCGACCGTGATCCGCACCGGACCGCTGGCGAGCACGAGGGAATGCATGGCCACTCGCATTCGCTCTGCCACGAGGTTCGCTCCGAAGACACCGACCTCAGGAAGCAGGGCGGCGAACTCATCCCCGCCGACACGGGCCATCACATCCCAGCCGCGCACCAGGAGCCCGAGTGTATGGCCGACAACGCGGAGCAGGGCATCGCCGGCAGCGTGGCCTTCGGTGTCGTTGATCTCCTTGAGACGATCGACATCGAGGGAAAGAATCGCGAACGGCAGGCGCGGAATGGTGCGCAGCGCCCGATCGAACTCGCGGCGGTTCTTCAATCCGGTCAGCGAGTCGGTGGAGGCCAGCGCCGCCAGCTCCATGGCGGCTTCATGGATGGCCCCCTCGGCGCGAACCCGTTCGAGGAAGCGACCCATGTGATGGCATACGGCGTGGACGGCGGTGGGCACGTCCCCGAGCGGGCGCCCGGTGGCCTCGCGAAAGACGGCGAGCACCCCGATCACGCCGTTTCTCGACCTGATCGGAAAGGTGAGCGCGCTGTGGATGTCCGCCGCCGCCGCCTCGGCTGCGCGGCTTCCCCATCCATCGGCGACCGTCAAGTTCGTGGTCGATCCTCGACCTGTCCTGACCACGCGGCTCACCAGGGCGGGTCCGGAGCCGAGGCCGAGGGCCCTGCCTTCGGCCTCGAAGGCGTCGACTGCATCGGACCCGTCCGAGGACGCGTATTGCAACTCGACCTGGCGTGCCTCACCGCCGCGCAACCAGATCTCGCCGACCCGGCCACCCAGGGCGGCCGTCACCAGCGCGAGGCTCTGCTGCAGCGTCGCGTCGATGTCATCCAACTCGTTGAAGAGCGCCAGGGTGGCCACGAGCAGCCCGTCTCCGGTCATCGGCGCCCGAGCCGGTGTCCGGTCGTGCTTGCGTCCGACCACGACGCGGTCGTCATCACGCCTCCTGTCGTGGACACCGAGGGCGGACGACCGGGCGTTTGAGGGGTCTGGGCGCGGTACGGACACTGTGGGGTCACCTTGAGACGGATCAGTAAAGGTCCCGCCGTGCCAGGGTGCTGCAGTGCGAACGCCTGGTCTGTTCGGAGGCGCACTTAGGCGTCCCTCGCGACAGCATTGAGTCGCTCAGTTGCCGGGAGCGTCATTCGAACTCGTGCTGCTCGTGCTCGGACCCTGAGGAGCGGGCCCTGGTTCGCCAGACCTCGGAGCAACGGTTACGATCGACTAGTGTAATGCTAGTTGCTAGCACCAATGCCCGGCGCGGCGCTACGATGGAGCGATGGACGAGCGCACGTGCAGGCCGGCTGCCATTCAGTGCGATGCCGCGCTGACGTCGGTATTCGGAGTCCTCGGCAAACGCTGGACGGGCCTGGTCATCGGTGTGCTGCTCGAGCGCCCGGCACGCTTTGCGGAGATCGCGCGAGCGATTCCCGGGATCACCGAGAGCATGCTCTCGACCCGGCTTGCAGAACTCAAGGACGCGGGACTGGTGACCCGTGAGGTGCTTGAGGGGCCGCCGATCGCCTCTCTCTACCATCTGACTCCCAGCGGCGAGGCGCTGCGTCCGGCGCTGCTGGCGCTCGGCGAGTGGGCCGATGTCCACCTGCGCGCAGCGCCGGTCGGCCGCTGACCACCCTGTTCAGCTCCCGGAGACGACCCTCGCCCCGCCTCGGGGTGCGCGCCGCCGCGGCAGCGTGATGATCTTCCCCCCGTCGGCCAGTGGCAGCGCCCGCACCGAACGGTCGCGACCCTCGTGCTTGGCCGCGTACATCGCCCTGTCGGCGGCGCCGAGCAACTGATCGAGGTCTCTCCCATGTTCGGGGTAGGTGGCGATGCCGACCGACGCGGTGAGCTGCTCGAGGCTGCATCCCTCCGGCATCGCGACGTCTCGAACCGCCGCCCGGACGGCCTCCGCGACCGCCGTCGCCGGGTCCGCGGCGCACTCATGGAGCAGCACCACGAATTCCTCCCCACCGAGGCGCACCACCGCGTCGGCGCCGCGGACGGTGGTCCGAAGTTGGGTGGCGACCCGCTGCAGGAGCAGGTCCCCGATGGCGTGGCCGCTGCTGTCGTTTACCGCCTTGAAGTGATCGAGGTCGACGAGCAGGAGCGAGATCGGTTTGCCGTCGCGTGCGGCCCGAGCCAGGTCCCGCTCGCCCGTGTCGCGCAGCCATCGGCTGTTGTACAGGCGCGTCAGCGGATCCGTCATCGCGGCGTTGACGAGCTCGACGTACAGCTGCGCGTTTCGCCACGCTGATGCGGCCACGTGGGCGAAGAGTGATGCCGCCTCGAGCTCGCGATCGCTGAATTGAGCGATCCCCAGGCGCCAGCAGTTGATGATCCCCAGTTTGTGCTCGGTCGCCACCAGGGGGACGAGCAGGAGGGACTCCTCCACGTATGCCGTCCCGGGGATCTGCCGGGCCAGCGGGTGCTTCGACGTATCCGGGATGTTCTGCGGTGTCCCCTTGGCGAACGCCCAGCCCGTGATGCCGGCGTCGAGCGACATGCTGTCCGCGAGAATCTCGTCGCGATCGGGACCGGTGGCGAGCACGGGTACGAGGCGGAAGGTCTCGTAGTCGGCGACGAAGATCGCCATCTCGGTGACCTGCACCACCCGGCTCATCTGGTCCGCCATCACCCCGAGGATGCGCATCGGGTCGTGCTCGCTCTGGAGGGCGAGGGCAGCGTCGCTGAGGGCTCGCGCCAGGCCACGCCGGGCGGGGTGGGAGCGAGCAGCCACCGGCGGAAGCGCTTCGGGTTCGGACGTCTCGACCGTGCCGGATCCGACGCGCGTCGGAGACACTTCGCGCCTCGCGAACCAGGTCGGGTCGACCACCTCCTCGGTGTTGCCCTCGAGCGGATGCATCAGGACCGGGCGGCCGAGCAGCCATCCCTGCCCGAACTGCACGCCGAGCGATTGCAATGTCTCCTGCTCGCGCGCGGTCTCGATGCCCTCGGCGATCACTCGCGCCCCGATGTGCCCGCTGAAGGAGAGCAGCGCCACGACCAGCGCCCGCCGCGCCCGATCCGCGTCGATGGCTTGAATCAGCGATCGATCGACCTTGATGAACTCGGGGCGCAGCTCGGCGATGACGCGCATGCTCGCGTGCCCGGCCCCGGCATCGTCGACGGCGATGCGGAAGCCGCGGGCGCGGAGCTCCGCGGCGATCCGCTGGAGCAGCGCCAGGTCGGGCACCGGCTCGCGCTCGCTGAACTCGAGGATGATCGATGCAGGATCGACCCGCGCTTCGCGTACGGCGCTGTCGAGCGCGGCCACCCCGCGCTCGTCCACCAGGGTGCCGATGAGCACGTTCACGAAGAGGTCCGCCTCGCCGATGTTCGACGCGGCGCGCAGGGCTGCGCTGACGCAGGCCAGATCGACGGCCGACTGCATGTTCAGGGAGGCCGCCGATGCGAACAGCTCGTCTGGAGTGCCGATCCGCGCCAGCGGTGGGTAGCGAGCGAGCGCCTCGTAGCCGATGACCGTGTCGTTCACGAGCCGCACGATCGGCTGCAGGGCCGAAACGATCCCTCCGCTCGTGAGCAGGGAGTCCACGATGTCCCGCAGTTCACGGTCGGGCGTCGGCAGCGCCCTGGCCTCGAACCGCCCGATCGCCGATTGCACCTCGGTCGACCAGGCCGCGGCCAGCATCGCCGCGATGACCTCGAGGATGGGTCCGAGCGCGGGTGTGCACAGTGGGCCCCAGACGCTCAGGACCGCGACGACGCGATCGCGACAGGTCACGGGCACGGCGAGGACCGTGCGTTCGTCCGCGGCGTTGGGCAGCGCCTTGGCGAGTGCGGAATCGGTGGTGAGGCGCCGTAGTGTCTCGGCCGCGTCGGCGGCGCCGTAGTACAGACGCCGCAGCCGGACGGGCTGGCGCAGCGATTCCACGGCATCGAGCGGGATGCGCATTCCCACGACGCCCGCGGCCATCTGGGGCGAGAGATGGGGGGTCATGGTCGACGGCACGTGCATCGAGATGACCACGGCGATGTCGAACTCGACGGCGCTGACCGTGGCGGCGAGATCAAGGGCGGCGAGGGCCGTGGTGACCTCGGAGGCAGCTTCCTCGGGGGTTCGGGTCCGGGGCAGCCGGTGTCCGAGCAGAGTCAGGACGTCGAGGCGTGGATCGGCGGCGTGGGCGCGCACCCGGTGAGTGTGCTGCGTGGCGGCTCGCGTACCGACAACGAATTGGTCGCTATCCGGCGGAGAATCGCCATATCCCGCGCGCCGCTGCAATCGGCTCGCTCGGCGGCAGGAGGCGCCTCAGCCGGTGCCGAGAGCTCGATGGCATCAACACAGGGCCGGCCCGGCGCCTGTGCGCCGAGCCGGCCGCCCGTCAGCTCGTGTGAGAACTACCGCTAGTGGCCGAGACCCGCCGTGGCCTGTGCATCCATGGTGCTTTCGAGCGACGAGACGTTCGTCCCCCTGAGGAAATTGAGGAGGTCTGCCCACATGTGCGGCTCCCAGCTGCCCTGGAGGTCGTCGAGGCTGAAGACGAAGCTGCTCGCGTTGACGAGCGCCGCGGCATCGGCTTTGGCCACCGGGTCCGGGTAGGCGCTCGGCATCACCTTGTTATTGGGGGTCACGAATCCGCCGGCATTAGCCCAGATGTTTCCGGCCTCGGGACCCGCGAGGTACTTGATCAGCGCGGCTGCCTGTGGCGTCGAGCTGAGCTGCATCGCCACGTCGCCGGCGCCCTGGATTGCGCCCTGGTTGGCAGCGTCCGCGGACGGCGCCGGGAAGGAGAAGAAGTCGTAGCAGGGCGTCTTGCTGGCATCGGTCGTGCATGCGGCGCCGCCCGATCCCGTGGTTCCCGGGTTGTAGTTGGCCGAGTTGCCGGTGATCTCGCTGATCACGAAGTCACCCTCGAACACCATGGCAGCCTTGGGCTGCGATCCGGGCTTCGGGAACACCTTGTCCACGCAGGCCGGGTAGGCGTTCGACAGCGCGCCCGAGAGCCCGCCGAGCAGATTTGAGTAGTTGCCGGCCAGCAGCTTGCCGAAGGTGGTGAACGCTGTCGTCACCGTCGGATCGGTCCACTTGAGGCTGTGCACGGCGAGCTTGTTGTAATTGTCGGCGCCTGCGGTCTTCAGATAAACGTTCTGCCAGAAGTCCGCCACCGGCCAGCCGACATCGGTGCACAGCGAGAAGGGCCTGATGCCCGCGGTCTGCAGCTGGGTGGCATCGGTGAGCAGCTGCTCCCACGACGTCGGGGGTGAGCTGATCCCGGCCTGGGTGAAGAGTGCGGGGTTGTACCAGATGGTGTTCTTGTTTGCGCCCTTGAACCACACGCCGTATTGCTTGCCGTTGTAGCTCGCCAGCGTGTTCCAT
Source organism: Candidatus Dormiibacterota bacterium (assembly GCA_963768105.1). GTDB lineage: Bacteria > Chloroflexota > Dormibacteria > Aeolococcales > Aeolococcaceae > Palsa-851. Next base: position 154,072 of record CAVYGR010000006.1, on the reverse strand, counting down.
GCGGAGCCGAAGTTGGACGTGAGATTGCCGAGCGTGGCAGTCAGATCCTTGATCGACCCGGCCTTGGCAAGGGTGTCGAGCGTGCCGGGATCAGGGACCAGCGCGACGTCCGGAGGGGCGCCACCGGAGACCGCGGAGGTCAGGGCGGTGTCCATGTTGTTGCCCTTGCCCTGGTAGTTGACGGTGATGCCCGTCGCGTCGGTGAATGGGACCAGGCCCGCCAGGAAATCCTTCTGCTCCTGTGCCGTCCACTCGGCCCACACCGTGACCGAACCGCCGATCTTGTTGCTGGTCGAGCCTGAACTCGTGGCGGGTGTACTTGTGGAGCCGCATGCCGTGGCAATTCCAAGCACTCCTGCCGTCACCACCGCCAGCTTGCCCAGCGTGCCGACTTGCGTCATACAGGTTCTCCTCCGAGGTGCGAACTCAAGACGCGCCCTCACATTCCGGTGTATCGGACATCTGTGTACTCCACCTGTCCTCGAAACGCAACCGATTCCGCCGGTCTCATCCTGATGGGGGATACCGGGTTGCCTTCGCCCCTCGACCGGACTAGCATCTGCGGCCAACTGTGGTGAGGGACAGCACATGACCGTCGCCGATCCTGTGGCCGAGCTGGTTCCCGGCGCGCCCAAGCAGGAGGTGCTGCCGACGACCGCGACGCCGGTCGGAGGCGGTGGGTTTCGGAGCCACCTGGGCTCGTTGCTCTTCCTGCTCCCCGGAATCCTCTGGCTGCTGGTGATCGTCGTCTACCCCTTCATCGCAACCATCATTCGCAGCTTCTTCGACGGTGGCGGCACGAACTTCATCGGCCTGGGCAACTACAAGTCGATCTTCTCGACCACCGACATCATCGTGTCGCTGAAGAACAACGTGGTGTGGGTGGTGGTCTTCCCGTTCCTGGTGACCTTCCTTGGTCTGGTCTTCGCAGTGCTGACCGAACGGATCCGCTGGTCGACGGCGTTCAAGACGATCGTGTTCATGCCGCTGGTCTTCAGCGCCACCGCCGCGGGTCTCACGTGGGCATCCATCTTTTTCATCGACCCCCACACCGGCATGGTCAACGCCGCCATCCAGGGGGTGAGCGACAGGGTCAATCCCCCCGGCCTCTATCCGATCGACACGTCCACCGGCCAGACCGTGTCGGGCCTGGCATCCACAGGGGTCCAGGCCGGTTCCGGTGGGACGCTGGTGAGCAAGGCCACGGTCAGCTCTGGGGGCGCGGTGCAGATGGGCATGATCGGGGTGAGCCCCGCGACCCTGCAGCAGAATGGCGCCGCTCCCGCGGTGGTGCCCACGCCGGCGTCGGGGTCGGTGACGGGCCTTGTCTGGCGCGACTTCTCGCCCACCCATCCCACCGTGCGCGGCCAGGTGTTCTCCGACGAGGACGGCATCCCGGGACTGCACCTGAGCCTGCTCGGCGCCGGCGGGACCGTCGCCGCGACGGCAACCACCGCCGCCAACGGCACCTTCAGCTTCGGCGGCGTCGGCTCGGGAAATTATCGAGTCCAGATCAACGCCAACAACTTTCAGCCGGGATTCAACGGCATCTTCTTCCTGGGCACGCAGTCGCTCACGCCGACAACGAACCTGAGCCCAACACTCCAGGCGATCCTCAGCCTGCCGATCGTCGACATCGCGATGATCATCGCGTACCTGTGGGTCTGGGCAGGGTTTGCGATGGTCGTGATCGGCGCCGGCCTCGCCGCTCTGAACCGTGAGGTGCTCGAAGCAGCGCAGATCGACGGTGCGACCGAGTGGCAGACGTTGCGCCGGGTCACCGTGCCGATGCTGCAGCCGGTGTTGATCGTGGTCTTCGTGACCATGCTCATCAACGTGCTCAAGATCTTTGACATCATCGTGAACATGGCTGCCCCCTCATCGCAGAGCGGAGCCAGCACCATCGCGCTCGACATCTACAACGACTACTCGAGCAGCACCGGAGCGGGTCTCGCGGCCGCCCTCGCCGTCGTCCTCTTCGTGCTCGTCGTCCCCGCCATGCTGTTCAACCTCAAGAGGATCCGAGGATGAGTGCCGTACGTGCAGCGTCGCTGCCCATCGCCGCTGCGGAGCCGAAGAAACGCCGCCTGCGCCTGCGGCCGTCTCGGCTCGTCGTCAACCTCGTTCTCGCGGCGATCGCGATCTTCTGGCTGGTGCCCGCGATCGGCATCCTGATCATCTCGCTGCGCCCCGAGAGCGCGTTCGAACAGTCGGGGTGGTGGACCGTGCTCACCGCTCCGGCACAGCTGACATTCTCGAACTACCAGGCGCTGTTCTCTCACGGGTTCGCCGCGGGCTTCGTGCTCGACTCGGTGACCACATCGCTGGCGATCACGATCCCGGTCACCGTGCTCGTCACGGTGATCTCGAGTCTCAGTGCGTACTCGCTGGTCTTCGGGAGATGGCGTGGACGCACCGTGGTGTTCTTGCTGATCGTCGCGATGCTGGTGCTGCCCCTGCAGATGGCACTCATCCCCGTTGCCAGCCTCTACAAAAGCATCGACAACGCGACGGGTCTCCATTTCTTCGGCAGCGTGATCGGCGTGATCATCTTCCACGTCGCTTTCGGCTTACCGTTCGGCATCTTCCTGATGCGCAACTTCTATGCCGGCATTCCCCATGATCTTCTCGAAGCCGGTCGGATCGACGGGGCCGGGGAGTGGACCCTCTTCCGCAAGGTGGTGATGCCGCTCGGCTTGCCCGCCGCAGCGTCGTTGGCGATCTTCCAGTTCATCTGGGTGTGGAACGATCTGCTTGTGGCGCTGGTGTTCCTGGCCAGCAACACCCACCAGACGCTCACGCTGTTCCTCTATGGCCAGACGCGTGCGCTGTCGTCCAACTACTGGATCATCTCCACGGGGGCGATGATCTCCATCGTCATCCCCTTGATCGTGTTCTTTTCCTTCCAGCGGTATTTCGTCCGAGGCGTGCTCGCCGGGGCGGTCAAATGAGGAGCGTGTCATGGCCGGCGTAGTGCTCGACGAACTGACGAAGCGGTACGACGGCGGGGCGCTCGCGGTCAACAAACTGAACCTCGATATTCACGATGGAGAGTTCGTGTGCCTGGTGGGACCGTCGGGGTGCGGCAAGACGACCGCGCTGCGCATGATCGCCGGCCTCGAGGACATCACCAGCGGCGAGGTGCGCATCGCGGATCGGGTTGTGAACAATCTGCCGCCGCGGGATCGCGACATCGCCATGGTGTTTCAGAGCTACGCGTTGTACCCGCACATGAGCGTGCGCGACAACATGGCGTTCGGCCTGCAGCTTCGTAAGACGCCCAAGGCCGATATCGACAAGGCGGTGGTTGACGCTGCGCGCATCCTCGACCTCGAGCGCTTCCTCGACCGCAAGCCAGGCCAGCTCTCCGGCGGACAGCGCCAGCGCGTGGCGCTGGGCCGTGCGATCGTCCGCGACCCGGCAGTGTTCCTCATGGACGAGCCGCTGTCCAACCTCGACGCCAAGCTTCGGGTGCAGACGCGCGCCGAGATCGCCCGGATGCACACACGTCTCGAGGCGACGATGATCTACGTCACCCACGACCAGGTCGAGGCGATGACCATGGGCGACCGCATCGCGGTCATCAACGAGGGCGTGCTCCAGCAGGCGGGAAGCCCGAAGGAGCTCTATGAGCTGCCGCAGAACCGTTTCGTTGCCGGATTCATCGGCTCGCCCTCGATGAACTTCGTGGAGGTCAAGGTGGACGCGAGCGGTGGGAGCGTGAAGCTCACCGAGGAAGGCGTCGAGCTGATCCCCGACGACGTCCAGACGGGACTGCTTCGCGACAGCGGGCTCGCGACGGTCATCGTCGGCTTCCGACCCGAGCACCTCATCGCGGGCGTGCCCCCGGGGCCGGGACTGCGGATCACCGCCGACATCGACGTGATCGAGTTCCTCGGCAATGACCAGCTCATCCATGGCATCACTGAGGGGCATGACGTGGTCGCCATCGTCGACGTCGATAACGCCCTGAAGGTTAGGGAGAAGGTGGTGTTGTCGACCGAGCCCCGCCGCCTGCACCTCTTCAATCCCACCACGGGAGAGCGGATCGCGCAGGCCGCCTGACGGCCGCGGCGATGGCAACACTGGTCGGCGGGGCCGGTTCTGGCTCGGGATTGTGCTACAATCTGCTGCAGGATCAAATTCCCTGGAGCAAATCTGATGGCAAGAGCAGTCTGGCTCACCCTCCGAGCCCTGTACGGTCTGGAGACGGGCCGTTCATGTCGCGCGTGCGGCGAACCCATATCGACCGGTGACGCTTTCGGCAGAAGTGAAGGCGTGTGCCACATGTGCCGGATGCGTGCCGTGGCGAACGCGTAGGCCCAACTCGCGCCCCGCTGACGACCAAGCCCTCGAGCGCCGTCCATGAGCACCCGCCAGGCTGCGGCCTCGAGAGTCGACGCGCTCGAGGCCGCGCTCACCAGACAGGTGCTTGACGGCCGTTATGCGCCGGGGGAGCATCTCGGCGAGATCAGCCTCGCCAAGGAGTTCAAGGTCGGTCGGAACACGCTTCGCGCGTCGCTCGACGGACTGGTTCGCAGCGGGCTGGTCATCAAGGCGCGCAACCGCGGATTCTTCGTCCGTGCGCTGACTGCTCAGGACCTGAGCGAGGTCTACGAGTTGCGCACGGCGATCGAGGTCCAGGCGGCACGGAGCCTGGCGGCACGTCGATCGGTGCCCGATGCTGCGCGCCGTGCGCTCGCGCATCATCGCGGATTGGCTGACCGGTCCTCGCAACGGGCGATCGTGGAGGCCGATCTCGGCTTCCATCGCGCCGTCGTCGCCGGCACGGGAAATGCTCGACTGATCAACGCGCACGAGGCACTCGGCGGAGAGATCCTGCTGTGCCTCACCCAGTTGGTGCAGGGATATGCCGCCGTCGGCCAGCTCGCCGCGCGAGCACGGTGCACTGCTCGCGGCCATCGAACGCGGCAAGCCCGCAGCGGCGGAGGCGGCCATCCGCGATCACCTGGAAAATGCGACCACGTGGCTCGTCGAGCATGCGAAGCCCGGCGGCCCCACCGACCGCTAGGCTGCCGGCTTGCCGCGCTCCACGACGTCCAGCGATCGCGGGTAGATCTCGTCGATCAGGGGGCTCGACAACACGTAGTCGGCCGTGGCGCGATTGGAGGCAATCGGCACGTTGTGGACGACCGCGATGCGCAGCAATGCCTTGACGTCAACGTCGTGGGGTTGTGGCTCGAGCGGGTCCCAGAAAAAGATGACGAGGTCGATCCGGCCCTCGGCGATCGCGGCACCCACCTGCTGATCGCCGCCGAGCGGCCCGGTCAGGAACCTCTGGACGGGTAGTCCGAGCTCCTCGGCAACCATTGCTCCGGTCGTCCCGGTGCCGTGCAGGTCGTGGCGCGATAGTGTCTCGCGGTTGAAGCGCGCCCATTCGAGCAGATCGGCTTTGCGATTGTCGTGTGCGATGAGCACGATCTGCTTTCGCGAGTTCTTCGGACGTTGACGTGGCACCGTGCGACTCCTGGGGGATGATAGCTGGATCCAATGGGATTGTAGCACAATCGGTTGCTCAACGGCAGTCACCTGAGCGTGGTTCGACAGCGGCTTGACGGACCCTGGCCGCCTCATCAAGATCGCGTTGCGTGATGGAGTCCATACACCGAGGAGGCGCGCTGCGATGGCCAAGATCCTGATCCTCGCCGGCGATGCGGCTGAATCGCTCGAGGTGATGTACCCCTATCAGCGCCTCCTCGAAGAGGGCTACGACGTGGCGATCGCCGGGCCGAGCAAGAAGAAGCTCCAGTTCGTCGTGCACGATTTCGTTGACGGGTACGACACCTACACGGAGAAACCCGGCTACACGTGGCCGGCCGACCTCGCGTTCTCGGATGTCAAGCCCGAGGACTACATCGCGCTGGTGATCCCGGGCGGCCGCGCGCCCGAGTACATCAGGAACGATCCCGATGTGCAGCGCATCGTCAGACACTTCTTCGGCGACCAGAAGCCGGTGGCGCAGATCTGCCATGCGCCTCTGGTGCTCGCGGCTGCCGGGGTGCTCGGCGGCCGCCGCACCGCTGCGTATCCGGCGCTCGCTCCGGACGTGCGGGCCGCCGGCGCGCAGTTCGTCGACAGCGAGGCGGTCGTCGACGGGAACATGGTGTCGGCGCGGGCATGGCCGGACCACCCGGCGTGGATGCGGGAGTTCATCGCCATGCTGCGGGCTCGCGTCCCGGCATCCGCACGCGAGCAAGCGGTCGGGGTCTGAGCCCGCGCCAGGGCTCACCTTCCGGGGCCGGTGGCGGCATCCGCGACATCGTTGCGAGCGATGAGAGGCGTGATGCCCCATGTAGCGGTCGAGGTCGCGCCAGGCTGCAGCACGATGAGACCGATCCCGGAGTTGAACGCGTCGGGGGCGCAGGTCATCGGCTCGATGGCGATGCCGTGGCGACGGCGCGGAACGTCGGCGAGGGTGTCGCCGCTGTAGATCATCGCGAAGGGCATGGTGCCGGCCATCCACACAGCGACGCCGCGGTCTCCCGACGGCGCTGTCAAGCGGATCCGGGTGATGCCGTCGTCGCCGGCGACGAGCTGCGTGAAGGGAGTGTCGAGCGCCAGCGACCCGATGGCCCGCGGCGCGCGAAAGTCGAATGGCGTTGCATGCACAGGGACTTCGACGCCGGTCGGGATGCCTCGTGCGTCCGCCTCGAGCACCGCGTTCGCCGGCACCTGCAGCGTGGCGGCATCAATCAGCGTGCCCTCCCCGAGATGGACGTAGGGGTGGGCGCCCATTCCATAGGGACAAGCCTCCGCGCCGCGATTCACCGCGGTGACCTGCACCTGCAACCCGCCTGACCCCAACGCATACGTCGCCTCGAGCCCGAGCCGGAACGGGTAACCGTCTGACGCCTGCAGCTCGAGGGTGAGGACGCACCGGTCGGCGGAGGCCTCGCCGAGGCGCCAGGTCATCGAGCGCGTGAGCCCGTGGATGGCGCTTCCTGTGCTTGGCTCATTGACAGGAAGTTGCATGGCGCGCCCGTCGACGGAATACCTCCCGCTGGCGAGACGGTTCGGCCATGGGATGAGCAGCTGGCCGCGGCCGCCTTCGCAGGGCTCGTCGCGCCGATATCCGTCGACGAGGTCCCTCCCGCCGGCGCGATAGGAGCGCAGGCCGGCTCCCACCCCGACAACGACGGCACGCTGGTTGCCGTGCACCAGCTCGTACTGCCGTCCGGACGGCACGCGGCTCACGCGGATGCTCGGGCCATCGGGGAGCCGCAGTCTATGAGGTGGGTGCGTCTCCGCGTCGCGGCAGCCGCTGGACCACTCGGTCCAATTCAGCCTTGATCACCAGGTAACACTCGCACGACACGGCCTCGAGTCCCTGCACGATCGACGATGGTGACGTGGCCGCGGACATAGCGGATGAGACCCGCGCGTTGCAGGATGCTGGCGGACACCGATACCGTCGACCGCCGGGCGGCCAGCATCTGACCAAGGAATTCCTGGGTGATCATGAACTCGTCGGCCCCGACCCGGTCGTGGCTCATCAGCAGCCAGCGGCTGAGCCGTTCCTCGCTGGAGTGCAGCCGGTTGCAGGCGGCGGCCTGGGAGATCTGCCCGAACAGCGCCTGTGTGTAGCTCTCGACCAGGGTTTGAAACGCTTGACTCCTGTCGGACCACTCCAGGAACGCAGCGGCATCCATGCGCAGGCAGTGTCCCGCGACCTGCGAAATGGCGCGAACGGCGAGCCCGCCGAGCGGGACCAAGGGCACGCCGACGATCCCCTCGTTGCCGATGGTCGCCACCTCGACGATCGCGCCGTCATGGAGGGGGGTCACCAGCGAGATAACGCCGTCCGTGGGGAAGTGGACGGCGTCGATGGCGGCCCCGGGTTCGAACAGCACGGATTTGACGGGGAGGGTGACGCTTCTAACAACTTCGAACAGCTGCGCCAGCTCCGAGGAAGGAAGCGCTGCAAGGATGCGGTTCTGACGGAACGCCGCCGCGTCGCTGCTCTGCATGTAATCCATCTAGTCGCTGCTGCGCATTGTACCTATGTGCGGTTACGGACAGACATTGCCACAGCTAGCGGTCAAATTATGGCGCTACGGAAGCGCGCGGTGGTGGATGCGCGGTCACTGTGATACAGGAGAGGCTGGTGCGTAGGTGCAGGCGCCCATTGCCGGATCCCGGGTCGTCGGACCCGGCCGTCAGCCGCGGAATACGACCATCGTCTCGGCTGCTCGTTGCAGCCAAGTGTGGCGAGAACGCGGAGACGCAAACTGTGACTCAGATCACATGACCGCACGCATCGCCAAGTCACGACAGGAGCCGCTCGGCCCGGATGAAACGTTCAGCGCGCTCATCACCCGGTTGATCACGACGAATCGTGCGGAGCGGGCGATCAGGGAACAGGCGAGCAAGGGCGGTGCCGTCCTGCATCGCGTCGATCAGCGCAGTCAAGATCCACCGGACAGCCTTCGGGCGTAAGCCTCCGCGCCGCCGAACTGCTCGACGACGCTCATCGGGCGACACCGCCGAGACGTCGGGCTATCCCCGCGGCAAGCCGCTCAGCGGCGCCGCCCTGCAATCCGAGGAAGAGCGACGGTTCCGCAAGCTCCAGCTCGAGGAGCATTGGCCGGCCGTCGTCGTCGCGCACCACGTCGACCCGAGCGTAGAGCAGCTCGGCGCGCGGCCACGGCAGCGAATCGAGTGCAGCCTCCGCGATCGCGCGTTCGGCGGCGCTCGGGACTCGAACGGAGATGTCCTCCGGCGCCCAGAGCCTGTCGGTGGTAACGCCGGGGGCCCGCAGCACCGGACCCTTGCGGATCGCGTGCGACAGCTCGCCGTCGATGTAGATGAGCCCGGTCTCACCGGCGGCGTCGACGGATGTCACGTAGGACTGGAGCAGCACCGTCCGCCCCTCGGCCAGCAATCGCTCGATGTGCGCCCGGGCCAGCTCGTCGTCGCCGCGCCGGTACCGGGACGTGTTCCGGGCCCCGGCAGACACGGAGGGTTTCACCACCACCTGACCGCCCGGCAGGTCGACCGCGGTCTCGCCGGGGGTGATCCAGGTGGTCGGCACGATCGGAATGCCGGCCGCCGCGAGCCCGCGAAGATATCGCTTGTCGGTGTTCCACTCGATCACGGCCGCCGGGTTGAGCAGCGTCGGCGGGCGTGCGCACCAGTCGAGGAAGGCGTCCCGCCGATCGGAGTAGTCCCAGGTCGACCGGACCACCACGACGCGAAAGTCGCCCCAGTCGATCGAGGGATCGTCCCAGATCCGCGGCTCGGCGACGAGGCCGTGCGCGGCCAGGGCGGGGATGAGCAGCCGTTCGTCGTCGTCGAGATCCGGGAGGAGCGCGCAGGTTGCCAGCGCGACGTCAGTCAGGTGGGGGTTGCCTCCATTCGATTGCTGGGTGCGACCGGTCTCGGTGTTCCATCCGATCGGATGCCAATGGGCGCCGTCTGTACGCCACCGGACGGCGCAACACGCGCGGATGCGTCTTTAATGACGCCATTGATGCACGGCGACCCGTCGTGACGCGCACCTGGCCGTCCGGGTCTCGTCCCAACCTCGTAGTGGCTCGCACCTGATGGACGAGCGGTTCACTGAGATCCGTGGCCAGCGTCTCCGCTACCTGGTCTGTGGTCAGGGCAAGCCTCTGGTGTTGTGCCATGGTTTCCTGAGCTCGGCCGAAGAGTTCGGCGGGCGTTTCAGCCAGCTCGGCGAGCATCGCACCCTCATCATTCCCGACCTTCCGGGCAACGGTGAGTCGCCGCCGCTGCATGGACGGCATACGTCTTCGGCCATGGCGGACCTGGTCTTCGACCTGCTCACCCAGCTGGAGATTGACCGCTTCGACGTCGGTGGGTTGTGTCTCGGTGCCACGGTCGCGTGTGCGCTCGCCAAACGCGCCGGGGAGCGTGCGGAGCGGCTGGTGCTGCACACCCCGTTGCTCTCGCCCGACCTGATGCGCCGCCGTTATCGGGAGCAGGTCCGCCTGCTGAGCCGGCGTCCCATGTGGGACGCGGTGGTCTGGCTGAGCCGGCAACGCACGGTCAGCGATCTCTACAAGCGATTTGTGATCGTGGAAGGCGACGTGGACGACCGCACGGCTGACGTCAACTACGAGAACCAGCGCCGCGCGGATCCCCGAGCCGCACGCGAATGGCTCAACGACTGTCTGCGACGTGACGACGTCGACGTGGTCGCGGCTCGCGCCGAGGCCACCCTGATCATCGTCGCGCGGCATGACCGGCTCGTCGACGTCGAGCGGCTCAAGGGCCTCATCGCCCAGCTCCCGGATCTGCACGTGTTCACCGACAGCGACCAGGGTCACGGTTGGAACGAGGCCGCCGTCCATCGCCAGCTCGAGGTGCTCCGCGACTTCTTCAACGGCGGCGGGCACAACGGCGCCGGCAACGGCCACGCACACCTGGCTGCCAACGGCCACAACGGGAGCAACGGTCACGCCGGGAGCAACGGCCACAACGGGAGCAACGGCCACGCGGGGAGCAACGGTCACGCCGGGAACAGCGGCCACGCGGACTCGCCGTCGCCAAGCCTGCGCGACACCGTGAAGGTCACACTGGCGCCACGCTGACCGGCGCAGCCCGCGAGACGGGTGCGTCGTGCCCGGAGACCCGGCGCTCGTGGGCCAGCAGCCATCGTTTGCGGTCGATCCCCCAGCCGTAGCCGGTCAGCGCACCACCCGTCCCGACGAGCCGATGGCATGGGACCACGATGGAGATTGGGTTCCGACCGTTTGCGGCGCCGACCGCCCGCGCGGCTTCCGGTCGGCCGAGCCTGCGGGCGATCTCGCCGTAGGTCTCGACCGCCCCCATCGGTATGCCCAAGAGTGCCGACCAGACCTCGAGCTGGAATGGCGTGCCGTCGAGCCGCATGGGGAGGTCGAATCTGGTCCGGCTGCCCGCAAAGTACTCGTCGAGCTGGGCTCGAACGGCGGCCAGCGTGTCCGAACTCGCGCACCGGGAGCGCTCCCACAGCCGGCGTCCGGACGTGGCCGTCGAAGGAGAGGCCCGTCAGCCGGTGCCCGGAGGTGACCACCAGCACGCTACCGATCGGGGTGGAGGCGTAGCCGATCGAACCCATGCGCTCGACGCATCATGGTCCACCCTGACCCCCTTCTGAAAGTTGACTTAGCAACTAGGGATTTCGTAGGATCGCCGCGATGCACAGCAGTGGACGACGCGCGCACGCACCCGGCGTGTCCGGCTCGACGGGGGCGTCATCGCGTCGCCGGCTCGGGCTGTGGCTGCTGGACGTCCCGGGTTTCACGCTCATCCGTTCGCAACCGGGGAGATTGCCTGATCATGTGCGCCGTGTTCGTTCGCGACCGCGGTCCACGTCCGGCCTCCCCGCCCGAGTTCGACTCGCGGGCGCACGCGGTGAGCGCATGACCGTGGAGGCCGCGCCGGAGGGGACGGCGGAGGAGATCCTGGCGTGGACGTACAAGCGGTTTCGGCGGGTGGCGCTGGTGGCCAGCTTCCAGGCGGAGTCGCTGGTGCTGATCGACCTGGTCTGCGCCTTGGGGGTGGAGCCGGAGGTGCTGACCCTGGACACGGGGCGGCTCCCCGAGGAGACCCACGCCTACCTGGAGGCGGTGCGGGCGCGCTATCCGATCCGGCTGCGCATCCTGGCGCCGGACGCGGAGGAGCTGGAGGCGATGACCGGGGCGCACGGGAGCATGCAGTTCCGGCGCTCGCTGGGATTGCGCAACGAGTGCTGCGCGGTGCGCAAGGTGAACCCCCTGGCGCGGGCGCTGGAGGATTACGACGCCTGGATCACGGGGCTGCGCCGGGAGCAGACCCCGACCCGGGCGGGGACCCCGGTGGTGGCCGCGGACCGGGGCCACGGGGAGATCACCAAGGTGGTGCCCCTGGCGGCGTGGACGCGGGCGGAGGTATGGGCCTACCTGGAGCGCCGGGGGATCGAGGCGCACCCGCTCTACGCGGCGGGCTACACCTCGATCGGCTGCGCGCCGTGCACCCGGGCGACCCGGCCCGGGGAGGCGGAGCGAGCCGGGCGCTGGTGGTGGGAGGGGAACTCCGACAAGGAGTGCCTGCTCCATCCACCGCTCGAGCGCGAAGATCAGGCGGAAGTCCGCGGTGTGCCGGTCAGCGTCCCGACGGCAGCAGCGCGCTCAGCTTCGCGGCCATCAGCACGGAGATAGCGTCCCGGGCATCGGCCATCAGCCGAGCCTCCTGCGCCGGGGTGATCGCACCCCTGGCGACCGCCTCGTCGAGGCCGGCCTTCACCTTCGCGAGCGCGTCGCGCTCGACCTTGGCGGCGTTGGGTCCGGCGATCTGATCGAGGGTCTCGCCGCGGAGGGCATCGGCGCCGATCTGCTGCCAGGTGAGCTTCGTGTCGGTGGTGAGGAATCCGAACACCCGCGAGGCCTCGCTCCGAAGAGCAGCGCTCGAGCCAAAGGCCCCGGCGTCCGGGCTCGACGACGTTGTGGATGCCGCCAGCGACGCCGGCGGAGCGGAGGCAGCAGCGGTGCGGTCGACGGCCACCACGGTGCCGAGTCCGATGACGGCGGCGCCGAGGCCGGCGATGATCAGGTTCTTGGGGTTGAGCAGCGGGTGCATGATGGCGGTCCCCCGGATGGAGCGATTGCTTGCTGACAGCGTAGTCGGAATCGCATGACGGAGCGATCGCACACCGCCGGCCGCAGGCGGGCTCCGCAGCCTCGCGGGGTCGTGCGGTTGCCCCGGACCTCCGCCAGTTCTGTGGTAGAATGCATGCCGACCTAGCGCCGCTAGGTCTCTTTTGTGTTGAGGCGTTGACACGTGGCCACTGCAAAGGGCGGCTCCTCGATCATCACGTTGCAGTGCAACGAATGCAAGGAGCGCAATTACACGACGGTCAAGAACAAGCGCAACGACCCGGACCGGCTGGAGTTGCGCAAGTTCTGCAGGCGTTGCCGCGTGCACAGGCAGCATCGCGAGACCAAGTAACCGAAGGGGCGTAGCTCAGCTGGTAGAGCATCGGTCTCCAAAACCGAGGGTCGCGCGTTCGAGTCGTGCCGCCCCTGCCAACACGCAACCGGCAGTGCCCGCCCCGGCACCATCACCAGGAGAGATCACCGTCAATGGCCAAGGCTCGAATCGCGCAGGGTGGCCCGCGCCCACCCCGGCCCGCCTTGTCCGGGGCCGGATCGGGCGGATCCGGACGAGTCGGCCTGGCCGGCTACCTGCGTGGCGTGTGGGAGGAGCTCAAGAAGGTCGTCTGGCCGACGCGCGAGGAATTGCTCAGGATGACCGGGATCGTCATCGCCACGGTGGTCATCTTTGCGCTCCTGGTCGGCGGAGCCGACTACATCCTGAGTCTCGGGGTCAAGCAGGCGGTCACGTCGCAGGCGGCGTCGGCGACGGCCGCGGCATCGCCGACCGCGGCTGTGGCACCGGTGACCGCAGCACCGCTGCCGACGGCTGTACCAACCGTGTCGCCCTGACCGTCGTGGGAGAATGAACATCGCTGTGAGCAACGCCGTTTCTGCCAAGGACGCCCGCTGGTACGTCGTCCATGCCTACTCGGGTCATGAGGAGAAAGTCCGCGCCAATCTCCTCAAGCGTGTCGAGTCGATGGATATGCACGACCAGATCTTCGACGTCCTCGTCCCGACCGAAGAGGTCATGGAAATCAAGGATGGTCAGCGGCGCAAGGTGAGCAAGCGGATCTTCCCGGGCTACATCCTCGTCAACATGGTGATGTCCGACGAGTCCTGGTACGTGGTCCGCAACACTCCGGGTGTGACCTCGTTCGTGGGTTCGGGGAACAAGCCCGTGCCGTTGCAGGAGCACGAGATCCGCGGCATTCAGAAGCAGGTGAAGGCCGAGGCTCCGACCAAGGTCAACGTCGAGTACGAGGTGGGCGAGAACGTACGCGTCATCGACGGTCCGTTCACCGATTTCCACGGGAAGGTGACCGAGATCAACGTGGAGAAGGGCAAGCTCAAGGTGCTCGTCAACATGTTCGGCCGCGAAACCCCCGTCGAGCTCGACCTGCTTCAGGTCGAGCGGTTGCGATAGGCACGCGGCATGAGCAAGAAAAAGATCAAGACGGTGGTCAAGCTGCAGTTGCAGGCGGGCAAGGCGACCCCGGCACCCCCGGTCGGGACCGCGCTCGGACCCCACGGGCTCAACATCATGGAGTTCACCAAGGCCTACAACGAACGCACCGCGAACCAGTCGGGAGTCATCCCTGTGCAGATCACCGTCTACGAGGACAGGACCTTCACGTTCATCACCAAGACCCCGCCGGCGGCCGAACTGCTCAAGAAGGCGGCCGGAGTTGAGAAGGGGTCCGGGAATCCGAACCGAGCCAAGGTGGGTTCGATCTCCAAGCAGCAGGTCCGCGAGATCGCCGAGATCAAGCAGGCGGACCTCAACGCGCACGACCTCGAGCACGCGACCCGGATCATCGAGGGGACGGCGCGATCCATGGGCCTGAGCGTCAACTGAGCAACTGAGTGGGAGGGCGTCGCACGCCCGCCAACACCACGGAGAACCGATATGTCCGCACGACACGGCAAGAAGTACCGCGAGGCAGCGCAGGCGATCGAGGACGGGAAGTTCTACCCGCCCGCTGAGGCGATGAGCCTCGTCCGTCAGACGGCCACCACCAGGTTTGATTCATCGATCGAGGCCCACATTCGCCTCGGCATCGACCCCCGCCACGCTGACCAGGTGGTCCGGAGCACGGTGACGCTCCCGCACGGCACCGGGAAGACGCGGCGGATCGCGGTCTTCGCCACCGGTGAGAAGCTCCGCGAGGCGATCGAGGCCGGCGCCGACGTGGTCGGCGGCGAGGACCTGGTGAAGAAGGTGCAGGAGGGAGTCATCGATTTCGACGTCGCCCTGGCGACCCCCGAGGTCATGGGGATGGTCGGTCGCCTCGGCAAGATTCTGGGCCCACGCGGGCTGATGCCCAACCCCAAGGCGGGAACGGTCACCTTCGATATCGCCAAGGCGATCCAGGACGTACAGGGGGGCCGGGTGGAGTTCCGCAACGACAGAACCGGCATCATTCATGCCGCGATTGGCAAAGCATCGTTCGACGACGACAAACTGCGCGACAATTTCGCCGCATTGATGGATGCGATCGTCCGCGCCAAACCGTCCGGAGCCAAGGGCACCTATGTGAAAACGGTCAGCGTCGCCTCGACCATGGGGCCGGGCATTCCCGTGGACCCGGTGCAGGCCGCCCGCCTGACGGTGGGGTGAGGGCCACCTCGACTTGATCCGCCTCCTGATCGTCGACGACATCGCCAGCACGCGGGACAACCTGCGCAAGCTGCTCGGGTTCGAAGAGGACATCGAAGTCATCGGCACCGCGGGGGATGGCAAGCAAGGCCTCGAAGAGGCCCATCGGCTCCTGCCCGACATCGTGCTCACCGACGTGAACATGCCGATCATGGATGGGATCCAGCTCACCGAGCGGCTCGCCCAGGAATTGCCTGCGTCGCCGGTGATCATCATGTCGGTGCAGGGCGAACGCGACTACCTCCGCCGCGCCATGCAGGCGGGAGCTCGGGAATACCTGATCAAGCCGTTCAGCCACGACGAGCTGGTCGCCGCGATCCGCCGCGTCCACCAGCTCGAGGAGAAGAAGGGGACGTTCGCGCGGGCGGCGCTTCCCGACAGCAGCGGGGTGACGCGGGCTGCCGCTCTGGGCGAGGTCATCGTCCTCTTCTCGGGCAAGGGTGGGGTCGGCAAGACGCTGCTTGCGACCAATCTCTCGGTGGCGCTCGCGGTCGAGACCGAAGTCGCGGGTCGCCCTCGTGGACCTGGATCTGCAATTCGGTGATATCGGGGTGATGCTCAACCTCGACCACAGCCGGAGCATCACCGACGTTGTCGAATCCGACACACTCGAGCCGGAGATGCTCAACGAGATCATGGCCCACGGGCCGGGGGGCGTTCGCGTGCTGCTCGCGCCGATCAGCCCCGAGCTCGCCGACCTGATCGCCATCGATCACGTCCGGATGGTGATGGCCGAGCTGCGCAAGACGTACGACTATGTCGTCGTCGACACCTCGTGCCACCTGGCCGACTTCAACCTCGAAGTGATCGAATCCGCGCAACACATCCTCGTGATCACCGCTCTGACGATCCCGGCGATCAAGGACGCGAAGCTGGCGCTCAAGGTGCTCGAATCCCTCACCGTCGACCCGGCGTCGGTGCTGCTTGTGGTCGATCGCAGCGACGCGCACTCCGACTTCAACAAGGAGTCGATCGAGCAGAACCTTCGCCACAGCGTCGGCGCGCAGATCCCCTACGAGCCGAGAGTGGTCGGCAACTCCATCAACCGCGGGACACCGTTCGTCACGGCGAGCCCCGAGTCCGATATCAGCCGTTCGATCCGCGAGCTCGCAGGGGCGCTGGTGCCCGGCGCCGGACAGCCGGTCACGGCCGGCGTCGGGGGCGGCAAGGCCGACGACAAACGAAAGCGGCGCATCTTCGGGAGGTAGCCGGCACTCCCGAGTCGAGACCTACTCAGGCTCGGGACGCGAAGCCCAGGCGCCGGCGGCTGCGCTTCTTCCCCGGCTGCTCGGCGGCGTCCGCCGGCCCGGTGTTTCCCATCACCGCGGCCGCGAGGCGCTCGAAGGCCGCGGTAACAGGCGTGGAGTGGCCGCCGATCGACACCGGGCGACCCAGGCTCACCGACGCGCCGATCCCCGCGGCGTCGTGGGGGATCTCCGCGGCGACGGCATGGTGCAGGAAGTCCTCGATTCGGGCTCGGTCCATCCCACCGGCCAGCGGCGCGTCGCGGTGGTTGGCCACGACCAGCATCCGTCCCGGGTCGACCTGAAGCACGCCGATCACCGACATGATCAGCCGGGTGTTCTTCACCGAGGTGACGCTGAAGTCGGTGACGAGCACGATGTGGTCGGAGTTCTCGAGCGCCTCGAGGGTGATCTCGGACAGCTGCGAGGTCGTGTCCGCCACCAGAAGCTCATGGCTCGAGCGCAGCTCGGCCACCAGGGAGCGCAGGTGCGCGGTGGTCACGTAGTCCGCAAGCTCTGGGCTCGGCGGCGCAGCGACCACGGCGAGCCCCTCGGGGCCCGTCGAGAGCGCCTGCCGGATGATCTCGGGATCGGCCGTCGAGGCGTCGGCGGCGGCGAAGTCTGCGATGGTGCCGTCGGGGGACATCGCGAGGAGCGCGGCAACGTCGCCGAACTGCAGCGACAGGTCGATGAGCACCACGCCGCCCGGCTTGGACCTGTTGAGGATCAGGGCGAGGTTGGTGGCGATGATCGATTTGCCGACCCCTCCCTTGCCCGAGACGATGGTGATCATCCGGCTGTCGCGGCGCGTCGCCGCATCGATCGGGGGGCTCTCGCCGGCGGGCTGGCGTGCCGACTGAGCAGCACGCTTGCGCGCCTGGAACGCGTACACGCGCTGGATCGCAGCCACCAGGTCGTCGCCGGCGAAGGGCTTCTGGAGCACCTCACGTGCACCGGCGAGCATGGCGCGCCGGAAGAGTTCGCTGCCGCTCTCCATCGACATGAGGATCACCCCGGCCTGGGGTGCGTACTCGGCGAGCATCTCGGTGGTTTGGACGCCGTCGAGCCCGGCGAGTCCGGCGTCGAGCACCACGATGTCGGGCACAAGGTGCAGCGCCTCTTGGAGCGCGCGCTCACCATCCTCTGCGGTGCCGCAGACAATGACGTCCGCCTCCGCGGCAAGGCGACGCTGCAGGTTGGCGCGGATGCGCTCGCTGCCATCGGCGAGCAGGACGCGGATCACGGCAACCCCTCGCGTGGGCCATGCATCGTCAGCATGGTACGGCGGATCGACGCCACGCGGCATGCCGTGCAGTCGCGACGCGACACGATGTTCACCGAACTAAAAAGAGGAGCCGTCCCGTGGGCGGCTCCTCTTGACTGTCCTGGTTGCTTGTGAAAGCTACTGTGCCAGGCCGTTGCTGATGTTCGAGAACACGTTGTTGACCTGCTTGCCGACGACTTGCAGGATAACGATGACGACGATGGCGATAAGGACGAGGATGAGCGCATACTCAACCATGCCCTGGCCTTCCTCAGCCTCCTCACGCTTGCGAGCGATAAACTCAGTTGCGCGAAGGTACAGGGTGCTCAGCATATCCATTCCGTTGTTCACCTCCTTTCGGGTTTTATTTCCGGACCAAGGCTCGTGCCCTGGATCCGACTGCTGCGAGTGTGTACCCCAGTCGCAGCAACGGAATGGCGTGCGGGCTAAATATTGGTAACGAAGAATCGGACACGGCGGCGGACAACGTCGGGACAACGAGAAACCATGGTGATTCGATGACAACCGCGATACAGACGCGTCGCTCTGAATTCGGCTGACCTAGAGTCGGGGCATGGCCCAGGCCGTCGCGATTCGAGCACGCCGGGGCGACCTGGAGCGTCGCGTCGATGAGATTCGTTTCCTCGTGTTCGGCCGCTCGTTGCCGGCGATCCTGTTCGCGCTCCTGGGCTACCGGGTCCTGCTGAACCTGCTCTCGCAGGTGCGCGCGCTTCCCCCGCACGCGGGGGCCGGCGACGTCCTGGCTGGACCGCTCACCACGGGTGTGTATCTCCTCTTCTGTGTCATACCCGTGGGGATCTACCTGGTTCGGCCGCGGCCGAGCGCACGCGACGGTCGCATGATCGCGCGCACCGCCGGTCTCGTGGGAACGACGATGCTGCTGGTGGTCGGGGCCTTCTCGAGCCCGGCGCTGTTCACCCCGCCGTTCGTCGTCCGTGCGGCCGCCGTCCCGCTCGACTCTCGGCGCCTTCATGCTGGGCGTCTATGGACTGCTGTATCTCCGGCGCAGCCTCAGCATCATCCCCGAGGCGCGCCGCCTGGTGACCGGAGGGCCGTACCGGCTCATCCGCCACCCCCTGTATGCAGCGGAGATCCTCGCCGCCGCGGCGCTTGTCCTCGCCCGACCGGGCCTGTGGGCAACGCTGGCGCTGGTGCCGTTCGTTGCGGTGCAGATGCTCCGAGCCGGCTTCGAGGAACGTCTGCTCGGCAGAGCGTTTCCTGAGTACGCGTCCTACGCCGCGCGCACGCGACAACTCATTCCGCTGCTGTGGTAAGCGAGGACGGTTCGCGTGCCGTCGACCGATGCTAAGGTGGCACGAATGACGAGCCCCGACGCCGGACATCCCTGCACCCAGGCGGGATGCACGTCGCAGCAGGGTGCGCCGTGCGAGTACGTCGATCGCCGTGGGCGCGCATGCCGCACCGCCTGGTGTCCGGAGCACCGCGTGACCATCGAAGACCACGTCTACTGCCGACGTCATGCCGGGGTGGTCAGCGCGCTCCCGAGCCTCGACAACTCGCCCGCGGTTTCCCTGCCCGATCTGGACAACCGCGCGCCGTCGCTCGTCGGCTGGGTGTCCAGGCAGATCGATGGCGATGTGTGGCGGCTGCTGCTGAAAGAGCTTTCCTCGGGCAGCGGCGGCCAGCTGATCGCGGATCCGGTCACGCTCATCTTCGTCGGCATCGGCCGCCAGCGTGCCTGGGAACGCTCATGGCGTCTCGACAGCCATGTGGGCATCGCCCACCGCGTCAGCATCGTGGTCGAGGAGGCGGACGACACCACGGTTACCGTCAAAGTCGGTGGCAACCCGGTTGAGCAGGTCGTGCCACCGTGGATCCAGCATCGGGTCCGCGGCGAGACGGTCGCCCCGGAGGACGACCGCAAGGAGCGTGAAGACTTCTATCAGCGCGTGCTGGATTCGATCGAGCGCGGGCTCGGGCGTGAACGCGATCTCTCACGCTACGTCGCCGAGGGCCGTCACAGCATTCCGCAGGGTGGAGCAGGGGCATAGCCGTGACCCGGGGGCGAATCCTCATCGTCGATGATGATCCGAGGCTCCTGCACATCGTCGCGATGTACCTGAGCATCGAAGGCTATGAGGTCACCACCGCGGAGAACGGCGAGGATGGACTTGCCAAGGTCGAGGCTCGCGCCCCGGACCTCGTGATCCTGGACATCATGATGCCCGGCATGGACGGCATCGAGACCTGTCGCCGGATCCGCGCGCATCCGCCCGCCGCGGCCATACCGATCGTGATGTTCAGCGCGCTCTCGAGTGACGACGACATCGAACGCGTTCGGCTTGCGGGCGCCAATCACCTGATCACCAAGCCATTCAATCTGGTGGGGCTGGGGTCGGTGGTCAAGACCTTCTTCCCCGCAGACGTCAGCACGCCTCGCTGAGGCCGCCCCGCAGTCAGATCGGCGGCGTCACCACCTGCGCATTCTCGGTCAGATGCACGCCAAGATTGGACGGAAGCACCGGCCCGAAGACCGTACGCACTTGGGGTTCAAGCTGTGCCACCTGGCCGCTCAGCGTCGCCGTTGAAATGTCCTCGGTCATGCTCGCGTAGGTCGGCGACTTGACCGCGCTCACCGTAATCGCCACCAGGAACACGATCAGCACCTCGGCGACCCCGACGGCGATGCCGACCAGGATGCCGCCGATCCGGTCGAATGCCGCGACCACGATCTTCTGCAGATGATCGTTGACCAACATGGCCATCACCTCGACGACGATCACCACGAACAGGAAGATCGCAACGAACGACCAGGCATTTGCCTCGACGCTGTGCGGGTGGACCAGCGCAGCGACGGCGTTCCCCAGGTTGCTTGCCGCGAACACGGCAACAAAGACGCCGATCGCCGCAACCAGGCGTCGAACCAGACCGTGGCTCCACCCCAGGTAGATGTTCACTGCGACGGCAACCAGCAGGAGCGCGTCCGCAAACACCTGTCCCGGCGTGCTGTCGATAGATGCGACTATCGCGGCCACGGCGTGACCCTAGCACGGGTTCGGCCCGCATGAACGTGCATGCTGTCAGCGAAGTGCGCAGCGCCGTTCGGCGCCGGCTCGAGCACGTGCTCCGTCACCTGTGCTGTGGCTCCGGTCAGTGCGCTGCCGATGATCCGAATTGGTGAGCAACCTCGATCACCGCAGGACCGAGGAGCACGATGAACAGGGTGGGGAAGATGCAGCCGACCATCGGGAAGAGCATCTTCAACGGAGCCTTCTGGCCCTGCTCCTCGGCGCGCTGCCGGCGCTTGCGGCGGATCTCCTCGGACTGGATGCGCAGGACGTTGGCAACGCCGACGCCGAGCTGCTCCGATTGAATGATCGCCTGGATGAAGTTGCTCAGCTCCTCGACCTTGCAACGTTTGCCGACATCGTCGAGAGCCTCGAGACGTGGGCGGCCGAGGCGAACCTCGTTGAGCATGATGGTGAGCTCTCTCGAGAATTCGTTGTCGTACTTGTCGACCACGCGGGTGAGGGCGGCGTCAAAGCTCAATCCGGCCTCGACGGAGATGGTGAGCAGGTCGAGCGCGCTCGGGAGCGCGA
This sequence comes from Candidatus Dormiibacterota bacterium, assembly GCA_963768105.1. GTDB lineage: Bacteria > Chloroflexota > Dormibacteria > Aeolococcales > Aeolococcaceae > Palsa-851. Next base: position 132,725 of record CAVYGR010000006.1, on the reverse strand, counting down.
GCAGGATTGACTTCTGGCGCTTCTTGATGCGACGCGCCACCACCATCTGAGGTCCGAGGTAGCCGAGGATCAAGCCACCGGCTGGAACCACCACCAGGAGTGGCATGGTCAGCGCGGCGAAGAGCGCGAGCGCCATGCCGATGCTGGTGAACAGCAACATCGAGAGCAGCCGAAGCGCGAGGAATCCGGACGCGCTGAGCCCCCAGGGACGCCCCGCGAGATTCAATTTCTCCTGGAGGGCGTCGGTGCTCCCCGAACCGGCGTTGCGATTTAGCCGGCGTCCGACCTTGTCGAGGAAGGGACGCACAACACGATCGAAGAGGGGGAGCGACATCTCCACCTCGGCGAGGGTGGCGGGTGCGCGCCCGCCTCGGCGAATTGCGCAAGGCGGGCTTCGAGCAGGTCGCCCTGTCGCGGTGACACGGACATGGCCAGACCGAAGGCGATCAGCATGATGCCTCCGGCGACGGCGACGGCGAGTCCGATGGCCAGAAGGCTCATATCAGACCTCGATCTTCACGATCTTCTGGATCGCGACGGCGCCGATTGCGATCGAGAAGATGGCCACACCGAGCATGATGTGTCCGAGTGGGTCGGTGATCATCGGGTCGAAGTACGTGGGGGAGAGGAGCGCCAGGAATCCAGCGAGGGCGATCGGCAGGATCGTGATGATCCAACCCGAGGCGCGAGCCTGAGCGGTCAGTGTGCGGATCTCTCCCTGGATGCGCACCCGCTCGCGGATGGTGAACGCGATGGTATCGAGGATCTCGGCCAGGTTGCCACCGACCACACGCTGGATCTGGACGGCGGTGACCATGAGGTCGAAGTCCTCGGACTTGTTGCGCGCCACCATGTGGTTGAGCGCCTCGTCGACATTGATGCCCAGGGCGATCTCGCGCGTCGCCCGAGCGAACTCCTCGGAGATCGGCGGGTTGGCGTTCTTTGCCACCGATGCGAGCGCCTGCGCGAAGGAGTGTCCGGCTTTCAGCGCGTTGCTCAGCAGCATCAGCGTGTCGCCGAGCTGATTGTTGAAGGCACGCGTCCTGCGCTTCTGCCGGAACTTGAGGAAGAAGCCGCTGAGGACGTACACGAGGATGGGGCAGGGGATGAAGACGATCGGCGATCCGAAGCGAAGCGCAACCAGCGCGCCGATACCGACGCCGAGGCCCACCACCATGAGCAGCCACTCGGAGGACTTCAGCTTGAGATCGGCTTTCTGCAGGTCGTCGGCCAGCTTGCCGCTGTGTGACGTCCGGGACAGGACCGGGTTCAAACCATTGGTGACAGCATCGAGCAGGTCGCGGAGCGCGTTGCCGGTCTTGACCCGCGGCGGCGCGACGACGGCAACGGTATCGCCGCCGTACTGGTTGAGCCGGCGCGCCATCTCCCCAGCCTGGCTCTGGCCGCGGCTGAGGAGGAAGGCGAAGATCGAAAGGACTGCCGACGCGGCCAATGCCGCTGCGACGACTGCGGCTGGCGTCATGACTATCAGTGACCGAACAGGGTGTCCAGCATGGCCGGCGTCACGGTCGTCTCGGTGACGACGGGAACGTCAGGCGGCCCGGATGCCACGTAGTTGGGCTTGTAGCTCGTGCCGTCGGACGCCAGCTTTCCCCACTCGGACTGCGGGCGCAGCACGTACTTGACCACGACTTCGTGGTCGCCATCGCCGATCATGAGTGCGGTGAGGAGCGCCGCCTGGCTGCGTGGCACCTCGACGAGCAGCACGCTGGTGGTGGCCGTTGTCGACCCTGACACGCCCGTCCGGAGCACGACGACGTCCTGGAACGAGAAACGAAGGTTGCCGAGGGTGCCCGGCGCGTAACTGTCGACGAGGATGTCGATGTGGTCGCCGGGGAGGATGTAGCCACCGGCCGAGACGAGCTCCGGCGTGAAGTTGTTCTGCTGCCCCTGTGTGAACGTGGCCGGCAGACTCGATCCTCCAGGAATCGCCACCGCGACATATCCCTTGGTGATCTGCGTCTCCACGGACAGCGCCGTGGAGCCGGTGCCGCTCGAGGTGACCGACAGCGCGGGAGTCGAGAAGAAGGCCGGGACCAATGGGGTGTTGTTCGCGAGTGCCACCGTCGTGGTCTTGCCGACAACCGCGGTGGGATCCGTATACGCGTCGCCGGGCTTTGTGGCCGCGGGAACCTGCGTCACGACTACCATCGCCTGCGTCAGCGTCGTCCCGGCAGGAATGCTCGCGTTGGAGACAACCACGGGGACCTCGTTCGCCGTTCCGTTGGATCGCACGAGAAGCAGCACGGCAACCGCCGCCGCCGCCGCCAGCACGATGCCTAGAAGCAAAAAGATTCGGCTGTTCGGTTTATTCGCCTGGATGGCCACCTGTTCTCCTCGGTCTTGCTCAATTGGTGTCGGTCACGCCGCTGCGGCTGCGCTCATCAGGACAGCCTTGCTGTCCAAGATGACGGCCGCATCGAGTGTGCAGCGAATCTGCCCTGGCTTTCATCGCCTTTCGGTAACAAACGCATCGCACAGCGGCCGAGCTTGTCCACGCCGGGCGTGCGCAGGTTATTCGTCGAAGCGACCGCTGGCCTGCGCGCGCATCAACATCGCCAGGATGTCATCGCGATACGGGGCGATGGTCACGATCTTCCGATACAGCTTGAGAGCGCCCTTGTCGTCGTTGCGCAGCCTGCGCAGGCGTGTCACGCGCTCGAGGTACGACACCGCGAGATCGATGTCGTGGTCGTCCATGCAAATGTCTGCCAGTCGAAGCAGCGGTGTCTCGTGCACCGGGTCCGCGCGAGAGGCCGCGAGGTAGCAGCTGAGTGCCGCGTTTCCCTTGCCGAGCGAGCGGCAACGGTCGCCGGCGTCGAGCGCAAGCTCCGCGAGCGCACGCCCTCCGACGTCGTTGGCGAGACGCTGCAGGAGCGCCGCGGCCTCGTCGCAACGCTTGCGGCGGAGCCGGTCGTTGATCTCGAGGCGAGCTTCCACCACCTCAGGATCGGTCTCGAATCGATCGTCATCGGCAGAACGTTCGGCGCCCGCGTCCGATCCCTGGCTCACATCGCCGTCTCGAAGCCTCCAGCCCCGGGTGACGCCGCCGTTCGGTGCCTCCTGGCCGGAATGGTCGGGGTGAGCCTCGGCGTCGGCCTCAGCAACGGAGGCGACCGGTGGCGCGTTGAGCGCATCCGACGCTTCGGCGGGGGTGGACGGCGCCTTCGCGGTGCGTTGCACGACGGCGAAATCCGCGAGATCGCTGAGATGGAACCCGTCGCGAGGCGCAACGAAAGGCTCCTCATCCTCGGCGGCGGCGCTAGTCAGAGACGCTCCGGATCCGTTCGCGTCGGCCGCGGGGGGCTCGGCCGCCGGGTCGTCGATGAGCTCTGGGGGTGCCGAAGCGTCAGCGCCGGCCGTCGCGTCGGCGCCGGCCGTCGCGTCGGCGTGCCCATTGGGTTCGACCGCCCGCGGTGTCGCCTTGGCGCCGGTGCGCCGGAAGAGCGTAAACGTGGGGCGCGTGGAGGGCTCGGGAGCGGCGGCCCCCTCCGGGACGTCGGGCGCCGGGCTGCCCTCGGCCGATGTCGCGTCGGGCGATGGCTCGCTCTCCGCAGCTGCGGCTTCGACATCGCCGCCGTCGGGGTGGTCCGCTGTGACGTCATCGTCCACCGCATAGTCCGAACCGAGTTGCGAGTCGAGCTCGGCGAGGCCCGCCTCGATGTCGTCGGCGCCGGCGGCCCGTGTCTGCTCACCCGCCGGCTCGCCGTGGGTCTCGCCCTCCAGCTCCGCCTCGGTTTCCGCTTCGGGCGGGTCAGCTGGATCCGGTTCGAGCCACTCGACCGGCGCGGACTTGACAGCAACGCCGTTGCGTCCGAGAGCGGCAACCTCCTCGGCGCCGATCAGGGTCGCGTCGTTCGTGGCATTGCCGTTGGCTCCATCGCGGCGGGGTGGCGGCTCCGGCAACGCGTCGAGCGAAAGCAGGTACTCGTACACGGCGCGCTGCAGTCGCCTGGTCAAGAAGTAGAGCTCATCGTCGGGTAGCGAGTCCGCGGCTGTCGAGGTCACCTCGGTGACCAGGCGAAGCAGTGACTGCTCGTCGAGGCGTTCGTCGACCACGGCAGCTTCGAGACCGTTCTCAAGGGATTCCGGAAGGGTCTCGAGGCCGGGCGCCAGGGCGGAGGCAGCATCGAGCCAGCCCTGACGCAAGATCTCCACGTTGGTTGTAGTCATGGTCATGCGCTGCGGCCAATTGTCGTCGGCCGCGACGCCCGTCTCTGGCACCATGGCGCAACGAATCTGTGACCGCTCGTCATACACGGGGGACGCGCCGGGTGACAGCCATCGTCGTCGAGGGTCTACGCAAGTCCTACGGCGCCCACGAGGCCGTCCGCGGGGTCAGCTTCAGCGTCGAGGAGGGGGAGGTGTTCGGCCTCCTGGGTCCGAATGGCGCGGGCAAGACCACGACCATCGAGATCCTCGAGGGTTACCGTCGCCGGGACGCGGGCACGGTCACCGTTCTCGGCGTCGACCCGGCGATGGGCGGCCGGAAGCTCCGCGAGCGGGTTGGCATCGTGCTCCAGGAGGCGGCCGTTCCGGCCATGGTCTCCGTCGGCGAGCTCGTCGAGCTCTATCGCGGCTACTACCCCTCCCCACGCCCGGCGGCGGAGATCATCGAGCTGGTCGGGCTCACCGACAAGACCGACGAGCGGGTCCGCAAACTCTCCGGCGGGCAGCAGCGCCGCCTGGACGTGGCGCTCGGCCTGGTGGGGGACCCCGAGTTGATCTTCCTCGACGAGCCCACCACCGGTTTCGATCCTTCGGCGCGACGCGCCGCTTGGGAGGTCGTGCGCAACATGCGAACGCTGGGCAAGACGATCGTGCTCACCACCCACTACATGGACGAGGCGCAGTATCTCGCCGATCGCATCTGCGTCATCGCCGCCGGAGAGGTGGTGGCCGAGGGCACGCCCGAGACGCTACGGGCACGCACCGAGCAACGCACGCGAATCCGCTTCGAGATGCCGGCCGCCTTGGACGCGGCGGCCCTGCCAATCGCGATGCAGCTGAAAGACGGCCTGGCCGTGATCGACACCCCCACGCCCACGCGCACCCTCCGCGATCTCACCACGTGGGCTGTCGCTGAGGGTCTCGAACTCCCCAACCTCGAGGTCACGCGTCCGTCACTCGAAGACGTGTACATCGAACTGACCACACATGAATAGCGCCGCGATCGCGCTCCACCAGGTCGAGTTCGAGCAGAAGTCCTTCTGGCGCAATCCCGCTGCGGCATTCTTCGCCTTCCTCTTCCCGATCATCTTCCTCGTGATTTTCGCCACCCTCTTCGAGAGCTCGATCGTGCAGATCGGTCCGAAGCTGGTGCACTTCGACGACTACTACATCCCGGCCCTGGTCGCCTTCGGCGTCATGGGTGCGTGCTTCACGAATATTGCGATGAGCATGTCCGCACGCCGCGATTCAGGCATCCTCAAGCGCTTACGCGGGACACCGCTCCCGCCCTGGGCATTCGTCGCCGGCGTGATCGGGTCGTCGATCATCGTCAGCATCGTTCTCGCCCTGCTGACCACGGGTTTTGGCATCCTGGTCTACAGCGTGCACGTGCCGCAGCACATCGGCGCCGCCGTCGTGACGATCGGAGTCGGCGCCCTTTCCTTCTGTGCGCTCGGGATGGCGATGACGATCGTCATCCCCAACGCCGATGCCGCGCCGGCGATTGTGAACGGCGTGCTCTTCCCGATCGTCTTCATCTCGGGTACGTTCTTCGTGGTCCCGCCGGCGTCGATTCCCGCCCAGATCGCCCAGGTGTTTCCGGTCCGCCACTTCATCAATGCGATGTTCACGGCGTTCGACCCGGCGCACCAATCGTCCAGCGGCTTCAACGGCACCGACCTGTTGATCATGGCCGCGTGGGGATTGGCGGCGCTGGTGATCGCGACGCGTCGTTTCCGCTGGGAACCCCGCAAGACCTAATGGACCGCCGGGGTGAGCAGATCGAAGCACGGGGGCCAGCTGGCTGTGTTGCCGACATTGGCAATCTCGAACCGCGGAGCGTCCTCCGGCACACCCGCCGGCGCCGTTGGGATATAGAGCGCCGCCCAATGGGTGGTTGTGAACGCCGACGGGTTGAAGGTGGTCACCGGGGTGGCGTCCGGTGGGGGAGGGTTCACCATCGGGTGCGGCAGGAAGCTCGGCGTCAGGAAATCGCCGGACATGGCCACCACGTACATCTCTCCCTTCACGACGTGGGGATCGACCAAGCCCTGACCGCACGCTCCCGCACCGGTGACGCCCGCGCTCCAGACTCGCTGGAACTCAGCGTACGTGACCAGCTTGACCTCGATCCGGCTCACGCTCTGCACATAGGTGTGCTCTGACAGGGCCGCGCTGACCGCTTTTTGCACAACCACGAGCGACGCTGAAGGCGCTGCCGTCGCCACCACAGGTTTCGCCGTGCTCACCGCCGGAGTCGCCGCGCCCGCGCGGCCGGCGGCGTATGCCGGGACAGCCCCAAGGGCCAGGACGCCGAGCAGCGCCGCGCCTACCCTCAGGCGACGTGCCGAACCGTCGGCCCTTCGCGGAGGCCGAAGCGATTGACCCTGAGGATGCGGAGATGTCTGAACACGGCTGAGATCGCTCATCGCGTCGTCAAAGCGCGCGCGCAAGATGTGGTCGAGGTCATCGTCAGTCATGGTCGCGGGCAACCTCCTTGTGTGCAGCGCCGTCGTTTGCGAGGAGCACGCGCAGGCGCGCACGGCCGATACGGAGCTGGTTCTCGACTGTCTTCACAGAGCACCCGATGATCTGGGCGATATCCCCGTTGGCGAGATCGTCGACGTAGCGCAGGGTCACGCAGGCGCGCATACGCGGCGGCAGGCGTATCAGGGCGCCCACCAGCTCGTCGGTCGCGGGCGTCCACTCGATCTCTGGATGCGGCGCCGGCAGCAGGAGCATCCGCTGCAACTCGGCGGCCAGGCGGCGACTGCGCCGTATCGCCAGGCGGACCATGGTCACGCGCAACCACGGCCACGCCGGCTCACGGAGATACCCGGGTTCGCCGACACCGCGGCGAATGCTCTCGATGAAGGCGTCCTGGGCGAGATCCTCTCCCGCGGCCGGATTGCCGGTCAGCAAGGTGCCCAACGCCCGCAACCGCTCGATCTCCGCTCGGTAAATCGATCCGAGACGGGCGGCCTCGTGGTCGGGAAGAGTGGTTGCGACGACGGGCATGACACCCACGATCTCTATAGCCTCCGTACGGGGCTCACCCCCCAGGGCACGATGGGACGCCTACGCAGCGTGCGTCTCGACTACGAAGGGCCCGTCTCGTTCGCGGTCTGCCGGTCGGCGAGCACGAGCACATCGTCGAGCCGGGTACCGCCGTAGCGCCCGCGCGCGACGATGATGTTGACGAGGTTTGCCACACGCCACTCAACGGTGATCTCGACCGCCGAGAGACCGCCGCTCGTGGTCTTGACGACGCTGATCGCGTGGGCATCATCGCCGAGGGGGCCGGTGGATGTGGGCGTCGCTCCCGGACCTGCGTCGAGTTGCCGCACGCCGGCGAGGTAGGCAGTGCGTGCGCCCGCGACGCCCGCGAAACGCTCGACGGTCGCCACGACGTCAAGCGGCCCATTCGCCGTGGAGAAGTCCTCGGCACGCTGATACTCGACCCTCGCCGCGGATTGCAGGCCGTCGTGCGTCAGCGCGGTCGCCGTCGCGATGTCGCCGCCGGCGAGCGCGGAAGCGTCCACCAGGGCCGCGGTGGTGGATGCCGTGAAATTGGGTGCCACCAGCTGATCGATGCCGATCAGGTACCGCAACGGGTTTCCCGTCAAGAGCGCGGCGTGCGGGCCGGCGCAGCCGGCGGCTACCAGGAGCAGCGCGACCAGTTGTCCGGCGCGGCGCCCCCGTCCCCCGGCGCGGCGCATCGCTACTCGTGTCGCAGCGCGCTGAGCACAGACGTTCGCACCGCTCTGCGAGCTGGACCGATGGTGGCCACGATCGCACCGAGCACCACGACCGCGACGAGCACGATGACGGTCTCGAATGGAACGACGAATCCAGGGATGAAGGACGGCGTCGTGCTGGCGCGAAGCATCGGCAGGGCGATGAGGCAACCGGCGACGACGCCGATCAGGGTCGCCGCGCCGGCGAGGAGCCCGGCCTCGGTGAGCACGCGACGCATCGCCTGCTGGCTGCCCAGGCCGACCGCACGAAGGAGCGCCAGTTCGCGGGTCCCCTGGCGAACGTTGACCAGCAGGGTGTTGACGACGGCGAGCATGGCGATGAGCACCGCGATCACCGCGATCGCCAGGACGAGGCCGATCGAGTGCTGCACCGCGTCGCGGGCGTCGCCGGCGATCGCGCTCACCGGGACCGCCCGCATCCCGTAGGTGGCTGCCGTCGCCTCGACGCTCGCCTCCGACCCATTGGTGGTCACCACCAGGTCGTCGAACCCGGCTGCCGCGGGGCCGAAGTAGGTGCGGGCGAGGTCATCGGCCATGACCAGGCTCTCCGTCCCGTCCCCGGCAGGAAACGAATGGCTCACCACGCCCACGATCGTGAAGTACACGAGCCCCTGCTGGGTCTGCACCGGGAGTTGCGAGCCGACCGACCACCCGGTGGCGGCGGCGAGACCCGCGGGCTCCAGGAAGCTCGGGCCGTTCTCGAGGGCCGCGAGGGCTGTCGCTCGATCGGGAGTCACGAGATCGAACCCACCGGCCGACGCCAAGGCGGCGGGATCGATGGCGGTCACGCCCTCGGAGGCCCCGGCAACGGTCTCCGACAGGAAACGCAGCGGGGTGGCTCGAGCGACCCCGGGGCTGGCCATGATAGCCGCCCCCACCTGATCTCCCTGGGTGACAGGACTGCTGATGAGCACGTTGCCGACGAAGAGGCTGGATACCCACCTGTCACTCGCGGTGAGCGCGCCGGCGCTGAGCGCGCTCACCCCCACTGCGGTGGCGACGCTGAGCGCGAGGCCGGCCGCGGTGAGGGCGGTTCGGTTCCGGGCTCGAGCCAGATGCGCGGCCCCGGCTTCGGCCCCGGCGATCAGCGGCGACAGTGCGGTGGCGATCAGGCGGATGAGCAGGGGCGCGATCACCGGCAGCGCCACTACGATGCCAAGCAGGAAGGCCACCACCCCCAGAGCGACGAATCCGCTCTCGGTGCTGAGGAAGCAGAGTGCGGCGATCACCAATAGGGTGGGTGCTGCCGCCAGTATCAGCGGGCTGGCGCGCTGGTGCTCGCCGATGGGGTGGGGGCGAAGCGCCGTCAGGATGGGCAGTCGCGCCGCTGCTAAGGCGGGCAGCAGGCCACCGACCAGGCCGGCTCCGAGCCCCGCGACCACGGCCGCCAATACCTGGAGGCCGCTCGGCATCCAAGGGGGTGCCGCCAGATCGGTGGGCGCGATGCTCCCCTGGAAGACTGCTCCGAGCACGAAGCCGGCAAGGATGCCGATCGGAACGCCGACCGCGGCCACGATTCCGACCTCGGCCGCGAAGAGTCGAAAGACCTGGCGAGACGACGCGCCCGCTGCCCGGAGCAGGCCGATCTCGCGGCGTCGTTCAAACGCGGCGAGCGCGGCGCTGTTGGCGGTGACTCCGGCGCCCACGATCAGGCTGAGCACGGTGACCAGGATCAGCAGCGGCTCGAGGTCCTGGAGTGGCGCAGCGGCGGCGGACCGCGGATCGTAGGTCGTCACGCTCGCGCCGAGCGCGCCGTGCACCTCCCTGGCCACTCCGGCGAAGCTCGCGCCGGGGCCGAGCCGCAGCGCCACGAGGGGCGTGCGCAGGCCGAGGCTGAAGGTGCTGGTCATCGCCAGGTCGTCGATGAAAACGGCGTTGTGGGTGAACGAGGGGCCACCGCTGGTGCCGGCGGTGAACCCGACGACAGCGAAGACGTCGGGCCCCGTCGACGTGATCAGCTGGATCTGCTGCCCGATCTTGATCGGGGCGCCGGTGCCACCGGCGAGCACGGAACTCAGCCCCTGGTCGATGGCGACGTCGGCGGTTTCGCCGGGGAGGGGCAGACGGCCGGCGACCACGGCAACGCTCCGGAGCGCGGCGGTCGAGTCCTGCAGTCCGACCAGGGTGACCGCGACACCCAGCGCCCCGGACCCCCCGGGGCCGCCGATGACCTGCTTCTCGTGGAGTGGGACCGCCTGGGCGACCCCGGGCAACGCAGCGAGGGTGGTGACCTGCGCCGGGGAGATCCCGGCGCCCGCGTCGACGCGGACATCCAGCGACGAGGCCCCAGCCTGCTCCAGCTGGGCTTCCTGGGCCTGGGCGGTCGAGTCCCTGGATCGCGATCTGCACGGCGAGGACGACCGCGATGCCCAGCGCGACCGCGGTCGCCGTGAGTGCGCTCCGGAGCGGCCTCGCGCGGATGGCGCGGACCGCCAGCGGCCAGATCCCGCTCACAGGTTGAGCTTGGCGAGCCTGGCGACGAGGGGTGCCGGGTCCGGGATCGCCTCCGGCGCCTGGCCGGTGTGGGCCAGGGTGACGTCGTCGACGATCTCGCCGTCGCGCATGATCAGGACCCGGTCGGCGTAGGCGGCGACCCGCGCGTCGTGAGTGACGAGCACGGCGGTCTGGTGCTCCTGGCGGCAGAGCCGGGTGAGCAGGGCCATCACCTCGTGGCCGCTCGTCCAGTCGAGGTTGCCGGTCGGTTCGTCGGCGAGGAGCAGCGATGGCGCGGCCGCGAGCGCACGGGCGAGAGCCACGCGCTGCTGCTCGCCGCCGGAGATCTCTTCGGGACCGTGGCCCTGAAGGCCGTGGAGGTTGAGCTGATCCATGAGCGCGTTGACGCGATCACCGATGGCCTGACGCGACAACTTCTGCCGAAGCCGGGCCGGGGCCTCGTTGCGCAGGCGCAGCGGCAGAGCCACGTTCTCCGCCGCCGTCAGCGTGGGAAGGAGATTGAAGAACTGGAAGACCACGCCGATGTGGTCGCGCCGGAACGCCGAGCGCTCCTCGTCGTCGAGTCCATAGACGTCGATGCCCTGGATCTCGACCGCTCCCTGATCCGGCGGTTCGAGGCCGCCGAGGATATGTAGCAGGGTGCTCTTGCCGCATCCGCTCGGGCCCATGATCGCCACGAAATCGCCCGCGTTGACCGTCAGTGAAACATCCCGAATCGCCTCGCGCGGCGGCCGGCTCACCCGGAAGATTTTGTGGAGACCTGAGGCGACCACGATGCTGCCGTCGAGGTCGCTCGTGACTGCGTTGACGGTGCTGAGTTGAGTCAGGGTGCTGGACCTCGTGGAGAGTGAGACATGCTGTTACGAGAGAGAAACGCTTCGAGCACGGATTCGATGCTGTTCGGGAGCAGGCCTTCGTACTGGCCGACCGGGGGAGCCGGCAGGTTGGCCGGGAGGCTTCCCGCGGGGACCGGCACGGGGGTTGCAAGTGGCGTGGTCGATGATCCCGGCACTGGGGCGGTCGTGACCGGAGCCACGCCAGGGGTCGGCGGCAGCGGAGAATTTCGGGGCGCGCTCGTCGGCGGTCTCGGCTTCGGCCGCGGTGGACGGGGGGGTGGCGGGGGTGACGATCCGACCTGGGCAAACTCCTCGCTGAACACCCATACGCCGGTTTGTCCCGGCGAGACCCCGGTCCAGACCGCGTTCCCGGAGCGCTCTCGTCGGAGCCGGCACCCATCTCCGTGTAGCTGCCGTTGAGGATGTTGGACCTGTGATCGGCGCTCGCCATGAATTCGCTGTTGAGGTAGCTCGCGGCGGAGCCCGGGCTCATGTGGCCGCTCACCCATCCGATGTTCTCGCCGGCCGAGCGATAACGGACGCCGTATGCCTGCATCATCGAGAACACATACTCGCCGCAGCCCAGGATCGGATGCGCGAAGTAATTGCGGTTGATCATGTCGTACGACCGTCCGTCCACGGTGATCCCCCGGCAGTCGTAGCGAGCGCTCTCGCCGATGTTCTGCAGGGTGCCGCTGAACACCAGGGAGTGGACGCCATTGCTGGTCCGATCGGAGTTGGTCAGCGAGAACAGCGTCAAGTCACCACCGCTGTTCGCGCTCACCACGCTCGGTGGTCCCCGCCAGATGCAGACCGCGGCGAGCCCGCCGGTGCCGACCGCTGCCGCGAAGACCAGGGCTCGACGGAGGACGAGCGCCGTGTTGAAACCGCGGCGCGGCGCAGGCGTGCGCGGCTCGGCTCGCACCGCATCGCCGGTGCGCAGCATCCGATCCCACTTCGACGGCAGCCGCCGACCTTCCATGCGAGATTCCTTCAAATGGATTCGACCGACCCTTGTGTATCTAACCCCTCAGAGCGCCTGGGACTGTGCTTCGACAGGATCGTTGCACCGTTCACCTCGCATCCCGGGGATGCTTGAGCCCAGCCTTCGGGCAGGTATTCGACCGCGATCACACGAGGTGGACTGAGCTCAGATGTCGCTGCTCGACCGAGTTCAGCGCAAGGCAGAGGGCACCCCCGCGCCCGTCGCACCAACCGCTCCGACGACTCCATCGGCGGCGCCCGCGCCGGATCGCGCCGACAGGGAAGCGGACCGCCGTGCTCCCGTCGCGCTGGCAGCCCCCCCAGAGCCCGGTGTCGCTCCCGCAACCTCCGCCGGCGCCCTCGAGTGCACCGGTGCGCGTTCCCGAGGCGGAGCGAGTCGCCCCTGCCCCGGAGGCGCAGCGTTCGCCGTCGCTCTTGAACCGCGCGAGCGGACTCAGCCGTCCGGGGCTGAGCAAGATGGGCGGTCATACCAACACGCACGTGGCGCTCCGCGGCAAGGTCCACCAGCGTCTGGTCGAAGAGCTGGCGCAGGGCACCGACTCGGTGCCGGCGGAGACGGTTCGCCAGCGGATCTCGGAGCTGCTCAACGACATCATCACCGAGCAGAACATCACCATGAGCCGGCCAGACCGGCTGCGTCTCGTCGACATCATGATCAACGACGTCCTCGGACTCGGGCCGCTCGAAGAGTTGCTCGCGCGCGAGGACGTCACGGAAATCATGATCAACAGCTACAAGCAGATCTACGTCGAGCAGCACGGCAAGCTGACGCTCAGCCCGGTGACGTTCGAGAGCAACGATCAGCTCGTGCAGGTGATCGACAGGATCGTCAGCAGCATCGGCCGGCGCGTCGACGAGTCGTCGCCGATGGTGGATGCGCGGCTCAAGGACGGGTCCCGCGTCAACGTGATCATCCCGCCGCTGGCGCTTGCGTGGGCCCACCATGACGATCCGGAAGTTCGCCAAGGAAGCCCTGACCATCGACGACCTGATCAACTACGGATCGATCACCGAGCGACATGGTTCGTTTCCTCCGCGCGTGCGTTCGTGCCCGGCTCAACATGGTGGTCAGCGGTGGCACCGGCTCGGGAAAGACCACGACGCTCAACATCCTGAGCAGCTTCATCCCCGAGGACGAACGCATCGTCACCATCGAGGACGCCGCCGAGCTCCAGCTCCGCCAGGAGCATGTGGTCACGCTCGAGACGCGCCCGGCGAACATCGAGGGTCGCGGCCGCGTCTCCATCCGCGACCTCGTGATCAACGCCCTGCGCATGCGGCCGGATCGCATCGTCGTCGGCGAGTGCCGCGGTGGCGAGGCGCTCGACATGCTCCAGGCGATGAACACCGGCCACGACGGCTCGCTGACGACCCTCCACGCCAACAACGCGCACGACTGCATCAGCCGCCTGGAGACGCTGGTGCTGATGGCCGGCGCCGAGCTGCCGTCGCGCGCGATTCGCGAGCAGATCGGCTCGGCGGTGAACCTCATCGTGCAGCAGTCGCGCCTCCGCGACGGCACGCGCAAGGTCGTGAGCATCACCGAGGTGCTCGGCGTGCCACAACAACGAGGTCCAGCTCCAGGACATCTTCACGTACAAGCAGGTCGGTGTCGACGAGGACGGCAAGGTGGTCGGCTCCTACATGCCGACCGGCGTGCTCCCCACGTTCCTCGAGCACCTCACCACGTCGGGCGAGCAGCTCTCCGAGGAGCTCTTCCAGCCGATCCATGTGATGGACGGGGTCGGGTCGGCGTAGCGTCCGGCGTCGTTGGCCCTTGCGGGTCAGGGCTTTGTCGACACCCGTTGGTACACATAGCTGTCGCCAAACGAGTCGCTCGCCGTGAAGGCGCTTCCCCGGCACGTGTACGCGTACGAACTCGTAATTCGACCCCGGCATCGGCTTGGGTGACCCGCCGTTGAGCTTCACCGTGGTGTGGTCACCGGACGTGTCGATTGGCTCGAGGGTCTCGTTCCCGTTCAGGAAGAGCACCGGCGACCGCAGCGTGCCGCGAGGGCGCACCACGATGCGAATGCCGTGAGCCGACCCAGCAAACGGCGCTCCCGCCTCGTCGTAGACGTAGGTCCCATCCGCGGAGAGGTGCTCGAGTTCCCCGGCGCCGCCTGTGAGCGTGACTGTCGACACGCCTTGGGGAGTCTCTGATGGCAGTCACGATGGTGCCCTTCACGAGTCGCCACGTGCCGACCAGGCATGTGTCGCCGATGGCGGGCCCTGCGGTGGGGATGGGCGTCGGCTGGCTCGTCACCACGACCACATGGACCGCGCGTCGCGCGGGAGCAGCGCCGGCTCCGCAAGCGACCACCAGCGACATCGTGCACGCCACCGTCCCGGCGGCGAGTGCGCGACGCAGAGAGGCTCGCACCTGGCCCGGGCGGTGCTGGACGATGGCCGCTATGCGACGCCGCTGAGGTGGCCGTTCTTCTCGGTGACGACGCCGACCTGGCGGCGGTCGGGGAAGAGCTGCGCCAGGCGCGGCGGCAGCGGGATACCCATGTCGAACAGGCGGTCGATGATCCGCGGCCGGATGCCGGTCGGGCTGAACTCGCCGATGATCTTGCCGGTCGACGGATCCGCGCCCTTGGACTCGAACTTGAAGATCTCCTGCATGGTGATCATGTCGCCCTCCATGCCGATGCACCTCGGTGATCGAGACGACCTTGCGCGAGCCGTCCTTCAGGCGGCTCAGCTGGATGATCAGGTTGATCGCGCCGGCGATCTGCTGACGGATCGCCTTCAGCGGAAGGTCCATGCCCGGCCATCAGCACCAGCGTCTCGAGCCGCGAGAGCGTCTCGCGCGGGCTGTTGGCGTGGATGGTGGTCAGCGAGCCGTCGTGGCCGGTGTTCATCGCCTGGAGCATGTCCAGCGCTTCGCCACCACGGCACTCGCCGACGACGATGCGGTCGGGCCGCATGCGCAGCGCAGTTGATCACCAGGTCACGGATCGCGATGCGGCCCTCGCCGTTGACGTCGGCGGGACGCGACTTCCAGGCGGCACACGTGTTCCTGGTGCAGCTGCAGCTCGGCCGCGTCCTCGATGGTGACGATGCGCTCGTCGATCGGGATGAAGCCCGAGCAGACGTTGAGCAGCGTCGTCTTGCCGGTGCCGGTGCCGCCCGAGACGATGATGTTCGCGCGGGCCAGGACGCAGGCCTGGATGAACGCCGCCGACTCCTGCGGTCAGGTGCCGAATCCGATGAGGTCCGACGACCTGGTACGGATCCTTGCTGAACTTCCGAATCGTGAGCATCGGGCCGTCGAGTGCGACCGGGGGAATCGCCGCGTTGACGCGGGAGCCGTCCAGCAGGCGCGCGTCCACCAGCGGGGTGCGCGCGTCGATCCGGCGGCCGACCGGCTGCGACGATGGTGTCGATCACCCGCATCAGGTGGGCCTCGTCATCGAAGCGAATGTCGGTGAGCAGGATCTTGCCCTTGCGCTCGACGTAGACCATCTCCGGTCCGTTGACCATGATCTCGGTCAGGCTGTCGTCATCGACCAGCGGGCGCAGTGGGCCGAGAGCCTCGAGGTACCGGCTGTCGAGCTTGTGCGGGACGGCTGCCATGCTCACGTGAGGATGCTCCTTGGGTTAGCGGTCAGATGGCGGTTCCGCGCCGATTGTGGCCGCAGAGAAGCGGGGATCTGACGGGAGCAACCGCTTCGATACATGTTCGATTCCGCCAGCGTTCGAGACATCCACGACTCGTTAACCGGGATGGCTACGATGAGGTGGCTGTGATGACCATCGCAACCGCACCGTCCCCCGGAGCCGCGGTCCCGGACGACGAGTGGTTCGGTGAGGGGAGCGCGTTCGACTCCGGCGAAGATCTCGCCGAAGCTCTCTTCGCCCTGGCCGTGATCACCCACGGCAGCGAGCCCCCGGCGGCTGAGGTCGCCTGGCCGGTCGCACCCGTCCCCGAACCCGACAGCGGGTTCTTGGAGGTGCAGCGCTCGGCCGCCGTCGCCGAGGCGGCGCGCCCGTACTCGTCGGCTGGCGGCCGTGTGATCAGGCCGGCATCCGCGTCGGCCCCTCCCAGGACCTGGTCGGTGCGGCCACCGGGTGACCCCCTGCTGCCTCCTACGGTTTCGGGCCGGTCCGGCTGGACGATCCGCAACAGCGTGACGGTGCTGCACCGGACCGAGGACGCGCTCGCCCGGCTCCGCGAGGAGGCCGTGGCCATGGCGTTTCTGGCTGCCGCGGAGGCGTGCGGTCGGGGTCGCCCCCCCTCGCTCGAGCGGAGAAGGCATCCTCGGTAACGTCGGTCAGCGCTCGTACTGGCGCAGGCGCTCTTCGACTTCCGAGCTCGTCAGCGCCGTGCTTCCTGGCCCGCCCGAAGCCGGCCTTGCTGGAACCGCCCTGCGCCGACCCGATTTCGGGGCCGGCGCGGGCGCCGTCACCGCGGCACCCGCCACACCTTCGGTTTCGCGCCGCCGCATCATCGCGTAGACGTTGTCCAGCGTCGGCGCGTGGCCCTGACGCAGCAACGCCAGCACCGCCTCGGGGTCGATCGCTCCGGGCGCTGCCAGCGCCGCGGCTCGCGCCGCCTCGATCGCCGCTGCCTGGGCGGCCTTCATCTCGTGGCGAGCGTGGCGCGCGCTGCGGAGCAGGGACACGCAGATGATCCCCTCGACGACGGCGAGCGCCGCCATCAGCAGCACCCCATGATCCTGGATCCAGCTCACCAGCGGGCTGTTCACGGGGTCACGCTCCGGACAACCGCTCGGCAGCCTGCTGGTGCATCTCGCGCGCCATCGCCTGGATGGACGCCTGGTCCTGTCCCTCGACCTGGAGTTCTCGGATCGTATCGATGGTGGCGACGAAGTCATCGATCGTCGAGCGAGTCCTCGCCAGCAGCTCTGTGACCGGTCTGGCATTCGCTCTCGCCCAGCCAGACGACCCCGATCCTGACCAACTCCTGTCTGACTTCGTCGAAGTCGACGAACTGCGAGCCCACCGGTTCATCGCGCTGGAAGAAACCCTGGTCGAAGCCGGGTGCTCGCTCGTCGATGCCGGCGCCCGAGCCCGCCTCAGTCGGGACCGGCTCGGGAGCAGTCGGGGTTTCAGCCTCGGCGAGCGGCCAGCTCCACGGAGCGACGGTCCGCTGCCGGAATCCGCGCCTGGGGGGTTCGGCGGCGGCCGCCGGCGGCGCTATTTCGGCCAACTCCGCGAGCTCCGTCAAGGCTGGCTCCGACTGCTGCTCGCCGGGCTCCGCGACGGCTTCGGTCCGGGATTCAGCCTTGTTGGGCGCTCCTGCTGCCTCCGGCTCGTCGTGCGCCCGAGGGAGATCAACGGGGAGCTGCTCCAGTCCACGTCCGGATCGGGCGTCGCGAACTCGGCCCAGAACTCGTGAAGAGGCGCGGGCTCCTCCGCCAGGCCGGCCACCAACTCATCCGGCGGGGTCACTGCCTCGGCGGGTGCGAGTTCCTCCACTGCGTGGACGTCGGCGCTGGCCGCGGGTGGAGGAGCCGCGGCGACGCTCTGTTCAGTCCCCGACGGCGGTTCGACTGGCGCAGGGATGGCGGGCGTGCCCTGTTCGACGACCGACCACCCGGGCACGGGTGCCGTCGTCTCCACCACAGCTGACTCGTCATCCCCCGCAGGTGGTGGGGGTCCGGCGTCCAGGCTCGCATCCTCCGAGAGGTCCGAGTCACCTGCGCCTCGGTTCCAGGGGCGGCGCTGCGCTGCCTCGGCGTGGCGAATGTTCCAGCCCGCCGGGGTCGCAGCGTCGCCGTCGGGTGCGTTCGGCACCTCCTCGTGAGAGGGCGACGCCGCCGCGCGCTTCCGGCGCGCGCGCCCAAAGGCCCACCACGGCCGTTTTGGCGCCTGACCCGACTCGGGCGTGGCTGCCGGCGGGGGTGCCATCGCCGCGTCGCCCGCGATCCCGGCGTCGGGTACAAGCGGAGGGGGGAGCGGCGACGCGGCATCGGCAGCCGCCACCAGGTCCTCGCCGGCGACCGTCGCGGGCGTGAACGCGGGCGCAACACCTGCGTCGCCCTGACTCAACGTGTCGGCTCCCGGGGCGGCGTCCGCGTACACCTCTTCTGCAGCGATCGCGGCTGGAGCATCCTCGCCGGCTTCGGAGTCTGCCACGGCGGCGACGTCGCTCCCGGAAGGGGACTGCGCCACAGCGAAGTATTCGACCGCGCTCGGCGCCGCGGCCGGGTCGCCGGCGCCGAGCGGACGCGGCTTGCGCGCCATGACGCTGAGGCGTCCCCTCGCTTGCGAGAGCAGGGATCGCAGCCGCTCCGGTGACGCCAGCGCCGACCGCTGCGTCTCGGAGTAGACCGCGACCAGGCTTCCCCGGCTGAAGAGCGCGACCCCGCGCACCGGCGCATCAATGAGCAGCACGCGGTCGAGGCCATCGGCATGAAACGCGGCGAGCATCGAAGCGGGGTCGAGCCACGCCATCTCGATGCCACCGACCGCCAGCGGCACGCGCCAGAGCATGGTCAGCGCCTCCGCCACGCGTGGATCCTCGAGGGCGTAGCCCGACAGCGTGCCCTTGGTCGCACCGAGTATTGCCATGCCGGCGGCCTCGCCTCGTGCCTGGTCGTCGGCATCGATCCAGACCGCATCGATGAGATCACCGCCGCTCACGACCGCGGCAGCGCGCAGCTTGGCGCCGGTCAACATGAGAATCGAAGGAGGCAGTTCGGCAAGGCGTTCGGCGAGATTGACCTCTTCCGGTGAAGCCTCGATCCAGAGCGGGCGTCCCCCGGGAAGCAACGGGAAGTCGGCGAGCCCGAAGGCCAGGTCGGGAGAGTTGTCTTCGGCGCTCCACCACTCGGGAGTGGCATCGCTGATGGGGTCGTCGGCGTATGAACCAGCGAGCCGAACGAACGGACCCGCAAGCTCATCGATAGTGATTGAGAGCGTTTCCTGCGGTGACATCGCGCGTCTCCAGTCCGAAACGACGAATGTCCTCGGCAGAGCCGCAAGCAGCGCGTCGATCGCCGCTTCCCCTTCGATCTGCGCCTGGTCGGTATCGAAGACGGCGTGACTCGGCCGTCCGAACACCAGGTAGAGCGTTGCCTTTGCGCCGTCCCAGGAAATATCGAAGGCGCCACTCAAATAATCGTCTTTGGCGCTGGCAAGCTGTCGCAGGAGCTTGACATGGGGCGCCGCGGTGGCCATGTGCGGATATTCTACCGACGTGCCTGCAGAAGTCATCACGATAGCGTCGCTAAAGGGTGGTGTCGGTAAGACGACCAGCTGTTACGCGCTGTCCGCTGCCGCCGCCGCAGGTGGTCTCAGAGTCATCGCCATCGACCTCGATCCGACCGGTGGATTGAGCAATGCCCTGGAACGCGCAAAGCGCGGCATCACCGTTATCGACGTGCTGCACGGGCAAGTCACCCTCCGCGACGCGCTCATCGATCACCCGCTCGGTATCCGCACCGTCGCGTCGCACCGAAGTCTCAATGACGAATCGCCGACAAAGGAACAGCTCGAGGTGATGCTCGCCGAGGTTCGTGACGATTGCGACATCATCCTGCTCGATACGCATCCACACGAGCCGTCGCTGGTCGGACCGATGGGCGCGGCGGATCGGATCGTGGTTCCGACGGCACTCGACATCCTCTCGCTGCGCGCTGTCGCGCTCACCGTGGGCCTGGCGCAGCAGCTCGGGGTGCTCGACCGCATTCGCGGCATCGTTGTGACGAACGCGAAACGACCGCTGTCGCGGATCACCGACTCACTGCTCAACGGACTCACCCTCAGCGGCCTCGCGTTCGAGACCGTCCTCTGGTACTCACCGGGCTGGGTGGTGGCGACGTCCGGGCGGGGCGAGTTGCCGGAGCAGGAGCTGCTGACCGATAGCAAGATGCTCCTCCGCGAGGTCGCCACCCGTCCCTCACCGACAGAGGCGTTGCGTCAGTTTGTCAGCATGGCGCAGGGAACACGGCCGAAACCGGCGGGCGCGGTCAGTCCCTGAAGCGCTGCCACCAGCTGCGGCGTCGAGAAGGCGTCGCGACGGGCGGCAGCGGCGGTTGGTGCCGAGTGTCGGAAGCGGTGCGCGCCTGAGCGAGTGCGCGCTCCGCCGTGTCGCGGGCGGCCTCGGCGGCGACACGCGCGGTCTCTGCCGCGACGCGCGCCTCCTCGGCGAGGTCGATACGGCGGAGCAGGGTGGTGCGTTCGATTTCGAGGGTGGTGACACGCTCGGTGAGCGCCGTGATCTCATCTGCGGACGGCGGGTCGGCCTGGGCGGCAACGACCGCGAGGTCGTCCTCCTCGGGGTCCTGGACGCCCGACTTCAAACTGCTGGCCTGGCGCTCGACCAGCGCATCGAGGAATGCCCATTGCTGGCGGAGCTCTTCCTCGGAGTGGCGGGGGACAGAGCTCACCGCACCAGGGCGACCGGGCTCACCCCGTCGAGGGCGGCGAGCGCAGCGGCGAGCGCCTCGGGCGCCATGAGCGGCAGGACTTCGGCGTGGGGCAGCTCGAAGGCGATGTCTGCGGCGAACCGGCGCGGACGCGACAGGGGCTCGGGCCTCAGCACGAAGCTCGGCGCCGCACGCTGCACGGCGGCGCGCTCCGCTGCCGGCGACGGCTGGTCGGCCAGCACGCGGGTCTCGTCCTGCGTGAAGCCGGCAGCCAGGAGGCGCTCGCTCAGCGCGGTGCTGTCGCCCGTGTGCTGGCGCCGCTCGACCGTCGTCCACGCGGCAACCAGCAGCGCCTCACGCTCGGAGAGCTCGCGGACGATCGCCGGGATATTGGCCTGGCCGAGCTCCCGCGCGGCCCGCAACCGTCGAGACCCGCAGACCACCTCGAAGCTGTCGCTGCCCCGGCGACGGAGCAGCAAGGGCTCGATGATGCCGCGCGAGGCAATGCTGGTTTTCAGCGCCGCGAGGGTCGCGCCGTCGATGTCGCTGCCCGGCCACCAGGGCCGGTCGTGGACCGAGTTGACGGGGATGCGCTCGACCCGGGACTCGGATGTCGGGGCGAGCCATCGCGTCATCGGACCGGTGAGCGGAGGGCCGTTGGTGTCGTGGACGGAGCGTTCGGCGAGGTCAGACACCCGGGGTCACCTCGTCACGCACGACCTCACCCGCCAGCTCGCGATACGCGGCCGCGGCCTTTGACGAGGATGCGTACGCGGTGATCGGGATCCCCGCGAGCGACGTCTCCTGGAGCTTGACGGTGGGTGTGATCACGGTCGCAAAGACCCGTATGTTGGCAAGCTCGCAGAGACCGTCCAGCAGCTGGCGGCTGAAGCGGGTCCGGAGGTTGACGAAGGTCGGGACGATGCCGAGGATGGCGAGATCGGGGTTGAGACGGCCGCGAACCAGATGGACGGTGCGGAGCACCTCTTTGAGTCCGCGGATCGCGAACCCCGACATCTGGACCGGGATCAGGACGTCCCCGGCCGCCGCAAGCGCGCTGACGGTGTGGAACCCGAAGCTCGGGGGGGTGTCGAAGAGCACGTAGTCGAAGGTCGCGCGGCCCCCGTCGTGGCGCAGCGCGTCGCGAAGAATCAGCTCCTTGTCGATCGAGGATGCGAGCTCGCCCTCGACCGCCGACAGGTCCGGTGATGCCGGCAGCACGAACAGGTTCGGCCAGCTGGTCTCGGTGATCGCCGCCGACGCCTCGACGGTCCCGGCCATCACCGCGGCGACGCCGGGGCGCTCGTCGTAGGGATCGAGACCGACTCCGCTGGTGAGATTTGACTGCGGGTCACAGTCCACCAGCAGGACGCGCTTCCCCATCTCGGCGAGCGCGGCGCCGAGATTGATGACGGTGGTGGTCTTGCCCACCCCGCCCTTTCCGGAAACGCACGCAATGGATACGGTCATTGGAAACCTGCACGATAGTTTGCACCGCCACTCGATAGCCATCGCGGGTCGGCGCGAGGGCTCTCAGCGTCGAGGCGATGGCGCTCTGTCACGCGAGTGTCACTCGCAATCCGAGGGCACCGCACAGAACGCGTCAATACTTCCAAATAATGATGAATGCACACAGTGCAGACCATCACGGAGAGGTTGAGGGCGGCGTCCAACTGCGACGTGGTGAGATGTATCGGATCTCGTACAGCCTCCGGACACCGCAACAGCGGAGGGTGACTCGCAGCCTTGCCGTGTTCACGGGCGCATCGCGGCGTCGGCTGTGGGATGGCAATGAGGCGGTCTGCTTCGAGTTTCAACGGCCCCACGGGCGTCCGCTGTCGCTGCTCCGCAGCCAGATCGTCGAGGCCCGCCTTGCGACGCTGAACGACCGCGGCCAGCTGATTCTCGTCGAGAACGGCGGACAGCGTCGCACGCTCCCCCGCACGCTGGCGGGGCGCTCCAGGTGGTCTCCACCGCCGCGGTCAGCTGGCTAGGCCGGTCTCTTCGGGTTCGCTCGACCCTCGCGACAGCCGCTCGTTCAGGCCGCGACGCTCGAAGCGGTAGCCGATCCCAGGCACAGCGTGAATGTAGGTCGGACGCGGCCCGACCGGCTCGATCTTGCGGCGGAGCCGGTAGACGTGCGCGTCGACGCTGCGCAGATCAAGATCGGCGCCCTGGCCCCAGACCTTCTGGATCATCTCCGAGCGGGAGATCACCCGTCCCGGTGACGCGGAGAGGAGGGCGAGCAGGTCGAACTCCGTCGGGGTGAGGTTGACCGACTTGCCATCGCGGAGGACCTCGTGGCGCCCGATGTCCACGATGAGGCCGGGGAACTTCAGGCGGCCGGGGCGCACCTGCGATTGGCTGGTCCGCTGGCGGCGCAGCTTGGCGTTGACACGGGCGGCGAGCTCGCGGATCTCGAACGGTTTGGCGATGTAGTCGTCGGCGCCGATCTCGAGCGCGACCACCACGTCGACGGTGTCGGTGCTCGCCGACAGGATGATGATCGGCACCTCGACGCCGGCGCCGCGGAGCCGGCGGCAGACGTCGAGACCCGGCATGCCGGGGAGGCTGAGGTCGAGCAGGATGAGATCCACGTCGCTCTGCTCGGCGAGGCGGAGGCCCTCGGCGCCGTCCTCGGCGAACTGCAGGGCGAACCCATGCTGCTGGGCAACCATGGACAGGATGTCGCGCATCGCGGGGTCATCGTCGATGACCAGCACGGTCGCCTCCGCGGGCGCCCGGACGACCGCATGGCCGAGAGGAGCCAGGATGGATTCCGTGAACGTCGTCATCTGTCCTTCACTTCCGTTCGAGCGCAGCAAACGTGCCCACCGCCGCACCGTAGCACCGCGACCTGCGCGCCTCCCGTGTGGTAACGGAGGCGTTGCCCGTCTTTACGTGTCTGCAACCTGTGGTTCATACGTGCACCGGGAGAGCGACCACGAAGGTGTTGCCACGCGCTCGCGAGTTGTCGATCCAGATGCGCCCGCCCATGCGCTCGATGAGCTGTCGGGCGAGGTACAGGCCGACGCCGAATCCGCCCCGCTGACGCAGCAACGGCGATTCCACCTGGTAAAAGGATGCGAAGACCCGGTCGACGTCGCTGTCCGGAATGCGCCGGCCGTTGTCCCTGACCTCGACGTGCACCTTGTTCACCGCGCGATACGTGGTCACGCGAACCGGCTCGGATTCCGGCGAGAACTTGAGCGCGTTGTCGATCAGGCACGCGACGACGAGCGCGAGGCGCTCGTGGTCGGCGAGCACGCGCTGCGCGTCGGCTGCGACGGTGATCGCGAAGCGGTCGTGGTCGGCGGATTCGACAAAACGCGCGATCACTTCGCGGAAGACGTTCTCGAGATCCACGGCGGCCGTCTTGAGGCGTATCTCACCCGACTCGAGCTGGGCGATGCACAACAGGTTGTCGGTGAGACGGGCGAGATGCTCGGCTTCGAGCCGCAGCTCGTGCAGCCCCTCGTCGCGCGCATCCTGGGGCAGGCGATCGCCCGCGTCGTGCATCAGCGTGAGCCACGCCTTGATCTTCGTGAGTGGCGTACGCAGTTCGTGTGAGGCCAGCATCATGAATTCGCTCTTGATGCGGTCCACCTCGCGCAGTTCCGCAAACGCCGCGTGTTCGAGCTCGATCGATCTGCGCACCTGGCGGTCGCGCTCGCCGACGAGTTCGCGCGCGAGCAGGTTGCTGCTCAGCGCGACCACGAAGAGCAGGAAGAGTCGGGATACCAGCGCATCCACCAACGGAGTATCGAGATGGTGGTTCGCGACATTGAAGCCGACGATGAAGTACGCGAGGCCGGCGATGAGCGCACACGCCAGGCTGCCCGCCAACCCGAAGCGCAGGCTGCTCGCGATCACGACGATGAAGAACGTGATCGCGAGGTCGGAATTGAAACCGCCGGTGAGATAGACGAGCCCGCTCGAGACAGCCAGATCGAGCACGATCGTCGCGAGCTGGAGGCGGCGACTGGGAACGCGGTGCGCGAGGAGCATCACCGTCGCCGCCAGGTTGAACACTCCCCAGCTGCCGAGGACAAGGTTGACGGCTGCGGTGGACTGACCGGTCGCCAGACCGGGGAAGTTGTTGGCGACCGCGGCGAAGATGAGCACCATCCAGCGACTTAGCTCGATGGTCCGTTCGACGCCCATCCTGCGATCCCTGGCTGGCATCGCCGTGGCCTCGGCGCGCGGTCTGCGCATGGGCAGGCGTCCCGCCGGTCGGTCGGAGCCGCTCGGGGCGCGAGTCGGTGCTGGCTGCGTGAGCTCCCGGCTCAATGCTTCAGCCACGACAGTCGGACACGCGCGCTCGGTCGCGGATGGCCTCGCTCACTCTGGTGAGCCTAAGCGTCACGTCACCGTCGCCAGACGAAGGTCTCGTAACGATGCCGCACCACCCACTGTTACAGGCGAACGCCTGCATGCCTCAGTCCTGGAAACTTCTGACCAGCGTGCCTCTTCCGCCAATCGCCGCAGTACATCCGGATCGACCCGACGACCTCGCAGCCGGCGCAGCCGCCCTTCGCGACGGTCGGCTGGCGGACGCGGTCGCGGCATACGACCGCGCCCTGGAGCGCCTGTCCGCCGAGACGCACCCCGAGCAGCGCGGCGCCGCGCTGCTCGCACGCGGTCTCGCTCGACAGTTGCTCGGCGACCCGCCGGCTGCGGGCGCTGATGTTCTCGAGGCACTCAACGTCTGGTCGATCGCGCGCGCGGACTGGGCGTCGAGCGCGATGTCCGATGTGGCCGCGGCGCTGTCGGAGGCGAACCACGCGGCCGCCGACGCGTACTGGCAGGCCGCCCTGCGCCTCGCCGAGCGCAGCGGCGACGTCGTCCTGCAGGCTGCTGTCGCCGGCGAGTGGGGCCGCCACGCGGCGCGGGCCGGCGACGCTGTGACTGCGGTGGCCCTGCTCGAGAAGTCTGCCGAGCTCGGCCGGCGAGCCGGCGACGATCCGATCGTCGCGAAGGCGCTGGTCAACCTCGCCCGGGTCGAGCTCGACGCCGGTCGCGGCGGCCACGCGATGCGCAACCTCGGAGAGGCGCTGGCCCGGGACCTGAGAGGCGACCTTCGCGCGGCGACGGCCGGCCTGCTCGTGGACGTCGCCGCTGAGGCGTTCCACACCGGCGACACCGCGCACGCCGAGCTCTGCCTCGAGCAGGCGCTCTCGCTCAGCGGCGGCGCCGATCGGCAGATCCGGGAGCGCGCCCTCGCGGCGCTGAGCGGCCTCGCACGCTCGCGCGGCGATCTCCCGACAGCGGCCCGATACGGTGAGAATCTGCTCGAGAGCGCTCGACGCGCCGGCGACCTCACCGCGGCCGCCGAGGCACTCCACGACCTGGGCAGGATCGCCATGCTCGGCGATGCCGTCGACGAGGCGGCCTCACGGCTCACCGAGAGCGTGGTGATCTCGCGCAGCCTCGGCCTCGCTCCGCTGGCGGCCTCGGGGTCGCGTGCTCTCGCGGAGGTCGCGTTGCGCCGTGGGGCGCTGCTCCGCGCGCTCGGGTACGCGGAGCAGGCCGTGAGCCTCTCGATGGGCCAGGACGATCTCGAAGCGTCCGCTGCCACGCTCCTCCTGGTCGGCGCCGAGGCCGGACGCGCGGGCCTCGAGGACGTCGCCGGGCCGGCGAACGAGGGCGCCGCCGAGATCTATCGGCTCCTCGGTCGAGACGATCTGGCCGCTGTGGTGTCGCCGGATGCATCGATGCGGGCCGGGGTCGCCCGGGACCGCGCGGGCGAGGGGACCAGCCGGCTCGAGGCCGGGCTCGAGGCAGCGCGCGCGGTGGTCAACCCAAGTGGAGCGTGACCAGCAACTCACCGCAGTCCGCTAGCAGGCGGGGGCGCCCGGCGGCGGGATCGCGAGCGTGGTGACCGGCGGCGGAGCGAGCCCCGCGGGTGCCGACATCACCATGCTCCGGCTGGTGGGGTCGTAGCAGTCGACACCCCATCCGAGCACGTGCAGCGCCGAGGATTCGCGGGCATCCGAGGGAAGGATCGCGTGATCGATGCGCTCGCTACTGAGGACGTGTATCCAGTTGGGTTGCAGTTGGTCGACTGCGAGGTACTGCTGCAGCGCACCGTCCCCGAAGACGGCGGGCTCGTCGTAGAGGAAGACCACACGACCCGTCGGGATTCGGTAGGCGAGATACCCACCCCAGGTGTCGACGGTGTAGACGCGTTCCCCGGGGAAGTGGACGGCGACATAGTCGGCCGCCGCCTCCGGGTAGTTCGAGGCCTGGTACGAGGCGGCGGCAGACGAGCTGAGCTGCGGGACCACTACCGCGGCCATCAGCGCGGTCATCACGACCAGGACCGCGCTGGTCGCGACGGGGTGCAGGTGTCGACGCGCGGACCAGCGACGGTTGCCGAGACGTGGCGCGACCTGCAACTCCCACCCCCGCGCTCCGTGCACCGCGATTTGCGGCGCAACGAAGATCGCGAAGATCCCGACGTTCTCCTGGGCGAAGAGCGTCGCCACGAGCAACGCGAACCCGACGATCGCGCTGAAGCGATCGGGACCTCCGCTGATCGTCCAGAGGACGACCATGATGATCACCTCGGCTTCGAACAACCGATCCGACCAGTAGTGGAAGTTCGGTGATGCCCAGCCGGCAAGGTGCTGTGCCGCTCCGGGGGTGATCACACCGGCGACGACCGACGCGTAGATCCCCGGACCGAGCGGGTTGGCGATGGCGGCGAGCGCGCTGACACCCATCGCGAGCGCAAGCTGCCGCCTGCCCGTGGCACCGGTGGGGCGCAGCAACAGCAGCGCTGCCACCAGGATGAGCAGTCCGGCGGCGAAGCCGCCGTCCATGTTCGCCCACACGAGGAAGAGCGGCGGCAGTCCCCAGACCGCCGCGACCCGGCCTTCGTGCCACCGGTTGATCACGAACAGGACGGTCGCGACGCCGAGCAGCGTGATCTCGGTGCTGCTGACTCCCACGACGGCGGTGAGGACCGCGCCGGTGACCACCATCGCCACGAAGAGCCATGGGCCGGTCACTCGCGCCGCGGAGGGAACGGCAAGCGCCGCGATTACCACCGCCGCGGCGGCCGCGAGCCCCATCACCAGTGAGGCGAGACCGGCGCCACCGGCGCCGACCAGACCCGCGAGGGTCACCTGGTACAGCCACTGCTGGCCGATCCATGCGTGGGCCGCGGGCAGGAAGCTGAACGGCTCGTGGGCTGGAATGCCGCTGGTGGTGATCAGCCGCCCGAGGGCGAGGTTCCACCACACGTCGGTGTTCCGGAAAGGCTGCACGGCGAGCACCAGGACGACGATGGCTGCCGCGCCGACCCACGCGAGTCGGGAGGCGTAGCCGGCACGGCGCTCGCGATCCGCGTCGGCGATGACCACGATGTCGGCGCGTTTCATGAGCTCTGCGACCCCACGGAGGCCGCCGCCGTCGCGCGCTGTCCGCAGACGCCGTCCGAGGGTGATGCGGTCGGTTGTGGCGGCAGGTGCAATGACGCAACCTTGCCGGCCGGAACGAACGCGACGCTGAGCGCGTCCTGGTACACCTTGACCCAGCCGGCGCTGTGGTCCATCACGTCGGCGAGTGGCGTGTTGACGTCGTACAACACGATGTCGGTGCCGGCGCCAAGAATGATCGGATCCCAGCCCGGCTCTGCTGTCTCGACCTTTGCATACTGATAGAGAAGTGGGTCACCCATCAGCGCGGCGTCGCCGAAGATGTAGACCTTGTCGCCCCGCGACGACAGCTCGTTCGCCAGATAGCCTCCCTCACCGTACTGGTTGAAGATCTTCAACGGCTCCGGCGCGCCCTTCAACCACTGCGCGGCGCACACCGGAAACTCACGCGCGTACACGAGCGAGTACGCGCGCACCTGCATCTTCGGTACTAGCCATGCCAGAGCTATGCCGCCGAGTGCGGCGAGGACGATCCCGGACGCAATGGCACGAAACAGCAGTGGTGGTTGCACTCGCGTCGCCGTCCGCGCCGTCGGTCTGGCTCGCAAACGCCGCAGGGCCGCGCGCATGCGCGGCGTCGCCATGGCAAGCTGGTCGATGAACACGGGCGTGGCAGCCGCGACGAACAGTGCGATATGGCGCGCCGACTGCAGCGAGAGCGCGCCGGTCACGAGCACGAGCGCCGCGTCCCGAGCCCGAATGTGCCGGTTGGCGACGATGAGCATCACGAGCCCGAGCAGCATGGCGCCGTACACGAGCACCTCCCAGTCGTGGAAGCTCGGCGAGAACCATTCCTCGATCAGTGACTGCTGCGCACCGGAGGTCTGCGTCCCGAGCGCGTATAGGAGGATGGTCGGCCCGTTGGGATTGATCATGCTCACGGCTGTGCAGGCGATGAGCACGAACAGCAATGGGCGCAGGCGCGCTCGAGGTGCCGGGTCGGGCATGTGCAACTTGCCGCCGGCCAGCTCCGCAACCAGCACGATGGCGATGAAGCCGAGTCCGATGACGAAGCCGGAATGGAAGTTGCTCCAGACGAGGAACAGCGGCACCAGCCACCATATGGCTTTTCCCCCGCGTAGGAGGTGACGCTCGACAAGCAGCAGCGTCAACGCCGCGAATGCGAACGTGATCATCTGCACACGTGGACCCCAGATGGGAAACCCGGCAGCCACCGCGATGAGCATCCCAACTCCGAGCACCCCACGACCGGGACGCCGGAGCCGGGCCTTCTGCATGACGCAGAGGAGTCCGGCCCAGGTCACCGCTGACAGCACCAGCACGATCAGCCCGAGGCCACCGATCGCGTACTCGACCGCGAACATCACCTCGTTGAGCCATTCGTGCATCGTCCAGTGGTGGCCCGGTACCGTGTACGTGAACGGATCGTTGCCCAGCAGCCCGCCGTGCTGGATGATCAACTGGCCGGCGCGAAGATGCCACCAGAAGTCCGGGTCCTGGATCGTCCGCGTTACCGGGAGCGCCATGATGATCAGGACCGCCGCGATGAAGAGTCCGCTGGGTGCGGTGAGCGAATCCAGACGTTCGCGCAACCCGCTCCGCCGTTCGTGGACCGCCGCTGCCACGCTGCTCATACGCCGTGCCCGCCGCCTGCCGTCAGCTCGGTGATGCTCCCGAGATCACGCGGGCTGCTTTCGCATCGCCCGGTTGTGCGAGCCCGACCGACGACCAGAGCATCTTGAGCAGATGCGCAAACTCGAACGGCTTGCCCATGTATGTGATCCCGCCGAGACCCATGACAGCTTGAATGTCTTCGTCGAAGTTCCGCGCCGTGAGCAGGATGATCGGGCATTGGGCAGTCTTCGCCTGAGCCCGCAGCTCTCGGCACACCGACAGGCCGCTCAGCCG
The DNA here is from genome assembly GCA_963768105.1 of Candidatus Dormiibacterota bacterium. GTDB lineage: Bacteria > Chloroflexota > Dormibacteria > Aeolococcales > Aeolococcaceae > Palsa-851. Next base: position 102,828 of record CAVYGR010000006.1, on the reverse strand, counting down.
CGGCATCATCACGTCGCACACCACCGCATCCGGGAGCCATCCCTTGATGACGATCTCGAGCGCCTCCATGCCGTCTTCGGCACAGCGAACGTCGAAGCCGTCGCTGGCCAGCCGCAGCTCGAGGAGTTGTCGCAGCGAGTCGTCGTCCTCTGCAACAAGAATCCGAGGGGGGTCGCCCTGAGTCATATGCGTGCACGTTTCCTGGGTTGGTGGTTCAAGTCGACTTGGTTATACGCTGGGCGCATGTTGCGGCCCGGCGTGCAACAGGGCTGTCACAGCCATTTGTGAACTCCGGGCAGGGTGCGACTCTGCGGTGACATGATGAGGCTGGTGAGCGAAGTGGAAACTGCCCCCACCATGAACCCGTCGGCGCTGTCCGGCGTTCGATTCCTGGTGACCAAGCGCATCGAAGAGCTCGATGCCGCGGCGACTGCGCTCGACGATGAGCTCGCCGCGGTGGCCGTGCATCTCGAGCATCTGCGGGCCGCGCAGAGCGAGGCCGAAGCCCGATGGGGCGCGCTGCTCAGCGCGCTCCCCGCCGGCGATGTCAACGAGATCGACGCCGCCTTCCGGTCTGTGGCCAAGGTGCGGGCGGACCTGGCCGCGACCGAGGAGCGACAGGTGGAGCTCGGCACTCGCCTCACCAGCATCCGGGCGGAACAGGAGGTGCTGCGGGCGGTCTATCGCAGCCTCGACGACCTCCTCGCTTCGAGTGCGGGTCCGACCAACGGGACCGCCCGCCTCCGGGACGCCTCGCGCCAGGTGTTCCAGATCATCGAGGAAGAGCGGATGCGCATCGCACGCGACATGCACGACGGGCCCGCACAGTCGATGGCAAACCTCGTCCTCCAGGCTGAGATCATCGAGCGCCTGATCGCCAGGGACCCGAAGATGGTGGTCAGCGAGCTGGCCGACTTCAAGAACGGCGTTCGCGGCGTGCTCGACGACACCAGGCGGCTCATCTTCGACCTGCGTCCGATGACGCTCGACGACCTCGGCCTGGTGCCGACCCTGCGCAAGTTCGTCGCCGAGTTCGGGGAGCGCAACGGTGTGAGCGCGCACCTGCGCGTGGTAGGCGAGGAGATCCGGGTGGGCGGCGGCCTCGAGCAGACCCTCTTCCGGATCATCCAGGAGGCGCTCAACAACGCCCGCAAGCACGCCAAGGCCTCGAACGTCGAGGTGGTTGTGACCTTTCTGCCCAGCCAGATCACCGCCGTCGTCCGCGACGACGGGGTGGGGATGGACGTGGGAGCCACCGAGGCACGCATGGATCGGACCCGGCATTTCGGGCTGCTCACCATGCGCGAGCGCGCCGACGGTGACAAGGGAAAGCTCGAGATCCGGTCCCAGATCGGCAAGGGAACCGAGGTCCGAGCGACATTCGACCTCTGAGACCCGGATTGCGGGTGCTCACGCGCCCGATCGGGTACGCGCCCGGGACAATGGAGACCATGCGCCATCGCGTGCTCGCCTGCGACTACGACGGGACCCTAGCGACCGAGGGAGTCTGCTCGCCGTCGACGATCGCGTCGCTCGAGCGGGTCGCGAAGGCGGGCATGCGCCTGATCCTCGTGACCGGCCGAACTCGCGAGGAGCTCGAGGACGTCTTCGACGCGGGCCACCTGTTCGCCGAGACCGTGGTGGAGAACGGAGCCGTCGTCATCGACACCGCCTCCGGTGAGGAGACCCTGCTCGCGCCCCGGCTACCCCGCGCCCTGGTCGAGGAACTTCAGCGCACCGGCGTGGAGCCCCTGGTGATCGGCCGGGTCCTGTGCTCGACCGACGTCTCGCAGCGGCCGAAGCTGCTCGCGGCGATCGCCAAGCTGGGCATCGACCGCCAGGTCGTTCGCAATCGCGATTCGGCGATGGTCCTGCCCCCTGGCATCAGCAAGCGGACGGGGCTCGAGGCGGCCCTGCGCGCCATCGGGGAGCTGCCGGCCGGCACGGTCGCGGTCGGCGATGGCGAGAACGACGTGGCGCTCTTCGCGGTGGCGGGTGTGTCGGTTGCGGTGGCCAACGCCGTCGACGTGCTCAAGGCCCGAGCCGATGTCGTCCTCACCCGGCCCAACGGGAGCGGGGTGGCGGATCTCGTCGCGGCCCTCCTCGCCGGGGACCTCGGAGCGCTCACCGCGCTCAGCCCTCTGGCCGGCTGAACCGGCCGTCAGTTGCGAACGATCGGCACCCGCACCATCGCGCCCGCGTCACCCCGCAGCCATGCCGCGACCGCGACGTCGTTCTGGCGCCGTCCGACGGCGGTCCGCCGATCGGGCAGCAGCTCGAGGTCGAGCGGCGGGGCGTCGAGCGCGCTCCCGTCCGGAGGTAACACCGCGGTCAGGGCGCTGACCAACTCCGGGTCGAACTGGCGCCCGCGTTCGCGCCGCAGTTCGGCGAGGATCCATTCGATGGAACGCGCGGGTTGGTACGGGCGTCCCGTCCGCATCACGTCGTAGGCGTCCACGACCGATACGATGCGCGCGCCCAGCGGGATGCGATCCCCGCGGAGCCCATCCGGGTACCCGGCACCGTTGAAATGCTCATGGTGATGCCGGACGATGAGCCGCACGTCCTCCCAGGTGTCGATGTCGGCGAGGATGTTGGCTCCCACCACGGGGTGGGTGCGCAGGATGGCGATCTCCTCGGCGGAGAGCGTGCCGACCTTGCGCAGCAGCGCCTCGGGGACCGCAACCTTGCCGATGTCGTGGAGGCACGCACCGAACCTGATCACGCTTCGCGCCGAGTGAGGAAGCCCGAGGTGCCTCGCGATCGCGTCGGACATCCCGACCAGCCGCGCCGAGTGCTCCTGGGTCTCGCAGTCCTTCGACTCGAGCGCGTTGGCAAGCACCATCGTGAACCGCTCGAGCATCGGGGCCAGGAACCGAAGCCGCAGCGCCTCGTCAGCGAGCTCACGACGTTCGAGCGCCCGATCCAGAACCGTGAGCAGGTGCAACGATTTGAACGGCTTAGGGATGAACGCGACCGCGCCTGCCTGCATGGCCTGCATGGCGAGATCGAGGTCACGAAACGCGGTGACCACGATGCACGAGATCATCGGATCGATCCGCTGCGCGTGGGCGATCAGGTCGACGCCGTTGGCGTGCGGCATGGCGTAATCGGTGATCACGGCATCGAAGCATCCGGGTCGGTCGACATTCGCGATCGCGGCGCTGCCGTTGGATGCGGTGGCCACGTCGTGGCCGGCGATTTCCAGTGTTTCCTGGATGAAGCGCCGCGTCGGCGCGTCATCCTCAGCAACCAGGACTCGAGCCAAGTATGGGTTCCTCCGCCGTCACCGCTTCCGACGAGAGGTCGGTCGCGTGACCCGGTGTATGGTCAACCATGACGGCCGAATGGCCAGGGCCGTCACACCGCTGTTCGAGAACGCTACAACTGACCCCTCGCCTCCGGAGCCGACCCGAAGGGGACGCGGAGCGCAGTGCGCCAGTGCGCGCGCACCGCGCGCTGTACCTGCAGATCGGTCCACCAGATGGGAACCTCCGCGCTCTGATCGTGGTCCACGCGCAGGTTCTTGCAGAGCAAACGGCGCCTGATCGGCATGCCGAAATCCTTCCGCCCTGTCATGACGACCTTGTAGACGACGTAGACGAGCACCCAGCAGACCAGCGCGGCGGTCGCCGCAAGATACACGTTGCCAGGGATGTGGACGCCGGTCGCGGTCGAGGCGTTCGCCGCGGCGGCAAGAAGAAGAGGCATTCGCACTAGCCTATCGCGGGGCATCGACGCAGCGGTTCACGATCCGGTAACAGCCATGACGCTGTCACCGGATCGTGCGTGCCGTATGCGTTGCGGCGGCTCGCTTTACGCGATGGGCTCTGGTTGTGGCTCGGGTTCCAGGGCTATCGCCGGGTCGGGGTCACCGATGGCGCCGCCGAGGTAGTCCGGATCGCCACCACCGGCTGCGGCGGCCTCCCTCCTCGTAGAGGCGGATCGCCTCGTCGCGGAGCTTCTGGTAGTAGTCGAGGCCGGTGCCCGGCGGGGATGAGCTTGCCGATGATGACGTTCTCCTTGAGGCCACGCAGCCGGTCGATCTTGCCGGAGATCGCCGCCTCGGTGAGCACGCGGGTCGTCTCCTGGAACGACGCCGCCGAGAGCCACGACGCAGTGTTGAGCGCGGCCTTGATCAGGCCGAGCAGCACCGTCTGCGCGATGGCGGGCTCGCCGCCCTCGCTGAGCGCCTTGGCGTTGGCCTCCTCCCACTCGAACTGGGAGACGATCTCGCCGGGGAGCAGGTCGGTGTCGCCCGCGTTGTCGATGCGAACCTTGCGCATCATCTGGCGGACGATGACCTCGATGTGCTTGTCGTTGATGTCGACGCCCTGGCTGCGGTACACGCGCTGCACCTCGCGCACCAGGTAGTTCTGCACGTCGTCGCGGCCGCGCACCAGGAGCAGCTCCTGCGGACTGATCGAGCCCTCGGTGATCTTGTCGCCCGGCGCTGAACGTGGTCGCCGTCGCGAACCTCGATCTGCGCGGAGACCGGGAATCGGGTACTCGCGCGACCTCGTCGTCGCTGGTGCGGACCGTGATCTCCTTGCGAGCGGTCGACCTTGACCACACCCGCGTACTGGCTGCGGATCGACACCTCGTTGCCGTGCTCGTCGACGCCGCGCATGAGCTCGGCGCCCTCGGCGACCTGCCTGCGCGTCGTCAGACCATGACCGCGTGCTTCGAGCGGCATCGGGTACGTCGTGTCGAACACGTCGCGCGACAGCACCTTGACCTTGAGCGAACGGTTCTCGCCGCGGATGACCTCGACGTCACCGTCGATCTCGCTGATCAGCGCCTTGCCCTTGGGGACGCGCGCCTCGAACAGCTCCTCGACGCGGGGCAGACCCTGGGTGATGTCCGAACCACCGGTCGCGACACCGCCGGTGTGGAACGTCCGCATGGTGAGCTGCGTGCCCGGCTCGCCGATCGACTGCGCGGCGATGACGCCGACCGCCTCGCCGATCTCGACCAGGCGTCCGGTGGCCAGGTTGCGCCCGTAGCACATGCGGCAGACGCCCTCGCGGGCCTTGCAGGTCATGATGCTGCGCACCTTGACCCGGCCGAGCTGGGTCGCGCTCGCGATGATGCGTCGCGCCGTCTCGTCGTCGATCTCCTCGCCCGCGCGCTTGACGATCTCGTCGCCGATGACGACGTCCTGGCGCGGCGATGCGGCCCTGGTAGCGGTCGATCACGCGATCCTTGAGCTCGTCGTCCTCGAGCTCGATCCAGATGCCCGCCGTGGTCTCGCAGTCCTCGATGCGGACGATGACGTCCTGGGCGACGTCGACGAGACGCCGCGTGAGATATCCCGAAGTCCGCGGTGCGCAGCGCGGTGTCGGCGAGACCCTTGCGGGCGCCGTGGGTGGAGATGAAGTACTCGAGGACGGTGAGGCCCTCGGAGAAGTTCGCCTTGATGGGCAGGTCGATGATGCGGCCGGTCGGGTCGGCCATCAGACCGCGCATGCCCGGCGAGCTGGCGGATCTGCTGCTTGCTGCCGCGCGCTCCGGACTGCGACATCATCAGCACCGAGTGGAAGCGGTCGAATGAGCTCATCGTGACCTCGGTCACGTTGTCGGTCGCGTTGGTCCAGATCTCGACCGTCTTGAGGTAGCGCTCGTCGTCGGTGATCAGACCGCGGCGGAACTGCAGGTCGACCTCCTCGACCTCGTCCTCGGCCTTGGCGATGATCTCGCGCCTTGGCCGGCGGGGTCTTGATGTCCATCGCCGCGACGGTGACGCCGGCGCGGTCGCGTAGTGGAAGCCGAGGCGCTTGATGCTCGTTGACGAGCAACGCGGTGGTCTCGGCCCCGTGCAGGTCGTAGCACTCCTTGACCAGGTGCGACAGCTTGCCGAGGTCGAGGACCTCGTTGCGGAAGGCCATCGAGGGAAGGTCGTTGTCGGCGCCCGCCTCCCCGAGCGGGCAGCACCTCGTTGAAGATGATCCTGCCGACGTGGTGGTGATGATCTCGGTCCCGTCGGGTCCTCCTCGGTCGCGCGGTGCGAGTGCACGTTGCGGCGCGGGGAGGCGGACGCGTACCTGCTCGTGAAGGTCGACGACGTGCTGCTCGAAGGCCAGCAGCGCCTCGCCGGCCGAGCGAGAAGGCGCGCAGCTCGGACGCGTCGGGGCGCTCGTCGTCGGCGCCCACGCCTGGGTCAGGTAGTACGCGCCCAGCACGATGTCCTGGTGGGGCGCGACCACCGGGCTGCCGTTGGAGGCGCTGAGGATGTTGTTCGACGACATCATCAGGTTCTTGGCCTCGGCGACGGCGCCGCTGAACAGCGGCACGTGCACCGCCATCTGGTCACCGTCGAAGTCGGCGTTGAACGCCTTGCAGACCAGCGGATGGATCTGGATCGCCTGGCCCTCGACGAGCACGGGCATGAACGCCTGGATGCCGAGGCGGTGCAGGGTCGGGGCGCGGTTGAGGAGCACCGGGTGCTCCTTGATCACGCCGTCGAGGACGTCCCACACCTCGGGGCGCACGCGTTCGACCATGCGCTTGGCGCTCTTGATGTTCTGCGTGCTGTTCTGCGAGACGAGCTCGCGCATGACGAACGGCTTGAACAGCTCCAGCGCCATCTTCTTGGGCAGGCCGCACTCGTGCAGCCGCAGCTCGGGCCCGACGACGATGACCGAGCGGCCGCTGTAGTCGACGCGCTTGCCGAGCAGGTTCTGGCGGAAGCGGCCCTGCTTGCCCTTGAGCATGTCGGAGAGCGACTTCAGCTTGCGATTGCCGGTGCCGGTGATGGCACGGCCGCGGCGGCCGTTGTCGATGAGCGCATCGACCGCCTCCTGGAGCATGCGCTTCTCGTTGCGCACGATGATCTCCGGCGCGCCGAGCTCGAGGAGCCGCTTCAGCCGGTTGTTGCGGTTGATCACGCGCCGGTAGAGGTCGTTGAGGTCGCTGGTGGCGAACCTGCCGCCGTCGAGCTGCACCATCGGACGCAGTTCGGGCGGGATCACCGGCAGGACGTCGAGGATCATCCACGCGGGCGACGTCGACGACTTGCGGAACGCCTCGACGACGCGCAGGCGCTTGATCGCCTTCTGGCGGCGCTGACCGCTGGTGGACTTCGACTCCTCGCGCAGGCGGAGTCCCTCGTCGGCGAGGTTGATCTGCTGCAGCAGCTCGCGGATCGACGCGGCGCCGATGCCCGGCCTTGAAGACCTTGCCGAACTTCTCGACGTACTCGCGGTACTGCGTGTCGGTGAGCAGGTCGCGGACGGTGAGCGATTCGAGCTCCTCCCGCTGCCGCTGCACGTCGGCGCGAAGCGCATCGAGCTCCTCCTGGGCGCTGACTTCGCGCTCGGCTCGGCCGCCTTGCAGGTCGGCGCGCAGCGAGGCGATCTCCGCCCCGGCCGCGTCCTCGGCCTCCTGGATGCGCTGCGAGATGCTCGCGATCAGCTCCTGGGCGCGCTCCTCGGCACGACGCTGCACCTCGATCGCGAGGTCCTCCTCGAGCGGCGTCCCCTTCTTGGCGACCACCTCGTTGATCACCGAGTCGTTGAGGGTGAAGTTGGCCGGAGCCTTGCGTCCCTTCGCCTCCTGGATGCGCTCGTCGAGGTCGGCGGCGGATTCGCGCAATGCGCTGAGGCGGCGCTCGCGCTCCTCCTCGAGACGCGTCTTCTGGGCGGCAAGCTCCTGCTCGCGCTCGAGGATCCGTGCCTCGATCTCGGGCCGTGCGTCGGCAGCGCCCGAGCTCATGCGCTCCTTGAGCGCGACCACGCGCTCGTCGGTGTCGGGATCGAGCTTGGCGAGCAATTCGGTCCGCGCCTTCTCATCGATCGAGGTGACGATGTAGTTGGCGAAGTAGAGGACCTTCTCGAGGTTGCGCGGGCTCATGTCGAGCAGCAGTCCCATGCGCGATGGAATGCCCTTGAAGTACCAGACGTGCGACACCGGCGACGCCAGCTTGATGTGGCCCATGCGCTCGCGGCGCACCTTGGCGCGGGTCACCTCGACGCCGCACTTGTCGCAGATGATGCCCTTGTACCGATAGCGCTTGTACTTGCCGCAGTGGCATTCCCAGTCCTTGGTGGGACCGAAGATCTTCTCGCAGAACAGGCCGTCGCGTTCCGGCTTCAGCGTCCTGTAGTTGATGGTCTCCGGCTTGGTGACCTCACCGTGGGACCAGGAAAGGATCATCTCCGGACTGGCGATCGACAGTCGCAGCGCGTCAAAATTCTCGAGTTTCAGCATGAGTGTCCTAACTACCGCTTGCCTATCGAATGTCGTCCACGTCGTCGCGCTCGTCGCGCTCGAGATGGATGCCGAGATCGAGTGGAATGTCGGGGATGTCCTCCTCGCCGAGGAGGATCTGGTGCTCATCGTCTGACTGGATCTCCACGCCGAGCGCGAGCCCTTCCAGTTCCTTGACGAGCACGCGGAACGACTCCGGGATGCCGGCCTCGAGCGTGTTCTCGCCCTTGACGATCGCCTCGTATGCCTTGACGCGTCCGACGATGTCGTCGCTCTTGACGGTGAGAATCTCCTGGAGGATGTGGCTGGCGCCGTATGCCTCGAGAGCCCAGACCTCCATCTCGCCGAAGCGCTGACCACCGAACTGCGCCTTGCCGCCCAATGGCTGCTGCGTGACCAGGGAGTAAGGACCCGTGCTGCGCGCGTGGATCTTGTCCTCGACGAGGTGATGCAGCTTGAGCATGTAGATGTAGCCGACGGTGACGTCGCGATCGAAGAACTCGCCGGTGCGCCCGTCACGGAGACGCTCCTTGCCGCTGCTCGGCAGACCGGCCCGGGCCAGCTCGCTCTCGATGAGCTCTTCCGATGCACCGTCGAACACCGGCGATGCGACCTTGAGACCCAGCGCGTGCGCGGCATAGCCGAGATGGGTTTCCAGGACCTGACCGAGGTTCATGCGGCTCGGCACGCCGAGCGGGTTGAGCACGATCTCCACCGGGGTGCCGTCGGGAAGGTACGGCATGTCCTCGATCGGCATGATCCGGGCGACGACGCCCTTGTTGCCGTGCCGCCCCGCCATCTTGTCGCCCTGGGCGATCTTTCGCTTCTGCGCGACGTAGACGCGAACCAGCTCGTTCACGCCCGGCGGCAGCTCGTGATTGCTCTCGCGGCTGAACACCTTGACGTCGACGACGATGCCGCGCTCGCCGTGGGGCACGCGCAGCGATGAGTTCCGCACCTCGCGTGCCTTCTCTCCGAAGATGGCGCGCAGCAGGCGCTCCTCCGCCGAGAGCTCCGACTCGCCTTTCGGCGTGATCTTGCCCACCAGGATGTCGCCCGGATGGACCTCGGCGCCGACGTAGATGATGCCGCGCTCGTTGAGGTTCTTCAGCGACTCCTCGTTGATGTTGGGAAGGTCGCGGGTGATCTCCTCGGCCCCGAGCTTGGTGTCGCGCGCCTCGATCTCGAACTCCTCGATGTGGATCGAGGTGTACTTGTCGTCACGCACGACCGCCTCGCTGATGAGGATCGCGTCCTCGAAGTTGTAGCCCTCCCAGGGCATGAACGCGACCAGCATGTTGCGGCCGAGCGCCAGCTCTCCTCCGTCGGTCGAGGGACCGTCGGCGAGCACGTCGCCGGCACCGACGCGGGCGCCACTGAAGACGGTAATGCGCTGCGACAGGCAGGTCCCCTGGTTGCTGCGCACGAACTTGTGGACGCCGTACCACTGGTCCGGACCGCCGTCGTCGGGGCGGACCAGAATGCCGATGCCGCTGTCCTGACCGCTGCGAATCTTCTCCACCGAACGGTCGCTGTCGGCGGGCTCGGGCCAGGCGACCCCGACCACGGTGCCCGGCTTGCGTGCCAGCACCATCTCGCCGGAGTTGCGAGCCGCGTGGCCTTCCATACCGGTGCCGACGATCGGCGACTCGGAGACGAGCAGCGGGACCGCCTGACGCTGCATGTTCGAGCCCATCAGCGCGCGGTTGGCGTCGTCGTGCTCGAGGAAGGGGATCAGGGCGGTGGCCACGCTGACGATCTGCTTCGGCGAGACGTCCATGAAGTCGACGTCGCTGATGGGCAGGTCCTTGAAGGTGTGCCGGGCGCGGCACGCCACGTGCTGCACCGCGAAGTGGCCCCTGTCATCGACCGGCGCGTTGGCCTGGGCGACGGTGTACTTGTCCTCCTCGTCGGCGGAGAGGAACACGATCTCGTCACTCACCCACGGCGTGCCGTCCGCCTCCTTGTGGACGCGACGGAAGGGGGTCTCGATGAAGCCGAACTCGTTGACGCGGGCGAAGGTCGCGAACGAGCCCATCAGCCCGATGTTCGGGCCTTCCGGGGTCTCGATCGGGCAGATGCGCCCGTAGTGGCTCTGGTGCACGTCGCGCACGTCGAATCCCGCGCGCTCGCGCGAGAGGCCCCCGGGCCCGAGTGCCGAGAGGCGGCGCTTGTGAGTCAGCTCGGCGAGCGGGTTGGTCTGGTCCATGAACTGCGAGAGCTGGCTCGACCCGAAGAACTCCTTGATCGCGGCCACGACCGGGCCGCGCGTTGATCAGGCTCGCGGATGTGATCGTCCCCGAGTCGCTGATGGTCATGCGCTCCTTGATGATCCGCTCCATGCGGATCAGGCCCATGCGGAACTGGTTCTGCAGCAGCTCGCCGACCGCGCGCACGCGGCGGTTGCCGAGATGGTCGATGTCGTCGGCCTCGCCATGCCCGTTGTTGAGCTGGATGACCTTGCGGATGATCGACACGAAGTCCTGGTTGTCGAGCACCCGGCGATCCTTGTCCCAGGCCCGCTCGCGCGCCTCGTCCTCGCTGATGCCGAGGTTCTTGTCGAGCTTGAAGCGGCCCACCTTGGAAAGGTCGAACCGGCGCGCATTGAAGAACAGTGAGTTCAGCAGGTTCCGCGCGTTCTCCACCGTTGGCGGATCGCCGGGGCGGATCTTCCGATAGAGCTCGACCAGCGCTTCCTCGACCGTGGTGCTGCTGTCCTTTTCGAGGGTGGCGTTGATGTACTGGTGCTCGGGGTCCTCATCGACGTCGGCGAAGAAGGCGCGGATGTCGTCGTTGCTCGCGTAGCCGATTGCGCGCACCAGGGTGGTGACCGGCACCTTGCGCTTGCGATCGATCTTGACCGTCAGGATGTCCTTGCTCGACGTCTCGACCTCGAGCCACGCACCGCGGTTGGGGATCAACTTCGCAGCGAAGAGGAGCCGGCCGGTCGCGCGATCCTCCGATGAGGTGAAGTACACGCCCGGAGAGCGCACCAGCTGCGAGACCACGACCCGCTCGGTGCCGTTGACGATGAACGTCCCCTCGCCGGTCATCATCGCGAAGTCGCCCATGAAGACCTCGGCCTCCTTGATCTCGCCGGCGTTCTCGCCGGTCTTGATGTGCAGCCGGGTCTGGATCCGCAGCGGGGCGGAGAAGGTCATGTCGCGCTGGCGGCAGTCCTCCTCGTCGTACTTGGGCTCGCCGAACTCGTAGTCGAGGAACCGGAGCTCGTAGTTCTTGCCGGTGTAATCGGTGATCGGGTTGAGCTCGCTGAAGAGCTCCTTGAGTCCCTCTTTCTTGAACCACTCGAATGAATCAAGCTGGGTCTGGATAAGATTTCCGACCTCAAGCTTGTCTGCAATCTGGCCGTACGACTTGCGGGCGCCAGTAGTGGAAAGAGAAAGCACCATATGCTAGAGTTCCCCCGAGAAGGAATGCGCGCGGGCATGCGCGACGACGGGCACAATCCCGTATCGTAGCAAATTCCCGCGCAGAACAGCCTTCCACGGGGCATTCGGCCGGATTGGCGCATTGCCCGCGGGTTTCGACCGAGCGATCTCGACGCTGTCCCGCGCGCAATGCCCGAGGGCCCGGCTCTCCAACGCCGGACCCCTCACGAGCGGGCTACTTGATCTCGACGCTGGCGCCGGCCTCCTCGAGCTTCGCCTTGTGGGCATCGGCCTCCGCCTTCGGGATCGCCCTCGCGGATGGCTTTCGGGGCGGCGTCGACCAGGTCCTTGGCCTCTTTCAGGCCGAGGCCGGTGATCTCCCGGACCGCCTTGATGACGTTGATCTTGGCGTCGCCGGGATGGGTGAGGATGACCGTGAACTCGGTCTGCTCCTCGGCGACGGCTTCGGCGGCCGCTGCGGGGGCCGCCGCGGCGGCGACCGGGGCGGCGGCCTTGATGCCGAGCTTGTCCTCCATGAGTTTCACGGCATTGACGACGTCGAGGACCGTCCAGGTCTGCAGGGCGTCGACGAACTCCTCCGGGGTCAGGGTCTTGGTGGCCATGGCTTCTCCTTAGATAACTATGCGGTGCCGGGTTAGGCGGCGAGCTGGTCGCGGTAGGCCTCGAGGGTTGCCGCGAAGGGTCGAGAGCGGGGCGTCGAGCGAGGCCGCGAGTGCGAGAGCGGTCCGAGCAGCGCGCCGGCCAGCCGGCTGAGCAGCACGTCGCGCGACGGCAGCTCGGCGAGGGTGCGAACGTCGTCGGCGTCAAGGACCTGGCCCTCCGCCAGCCCGGCGACCAGCGGGAGCGTCCGTGTCGAGCGGAAGTGCTCGAAGAGGATCCGAGCAGGAGTGGAGAGGTCCCCGTATCCGATCGCGAGGCCGACCGGCCCGTTGAGGACGGCGGCGAAGTCCCGCCGAACCGGCGTCGACCGCGGCGCGCCGCGCCAGGGTGTTCTTGACCACCATGTAGTCGATGCCCTCGGCGCGGAGCTTGCCCCGGAGATCCTCGAGCTGGCGGACGGTGAGACCCCGATAGTCGGTGACCACCGCGGAAGTCGCCCTCGAGAGCAGCTCGGCGAGGTGGGTGACCGCGGCGACCTTGCGTGCGCTCGCTCGGGTCACCTCAGCCTTGTCGGTGCTGGTGCCATTGGGTGCCTCCATCGGGTGCCGTGCCGGCGCCGAGGCAGGGGGACGGCCCCGTCTCGGCCTCGAAGGCACGAGCCGGCAGCCTTGCCCACCTGCGCAGGTGATTGAGCGGAACGTTCCGCGCCTGCGGTCTTCGGCGAACGGACGACGGCGTGTCGTCTGCTGGAAGGCCGAAATCGTAGCAGGCGTGCCCCGCCGGCAGTCGCGCCCGGGGCCGGCCCGAGCGCGCTCGTCGCGATCCCCGCGGGGGCGTACTCGAGTTTGACGTGCGAACTCAACCTCTGGTAGGCTGTCGCTTCGCTCCACGAGCGTTCCTCGTATTCGCGCGCGCTGTTTCGTGGCTTCGCGCACATCTCATAAACGGACGGGTCGTGCCCACCTTTCAACAGTTGGTCCGCAAGGGCCGCACCAAGCCGACGCACAAGACCAAGGCCCGAGCGCTCCGGGGTTGTCCCCAGCGGCGCGGGGTCTGTGTCCGCGTCTATACGACCACGCCCAAAAAGCCGAACTCGGCGCTTCGCAAGGTGGCCCGCGTCCGCCTGACCACCAAGGTCGAGGTGACCGCCTATATCCCGGGCATCGGCCACAATCTCCAGGAGCACTCGGTGGTGCTGATCCGCGGCGGCCGCGTCCGCGACCTCCCCGGGGTTCGCTACCACGTCATCCGCGGCACCCTCGACGCCGCCGGCACCAAGAACCGCAAGCAGGGCCGCAGCAAGTACGGCGCCAAGCGCGAGAAGAAGGCGAGCTAGAGAGCATCCATGCCACGCCGTGCCCGCGTCCAGAAACGCGTCATCCTGCCCGACCCGATCTACGGGAGCGTGGGACTGGCGAAGTTCGTCAACTGCATCATGCTCGCGGGCAAGAAGAGCATCGCCGAGAAGATCGTCTACGACTCCTTCGAGAAGATCCGCAAGTCGTCGCGCAAGGAACCGCTCGACGTCTTCGACCAGGCGATCCGCAACGTCACCCCGATCCTCGAGGTCAAGCCGAAGCGGGTCGGCGGCGCCACGTACCAGGTTCCCGTGGAGATCCGCCACGATCGGCGCCAGGCGCTTGCCCGACGCTGGATCATCCGCTACGCACGCGGCCGCGGCGGCAAGAGCATGTCCGAGAAGCTCGCCGGCGAGCTGATGGACGCGGCCAACGGCGTCGGAGCGTCGATCAAGCGGAAAGAAGACACCCACAAGATGGCCGAGTCGAACAAGGCCTTCTCCCATTTCCGGTACTGAGATGGCAGTCGCCGTCGCCGCGCGCGCGTTTCCCCTCGAGAAGACCCGGAACATCGGGATCATGGCCCACATCGACGCGGGCAAGACCACGACGACCGAGCGCGTCCTCTTCTACACGGGCCGCATCCACAAGATGGGCGAGGTCCACGAGGGCGCCGCGACCATGGACTGGATGGTCCAGGAGCAGGAGCGCGGCATCACGATCACGTCGGCCGCGACGGCTGCCGAGTGGCGCGGCCATCGTATCAACATTATCGATACGCCCGGGCACGTGGACTTCACGGTCGAGGTCGAGCGGAGCCTTCGCGTCCTCGATGGCGCCGTCGCCGTCTTCGACGCCGTCGCCGGGGTCGAGCCGCAGTCCGAGACCGTCTGGCGCCAGGCCGACCGCTACGAGGTGCCGCGGATCTGCTTCATCAACAAGATGGATCGGATCGGAGCCGACTTCTACGCCGCGGTCGCGTCCATCAAGGATCGGCTGGGTGCGCACGCGGTGCCCATCCAGCTGCCCATCGGCGCCGAGTGCGAGTTCAGGGGAATGGTCGACCTCGTCACCGAGGAGGCGATCGTCTACACCGACGACCTCGGCACCAGCATCCGCCGCGCGGAGATCCCCGAGTCGATGCTCGAGCTGGTCGCGCAGTATCGCCACGAGCTGCTCGAGGCGGTGGCCGACGCCGACGACGAGCTGATGATCAAGTACCTGGACGGCGCGACGCTGACCACTGCCGAGATCCTCCGGGGTCTGCGCGCCGGGACCGTCCGCACTCGCCTGGTGCCGGTCCTCTGCGGCTCGGCGCTCAAGAACAAGGGTGTGCAGCCGATGCTCGACGCGCGTCGTCGACTTCCTGCCGTCGCCGCTCGATCGTCCGGCGGTCGAGGGCGCGGCCGCCGAGGGCGAGGTCGCGGTGGTGCGCACGGCCAGCGACGAACGAGCCGTTCGCGGCGCTCGCCTTCAAGATCGCGACCGACCCATTCGTCGGCAAGCTCACCTTCTTCCGGGTCTACAGCGGGGTGCTGCGCAGCGGCTCTTACGTGTACAACGCCACCAAGGGAGAGCGGGAGCGGGTTGGCCGGATGCTCCAGATGCACGCCAACCATCGCGAGGAGATCGAGGAGGTCCGCGCCGGCGACATCGCCGCCGCCATCGGGCTGCGCAAGACCACGACCGGGGACACGCTCTGCGACGAGAAGCACCCGATCGTCCTCGAGCAGATCACCTTCCCCGAACCGGTCATCTCAGTCGCCGTCGAGCCGAAGACCAAGGCGGAGCAGGACAAGATGGGGATCGCGCTCCAGAAGCTCGCCGAAGAGGATCCGACCTTCCGCGTCCGCACCGATGACGAGACCGGCCAGACGGTCATCTCGGGGATGGGCGAGCTCCATCTTGAGATCATCGTCGACCGCATGCTGCGCGAGTTCAAGGTCGATGCCAACGTCGGCACGTCCGCAGGTGTCGTACCGCGAGACCATCACGGCGAAGGCGCACGGCACCGGGCGCTTCGTGCGTCAGTCGGGTGGCCACGGTCAGTACGGCCACGTCGAGCTGGAGCTCGAGCCCAATCCGGGCAAGGGATTCGAGTTCGTCAGCAAGATCGTCGGCGGTTCGATCCCCAGGGAATACATCGCGCCGGTGGGCAGGGGCATCGCCGACTCGCTCTTCAACGGCGTGCTCGCCGGCTTCCCGGTGGTCGACATCAAGGTCACGCTGGTCGACGGCTCCTACCACGACGTCGACTCATCCGAGCAGGCGTTCAACATCGCCGGCTCGATGGGCTTCAAGGACGGGATGCGCAAGGCGAAGCCCGTGCTGCTGGAGCCGATCATGCGAGTCGACGTCTTCATGCCCGAGGAGTTCATGGGCGATGTGATGGGCGACCTCGCGGCCCGCCGCGGCCAGATCCTCGGCATGGAAGGTCGGGCCGCATCGCATATCGTGCACGCCGAGGTCCCGCTGGCGACGATGTTCGGCTACGTCGGCGACCTGCGCAGCATGACCCAGGGCAGGGCCAACTACAGCATGGAGTTCCATCACTATCAGCAGCTTCCCGCGAGCCTTGCCGAAGAGCTCGTCGCGAAGTCCAAGGTTTAACTGAGACAGCGGAGAGAGCAGGAGTTCAGTAGAGGCACGAAATGGGCAAGAAGAAATACCAGAGCACCAAGCCGCACGTGAACGTCGGAACCATTGGTCACATCGACCATGGCAAGACCACGTTGACGGCGGCGATCACCAAAGTTCTCTCCGAGAATGTCGGGGGCGACAACGCGTTTGTTGCGTTCGACAAGATCGACAACGCTCCCGAAGAGAAGGCGCGCGGGATCACCATCGCCACCGCGCACGTCGAGTACGAGACCAAGTCGCGGCACTACGCGCACGTCGACTGCCCCGGCCATGCCGACTACATCAAGAACATGATCACCGGCGCGGCGCAGATGGACGGCGCGATCCTGGTGGTCGCGGCCACCGACGGCCCGATGCCCCAGACCCGCGAGCACATCGTGCTGGCGCGTCAGGTGGGCGTGCCCTACATCGTCGTGGCCCTCAACAAGGTCGACGCGGTCGACGACGAGGAATTGCTCGAGCTCGTCGAGCTCGAGATCCGCGAGCTGCTCAGCCGCTACGACTTCCCGGGGGACGACATCCCAGTCGTGCGCGTCTCGGCGCTCAAGGCTCTGGAAGGCGACAAGGACGCCGTCGACGGCGTGCTCAAGCTCATGGACGCGGTCGACACATACATTCCGGTGCCGACGCGCCCCGTCGACAAGCCGTTCATGATGCCGATCGAGGACGTGTTCTCGATCGAGGGCCGCGGGACCGTCGTCACCGGGCGCATCGAGCGCGGCATCGTCAAGGTCAACGAGCCGGTGGAGATCGTCGGCATCAAGGACACCGCCAAGTCGACGGTGACCGGGGTCGAGATGTTCCACAAGCTGCTTGACGCGGGTGAGGCCGGGATGAACGTCGGCTGCCTGCTCCGCGGCATCAAGCGCGAGGACGTCGAGCGCGGCCAGGTGCTCGCCAAGCCCGGCACGATCACGCCGCACACCAAGTTCAAGGCTCAGGTGTACGTCCTCAGCAAGGACGAGGGTGGGCGGCACACGCCCTTCTTCAACGGCTACCGTCCGCAGTTCTACATCAGGACCACCGACGTGACCGGTACCATCGGCCTTCCCGACGGCATGGAGATGTGCATGCCCGGGGACAACGTCGAGATGGGCATCGAGTTGATCACCCCGATCGCGGTCGAGGACGGGATGCGCTTCGCGATCCGCGAAGGCGGTCGTACCGTCGGTGCCGGCGCCGTCACCAGCATCGAGAAATAGACACAACCGGCAAGAACAAAGGAATCCAGAACCGCCGTGCCCCAGAAGATCCGCATCCGCCTCAAGGCCTACGATCACCGCGTCCTCGACCAGGCCGCGTCCAAGATCGTGGAGACGGCCACCCGGACGGGCACGCGTGTCGCGGGGCCGGTGCCATTGCCGACCACCATCAACAAGTACACGGTGATCCGCTCGCCGTTCATCGACAAGGACTCGCGTGAGCAGTTCGAGATGCGCACGCACAAGCGCATCCTGGACATCCTCGACGCCAACCCGAAGGTCGTCGACGCGCTGATGCGGCTCAATCTCCCGAGCGGCGTGAACATCGAGATCAAGCTGTGAGCAAAGGGATTCTCGCCCGCAAGGTGGGCATGACTCAGATCTTCACGCCCGCAGGGCACCTCGGTCCCGGTGACCGTGCTCGAAGCCGACACGTGCCGTGTCGTGCAGCGCAAGACCGTCCCGGTCGACGGCTACGAGGCGGTGCAACTCGGGTTCGGCGAGAAGACGCTGAAGCGCACCCCGAAACCCATGCGGGGTCACTTCAAGCGCGCCGGCATGCAACCCCAGGGCGTCCTGCGGGAGCTGCGCGATCCTGGCGACGCCACGGTCGGGGATCGGCTCACCGTCGAGATGTTCTCCGCCGGACAGCGCATCGACGTGACCGGTGTCAGCCAGGGCAAGGGCTTCTCGGGTCAGCACAAGCGGCACAACTTCCACCGCGGTCCTGTGTCGCACGGCTCGCACAACATCAAGCAGGCCGGCTCGATCGGCTCGACCGATGCGGCGCGCGTCTTCAAGGGTTTGAAGATGGCCGGCCAGCACGGCGCCACCCAGGTGACGGTGCGCAATCTCGAAGTGGTCCGCGTCGACGCCGAGCGCAACCTCCTCCTGGTCCACGGGTCGGTTCCCGGCCACAAGAACACGGTGGTGATGGTCCGCGACTCCGACCGTTCCGCCTCGCTCGGAGCGGCGCAATGAGCGCGGCACGAGTCGTCGACCAGGCCGGCGCCGTCACCGGGCACGTCGATCTGCCCGAGACCATCTTCGGCATCGAGCCGAACGAGCCGGTGATGCATCAGGCGCTGGTGCGCCAGCTCGCCAACGGACGACAAGGCACGGCCTCGACCAAGACCCGCAGCGAGGTGCGCGGTGGAGGTCGAAAGCCCTACCGCCAGAAGGGAACCGGCCGGGCCCGCCAGGGATCGACCCGATCCCCGCAGTGGGAAGGCGGCGGCGTCGTGTTCGGCCCGCACCCGCGCTCCTATCGCATGGACATGCCGCGCAAGCAGCGCCGGCTCGCCCTGCGCAGCGCGCTCTCCGCCAAAGCCCACGACGACGGCCTCGTCGTGCTGGAGAGCTTCTTACTCGAGGCGCCGCGAACGCGTGCGATGACCGATCTGCTGCGCGGCGTCGAGGCCGGACATCGCGTGCTCGTCGTCCTCGGATCGCACAACGAAATGCTGGAGAAGAGCGCGCGCAACATCGCCGAGGTCCGGGTCACGCTCGCCGGCAACCTCTCGGTGCGCGACCTCCTCATCGCCGATACGGTGATCGTCACCCGCGACGCCATCGAGCACATCGAGGAGGCGTTCGCATGAGCGGCGGCCGCAGCTTCGAGCAGGTCCTCGTGCTTCCGGTGATCAGCGAGAAGTCCTACGCATCGATGGCGTCGGGGCGCTACGTCTTCCGCTGCCATCCGTCGGCAACGAAGATCCAGATCCGGCGGGCGCTGGAAGAGGCGTTCGTCGATCAGAAGATCACCGTCGTCGACGTCAACACGGTCAACGTGCGCGGCAAGACGCGGCGCCGTTCGCGCGGCCAGACGCGCGTGGTCGGCGCAAGCCCCAAATGGAAGAAGGCGATCGTGACGCTGGGCGCGGGCCAGAAGATAGAAGGCCTGTTCGAGGGCGTGTGATGACTTTGCCGCTCATTTCCGCCCAGCTCGGCGTCGGCGCCTCCGCCGGCTCGGTCATGGACTGCAGTCCACTCCCTCGCCTTGCTCGGCGCCTCCTTGATCTGGGCGGCCTGAGCGGCAAATTCACACACACGCCAGGCGTCTGATGCCAACCAAGAAGTACAAGCCAACCAGCCCCGGCCGCCGATTCATGTCGGTGAGCAGCTTCGAGGGGGTGACCACGAGCGCCCCCCAGCGGGGCCTCGTGGAGCACCTGAAGAAGCACAGCGGCCGCAACGCGTCGGGGCGTATCACCGTGCGCCATCACGGCGGCGGCCACAAGAAGACCTACCGCATCATCGATTTCAAGCGTCAGAAGGATGGGGTCCCGGCCAAGGTCGCGACGATCGAGTACGACCCCAACCGGAGCGCGCGCATCGCCCTGGTGGTGTACGCGGACGGCGACAAGCGCTACATCCTGTCGCCACACGGACTGAGCGTCGGTGACGTGGTCAGCTCGGGCGACGGCGCCGAGATCCGACCGGGGTGTGCGCTGCCCATCGTCAACATCCCGCTCGGCACCACCATCCACAACCTCGAGGTCAAGCTCGGCCGAGGCGGTCAGTTGGTGCGTAGCGCGGGAGCGGCGGCGCAGTTGCTCGCCAAGGAGGGCGCGTACGCACAGGTGCGCATGCCCAGCGGCGAGGTGCGCCTCGTGGACGTGCGCTGCCGCGCCACCATCGGCCAGGTCGGCAACGTGGATCATGAGAACGAGGTCATCGGCAAGGCGGGCAAGTCCCGCTGGCGGGGGATCCGTCCCTCGGTCCGGGGCATGACCATGAACCCGTTCGACCATCCGCACGGAGGCGGCGAGGGACGCAGCGGCGCCGGCGGTCATCCGCAGACCCCCTGGGGCAAGCCCGCGCTCGGCTATCGCACCCGTCACAACAAGAGCACCGATCGGATGATCGTGCGCCGGCGGGGGAAGTAGCCATGGGCCGTTCGCTCAAGAAAGGGCCGTTCTGTGACGACCATCTGCTCAAGAAGGTCCAGCAGCTCAACATGACGCGCGAGAAGCGGATCATCAAGACCTGGTCGCGACGCAGCGACATCTTTCCGGAGATGGTCGGTCACACGATCGCCGTGCACGACGGCCGCAAGCATGTCCCCGTGCTGATCACCGAGACGATGGTTGGACACAAGCTCGGTGAGTTCGCCCACACCCGGAGATATCGTGGGCACGGCCACCACACCGAACGCAGCACGGCGCTGAAGTAGAGGCTGGAATGGAAGTCGTCGCAACCGCGAAATGGGTTCGCACCACCGCCCGCAAGGCTCGGTTGGTGTCGGCGATGGTCACCGGGCTTCCGGTCGCGGAGGCCCTGGTGGTGCTCCGCTTCTCGCCGCGCTCGGCCGCGTCCGACATCGCCAAGGTGATCAAGTCCGCGGCCGCCAATGCCGAGCACAACTACAACCTCGATGCATCGTCGCTGCGGGTCGCTCGCGTCGAGGTGGACGGCGCGATGATCATCAAGCGCTGGCGCGCAAAGCCGCGGGGAATGGCGGGCAGCATCTTCAAGCGGACCAGCCACCTGCGCGCCTTCGTCACCGACGACGAGTTGCCCGAGAACGTGCGCCGCCGCAGCGCCGTCAAATTGCCGCGCACCGTGGTGCCGACGCCCGTCGTGACACCCGCGGCCCGAGCCACGCCGGTGACCGGTGCCGCCGCACCCGCCGCCGCCCCGCGTCCCGCGCGCCGTCGCGCTCCCAAGCCACCCAAGGAAGAGGCCGAGTAGATGGGTCAGAAAGTCAATCCGATCGGTTTCCGTCTCGGCATCTACCGCAACTGGGACGCGCGTTGGTACGCCGACAAGGAATACACGAAGCTGCTCCACGAGGACATCGCGATGCGCCGGCTGATCGGCAGCCGCCTGCGCAACGCCGGTCTGGCGCGCATCGAGACCGAGCGCAGCGCCAACCAGCTCACCGTGATCATCCAGACCGCGAAGCCGGGGATCGTCATCGGCAAGCAGGGTGCGTCGGTCGACGCGCTCCGCGACGAGCTCGAACGCATCTCCGGCAAGAAGGTCCGGGTCACCATCCACGAGATCAAGACGGCCGAGCTCGACGCCACGCTGGTCGCGGAGAACGTGGCCTCGCAGCTCGAGAAGCGCATCGCCTTCCGCCGCGCGCTCAAGCAGACGCTGATGCGGAGCATGCGTGCCGGTGCCAAGGGCGTGAAGATCCAGGTGAGTGGCAGGCTCGGCGGATCCGAGATGTCGCGACGCGAGTGGGACCGTGACGGACGGGTACCGCTCCACACGCTGCGGGCCAACATCGACTATGGCAAGGCCGAGGCTCGCACCACCTTCGGGCGGATCGGCGTGCAGTGCTGGCTGTACCTCGGCGACTTCGTCACCGCCACCGGCGAGCCGATCGCGCCGGGCAAGGACCGCGCCGAGGACCGCGGGCTCGAGGACCGCGTCCCGGTCGCTCCCGCGCGAGTCGCCGAGGCCCCGGCGGAGGAAGCCGAGGTCGTCCTCGAGAGCACGGAGCCCGAGGTCGAGATCGAGGTGCCGTCCGAGGACATCGTCGAGATCGATGAGGACGAGGACGTGATCGCCGCGGTCGGCGTCGACCCAGCAGCGGACGGTGAGAAGGTCGAGAAGCTCACCCCGAAGCGCGCCCCGTCGCGGCGCAAGCCGGTCGCCGCGAAGAAGCCGGCGTCGGTGTCGCGCGCACCCAAGAAAGCCGTCAAGAAGGCCGATGCGCCGGCCGACGCCATCGAAGAGGAGGAGGAGTAGCGATGCTGATGCCCAAGCGAACCAAGCACCGCAAGCTCCATCGCGGACGGAGGACCGGCGCGGCGCAGCGTGGCAACAAGCTCGATTTCGGGACCTACGGCCTGCAGGCGACTGAACAGTGCTGGATGACCAACCGGCAGATCGAGGCCGCCCGGCGTGCGATGACCCGTCACGTGAAACGCGGCGGCAAGATCTGGATTCGCATCTTCCCCGACCACGCCTTCACCAAGAAGCCCGCCGAGACCCGCATGGGCAGCGGCAAGGGCCAGCCCGAAGGCTGGGTCGCGGTCGTGCTTCCCGGACGGGTGCTGTTCGAGATGGCGGGCGTGACCCGCGAGACCGCGCAGGAGGCGATGCGTCTCGCCGCGTTCAAGCTGCCGATCAAGACCCGATTTCTGCAGCGCGAAGAAACCGGGGCCGACGTGGAGGCGACGGTATGACCAAGCAGACTGAGGCACTCGTCGAGCTGCGTCGGATGACCGTTGCCGAGCTGGACGATCACCTGCTCAAGCAGCGTCGACGCCTGTTCGAGGTTCGCTTTCAGCAGGCGACCGGACAGGTCGAGAACCATCGTCAGGTTCGTGAGATCCGCCATGAGATCGCGCGCGCGATGACCGTGAAGATCGAGATCGAGCGCGGTCTGCGCCCCGAGATCGTTGCGGCGGCCACCGCCCCTGCCAGTACGCCGGCGAGAGCGGCACGACCGAAGCAGAAGCGCGCTCCGCGCCTGCAGGTGCCCGCGGTGGTTCCCGCCGCGGTTCCGGCTGTGGCGTCCCCGGAGCCCGAAGCCGAGGTCGTCGCCGGCACCGACGCTGAGGAGGCACTCGATGAGTGACGCGAGCGCGACGCCTCGCCCGCGTCGCAAGGTGCGCGACGGGGTCGTGGTCAGCGACAAGATGGAGAAGACGGTGATCGTGGTGGTGCAGGTCCTCAAGCCGCACCCGCTGTACAAGAAGGTCGTCCGTCACACCACGCGTTTCAAGGTGCACGACGAGGAGAACGCGTGCGGCGTCGGCGACCGCGTGCGGATCATCGAGACCCGCCCGATCTCGAAGCAAACCCGCTGGCGCGTGGCCGAAGTCTTGGAGAAGGCGCGCTGAGATGATCCAGCAGGAATCGGTGCTCAAGGTGGCGGACAACAGCGGGGCGCGCGAGTTGCTGTGCATCCGCGTGCTCGGCGGCAGTTATCGGAAGTACGCCTCCGTGGGCGATGTGATCATCGGCACCGTCAAGGTCGCGACACCGAACGCGCAGGTGAAGAAGGGCGACGTGGTCCGAGCGGTGGTGGTGCGGACCACCAAGGAGTACAAGCGGCCCGACGGCAGCAACATCCGCTTCGACGAGAACGCTGCGGTGCTGATCACCCCACAGAACAACCCCCGCGGCTCGCGAATCTTCGGTCCGGTCGCCCGCGAGCTCCGCGAGCGCAACTTCATGAAGATCGTCAGCCTTGCCCCGGAGGTGATCTGAGATGCCCGCGCCACGAGCCCAACGCAAGCGCCGCGCCACGCTCCGCCACGAGGGATGGTCCGGTGGCCACCTGCGCCCGCTCGACATCCGCAAGGGTGACAACGTCGAGGTGATCAGCGGCAAGGACAAGGGCAAGCGCGGTGTTGTCGAACGCATCCTCCCGGAGCAGCAACGGATCGCGGTCCGCGGTGTCAACCTGCTCAAGCGTCATACGCGCTCCGGCGTGAAGGGCAACATCCAGGGCGGCATCGTCGACTTCGACGGACCGATCAGCTACAGCAACATCATGCTGGTGTGCAACCGCTGCGAGAAGCGAACCCGCATCGGTCACGGGGTCGATGAGCTGGGGCGTCGCGTGATCGTCTGCAAGAAATGCGGCGAGCACTACGAACGGGCGCAGGTCTGATGGCAGTCGACGTCGCCGAGCTGCCCCGCCTCCGCCGGCGATACGTCGATGAGATCGTGCCGGCACTGGTCGCGGAATTCCGCTACCTCAACGCCATGCAGGTGCCGGCGGTCGAGAAGCTCGTGGTGAACATCGGACTCGGCGAGGCGATCACCAACGCCCGGGCGATCGACGCCGCCATCGCCGATCTCAAGCAGATCACCGGGCAGGCTCCGATCGTGATCCGAGCCCGCAAATCGGTCGCGGCGTTCAAGCTGCGCGAGGGGATGCCGATCGGCGTCAAGGTCACGCTGCGCGGCCGGCGCATGTTTGACTTCCTCGACAAGCTGCTCAACGTCGCGCTCCCACGCATTCGCGACTTTCGCGGCGTCGACCCCAAGGCGTTCGACGGCCACGGCAACTTCACCCTCGGGCTGCGCGAGCAGCTCGTGTTTCCGGAGATCGACTACGACAAGATCGACAAGCTGCGCGGGATGGAGGTCTGCATCGTGACCACGGCCCGCACCGACGCGGAGGGCCGTGCGCTCCTCACCGGGCTCGGCATGCCCTTCAGGAAGAACTGAGCGATGGCAAAGAAGTCGTTGATCGCCAAGGCGAATCGGCCGGCCCGTTACTCCACGCAGGCGCATCATCGATGCGGTGTGTGCGGCCGCCCGCGCGCCTACATGCGCAAGTTCGGCATGTGCCGTATCTGTTTCCGCCAACTCGCCAGCATCGGTCAGGTGCCCGGCGTCCAGAAGAGTTCGTGGTGAGCCATGACAAGTGACAGCATCGCGGACATGTTGACCCGCATTCGCAACGCCAATGCGGCCCATCACCGCACCGTGGAGATCCCGGTGTCGAAGATGAAGGTCGAGATCGCGCGCGTCCTCACCGAGGAAGGCTTCGTCGACGGTTACGAAGTCTCCGGCGAGGCGCCGATGCAGCTCCTGACCGTGACCCTCAAGCCGGGGAGCCCACGGGGGCGTGCCCTCTCCGGCCTGCGCAGGATCAGCCGGCCCGGGCTGCGCGTGTACGCGCGCAAATCAGAGATCCCGCGGGTGCTCGGCGGGCTCGGGGTGGCGATCATCTCCACGTCGCGTGGCCTGATGACCGGACGCGCGGCCCAGCGCGCCGGGCTCGGCGGCGAAGTCGTCGCCTTCGTGTGGTGAGGCGTTCCTGATGTCGCGCATCGGCAAGCTTCCGATCCCCGTTCCAGCCGGGGTGGAGGTCGCCCTCGAGACCGGTAACCGCCTGAGCGTCAGCGGTACGCGTGGCACGCTCCAGCGCACGCTCCCGCCGTCGATGCTCATCAACGTCGACACCGGGATAATCACCGTCGCTCGGCCGTCGAACGCGCGCATCCATCGCTCGCTGCACGGACTCACGCGGACGCTGGTGGCGAACATGGTGCAGGGTGTCAGCGGTGGCTTCACCCGCGACCTCGACCTGGTCGGGGTCGGCTTCCGCGCCACCCGTCAGGGGGGCGACCTGGTGCTGACGCTCGGCTACTCCCATCCGATTCGCTACACGCCTCCCGAGGGAATCACCATCGAGGTACCGGCCCCCACCCAGATCTCGATCAGCGGATCGGACAAGGAGGTCGTCGGCCAGGTGGCCGCGAAGATCCGCTCGTTCAGAAAGCCCGAGCCCTACAAGGGCAAGGGGATCCTGTACCGCGGCGAGAAGCTGCGCCGCAAGGCCGGCAAATCGGGCAAGGCCGGCAAGACCAAGTAACCGAACACATACGTACATACGAGAGGCTGATCAGCATGTTCACGAAACACGACCGTCGCGTCGCCCGCGCGCGCCGCCATCGCCGGGTGCGGAAGCACGTGTCCGGGACCGCGGCACGCCCGCGCCTCGCGGTGTTCCGCAGCCTCCGTCACATCGGCGCGCAGCTCGTCGACGACGACACCGGGCGCACGCTGGTCGCGGCGTCGACCACCGAGCCGAGCCTGCGTGCCGCCATCGGTAGCAGCAGCGCATGCACCGCCGTGGGTGCGGCCGCGATCGGCAAAGCGATCTCGGAGCGAGCCAGGGCCGCGGGCGTGGACACAGTGGTCTTCGACCGCGCCGGCTACCTGTTTCACGGCCGTGTCAAGGCGCTCGCCGAGGCTGCCCGCGAGGGCGGCCTGAGGTTCTGACATGGGGATGCGCATGGATCGCCGCGATGACCGCGGGAGCGAATTTCAGGAGAAGATCGTCTCGCTCAACCGGGTGGCCAAGGTGGTCAAGGGCGGCCGTCGCTTCTCGTTCAGCGCCCTGGTCGTGGTCGGCGACGGCAAGGGCCGCGTCGGCGCCGGGCTCGGCAAGGCCGGTGAGGTGCCGGACGCCATCCGCAAGGGAGTCGACGACGCCAAGAAACACATGATCACCGTGCCCATGGTCGGCACGACCATCCCTCACGAGGTTCGCTACAAGCTCGGCGCCGCCAAGGTGATGCTCAAGCCCGGTGTTCCGGGAACCGGTGTCATCAGCGGCAGCTCGATGCGTGCGGTGGTCGAGGCCGCGGGGATCAAGGACATCCTCACCAAGAGCCTGGGCACCGACAACCCCATCAACGTGGTGCGCGCCACGGTCTCGGCGCTGGCGAGCCTGCGCACGCTGGCCGCGGTGGCGGAGCTGCGCGGGCGGACTCCCGAGCAGATCGTCGGAAACCGCAGGATGGCCGACCGGATGCTCGGCCGGGCGCCCACCGTGGTCGAGCCAGCTCCCCTGGAGGTGGCACCGTGAGCACCGTGCGAGTCACCTACCGCAAGAGCGTCATCGGTTACGCCTGGGATCAGAAGGCAACCCTGGCGGCGCTCGGCCTGCGCAAGCTGCACCACACCGTCGAACACGAGGCGACCCCCTCGATTCGCGGGATGGTGCACAAGGTCCGACACCTGGTGAGCGTCGACGGCCAGCCGGCCGACTCGGCTGCCGGGGCCGCGCTGCTGCAGAGCCTGGCGTCGGAATCGGAGACGCCGGCGTGAAGCTGCACGAGCTGAGCCCCGCCAAGGGGAGCCGCAAGACGCGCCAGCGGGTGGGCCGCGGCCAGGGTGCCGGGCAGGGCAAGACGAGCGGTCGTGGTCAGAAGGGTCAGGGCTCGCGTTCGAGCGTCGGCCTTCCCGCCGGATTCGAGGGTGGCCAGATGCCGCTCAAGCAGCGGCTTCCCAAGCTGCGAGGCTTTCACAACCGCTGGCGCAACGAGTTCATCGTGGTCAACCTCGGCAAACTGGCGCGCTTCGAGCCGGACACCGTGGTCGACGCCGACGTGCTGACCGAAGCCGGCCTGATCCCGCGCGCGTCATCGCCGATCAAGGTCCTCGCTGCGGGTCACCTTGATCATGCGTTGACCCTCCGCGTTGACCGGATCTCCGGAGCGGCCCGCACGGCCGTCGAGGCGGCCGGGGGCTCGGTGGAGCTCGTCGGCCCGCAGCCGAAGGACGAGAGCGTCACCCGAGGCAAGGCCGCCGCGCGGGCGAGCAAGCGCGCAGCCAAGGTCGACGCCGCCGAGGCACGGGCGGCAGCAGCTCCGACGCGCGAGGGGACGGGCAAGCGCGCCGCCAAGAACAGCGCCAAGGCCGGCGCGGCCGAAGCACAACCCGAGCCGGAAGGCGCACCTGACAACGAGGCGGAGACCGAGGACTCGGAGTGAACCTCCTCGAAGCGCTTGCCCAGGCCCTGCGGATTCCAGAGCTGCGACGCAAGCTGCTCTTCACGCTCGGCCTGCTGCTCGCGTTCCGGGTCCTGGCCAGCATCTCCATCCCGGGTGCGAACCCACTCGCGCTCAACGACCTCTTCTCCGGGAACTCGCTGCTCGGCCTGCTCAACCTCTTCAGCGGTGGCGGTCTGCAGCGCTTCACCATCGTGGCGTTGGGACTGAATCCCTACATCAACGCCACGATCATCATGCAGCTGATGACGGTCGTCTCCGTCAGGCTCAAGGAGCTCAGCAAGGAAGGGGAGATCGGTCGCAAGAAGATCACCCGCTACACCCGCTGGCTCACCGTGCCGCTGGCGATGCTCCAGGCGTACGGCTACCTCGCGCTCTTCACCAATCCCCAGGTCACCAAGGATGGCGCGATCCTCAACAACCCCTCGGGCGCGACCGAGATCAGCATCATCCTGACCCTGACAGCGGGCACGATCATCGCCATGTGGCTGGGTGAGCTGATCACCGAGTATGGCGTCGGCAATGGTGTCTCACTGATCATCTTCGTCGGCATCATCGGCAGGCTTCCGGCGGCGATCGTCGGCTACGGCGGCACCGGTGGCACCGCGCACCTCATCCAGCTGGTGGTGATGACCATCATCGCGGTGGCAGTGACCGCCGGAGTAATCGAGGTGCAGCAGGCTCAGCGCAAAGTGCCCGTGCAATCGGCCCAGCGAGTGCTTAACGTACGCACCGGGATGGCCTCGCAGGGACGGCGGAATTTCTTACCGCTTCGAGTCAACGCCGCGGGGGTCATCCCGATTATCTTCGCGATCTCGATCATGACCTTCCCAACGATCTTCGCCAACCTCTTCCAGAGCAGCACCGGCTGGACGCTCGACGTCTCGAAATGGATCGTCACCAACTGGCAGGCGACCGGTGGGTTCATCCCGCTCAACTTCCTCTACAACGGGATCTATTTCCTGCTGGTGATGGGCTTCACGTACTTCTACACCGCGATCGTCTTCGACCCGGTCGACGTGGCCGACAACCTGAAAAAGCAATCGACCTTTATTCCCGGGATCCGGCCAGGTCGCAGCACCGCCGAGTACCTCGGCAAGGTGATGGGACGTATCACCCTCGCCGGTGCGCTCTTCCTCGCCATGATCACCGTGGTCCTGCCGCTGCTCACCGCCGTGCTCACCGGGGTCCCGTCGACCAGCCTCTACCTTGGCGGCACCGCGATCCTGATCGTCGTCGGGGTCGCCCTCGACACCATGAAGCAGATCGAAACCCAGCTGCTGATGCGCCAGTACAAGGGATTCATCAAGTGATCGCCGTGATGTTCGGGCCGCCCGGCAGCGGCAAGGGCACCCAAGCCGAAAGGGTGGCGGTCCGTCTTGGGATCCCCCATGTCGCGGCGGGCGACATGCTCCGGAATGAAATTGAGCGCGGCACCGATCTCGGCCGCGAGGCAAAGCCGATCATGGACGCGGGCGAACTCGTGTCCGACGACCTCGTCGTCAGGATGATCGCTGCCCGGCTCAACCAGCCCGACGCCGCCAAGGGGGTCCTCCTCGACGGATTTCCGCGCACCGTCCCGCAGGCCGTGACTCTCGATAGGATGCTGAGCGCTCGTGGCGACTACGTCGCCGAGGTGATCTCGCTCGAGGTTCCCGACGCCGAGTTGGAAGCTCGCATTCTCAAGCGAGCCATGATCGAGGGCCGCAGCGACGACACGCCTGAAGGGCTCGCGAATCGCCTGGTCGTCTACCACCAGGAAACGTGGCCGGTGCTCGACTACTACCGCGTGCACGGCACGCGGATCGAGGCGATCGATGGCGTCGGCGATATCGACGCGATCACCGAACGGATCATGGCGTCGTTGCGCCACAACGGCGCCCCGGTGGGCTCGACATGAGCCGCCACGCCGTCGACAGCTTCCGGCTCAAGCGGCCCGAGGAGGTCGAGAAGATGCGCGTCTCCGGTCGGATCCTCGGTGCCTGTCTCTCGCAACTGGCGGCATCGGTGCGGGCCGGCATCACCACCCTCGACCTCGACCGGGAGGCCGACACCTTCATCCGCGACCACGGCTGCATCCCCGGATTCCTGGGATACGACGGCTTCCCGAACTCGCTCTGCGTCTCCATCAACGAGCAGGTGGTGCACGGTATCCCGGGTCCACAGGTCATCCACGACGGCGACCTGGTCTCGCTCGACTGCGGCCTGATCCTCGACGGCTGGTGGGCCGACAGCGGGCTCTCGGTCGCCTGCGGCGAGCCCTCACCCGAGGTGCGCCGCCTCATCGATGTCACCCGCGAGGCGCTCGACCGCGGCATCGCGGCCGCCACGCCCGGGAACCACATCGGCGACATCGGCGCGGCCGTGCAGGGTTTTGTCGAGGCGAACGGGTTCTCGGTGGTGCGCCAGTACGTCGGGCACGGCATCGGCAGGGACATGCACGAACTGCCCCAAGTGCCCAATTACGGCCGCCCCGGCACCGGCAACCAGCTGAAGCCGGGATACGTCATCGCGATCGAGCCGATGGTCAACGCCGGGCGCGCGGAGACCCGGGTGCTCGACGACGACTGGACGGTCGTCACCGTCGACGGCAAGCTCTCCTGCTACTTCGAGCACACCGTCGCGATCACCGAATCCGGACCCGAGGTGCTCACCCTCCGGCCCGATCCGGTCACGGCGGACGCGTAGGTGCGATCGAGCGGTTTGCCTGCTACCACGGACGCGGTTTATACTCAGTACCTCGGGCTCTCGCAGGAGCCTGGTTCGGCGCGCACGCAATGGGGTACCGCCGGCACCAGCGTCACGGATCGCCCCGGTACGCATCGAGCACCATCCCATCGGCGCGCTGCGCCGCCAACCACGAGGAACCCGGCACCGGAATGAAAGTCAGAGCATCAGTGAAGCGCCTCTGCGAGCACTGCAAGGTCATCAAGCGCCATGGGGCCGTGCGCGTGATCTGCGAGAACCCCAAGCACAAGCAGCGGCAGGGGTAGCGCGGGGAGTGGCACGTATCGCCGGCGTCGACGTACCTCGTGACAAGCGGATCGAGATCGCCCTCACGTACATCTACGGCATTGGGTCGACCACCGCAAAACGAATGCTGTCGCTGGCGGGCGTCTCCCCGGACGTGCGCACCAAGGATCTCAGCGACGCTCAGGTCGGCAAGCTCCGCGACGTCATCGCCAAGCAGCTGCAGGGCCGCGTCGAAGGCGATCTCCGCCGCCAGATCGCGCTCAACATCAAACGTCTCACCGAGATCGGGACCTATCGCGGCCTTCGCCATCGCCGTGGCCTGCCCGTCCGCGGGCAGCGCACCCGGACCAACGCACGCACACGACGCGGGCCGAAGAAGACGGTCGGCGTGCGCCGCAAGAAGGCAACCAAGTAGGTCATGGCCAAGAAGAAAAAGGTCGTCCGCACTCGACGCCGCGAGCGCAAGAACATCGCGGTGGGCCATGCGCACGTGCTCGCCACGTTCAACAACACGATCGTGAGCCTGACCGACCCCGACGGCAACGTCATCGCGTGGGGGTCCGCCGGCGCGCAGGGCTTCAAGGGCTCGCGCAAGAGCACGCCGTTCGCCGCGCAGGTCACCGCCGAGGCGGCCGCCCGCCGGGCGATGGAGCACGGGCTCAAGTCGATCGAGATCTTCGTGAAGGGCCCCGGGGCCGGCCGCGAGGCGGCGATCCGCAGCCTCCAGGCGAGCGGCCTCGACGTCAGCGCGATCTCCGACGTGACCCCCATCCCGCACAACGGCTGCCGTCCGCCGAAGCGGCGGCGGGTCTAGCGAGCGCCCGTGGCCAATCAAGCCGGTCCTGTCTGCAGGCTCTGCCGTCGTGAGGGCGCGAAGCTCTATCTCAAGGGCGCCAAGTGCCTGACCAACTGCACGTTCGACAAACGCAGCGGCCTGCTCCCCGGGCAGCACGGCCTGGCGCGCAGGCGCAAGGCCAGCGACTACGGGATCCAGCTGCGCGCCAAGCAAAAGGCGCGGCGCATCTACGGTGTGCTCGAGACCCAGTTCCGCCACTACTTCGAGCGCGCCGAGAGCGCCGAAGGCGTGACCGGCACGGTGCTGCTGCAACAGCTCGAGCGTCGCCTCGACAATGTCGTGTACCGGCTGGGCCTGGCCAGCTCGCGCCGCGAAGCCCGCCAGCTCGTGAGCCATCGCCACTTCAAAGTCAACGGCCGCGCACTCAACGTTGCGTCGGCGCAGTTACGTCCGGGTGATGTCGTCGAGGTGCGCGAACGCAGCCGCAAGATGCTGGTGCTCGAGAACGCGCAGCAATTGGTGACCGGGCGCGCCGTGCCGGACTGGTTGACGCTCGACGCGGCGGCGCTCAAGGGCACGGTCACGCGCCTTCCCGAGCGCCATGAGATGGAAACCCAAGTCGAAGAGCAGCTCATCGTTGAGTACTACTCGAGATGACGATGCTCGGCGCCGTTCCCGGCGCCACGTTGATGTTCCCGGTTGAGGAGTTCTGAATGGCTATTGACATGATCACGTCCCCCGCGGTCAAGGAGATCGAGAGCGGCACCGATTACGGCAAGTTCGAGATCGAACCGCTCGAGCCCGGATTCGGTGTGACGCTCGGCAACTCGCTGCGCCGGGTGCTGCTCTCGTCGCTCCCCGGTGCGGCGATCACCTCGGTGTCCATCGAGGGCATCGCGCACGAGTTCAGCTCGATCGAGAACGTTAAGGAAGACGTGACCGAGATCCTGCTCAACATCAAAGAGATCAACGTGCTCTCGCACAGCGCCGACCCGGTGCGCATCAGCCTCGATCAGCACGGTCCGCGCGACGTGACCGCTGCCGACATCGAGCTGCCCAGTGACGTCGAGATCCGCAATCCCTCGCAGCACATCGCAACTCTTGATTCGCCCAAGGCGCAGCTGCGCATGGACCTCATGGTCGAGCGTGGCAAGGGCTACGTGACCGCGGAGCGCAACAAGAAGGAGGGTCAGGCGATCGGCGTGATCCCCATCGACGCCATCTTCACCCCGGTCCGCAAGGCGAACTTCTTCGTGGAGAAGACCCGTGTGGGCCAGGAGACGGAATGGGACAAGCTCGTCGTCGAGGTGTGGACGGACGGCACCCTCGCGCCGGTGGAAGCGGTCAGCCGCGCTGCCGGACTGTTCACCGAGCACCTGGGCCTCTTCGTCCGATTCGGTGACAACCTCGCCGCTCCCGCCCACACCCAGGCGCGCGGCAACGACCTGCCGAGCCGGCTCGCTGACGTTCCGATCGAGGACCTCGAGCTCAGCGTCCGCGCCCTCAACTGCCTCAAGGCCAACGACATCACCAAGGTCGGCCAGCTGGTCGCGATGAAGCAGGAGGAGCTCCTCACCCTGCGCAACTTCGGCCAGAAGTCGCTGGACGAGATCCGCGAGAAGCTGGTCCAGCGCGAGCTCGTGACCCCTGAAGAGCTGGAGACCCTGTTCCAGCCGATGGCGAGGTAACCGGACCCGCTCATGCGACATCGGATCGCCGGTCGAAAGTTCGGGCGCAGCGCCGCGCATCGCCAGTCGATGACGCGCAACCAGGTCACGTCCCTGCTGCGCTATGGCCGGATCACCACCACCGAGGCGAAGGCGAAGGAATTGCGCCGCTGGGTGGAGCGCGTGATCACCGACGCCAAACCCGACGACCTCAACGCGCGCCGCAAGGTCGCGCTCTACGTCAACGACCGCGAGGTCTCGAACAAGCTGTTCTCGACGTACCTCGAGCGGTACAAGGAGCGGCCCGGCGGTTACACGCGAGTCGTCAAACTGCCGCCCCGGCAGAGCGACGCAGCGCCGATGGCGATCATCGAGCTGGTCGAATAGGAACGCGGCAGTGCCCACCTACCGCCTCACGCTCGAGTACGACGGCACCGATTTTGCCGGCTGGCAGGTTCAGCCGAGCGTGCGCACCGCCATGGGCGTCCTCTCCGACGCGATCCGCGCGGTGACCACCGAGACCCCGACGCTGACCGCCGCGGGTCGCACCGACGCGGGCGCGCACGCGCACGGCCAGGTGGCGGGTTGCGCGCTGGAGCGGGCATGGGCGCCGGACGCGCTCCGCCACGCGCTCAACGCCGCGCTCCCCGTGGACCTCAGCGTGCGCGAGGTTGTGGTGGTTCGCCAGGGGTTCGATGCCCGCCGGGACGCCGTCGAGCGCACCTATCGCTACCTGATCGTGTGCAGAGAGGGACGCTCGCCGGTGATGCGCCGCACCGCCTGGACGGTGCGCGGTCCCCTCGACGTCGACGCCATGCGTGCAGCGGCCGGACGGCTGGTTGGCAGGCACGACTTCGCCGCGTTCGGGAGCTCCCCGCGCGAGGGTGGCAGCACGGTGCGGCACGTCACCGCGGTGAGCGTGGAGCGGCACGCGCTCGGCGCAGCGAGCGGCGCTGTCACGGCGTCCCCGATCCTCGAGACGGTGGTGATCACCGTGCACGCCGACGCCTTCCTGCGCGGCATGATGCGCTCGTTCACCGGCGCGCTCGTGAAGGTCGGCCGCGGACGAGCGACCCCCGAATGGTTTGGAGCACTGGTCGACGGCGCGACAGCGCGCGATCCGTCGATTGGGATCGCCCCCGCTCGTGGGCTGCATCAATGGTCCGTTCGCTACGAGCCTCCGCTGCTCGAGGAGCATGCGGCATGAGTGGTGCGTTGACCTACCAGGCCAAGCCGGCCGAACTCGAGCAGCGCTGGTTCCTGGTCGACGCGCGTGGTCAGACCCTGGGCCGGCTTGCGGCCAACATCGCTCGGGTCCTGCGCGGCAAGCACCGTCCCCAGTTCACCCAGCACATCAACACCGGCGAGCACGTGATCGTGATCAACGCGCGCGACATCGTGGTCACCGGACGCAAGCGCACCCTCAAGACGTACGACCGCTACTCCGGATACCCGAGCGGACGGCGCGTGCGCACCTATGACGAGGCGATGGCCGTCGACCCCACCGCCCCGCTCACGCACGCGGTGCGCGGGATGCTGCAGCACAACACCCTCGGTGCCGAGCAGCTGACACACCTTCGCGTCTACGCGGGCTCGGAGCACCGCCATGAGGCCCAGCGACCGCAGCCGATCACCTTCGGCGAGCTAGGGGAGATCATCGTTGCCCGCAACAGTTGAGGCGTACAAGCAGGCCACCGGCCGTCGCAAGACCGCGGTGGCGCGCGTACGGATCGTCCCCGGCGACGGCGTCATCATCGTCAACAACCGCCCGCCGAGCGAGTACTTCGGCCGGCGTGACCTGGAGACGGTGGTCACGCAGCCCTTGCGCCTGACCGAGACCACCGGTCGGTTCGAGGTGTCGGTCAAGGTCCACGGCGGCGGTATCGCCGGGCAGGCCGGGGCGGTATGTCACGGGATCGCCCGCGCGCTGATCGCCGCCGATCCCGACCTGCGCGCCGCTCTGAAGGCGGCGGGGCTGCTGACCCGCGACTCGCGCGAGAAGGAACGCAAGAAATACGAACTCAAGCGAGCCCGGAAGGCACCGCAATACACCAAGCGGTAGGGTGCAGTCACCGCCCGCCGCCAGAGTGACGGCGCGGGCTCGCGTGCTCGGATGCCCCGTGGACGTCGTGGACATGGAGTCGGCGGTACGCAGGCTCGTCGACCTCGTCGAGCGCCATCGACGCGATCCCGGCGTGCACCCGGAGGTGGTGGTGACCATCAACCCCGAGATGGTGATGCTCGCCCGGCGCGACGGCGAATTCCGATCGGTGCTCGAATCGGCAGCGCTCATCGTGCCCGACGGCATCGGCATCGTTCGCGCCCTCCGCCGTCGGGGTCATCCCCAGGCGGAGCGCGTGGGCGGCGCCGACCTGATCATGGGGTACCTTCCCGAGGCGGAGCGTCGTGGTCATCGCATCGCGCTGGTGGGGGGTGCGGCGGGAGTCGCACGGGCGGCTCGCGACCGCATGGTGGCGGCCCACCCGCGCCTCCGCGTGGTGGCGGCAAGCGCGGGCGCGCCCGATCCCGCCACTGCGGGCCGGCTCCGCAACTCGCGGCCCGAGCTCGTGCTGGTCGCCTTCGGTGCCGGCCGTCAGGAACGGTTCCTCGCCCAGCAGCTCGGTCGGATCGGCGCGGCGGCGGGCATCGGCGTCGGCGGCTCCCTGGACTACCTCGGGGGTCGGGTGCGGCGGGCACCCCGTGCGGTGCGCGGCGTCGGCCTGGAATGGGCGTGGCGTCTCGCGATCCAACCGTGGCGGATTCGTCGACAAGCCGTGCTTCCCGTGTACTGGTGGCTCGAACGCCGTGAAGCGGCCGGGGCCCCCCGCAACTCGCGGGGATAATCCGGCCGTGCTCAGTGTCATCGTCCCCGCGTACAACGAGGAGCTGCGTCTGCCCGCGACCCTGGTGCGGATGCGCGAGTACCTCGACAGCCGCGATGAGGACTACGAAGTCCTCGTCGTGGACGACGGCAGCGCCGACGCGACCCTGGCGGTGTCGCGACGGATCGCCGAGGACTGGCCGCAAATGCAGGTGCTTGCTCTCGCCGAGAACTCCGGCAAGGGCGCGGCGGTCCGCCTGGGGATGCTCACCGCCCGGGGCGAGCATCGGGTCTTCAGCGACGCGGACCTGAGCACGCCCATCGAGGAGATCGAGCGGCTCAGGGCTCGCTTGCAGGGCCGCTGCACCGTCGCGATCGCGTCGCGGGCCCTGCCTGATTCCAGGATCGCCGTGCACCAACCGGGTCGCCGTGAGGTGATGGGACGGACGTACAACGTCATGTTGCGCATCGCGGCGCTCCGTGGCCTCCACGACACGCAATGCGGCTTCAAGGTGTTCACGGCGGAGTCCGCCGTCGCCTGTTTCGAGCCGCTCCGGACCCTTCGCTTCGGCTTCGACGCCGAGGTCCTGTTCCGTGCCCGCCGGCTCGGCTGGACCGTCGCCGAGGTCCCGGTGCGCTGGGAGCACAAGGAAGACTCGCGCGTGAGCGCGCTCCGCGACTCCTTCGGTACCTTCTGGGATCTGCTGCGCCTCCGGTTCATCGTCCGGCGATAATCTCCGGGTGAGGACCGCGCAGAGAGCCACAGCCGCGGGGCACATCGATGTCCGGGTTGCGGGCGCTCCGCTCGTGGGCCTGCGGTTCCACATGGACGCGCGCGCGGCCGATCTCGAGGAGCTCGCCGCGGGCTTCGAGCGCCAGCTCATCGACATCGCCGCGAGGCGCGCCAACCTCCTGCTCCGGTTGCGCCGCGCCGAGGACGCCCGTCAGACGGCGCTTGAGGTGCTGCCCGAGCTCGTCTCGCGACCTCCGACCCTGGTCCGCGACGTGGCGTCGATCTTCACTGAGGAGCTCGCGATCAGCACCGAGGTCACCCGCCTCGAGGCGCGCGGGGCAGGGATCCGGGCTCGCCTGACCGAGATCGAGGCCGAGCACTCGATCCTGCGGCACATCAGCCGCGAGCTCGTACAGGTGCCCGGACAGGCGATCGTCGAACCCGACGAGCGTGCCAGCCGGTACAGCCAGGCCGCCCGCCAGATCTACGAGATCGCCGACATCGAACACACCGAGACGGCACGGCTCATTCTCGAGGGACCTATGCAGCGCCTCGCCGACGCCGCTCTCGAGGCCGAGTTGATCGGCCGGAGCCTGGCGCGCGAACCGGCGACCGCGGTCGGCGCCAGCGCCCGGTGCCGGACTGCGGCGGCGGACGCCTCGGAGCGCATGGGTGAGGTGATCGCCGGGCTGCTTCCCCTTGGGCCGGATCGCGGCCTGGTCGGGGCGATCCGTGAGCTTCTGACCGGGTGGACCGGGCGGGGCAACGTCATGGTCCACGTGCTGGGCAGCGAACGCCGGATGGCCCCGCTCGCCGAGATCACCACGTACCGGATCCTGGAGCAGGCAATTGACAACGCGCTCGCCCATGGGCGTCCGCAGCGGGTCGACATCATCCTGTCGTTCCTGCCGCAGATGGTGGTCGCCGTGATCAAGGATGACGGCGACGGCTTCGATGTGAGCGCGACCGACGCCCGCCTCGGGCGCACCGAAGGCCTCGGCATGATCCAGATGCGCGAGCGGTCGGCGCTCATCGGTGGCCGGGTGCAGGTGCGCAGCGGGCTCGGGCTCGGCACCGAGGTGCGCGTCACCATTCCTGACAGGCGCGCGACGACCTAGCCACGACGCCGGCAGGGGGAGTCCGGCCCGCTAGGATCCTGGCCATGACGTCGAATCGGGCGACCTTCCGGCTGGCGACGCCGAGTGGAACGACCGTGGCCGGCGAGGTCGCGATCGCCGGCAATCCCTGGCGGCGCTTCATGGGCCTGATGGGCCGTCGCGAGCTTCCAGCGGGCGCGGGACTGTACCTGCGCCCGTGCAGCTCGATTCACATGTTCTTCATGCGCTTCCCGATCGATGTCGTCTTCATCGACAACGACCACCGAGTTGTGCGCGTCTATCACGGGCTCCGCCCGTGGCGGATGTCGCGGGTGGTGCGCCGCGCCAAAGCGGCGATCGAACTGCCCAGCGGGACCCTCGCGCGGTCGGGCGTTGCCGTGGGGGACGTCCTGACGATGTCCTGATCCGCTAGCGTCGCTGGTCGCATCAGCGGGGCTGGAGGATTGACGTGTACGAAGGGTTGTTCGCGGAGACCGTGACCATCACCGGCCATGGCGGCGATCAGATCGGCGCATATCTGGCGAGGCCGCTTGGGCCCGGTCCGTTCCCGGGGGTGATCGTGATCCACCACGCGCCCGGCTGGGACGAGGCCACCAAAGAGATCACGCGCAAGCTCGCGGCGCACGGCTACATGGCGATCAGCCCGAACCTGTATCACCGGTTCGGTCCGGAGCTCGCGCCCGACGATGCGGCGGCGGCGGCACGCGCCGGTGGCTGGGTGGCCACCGAACAGTTCCTCGGTGATGCCGGTGGGGCGCTCACCCACGTCAGGGGATTGCCTATCAGCAATGGAAAGGTCGGGACCATCGGATACTGCTCGGGCGGACGGCAGTCGTTCCTTGCCGCGTGCGAGCTGCCGATCGACGCGGCGGTCGACTGCTATGGTGCCTTCGTCGTCGCCCCATCACCGCCAGAGCTGCCCTACAAGATGGAGGCGATCCTCGATCGAGCGCCCGGCATCCGCTGCCCTGTTCTCGGACTCTTCGGTGCGGAGGACAGGAATCCTTCACCGGACGACGTCGCGCGGATCGACAGCGAACTGACGCGCCTCGGCAAGCAGCACGAGTTTCACACCTTCGAGAACGCCGGCCACGGGTTCTTCGCCGTCGATCGTCCCTCATACCGCGTCGAGGCGGCCGTGGAGGGATGGCGTCTCGTTTTTGACTTCTATGGCCGTTACCTCGGGTAGGAGGATTGCCAATGTGCTCGTACATCGTTGAGCAGACAGCCGTCACCGGCAGCGCCAAGGCCGCCGGCTCGTGGACGCCGATCACGAACGCCGTCGTGTCCGTCGATCATCCCTCGCACGCCACCCTCGACCACGCGCTGATCGTCGACTTCGTCAACGCCGGCCGCCCTGTGAGTGAGCGGGTCGCGCTCGAGTTGAGCGTCGCATCGGCGCGGGAGCTGATCAGCTGCATGCGATCCGCGCTCGACGCGTTCGGGGACGCCGGGTAGCCTCACCGTCCGGCCGCGGTCTCCGGTGGCGGCGCATACCTCGAGCCGTGCTCGACAGGGTTGTCCGGCTGCTGCTCGACGCCGTGGCGCCGCTGCGGTGCGCCGCGTGTGACGCGGTGTCGGAGGAGCCGATCTGCCCGGGGTGCATCGCCGCGATGACGTCGATGCCCATCCCGCCCCCCCGCCGGCTGCGTCACGGCGTCGCGTTTGCAGCATTCGAGTTCGAAGAGCCGGTCCGGGCCGCGCTGCACCGTGGTAAATACGGGGGCGACCGAAGAGCCCTGACGGCGCTGGGCACCCTGACGTCGAGCCGACTGGAGGCGCAGGCAACGAGGGTGCGGCTCTCGTCTCCGGACGCCGTGGTCGCGGTGCCCCTCGGCCCGGGCCGGCGCCGGCAGCGAGGCTACAACCAATCCGAGGTGGTGGCGCGCGTCCTCGCCGGCGCCAGGCACGTGCCTTCGGTGGGCGGCCTGCATCGGGTTCGCGACACCGCCCCGCAGAGCGCACGCGCCGGAGAGGCTCGGCGCGCCAATGTTGCCGGGGCCTTCGCCTGGCACGGAATGGCGCTGCGGATGGCACAGATCTGGCTGGTTGACGATGTGCTCACGACCGGAGCGACCCTCGAGGCCGCCGCGGCCGCCCTCGAGGGCGCTGGAGCCTCCCACATCGATGCCGTGGTGGTGGCGATGGTGCCCTGAGCGGTGAGCCCTGCCAGAATGAAAAGGAGTATGTCCATCCTCCGAAAGCCGCTCAACAAGGTGCTGGGCGACCCTGTCCGGCGAGAGATCAAGCGCTACGAGGGCGTCGTCGGCCCGATCAACGACCTCGAGGCCGAGATGTCGGCGCTCTCCGACGAGGAGCTGCGCGACAAGACTCGGGAGTTCCGAGAACGGCTCGGGGTCGAGGGCACGGACCTCAGCCACGGGCAGCCGTTCGCCTCCGGTCTCAGCGAGGAGACCGAGGAGGCCGCGATGCAGCGCGCCGAGGAGCACCAGCGCGACCTCGACCGCGCCAGAGCCCTCGACGACCTCCTGCCCGAGGCATTCGCGGTGGTCCGCGAGGCAGCCAAGCGCACCCTCGGTATGCGCCACTTCGACGTGCAGCTGATCGGTGGGATCGTCCTGCACCAGGGTCGGATCGCCGAGATGAAGACCGGCGAGGGCAAGACGCTGGTCGCGACCCTCGCACTGTACCTCAATGCGCTCGAGGGGCGCGGCGCCCATCTGGTCACCGTCAACGACTACCTCGCCCGCCGCGACGCCGGATGGAACGCGGCGCTGTACCACGCGCTCGACATGTCCGTCGGTGTCATCGCGGGGCAGGATCTGTCGTTCCTCTACGACCCCGAGTACCTCGACGACACCCACCCCGATCCTCGCTTGCAACACCTGCGCCCCAGCTCGCGACGCGAGGCGTACGCCGCCGACATCACGTACTCGACCAACAACGAGTTGGGATTCGACTATCTGCGCGACAACATGGCGCAGAAGCTGGACCGCTGCGTGCAGCGACGGCTCCGCTACGCCATCGTCGACGAGGTGGACTCGATCCTCATCGACGAGGCACGAACGCCGCTCATCATCAGCGGCCAGGCGAGTGAGGCAACCGACAAGTTCTACACCTACGCGCGGCTCATCCCACGGCTGGTGGCCGAGGACGACTTCACCATCGACGAGAAGACGAAGTCGGCGACGCTCACCGAGGAGGGCGTCGAGAAGATCGAGAAATGGACCGGGCTCTCGAACATCTACGACATGGAGCACGTCGCCGAAGCCCACCAGATCAACCAGGCATTGCGCGCGCACGGATTGTGGCTGCGCGACCGCGACTACATCGTTCGCGACGGAGAGGTGATCATCGTCGACGAGTTCACCGGGCGGACCATGCCCGGTCGTCGCTGGTCGGATGGGTTGCACCAGGCGATCGAGGCCAAGGAGGGCGTGGCCGTCCAGCAGGAGACGGTGACCCTCGCCACGATCACCTTCCAGAATTTCTTCCGCATCTACGACAAGCTCGCCGGGATGACCGGTACCGCGCTGACCGAGGCGGAGGAATTTCACAAGATCTACAACCTCGAGGTTGTGCCCATTCCGACACACATGCCGATGGTGCGTCTCGATGAGCCTGACCTGATTTACAAAAGCGAGGACGGCAAGTACCGAGCGGTGGTCGATGAGATCTCCGATCGATTCAAGAGGGGGCAGCCGACCCTGGTGGGCACGACGAGCATCGAGAAGAGCGAACGAATCAGTCGCATGCTCGACAAGCTGGGCGTCCAGCATTCCGTGCTCAATGCCAAGTTGCACGAGCGCGAGGCGGACGTCATCGCCAAGGCGGGGCAGATGGGGAGCGTGACCATCGCCACCAACATGGCCGGCCGCGGCACCGACATCGTGCTTGGCGAGGGCGTGGCCGACGCCGGCGGTCTGTACATCATCGGCACCGAGCGACATGAATCGCGGCGCATCGACAACCAGCTGCGAGGCCGAGCCGGACGTCAGGGGGACCCGGGTGAGTCCCGGTTCTTCCTGTCGTTTGAGGACGACCTGATGCGTGTCTTCGGCGGCGAGCGGATGCAGGGGATCATGGGGAAGCTCGGCGTCGACGAGGACACTCCCATCGAGTCGAAGATGGTGTCGAGGCAGATCGAGGGAGCGCAGGCGCGCGTCGAGGGAACGAACTTCGACAGCCGCCGTCACGTCGTCGAGTACGACGACGTGATGAACAAGCAGCGCGAGATCATCTATGGCGAGCGCCGCAAGATCCTCGAGGGGACTGACACGCGCTCCAACTTCATCTCGATGGTGGAGCACGTCGTCGAGACCGAGGTCCCGACCTACTGTGAGGGTCGGCATCGCGAGTCGTGGGACCTGGAGGGGCTGTGGGAGCGCATGCACCAGTTCGCGCCCGCGCTGCCGCCGATTTCGGAGGTCAACACGGAGAGCCTCGGCAATTCGATCGAGGAGGTGTCCGAGACCCTCAGCGGTGAGTTGATCGGGCTCTACGAGGAGAAGGAGCAGGAGTATGGCTCGGAGCTGCTGCGGGAGGTCGAGCAGAGCGTGATGCTCCAGGTGATCGACACGCGGTGGCTCGCCTACCTCACCCAAATGGACCACCTCAGGGAGGGGATGGGCTTTCAGGCCTACGGCCAGATGGACCCGCTGGTCGAATACAAGGCGGCGGCGTTCACGTCCTTTCAGGATCTGACCGAGGACATCCAGCGCGAGATCGTCAGGGCCCTGTTGAACGTGCAGATCCGCAGGGTCGATCCTTCGGTTGCCGCAGAGGGCGAGGACGCGGCACCCGACGTCGTCGCCACGCCGACGTCCGGGGCCGCCGATGCCACCGCACCCGCCTCGCCTCGCGCGGATCGTCCGGGAGGCGCGACCGATGGCGCCCACGTCCCCCCCGCCCGGCCTGCGGCGGCGCTCGCCAGCGGCGCCCTCGCGCGCGCCACCGGTACCAGGGTGTCGGCACCGCTGGCCGCGCAGCCGGTCGTTCGCAATGTCGTGGAGTCATCGGGAACTGGCACGCAGCGGGCGAATGGAAGTGGGGGCGGCGGCGTCGCCACCGGTGCGCGAGCGAATTCGGGCGGTAAGGTCGGACGAAACCAACCGTGCCCGTGCGGATCTGGGAAGAAGTACAAGTACTGCCACGGCAAGTAGGGGCGGGCTCCGCGTCCGCTCGGGGGCGGGGCCACGTCCAGCCCGACGGAACCTGACCGAGGAATCCTTCGGTTGGATCAGGACCATCGCCGGCGGACGACAACTCCAGGGTATGTAGCCGACGTCAGGATCCTAGGAGTCGGGATGGGTCTCTGGACCGCACAACCATGGACGCTTCCAACGTTCCCTGGGAACGCCCATTGCGCTGCCCTGGAGGGAGGGTCGTCCACCTTCGCGCCTTGGCAATCTGCTCTGTTCGGCGCAGGCGCGGCGTGGGTGGTGCTCCTCGTCTCGATGGCCGCAGTCCTCGTGCGGTTCATCGCGAAAGGTCTCTAAGGTGACGGCGCCCGGAGCGCCCGGCCCACGTCGGGGTAACGCCCGATTCACCCCAGTCACAATCGGGGCTGCAGAGTCGGCGACCTGTCACATTCTGGTCGCAGCACGTCGGATCGACGGGGGGATATCGATGCCACGGTGTCGGCATGACAAAGAGCAAGAGCTATCTCACCCTGGCCGTTGTGGCCAGTCTCGCGTTCATCTGCACTCCGGCAGTGGCGCGGGCGTCGACTGTCGTGGCATGCACAAACAACCTGGCCACGGACACCTCCGCGCTGCAGAATGCCGTCAACGCGGGTGGCACTGTCACCATCGCGGCCGGGACGTGCGCGCTGAACAATCACATCGCCGTTGCGAAACCCGAAGTCATCAGCGGCGCCGGCGCCGCCGCGACCTTCCTGGTGCAGCACGCGGATATCAACATCTTCCAGATCTCGGTTCCTGGCGTGACCGTGGAAAACATGAACCTCGATACACGAACCTACAACACCCATTCGCCAAGCCCGCAGCCA
This sequence comes from Candidatus Dormiibacterota bacterium, assembly GCA_963768105.1. Lineage (GTDB taxonomy): Bacteria > Chloroflexota > Dormibacteria > Aeolococcales > Aeolococcaceae > Palsa-851. The sequence goes on along the minus strand of CAVYGR010000006.1, from coordinate 59,174 downwards.
TCGGTCCTGTTTTCTGCCAAGAGCAACACATCGGTCCTCAACGTGACCGCCGAAGCAGGAAGCGGGTTCGGGATGCGCATCAGTGGGCCCAACCCCTGCAGTACGTTCAAGACAAGCGGCACCGTCGTGCAGAATCTCAACATCACGTCGAGTGGGACAGGCGGATTCGCCTCGCTCGATATTGACTGCACCAATGGTGCTGTCCTCTCCAACATCACCATCCACGGCAACTACATCGCCGTGTACCAGGATGAGAACAGCTCGGTCACCAATGAGACCTATTGGCCGGCCGCCAAGCCCTGCCAGTTCGCCGTGTACGTGACCGGATACGCGGCCAACATCGCGATCAACGGCGTGGCCGGCGGCGGCGGTGTCAAGCAGGCCGGCGCCCCTCTCATCGCAATCTCGGTTGCCAACGTCGTCAAGGCTTCGGGTTGCTGATCGGCTAAGGCGCCCGCCTTCTACGAACAGACGTTCGTGGTCAGAATGGCCAAATTCCTCGACCTTGCCCCGGCACCGCGTGCCGGGCGGGCTCGCAGTCCTCCCGAGTTCGGACCGGTCGGCTAAGCCCTTCTCTGAGCACCCGACCGCCCCGCAGGCGGGCGCCGTCGACCTGTTGCGAAATTGCCTTCGGCGAAACCCCGTACACTAAGCCCCACAAGCCCGATGCCCGCTGAGATCTGAACGGGCATCCGACGGGCAGGCGCTCGACGGAGTCGGACAAGAAGGAGTGGGGGTCCATATGGGGTTGAGACGACGCGTTGCGTTGTTCACTGTGGCTGGACTGGCCGCGCTGACTCCGCTTGCGACCACCGGCGTGCGAGCGCTCGCCTCCCTCCCCGAGGGGGGTGCGGTCCAGACAGCGCCGTGCGGCTGGGCGACCACCCCACCGGCAACCTATCAGCACGTGGTCTGGATCTGGTTCGAGGACAGCCGCCTCGCGAATGTCATCGGCAACGCCGCTGCGCCTTACATCACCAACCTGGCGAAGACCCAGTGTGCCTACTCCCGCGGATGGCTTGACAACATCCTCAGCGACGCGCCGCAATACATGCCCGGCACGGCGGGCGCGAACTGCAACTCCGGGAATCTCAACAACATCACTCCCGCGGGCGACGCCTGCATCACCTCGGCTGCGGCTCCGGCAAAAACCTGCACGAGCACAACGTGCAAGAACACGTTGGCGATCACGTCAATCTTCGAGCAGGTACAGAACACACTCGGCGATTCGTGGAAAGCGTACGAGGAGAGCATGCCCTCCAACTGCTCGACGGCGGCCCAGGCCGGGAAATATCTCGGGCGGCACAACCCCGCACCATTTTTCAATCACCTCCGCATCGTTGGACAGTTTGGCGGCAACACGTGCGCAACCAACGATGTCATCCTGCCGGCCACCTCGTGTACCGGGACGAGTTGCACCATCGCAGCGTCGCCGAACAGCCTCCTGGACGACCTCACCAACAACACCCTCCCAACGTTCAGCTTTGTCACTCCCAACATGTGCGACGACATGCACACCAAGTGCGCTCCGTATGCATCACGGGTGACCAATGGCGATCAGTGGCTGGCAGCATGGCTGCCGCAGATCATCCAGTCGCAGGCTTACCAGAATGGGAGCACTGCCGTCTTCATCATGTGGGACGAGACGGCATTCAACGCTGCCATGCCGAATGTCATCGTGGCCCCATCGGTGGTGCCCGGAACGGCCCTGGCGGCGACGACCACCATCAACAACATCGGTGCGCTGGGGAGCACCGAAGACATGCTCGGACTGGCTCGAATCGGGTGCGCCTCTGGCGGCCTGCAGCCCGATGGGTCTGCGTGTCCGACCGGCTCAGCCGCGAGCCTGCGGAGCTTGTTCAACATCTGAGCCGTGTCTCGGGCCGCCCGGCAGATCAGGCGTGTGCGCGATTCACCCCAACGAGCAACCCGTGCTCACCGTCCGAGGCGTCGCTGTAGCGGGCCACGTAGCGGTCCCCCGCGCGCGCCACGGCCCCCGTGAGGCTGAGGATGCGAACGACCTCGTCCACGACCCGGGCGGAGACGCCGGTCTTGATCACGATCTCGGCGGGCGACAGAGGACCACGCGACAGCGCAAGGAAGACCGCGGCGAAGTCGCTTGACGTCAGGGCCAACTCCTCAGCCGCTCGGGGCCATCGTCCGTGATCTCCCGCCCCGCGGCTGCGGCGAACCCGATCGGCCTCCTGGCGGTCGTCGTACCAGTTCGCACATGGCATCACAGCAAGTGTGCCGGAGCCCGGGTTAACGTCGGTGCGATCTCTGGCTAAGGGATGGGGGGTCAGCGCGTCCGGATGAAGCTCGCGTGGCGTCTGAACTCGTCCAGCGTCCGCGCGTCCACGTACGACATGGAGCTGCGCAGACCCGCGACGTAGCGCTGGATCACGTCCGCCACCCGTCCCTTGTAGGCAACGATCGACTCCGCCCCCTCGATGTACTCGGGATCCTCGCCGGCGAACTCCTGCTGGACCGAGAAGGATGCGGCGCCACGCATGATCTTGAACTTCTTGCCGTCGACGACCAGCACACGCCCCGGCGCCTCATAGGTCCCGGCAAGCGCCGAGCCGACCATCACGCAGTCGGCCCCCAGCGCGAGCAGCTTGCACATGTCCGCGGGGCTCCTGATGCCACTGTCTCCGATGATCAGCGCGCGCCGGCGCACTTGGGCGCACTCGTGGACGCTGGACGGCGTCGGGGCGTACACGCCGGTTTCGGTCCGGGTCTCGCAGACGGATCCACCGGCGATGCCGACACGGATCGCGTCCACGCCGAGGTCCTCCAGCCAGCGGAAGGTCTCGGCGCCGGCGACATTCCCGGCGATGAGAAACACCGCCGTCGCCTGCTCACGCACCCACCGGACGGCTTTGGCCACCTGCTCGTGGGCCCCGTTCGCGGTGTCGAGGCACACGATCCGGCACCCGGTCGCGACGATCTGCTCGAACCGCTCGCGAAAGTCCCCGGTCACACCGAGCGCGGCCGCGACGGCTCCGCCGGCGGCGACCGATCTCGCGCAACTCGCCGGCCTGCTCGGCGATGGGCTGGAACCGAGGGAGGATGCCGAGCGCGCCGTGCGCGGCCAGCGCCCGGCACATGTCCACCCCGCACACGTCGGGCATCGGCGAGCCGATCAGCGGCACCGACAGGCGCAGCGGTCCGAAGTCCGCGCCGGGGTCCGCCTCGGTCCGATGGGCGAGCGACGAGGGCCGGCGCGGCACCAGGGACACGTCGTCGAAATCGAAGGCGCGCGGCATGTCGAGAAACAGTTCGTCCATGGCGCGAGGACCTGCTCGGCCGGCGGGGTGCACCGGATCATTGTGAAATACTCGACCGATGAGCGAGATCGAAGAACGCGCCAGCAACGTCGCCGCCCGCATCGCCGAGCTTCAGGAGCATCTTTGACCTCGACGGAAAGCGCGCCCGACTTGCCGAGCTTGACCGTGACACATCTGCACCCGACCTCTGGGATGATCCGCGGCGCGCGGCCGCGCTGAACCAGGAGGCATCGCGGATCCGCGATGACCTCGACACCTGGGAGTCGCTCACCCGGCGAGCAGCCGATACCCGTGAGTTGGCGTCGATGCTCGACTCCGAGCCCGATGCGGCCATGGCGAGCGACCTCGACAAGGAGGTCCGCGCCCTCGAGAAGGAGATCGCTCGCCACGAGATCGACCTCCTCTTCAGCGACCCGTACACCGACCACGTCGCCCTGATCGGCATCCACGCCGGTGCGGGTGGCACCGACTCCCAAGACTGGGCTGAGATGCTCCTGCGCATGTACCTCCGCTGGGCCGAGGAACACCGCATGCCGGTGGAGTTCCTTGAGGAGTCGGTGGGCGACGAGGCGGGGATCAAGTCGGCGACCGTCCGGGTCTCGGGGCCGCGGGCCTACGGCCTCCTCAAGGGTGAGCATGGGGTCCACCGCCTGGTCCGCATCAGCCCCTTCGACGCCGCCCATCGCCGCCACACGTCGTTCGTTCTCGTCGAGGTGACCCCCGAGATCGAGGACACGGTCACGGTCGACATCGATCCCGACGACGTGCGTACCGACGTGTTCCGATCGAGTGGCGCCGGCGGCCAGCACGTCAACAAGACGTCCTCGGCGGTGCGCCTGACCCACATCCCCACCGGTGTGGTGGTCACCTGCCAGAACGAGCGCTCGCAGCAGCAGAACCGGGACGTCGCCTGGCGGGTGCTCAGATCCAGACTGCTCGCCCTCCAGCAGGCCGCCCACGCGCAGAAGGTCGCCGATCTGAAGGGCGAGCTGATCGCCGCCGAATGGGGCAGCCAGATCCGCTCCTACGTTCTCCATCCCTACACCATGGTCAAGGACCATCGCACCGGCGTCGAGGTCGGGAACGCCCAGGCGGTGCTCGAAGGGGGCATCGATCCCTTCATCGAGGGCTACCTGCACTGGGCCGCGCGAGAGGGTGTCGAGTCCGCCGCAACGTGACCGTCGGCCGGTGGCCGGTGGAAGCGGGAAGTTACTGATCTGTGAAATTCGGGGGGAGTCAAGCGGAACCCCGGTCTATACTGGCCGCCAACTCGGTAGCGACCTCAGAAACCTTCTTATGAATACATCGCCCCAGGGGGCAGCCTGGTGAGCGTGGCGGTCGCCGAGCGATCTGCCGCCCCACCTCAAGGCGCGCTGCGCCCAGTTATCTCGTTTCACGGCGTGAGCAAGGTCTACCCGAACGGAACGGAGGCCCTGCGCGACGTTGATCTGGCGATCCACCAAGGCGACTTCTGCTTCCTGGTGGGGGCGAGCGGCGCGGGCAAGTCGACCCTGGTGCGACTCCTCATCCGCGACGAGGCCCCGTCCACCGGACGGATCTTCGTTGAGGGCCAGGAGATCAGCCGGATGTCGCGCCGCAAGCTGCCCAAGCTCCGCCGCAAATTCGGCATCGTCTTCCAGGACTACAAGCTGCTCAGCCGGCGCACGGTCGCGCAGAACGTCGCCTTCGCTCTCCAGGTCACCCGTCCCGGCCAGCGCCATTTGCGCGAGAAGGTCGAGGAGGTGCTTTGGATCGTCGGGCTCGAGGACAAGCTCGACACCTTTCCGGACGAGCTCAGCGGCGGCGAGCAGCAGCGGGTCGCGATCGCCCGCGCGCTGGTCCACCGGCCGCGGATCTTCCTCGCAGACGAGCCCACGGGCAACCTCGACCCGGACACCTCATGGGGCATCGTCCAGTTGTTGCTCCAGATCAACCACCGGGGCACAACGGTGCTCATGGCGACCCACAACCGCGAGGTCGTCGACCTCGTCCGTCGCCGCGTCATCGCCATCGACGGCGGACGTGTGGTCAGGGATGAGGCCGAGGGCCAGTACATGCGCGAAGGAAACGCAACTCTGTGAGGCAGGTAGCGGCGTCGCTCTGGTTCGCGCTCCACAGCGCGGGACAGAACTTCCGGCGCAACCTCGGGGTTTCGCTGGCGGGTGTGTTCACCATGGGGCTGATCATCTTTCTGGTCGGCGGTGGGCTGCTCTTCACGCATTCCGTTGACACGGTGCTGCAGTCCCAGGAGCAGAACGCGAGCCATCTCAAGATCTACATCTCGGACAACGCATCGCTGGCGTCGATCACCAACTTCGAGAGTCGCTTGAAGAGCGACCCTCGGGTCATCTCGGTGAGCTTCGAAACCAAGGATGCGGCGGCCCGGCAGGCCTCGCAGAACCCCGACATCGCCAACGCGCTCAATGTGCTCGGGAGCAATCCGCTCCCCGCATCGCTGAACCTCGTGGTGCGCAAGCTGACCGACCTGGGTCAGTTCAACGCCATGGCCCAGGCAACCCCGATCGTCGACAAGACCACACCGACCGACTACAACTCCGACGTGATCGGCAAACTCAACGCGGTCATCATCATCATCGAGTGGGTGGGGGCGATCATCGCGATCATCCTGATGACCATCAGCATCGTGATCATCATGAACACGATCCGAACCGCCGTGTACGCGCGTCGCACCGAGATCGAGATCATGAAACTCGTCGGGGCCACCGACTGGTTCGTGCGCTGGCCGTTCATCCTCGAGGGCATGCTCGGCGGACTGCTCGCCGCGATCTTTTCGGGGGCGGTCGTCTACGCCGCGTACCGCGTGTTCGTCCAGGCGGCCCAGGGCCATCTCTTGAGCGTGCCCTATGACGGGCGCTACACGATCACTCTGCTGGTGTTCCTGCTGATCGGCGGTGTCGCCGTCGGCGCGCTCGGAAGCTTTCTCGGCGTTCGGCGCTTCCTCTCGGCGTGATCGGCCGGACGCTAGTCCGCGGCCTGGGGTCGCTGACAGTGGCGGTGTCGCTCTTCGCCATCGCTCAGCCGACGTCGGCTGACCAGATCACCGATCACATCAGCCAGGCGCAACGCCAGCTCAATCGAGCCAAGGCGGAGATCGCGGCGCTGAAGGCACAGATCGCGACGGCCCAGAACCAGGAGGTCGCCCTCACTGTCGCCATCACCGGCCTCGACCAACGGATCGTCACGACCGAGGCGCAGGTCGCGTCGGCGTCGCTCCGTCTGTCCGCGATCACCGAGCACCTCGGTGCCGCGCAGGCTCAGCTGGCCGCCGCTCGGGAGTTGCTCGGGACGGAGGAGGCTCAACTCTCCCGCGTGGTGGTCGTCTATTACGAGTTCGAGAATCAATCGACGCCACTCAGCAACCTCCTCGCAACGGGCGACTTCAACCAGTTCTGGACCGATGTCATCAACGGGGGACGGATCAGCGCCCGCGAGCTGCAGACCGTCAACCTGGTCAACAGCCAGCGCACGGCGGTGCAGGCCGATGTCGCGCGCATCGGTGTCGATCAGCGCAAGCAGCAGCAAGTCCTCGGCCAGCTGCGCGGCGTCGAGCAATCGTTGAACGACGCGCGGGCCGTGCGCACCGGGGCGGTGGCGTATCTGGCCCAGCTGCAGGCGCGCGACCAGCGAAGCGCGATGGAGTGGGAGGCTGCCGCCAACGCCATCAACGGTCAGATCGCCCAGCTGCAGAAGGCGGAGGCGGCCGCTCGGGCAGCGGGTGGGGGCAGCGGTCACTTCGTCTGGCCGGATATCGGCCCGATCAGTCAGGGATTCGGTTGCACGTCGTACCCGTTCGAGCCGTACGACCCGGCGTGCCCCAGAAGCACTTCCACAACGGTCTCGACATCGCCGGTGCCTGCGGCAACAACATTCTGGCCGCCGACGCCGGGATCGCCTACATCGAGCCGTTCATGGCGTACGGATTCGGGAACTACATCATCGTCGTCCACGGCAACGGGTGGCAGACCTTGTACGGGCATCTCGCCGGGTTCGTCATCCACAGCGGGCAGCGAGTGGCGAGCGGGCAGCTCATCGGCTATGAGGGCACGAGTGGGAACTCCACCGGGTGCCACCTGCACTTCGGCATGAACCACAACGGCCAGTGGGTCAACCCTCTCGCCCATCTTCCGTAGGGAGACCCCACACTCGCAACCGGCCCGGCGGGACCCGTGCCGGGCCTGTTGTACCCCGCCGATATACTCAATCTCTGTGGCCGAGCGTTTCGATGTCGCGATTCTCGGCGGCGGGATGGGTGGGTACCCGGCGGCGATTCGAGCGGCCCAGCTCGGCCTGCGCGCGGTGCTCGTCGAGGAGGACAAGGTCGGCGGCACGTGCCTGCACCGGGGCTGCATCCCCGCAAAGGCGTTGCTCCAGAGCGCGGCGCTCCTCGATCAGCTTCGACACGCCGACGGCTTCGGTGTCACCACCGGCGAGGTTGCCTTCGACTATGCGGTAGCGGGCAAACGGCGCGACCAGGTCGTGAGCCAGCTGTACAAGGGTGTCCAGTTCCTCATGCGCAAGAACAAGGTGACGGTGGTGAACGGGCGGGGCCGCCTCGATGGCCCGGGGCGCCTCACCGTGACCGACGGCGGCGGCGAGACCAGCTCGTTCGACGCCGCGGCCGTGATCATCGCGACCGGGTCCCGGCCCAAGCAGCTTCCCGGCGTCGCGGCCGATGGTCAGGTGGTCCTCACCAGCGACGAGGCGCTCAAGCTCAACCGCGTGCCGGCGTCGGCGATCGTGCTCGGTGCCGGCGCGGTCGGAGTCGAGTTCGCATCGCTCTACCGCAGCTCGGGCGCCGAGGTCACCCTCGTGGAGATGCTGCCCAGCCTGGTGCCGCTCGAGGACGCCGATGTCGGGATCGAGCTGCGTCGCCAGTTCGAGGCACGTGGGATCACCTGTTTGACCGGGCACCGGCTCGATCTCGGATCGGTGGAGCGCAACGAAGGTGGGGTCGCGGTCACCGTCGCCGGCGAGGACGGTGCGGAGCAGCGGCTCCAGGCGGAGGTGCTCCTGGTGGCAGTCGGCCGGGCAGCCAACGTCGAGGACATCGGCATCGAGGACTCCGGGATCGCCGTCGACCGCGGGGTGATCGTCGTCGACGGCCTCCTGCGCACCGGCGCGGCCGGGGTCAGCGCCGTGGGTGATGTCGTCGGCGGGTTCCAGCTCGCGCACAAGGCGCTCCATGAGGGAGTGGTCGCGGTCGAGGCGATCGCCGGCCGCGATCCGCATCCGGTCGATCCCGGCCTGGTGACGCGCACCACGTACTGCACGCCGCAGATCGGGTCGATGGGGCTCAGCGAGGCGGAGGCGCGGGCCGCGGGCCGCGACGTGGCGGTCGGTGTGATGCCCTTCGTGGGGAACGGCCGGGCGGTGATCTGGGGCGAAACCGGCGGCTTCTGCAAGGTGGTCGCCGACAAGTCCGGGGGCGACGTCCTCGGCGTCCACATCATCGGACACGAGGTGACCGAGCTCATCTGGGGGCCGGCCCTGGGCGGGCTGCTCGAAACGACCGCGTTCGAGATGGGCCACGCGATCGCCCCACACCCTACACTCAGTGAAGTGCTCTCAGAAGCTGCGCTGGCCGTGAGCGGCGAGGCGATCCACATTTGAGCGGCTGTGGAGCGTTCGAGGCAGGGTCGCCCGCGACAGCCTCGACAGGAGGGATGGGCGTCCGGTGGCAGTGACCAGAATCGAACCCAAAGCTCGGGCTGGGCTCGACGCCGAGACCCTCCGCCTGATGTACCGGCACATGCTCCGCTCGCGGCTGCTCGACGAGCGGCTGTGGGTGCTCAACCGCCAGGGCCGGGCCCCCTTCTGGATCTCGGCCGAGGGCCACGAGGCCGTTCAGGTCGCCTTTGGCATGAACCTGAAGCCGACGTACGACTGGATCGCACCGTACTACCGTGACCTCGCGCTCACGCTGGTGCTGGGGATGTCGCCGAAGGACCACATCCTGTCCGTGCTGCAACGTGCCGACGATCCCAACAGCGGCGGTCGGCAGATGCCGGCGCACTATGGGTGCAGGCGGCTCAACATCATCAGCACCGGTTCGTCGGTCGGCACCCAGCTCATCCACGCCACGGGCATCGCGCTGGCGTCGCGGATGCGCGGTGAAGATGCGGTCACCTTCACGTCGATCGGCGAGGGCGGCACCAGCGAAGGCGACTTCCACGAGGCCCTGAACTTCGCGGCGACCCACAAGCTCGCGGTCATCTTCCTCGTCGAGAACAACGGGTTCGCGATCAGCGTGCCGTGGCAGAAGCAGATGGCGACCGAGGATGTCGCCGACCGGGCCAAGGGATACGGCATTCCCGGCGTGATCGTGGACGGGTGCGACGCCATCGCCTGCTACCGGGTTGCGCGCGACGCCGTCAAGCGCGCTCGCCGGGGTGACGGCCCGACGCTCATCGAGGCGAAGGTTCTCCGCCTGACGTCGCACAGCTCCGACGACGATCAGCGGCGCTATCGGAGCAAGGACGAGCTCGAGGCCGAGAAGGAGCGGGATTCGCTCCTGCGCTTCAAGGCGACCCTCGAAGAGCTGGGCGTCCTGCAACCAGGCGACGCGGAGGAGATGCGCGCCGAGCTGGTCCTCGAGCTGGATCGCGCCACCGACGAGGCCGAGGCGGCTCCGCTGCCATCGCCCGAATCGGCGATGCTCCACGTGTACTCCGAGACCGGGGACTGAGCGTGCCACAGAAGACGTACATCGAGGCGATCCGCGACGGCATCCGCGAGGAGATGCAGCGTGATGAACGCGTGATGATCCTCGGAGAAGACGTCGGCGCGAAGGGCGGTGTGTTCGGGGTGACCGAGGGCCTGCAGCAGGAGTTCGGCGAGTGGCGCGTGCTCGACAGCCCGCTCGCGGAGTCGTTGATCGTGGGCGTCGCGATCGGTGCGGCGATGAACGGGATGCGGCCGATCGCGGAGATTCAGTTCCAGGACTTCATCCTGCCCGCCGTCGATCAGATCATCGGCGAAGCCGCAAAGATGCGCTACCGCAGCAACGGTGACTGGGGCGTGCCCATGGTGGTGCGCTCACCGTTCGGTGGGGGGGTGCACGGCGCGCTGTATCATTCGCAGTCGATCGAGGCGATCTTCGCGCACATACCGGGTTTGCGGGTTGTGGTGCCCTCGACGCCGTATGACGCCAAGGGGATGATCATCGCGGCGCTGCGCGACCCCGACCCGGTCCTGTACTTCGAGCACAAGCGCTGCTATCGAGCCATCAAGGGCGAAGTGCCGGACGGCGAGTACACGGTCGCGCTCGACCGAGCGCGCACCGTCCGCGAGGGGTCCGACATCGCCGTGTTCAGCTACGGCATGATGGTGCACACCTCGCTGGAGGCGGTCGAACGCGTTACTGCAGATGGGTTTTCCTGCGAGGTGACCGACCTTCGCTCGCTGCGTCCCTTCGATCGCGAGGCGATCGTCGCGAGCGCGCGCAAATGCGGGAAGGTCCTGATCGTTCAGGAGGCGAACCTCGCGGTGAGCGTCGCATCCGAGGTCGCGGCGATCATCGCGGAAGAGTGTTTCGAAGACCTGGACGCTCCGGTGATGCGACTCGGTGGGCCGGAAATTCCGGCAATGCCGTTCTCGCCGCCGCTCGAGCAGTTCTACCTGGTCACGCCGAACAAGGTCGAGGCGAAGCTCCGCGAGCTCGCTGCGTACTGAAGCCGAACACGAGGATGGCGAGCGCATGCCACTGACCGTCACGATGCCTCAACTTGGTGAGAGCGTCACCGAAGGGACGATCGCCAAGTGGCTGAAGCAGCCGGGCGATCCCATCGCGAAATACGAATCGATCGCCGAGGTGATCACCGACAAGGTGAACGCCGAGATCCCGGCGCCGGCCGACGGGGTGATGTCGGAGCTGATCGCGCCCGAGGGGGCGGTGGTGCCGGTTGGTCAGCCGATCTGCAGTATTGAGACGGCCGATGGCGCCTCCTCGGGGGCTGATCCGTCCGCCTCTGGGGCGTCGGTGCCCGCGCAGGCTGCACCGCCCGCTCCGGCGACTCCACCGGCTATGTCGCCTACGCAGGCGGCGCAGCCTGCGGCCACCACGTCAGTCGAGACGGAGACGGCTCAGCCGGCCCCGGCTCCATCGGAACCGTTGGCCGCGGAAGTGGTTGGGGCGGTTGCCCAGACGCAGGCGCAGCCTCAGACCGAGCTAGAGCCTCAGGCGCAACCAGAGGCGCAAGCGCAGCCACAGCCGCAAGCCCAAGCACCGTCGCAGGGCCAACCAGAGCCGCAAGCTCAGCCACAGCCCCAGACGCAGACGACCACGGCTGAGCCTGGTCGGGGCAACGGGGCGGCTGGATATCACCTGACGCCGGCGGTGCGGATGCTGGTGCGCGAGCATGGGGTCGATCTCGGGGAGCTCGCGGGGAGTGGGCTTGGCGGGCGTATCACCAAGAAGGACGTTCTCGAGTACGTGCAGCGGCGCGACGCTGGCCAGGTTGCGCGGCCGTCTGAAGTGCCTGCTCCGGCGACTCCACCCGCTATGTCGCCTGCGCAGGCACCGCAGACTGCCTCCACTCCAAGTCCACCTGCTACGCCGTCGGCGCAGCCCTCTTTCACTGCGGGAGAAGGGGATACCGTGGTGCCGCTGACGCCTGTGCGCAAGGCGATCGCCGAGCACATGGTGCGCAGCCGGCAGACGTCGCCCCATGCGTACGTCATGGTCGAGGTCGACATGTCGGCGGTGTCGCGCATTCGCGAGCGCGAGCGCTCAGGTTTCGAACAGCGCTATGGGGTCAAGCTCACGTTTCTGCCCTTCGTGGCGCGGGCGGTCATCGAGGCGCTGCAGCGTCATCCGACGCTCAACGCGTCCTGGAGCGATGCGGGTGTGGTCCTCAAGCGCAGCATCAACCTCGGCATCGCGGTGGCGCTCGAGGACAACCTGATCGTGCCGGTGGTTCGCGACGCCGACCGCTTGAGCATCGCGGGCCTCGCGACCGCCATGGCCGACCTCGGCGCGCGGGCGCGGAGCAACCACCTCAAGCTCGACGAGATTCAGGGGGGCACGTTCACTCTCAACAACACCGGCGCTCTCGGCGCGGTGATGACCGAGGCGATCATCAACCAGCCCCAGGCCGCGATCATGACCATGGACCTCGTCGTCAAGCGACCCGTCGTGGTCGGCGACGCCATCGCCATCCGGCCGATCATGAACCTGGGGCTGTCGTTCGACCACCGCATCAACGACGGGCTCCAGGCGACCCGCTTCGTCACCGCCGTCCAGAAGCTCCTCGAAGGGATGGATCCATCCGGAAGCCTCGTGTAGTCTCTCCTGGCTATCATCTGGAGGAACGATGATCGAGCACGGTACTTTCGATGTCTGGGGGCTTCGGACCCCTCCCGCGTGGGCGAAACGGGCCCTCGAGAAGGGCATCATCGACGAGCGCCGCTTCCGCGCCCTGATACGGGTCGCCTCCGAGGATCCGGCGGCGGGCAGACGGAGCCCGCGACGCCCGGGGAGCTGCTCCTGCCGGCGCCGCCCCACGCGCTCCTGCACTCGCTGGCGGGCCTGAGGGCAACCTCTCCGGTCAGTCGGGATCCTGGTGCGGGTAGCGCCAGTCGGTCGGCGGGACGAAGGTCTCCTTGATCGCCCGGGGTGAGATCCAGCGCATCAGGTTGAACTCCGAGCCTGCCTTGTCGTTGGTGCCGCTCAGGCGTGCGCCACCGAAGGGCTGCTGGCCAACCACGGCGCCGGTCGGCTTGTCGTTGATGTAGAAGTTGCCGGCTGCGTAACGCAGGTGAGCTGCCGCCTCGTCGATCGCCGCCCGGTCATCCGCGAAGACCGCACCGGTGAGCGCATAGGGTGAGGTGCGATCGACCAGGTCGAGCACCGACCCCCACTCCCCGTCGGGGTACGAGAACACGGTGAGGATCGGGCCAAAGAGTTCCCGCTGCATCAGGTCGTGGTGGGGATCCGCCGTCTCGTAAATGGTGGGGTGAACAAACCAGCCCACGTCGCCGTCGCATTCGCCCCCCGCGATCAGGGTGAGGTCGGGATCGGTGCGTGCCCCGGTGAGGACCGCCTCGTGCTTGCGGAAGCTCGGCTCGTCGATGACGGCGCCCATGAAGGTGCTGAACTCGGCTGGGTCGCCGACCGGGATCGACTCGGTCGCGGCAGCGAGGGGCTCGCGCAGCCGCTCCCAGACCGAGTGCGGGATGTACGCGCGCGAGGCCGCCGAGCACTTCTGCCCCTGGTACTCGAACGCCCCGCGGAGCAGACCGACCAGCAGCGCGTCATCCGATGCCGAAGGATGGGCGAGCACGAAGTCCTTGCCACCGGTCTCGCCGACCAGGCGCGGGTACGTCCGGTACTGGCCGAGATTGGCAGCGACCGTGCTCCAGAGGTGCTGGAACGTATCGGTCGACCCGGTGAAGTGAATGCCCGCGAGCGCCGGGTGCCGCACCGCGGCCTCGGACACCGCTGCACCCGGCCCGGCGACCAGGTTGATCACGCCGGGCGGCAGTCCCGCAGCCTCGAAGATCTCCATGATCACCATGGCGGCGAGCAACTGGGTGGTCGCCGGCTTCCAGACGACCGTGTTGCCCATGATCGCCGGCGCGGCGGGCAGGTTGCCCCCGATCGAGGTGAAGTTGAACGGGGTGATCGCCAGGACGAAGCCCTCGAGCGGCCGGTGTTCCATGCGATTCCACTGTCCCGGCGACGAGACCGGCTGGATCTCCTGGAGTTGCTCGCCGAAGTGGACGTTCCATCGCCAAAAGTCGATGAGCTCACATGCCGCGTCAATCTCCGCCTGGTGCACGCTCTTGCTCTGACCGAGGATCGTCGCGGCGTTCAGCCGGTCGCGGAACGGGCCGCTCAGGAGGTCGGCAGCGCGGAGGAACACGGATGCGCGGGTCGACCATGGGGCGGTCGACCAATCGTGGTGGGCCGCGAGAGCGGCATCAACGGCTCGGCGGACGTCGGCGGCGGTGGCGATGCGCGACTGCGCGAGCTCCAGGGAGTGCCGGTGGGGCGCATGCAGCGAGATCCCGTCGCCCCGGCCGTCGACCGCTTCGCCACCGATGTGCAGCCGCACTGTATGCGGCGCTGCCGACTGCATGTCGCTGATGGCCGCACGCAGCCGGGACCGCTCGGCTGACCCGGGGGCGTAGAGCGAGACAGGCTCGTTGCGCGGCGGGGGTGCACTCATCCAGGCGATTGTGGCGCAGCGAGTGTGTAGAGTGAGATGCAGCAATGGACGAGATCCGTTTGCGGCCGCTTCCCGTGGCCGACGCGCGGCCGCTGCATCAGCGGCTCCTCCCCGATGGCGTCGATCGGCGCCCCGAGTGGCTCACCGTCAAGCTTCCGGCCGGCGACGGCTACTCGCAGATCAAGGGGATCATGCGCGGGCTGCATCTCAACACCGTCTGCGAGGAGGCCCGCTGCCCGAACATCGCCGAGTGCTGGGGGCACGGGACGGCGACATTCATGATCCTCGGGGACGTGTGCACGCGCGCCTGCGCCTTCTGCGCGGTCACCAGCGGCAAACGCGGCGGCGACATCGACTGGGACGAGCCGCGCCGCGTCGGCGAGGCGGTGGCGAACATGGGCCTGCGCCACGCCGTGGTGACCTCGGTCGACCGCGACGATCTCCGCGACGGCGGCGCCGCCGTCTTCGCGGCGACCATCCGGAGCATCCGGTCGCTCGCGCCCGGCACCACCATCGAGGTGCTCACCCCCGACTTCCAGGGGGATCACGAGGCGCTGCGCACGGTCATGGCCGAGCAGCCGGAGATCTTCAACCACAACGTCGAGACGGTCGGACGCCTCTACCGGCGGGTGCGCCCAAAGTCGGAGCTGGACAGGAGCCTCGGCCTGCTCCGTGCCGCCAAGCGGCTGGAGCCGAGGAGCCGGACCAAGTCCGGCCTGATGGTGGGCCTGGGGGAGGAGATGAACGAGGTCAAAGAGCTGCTCGTGCGCATGCGTGAGCACGAGATCGAGATCATCACCATCGGCCAGTATCTTCGTCCGTCGCTCAAGCACCATCCGCTGATTCGTTACTGGCACCCCGACGAGTTCGCGGAGCTGAAGGCGTACGGCAGGTCGCTCGGCTTCGCGCACGTCGAGTCGGGGCCGCTGGTGCGCTCGAGCTACCACGCCCACGAGCAGGCGGTCGCCGCCCACGCGGGATGACCTCGTCTGAGCTGCCGGCGCTGCGCTGGATCTGGCTGGGCACCGTCGGCTATCAGGACGCCTGGACGCTCCAGCGCGAGGTCGCGCTCGCCAGACGGGGCGGCGGCTTGCGCGAGGACCTGGTGCTCCTCCTCGAGCACCCGCCGATCTACACCATGGGGCGTCAAGGCGAGCCCCGCCATCTCGGCGCCGGCGCGGCCGCCCTGGTGGCGGCTGGAGCTGAGTTCGTCGAGGTGGACCGCGGCGGCTCGGTCACCTTCCACGGCCCGGGCCAGCTGGTCGCCTATCCGATCGTCCGTCTGGCCGATGTCTTTCCGATCCCGCGTCACCCGGCGCACGGCGATGTCGATCGCTATCTGCGCGCGCTCGAGGCGGCGCTCATCGCCACCGCAGCCAGCTACGGCGTGGCGGTCACCCGGCGTCCGCCCTGGACCGGAGTCTGGGCGGCGGATCGCAAGCTCGGCGCCATCGGCGTCAAGCTTGCCGGCGGCATCACCAGTCATGGTGTCGCGCTCAACGTCGCGACCGACCTCAGCTGG
The DNA here is from genome assembly GCA_963768105.1 of Candidatus Dormiibacterota bacterium. Taxonomy (GTDB): domain Bacteria; phylum Chloroflexota; class Dormibacteria; order Aeolococcales; family Aeolococcaceae; genus Palsa-851. The sequence continues at coordinate 43,173 of CAVYGR010000006.1, read as the reverse complement.
TTCGACCGGATCACCCCCTGCGGGATCGAGGGGGCGGGAGTGGCGTCGCTCGAGAACTCTTGGCGCCTCGGGGCACTCGCCTACGGAGGTTGCTCCGGTGCTGGCCGATGCGCTTGCAACCGCCTTCGGCCGCCGCCTCGAAGTGGCCGCGCCGCTGCGCACGCTCGTCGGACTAACACCCGCCGCAACCGCGGCCTGAACGGTGCCGATGCCTGCACAACCAAGTAGCGATGTCGATGACTACATCGCCGCCGCTCCGGAAGCGGCGCGGGCGCTGCTCACGCAGCTCCGGGCGACCATCAGGGCGGCTGCGCCGGAGGCGGACGAGCGGATCAGCTACGGCATGCCGTCCTACCGCCTCAACGGCGTCCGCCTCACCTACTTCATGGCGCACACCCGCCACATCGGTCTGTACGCCTTCACGGCGGATGACGCACGCGCCGTGGGACTCGAGCAGCACATGGGGGCGAAATCAACCCTGCAGTTCCCGCTGGATCAGCCTCTGCCTACGCCGGCGATCCGACAACTCATCGAGCAGCGCGTCAAGGCGATCGCAACGAAGCCTGGGGGGTAAGTCTCGCGCACGCGGTGCGGAAGCATGGAGACTGCCATGCCGACAGTGACCAGCGGCGACGAGACCACGATCGGGTATGACGTGGCGGGGATGGTCCCGCGGTTCCGCCACGAACATGCGTTCCGCTATGCAAACGGGACACAGATCTGTAGGATCGCGACCACAGGACGTCCATCTGTTCGGTCCGACTCACCCTACGTCACATCAAACCCCCGAACCCGGTGGACGCGCCCGAGGGAGCGTCATGGCCACCTTCGTCCGAAACCGCGTCCTCAATCAATTGGTGTGGTCAGCAGAAGAGGAACGCCTCCGAGTCCAGCGACGCGAAACGCTGTGCGAGCTCGACGGCCTGCTCACCCAGCTCGAAGAAGTCAACCTCCGCGGTTACCCGATCCCGACGCGGGTGTTGGTGGCCCTCCGGCGCCGCGGCGTCGTGTTCCGTCCGCGCACGTCGGCGGCCGAGCTCATCGAGGCCGTGTTCGTCGTGCAGGAGCGCTTCATGCGCCAGCCCGACGGCCTGCCGCGCAGCGACCAGGCGCCGATGCCGTCGAGCGAACTGAGCCGGCGCCTGGCATCCTGACGGCTACCCTGCACGGGTGGATGTCGATGCCGCCCGTCGCGCCGCCGGCGAAGCCGCGGTGCCCCTGGTTGCGGACGGCATGCGTGTCGGTCTCGGCACCGGTTCGACGGCGCACTGGTTCATCCTCGGGCTCGCCGAGCGGGTGCGCCAGGGGCTGAGGGTTCGCGCCGTCGCAACCTCGACGGCGAGTGCCGCGCTGGCCGTCGAGCATGGGATCTCGATCGAGGACCTCGGACCCGACGGCCTGGATATCGCCGTCGACGGGGCCGACAGTGTCGACCCCTCGTTGCGCCTGATCAAAGGCAAAGGCGGCGCCATGCTGCGCGAGAAGATCGTCGCGGCATCCGCGGCTCGGTTCGTGGTCATCGTCGACGGCACGAAATATGCCGCCCGGCTTCGCGGGCGCGTGCCCGTCGAGGTCATCGCCTTCGGCGCCGCCAGGACCGTGCGGGTCCTCGCCGATCGGACCTCGCTCGTGTTCTCGTTGCGGACCGCGGACGGTGGCGCTCCGATCACCACCGACAACGGCAATCTGATCGCCGACAGTGAGGAGTCCGACATCGACGATCCGGCCACGCTCGCCGCGATCATCGAGGCAACTCCGGGCTGCGCGGGGCACGGTCTGTTCCTCGGCATGACCGACCTCGTGCTCATCGGACACGACGACGGCGGCGTCGAAGAGTTGACGGCCCGCGCGTAGGGCTCATTCGTGCGGCCGCGGAGATACAGTCACTCCGGGCGGATAGCTCAGCTGGTCAGAGCGCCTCGCTTACACCGAGGAGGTCGCGGGTTCGATCCCTGCTCCGCCCACGTCCGGGGGTAAGCGATGTCGGCAATGCGCGATGTCCGCAACTGTCACGCTCCTGAAAGGATGCCGGCCCCACGATCAGCGCCGATGGTCGTTGCGGCAACCGGCTTTGGGAGTTATCGATTGTGAGACGTCGCTTGATGCGCAGGCCATTCGTCATCGCCCTTGTCGTGGTGGTCATTGCCGCAGGGACGGGGGCGTACATGCTGACTCGTGGCGATGCGGCGATCGTGTCCTATCGCACCGGTGTCGCGACGCTCGGAACGGTGACGCAGACGGTGTCGCTGTCGGGAAATCTCGCGCCAGACGGCGAGACAGACCTCGATTTTGCAGGCGCGGGAAAGGTGACGGCGGTGAACGTGCAGTCCGGACAGGCGGTCACCACCGGCGAGGTTCTGGCCACCCAAGATCCCAGCAGCGTTGACGCGAGCCTCACGCAGGCGGAGGCGACTCTGGCATCGGCCCAGGCGAATTTGACGCAGGCCGAGGCGGGCACGTCTGCCACCAGCCTCGCGCAGGCCGAGGCGCAGGTCAACAGCTCGTACGTCTCGTACCAGAACGCAGAGACGAGTCTTGCGGACACGAAAGCCGTGAACGCGCAGATGTTGGCTCAGGCGTACAGCGCGTACACGACAGCACAGACAGCCGTCACTGCGGCCGGGTGCACAGCGGGTGATACCACGCCGCCGTGTCCGCAGGACGAGGCCGCGATGGCGCAGGACTATCAGGCGTGGCAGGCCGCCCTGGTCAAGAGCATCCAGGGCAATGACCAGGCCCAGGGTCAGGTCAACGCGGACAAGGTGCAGTGGCAGAACGCGAAGCTCTCACTCGCGGCGCTCCAGAGCGGATCCACCACGACGTCAGCCCAGATCGCAGTGGCCCAGAGCCAGGTCCAGATCGATCAGGTGAACCTGAGCAACGCCCAGGCCGCCGTCAACGCGGCGACGCTCAAGGCACCGACCAGCGGCACCATCGAGGCGGTCAACATCACCGACGGGCAGCAGATCTCGAGCGGTGGCACGGGCGGCGCATCGTCAGGGGCGAGCGGGACTGCAACTCATGCAATCGTGATCATCGCGCCCGGCGTCTTCGAGGTCACCGGCTCCGTGAGCGATGCGCTCGTCAATGAGATCGCCGTGGGGCAGAGTGCGCAGGTTGTCGCCGCAGGGTCGAGCCAGGCGGTGGCGGGCAAGGTGACCGCCGTCGCCGAGGCCGCGACGGTCACGTCGGGCGTCGCGACCTTTCCGGTCACCGTCGTCCTGAGCGGCGCCAATCCCTCGCTCCGGCCGGGGATGTCCGCCTCGGTGAGCGTGATCATCAACCAGGTTGTCGGCGTCACCACGGTTCCCACCAGCGCGGTGCACACGACCGGCGCCGGCAGCACGGTGACGCTCTTTGTCAACGGCAAGCCGGTTCCGACGGCAGTAACCGTCGGCGCTGCGGATGCCACGCTCACCCAGATCGTCTCCGGGGTGAAGGTCGGTGACCAGATCGTGATCGCGACCATCACGAGCGCGATTCCATCGTCCACCACCGGGACCGGCCGCAGCCTGACTGGCGGCGGGTTTGGGGGCGGCGGTTTCGGCGGCGGCGGTGGTGGCGGCGCGCCTCGCACGGGGGGCTGACATGGCCGCGGAGATCATTCGCCTCGTCGACGTCAGCAAGATCTACGGCAGCGGCGACGCGACCGTACATGCGCTCGACGACGTGTCACTCGCGGTCAACGAAGGCGATTTCCTTGCGGTGATGGGGCCTTCGGGGTCCGGTAAGTCGACGCTCATGCACATTCTCGGCTGCCTCGACGTGCCGACAACCGGCGAATATCGTTTCGCCGGCGAGGACGTCAGCCGGATGAACGAACGTGAGCTGGCGAGCATCCGCAACCGACGCATTGGCTTCGTCTTCCAGCAATTTCACCTGTTGTCGTCGATGTCGGCGTGGCGCAATATCGAGCTGCCGCTGCTCTATCGGACGGCGCGAGATCGCAAGCAGATGGCGCTCAACGCGCTCGCGCAAGTCGGCCTCGGCGACCGGGTGCAGCACCGCCCCAATGAGCTCTCGGGAGGTCAGCAGCAACGCGTTGCGATCGCACGGGCTTTGGTCACCGATCCCACCATGATCCTGGCGGACGAGCCCACCGGCAACCTCAACTCCAAGGCAAGCCGCGAGGTGCTCGACATCCTGTCCGGCCTCCACAAATCCGGCCACACCATCGTGCTGATCACGCACGATCCAAACGTTGCCGGCGTTGCCGAACGCGTCGTCGAGATGGCGGACGGTCGGCTCAGATATCGGGTCGCGGCATGAACCTGCTTCGCACGTTCGACACGGGAATGCGTGGCCTGCTCGGCCACCGGCTGCGCTCGATCCTGACGACCCTGGGCATCCTCTTCGGCGTGGCCGCGGTGATCTGCACCGTCGGCATCGGCACCGCATCTGCCGAACTCGGTGAACTCGCGGATCGCGGCGTTGGGCACCAACCTCCTCACCATCTCGCCCGGGAGCACCACGAGTTTCGGTGTCCGCGGGGGATCAGGCTCCGCCAACACGCTGACCATGGAGGATGTCGCCGGGCTCGAGGACAAACAGGACGCGCCAGACGTCGGAGCAGTTGCGGCGGTCGTATCGGGGACCGCGACGCTCGTGAGCACGGGCTCCAACTGGTCGACGACCGTGCAGGGCAGCACTCCCGGATGGCTCACCACCGATGCTCGAACCCTGTCGTCGGGCGCTTTCTTCACGCAGCAGCAGGTTGACCAGCATGCCCAGGTGGTGGTGCTCGCGGTCACGACGGCGAGCCAGCTGGGTGTCACGGTTGGCTCGCAGGTCAGCATTTCCGGGGCACCCTTCAATGTGATCGGGTTGTTGACCGCAACGGGCAGCACCGGTTTCACGAACAACGATGACCTCGCAGTCGTGCCGATCACCACCGCGCAGGATCAGATCACGGGAGGCAGTCCAACTCGGTGCAGCGCATCCTGCTGAGCGCGACCAGCAGCGCAACCATTGGCTCCGCGTACCTCGAAGCCGATCAACTCCTGCTCCAGACGCACCACATCACCAACACCGCCGCGGCGGACTTCAACATCACGTCGGCATCGACGCTGGCCAGCACCGCAGCCTCCGTGACCACGACGCTCACCATTCTGCTTGCGAGCGTCGCCGCGATCTCGCTACTCGTCGGCGGCATCGGCGTCATGAACATCATGCTGGTGTCGGTTACCGAGCGGACCCAGGAGATCGGTCTTCGCAAGGCGCTCGGTGCCACCCCTCGCGACCTGCTCCGTCAGTTCCTCATCGAGGCGGCCACGCTCAGCTTCGTGGGGGGCGTCCTCGGTGTCGGCGCCGGGCTGCTGGCGGGATTCCTGGTGCCGCGACTTGCCAACATCGCCGTGACCATCACGCCAACGCCGGTGATCATCGCAGTCGCAGTTGCTGCCGGAGTTGGCCTGATCTTTGGGGTCTATCCCGCGGCGCGCGCCGCTCGCCTCGCCCCCATCGCAGCCCTTCGAGCCGAATGATTTCGAACACAGGAGCAACAACCTCATGAACCGTGCCCTTCTCGGCGCAGGCGGCGTCGCCTGCCTCGCCATGGTCGCCTGCGGGAGTGCCGCAGCCAGTGGCGGCTCGACCCCCTCGCCATCACCGTCAACCGGTGGTCGCGCCGGATTCGCTCGCAATGCAGCCTTCGGCCAGCTGGTCCAGATCAACGGGTCGACGCTCATCCTCAGCGGCACCACCGGGGAACTCAACCGTGACGTACGCGACCACGACGACGATGACCCAGACGAGCACGGGGACCCTTGCAAACATCACGCCGGGCGTCTGCATCACTGCGACCGGTACCAAGGATGCGGCCGGGATGTTGACCGCATCCACGGTCCTGCTGAGCGCGCCGGTCAAGGGGTCCTGTGCCACGACCGGATTTGGCGGTGGCGGCGGTTCCTTCAGCCCGCGTCCTGGTGCCACGCCGCGCCCGAGCTTCTCGCCACCGGCCGGCGCCGCCGGGTTGACCGCGGCGCGTGGCCTGGTCAAGTCGGTGACGGGCACATCGGTCACGCTGACCGGGACGACCGGGATCACGACGACCATCAACGTTCCGACCACTGTCAAAGTGACCACGTCAACGGTGATCCAGGCCGCCGCACTCCAGACCGGTGAGTGCGTGACCGCGCTTGGCCCGAAGAACAGCTCCGGTACCGTGGCGGCACGATCGCTCACGATCACGCCGGCAGGGGCGAACGGTTGCACTGCCGGCTTCGGTGGTGGAGGCTTTCGTGGTGGATTCGGCGGCGGCGGGGGAGGTGGCTTCGGCGGCGGACTCTCCGGCGCGTAGCCTGGGGTACTGATGCGCGTATTGGTTGCGGAGGACGATCGCGGTCTCCGCGAGGTTCTGGTCCAGGGCCTGGAGGAGGCCGGCTACTTCGTCGACGCGGTGGCCGCGGGCGACGAGGCGATCGAGCAACTGCGCTTCTATGAGTACGACGTCGCGGTGATCGACTGGCGGATGCCCCGGATGAGTGGTCTGGAGGTGGTGGCCTGGGCGCGGAAGCACAACCGTCCGACCGCGATGCTGATGCTCACCGCGCGCGATACCCCGTCGGACCGAATCCAGGGTCTCGATGCCGGGGCCGACGACTACCTGATCAAGCCCTTCGACTTCGGCGAGCTGGTCGCCCGGATCCGGGCGCTGCAACGGCGTCCGCGCAACGTCGACGGTCCGGCGATCACCCGGGGTGCCCTGACCCTGGATCCCGCGCGACGCGAGATCGACGTCCACGGCGCGCCGGTCAACCTGACCTCCACCGAGTTCAACATCCTGGAATTGCTGCTCCGGCGTTCGCCGGCGGTGGTCGATCGCAAGTCGATCGCCGAGCACGCCTGGCGCGACGAGACCCAGCCGCTCGGCTCCAACGCCATCGACGTGCAGATGAGCCGGCTGCGCGCGAAGCTGCCCAACACCGGCGTGCAGATCGTCACGGTGCGCGGCGCCGGGTATCGCCTGGAGGAGGCATGAACCGGCGCCTCGAGCGGGTCAATGTCGCGTCCCTACGAGTGGCCCTGATCAGCACCGGGCTTGTCGCCGTCGTCTACGCGATCTTCGCCACGGCCGTGGTCATGTTCGTCACCAACAACCTCACCTCGCAGGTGGACTCGCGGCTGGCGACGCAGCTCTCGCGGTATCAGAGCCAGGGAGGGGTCGCACGTCCGACCAGCGTCGACGCCTCGGGCCTGGAGGGGAACTACGGCACGCCGCTGCTGGTCTGGCAGATCTATGCCTCCGGGATTCCGCAGCAGACCAACCTGGTGCCCTACTCGGCACTCCCGACCGAGGACACCCAGGTCTCCGCGCCGACCACGATCTGGCTCGGCGGCCAGATCAACACCCACCTGCGCCTCGCCGGAGGTCCCGACAGCGACGGGTATCTCATCGTCGCCTATAACGTCGAGTCGGTGTCCCGGGCGCAGTCATCGCTGATCTTCACCGAGGTGATCGCCGGGCTCGTCGTGCTGGCCCTCGTCTTCCTGGGCACGCTGTTCGTTGGCCGTCGAGTCGGTGCGCCGATCGAGCTCGCCCGCCAGCGTCAGCTCGAATTCACCGCCGACGCGTCGCACGAGCTGCGCACCCCGCTTGCGGTCATCGAGGCGCAGACCAGCCTGGCGCTCAGCCAGGATCGTGACCCCGCCTGGTATCGGCATGCCTTCCAGCGGATCGGGTCCGAGAGCGGCAGGATCCGGCGCCTCGTCGACGATCTGCTCTGGCTCGCCCGTGTCGACACCCCGCAGGGCCGGCCGGCCGCGGAGCCCGTCGAATTGGGTGTCCTCGTGCGCCAGGCGGCCGAGCGGTTTGCGGCGATCGCGGAGAGCCGGGGGATCACGCTCCAGGTGTCGGTCGGCCTCGGGCCGCTCGCGGTCATGGGCTCGTCCACCTGGCTCGACCGCCTGCTCGGGGTGCTCCTCGACAACGCGCTCAAGTACGCCCCGGTGGGAGGCACGGTCAGGCTGACCGTCGGTACCGAGAACAATCGCGTCAGATTGATGGTGGAGGACTCGGGACCCGGCATCCCCGCGGACGAACGCCCCAAGATCTTCGATCGCTTCCACCGGGCGGTCGATCAGGGCTACGGCTCGGGTCTCGGGCTGGCGATCGCCGACGCGGTGGTGCGTCACACCCACGGGCGCTGGGAGGTGAGCACCTCGGACCTGGGCGGCGCTAGGATGGCTGTGAGCTGGCCGAGGGTGCTCGGGGGCTCCCGAGATCAGGCGGGCGCCGATCCGGCGGCCAGCTGGACGGTCTCGGGCCCTGCGGCGGCGTCCGACGGGCAGTAGCCCGAGGACGTCGCGCCGAGATCGGGAAGGGGGAAACCTCAACTCCATGTGGCACAATTTCCCCAGTTCGTGCCATCATCTTCCGAAACGGAGCCGAGTCTGGAGGAGGCCGGAGCATGACCAAGGGAGCTGTGGCGGCGCTGAGCGCGGGGGTTGCCGTATTCGGGTTCGATCCTGAGCCCGGAACCCCGGCGAGCCGGGCGTTGCACGTGCTCACGCTCAAACGGACCCTCCCGACCGCCGATCTCGGCCCGAGGGAGCGATTCCCGGAAGCGGCGCTGCGAGCGGCCACGGAGACGGGCATCGATCTCGGCGGCCGGCGAAGCACCCGCGGCGCCCAGCGCCTCCACCTCGTCGGCGTCGACGACGACCCGGCGCGGGCGAGAAGCGTGACCGTCTGGTACTACGCAGCCGCACCCTTTGGGGCGTTCGGCGGGCCTGGCGCGTGGTCGGCGACCGGGCGCGGTCTGCACCTCGATGCCCAGGGCACGGCCGCCCTGCGTAGCGCCCTGGAGCGCCTGCGAGCGGATACCCGGCAACTCGCCGGGGCGGCGGCGCTGGTCGGCGACGTGTTCACCGGCGACGACCTCCTACGCCTGCATGTGGCGCTCCACGGCGGACCGGAGGGCAGCGAGCGGACATTCCGGCGCCGCATCCAGGAGCTCCGCGATTCCGGCGTGCTCCGGCCCGTGCGCGACAGCGAGGTGGCGGCGCTCCGGCTCCGGGTGCCTCGCTTCCGGTCGCCCGCGGGCACCGGCGGGCGTCCGCCCGAGCTGCTCAGGTATTCGGGCGCCGGAGGCGAGGACGAGCAACTCGCGGCGCTCCGGGCCCGTCGCGCGGGCTGATTTCTAGCCGGCGTCGGCCGGCCAGTCCGGTTCGCCGCTGCTGAGGACGAGGGTGACGGGCCCGTCGTTAACGAGCTCGACCTCCATGTGGGCCCCGAAGCGGCCGGTTTCGACGGGCCTGCCCAGGGCCTCGAGCGCCGCGACGAAGGCCTCGCAGAGCTGCTGCGCATGCTCAGGAGAGGCGGCCCGGAGGAACGACGGCCGGTGGCCGTGCGAGGTGTCCGCATGGAGGGTGAACTGGCTGATCACCAGCGCCGCCCCACCGGCCGCGGCGAGGTCGCGATTCATCCGGCCCTCCGGGTCGGGGAAGACCCGCAGCGTCGCGATCCGCCCGGCGAGCCGCTGTGCCGTCGTCGTGTCGTCGTCGGGGCCCATCGAGACGAGGATGCAGAGCCCGGCGGCGATCGAGCCGACGGTCTCCCCGGACACCCGCACCGACGCTCGGCTGACCCGCTGGACGACAGCCCTCACTCCAGAAAACGCAGGCCGCGCCAGATGCGCAGCGCCTCGGCCTCGGCTTCGAGGAAGCTCGGCCGGGAATCGCGCATCCCGTGCACAAGGAAGCTCCAGGATCGGCGCTCGCCGTCGGCGCCCTCGATGGTCCCGAAGGCGGTCCCGAGCGCCCGAGGCGGATACATCTCGATCCGCTCCCCACCTCGCATGCGCTTGAAGATCGGCCGGCGGACGAGAATGGATTCCAGGGCCCGATGGTCCGAGAGCCGGCCGTTGACCAGGTCGATGCAGCGCAATTTAGCGATGGGGTTGTCAGGGTCGCGGACGGTTATCCGGCACGAGAAACGCTCGGAGACCTCCCGGAGCACGAACACGAGCGCGAGCGCATCGGTCTCGTCACCGGCGACATGGATGAACGCCGCGGCGGAGAGGTCGCTGCCCTCGGGGTGCTCGCGAATGTCCTCCGCGATGACCTGCTCGAAGTACAACTGGCCGAACAGATCCGTGGAGTACGCGTCCGCAAGCCAGGGCAGCTGGTCACGCCATTCCCTGCAGCTCACCAGTTCGGTGAAGCAGTCCTGGAGGGCGTCCCGTTGCTCGGCGCCGATGCCGTGGAGGCGAACGTGGATGACCCGGGCCATGCTGTGATTGTACGGGCGGTTGAGTTCAGCAAACCTACCAGCGGAACTGCCGGGCACTGACCGGTACACTGCGTCGCGGATCGCCGAGGTAGCTCAGTTGGTAGAGCACAGGTCTGAAAAACCTGGTGTCGACAGTTCGATTCTGTCCCTCGGCACCACTATTTCGAATACAACTCTGCACCTTGCGAGCGCTATAGATCCACAGATTTGTGTGAAATGACACCTTCGCTGACACCTTCGTGACATCTTCGCGCTAGAATCGACGCCGTCTGGACCATAGATTCCGGACTGCCGCGACCGGTGCAACCGCCGGTCGTAGAGGAGGATCGCCGGTGGGACCGACTGTCCCGGTGATTGCAGACGCGAGCCGGCCCCGCGGGCGGCGGCGCCGGGACGCCGGCGACGGCAGCATCTTCCAGCGGAGCGATGGCCGCTGGGTGGCTCGCCTCACGGAACTCGGCGGGACGTCCCCGCTACCTATACGCCAAGGACCGCGCCCAAGCCAAGCAGCGCCTCGCCGAGGCCCAGGCGGTGGTCCACATTGGCCAGCCGCTGCCGGACCAGCGCCTTACCTTCGGGCGCTATCTCCAGGACTGGGCCGCGGGGCTCGGAGCCGCCAGCGTCAAGCCGCGGACGATCGCCTACTACTACCGCTATGTGCGCCTTCATCTGCTTCGGAGCGATCTGGCCCAGAAGCCCCTTGCCCGTCTTGAGCCGGCTGATCTGCGCCGGCTGTATGCGGCGAAGCTGAGCTCCGGCCTCAGCTCGACCTCGGTACATCACATCCACGCGGTCATCCATGTGGCCCTCCAGCAGGCCGTTGACGATGGCGTCCTGGGGCGCAATGTGGCCGCCCTCGTGGGCCGATCGAACCGGCCCAAGGCGCGGCGCGTCGAGATGAAGACAATCGCCGACGGCGATCAGCCCCGTCGCTTCCTTGTGGCAGCCAAGCAGGAGCGCCTGGAGGCGCTCCTGGTGCTGGCCATTACTACCGGGATGCGTAGGGGCGAGCTACTCGCGCTTCGATGGAAGGATGTGGATCTCGACCGAGGCGTGCTGGCAGTTACCGGCTCGCTCCAGGGAGAGACGCGCGCCACTCTCAGCATCGCCACCCCGAAATCGGGGAGGTCCCGATCAGTTGCCCTCGGAACGGTTGCGGCGGCGGCACTACGTGAGCATCGCAAGCGCCAAGCACAGGAGCAACTCCTTGTCGGTGGCGAGTGGCGCGACCTCGGGTTAGTCTTCTCGACGGAGTTCGGCGACTTTCTTTCTCCCACCACACTGCGACTGGCGTTGCGGCGCACCCTCACGCGGGCGGGGCTCCCGACCATCCGGTTTCATGACCTGCGCCATAGCGCGGCTACGCTAATGCTCAGCCGCGGTGTACATCCAAAGATGGCTTCGGAGATGCTCGGTCACTCTACGATCGCGATCACGCTCGACCTGTACTCGCACGTCACCGCGAACATGCAGCGTCAGGCTGCGGATGCCATAGACGCCGCTCTTGCGGATCCGGCTACGCCATAGCCGCGCGACGATACAGCCGGGATGCACCGAACTGACAATTTCGCCGCCAGCGGTTTCGTAGTTCGTTTAGTCGAACTTGCGTTCGCCATTCCGATCTCAAAAGCGTTCAGAGCAAAGCGATTTTGGGCCTCGCACCGCCGAATACGTCCGCTTCGATCTGCTATCAGGCCGCCGGTGCGTGATCTCCCCGTCGGCGATTTCCGACCCTGTATAGACTTGGGAGCATGGCCCATGCTAGAATCGCGAGCATGGACAAACAAACGTACAGCCTCAGCACCCTCAAGGTGCTGCGGGCCCTAATGGATGACCTATCGGGCGAGCACTACGGCCTCGAGTTGATCGCGGCCACGGGGGTGAAGGCCGGGGCCCTGTACCCGATCCTCGCGCGGCTCGAGGCGGACGGTGCCGTGGTGGCGCGCTGGGAGGAAATCGATCAATCGATCGAGATGCGCCGCCGTCGTCGGTACTACAGGTTGACGCCCTCGGGGGAGAGCATCGCGCGATCGGCCATCGCGGAACTCATCGACACCTTGACGCCGCCTCGGCAGCGGCCCACCACAAAGAAAGAGTGGGCACCGTCATGAACATCATCGCCCTCATCGGCATCGGGCTCGTTGTGCTGGCCGTGTTCCTCGCTCGCACCGTAATTCGCGCCGAATATGGGTGGTGGGGCCCGCCTCTCGCCGAGCGGATCGTGCACGTCGCAGCGGTCATCGCGGCACGTCCCGGTCAGCGCGAGGAATGGCTCGACCAGTTGGCGCTGTGCCAGGAACGCGGCATCCCGGGGGTACTGTTCTCGCGGCAGCTCGCGAAGGGCAGCGTGAAGATGCGCGCCGGTCACATACATACCAAGCGCCGGCGCGCCGGCTTTTGGAAAGAAGGCGTCTACCTGTACAACGCGCTGTTGCAATTCGCGTGCGCCACGTCCATGGCGGTCGCTGGTACTCGCAACCTTGCGCAACGCGACTACGCTCTCGGTTTCTTCTCCGTCGGCTTGTTCGCGATCTTCGCCCCGTTGTTGATCTGGTGCACGAGGATGGCTTTGCGCACCATCGACGTCAAGTGGATCGAAAGCTGTCTGAATGCAGGTCTTACGCGCGAGCAGTTGGACACCTCTCTGTGGACGCACGGGGAGCGTGCTGCTTTGGCGGCGTATGAGGTCGCCCAAAACGAACACTTCAACAATGGAACTCCGTGGCCGTGGGCGCAGCGGTCGTTGGTCATGTATCGAATGGGATGGCTGTTCACCGAGTGGTTCTTCAAGTCGAGTGCAGGGCACGCGGAGAAACGTGCTGCACGCGACCTCGAACAGTCCGCCACTTAGCCACGCTGATGGACATTTTCACGCCGATCCTTTGGCTCCTCAACTCGGTGACCGGCGGGTGGATCAACCGCCGCCGGGTGCGCGTTCGCGTTCACGCCGCTTACTTTCGCAATGGCAACCCAACGCCGTACTACTTCGTTAATGTGACCAACAGATCGAGGTCGCGCGACGTCGAAATCACGCACGTGTGGTTTGCCACCGATCCCGAGGTGCGCGTGCTCAACCCGGGGCGCCCGTTGCTGCACGTACGGCTGCAATATGACCAACCCTGGGAAACGTGGATCGCGGCTGATGCGGTGCCGGCGAATGAGCACGACGCGAAGCTACTGGCCCGTGTTCGTCTTTCCAGCGGCGAAACTGTGCACTCGAGACCGAACGATGACGTGCCCGCTGAGGGATTCATCCCCGGTTCGACCTACGTGGGGTCCATAGGGACAAGCGAGCCCATTTCTCTGAGTGGTCGCTACCCGCCCGACTGAGCGAGCGACGCGCCAGGGGCGACCTAGCCGGCGAGTAGTACACCGAAGTCCCGGCCACGTTGTCACCCAGGAACGCACTCGGCACATTCAACACGGTCGCCGCCCCGTTGAACAGTGCGTACGCCCTGGTTCAGGCGGTGGTGACGCCACGTGGTTCGTCGTGGTTGGCGACGAGTTCGACCTCGAAGCCGTCGCTGTTCTCGAGGTAGCCAGCGTAGTGATCGGGTCCGCCAGCGTGGGGATGGCGCTCAGGGAACAGGAGCGTCCAACCGTGTTTGGCGGCGTCGGCGATGAGCTCGTCGAGCTGCGAGACGTCGCCGGCGCTGAAGGCGAGGTGGTTGAGCCCCGGACGGCATCGGTCGTGGACGTCGTCGGTGAGCCCGGGAGAGTGTTCGACGACAATGTAGGTGTCCCCAAGGCGCCAGCTGCGCCCCACTCCCCAGTCTTGGTACGGCGCGTACCCAAGTGCGGTGAGGAGCCACCCTATGCTGTCAATCGCGCGCGTGAGATCCGGGACCCACAGCTCGACGTGGTGGAGTCCTCCCCGCATCACGCCGCCGACGCGAAGCGTTCCACGAGCCTGCCGGTGTGGAAGGTGGCACCAAAGCTGACGAGGGCGACGACATGCGGTCCGTTGACGTCTACCAGAGTTACGTGCATCGCTGATGAGGATACGGCAGCCGTCGGACAGTACATTTCATGAGACCAGGAGCCATGGAGCTCATGAGAGTGGAGCACTATTCGGGGGCTCGGCCAGGGGATGCACCCTCAGCCTTGCGAGCATTCTGTTCCGCGACCGCCGGGAGCGCTGCGGAGGTGTCAGGGTGGGTGTCTTTTGAGATGAAGAATGAAGTCGCGCGCGGCCATCACACGTTCAATTAACGCTGAATCTCGGGAAAGGAACCAGGTTTGGTGCACCTGCACTGCGGGCCGTATTGTGCGGGCGGCAGGCCGGCGCCGAATTGTCCCGTCACGTAACAAACGCTGTCCGTGGAACGCTTCATGCTACGGGTCAGAATCTCGTGAAAGCACCTCTTCGAGTGATCCGCATACTCCGTCCCGCCGGAAGCCGCGGGGAGCGGTTCCTCAGCAAGGCCGTGACCGCATATCCACTGACGGCTCGGCCAGATCGAGCACCGGATGCGAGAGGCGCATGGGGAGGGTCACCATGAGCCATGGGGATCTAGCGCCGGGGAGATCGCCCCGTTTTTGGGAACCGTAACGATAGGACTTGGTCTAAGAGAAGTGGATCAGGTATCCGGCGACCGGCTCTGCCTTTCCCTTCAGCGAGAGCTGCCGGAGCTCCGCGTCAGTACACGCATCCACTGCCGCATCGTACGTGGTCGCACAAAGCAGAACCTCGCCGCCCTTCGCCTGCGCTTGCAGCCGTGCAGCCGTATTGGTCACGTCGCCGAGAGCAGTGAAGTCTTTGTATCCGCCGCCGCCGACGTTGCCGACGTACTCCTCGCCGGAGCATATCCCGACCCCGACATCGAGCCAGTTGCCCTCCAGCGTTCCATAGCCGACGGCGTGTAGAAGCGAACGCGCACCGCCTATGGCCTTGCACGGATACCCTGCTCCAGCCAGCCCGGGAACAAACAGATGCCATCACCTCGTCACCAGCGATCTGGCCAAGCACGGCCTCGTGGGCGAGCAGCGCACGCGACGCGGCAGCATAGAAACGTCTGAGCAGCGCGGTCATCTCCATGCTCGATGTGCGCTCGGTGAGAGACGTGTAACCGCGGACGTCGGCGAAGAGCACGCTGATCGGTACGACGGCGCCACCTTCAGGCGCGGATTCGATGCAGCGTGCGCAGATGTTCGGGTTCTTGCGCGAGGGCGAGTAGCCGATGCGACGAAACGTACCGGCATAGGGTCCGCGGAACGGAGCGTTGCAGAACTTGCAGCGCCAGGGGCTCGGAATGATCCCAAAGAGCCTACGGCCGAGACGAGGCATTATCGCCATCGGGGTCTCACCGCGAAGAATGCCGCGCCAGCGGTTGTCCATCGGTACCGCTGGTGGCGGCCCTGGCGCTGCACCCTTGACTGCGTTGTCCACGCAATCAGGCCCAGATCGACCGGTGGCCTGGGCCAGTAGCAGTGCGCTCACGTTCCTGGTTGCCGGCCCTGCCGTCGCAATCGCTGCGTTCTTCATTTTCGAGAGGCGCACCTCGTGCCAGGGAGTATACGAACGGCGTGATCAGTTGGCCGCATTCTGGCTTTCGCTGGCATTGTCATCATGCTGCTCCGCGGCAGCCGCTCTCGAAAGAGTCAAGGGCGACGGTCAATGGCCGCCTCGGCGGTGGCGCGGTCAGGCCCCACGAACACTGGGACGGATCGTGGCAGTCACCGTCGTGGAGCGCCGCTCCGGAACCCTCATCCACGGCGCTGTCGATAGGAACTTGTGACCTCTCCAGCAACCTCGTAGCAGAACCGGCTGAGCTTTGCGACAATGCCCAGGCCTGCTAAGCGTCGCCGCCATCGGCAGGACACTCCGTCTCGAGCGCGGGCTGGGAGGGTAGTTTTGGACAGGCCGCTTGGGGCCGCAGCAGCGGTGCTCACGTGGCTGGGTTGGCTGACTATCTGCCCGGCACTCGGATTCCCCACCGTGGGCACGGCCGCGATGGTCAACCGGGCGCTCTTCGGGGTGATCGACCCCAACTTTTGGGTCGGCTGGGTCATCATGGTTGCCGCCCTCGTCGTCGCAATCGCTGCGTTCGTCATCTTCGACAGGGCACACCTAGTGCGAGCGAGTATTCGGAGCGGCGTGGCCTATGGGGCCGCGGTGTGGCTGTTCACCGGGCTCGTCATCATGCCGCTTATCGGAGTCATTGAGAAACCGTTCATCATCCCTGCCAATTTTCCAGGGTTTCAGCCACCGGATCAAATGCAGGGGACGGTGATGATGTACAGCCTCGGCCCCCTTGCCTCGGTGGCAGCATTGATCGCGTGGGTGCTCTTCGGGGCAATCGTCGGTGCGACCGAGAGCGCACATCAACGTCGTAGATCTGGGTCATTCGGGGTTACGGCGTCATGATGCGGCGTTGCGTGGTGGCAGTCGTGGTTGCCGGCCTCGTTTCGGCGGTGGTGTGCTCGAGTGCGGCGCAAGCAAATGCTGGGAACAACACCTCGGCCGGTGTCACAATCCACACGCTCGCTCAAGGTACTGTCAAGAGCCTGCCGATCGGCAGCGTCTGGTTCTCCATCCACGAGTACCATCAGGACCCGGGCGCATCCTATGGCCCGATCGCCGCCCTACCGTGGATCGTCTATACCCTCCACGGCATCTCCACCATCTCGTCTCCTTCAGTGCCAACGAGGTCGGTCGCCGCAGGCGAAGCAGCTTTCATCCCAGCGCTGGTCCCGCATACCAGCTCGAACGTCGACGGACGTGTCGGTGCCGGCGCTATCGCAGTAGGACTTATCGTTCTCGTCATCGCTCTCTGCGCCGCGACATGGCTACGCGCCAGCCTGAGACGCGTCGTCATCACTGCACTGTCAGTCGTGCTCGTTGCCGGAGGTGCCCTGACGCTGACCGGCGCAACGGCGAATGACTGGTACGTCTTCGCAGTCCGCCCTGACTTTCAGCGCACCTTGGTCATGCCGGTGCCTTATGGCCACCGTGTCTTTGAGTCGCCAAATGTGAATCCGCGGCCGGCGGTCCCATATACGGAGAAACTAAGCGCGGTAACTGTCTCTCCCGGTGCCCGATACGACGCTCCCGACGGGCCAGGTCCCGTAATGATCATTGTTGTGGAGGGATCCGCCTCGGTCCACGTCGGCAACGAGACCCTGCTGCTGAGCAGCGGTGGCGCGGCCTTCGCCCAGGCCGGGGGGACGCTGACGGTGGTCAATCCGGGCAGTGACACGCTCCAAGTACTCGACTTCGCCGTGACACCGAGTGCCGCTGTTCCCGCCGCCATGGAGCGCCCAACCGACTTCGAGATACGCCGCTAATCGACCGGAAGCTTGTGGTCACACTTTGAGAGCGCCGAAGGAGGTGATTCGGCGCAGGCTAGTATCCGCAAATGTGTACCTTGACGCCGCCACGATTCCTTCCATCCCAGATCCCGGGCAGAGTAATGCCACGGTCGGAGCTCTTGAGGCTGGCTTGCCGACCTCCGCGTTGAATGCCTACTCGCAGTTCACACCCGTCTAGGTACTTGACACACACGCCTGGCTAGGTGGTACTCGACGCACTGTCACTTCACGCGGGGCCTTCCGGGCATCATCAAGACGCGCGTTCGGCTCACCGAGCCTTGGGCCAAGCACACCGCCCCATACGCGGCTTGCTACTCGAGGACGCGGCGGCCTAGCATCCCCAACCAGAGAGTGGCCGCACCGCGGCCCTGGACGTGGAGGTAGAGGCATGGCACGTGGAGCACTCGCGTTCCCGGTTCTCCCCGGAAAGAGCGAAGCCGACGTCAGGCGCGTCGCCGACCGGTTCAAGGAAGATCCCCAAGGCTATTGGGAATCCAGGCGATCTCAGGGGGTCATTCTCGAACGCGCGTACTGGCAGCACACGCCGATGGGCGACTTCGTGATCGCCTACGTGGAATCGACCAAGCCGAATCTAGCCGAGGCGTTCGGCGCCGCCTCGCAGGACCACACCCCCATCGGCAAGTTCTTCGCCGAGACAGTGAAGGACGTGCACGGGATCGATATCACCCAGCCGCCGGAAGGCCCCGCACCCGAGATCGTGGCCGAGTGGTCGGATCCTCAGGTGACGAGGCGCGGCAAAGGCCTGGCGTTCACGGCGCCGATCATCCCGGAGATGGAGGCATTCGCCAGGCAGTGGGCTGCTGAGACATTCGGCAGCGACGGAATGACCGAGTCCCGACGCGCGCTCAAGCAGAACATCGAGATCGTGACCCTGATTCACACCCCCCAGGGCCCAGTCACTGCTGTGTATGTCGAGGGCGAGGATCCGGTGCGGGGCAACGCCCAGTTCGCAGCGTCGACCTCTGCGTTCGACGTGATGTTCAAGGAGAACCTGAGCAAGATCTATCCACCGTTCATCGATTTCAGCGAGCCCATCCCAGGACTCACCGAGATCTTCAACTCTGAGACGCTTGCCGGCGTCGACGTGCCGGGACGGTCGTCGCAAGCCCGCACGACCGCGTAAGCAGCTGACGTTGCCGAAGCGCGCTCGGTGGAGTCGATACTCCGCCGGGCGCCGACCGGCGGCCCGGAGATGACTCCGCTGTGCACCTTAACGACATTGACGCCGGCAGCCCACGGCCGTACCGACCGAGCCGTTGACATCGTGCCCCTTGAGGCACTGCAGTTCCAAGCGACATGCGCGCTGCGCACACGAGCGTCCTGTTACCAGAGGCGCTACCCGTTCACACAAGGCGCGTCCTCAAGGTGCTGATCACAGACCTCTGGCCCTCCGAAAAGGACACCTTGGCTGACACCTTCGTCCTTGGATCGTGGTGAGCGGCGGTGGACGTCAGCCGCTTCGTGACGTCCTCCGTGAATACGATGGTGGACCTCTAAGGACACCAGCGAACGTCAGTTCGCGCAGCTGGCAATCCCAGTGCTGCCGAAGCGGGCAGGCGGAAGCATGATGAGTCTGAACAGACCAAGCTAGAGCTTCTCGGCTACGTCACCATCGAGCAGCGCGTCGTCCAGGCTCGTGACGCCATAGCCGAGCTTGTCCGAGCCGGGGGCAAGCGGGCAGATATCCTCAGAGCCGTGAACGAGGGTGTTGCGGCGGCCCAGGAGCCTGATGACCCCTACTTCACCGGCACAGCATCAATGCGCTCAGACGGCAGGATGATTCCCTGAGCAGGACTGCAACTGAGACAGCCTAGTGGCTGGGCAGACGGACAGGCCCCGCGATGATGCTTCGGTGCTATCAGGGCCGCGACCTAGCCGGTTTTCAGGTTGTCAGATGCGGTCATCGTATCGTCTTACCCAGGGCAAGCCGCGATGGTGAACGCGCCACTCACGCTCATCTGATTGTCAGCCTGGAACTTGTAGTGCCACGTGCCCACTTGCGTCAGCGGACCATAGGTGCCATTGGGATTCACGTTCTGGTACACGATGATCGGTGCACCAGTCGGCGGATACACCGTAAGCTGGTAGTAGACGTTGCCAGCGCCACTCCATGCGATTGCGCCACCGCCAGCGGCACCAACCGGCTCACACGCGGTCACAGTGATTGTAGGCGTGATCGGTGCGGGCGTTGAGATCGGTGTCGCGGTGGGCGTTGAGATCGGTGTCGCGGTGGGTGTTGCGCTGGGAGTCGGCGCTACTGTCGCCCCGACAGTCGGCGCGAGAGTTGGGGAACCGGCCGGCGCGACTGTCGAGCCACATGCCGCGAGGCCAAGGGCGGCGATCGCAGAGCCGATTATGGTTCTGAGTTTCATGGCTGCCCATTCAACGCGAACGCGTCGCCACGGTTACGAACGGCGTTGCGGAACGAGCAGAAACCAACCTCTCCCGTGTCTACAGGCCCGAAACTAGCTCAAGAGTGACGTGCTGCAACGAGGGGTGTCAGACAAAGCTGAGATCAAGGCTCAAGCACTTGAAGCTCTTCACAACGGAGCGGGGATAACCACGAGCGTCTACGCTGAGGTCTGTGCCATGTCCCAAGCCTCGGATTACCGAACACCCAAGATCCGTCGTCACGCCCAGCAATTCCACGACGCTCACGGAAGGCGACGGTATCGGGATGGCATGCTGTATCCAACGACTGTGCTTCCCAGCCTTGACCCTGATCACCCTGGACAGCGATGTGCTGGCATCACGGCATCAGGACAACCCTGCCATCGCTGGGGCCTGTGCCGGTGACACCTACTGCCACAGTCACGGCGGTAGACGCCACGCCAAGCGGAAGCCGTGCACCTGTGGTGGCTACACATACAAGCATCGCGCTTTCTCCCCTCTGTGCTGGCGAGAACGTCCTGGCATCCTGTACTCGCCTGCGCCGGCTCAGCCGGTGAGTCAGTGGGTCTTGACGCCTAGGGTTCTCAGCTGGGCGAACTGACGTTCGCAGACGTCCTCAGAGGTCCACGATCGTATTCACGCAGCACGTCAAGACACGGTTTGTGTCCTCCATCGGTCACCAACGTCCACGGACGAAGGTGTCAGCCAAGGTGTCATTTTGCTAGGGCCCGTGTGCAGGCGTCGTAGCCTCTGGTGACAAGACGCTCGTGTGGGCAACTGTGCGGCCCCAGAATCCATCTTGGATTCGACACGGCAGAGAGCGGAGACTGGTCAGGCGAACCAATGATCTCAATCCCCTCGTCGGGCTATCCTGCTCGGCAGTGACCACGCTCCCTGTTGATAGGCCCGCTGTGACCTCGTGGCGCATCGCGGGTCCTTACTTCGAGTTCCTGCAACTGCGACGCCATCTGTCCCTGCCGTCGCATCGGCGGCAGGCCAGGCTCGCGCGCACAGTTTCGGTTTTGCAAGTTCGCGATCGGGTGGTCAGTTGCCGACGGTCACCATGGGCCGTCCGACCTCGCCGGTCGTCGGGTTGTGATGGTCGGTTACTGGGATGAGGATGAGAAGGGAGCGCCGTGGCGGGTGGGCGTATACGTGGACCAGGATGCGACTGCCGAGCAGCGCGACGTGCTGGCCGGCATCGTTACGGGCCGGATGGGCGGCAGCCCGTACCGCCAATACGCCACGTGCATCAAGGAGGTGCGCTTCACCGAGAACCGGGACATCTGCCTCGTCCACGAGCCACGCGGCAGACAGCGGCTCGAGGTCAAGGGACACGTCGACGTCGCAGCCCGCGCAGCGTTCGATACCACGGCGACGGTGACCTGTGGTGTTCCTGGCCACGACCGACCGGGGTACGAGGTGGTCGTCGATCACCTGCGGGTACAGGCTGACGGCCTCGATTTCAACTTCGAGGGGAACTGCGGCTACGTCGCCACGTATGACTACCGGTCCGATTGATGAGCACAACCGATGACGCGGCGGGGTAGCACCTATCCTTCGGCTCCTCCCGGAAGCGTCGTTTGGACCCGAATAGCCGCGCGGGTCCCACGACGCACTAGCCATATCGCCGATTAGGGACGGCCTGCTGAACCTTTCTAGACGTCTGCGAACCTCTTCCAACGGCGACGGGATCCTCAAGGGACATTGGCGGACCCTCGCCTGCGCGACGTTGTCATCTCTCGACCCTGCGCCCAGCGAAGAACACAGAACGAACCGGTTGTCGATAACAAACCAAAGAGGCGAGGGCTTAGGAGCGCGTGGACGAGCCATGAAATTCAGTGTGATTGACGCGATCGTGGAGCCCGGTAACCATAGAAAGGGCATACTCGAAACACAAATGGAGACGTATGAAACCGCGATCACGCCAGTGTTGACAGTTAGCAATGCCGCCGACGCGGTTGCCTTCTATCACCGGGCGTTCGGCGCAGAGGAGATCCACCGGAACACCTACCCTGATGGAAGGATCGTCGTTGAGATGGCCGTCCAAGGCGCGCGGTTTCGGGTGGCCGATGAAGCCCCGGAATCATCGAATCTCAGCCCGAAGACCTTGGGTGGCACGACCGTGAGACTTCAACCTCTTGGTCGGAGACCCCGATGCGCTTGCCGCGCGCGCCGTCGCGAACGGTGCGACACAGATCGCGCCCGTCGCCGATCAGTCGTTCGGGCTCCGCCAGGGGCGCTTCGCAGATCCCTACGGCCACCACTGGCTGGTCGGCTGCGCTTTACCCGGAGCCGGGGATTGGGCGATCGAACACCCGGACTGAGAGGCGGGCGTCAGCCGGGTCTCCTCACCGTCGGCCGACGTGCGGCCCTGCCGATGTTTCGCCTGGGACGCTGCGTGCAGGGTGTGCTGGGCGCCGAAGACTGCTGCCGCCGAAGCGCTCATTCTGGGAAGTTCGTGTCGAGGGCATGGCCTGGCCGTGCATTAGATTTCAGCCGGAGGTCGGTGCGCGTACCGTTTCGCTGACAAGGAGAACGTCATCACCGCACATATCTGCGTCACTTGCCGCGTCCAGCAAGCCGATCGGACCGATCTTCCGGAGCGATGCGCGATGTGTGAGGACGAGCGTCAATAAGTAGGCCTTGGCGGTGCAGCGCTGGACCACGTTGGACGATATGCAGGGGCACTTCCGCAACGTACTGACCGAATTGGAACCCGGTCTCGTTCGGATCGCGACGGACCCAGAGTTCGCCATCGGGCAGTGCTCATCGGCTACCGCGTCAAGTGGTCTGGCGCTCAGTATCCGGTCGACCGCTCGGTTGAGGACGTTCGGCACTTGATCTGGATAGTGGAGCGTGGCTACGATCGTCGACGATCGAGGCTAAGTGAGATGACGAAAACAGACTGGCTCACTCGGTTGGAGCGGTGCAAACCGTGGTTTGCCCTCGAGGAGGATCGACCGCCCCACAGTCAAGTGTTCGCGCCCTTCCTGTGTGCGATAGCAGTGCCAGACGCAGTCAGCTCGAAGTCATCGCTCGCGGTCCCGGTGAATGAATGCGAGCCGAGGTGGGGTTCAGAAAAGGCGTATGCGTTAAAACGGACAACTCTCAAGGAGGTCGTCGATGCGAATCATGGGAGTGAGCTGGGTCGGTGTGAAGACGGATCACTACAAGGAACTGGTGGGCATTTTTCGCACCGTCCTCGGGCTCCACGTGATCGTGGAGCAGCCCGACTTCACGGTGTTCCGGCTGCCAGATGGCGACCAACTCGAGATCTTCGGGCCAGATGGTCCCAACCCAGTTGCACAGTTTGCTCACAACCAGGTCGTAGCCGGATTCCTTGTCGACGACATCGAGCAAGCGACAACGGTGTTGGGTCAGGCGGGTGTCGAGATGATTGGCGACCGGGGTTCAGGCGGCGACGGGTACGCCTGGCAGCACTTTCGAGCAGCAGACGGCAAGGTCTTTGAACTTTGCTACGACCCGAACCGCTGACGGGAAATCGAATCCAATCCGCTGGTCAGTTACGACCTGGCGAGCACCGTGCCCCACATCGACACCGAGCACGATCGGCCACGCGAGCGTCCTGTTCCTCGACCGCGCCGGGGACTGCCGCGTACAGGTCTCAGCGGAGGTATCTTACGGTGAAGGCGAGGCCGGAAGCGGATATCGCATATTCAACCAGCGATGAATCGCCGGCTTAGCGGCAGGTTTGGTGCACCTGAATTGAGCGTTGTCGTTATGTGCGCTGCGCGGATGGCTTCGCCGCCTGGATGATGGCCGACTGAAACCCGGGAGCTGCCGGGTGAGCGCTGGTGATGCTGATGGCGGTGAACCCGGCGGTAAGCAGCAGATCGCGGTATTGCAGGTTGGTGAGGCTCACGCATCCGACCCACTCCTCGGGCGTGGCCGGCTGGGCGGAATCGATGTCGCTGTAGGCGACAACGTCGCTGATGCCCAGCCGCCCGCCAGGCCGGAGCACCCGGAACGCCTCGGCGAGCACCCGCGGCTTGTCCGCCGACAGGCAGATGACGCAGTTGGAGATGACCACGTCCACGTGCTCATCGGGGAGTGGAATGTCCTCGATGTCGCCCTGGAGAAAGACGGCATTCGCGACGCCGGCCGCCTCTGCGTTGGCGCGGGCGAGGGCGAGCATGTCCGGGCTGACATCCACTCCGTAGGCAGTGCCGGCCGGGCCGACCCGCTGGGCCGAGAGCAGGACGTCGAGGCCGCCGCCGGACCCGAGGTCGAGCACGGTCTCTCCGGCATTGAGGCTGGCCACGGCAACAGGATTGCCGCAGCCGAGGCTGGCCCGCAACGCCGTCTCTGGGGCGCCGTCGGCGTCTGAGTATGCGGCGGCGCCAAAGCAGCTATCGGCGAAGGAGTCAGTGTCGTCGGCGATAGCGCCGCCGGCCAGGACGATGCGGGCCAAGCCGGAGTAGCGGTCGATGACGGAGTCTCGTGTGCTGTCGGCATCGCGGGTTTGGTTGCCGGACATCAGCGCGCTCATTTGGTGCTGTGCTCTTGGGACGAGACCGGAGTTGCAGGAACGGGGCGGCCCATGACCACATCGGCCGCGGTGGGGAAGCAGTCCACGCACGCGTCGTTGATCCGGTAGTAGGTGGACGTGCCGCGCTGCTTGGCAAGCAGGAACCGCACCTCCGCGAGCACCTTCAGGTGGGCCGAGACGGTGGACTGGCCGACATCGACGGTGGCGACAATCTGACCGACGTTCATCGGCGTTCCCCGTCGGGCGAGCAGCGAGACGATCTGGATCCTGGTGGCGTCGGCAAGTGCCTTGAACCAGCCGGCGTACTCAGCGGCCGTAGCTCGATCAAGCGGCTGGTCGGACTTTTTCATCGCCCATCGACGATAAACGATAAAGGCAGAAAAGGGAAGCGTGGGCTCCGAACATCGGCACTCCGTAATGCGGGTGCGGCAAGTGGTGTCTGGCGGCCTGCCAGGGCTCGGCAAGCGCCGCTGAGCCACTGTACTAGGGGACAATGAACCCGCCCCGCCCCCCACCGGGAATCGGCAGGTCACGGCCCCAACTCGGTGTCTTGATCATGGCGGCCAGTTGCAAGTCGTCGTGGAACCATCCGCCGACTTCGCGCCTCAACGCTAGTTGGGGGCGTGCTCGTCGGGTTCTCTTGGCGGCCGCGTTAGGGAGCCTCTCGACCTCCGAACGAACGAAGCGGCTGCCCACCTAGTCCCGCGAGCCTCTGGAGATGTTCGGAAACGATTTCGCTTGTGAGCCATGCGTGAATAGATCGTTCGTTGACCTCAGTCGAGGACAAAGCGCGTTGCACCCCTTTTGAGACGGCGACTTAGCACTCGTCATCGGGTGATGCTTGAATCCGACTCTCGAGGTTCGGATCGGACAAGAAGTCGAAGGAAGGGGATTCTTCGAAGGTGTCAGCCAAGGTGTCATTGCCGGTTACGGACAGGGTTCTAGCGGCGCTAGGTATTCGACAAATCCAGCAGAACGGACTCTCGGCGCAGGTTTGGTGTACCTGAGCTGATCGCCGCGGTGATGGATCGCCTCGTCCCTCAGCCCTCGGCCTCACCGGCGCCATGACCGGAGCCGGACACTCCCGGGGCGTGAAACGCCTCCGATCGTGCGGTGTCGGGGACCGCCAGCCGGGACGCCGAACTCGAGGCCAAGGGTCGGAGGCCGGCATGCGGCGGAGGTCCTAGTGACTGCTGAACAATGGGCGTCGAGCAGTATCCGAAGGAGAGAGACGCTTGAAACCCGGCATCGACGGACTGCTAAGGAGGAACCATAGATGCGCATTGAACCGCTCTGCAAGATCACCATGCACTACTCACGCGCGAGCTGGCATCAACCGTATGGCGAAGGCGCGAGTCGGGGCGAGGCGCTTGGCTTCGGTCACGGAGGGGGAGAAGTGACGGGCGACATCGAGGGAACCCTGGTATGGGCCAACTATCCACGGCGCCGGGAAGACGGCGTGTGGACGCCGAACCTCCGCGGCTTCCTCGCGATGAGGGACGGGAATGAGATTCTCATCTCGATCCATGGCCAGAGTGTTGATGAGCACGCACCCGGGCGTCGGCGCGCGGTGACAGCACGCATTGAACTGACGACCGAGGTGGAGTCGCTTAGGTGGCTCAACACGTGCCTCCTAGTCGGTGAGGGAGAAATCGACGAGGAGCGAGACGTGTGGTGGCTGACAACATATGTTTGCGTGAACGAAGAAGCGCAGGGTCCACCGTCGATCGGTGTCGAGCCGCCCGCGCGCTTTCGACAGCGCGGGTCGCCGTCTGCGTAGTCGAAAGCGGTCCCCGCGGAGCAACGCTGGCACCCTGCGAATCAGGTCGATAAAAGGATCGTCGCTCACACAAGCATCCCGTTCCTCGACCGCCCCGGGGACCGCCGCGTACAGGTGTCAGCGGAGGTGTCTTTGGGTGAAAGGTGAGGCCGGAAGCGGCTATCGGATATTCACCGACGATGAATCGCCGGCCTTGGCGCCACGTTTGGTGAACCTAATGCCGCATAACCTGATCGGCGCGGCGCGGCCCATCTCGTGGCCAGCACTTGAGGGAAGAAGGTGTGAACACGCTGAGCAAGCGCGCGGCAGCCAGGCAACTTCGCGTTGGCTTCGGCACTCTTAGCCGCCTGCTCACCGCTCGAAAAGAGATGGGGTGAAAAACAGCGCAGCTTTGAGTTGGAGATGGTCACAGCGGAGCCTGCTCCGAAAGGAAATCGTTTCAGAGCGTGCCCATGGCGGTCCCAAGCCGTCGGCTCCGGCCTCGGGAGCCCTGACTGGCGGGGGCCAGTGGGTGCAGATACCCTCGAACTCGCTCGGAACGGTCGGCCCACTGGACAAGGTCGGACCACCGCTGCACCCGCGGTGTCGATACGCCAGCTCTTGCTGGCCGCGGCGGACGCGCGCAGACCACGCTGACCGACACGCCGGTCAACCCGGCCTCGATGGTGGCCACCCCGGAAGGGATGAGGGCTGATCCCCATTCGGCACACCCTCGCCACGCCACCTTCCCGCTTGCCCTATGCTCGCGCCATGAGGCCCTGCGCGAAGTGCGGACGCGCGAATCCGGCTGACGCAGCCTTTTGCAACGGCTGCGGCGCGCCCTTGGCGGCGGCCGTGCCGTCGCGGGAACAGCGCAAGATTGTAAGCATCCTTTTTTGCGATGTGACGGGCTCCACGTCGCTCGGCGAACGGACCGATCCCGAAAGCTTCCGGCGCATCCTGCGACGGTATTTCGACGTCGCCCGCGATGTCGTCGAGCGCCATGGCGGCACCGTGGAGAAATTCATCGGTGACGCGGTCATGGCGGTGTTCGGCGTACCAGTTCTGCACGAGGACGACGCGCTGCGAGCGGTGCGCGCCGCCATCGAACTGCGCGACAGTCTGGCGACCCTGAACGACGAGCTGCAGCGCGACTACGGCGTCACGCTCAACCTGCGCATGGGAGTGAACACGGGCCAGGTGGTGACGGATACAGAGGAGCTGGCCACTGGTGATGCGGTGAACGTGGCTGCCCGGCTGGAGCAGGTGGCCGCGCCGGGAGAAATCGTCCTGGGCGAGGAAACGCTGCGCGCCCTGCGCTCCTCATCCGTCAGCGTCGAGCCGTTGCAGCCGCTCGACCTCAAGGGCAAGGAAAAGCTGGTAACGGCGTATCGCTTGTTGGCTTTGGCCGGCACGGCGACGGTGGATGCACACGACGCTGCCTTCGTGGGACGTACTCACGAGCTCCGTTTGTTACGTGACGCGTTCGCTCACTCAGCCGAGCAGCAGTCATGCACGCTGTTCACACTGCTAGGCACCGCCGGTGTGGGCAAGACGCGCCTTGTCGCCGAGTTCCTGCGCGAGCTCGACGCCATCGTACTCAGTGGACGCTGCCTCTCGTACGGCGAAGGGATCACGTACTTCCCCATCGTTTCCATGCTCAAGCAAGTGAGCGAATCGGCTGCGCAGTTCGACGTCGATGACCTGCTGACGCGCGACAAGAGCATCGCCACGGTGATGGACGTCCTGCTCGGACACGAGATCGCTGCGACCACACCCAACGACATCTTCTGGGCGGTGCGGAAGCTCATGGAACACGTGAGCCGTTGGCGGCCGGTGGTGTTGGTATTCGACGACCTCCATTGGGGTGAACCGAACCTCTTTGACCTCATCGAGCACATGACTGACTTTAGCCGCGAGGCGCCGATCCTCATTCTCTGCGTGGCACGGCCCGAGATGCTCGAGCGGCGTGCCGGCTGGAGCGGTGGCAAGCTCAATGCGAGTACGATACTGCTCCAGCCACTAGATGGGTCCGAAAGCTCACTGCTCATCGGCGAGCTGCTCGACCGCGACGGTGCCATCCCATCGGAGATGCGGGAGCGCGTTCTGGCCGCCGCGGGCGGAAACCCTTTGTTCATCAAGGAAATTCTGGCCATGGCCGGAGAATCGCCTTCTCGAGAGGTCGCGATCCCGCCGACCATTCATGCGCTGATGGCCGCACGGTTGGATCAGCTTCGTCAGGCCGAACGCAGGGTGCTCGAACGCGGTTCAGTGGAGGGTCAATCGTTCCATCGCGGAGCGGTCGAAGTGATGATGCCGGACGAAGCTGACATTCCTTCGACATTGATGGTGCTGGTGCGGAAAGACCTGGTGCGTCCCGATAGCAACGCCATACCTGGCGAGGATGCCTTCAAATTCCGCCACATTCTGATACGCGACGCCGCGTACGGCGCTGTCCCCAAGGCCGAGCGCGCCGAGTTGCACGAACGCTTTGCGGAGTGGTTGTTACAACGCGCGCCGGGTATGGCCGAGCTCGACGTGATCGTCGGCTACCATCTCGAACAAGCCTTCCGCTACCGCGCCGAGCTAGGCCCCGTGGGCGAGGCGGTGCAGGCGCGTCTTGCCGGCGCAGGCTCGCGCCGACTCAGCGAGGCGGGGGACAGGGCGCTGCAGCGCGGCGATGTGAGCGCGGCGGTCAGCCTCTTCGAGCGTGCGACCGCGCTGCTTCCAGGGAACCGGCCTCAGCTGGATGTCGAGCAGGGCCTCATCAACGGCCTCGGACTATCCGGCCGCATGGCCGACGCCGTCAGTCGCGCAGCGGCGCTGGCCGGAAGATGCGCGCAGGTCGGAGATCGCCTCGGTGAGTTGCGCGCCGAGTTGATAGAGAGCGACTGGGGTGCGAAGATCGAGCCGGAGAAGTACGTCGCCAGGCTGGAAACGGTGATCGAATCGGCGCGATCGGTTATCGAGTTCAGCGGCGATGAGGCAGCTCTTGGGTCGCTGTGGCACGGGATCGGTTTCTTGGATTACTACCGCTGCCGGCACGCAGACGCGTTCTCGGCGCTGAACCGTGCGCTCGAACATGCGCAGCGAGCGAACGACGTGCGAGCCCAGCGCGAGATCCTGCACCTGCTGTCCGGCGAAGTGGCACTCGGACCAACTCCCATTCCGGAGGCGCTCGCATGGTTGGAGGACCGGCAGCGCCAGAGCCCGCTGTACGAAGCGCTGTTCGATGTGTGGCGCGGGTCGCTCATGGCCTGCCAGGGACAGATCGACGAAGCACGTGCCCTCGTGTCGTCGACGCGACAGCTGCGGATGGAGCGCGGCCTCACGATCGAGGCTGCGTCCAGCATGCAGGAGGCGCAACGGATCGAAAGGCTGGCGGGTGATCCGGCGGCGGCGGAGCGTCTGGCCCGCCAGGGATGCGAGGAATTGCTTTCGATGGGAGAGCGCGGCTTTATGTCAACACTCGCATGTCAGCTCGCGGATGCGCTATACGCGCTGAAGCGGTTTGACGACGCTCAGAATTGGGCCATCCAGGGGCTTGACGCTGGAGGCTCCGCAGATGCTGCCACCCAGATGCTGGGGCGCGCGGTGTTAGCAAAGGTGGCAGCGCGGCGGGGCGACCATGCGACAGCCAAACGCTTGGCAAACGAAGCAGCAGAAATTGCACATGGTACGCAGGCGCCGGTCGCTTCCGGTGATGTCACGATGGCGCTCGCGGAAGTGCGGTCGCTCGGCGGCGACAGAAACGGCGCACAGGAACAGCTGCAACGTGCGATCGCGCTGTACGAGGTCAAGGGTGCAAGCGCATGCGTTGCCCAGGCTCGAGCCACTGCGGCGGACTGGTGAATCAGACCGTCACTCATTGGGCGCAGGGTGGGGCGACCGAGTTGGACAACCTAGTCCATCACTAATACACCCCTCGGGGAGCCGCTGAGGAACTCAAGCCTCGGCTCTCCGAGCAGCATCTCCTCCGGGTGTTGCCCCACAAATCTCCACCCGTCGTGGAGGTGTCAGCCAGGGTGTCATTACTGATTCTGGGCGCGCGGAGGCCGCATGGCGGCAGTCGAGCGCACTCAGTCAGCCCGTTCTGCCCCCAGGTTTGGTGGACCCGATTTGGGTGTGACCTGAACTTCGGGTCGCGAGGGTACCAACCTGAAGGCATAGCGGCGCGAGGTAATGCATTTGCTCGGACTTTGGGGTGCGGCGTCAGCCAGTCTGATTGGGGTGACCACAGGCGTCGAACTCCTCATCTTCTCTTGGTTCCGTTGCTCGAGGGCGCACACTCGCCCGATGAGCGCGCGCCCTCGACCGGTCTGGCCGCCCACTGGAAACATGGCTTCCAGGACGTATGAGTACGTTCGAGATCCGCTCGAGTACGAGCATCTCCGAGACCGGTGTGGGCTCGGTGATGGTTGTAGAGCAGGAGGAATGCAGGTGTACGGGAGCGTTTCTCGAAATCAACTCGGTTCAAACTGATGCGGGCGATGTTCTGATCGCCGCTTCTGCCGTTGCGCGTCACGCCGTCTGACGCACGTGTCCGATCGTAGGCCCATTCCTTGAGCAAGGTCCGGTTGAAGCGCTCCACCTTGCCGTTGGTTTGGGGACGCCAGGGCTGCGTGAACCGCTGCATTGCGCCGCTCTCCCGGACCGCGCTTCGGAAGCGGAGAGACCGGCGGTAGACAAAGGCGTTGTCGGTGAGGACGCGCTGGACCACGATGCCGCGGGCGGCGAACAACGCGCTCGCGCGGGTCCAGAAACCAGCTGCGGTCGGGGCACGCTCGCCGCCGCAGATCTCTGAATACGCGAGCCGTGAGTGGTCATCGACGGCGGAGTGGACATAGTCGTCGCCGACCCCGGTCTGGTGATGGCCGAGGCCTGTGAACACGCCAGCCACCGCAAGGGGGGATTCGGCCGAGCTTCTTGACGTCAATGTGGACCAGGTCACCCGGGTGGTCGTACTCGTAGCGACGGATCAGCCGCCCGGGTGGGGCGATCCATCCAGCTCAGCCGGTTGAGCTGCTGGCGCAAGCGAGCGCGCAGTTCACTTCACCAAGCAGAACCAATTGACGATGGTTGATCCTCCGCCGGAGACCACCACGGTTACCGGCGAGCTCGGCCCGGTCTTCGAATTGGCATGACATGCCCTGCCCTTGAAGGTCGCCGACAGCGAATGCGATCCCGCACTCACTCCGCTGAACTTGTAGCCGCCCCGGGATCCTGTGACCTGCTTGGGTCCGCTGTCGAGGATCAGCACGGCTCCCGCCAGCGGATTGGCGTTGAAGTTGAACGCCTTTCCCTTGACCGTCCCGGGCGGGAGGCTGGTCACGCCGAAGGCACTGAAGTTGTAGTTCTGGGTGTCGGTGGCCCCGTGGGGAAACGCAGGCTCGAAGCAGCTGGCGGTCACGAAGTAGGAGCCCGGGGCCGTGCCGGGCGGCACCGCGACCGTGCCGGCCCAGTCCCCCGAGGGATCGAAGCTGCTGGCCGGCGCGCCCGCCACCGTGGCGTCGGCGTTGGTCTTGAAATAGATGGTGGCCCCAGTCGAGCCCGACGGGCAGGGGGTGACCGATTCCGCGCTGATCACGGTGCCCGGTGGCCCTGACGATGGGTTCGTGGTCATCGTCCCCGATGGGGGCGCGTTTACGAACGCAAGGATCGTGCCGCCTGTCCCGACCGCCCAGCCGTGGTTGGCGTCCACAAAGGACACACCATGGAGGTCATTGCCGGTGCCCGAGGACTGGGCGCTCCAGCTCGCCCCCCTGTCGGCGGTGGCCAGGATCGTGCCGACCCCCCCGACCGCCCAGCCGTGGTTGGCGTCCACGAAGGACACCGCGTCGAGCGTGTTGCTCGTGCCCGAGATCTGGGCGGTCCAGGTCGTCCCCCCGTCGGCAGTGGCAAGGATCGTGCCGGTAACCCCGACCGCCCAGCCGTGGTTGGCGTCCACGAAGGATACCCCGTCGAGGGTGACGGTACTACCCGAGGTCTGAGCGGTCCAGCTCGCCCCCCCGTTGGCGGTGGCCAGGATCGTGCCGTTTATGCCGACCGCCCAGCCGTGGTTGGCGTCCACGAAGGACACCCCGGCGAGGTCATTGCCGGTGCCCGAGGTCTGGCCGGTCCAGGTCGTCCCCCCGTTGGCGGTGGCCAGGATCGTGCCAAATATTCCGACCGCCCAGCCGTGGGTGGCGTCCACGAAGGACACCCCGAAGAGGTCATTGCTGGTGCCCGAGGCCTGCGCGCTCCAGCTCGTCCCCCCGTCGGCGGTGGCCAGGATCGTGCCAAGGTTCCCGACCGCCCAGCCGTGGGTAGCGTCCACGAAGGACACCCCGAAGAGCTGATTGCTGGTGCCCGAGGTCTGGGCGCTCCAACTCGTCCCCCCGTCGGCGGTGGCCAGAATCGTGCCGCCCCCCCGACCGCCCAGCCGTGGGTGACGTCCACGAAGGACACCCCGTCGAGGGTGATGCTCGTGCCCGAGGTCTGAACGCTCCAGGTTCCAGCTGCGATCACCTGGGTGGCGAGGCCGACCGTGACCGCCAGAACCCCGATCGTCGCAATCGCGAAACGCGAGAGACCTTTCGATCGTGGCGTGCCTATCCGTCTATGTGGATGAGTGGCTCGCCCGGGTAGCCGCTCCGCGTGGTGACCAGTATCGGGCGGATGATAAGCAGCGACCTCGAGTATCAACCCCGCTTGGCCGGCGCTTCCCCGTGGGGTCGGCGTGGAATCCAGCATCGGTCGCGCGCGGAGTGTCATGTCGTCTCC
This sequence comes from Candidatus Dormiibacterota bacterium, assembly GCA_963768105.1. Taxonomy (GTDB): domain Bacteria; phylum Chloroflexota; class Dormibacteria; order Aeolococcales; family Aeolococcaceae; genus Palsa-851. The sequence continues at coordinate 10,185 of CAVYGR010000006.1, read as the reverse complement.
CCCGACTGATTGGTTCGGTTGACAATACGCGTACGGCTGTGCAGGTTCAAACGCGCGAGCCAGATGACTAACGGGACCTCCGCGCCCCACGCCCAAAGCGACACCGGGGATGTCTCCATGGCGGGGTACGCTACGAAGGCTCGTGTGCGTGGCCTTAAGGTTGCGTGAAGGCGGCTCGTCATCTGGGTGCGTTGCTCCACGCTCTCAAGCTAGGCGCGAGCGACGCGCCTGGATAGCGGGGAATCCCTATGAAATGGGGTTGCTCCCCTAGGCGTGGTGAGTTCTGTTAATCGAGGCGGGGGCTTGCGGGATGGCGACAGGCGCCGACACAGCTCGGCTCGAATAGCGCATGTCGAGATTTCCATGAAGCAACGACAGGTTCACCTCGACGGTCTTCTCCGACAGGAACATCGGGCTGGCGATCTCCCGGGTGCGCAAGCCAGACGCAGCAAAGCTCGGGCGACCTGGTGCTCGGTGGGAGTTAGCTCATAACTTCATCGGGCGACGGCATGCTCACAAGCACCCCGCGACTGGTCGTGCGGCACCGAGTATCCGTGGGTTCAGCACCTTGTCAGGGGGCAACTCCAAGTTCCCAGAATACCGAGCGTTGGACCCTGCGCGATGGGGCAGTTGGACGGGTTCGGATGGACGTTGGAGGGCTGGTCGCAGCTGCACATGGCACGCGCAGACCTGTTCGATCGTCTTGAACGCAAGCGTCAAGCAGCCGATGCCTATCGGTTGGCGCTCGAACTCGACGCGCCCGAGACTGGGCCCGTGTTCATTGCTCGCCGGCTCCGCCAGCTCGCTGCAACCTGACAGAACGCGGCGCTGACGCGGGTGGGTCGCTTGCTGTGCCCTGAAGTCGCGTCCCTACTGGCGAGGCTGGGGGCGTCAACGAAGGTGTCATCTCAAGCGGTCGACGGCGGGAATTGACCACGGCGGTACTCGGAGACAAGAGGCTGCGGGTGCGCCGCAGGTTTGGTGGACCCGATTCGGGTGCGACCTGAGCTTCGGGTCGTGCGGGCACCCAACCTGAAGGCGGAGCGACGCGAGGTAATGCATTTGCTCGGACTTTGGGGTGCGGCATCAGCCGGGTCTGATTGGGGTGACCACAGGCATCGACTCAGCATCTGCTCTTGGTTTCCTTGCTCGCGGGACACTCGCCCGGCGAGCGCGCGCCTTCGACCGATCTGGCCGCCCGCTGGGAAACATGGATTCCAGGACGAATGAGTACTCCTCGAGATCCGCTCGAGCAACGATCTGGGCCTGTAGGAATGCATCGGCGACATCCCCCACCGTGTTGAGGTTGTCGTCCGTCAGTTCGACAGCGGTGTGCATGAGGTATGCCATCGCCGGCCGATCAAGCGCCGACCCGATGAGATTCTCGTACTCCTTCTCCGCCAAGCGCTGCACAAAGCCGCCATCCTGCGGGATTCGGGCGCCCTCGTCCTCCAGGGCCGAGGTCATGAAGAACATCGACAGGACACCAAACACCCGAGCGAGCGCCTCAACGACCTCGAGGGTCACCGGTGCACAACCTGATTCGAGCCGCACCACCTGACGGCGATCGATGCCTAGTCGATCAGCTAGGTCTTCCTGGCTCCAACCCTTTTGACCTCTCAGTTCACGAAGGGTGTGCGCGACCGATTGACGGTGGTATTTACGCCGTGCCGCGCCAAGTCCAGCCATGCGCGCATGGTGACAGAAGTGTCCCTACATGTCCATCGTGGGTCTGTCCTGTCCCAATGACCTCGAAAGTGTCAGGCTGACCTCACGCATTTCGACGACCCGGAGGCACGCGCGATGGAGACCCTGTTGGTGAACGACCGGGAGGCGAGCCGTATGTTGGGGATCTCGCGGTCGAAATTCCACGTGTTGGTCGCAGAGGGTCGCATCCTTCGGCTGAAAATCGGACGTTCTGCGCGGTACCGCCGAGCGGATATTCTCGTGTTCACGGAGACGTTGGCCGCCGAGGCGCGCTCCGAGGATGTCACCGTACCGAGCGACCGTGAAACTGAGGACAGCCGATGAGGCTCGACCGCTTCGAGCGGCCGGGCTTCGATGCTGCGACCACGGCGATGGCGTGGAGACGCTGGCCGTGGGTCGAGAGGCGATGGCACCAGCTGATTGCCTCGCGAGAACCCTCGCTCAAAGAAGGCTCCAAAAATGGCTTGAACTTCACGGAGTCCCCTCGCAGCGGAGGGTTCGCGAAGCACGTCCGTGAACCCTCGTGGAACCTGTTCAACGCGCGCCCGCGCGTGCGCGCGCGAGAGAACCGTTCACGATGGGGTCTCGGGGATGTCTGCACGGGGTATGCGTACCGTCGGGAGTACCGACATGAGCACCGGTATCCGTACCGACATCCGAACCCTCGGCCGAGTGGCGGGGTGTAGCGATGACCCGCGGACACGTGCCCCCGAGCCGGCTGCGCTACGAAGCCGCCCACCCAACAGTTGCCGTGCATTGCGATCTCGAGACGAAAGCCAGGCTCATCGCGTTACGGGACGCGACGGGATTTTCGCTTGGTGAGTTGGTCAAGCAGGCCCTCGATCTGCTGGAACGGGATGTCGAGTTGGCGCGACGGAACGGTTTCGACAAGGGGCTCGTTGAAGGTCGGCGTGCCGGTCGGGAGGAAGGTCGAGCCGCCGGCCTCGAGGAAGGCAGCAAGGCGGGGTTCGCCGAAGCCGTCCGTCGTTATCGCCTGACGTACCCGTGCAAGAGCTGTGGCAAGCTCCTCGTGGTCAGGGTCGGATCAGATGAGGCAGCCGATGCCCGCCAGGCGCTGATCGACGCTGGGTGGGCCCACGGCGAGTGCCCGAGTGATGGAGCGACCTGAGCGCAGGTCCACCAAACCTGGGAGCACGACGGGCTGACTTAGTGCGCCTGACTACCGCCATGCCGCCTCCGCCACGTCCGGCATCAGTAATGACACTTTCGCCGACACCTACACGATGAGCGGAGATTGGTGGGGCAGTTGCGCTCGCCTTTCTGTCCCACTGGACCGCATGGCATCACGTCCTGCACTGGGCGCACGGTGGCGACACCAACCTCGACAACCTCGTCAATCGTTTATACATCCCCTCCAGGGGCCGCCGAGTGAGATCAGCGTCGCCTGCGCGAGGGTGCGCGTCCTCGACTGCTCGGCCAGCTGATGGATCTCTCCTGGGCGCCGGGCGCGAATCCTCAGGGCCACCTGACCTTGGCGCGATCGGGAGGCAATCTCCGACCAAAGAGGAGTGCCTGCCACCCTCTCGCGCAGGAAGGCCACACCATCGACAGCCCAACACGCCGTCGATATCGTGTCCTCCATGACAGCACGCTGGGAACGGCGGGCGGTTCGCGCCGCTTGGGCAATTGGGCTGTGCTCTTTCGGGCTCCTGGTCGCCAGCCTGGCCCTGCTCGCTCTGGACTGGAAGGCGATCGACTTGCCGCTCACGGCGTCTTTGCCGGTCTTCCTCGGAGCGCTCATCACCGGAATCCTCGGCGTTCTGATCGCGGCACGCCGACCGACGAACCCCATCGGATGGTTGCTGCTGGCCATCGCCGCCGGTGACGCGATCTACCTGGCGAGCGACTACATCGCCATGCGCGGGTTGCTGACAGGAGCATCGCCACGGAGTTGGGTCGTATGGCCCGCCTGGGTGTCCAACATCACCGGCACGCTAGGGGTGATTCTCCTCGGATTCGTAATCCTGCTCTTCCCGAACGGACGGTTGCTACCCGGGCCGCGATGGCGATGGACCGCACGGGTGGTGTTCGTCATCGCACTCGTAACGAAGGCGTCGTCGGTGATCGCCGTGGCGCCGGTCCAGCTGTCGCCCCGGCTTCCCAACGTGCCCAACCCGCTGGCGGTGCCAGCTCTCGACGGACTCACCAACAGCAACGGTCCGCTGCTAGTCATTTCGCTGCTGTTGGTGTTCGGTATTCTCGTGGCAGCAGTGGGGGTGCGCTTCCGCCGTTCACGGGGCGAGGAGCGGAGCCAACTCCGCTGGTTCGCGTACGCCGCCGCAGCTGCGTTGGGACTTATACTATTGGTCTTCCCGATCGGCGCCCTCGGAAGCGTGGCAAGCAATGTGGCATGGGCCGCGGGTGCGTCCGCCCTCAGCGTGCTCGTCCCGGCCGCGATCGGGCTGGCCATCATGCGGCACGGTCTGTACGACATTGACGTCTTCGTCAGCCGCAGCATCGTGTACGGCTCACTCGCCATCTTCATCACCGCCGTGTACGTCGGGATCGCGGTTGGCATCGGCACGCTGGTCGGCAGTGGCGGCAAGCCCAATCTGGGGTTGTCGATCCTTGCCACGGCGATCGTGGCGGTGGGGTTCCAACCGGTGCGAGAACGCGTACAGAAGGTGGCCAACCGGCTCATCTATGGCAAGCGGGCGACGCCGTATGAGGTCCTGTCGCAGTTCTCCGAGCGCGTCGCCGAGTTGTACGCGAGCGAGGAGGTGCTGCCACGTATGGCCCAAGTTCTGGCCGAAGGGACCGCGGCTGACCTCGCGGAAGTCTGGCTGCGCAGCGGGGAATTGCTGCGACGTGCGGCAGCTTTCCCGCTCGCGTCGTTAGTCCCTGGGCCAGTCCAGCTCGAGGGCACCGGGCAGCCAACGATTCCATACGCGGATCGCGCCGTCGCGGTGCGTCATCAGGGCGAGCTGCTGGGCGCCCTGGCCGTCACCAAGCGTCGCGGCGAGTTGTTCACGCCCATGGAGATCAAGCTGATGGACGACCTCGCCCATCAAGCCGGACTGGTGCTCAAGAACGTCGGACTTACCGCCGACCTGCAGGCGCGGCTCGAGGACCTACGGGCGTCCCGGCAACGGCTGGTGGCCGCGCAGGACAGCGAGCGGCGCCGTCTGGAGCGAAATCTCCACGATGGAGCGCAGCAGCACCTGGTCGCGCTCAAGGTCAAGCTGGGGCTCGTCCAGATGCTCGCGCTCAAGAATCCCGAGAAAGCTAGGGCCACCATCCAGCAACTGAAGGGCGATGCCGACGAGGCGCTGGAAACGCTACGCGACCTGGCCCGCGGCATCTACCCGCCGCTGCTCGCGGACAGGGGCCTCGCCGCCGCAATCGAGGCCCAGGCGCGCAAGGCGACCGTCCCGGTCAGCGTCGGGGCTAATGACATCAGCCGCTACCCTCAGGAGACCGAAGCCGCCGTGTACTTCTGCTGTCTCGAAGCACTGCAGAACGCGCAGAAGTACGCGGCCGCAACCCAAGTCAGCATTCGTCTCCACGCCGCCGACCGATCTCTTTGGTTCGAGGTCGCGGATGATGGATGCGGCTTCGACGTCGCCACCGCGAGCCACGGCGCTGGACTTACCAACATGCGTGATCGACTTGATGCGCTTGGCGGCACCTTTGAAATCGTCAGTAACCTCGGTCGCGGTTCTCAGTTCATCGGTTCCGTGCCCGCACCTGCGGCTGCAACGCCGTGACCGCCCCTTCCGTGGCCGTGCTGAGCAACTGATGGTTGAGGTGCGTGCACTCCGTAGGGAGGAGACTCCCTCCGCGGTTGCGCTGCTGGCGCGCGGATTCCGCGACAATCCCAACCCCATCGCCGCGTTTGGGGATGACCCGGCTCGGCGGCAGCGCTGCCTTCGGCTGGTCTTCGGCGGGCTCTTCCGCGTCATGCAAGCACAGGCACCCCTGGTGGCTCTCGATGACGGAACCATGGTCGGCGTCACCGGCATCGCACCACCGGGTGCATGCCAGCCCGACTTCGTCCAGCAGGTCCGAATGGTGGTTTCGACGCTTGCCCTCGGCCCTCGTGCCATCACTCGCCTGAAGAGATGGTTCGGAGCGTGGGCGGCGGTCGATCCTGACGAGCCACACTCTCATCTCGGTCCATTGGCCGTGGCGGCTCATCTTCGCGGCAGGGGCATCGGATCTCGGATCTTGCACGTCTACAGCCGGCAGCTCGACAAGGAGGGCATCACCGGCTACCTCGAGACGGAAACGGAAGCGAACGTGCGCCTCTACCGGCGCTTCGGTTTCGAAATCATCGACGAGAGGACGGTCCTCGGCCAGCCGAACTGGTTCATGCGTCGAGCTGCACTTGCAGCCTCGTCCTCCGGTGGTCGAGGGACAGGATGCTCGCCTGGGCGACGGTCATCGCCTCAGACTGGACACGGCTGCTCAGCCCGGCGACGTGCGATCGGTTACCCCGGCTTCGACGGCGGGGATGCCTGTTCTTCGAGAGCGAGGCGATAGCCACTCGGGGTCTGAATGAGGAGACGGCGATAGCTCCAGCCCGGCGCTGGGTCGTTGTGTTCGATTTCAAACTCGATTCCCGCCTTCCGGCACACATTGATGGCGGCGTCGATATCGGAAACCTCGATCCGCCAGGTCAGTACGCTTGGCGGGTCGTTCTCCACGGAGGCTGGCTGGATCCCGAAGTGCACCTTGTCCGTCCCAAAGGCGATGAAGTCGGGGTATTCCTCCCCTTCGTAGATAACAGGGAGCCCGAGGCGCTCGTAGAACTCCCGCTCGGCGGCCACGTCTCGAACGTTGAGCACTGGCGCTAAGCGAGTAAACAAGTCCGCGGAGTTCTGTCGCATGTCGACTATTTTGCAGCCTGCGATCGCCTTCGCGGCAGGCCTCGGATTCAATTTCGGCGAGGCCTCACCCGCTGGTGTGCTGACCGCACGCCGTGGTAGGCGAGCCTCTCTTCACGGGGCGCGACGACGACCTCGACAAGCGGGGTCAGCAGCACGACTTGGGCGGGCTATGTCAGGGTCGCCCCTGTCATGGGGATCAAGCGTGGCAGCGCCTCTGCGGCCAGCGTCACTCCTCGTCTGCTGCTGCGCTATCGAAGGTCTCCACGTCCACCCAAAGGATCCCCTTAGCGTCTTCACGTAGAGCTCCGAGGAGCCTTGTGGCTGGAGCAGGAACGCGTCTTCAGCATCCTTGCCGAGGTTTGTCACCCGTTGGAATTCGAGCCCTGCACCTTGTCCTTCACGAGGGAGTTGTAGGGCCGGCGCTTGGGGTCGATGCGGATTGTGACCTGGTTCGCAAACCCGGCGGACTCCACCATTCCAGCCCACGAGCAGTCGCTCCCGAGGCCGTCGTTGTAGGTGTTCCCCCTGGAGTTCACGCCTATGAGACCGCCACCGTTTGGACTATTGATCGGTCACCGGGTTACACCCTGTTCCATGCGAAGGACCAAGGGGCCTTCGACCTGACCGTCACGCCGGACGGTTCAGGCTCACTAAAGATCGAAGCCTGGAACAGTGATGAAGTCCGTCAGACCGCCGGCGAATCGCAGGTGAGCACAGCGGCATCGTGCACTGGAGCCGCAGCGCCCGATCAGCCTGCGTCTTAGCGTCGCCGCCTGGTAAATCCGAAGCCGCCGAGGAGCAGAACTACGATCACGATGACGAGGATGAGTACAAGCATTGTCTGAGCGTGGGCGCAGCGCACCACGACCGTCGGTCCGCTAGCGGACCGAACTTTTAGTCAAGAGGGTCAAAAACCTGCCGAATTCAACACGTCTACCTAGGCGCTTAGTCAGGTTGGTCGTGCCCAGGAGGACGAGATTCGTGATCTTGAGCCTGCGGCGGCGTGGGACCTAGATCACCTCGGCGACCGACTAATGGGCGTTCAGCGGGGAAACTGATCCGCTTGGCCTCGGCGGCGCGCCTCCATCCGGTCCAACTGACACTCCAGCTCTGTTCTCAGCGCCCGGCTTCAACCCGGCTGTGGATCTATCGGCTGAGCCGAAGATGCTTACGGTTTCCGGAGAATCCTCAGAATTCGGCCAGACCATCCGAACGAGGTCGAAGTTCAAGGCCGCAGGCCGGCCAACTCCACTTTCCGTCATGCGGCCGGCCGGGGAACCGACGGGATGCGGGTCAGACCAGCAGCGCCCGGGTCCCGTCCCACACCTCGCGCACGATCTCGGCCGCGGGCTTGGCCTGGGCCATGGCTGCGGACTGGCCGGCCCAGACCTGCATGCGCTGCGCGTCGCCCGCTTTCTGCCCGGCGGCACGCAGCGGGGCCGTGAGCGCCCGTTGTACGGGATAGGGTGCCGGTCTTGGTGCGTCGGGCGCCGTCGCCGCGCGAACATAGTCGGTCGCGATGCTTCGGCCGGCGCGGCCGCTGAAGACCCGGCTGATCCGTGTCTCCTCCGGTGCCGTCGTGCCCAACTCGTCCGCCCACGCCGGTGACAGCCCGGCTTCGGGGGAACGCAGGAATCCCGTGCCGATCTGGACGGCGCTTGCGCCCAGCAGCAGGGCGGCGGCGACGCCGCGGGCGTCGGCGATGCCCCCGGTCGCCACTACCGGGATCCGCACCGCGTCGACCACCGCGGGGAGCAAGGAGAAAAGGCCGACCATCTGCGCCTCCGCGTTGGCGGCGTCGAAGCAGCCGCGATGCCCGCCGGCCTCCATCCCCTGAGCCACGACGACGTCAGCCCCCGCCGCTGCGGCTGCGCGGGCCTCGGCTACTGAGCCGGTGGCGAGAGACCCGGCAGCCATCCATACCACGGTCCAAGGACACCAAGTGTGAGTTAGCTTCGCTCACCCCAGCGTGTCACCTTGTTCCTAGAGCGTTTGGCGCGATCGCCTCCGATCCAACGCTTCTCCTTGACGGGGGCGGCATAGCGGTGCGGGCGCTCCCGATCCACCCACTGACCGCGAAGCTATGCCACGACGGTAGCTGTGCAGGACGACCGTGGTATCAATTCTGTTGTGAGCGAAACCACGAGCGCCCCCCCGCCGCCACCGGATGGGGACCCACAACCGGCGGCGCACCCGTCAGAGGTAGCGCCCGGCGCACGAGCCGAATCCTCCGGACCAGGCGAACGGCCATCGGTTCCAATGATTCCGATGACGCGGACGGGAGTTGCGTGGTGGGCGCTGGGGTTCAGCCTTGTCCTGCTTATCTTTGTGCTGGTCTTCGTTCTCCAGAATCTCTCGCCCGCGACCACCGCGTTCTTTGGTGTCAAGTGGACGATCCCGCTCGGTCTCGACCTCTTGCTGGCATCGTTGCTCGGCGGCGTTATCGCGTTCCTGCTGGGTGCTGCTCGGATGCTGCAGCTCCGCCGCGTGTCCCGACGGTATTCGCGAGCTCGCCCCCGTGGCTGACTCATCGCGCGCCCGGGCACATAAGACTGCGTCGGTCCGCTGGCGGTGAGCGAGGGCACCAGCAGGGCATCGGACGCATTGGTGTTCTTCGGTGCCACGGGCGATCTCGCCTACAAGCAGATCTTTCCAGCCCTCTACGCGATGACGAAACGAGGTGTGCTGAACGTTCCGGTCGTCGGGGTTGCCCACTCGGGCTGGAACCTGACGCGACTGCGGAAGCGGGCGAAGGCGAGCATCGAAAACAGCGATCGCGGTATCGACGATCGACGCGGCTTCAATCGCTTGTTGTCCAGGCTGCACTATGTCGATGGTGACTACACGGATAGCAACACGTACACGGCGCTCAAGACCGTTCTCGGGGCGGCATCTCGACCTGCGCACTATCTGGCGATTCCTCCGCTCCTCTTCGGAGATGTCATCACGCACCTCGGCGCTTCGGGTTTGGCGGGCAACGCGCGCGTTATCGTCGAGAAGCCGTTCGGGCGCGACCTCGCATCGGCGCGGCGACTGAACCGGGTGGCCCACTCCGTCTTTCCCGAGACGTCCATCTTCCGGATCGACCACTTCCTGGGTAAAGACGCTGTGGAGAACATCCTTTACTTCCGCTTCGCCAATTCCTTTCTCGAACCGATCTGGAACCGCGATCATGTCGCCAGCGTGCAGGTCACGCTGTCCGAGAGGTTCGGTGTCCAAGGACGCGGCGCCTTCTACGAGACCGCGGGATGCCTGCGCGACGTGATTGAGAACCATCTCTTCCAGGTCGTGGCCCTGCTCGCGATGGAGCCGCCCGTCAACATCGCTGCCGACGCCCAGCGCAACGAGAAAACCAAGGTCTTCCAGTCCATGCGACCGTTGACGCGTGGCGACATCGTGCGTGGCCAGTACGCCGGTTATCGCAAGGAGCGCGGTGTGGCCGCAACATCCGATGTCGAGACCTATTGCGCGGCTCGGATCTGCATCGACTCCTGGCGCTGGGCTGGCGTCCCCTGGTACCTGCGCGCCGGCAAATGCATGGCCACAACCGCCACGGAGGTTGTGGTCGAACTCAAGCCGCCGGCACAGAGGCTCTTCGCCGACTCACCGCAGTCGTCAAACCGGGCGA
>CAVYGR010000005.1:0-36934 GCA_963768105.1 Candidatus Dormiibacterota bacterium | reverse complement strand
CGGTGATGACCGGGCGGTTGATCTCCATGCGGGAGGGCATCCAGATCAGCAGGGCGCCGATGCAGATGGCCAGGGCGGCCAGGGTGGCGTCCACCGCCCGAGTTGCCGGGGCGACCGCAAGCACGAGCACTCTCGCCGCGACGGCCACGCCGACAAGTTCCGCTCCTACCTGCCCGACACGCCGGGGCACGGTCAATTGCAATGGATGGTCCACCTGATCCCCCACTCCCTGATCAGGACGCGCTCCCCGGGGCCGCCCCGACCCGTCGAACCGTCCTCAGTACCAGTTCAATTGTGGCAGAAGTCCGGCTGAATAACCGTGTGCTACGCTGCGCGAACTGACGTTCGCCCCGGTCGCGGTTCACCTCTCTGAGCAACGCATGACCCTTCGTCTCCTCCACATCTCCGACCTGCATCTGGACCGGGCTTTCGCGGCCATGGGGTGCCAGGGAGAGCTGGCGAGGCGACGGCGTCAGGGTCTCCGCGAGGCGCTCACCGCCGCCGGGCGGCTCGCCGAGGCACAGGGATGCGCCGCGGTGACCATCGGTGGCGACCTGTACGAGCAGGAGCGCGCCGGCGTCGACACCGGTCGGTTCCTCGCCGACACGTTTGCGTCCTGGCAGCCGATGCGCGTCCTGGTCGCCCCGGGCAACCACGACGCGCTGATGCCGGGGTCCCTGTACCGGCGCATCGAGTGGCCGTCGAACGTGACCATCTTCGAGACGTCACGTCTCGAGCCCGTGGAGCTCATCGACGGGGTCACGGTCTGGGGTCTGGCGCACCGCGAGCCCTCCTGGCAGGGCGATCCGCTCCATGACGCACCGGCAACCAAGGGCTCGGGCGTGCACCTCGCCCTCTTCCACGGCGCGGAGCTCGGCTCGCGTCCGGAGGGAAAGTCGGTGCACGGACCGTTTCACGCCGAGCGGATCCGGGCCTCGGGATTCGCCGCGGCACTCTGCGGTCATTACCACCGGCGGCGCCTCGACACCGCGATGGGACTCCTCTATCCGGGGACTCCGGAGCCGCTGGGATTCGATGAGGAGGGCGCTCGCGGGCCGGTCATCGTTGAGATCAGCGGCCGGGGCGACGTCAAGTTCAGCGCTCAGGACACCAACCGCTGGTCGGTGCTCACCGTGCGGTGCGACGCCGGGGATTGCGGATCGGACGGATCCGTCATCGATGAGGTGGCGATGTGCTGTGCCGCCGACGGGCTGGCCGACCCCGACCGAACCATGATCCGCGTCGACATCGTCGGCGCCGTTGACTGCTCGTTGTCGCTGGACGCCTACACCATCGAGCTCGCGGTTCGCGAGCGGCTGGGCCTCGCTGCGGTCAAGATGCGCGATCTCACTACGCCGCTGCTCGACCTCGAATCGGCGATGAACGAGGAGAGCACCCGCGGGGCGTTCATCCGCGCCGCGACGGCGGCGAGGCCCGCCGACCTCGACGACGACGGGGTGCTCGAGGATGCGCTCCGCTACGGTCTGATGGCGCTCTCGGGCGCTGAGATCGGGTTGCGATGATTCTCGAGCGACTGGACATCACCGGCTTCGGATGCCTCCACGACCTCTCCGAAGAGCTGCATCCGCGCGTGACGGTCATCGCCGGCCGGAACGAGGCAGGCAAGTCGACTCTGCTGCGCGCGGTGCGGGCGGCCCTCTACGGTATCGACGCCGGCGGCCAGGGACGGCCCGTCGAGCGCAGCGACTGGGCCCGTTTCGAGCCCTGGACACGGGGCGGGTACGGTCTGGCGCTGACCTACAAGCTCGATGACGGGCGTCGCATCCGGGTTGCGCGGCGTCTCGATACCCGCGCGCAGTCGGTGCAGGTGCTCGAGCTGGGAGGCTCCGAGCTGACCGACGAGCTGCGCAGCGGTCGCGCCGTCACGCCCGGACGGTTCCACCTCGGGATCGACGAGGCGGTCTTCTGCGCCACCGCATGGCTCGGCGATGACGGCCTTCGCATCGACGCCCCCGAGGGCGCCCGGCAGCGCGCCGGGCACTTGCAGGAGGCGATCGAGCGCCTCGCCGACACGCGCCGAGGGGTGACCGCAGCGCAGGCGCTCGCCCGTCTCAGCGCAGCCATGGACCGGGTCGGATCGGAACGCCGGGCCACCAGCCCGCTCGGCGTCGCAACCTCGCGAACTCCGCGCCCTCGACGGCACACTCGTCGAGGCGCGCGCCCGTCTGTCCGCGGTGGCGATGGACCAGGAGCGCCTGACCGGTCTCGACGCCACCCTCGCCGTCGAGATCGACCGCTGGATGGAGGCCGAACGCGCCCGCATCGCGGGCCGGCTCGCCGACACCGCCGGCCGGCGCACGCGCCTGACCGAGCTGGTGCGCGAGGCTCGGGTCCACGCGGCAACCATCGATGCGAGCGCCGCGTATGCGCAGTTCCCGCTGGACGCCGAAACGGAGGTCACCACGCTCAGCGGCGAGCTCGCCCAGGCCAGGGCCGGCGCCGCCGGGGCCGCCTCGCGCTGGGAGGCCGCGGTCGATCGGCTGCGGCCGATCCGGACGCGGCGCGAGGAGATCGCGGCGGGTGTCGCGGCGATCCGCCTGCAGCATGGGACGGCCCTCGCCTCCGGCAGCGACGTCGGCGAGCGTGCACAACGGCTCCGCGGGGAGTTGCTGGCCGCGGCAGCCGCGGCCCGCCGCGAGAGCGGCGACGACGCACGCGAGGCAGCGCTCCGCCGCGAGATCGCCGCCACCGGGTTGCGCGGGCTGCCGCCAGGGGTGATCGACGAGCTGCTCCCACATCTGGAGGAAGCGGGTCGACGGGGGACCGCACACGGCGTCGCCGCGGTGCTGATCGCGTTCGCGGCGGCGGCCTCGGGATTCGGACTTGCCCGCGCGCACCTGCTCGCGGCGTCGCTGGTCGCCATCGCGCTGGGTGCGGCCGGCGCCGGTCTCTGCGTCTGGCGAGCGTGGCAGCGCTCCCGCTCGGCATCGCGCGCACGCGATGCGGCGCGGCGACTCGCGATGGAGTCCGGTGCCGATCCCGTGGAGGTCGAGCGCCTTTCCGGCCGCCTGGCCATGCTGCGTGCCCTGCATCAGGCCCTCGACGACACCGAGCGCCGCACGATGCGGCGGCGGGACGATGCGGAGGCGACGCAGGCAGGGCTCGCATCACTGCTCCGGCGCTGTCAGGCGATCGCGACCGAAGCCGGTGCTCCGCTGCCGCTCCCTCGCCCGGCGGCCACGATCGACGGGGCCGTGGACGCCGCAGCGGAGATCCTCGACAGTGTCGACCTGACGGTCCTGAGATCGCGGCGGCGCGAGGAGCTGGTTGCCGAGGACGCGGTCCTCGCGGCGGAGGAGGCGGCGTGCGCGCAGCTGCGCGACGACGTCGATCGCACCGCGCGCAACGCGGCCCATCTGGAGGCCCGGCTGGGAGGCATGCTCGACGCCACCGGGATGCTCCTCGCCGATCGGGATCCAGCCCTGGCTGTCGCCGCCTTCCGGCACGCATGCGACGAACGCCGGCAGCATGACGCGGCTCGTCGCGCTCTCGCCGATCTGCAGCGGTCAGCCCGGGCGCTCGGCGGCGACGCCGCCGCCCTCGAGAACCTCATGGCCGATCTCTCGAATCAGCTGGTGCGGTCCGGTGGCGACGTCGCCGCGGCGCTTGCTGCGCCCCCACCCGATGCCGCCGATCTGCAGCAACTGGACCTGGACGCCGAGCGGGCCCGTCGTGCCGCGACCTCGGCTGGTGACCAGGCCCGGGAGCTGCGCGCCCGCCTCGGCGCCGTCCTGGACATGCTGCCCTCGGTCGCGGACCTCGAAGACGAGCGCGACGCGTGTGCGGCTGCTCGCGACCGCGGGCTCCGCCAGCTCACGGCGCTGCACATGGCCGCGGACATGATCGAGTCGGCCGCACGCGTGACCCATCGCGACCTGGCTCCCCGCCTGGCGCAGTCGCTCGGCAGCCGACTCAGCCTGCTGACCGCGGCGCGATACGTGGACGTCAACGTCGACACCGACCACTTCGCGCTCGGGCTGCTCGGTCGCGAACGGCCCGACATGGTGCCGCTCGACGCCGTGTCGCACGGCACCCGCGACCAGGTTGCCCTGCTGCTCCGGCTGGCGCTCTGCGAGGTGCTCGGAGGCGCCGGCGAACGCGCCCCCCTTCTGCTCGACGAGCCGCTGCTCACCTCCGATCCGGCTCGCCGGGACACCTTTATCGAGTTTCTGCATGATCTGTCTGCAACGCATCAGGTCCTGATCAGCACGGCGGACCCGGCGACGATCGAGGCCGTGTCGCGGGTGACGGTCGGCGATTGCGCGGTGGTGCGCCTCGACGATCCGATCTCGCTCGACATCGATGCGGCGGGTGGCGCGATCGGGAGGCACAGCGCGTACATGCGCCTCATCTCCGGACAGAGCTGAAACCCCGCGCGGCCGCTCGGTTTCAGAGCACCCTCGCGATCCGGACCAATCCGTCCAGCTCCGAGACCTCCTCGCTGAACAGGGGAACCCGCACGATCGGGACGTCGCCGATGCGATGCAGACGGGTGAGCTGCCGGGCCTCGCGCTGCGCCAGCGCGTTGCGACGCAGGAAGACCCCTCCCGTGAATCGGGCTGTCTCTGCGGAGATCCGGGTGTGGAGCTCCTGACCGAGCCACGCCGCCGCTTTGGGGTCCTCGACCAGCGTGGTCGCCGCGGCCACCGCGTCCTGATCGCGAAAGACATCCGGTAACACGCGGTTCGCCACCACGGCACGCAGCGGCATGCGGAACTCGCGCAGCTTCGCGCAGAAGAATTCGGCCTCGAGGAATGGTGCATGCTCGAGCGTGGTCACGACTACGAACCCCGTCTGCGAACTGCGCAGCAGCTTGTTCACCGACCGCGCCCGCTCCTGCACACCTCCATAGAGCAGTTGCATCTGCCGCACGAAATCCGATACCTCCTCGAGCACCTCGGCTCCGAGCAGGCGGTCGGCGAGGCGGAGGATGGGTCCCGCCGCAAAGTTCATCGCACGAAAACCGAAACGCGACGGTGAGCCGGAGAGGAGTGACAGCAGGCGCGCGCCCACAAAGTCGGTGAGACGAGCTGGGGCCTCCAGAAAATCAAGCGCGCTCCGCGACGGTGGCGTGTCGATGACGATGCAGTCGTACTCGCCCGCGTCGTGAAGCTCGTAGAGGCTCTCGATCGCCGCATACTCGTGCGCCCCCACGAACGAGTCGGTGATGCGCTGGTAGAGCGGGTTGCGCAGGATGCGCTGGGACGTTGCCCGGTCGGGTGAGTAGCGCTCGATCATCCTGTCCCACGCCTGCTTCATGTCGAGCATCGCCGCCTCGAGGTCGCCACGGATGGTCATGCCGGCTCTGCGCAGGCGAGCCTTGGGGATGCGAACGGGCTCGGCGCCGATCCCCCTGATGCCGAGCGCGGTGGCGAGGCGTCGCGCCGGATCGACGGTGAGCACCAGCACGCGTTTGTCCTCGCTCGCTGCGATCGCGAGACCGAGGGCGGCGCTGACCGTCGTCTTGCCGACGCCGCCGCTGCCGCAGCAGATCACAACCTCGAGCGACGACAGCTGTTCGCCGAGACCCGCGGGCTTGTCGCGCGGGCTTCGGCGCCGTTCGACGATTTGGTCGCTGGCCTCGGCTGTCACGACATCACGCAAGCCTGCCGGCGAGCGCATCCGCGACGGCTCGCGTGGTGGTGAGGCCCGAGCGCTCGACGATATCCGGCAGCGACAGCACCGGCATGGGAAGCCGGCTGCGCAGCAGGCGCATGTAGCGGGTGCTGGTCTCGTACAGCCGTGCCTCGAGGTCGATGCCGGCCGCCAGGAGCACCGGCGAACCACCGAGGCGCTTCGACACTGCCGCGACATGATCGGGATCGGTCACGGCGGTGATGAAGCGGCGGTGAGCGGCAGTCACCGGTTCGGTCACCGCGCGATTCAGGATGCAGACGTCGACCGCGACTCCCGACCCCGTTCGGAGCCGGTCGTACAGCTCGACGGCCTCGATCACCGGCATCTCCTCGGGGAGCGAGCACAGCACCACGGTCGTCCGGCGCGGGTCGCGGACCAGCGCGTCGATCCACTCCACCTGGGCGCGGATCACGCCGCCACGCACGAGGGTCAGCATCGCGCGCGCTGCGGCGAGGTGGGACTCCGCGCGCCCGCCCGCAGCGGCATCGACGAGGATCAGGTCCCACACCGGCGTCGAAGAGGTCTCCTTGCGCCGCTCCTCGTAGGCGATCTTGCCGACCACGAGCATGTCGCGGGGCCCGGGGACACCGGTGGCGATGAAGTCGAAGACACGGGCGAGCGGGGTGAGCCGGGTCACGCGCGGGACCTTGAAGTAGATGTTCAGGTACTCCTGGAGCGATTCGTCGGTGCGCAGCTCCAGGACCGAGAGGTTGTGCTGGACCAGGCGCGGCGTGAACCCCGAGGGTGGCGACCCGAGCGCGGCCGCCAGGTCGCCCTTCGCGTCGACATCGATCGCCAGGACTTGCTTGCCCGCCTTGGCCGCGAGGAGCGCCAGCGAGGCTGTGATCGTGGTCCTGCCCGTGCCTCCCTTTCCGGCCACAAAGACGACTCGCCGCCGGAGCAGCGTGGCAAGGTCGATCCGCTCTCCGGCGATGGCGCGCCTAACCGCCGTTGACGGTCTCCAGGACCTCGGCGGCGTGCCCGCTTGGCTTGACATCCGTCCACTCGCGCTCGATCGTGCCGTCGGGACCGATCAGCAGCGTGGTCCGGGCGACGCCCATGTACGTGCGCCCCATGAATTTCTTCTCGACCCACAGACCCTGTGCATCGATGAGGCGCCGCTCTGGGTCGCTGATCAGCGGAATCCCCAGCCCGCACTTCTTGATGAAACGCTGGTGCTGTTTCGCGGTGTCCGGGGAAACCCCATACACCGCGACACCCGCGTCAGCGAACGCTGCGCTCAGCCGCGTGTACTCCTGACCCTCGAGCGTGCACCCCGGCGTGTCGTCCTTCGGGTAGAAGTAGAGCACCGTCCGGCGTCCCTGCAGATCGTCATTCGTCACCCGGCCGCCGGCCGAGGTCTCGAGATCGAAATCGGGTAGACGAGTCCCCACCGTCATGATCGCGAATCCTCCGTGCTCGACCAGTGGTGGCGGCAAGTGTAGTGACCCCTCGCTGGAGCGCGCCTCGTGCGTGCGCGTGCGTGGTCCGGGCACCCGCGCCCGCGTCCCTATACTCGGCGCGTGTCCGGGACCCCACGTTCGAACGTCACGGCGCCGAAGGCGACCCCGACGAAGCGCCGCATTCCGGATCCAACCCAGCCACGGGCGGTCCCGGTGCTGCTGCGCTACATCTCGTGTGGGCTGCTCTCCTTCGGCAGCGGCGCCGCGTGGCGGTTCACGCTCTCGCCCAACGCCGTGGGCATCGCCACGGCGTTCGCCGGGATCTTTTTCCTGCTCCTCGGGTTCCTCGTCGGTGGCGTCGGGTGGTACGTGCGCGACCTCCGCGTCCGCTCGCGAACGCCAGAGCGCATGCCCGACGAACGGCTCGTGTTCTCGTTCGTGGTGTTCGTGATGATGCCCTTCGCCGTCCTGGTGGTCATCGGACTCGTCTGGGCGCTGTCATTGCTCATCGGGGTGCACTGACCGGCCCTTCCCCGCGCAGCGTGCAGCCCGCCGGGAAGCGCTGACCGAGCTCAGTTCAGGAAGGCGCGAAGCCGGCCTGCGACCTCGGTCATCGCCGGACGGTCGGGGCACGTCTCGGGAGCCTGGTCGAGATACGCGTTGAGGTCCACGAGGGCGGCGACGATTCTTCCCATCCGCCACAGGAGCAGGCCGCGATCGCGCCGCTCCGCCGGCGCCCCCGGCAGCAGGTCCACGCAGCGGTCCGCCGCCCGCAGGGCCCGGTCCCAGCATTCGAGGCTCGTGTAGCAGCGCCGCAGGTTGCGCGACATCCGCGCCAGCATGTCCCGGGAACTGGCTCGCGCCAGGTGTGCCGGTTCGAGACCGTCCACCGCTTTGCCGGTGGATGTCGTCACCAGGCGGAGCACGTCGTCGTCGTCGAGCGGCTCGCCGCTGGCCACCGTGTCGAACATATGGCCGCCGACACGGACGACGAAATGACCGGGAAGGTTCACGCCCTCGATCGGGATGTGGGCGCGCGCGCCGACTGCAATCCAGATCGCCGAGCATGCGATGGGCACACCCGCGCCGCGTTCGAGCACGTTGTGGAGGTAGTGGGCGCGGGGATCACCTCCGCCTGCACCGCGCAGTCTGAGGCGGTCGCGAAGCAGTGCACCCACGATGGGGGCATCGCCGGGGCCGCATCCGTGCAATCCGCAGCGGGTGCTCAATTCGCTGGCCAGCTCGTCGAGCCGCGCGAGCCAGGGCTCCGGTTCAACCCCGGGACAGTCGTCGGCCGCGATCCAGAGCGCGCCCTCGGCGATGTCGCCATCGCGCGCGGCGCACTCGAGCACCGCCTCGCGCGGCTCCAGTCCCTGCATGGCCGGTAATCATGCTCCGCGACCCGTGTCAGCGGGCTGTTCCCGGCCACAGCCCAGCCCCGGACCGCTCATCTAGACTGATCTCGTGCTGCTCGAGGAGATCGCGGGACCCGCCGACCTGCGCGATCTCGGCCCAGAGGACCTCACCCGTCTCTGCGCGGAGATCCGCGAGGTGCTGATCACCTCGGTGTCGCGTACCAGCGGGCATCTCGGGCCCAACCTGGGCGTTGTGGAACTCACCGTGGCGATGCACCGAGTCTTCGACAGCCCGCGCGACGCGATCATCTTCGACACCGGGCACCAGGCCTACGTCCACAAGATGCTCACCGGGCGTGTCGACCGCTTCGACACGCTGCGGCAGCAGGGCGGCCTCAGCGGCTATCCGTCGCGGCGCGAATCGGAGCACGACCTCGTGGAGAATTCGCACGCGTCGACCGGTCTGAGCTATGCGCTCGGATTCGCCACGGCGAGGCAGCTCAACGGAGAGACCGGCAAGGTCATCTGCGTCGTGGGTGATGGTGCGCTGACCGGAGGCATGGCGTACGAGGCGCTCAACAACATCGGTCAGCTCAAACCCGAGATGGTGATCATCCTCAACGACAACGGACGCAGCTACGCGCCGACGGTCGGGGGGATCGCGGAGAATCTCGGCCATCTCCGCCTCTCCCCGCGCTACGAGGCGGCGAAGGACGCGGCCGGCGTCGCGCTGCGCTCGCTGCCGGCGGTGGGGCATTCGGCGTACGAGACGGCGCGCCGGATGAAGAACTCCCTGAAGCAATTGGTCGCGCCGATCTCCATCTTCGAGACGCTCGGCCTCAAGTACGGTGGTCCCATCGACGGACACGATCTCCAGGCGGTGGAAAAGGCATTGCGCGACGCAGCGCGCATCCGCGGCCCGGTGGTGGTGCACGTCGTCACCAACAAGGGCCAGGGCTACGGCCCGGCAGTTGCGGACAAAATTGACAAGTTTCACGCGGTGTCGATCTTCGACCCCGACAGCGGCACCACCGCCAAGAAGGTCCCCGACTGGACCGACGTCTTCGGTGAGGCCCTCTGCGAGGCCGCTGAAGCGGACCCGTCGATCGTCGCGATCACGGCGGCGATGGCCTCCTCCACTGGACTACTCGACTTCGCGCAGCGGTTCCCGGACCGGTTCTTCGACGTCGGCATCGCCGAGCAGCACGCGGTGACGTTCGCCGCTGGATTGGCCATGCGCGGACTGCGGCCGGTGGTGTGCATCTACTCGACGTTCCTGCAACGGGCGTTCGACCAGATCGCGTGCGATGTGGCGCTGCACCACCTGCCGGTGACGTTCGTGATCGACCGTGCCGGCATCACCGGCGCCGACGGACCGTCACACCACGGCATGCTCGATCTCGCCTATCTTCGCTGCATCCCCGGGATGACCGTCTCGGCTCCGAGCTCGCCCGATGAGCTGCGCCGGCTGTTCGCCACCGCCATTGCCCACGATGGCCCGTTCTCGCTGCGCTTTCCGCGCGGTCCCGCCCCCAGCGCGGGCACGGCGCCGCTGGATCCGATTCCGGTGCCGAGCATCGAGATTCGCCATCGCGGTGGAGATGTCGCGGTGCTCGCCGTGGGCAAGATGGTTGCGGTGGCGATGCAGGCGCAGGAGAAGCTCGCGGGTCGTGGTGTATCCACGACCGTGGTCGACGCTCGCTTCGTCAAGCCGCTCGACCCCGCGCTGAGCGCCATCTGCGCGCGCCACAGGGCGGTGATCACCGTCGAGGACGGTGTCGCAAGCGGTGGGTTCGGTTCAGCGGTGACGGAGTTGCTCAGCAGCGACGGCGTCAGCGTTCCCGTCATCCGGATGGGGCTCCCTGACCGCTTCATCGAGCACGGCGCCCAGGGGTCGCTGCTCGCGCAGCTCGGACTGGACGCGGACGGCATCGCCGCCGCCGCGGTCGCGCTGCTGCCCGCCACCGAGGTGCTGGCCGGCTGATCCGGCGCGCAGTGGGGGGCGCTCGTCTCGCCAAGACGTGATTGCCTGGAGTTGCTCCAGTCGCGGCGGGATCAGCGGTAGTCGAGCGGTTTGAACGACCAGATATGGCGGCCGAGGTAGGGGTCGTATCCCTGAGGAAACGGTCCCCATCGGGTCACGAACAGGCGCTCATCCTCCACCGGGTGAAGGCGGCCGCGGGACGCGGATTCCAGGTGGGTGAGCTCCGCGAGCGGTGTGTAGACGTTGCGATATCCGGCGTGCATCAGGCGTAGGCAGAAATCGACGTCGTTGAACGCAACCCGCAACGCCTCGTCGAAACCGCCGACCTCTTCCCAGAGGGGACGTTTTACCATCAGGCATGCACCGGTCACCGCACTCACGGTGCGACAGGTCAGTCCCATCCCGAAATACTTGGACAGGTCGAGGTTGATGGCCGCCCCACCTTCTGCACCGACCCGAATGCCTTCGTGCTGCGGGGTGCCGTCGTCGAAGAGCAACCTGGCGCCGACCGCGCCGATCCCGGTTCGTTGGCTGTGTTCCAGAAGGGCCTGGAGCCACCCGGGCCGCGCGCTCACCACGTCGTTGTTGAGCAGGAGCACGTGGTCGACGGCACCGGCGGCCGCAACGCCGAGGTTGACGAGTCGCGAGAAGTTGAAGGCCCCGGGCCCGGGTATGACCAGATGCCCGCAACGCTCGAAAAACGCGTGGGTCTCGGAATAGGCGCTGTCGTTGTCGACAATCACGAGGCGCACGTCAAATGCAGCGGCCTCACGCTCAACGCAGGCGACCGACTGGCTGAGCAGTTCGACGGCGTCTCGCGTCGGAATCACCACGCCGATCGACGGAGTCCCGGAGATGGGACGGCGGATGTGATACGAGCCGGTCCACGCACCTTCGACGACTGTGCCGTCTTCACCCGTACGCGCGAGCCGGTCTTCGAGGCATCGGCCCCCCGCAAGAAACGCCGCGGGCTTGGCGAGCGGGCTGCCTGCAGCCGAGCCCGGGTGCATGCGCCAGCTGTACAGCACCTCGCGCACGTGTCCGATCTCCTTAGCGAGCTCGGCGCAGCGGAGGAAGAGGTCGTAGTCCTGGCTGCCGTCGAATGCCGGTCGGAAGCCGCCGGCACGGTCGAAGAGATCGCGGCGCACCACGGTGAGATGGCACATGTAGTTGCAGCTGTCCATCAGCTCGGGTGACCAATCCGGCTTCAGGTGCGCGTACACACGCCGGCCCCACGGGTCGAGCCGGTCCTCGTCGGAGTAGACCAGGTCGCACCCGGGGTGGGCACGAACGTATTCGACCATCTCGAACAACGCGTGCGGTCGGAGGACGTCGTCGTGATCGAGGAACCCGACGAACTCGCCGGTGGCCATGGCCGCCGCGGTCTGCGACGCCTCGGCGATGCCTCCGTTGACAAGCCGCTCCGAGAAGCGGATGCGCGGGTCGTCAAGGTAACGGGCGATCGTCGTGCCTGCGGCGTCGGTTCGCGATCCATCGTCGACGATGCACAACTCCCAACGCTCGTACGCCTGCGCCTGCACGGAGCGGATCGCGGCGCGGAGGAAACGCCTGCTCGGATCGTAGGTCGGCATGATGATGCTGACCAGCGGTTGCCGGTTCCATGACCGCGACTGGCGGCGCATCTCGTGCAACCGTTCGGGATTCGGATCGTGGCGCCGGCAAAAACGATTCCATCGAACATCGCCGGGGGCGAGCCGTGGTCCAGGGGTGAGCAGCAGGCGAGGGTCGGCGCGAGCCTCGGTCACCACGGCGAGCATCGTCTTCAGGGCTCGCAGACGCGCGGTTCCGGCAGGCGCTCCCTTGTGAACCATGGCCGACATGAGACAGGCCAATCGGTAGGATCGGCTGCGTTCGAGACCCCGGAGGGTCTCGCCGATCTCCTCGACCCGATCTTCGGCAACGCGCAATTGCGCGTAGGTGTCGCGCAATTCTCGCTCGAGACGGCGGACGTCCGGGTCGATCCAGCGTGACCCGAGGCGCGGATCGATCAGCGCCGCCGCGGCCTCGTGAATCCGGTCTGCGGGCGCGGCGGCGTTGCGCGTCTGGCGCTCCGCAGTCATGTGATCACAGTAAAGGATGCCCACCGCCAGGACGCCCCGGAGCGTCGGTTCCATACACTCAGACGATGTCCCTTCGCTGGCAGAACATCGTCATCGACTGCTCAGATCCCCTTCTGGTCGCCTCCTTCTGGAGCGAGGCGCTCGGTCTCCAGCTCCACGGGCCCGAATGACGGAGAGTGGTGGATCGAGCCCGGCGGCGACAGCCCCGACATCCTCTTCCTTCAGGTCCCTGAGGGAAAGTCGGTGAAAGACCGAATCCACCTGGACCTCCGTCCCGATGACCAGGATGCCGAGGTGGAACGGCTCATCGCACTCGGTGCGAGGCGGATCGACATCGGACAGGGCGACGTCACCTGGGTGGTGATGGCCGACCCCGAGGCCAACGAGTTCTGCGTCCTCCGTCCCCCGGAGAGCCCGTCCGCCGGCTGAATCCGGCGATCAGTGCTCGTGCTCGAGGCACGTCCGAGAGCGCGTTCCCGGGCATGGAAAGGGGCCGGGTCGAGGTAACCCGGCCCCCCTGTCCAGGAAGGGGTGTGCTGAGGAGTCCGAGCTCTCGCTCAGGCGTCGTAGTAGAGGGCGAACTCGTAGGGATGTGGCCGCAGCGCCACCGGGTCCACTTCGTTCTCTCGCTTGTACGCGATGTACATGTCGATGAGGTCCTCCGTGAAGACGCCACCCTCGGTGAGGAAGTCGTTGTCGACCTCGAGCGCGTTCAGCACCTCGGTGAGCGAGCCGGGGAGGTCTTTGACCATCGCCTTCTCCTCACCCTCGAGCTCGTAGAGGTCCGCCTCGATGGGCTTGGGCGGCTCGATGCGGCGCTTGACGCCGTCGAGGCCCGCCATCAAGCAGGCCGCGAACGATAGGTATGGGTTGCACATTGGATCGGGTGAGCGGAACTCGAGCCGCCGAGCCGCGGGGGCCGCGCTGTACGTCGGGATGCGCACGCAGGCACTCCGATTGCGCGCGCTGTACGCGAGCTTGATCGGCGCCTCATAACCGGGGACCAGCCGCCGGTAGCTGTTGGTCGTCGGGGCGGCGAATGCGAGGATCGCCGGCGCGTGAGCGAGCAGCCCGCCGATGTACCAGCGGGCCATGTCGCTGAGCAGCGCGTAGCCGTCCTTGTCGTAGAAGAGCGGGACGCCGTCCTTCCAGAGCGACTGATGGGTGTGCATCCCGCTGCCGTTGTCTCCGAACAGCGGCTTGGGCATGAACGTCGCCGAGTAGCCGTTCATGGTAGCAGATGTTCTTGACGATGTGCTTGTAGATGAGCACCTTGTCGGCCATGCTTCACCAGCGAGTTGAAGCGCATGTCGATCTCGGTCTGCCCTGCGGTGCCGACCTCGTGGTGGTGCACCTCGATATCGACGCCGGCATCGATCAGCGCGAGCACGATCTTGCTGCGCAGGTCCTGGAGCTTGTCGACCGGAGGAGTCGGGAAGTAGCCCGACTTCAGCTTCGGCCGGTAGCCGAGATTCGCGGTCCCGTTCTTGCCGGTGTTCCAGATGCCCTCGTCCGAATCGATGTGGTAGTAGCCCTCGTGGGTGTTCTGGTCGTAGCGCACCGAGTTGAAGATGTAGAACTCGAGCTCGGGGCCCCAGAACGAGGTGTCGGCGATGCCGGTGCTGAGCAGGTACTCCTCGGCCTTCTTGGCGACGAAGCGTGGGTCCCGGCTGTAGTTCTCGAGGGTCAGTGGGTCCTTGATGTCGCAGACGATCGCCATCGTCGGAATCTCGAGAGTGGTGTCGACGAAGGTGCGTGTCCGGGTCGGGAAACAGGAGCATGTCGCTCTCGAAGATCTTCTGGAACCCGCGGATGCTCGAGCCGTCGAACCCGATGCCCTCTGTGAAGAGCCCCTCGGTCAGCTCGCCGACCGGCATGCTGAAGTGCTGCCAGCTGCCGAACAGATCGGTGAAGCGAAGGTCGACGATCTTGATGCCCCGTTCTCTCGCGCGTCGCGGATCACGTCCGCCGGGCTTGGCTTTGG
Organism: Candidatus Dormiibacterota bacterium; assembly: GCA_963768105.1. Classification (GTDB taxonomy): domain Bacteria; phylum Chloroflexota; class Dormibacteria; order Aeolococcales; family Aeolococcaceae; genus Palsa-851. The sequence continues at coordinate 22,469 of CAVYGR010000005.1, read as the reverse complement.
CGGTCTTGCTCTCGGAGACATCCTGGGTGTCACCTCTCTCGAACTCTCACGGCTAGCGACTCGTCGATTGCCATAGGACTCCTTCCGGGACGGGCGCTGACTTCGCCGCTGCCACCGAGGGACCCCTCGGTCGCTGCGGCACTCTACGAGATGAAAGCCTAGGGATGGCCGCTGCCGCGGACTATGGACGCCCAGACCGACGTCCGGACCCTGCCGGTTGTGCGGCGCGCACAAACCGTTCGGGCGAGGGCTCAGGTCGCGACCGGCGGCTTGATCCCCGGCGACCTGGGACCGCGCCAGCGCCTTGTCCTTGAAATAGACCTTGTTGATGTCCACAAAGGCGACCTGGGCGTCGGGAACGTCCTCCTCGGCGTAGATCGCGTCCACCGGGCAGGGGTCGACGCACGCGCCGCAGTCGATGCACTCGTCCGGGTCGATGTAGACCATGCGGTCCTCTTCGCCTCGTGGATGCAGTCCACCGGGCAGACCTCGATGCACGACTTGTCCTTGAGGTCGACGCAGGTCTCGGTGACGATGTAGGTCATGGCTGCTCCGACTTTACCAAGCAGGTCCGGTCGGTCTGAGCGTAACCACCGGGCGTACCCGTTGCATGGCGTCGTCAGCGGCGGTCGAGGGCGCGCCTCGACGCTCGCCGCGACCCATGGAAACTCCCCTCCGCAACGGCGTGTCTCCGAGGACGGCTCGACCAACACGCTCGAGTTGCTCCACAAACGGGCACGCCAGCCAATAAAGGGCGCTCAGCCGCCCGGACCCGCCTCCGGCTCCGGTTGAGCGCCCCGAGCGGCCCCCGCCTGGAGCACGTCGCGAATGCGCAAACAGAGGTGCAGGTTGAGGCGGGTCGCCGGGTCGTCGAGGCGCAGGTGGCCGACCTCCTCGATGCGACGCAGCCGATAGAGGACCGTGTTGCGATGCAGCCGCAGCCGCTGTGCGGTTTCGGTGGGTGAGCCATTGGCGGCAAAGAACGCGTCCAGCGTCGTCATCAGCTCAGCGCTCGATCGCTCGTCGTAGGCCACCAGGTCCCCGACGGTGCCCCGGTAGTAGTCGCTGAGCTCCGGGTGCTGCGCCATGGCAAACAACAGGCGATGCAGGCCGAGGTCCGCGAAGCTCGCCTGGCGCCCGGAACCAAGCAGGCGCCGCCCCATCTCGAGGGCGTGCTCGGCCTCTCGGTACGACTGGCGCACCCCCGCAGCGTTGTCGTGCGTCCTGCCGAGCCCGAGTGAGGTCGAGGCGTCAGCGGTCGCGCCGGCGCATTCGTCGCGAACCACCTCGGCGAGGCGGTAGAGCGCGTCGGCCCCAACCTCCGCCTCGGGCATGACCACCACGCAGATGGCACCGTCGTGAGCAGCGACCAGCGCGCGCACCTCGCGGCGCGCGACAGCGTTCTGCGCCGCCCGCAGTGCCTGCGTCTCCCACGACGACACATTCGATCCACGCAACACGATCACCGCCACCTGGCGCGATAGATCGGCTCCGAGCCGCCGCGCGCGCTCCTGGGCAACGCGCTCCGACGAGTACGAGCCCGTGAGCAGCGATGCGATGAACTCACCCTCGAGACGGTCCCGCGTCTCCGTGACAGCACGTTCGCGGTCGAACTCGATGGCGCACGCCGATGCGGCGCGGGCGACCGCGAGCCGGGCGATCTGGTCGAGCCGCTGGTCGTCGCCGATGACGCTCACGAAGCCACCGATCCCGACGCGCATCGGCACCGGGCTCACCAGCGCCGCGAGGCCGCTGCGACCCAGGGTGAACTCGTGCACCGGCGGATCAGCGCCCAGGGTTGCGATCGTCGAGCCCCAGCGTCGCAGCGCGTCGGCGCCCGCCTCCAGCTCGTCTCGCAGCGACACGTCGGCAATGGTGAGATGGCGCACCCCCCGTCCTGGTCCTGCCAGGCGGCCGGCAACCCGATGACCTCAGCCAGCCGTTCGATGATCTTGTCCGGACCCGCCCCGCCGAGGGCGAGGTCCATCAGTGAGAGTTGCAATTCCTGGGCGCGCTCGTGCAGGAGCGCGCGCTGGTCGAGGATGAAGCGGACGCAGGTGTGATGGGCGTCGGTTGCATGCACCCCGTCGGGGAGTCGCAGCAGGGGCATCATCAGCCGGTCGGCGGCGGCGATGCTCTCGACCGAGACGTCCCCGACGACCGCGACCGCCACCCCACCCTTCTCCGCAAAGCTGGTCATCACCTGAGGGAGGTCGAGGCGCTCGTCGAGGAGGCGAATGCTCTTCACCGGCACGAAAGCGATTTCCCCGCCCTTCACCGCCTCGAAGGCGGGGGGCGGGTGCGCAGCGCGCACGCCCACTCAACCCGTCGCTCGAGGCCCCCGCCGCCGCCGAGCAGGTCGGTACCGGCGGGCAGGACTCCCCGCCACACGTCCTTGACGGTGATCGTCGGCGCGCTCATCTCGGGAGCATCCGGTCAGCAACGCTCGAGGTACTGGTCGAGCTCCCAGGGGGTGACCTGTCCGCGATATTCCCGCCACTCCAGGCGTTTCGCGGCGATGAAGCGCTCGGCCAGATGGTCGCCGAGGGCATCGATGACCACCTCGTCGGCCTCGAGCGCGTCGATCGCGTCCTTGAGGTTGTCGGGGAGGACCCCGACGTTGCGTCGCTCCAGCTCCGTTTCGTCGAACCCGTACAGCGACTCCTCGACGGGCGGCGGCAGCGGCAGGCGGCGTTCAATCCCGTCGAGCCCGCAGCGGAGCATCACCGCAAACGCGAGGTACGGATTGCACGACGGGTCGGGGCTGCGCAGCTCCACGCGGGTCGCCTCCGCGCGCCCCACGTGCGGCACGCGCACGAGCGCGCCCCGGTTGGTCCGCGCCCACGAGATGAAGATGGGCGCCTCGAAGCCGCGCACCAACCGCTTGTACGAGTTCACCAGCGGCGCGAGGACCGCGCTGATCCCCGCCGCGTGGTGCAACTGCCCGGCGATGAAGTGCTGCGCGATCGTGCTGAGTCCGTAGGCGTCGTCGCCGGCAAACGAGTTGCCCGAGTTGCGCCCGCCGACAAGGCTTTGATGGACGTGCATCCCGCTGCCCGGCTGGCCGTCAAACGGCTTGGGCATGAAGGTGGCGATCACCCCCGACTGCTGCGCCACCGCCTTGAGAGCGTAGCGGAACGTGATCACGTCGTCGGCGGCCTTGAGGGCCGGCGAGGCGTCGATGTCGATCTCGTGCTGACCCCCGGCGATCTCATGATGCGAGGTGTTGACGGCGATGCCGAGGCTGAGGAGCGCGCTCACCATGCGCTGCAGCAGATCGGTGTTGCCGTCGCTCGAGAAGTCGAAGTAGGAGTTGCGGTCGTGGCGGGTTGGAGCCAGTGAGCCGTCCTCGCCTCGTTCGAGCAGGAAGAACTCGATCTCGGGGCCGACCCGGTATTCGAAACCCAGGCGGCCGGCGTCCTCCACCGCCCTCCGCAGCACGCCGCGGGGATCGCCCGCGTAGGGCTCACCGTCCGGCGTTGTGGCCCAACAGATGAGCCGCGCGGTCCGCTCCTGTCCCCAGGGCAGGATCTGGAACGTCGACGGGTCGGGGACCAGATACATGTCGGACTCGGCGGTGCGCGCGAAGGAGTCGACCGACGATCCGTCGAACCAGGTCCCATGGGCGATCGCCTGGCCGAGCTGGGAAGCGGGGATTGTGACCGTCTTGACCCCCCCGATCACATCCGTGTACTGGAGGTCGACGTGCCGCACCTGCTCGACCTCGACTCGAGCGACGAGGGCGTCGGTGGCGTCCCGCTTACTGGATGATGGCACTCGAGCGTCCTCCAACTGGGCTATACGCACAAGCCTGAGGCGTTGTGGCGATTCTAACCCACGTATGGACCCGCTTCGACTCCTCGGATCAGGTCGTTCTTAGTGCTCGGCGCACAGACTGAGCCGATTGAGGGTCGGACCCTTAGGTCCGGCGCGAGATCGCGATCCCCATGCCGTCGAACGTCGTGATCGCTGCGGCGAATGCCTGGGTGCTGAACGTGCGCTCGACGCCGTAGAGCACGTCGACGACGGTGAGCGTGTTCCGCTCCGGGTCGTAGCCGATCACCGGCACCGCGTGCTCGCCGATCGCCCAGGGGATCCGGCGGCCGTCCCAGGCGGTCCAGTAGCGGGGCGCGTGCGCCTTGAAATCCGACGTGAGCCACATCACCACCGGGTTGCCCGCCCGCAGCTGGGCGATGATCTCGGGGACGGTCCAACCGGTGCGACCGTCGGCCACTACGCCGTAGCGCTCGGCGGCGGCCACGACCGGCGGGTAGTACACCCCGTAGCCCGTGAAGCTCGGCTCGTAGCCGTTGACGTCACCGACGAAGGCACTGAACGGATCACCCCAGCGCGCGGGGTTCCCATCGGGACCGAGGACCGGCGAGCGCGGGTCCTTCGGCAGGCCGGCGTAGATCTGGTCCTGGGGCACGCTGATGTGCTCGATCGACAGAGCAACCTCGAGCGCGGCCGACTCGCAGTCGAGGGCGAGGTCCTGCTTGATGATCGGACCGGGCAGAGAGACGGACCCGCTGTCGGTGACCACGCTGGCCGGGGGAGAAGCCGTCGGCACGATCGACGCAGGCGGCGTGAGCTGCGGCGCGCTCGCCTCCGCGAGCGTCCACAGCGGGATGGCCACCGCGACCCCAAGGGTCAACAACCCCGCCGCGACAACCGCGGGGCGGCGCAGGCGAATCATCGACGTGCTCTCATGCCGCGTCACACCACTCTACCCACCGCGGGGTTGACGTGAGCGGCGGGGCGGGTCCGGTTACTGAGGCACGTTGATGCGGCCGCCGAGATCGCGGAACTTCTGCGCCTGCTCCTCCATGCCGAGGCGCACCGCCTCGTCCTCGCCGAGGCCGTGCACGGCCGCGTAGTCGCGGATGTCCTGGGTGATGCGCATGCTGCAGAACTTCGGGCCGCACATCGAGCAGAAGTGCGCGACCTTCGCCCCGTCGGCGGGGAGAGTCTCGTCGTGCATCGAGCGCGCGGTCTCGGGGTCGAGGCTGAGATTGAACTGATCCTCCCAGCGGAAGTCGAACCGCGCCTGGGACAGGGCGTCGTCCCAGCGCTGCGCCCCCGGATGTCCCTTGGCGAGGTCGGCCGCGTGGGCGGCGATCTTGTAGGCGATCACGCCATCCTTCACATCCTGGCGGTCGGGGAGCCCGAGATGCTCCTTGGGGGTGACGTAGCAGAGCATCGCGGTCCCGTACCAGCCGATCATCGCCGCACCGATCGCCGAGGTGATGTGGTCGTAGCCGGGCGCGATATCCGTGGTGAGCGGACCCAGCGTGTAGAAGGGCGCCTCGTGGCACACCTCGATCTGCAGGTCCACGTTCTCCTTGATCTTGTGCATCGGCACGTGTCCCGGGCCTTCGATCATCACCTGCACGTCGTGCTTCCAGGCGATCTCGGTCAACTCGCCCAAAGTGCGCAACTCAGCGAACTGGGCCTCGTCGTTGGCGTCGGCGATCGACCCCGGGCGCAGGCCGTCGCCGAGTGAGAAGGTCACGTCGTAGGCTCGCAGAATCTCGCAGAGCTCCCCGAAGTGCGTGTAGAGGAAGTTCTCCTCGTGATGCGCCAAGCACCATGCCGCGAGGATCGAGCCACCGCGGGAGACGATGCCGGTGACGCGCCTGGCGGTGAGCGGGACATAGCGGAGCAGCACCCCGGCGTGCACCGTGAAATAGTCGACACCCTGCTCCGCCTGCTCGATGATCGTCTCGCGGTACACGTCCCACGAGAGCTGCGCCGCGTCGCCGCCAACCTTCTCGAGGGCCTGGTAGATCGGGACAGTTCCGACAGGAACGGGCGAGTTGCGGATGATCCACTCCCGGGTCGCGTGGATGTCCTTGCCGGTGGAGAGATCCATGATCGTGTCGGCGCCCCATCGCGTCGCCCAGCGCATCTTCTCGACCTCGGCATCGATGCTCGACACCACCGCCGAGTTGCCGATGTTCGCGTTCACCTTGACGAGGAACTTGGTGCCGATGATCATCGGCTCGGCCTCGGGATGGTTGATGTTGGCGGGGATGATCGCCCGGCCGCGGGCGACCTCATCGCGCACCAGCAGCGGAGAGACGCCCTCGCGGATGGCGATGAACTCCATCTCCGGCGTGACCGTGCCCCGGCGCGCGTAGTAGAGCTGGGTCACCGCTGCGCCTGACCGCGCGCGCAGGGTCGTGCGGGCCGCGCCGGCGACCGCCTCGACGTCACCGCGCTCGAGAATCCACGGCGTGCGCAGCCCGGGCAGGCCGGTCTCGGGTGCAACGTGCACGTCGGGATCGCCATGCGCGCCACTCGTGTCGTACAGGCGCAACGGGGCGTTGGACGTGTCCCCGCTCACGCCGTGGGTGGCCGCCTGGCCGACCTCACGGAACGGCACGCGCAGATCCTGCCGTGAGCCCTCGACGTAGACCCGCCTCGAAGCATTCGTCGGGCGGCTCGAGCAGGTGCCACCGTCCCTTCGCGATCGATCACCTCGGTCATGTCCGCCTCCATGTGAACACGACGCCCGGAGAGCCGCCCCACCCGGAGGCGGTCCGCTCCCTGCGCCGGCATTACCCGGATCAGGTTCTTCGGTCGGCCGCCCGCAGCGACCCTCTCAGCCCGGTCCCGCCGAGCTCCCGTCCCCGCATGGTACGCCGCCTGTCACGGTCCGCCGACCTGAGGTTTCAGAGATATCTATCGAGAGATATACTTCGATACATGGATGTCGAAACCAAGCTCTCCACGCCCGAGAGTGAGACCCAGCCCACCAACCTGCCGCTCACCGAACCGCGCCGGCTGACCGACCCACGCGCCATGCGCGCCGTCGCCCACCCGGTGCGCATCGCCCTGCTCGAGGTTCTTGGCACCGAGGGCCCGCTGACCGCGACCCAGGCCGGCGAGCACATCGGTGAGAGCCCGACAACGTGCTCCTTCCACCTCCGCCAGCTCGCCAAGTACGGGTTCATCGAGGAGGTCGAGGGTGTCGCCGGGCGCCGGCGGCCCTGGCGCCTGATCCACACCGGGCTGAGCTTCTCGGACGTCAGCGACGACCCCGAGACCCGGTTGGCCGCGACCGCGCTCTCCCGCGTGCTCCACGCGTTCTACCTCGACCGTCTCAAGGAGGGCCTCGCGCTCCGGCGCGACACCCCGACGGAGTGGCAGAAGGCGACCGGCGCCAGCGAGTTCCTCCTCTACGTGACCGTTGACGAGCTGAAGGCGTTGGACGAGCAGATGGAAGCGCTGGTCAAGCCGTTTGCCGAGCGCATCGGCAACCCGAAGACGCGTCCGCGCGGGGCCGTCCCGATCGAGATGCTGTTCTTCGCGTATCCGCGTCCGCCCCATCGCACCCACTGAGAGATCAAACACATGAAATCAATCGAAAAGGAGGTAACGAGATGAGTGGTTTTGTGACCATCGAGCTGACCCGGTCCGTCGAGCTGGCCCGCTCCGTCGAGCGCGTGCGCAGCTACTACGACGAGTTCGAATGCTCGAATCGCACAGTGCTGCAACGCGTCTCCGCCATGCTCAACCCATGGTCGGCGCGCAACGACTGCATCTGACGTCGAGGATGTGCATGCGGAGCCACGGGCGGGCGTGTCTCCGTCAGAGCGCAGGGATGCCGGTCGCGTTCGGCACCTCGCGCAGTCCTGCAGATCTCCGCGTAGAGAGCCGCGCTCGGTTTGGGAATCCGCGCCATGGTGTCCCGATCGACGGCGAACAGCCCGAACCGCTGCGTGTAGCCGGCGGCCCACTCGAAGTTGTCCCACGCAGTCCAGTACAGGTATCCGCGCACGTCGACGCCCGCATCGATCGCATCGGCGACGGCGTTGAGATGATCGCGCAGGTACGCGGGACGTAACTCGTCGTGGTCGTCGGCGACGCCGTTCTCGGTGACCATGATCGGCAGCCCGAACTCGTCCCAGAGATCCGTCATGGCGACTCGCAAGGCGCTCGGATCGATCGCCCAACCGGCGCCGGACAATGGGAAGCCGGGCACCGCCTCGTGCCTGGCGAACAGCATGCCCGGGGCACGGATGTCGAAGCGACACCGCCTCGTTGGCGTAGTGGTTGAGCCCGAGTAGGTGAGTGATCCCGCCAGTCCCGGCACCACCTCGCCGTGGCCGACAGGAGCGAGCGCCGTGCCGGCGCGGCAGGATCGCAGGAACCAGCGGTTGAAGAGGTAGTCGGGGAGCGCGGCGAGCGCTCGCCTCCACACGCGACCACTGCGTGCGCGGCCGCAACCGCCGCTCGTGATGCGCTATCGATACCTGCGCCTCGCGTGCCGTGCCGGGCGGAGACGGTCAGGATCGCCTGCGCTCCAGCGGCGTGCATGCGCAGCAGACCGCGCATCGCAAGGGTCGCGCGGCGCAGCGAGCGCTCTCCGGGCGGCCACTGTCCCTCCGAGGTGTCCGAGCACCGCGGCCACCGCGGGCTCGTTCACCGTCACCCACCAGGTGACCATGTCGCCGAACGCCTCGACGCATGCGGCGACGTAGCGAGCGAATCGAACCGGCGCCTCGGGGGCGGTGAATCCACCGGCCTGCGCGAGCCACACCGGAAGCGTGAAGTGCTGCAGCGTGACCACCGGCTCCATGCCGAGCTGCCGGCAGGTGCGCACCACGTCGGTGTAGTGCGCGATCGCGCGCGCGGTCGAATCGCCCGGGCTCGGGCTCGAACTCGCGCCCACTCGATGGAGAAGCGGTGCGCGTTCTGGTGCATGGCCGCGAGCTGGGCGAGATCCTCGCGATAGCGCCGAAAGTGATCGATGGCGACGGCCGCATCGCCGCCTCCGGCGATCGCCTCGGGGTGCTCGGCGGTCCACCGCGACCAGTCGTTGTCGATGCCGCCCTCGACCTGATGGGCCGCGGTCGCGCACCCGAGGAGGAAACCGTCGGGCAGCCGGCGCAGCGTCAAACGCCGGCCGCGGGTGCCTCGAGCACCAGGCGACGGTATCCGTCCGCCGCCTCGTCCACCAGCACCTTCACGCCCTTCTTCCGACTCCATGCGCGGACGGCGAAGGCGTGCTCGGTGATCGGGGACCTGACCTCGAGAAGCTCGCCGGGCTGGAGCTTCGCGTACGCCTTGCGAACGCGTTCGAGCGCGCCCGGTTCGGTGCAGAGATCCTCGGCTCCGCTGAGGTCGACCACCGTGGCACCGGTCGTCATCGCGATGCCCCGACGGGGGCTCCGGCGGCTTCGGTCATGACACCAGAATACGTTGGGCTGCTGGGCGCAGGCCCGCGCCACACGCCGATGTTCCGGGAGCCCATACGGACCGGCCCATAATGCGCGAATGCCCATACCTGAGCCGGACCAGCACGATATAGCCGAGGACGAGCGCCCTCGTCGGGTGGCCGGCACCGTCCGACTGATGACCGAGGATCCGTTCGAGGTCGACGAGGACGCGGAGGCCGGGCTGGGTCAGCGGCTCGCGGCGATCGTGACCCGGCGGCCGTGGGTCATCCCCGCCGCGCTGCTGGGGATCGGCGTGACTTTCCTCGTGCTCCGCCGCCGGCGCTGACCTCGAGCCCGGCTCGGGGGACGAGCGCAACCATCGGGGGGCTGTTCGCCCCGGCGAAGACGTCGAGCAGCAGCGCCTCGAATGCCAGCCGGGGCTGGGCATACATCGCGACCGCCTCCGAGGTCTCGAGAACGCGCGCCAGGATCTCCACGATCCGGGTGAGGTCGAGGTCCTCGGCCCACCGCTCGAGCGCCGGGCGGTATGCCTTCCAGAGCGCCAGCTCGGGCGCCCCGGCGGCGAAACACGCGGCATCGCGGACGAAGGATGCCCAGGCGCCGAGGGTGATCAGCGCCTGCTCGCGCACCTCCGCGCTGCGCTCCGTCCCCGCCGCGGCGGCCACGGTCACCGTCCCCGCGGCGCGCAAGCGCGCCGGCCACGCCCCCGCCGCCGGCGCCGATGAAACGATCGAGGGCGTCGAGCTCGCCCTCGAGCGCCCCGGCCTCGGTGGCGAGCCACAGGGCGCGCCCGGGTCTCCCCGCGGACAGCGCCGCCGCCGTGGCGGCATCGTGCTCACTGATCCCGTGGACCCGGCGCAGCCAGTCCTCGATCACACCCGGCACCACCGGTCCGAGGACGACGGTCTCGCACCGCGAGCGGATGGTCTGGGGTAGCTGCTCGGGGTGGGCGCTGGTGAGCAGCAGGTGGGTGCGTGGCGGCGGTTCCTCGAGCGTCTTCAGGACGTTGTCGGCGGCCTGTTCGGTGAGCCGGTCCGCCCGGGCGATCACCGCGATGCGGCGGCCGCCTGCATACGGGGTGAGTGAGAGGAACTGCTGCAGCGAGGGGCCGGCGTCCTCCTCGGCGGCGCGGCGCTTCGGCGACGACCGCATCCGATCGATCCCCACGTTCTCCGACACCGAATCCTCGACCCACAGGTCGGGATGGGCTTCGAGCCCCCCCGGCCAGTCGCGTGCGTCGAGCAGCTCCGAGGCCAGCGCGAGGGCCGCGGTGGTCTTGCCCACTCCCTCCGGTCCGATCAGCAGCAGCGCGTGCGTGAGCTCGTCGTCAAGACCGCTGGCCAGCAGGCGTTGCAGGACGGGGCCGTGGCCGATCACGGCGTCGAGGGTGGTCACGAGAGCGATTGTGCAGAATTGCCCGCGGTGACTCAGTTCCAGATGCCAGCGCCGGCAGCCGCGTTGCCGCCGCCCCCGGTCGAGAGCGGACGCCACTACGGCGCGCGGGTCATCCTCTACATGGAAGCGGCGTTCCTGGCACTCATCGCGTTCGGCTTCCTCAGCGGCGCCCAGGGAACCGATCTCCTCACGGTCGCGGGTGGCGGCGGTCTCTGCCTCGCCGGTGTGGCGATCCTCGCCGTGGGTGCGACGCGAATGCGTCGCGACGTGGCGGCCCTCCGCGACCCCACGGATCCAGAGGCAAAGGTCCCCTGGAACTGGACCGATTTCGTGATGTTCTGGCCGGGGTGGTTCAGCGCGTTCACGCTCCTCGGCTCGGTCGCGGTGCCCGTGACCAACGCGGTCGGCGGCAGCGATCCGTCGGTGCGCAGCGCGATCGAGTCGTCCGTGCTCGCGGTGTGCCAGTACGGCGCCATGCTCTTCAACATCTTCGTGCTGGGCTTCATGCGCCGGGGCGGCACCCTGCGCGACCTCGGCTGGCGCGACCTCGGCTGGCGCCCGCTCGGATTGCGCAGCTTCAAGTGGTGGTGGCTGGCGGTCGCGCCCGTGGCCGCCTACGTCACCCTGGTGGGGGCGAACTATCTCCAGCAGCTCAATCAGAGCCTGTTCCCGAACGTGTCCAACGGGCAGTGCGTGGCCGTGCGCCACGACTACAGCCATTACTACTGGCTCGCGATCATCGTGGTCTGCGTCATCGCCCCGATCTCGGAGGAGACGATCTTTCGGGGGTTCATTTACGGCTGGTTGCGCCGCTGGGGACCCGCGGCGCTGGCGGTGCCGCTCGGAGCGCTGATCTTCGCGGCGGCGCACCAACAGCTGGTGCTGGTGCTCCCGCTGTTCTTCGTGGGCGTGGTGCTGGCGCTGCTCTACGAGGGGTCGCGCAGCCTGGTTCCCGGCGTGCTCACCCACGCGCTGTTCAACCTTCCCAACATCATCCTGATCCTGAGCACGACCTCATCCTGTTGAGGGCGGTGGTCGGTAGCGCGTCGCCCCCAGCCCAGGCCGAGTCGCTCTCAACCACACAGGTCAGACGACCGACTGAATCTTGCCTCCATCAACGGCGAGGGCGACGCCGGTGATGAACGACGCGGCGGGGGAGCAGAGGAACACCGCCACGCGCGCGATCTCCTCGGGTTCGCCTACCCGACCCAGCGGAGTGTCGCGCCCGACCTCGGCGAAATACGCGTCGAGGTCGGTCGCGCCCGCTGCACGCGCCACCTCGATCTGACGGTCGGTGCGGATCGAGCCGGGGAGCAGCGAGTTGACCCGGATGTGGGGCGCGAGCTCGTTGGACAGTGTTTTGGCAAGGCCGCTGATCGAGCCACGGATGCTGTTGCTGAGGGTGAGCCCGCTGATCGGTTGCTTGACGCTGGTGGAGCTGATGAAGAGGATCGCCGCCGAGTCCGACTGACGCAGCGCCGGCAGCGCCGCCTGGATGAGGTGCACCGCGCTCATGAAGGTGATCTGGTGGGCGGCCTCCCAGCGCTCGTCGTCCAGCTCGGTGAAGGTGCCGTGAGGGGGACCACCTGCATTGACGACGAGAGCGTCGAGCCTGCCGAGCTCGGCAATAGTGCGCTCGACTGCGGCACGCGTCTGGTCTGCGTCCGTGACATCTGCCTCGGAGGCGACCACGCGGACGCCGTGTGCGCGGACCGAATCCGCGGCCGCCCGCAGCGCGGGTGCGGAGCGCGCGCACATGCCCACGTCCGCGCCCTCGGCGGCGAACTGCTCTGCTGTCGCGCGACCCATTCCTTTGCTCGACGCGGCGACAAACGCCGCTCGGCCGCGCAGGCCCAGATCCATGGGTCGACCCTAGCAGCTTGACGCTGGGCTTCGAAGACGTCCGCCAACCGTCCGCCACGCGGCCGCACGTGGTGCACGCGCGCTCTCATACTGCTGTGCATGGGCGGAGAGTTGGGAAGGGTTCGTTCGTTGCCAATGCTGCCCACCGGCTCGTCCCTTTTCGAGCGGCTGCCCGCACGCGCCATCGTCGTCGACGCGCTTGCACCTGCGATCGGCAACGGCATCATCACGATGTTCGACGACGACCGCATGGGAGTTCTGGTGGTTCGCGACGGTGACATCTCGGACGCCGTGAGCATCGACGGCATCACACGCACCATCGGAGAGGCCGCGCTGGCTCTGATGCGCCGGTGGGATGCGGCCGCCATGTCGGCGTACCGCTGGACCAACTCTGCAATGTCACTTCTGGAGCCACTCATCCGCGGCGAGCCATGCTATGACGATCTCCGCCTCGAGTGGGCGGCATGGCCGCAGCTGCTCGATGATCTGCGTGCCCGCGGGGGGACGTTTGTTGTCGAGCTGTTCACGCCGACCGGCCGGGGGGTGACGATCCTTCGAGGCGGGGAGCGGATCGCGACATACTCCGACTCCCACCCTTCGTTGGGCGATCCCGAATTGGTCGACGTCCTCGCTGCCGGCGGTGTGGGCTCGATTCGCGTCCTCGCCGCGAAAGCTCTATCGCCTCGTCACACTCAGCTCGGGGCCGCGTTCGCGACACCGGTAGCGCCGTCAGCAGCAGCTCCGGTGATCCCAGCGCCGGTGGACGCGTCGGAACCTGCTCCCCTGATCACGCTCCATCCGTCGCAGGCGTCCACGACCACCGAGGCTCGGGCGTTGGCGCCGGAGTTGAAGCTGATCGCGCAAGGCCGCCTCCACCGTTCGTCCGGGCCCGTTGAAGACATCATCGACACCGCCGCACATGAACGTCGGAGCGTCGCGTGGCTCGCGGCGCAAGTGCGTCTGATCAGCGTTCGTGGCTTCGTGGCCTCGACCTTCGAGCAGCTGGCTGATGACATGCTCGAGCTCGCCGAGCGAGCTTGAGGCGGTGAACCCAGGCGGTCGTGCCCAACTGCGTCAGTGGCGCACGTGCTCGGCCGCGCGAAAGTACGGAGTCGTCGCGAGACGGCGATATCGCCGGCGTTGAAACCAGTACGGAAGCTTCACCAGCGCGGGCGGCCTGTCTCGATGTATCACAATTCCGCTGCCGGCGCGAAGCTGGCGCAGCGTGTCCGGTGTGGCCATGGCGTCATGACGCGTCGAGTACGAGCGGCTCACCCGCCCATCGGCACCCAGGCTCACCTGTTGTTCCGGATATTCCGTCCGGCCGATCAGCCTTCCCAGCACCTCTGACGTTTCCGGGTCGCTGATGCCCGGCAGGATGATCTTGCATCCGTGGTTGTTGAGGATCGTGTTGGCGCGGTCTGCGCCGTACCGTGCTCGCAACTGGCTGAGATCCTGAACGATCGACATCAGCATCACACCACGTCCTGCGCCTTGCGAAGCCAACGCGGGGAGGTCCTCGATGGGCACAACGTTGGCTAGCTCGTCGAGGAACAGCCCAAGACAAGCATCAGGCCGGCGCTCGGGGGTCGTGTCCGACAGGGCATAGGCTGTGCTGACGACCGTCATGAGAATGCCCACGAACAGACTTGCAATGCGCTCGGGTGACTGTCTCGGGGTGCAGAGGTACAGGGTGCCGCGACGACGCAGGAAATCTTCCGGCTCGAACCGGCTCGACATCGCCGAACTCCGCCACGGCCCGTTCGGTGAACACGTTGAAAATCCGCATCACCGTCGAGAAGACCGTCCCTCGCTCCCGCTCCGGTCGCTGATCCACCGATGCGAGCATCGACATCGCGCGCACCGGGTCGGCGTCACCAACCGTGCAAGGATCGAGCAGGAGCTCCTCGAGCAGGATGAGCGGCGTGGCGATGTCGAAACTGTGGACCCAGGTGCGCACATCGACAATCGTGTGGCCGGTAATCGCCGCAACATAGAGCAGGGGTGCAATCAAAAGCTTGCCTGACTCCGCCCAGTGCGCCCAGTCATTGTCGCCTCGACCGCCACCCTGCTGGAGCGCAGCGCACAGCCACGACGCGACGGTCCACGCGCGATCGAGATCCCCGCACCCGGTGATGGGTGACCACGTCACGGTGCGAAAGCGACCGCCGATCTCGCCAGTGGGATCGTACACATGGACTGGACCGATCGATTGGCGATAACCGGCGGTGAGCTCGACCAACTCGCTCTTGGTGCTGGTCGCGATGGCGGGGCCCTCCCAGTTGAGCAGGTTGGGGATCACCAACCCCGATGTCTTGCCCGATCGCGTCGGGCCAATAACGAGCACACTCGTCTCGGGTTGTGTTGTGAGCATCGTTCGTCCGCGTGTGCCTACCAGGAAGACCCCTTTTTGACCCTTGCGCAGGCGTAGGGCGCGCAGCTCGCCGCGACGCGCCCAGTGTGCGCCGCGCACGAACTCGACGACCGCTTGGGCGCCCGTCCCTACGTCGGATGAGCAGACGCCAGATTCCCGTGCAACAACCGCACCCCGCGCTGCTCATCAGCCCCAGGGTTGCCCAGAATCTCCACGCCGATACGGATGTCGCGGGATCGACCAGCACCCACCATCGGAACGCAACTCCCGTCGAGCCCAACCGTCGACCCAGCCTGGTGGGGTCGATGAAGCCCAATGGTGAGGCGCTGGGATTTCCGCCGGCGAACCATGTGGAGACGATCAGCAACGCCCAGGCACTGAGCCAGAAGGCAACGATCAGCCCGGCGACACGGAGGTCGCGCCAGGTCTGGGTGCGGTGTGGGTGCGCGACTGCCATCGACCTGTTGCACATTGCCGAGCGAATCCGGACCTCAGAGGGACAACGCCAGAGCGCGGGCCTTCCAAGGTCGATGTCGCTAGTCGGTAGTCGCGTGCTGTCACGCGCAGCCAGACCGCGTTGTTCGAACCCCATGGGTGGATGCGCGCTCCTCGCCTCCGGCGGCGAGCTCAGCCATCGTGATCGCGCTTACTGATACCTCGAGCGGCAGGACGGACGGTTGAATGACCTCCTAATCCACCACGACGGAGGTATCGAGGAGGCCCCGAGGCGGCCGGCGCGACTCAGCCACGTGGCTGGACCGCTTGCGCAGCGAGCCGATCGAGGTCTCGCCGAAGCAGCCGCAGGTTGACGCGATGCGCACCCTGGAATGCCGCCGCCGCGGCATCGGCGGAGACGAAGCGTCCACGGTGCAAAGGTGACAGCTGCCCCACCGGCACACCATTGCGCGTCACGACGAAAGTCTCACCGCGGTCCAACTGGCGCATGATCTCGCCGCTGTCGTTTCGAAGCTGCCGCTCGGTTAATTCGCGGGCCATTCGACGACCGTAGCACGCCGTGCTTCGCGTAGCGAGGCATTGGTCATGGATCGAGGGCCGGCATACGGTGGTCAAACCATGGGGATCGGCTACCGATGAACTTAGCGTCCGAGTGGGAAGGGTATGGGAACCAGATCGCTCCCTTTGGGCACCATGACGGTGACATCGACGCCGTCACCATATCGACGGTGCCAGAGCCTTGACGCAGAATCGAATGTGTCAGTGGCCGTCAGCTCGACGGCTCCGTTTCTGAAGCGGCACGTCTCGCTTGCGCTCAACGGGGCCAGGTGGAGCACGCATTTCCCTGTCGTCACCATCCCCTTCCAGACCATCACCGCGGCGCCATGCACCATTCCTGACTTCGCGGGAGTCAGCGCCAGGGATGCCTGGCCGGTGAAGACCCGCATCCCACCCTTGACGTGCGGCGCCGACGCGGTGAGCACCACACCGTCCACCCGCACCTCGCTCGCGTTCGCCGCGACCGTGAATGAACGCGGACTCGTCGCGAGCCACACAGCACCGCCGGTCGCCGCTGCGGCTACCGCCAGCAGCGCGGCCGACTGATGACGCCGCCACGTGCGCATCAGGGCCGAGTGCTGACGTCGAACGGGCCTCAGTCCGCCGAGCGGGACGGGCAGGACTTGTGTTCTGCGGTCGAGGACGGCGGATGTGGGGACGCGAGCCTCCGGACCTCTATGACGCACGGCGCGTCATCACCTCGGATACTGCGCAATCAAGCACCACAGGCGGGTCGACAGCGACATGCATCATCATCCGCAAGCGCCTTGGACGCGCCGGAACCAGCCGGCCACCCGCTGTCTGACGAACGCAGCGATCATCGAACTCCAGTGTGGCGAGGGCAGGGTCTGTCACCTGCAGCAAGTCCCCTTCGATCCGGAGATCGCCGAAAGCGCCGAAGTCGGGACGCATGACGTCCCCCCGCGACAGAAAGGGATGGAGTTCGCGCTGCAATCGCTTCGTCAAATTCTGGTCGGCCGTGCCCCGGGGCACGTCGTGCCCAGACAACAGGAGGCACAGGGCATAGGTGAATTGCTCGACGGCGTCCCGGATCTGCTCGAGCCGTTCCTCGCGCAGCGTGTGCTCTGCCCTCCGGGCTCTTGCATGTCCCGGGCGGCCGAATACCGCGAGCCGTCCCATCACGATGTCACCGGCTGGGGAGCTGCTGCGATTGCCTCCGCAAGCTCTCGATACGCGGCCTTCAATGGAGCGGATACCGTTTCGACAGGAACGCCCTGCATCCCCGCATAGCGAACCCGCTCGGCTTCGTCCGGCATGTCCACAATCCGATAGGCGCGCTGCGCGATGGCGCTCAGGTAGCGTTTGGCTAGGGGATGCTCGCGATTGCGGCGTGTCCGCGACACCAGCGAGGCAACGACTGCGGGCGGAATATCGGCCACCTCGAGGTAGTCAAGGACGCCGTTGAAATCCTGCTTCGACGCCGCACAGGGAAGCACCAGAACATCAGCGTGCTCCAGCCAGTACACCGCTGCTGTCGCCTCCGCGCCGCCGGTCGGGTCGGGCAGGCGGTTGCTCAGGTCCACGATGACGAGTGGGTATCGGGCGCGCAGATGCGCCGCGAAAATCCCGATTTCGGTACGCGAATACTCTGATGCTTCTCGTGACTCCGGGTAGCACGCAAGCGCCGGTGTCGACGCATGCACCGGTCGAGGCGGCTCCTGGTTGGTCGCCAATGCGACGATCATGTCGCGCACCGTCGCGGCTCCCGCAGGCAGATTCAGCTGCCCCCAGGCATCGGGATTCGCGAGGTTCGCGTCCACGATCGCGGCGCACCTCGCGACGAGGTCCAACGCAGCCCCTGCGACGATGGCCACCCCGGCCGCGTGGCTGGTCTTGCCGACACCACCCTTACGGGATCCGACCGCCACGATCGTTGAGCCGCGCCTGAGCAGCTCCTCCGCCAGTTGCCTGTCACTGTGATCTGCATGACCCCCATGGGAACCGTGTCGGCGTGCCCAGGCAGGCAGGCGAATCCCGCGCCGCTCCACTGCCTTCGAGTGCGCCACCCGTGAAGTCGGGGACGTCGGTGAGGCCGCCATTTCCGCCTGGTTGAGGCTCATGGCGATGAGGAGATCGAAAGGGTCGGGACCATCGTTGTCCGATGCATCGACAACTGCGAATCGCGGATCTTCAAGGTGTTCCCGCGGCGGGAGCGAATCGGCCAGGGCGCGCATCCGATCCGCTTCAGCCCGGGCAAAGGCGCCTGCTCCCACCAGGTCGCTCATGACTGCCGCCGCGTAGTCCAGCGAACTCCGCGCGGTCACAACTCGAACCCCGACGCATCCCTCGTACCGCCCAGCGTCAATCGCTGAGGTGACGCCGACGTAGCATCTCCCGTCAAGGCCGAGAAGCCACTCGACGAGTTCGTCGCTATGGTCGATCACGAAGATCGGCGAATAGCGCGGCGGAATCTCTGCGTCCCACCACTCATCGACTTGCCGCTGGGCGCCGCTGTCCGCAAAGAACCCGATGCCTCGAACCGGGGACAGCCGGACCACCACCCCGGTCCCCTCCATGCACAGATCGCTGAGCATATGGGCGAGCGACTCGGCCTCTGCCTCATCCTCGAGCAGGACAACGATGGCGTGGCACTCGAGGTCGTCACTGAGCAAGCTGAATCGCCTCCCGAATCGCCGCCGGTGCCGATCCACAACACACGGACGTGGAGGGCAGCAGGCGGTGGACGGCGCTCACTACGAGGAGTACCAGTGCCGCGGCCAGAAGGATGCGAGCAACCGCTGAGGCTTCCTGCCCACGTTGCGACCGAGCGACGGCGTGCATCAGGCTGATGACCACAGCGCAGACCGCGACAAGGATCACGATCCACGCGAGCACGACCATCACCGCCTCGCCCTCGTTCAAGGTCGGGATTCCGCTGTCGAAGAATGCGACCGATTGACCGATGTCCGGCGCCCCGAGGACCCACCAGGTCGACTCGAGCATAGTGGTTGCGAGTGCGAGCGTGAGGATCGCTGGACGCATCACGCGCTGGTCACCCCCCCAGCCCCGCGGAGATAGCGTGAAAGGTCGGCGCTCCAATCAACATCAGCAGCGGCACGAGCATCCCCGCGATCGGGAGGGTGATCAGAATCCTGGCCCGGGCGGCATGTACTCTCGCGTCGGCGAGACGTTCTTGATAGATCGTGAGCGCGAGTCGCGTGTAGGCGTCCCGCTCCGGAACCCCAACATTGGTGGTGGCCGCTGCCTCCGCGACCTGGGTGAACTCGCGGATGTGGTACGCGTCTCCAATGAGTCGATACTTCTCGCTTGTCGATCGGTAGACGCTGCCGGTCAGGCGCTTGAATCCACCATGGTCCAGAAGGGCCTGGAGCGAGTCGTCTCCGGTACACCGTGAGAGGATGCGCACCGCATCGTCGAGTTGAAGCCCTCGCGAGTCAGTCATGACGGCGACCGCCATCAAGGTGTCGCCCAGGATTCGCGCGGTGCGCTCCTTCATCCGACGAGCGCGGCGGCGGAGATCCAGCAGCGACAGCGGCATGACGAGTGCTCCAATGGCGAATGCCACCCACGGCGGTGCTGGCCATTCGCCTTCCACCGCCCTACCCGTGCCGACGGCAGCGAGGAGGAGGGCAAAGGTCAGCAACGAGATCGCGGCAGCCCTGGCGAGGAAGCTTGCCGGGGTGTCGTCACTATGCGCCTGCGCAAGTGAGTGTTCGAGGTCGAGCTGACCGGTCAGCCGCCTCAGCGTGGGTGCACGGCGTGCCACTCTCTCGATCACCGATCCGCGCGTGGCAAAGCCGCGGATACGGATCATGCGTCGCCATGCCCGGGCATCCGAATCCGTGAAGAGATCGAGGAGCACAACGCCACTCGCCCACGCGCCGAGCACCAACACCGCGACCGCCACGTATGGGAGGGCCTCAGCCATGTGGGCGCAGCTCCTGCTCTTGAATGCGGAGCAGATCCCATCGGGTCTGGTCGGTCACGCGCGCGATGCGCCCAAGCATCGCGATGAGCCCGAAGAAGACAGCCACCGCGAGTAGAAGCACGATGGTTCCGGAGACAGTCTCGTAGTACGCGCGGAAGCTTCTCGACGCGAACGATGCTGATGAACATCACGATCATCAGCGCGGACATGGCAAAGGTCACCGCACGCTGTTGGGTCAATGTGACCAGCGATTCCTCCTCCACCGCCAGCTGCGCCTCGCCCACCGGGATCAGCACGTCATCAATGGCGGCGATCAGCCCCTCGAGGCTACGCGTTCTCGCCCAGATGAGGACGACGCACGCGTGCTCGACGATCGGTGACCGCGACCGAAGTCCGCATTTGACGATGTTGCCCGTCACAGACCCACCCTTCGCCCACGATTCCAGAACGTAGCCAAGCTCTGGGCCCGGATTCCTTCCAATCTCCTGAAGAGCGGAATCGAGGGACTGGTTGCCGATCGCCATCCGATCACGAAGCACCCGGAGCTGGACGAGGAAGGCACGTTCCATTCCAAGCCGGCGCCGAGCAGCGCGCCCCGCAACGGCGAAACGCACCCCCAGGAAGGCGACCGCACCGAGGAGCGCCGCAAGGAGCCAGAATCCTTGTTGAGAGTCCGATCAGGATGCCGGCGAGCGTGACCACGGTACGAAGCGCGATCCAGTTGCGCCAGCGCCACCCGAGCGCTGCCGCCACGTCCTTCTCATGCTCGACCACTGCAACCTTCCTGGGAAGCGACCTACGGGCGCGCGGGTCGAGGCCAAGAATCGTCGCGATCCCAGCGCAACCGCACCCGATGATCACGGCGATACCGGTGATCAGGATCACCAACTCAGGCAGCGCGCCCGTCACCGTCATGGCTTGCGGAACTTCATCGCCGGCGAGATGTGCACGCAGGCGAGGCGCGAGCCGGCCAAGGTCGCCGATCAGGTCGGTTGCACGCACCAAGCCGCCACTATCTGCCTGGCGGTACACCCACTTGTGGTTGCTGCCTCGCTCAACGGCGACGACGCCGGTGATCCGCCTTCGGCCTCCCTGGTTGGCGATATGCACCACCACATGCACCGCCTGCTCCACGACGCGTCGAGCCACCGTTCGTTGCCGGCGAACGGAGTTTTCCATGACGTACTGAACCGCCTGGTCGATGGCGAGTTCGGCGTCTTCCGCGTGGATCGTCGTCATCGACCCGTCGTGGCCGGTCATCAGCGCTTTGCACACGGCAGCCATCTCCTCGCCGCGTGACTCGCCGAGGATGAGCCGATCGGGCTGAAATCGCAGGGCGTGCCGCACCAGATCGAACATGGTGAGGTGGCGGGCATCGGCTCCTGGCGAATCGATGGGATAGTCGAGACCGCCGTCGTCAGCGCGTGCCACTGCTGGCCGTCCCCACGGTCCTGATCGAGGTGCAGTTCCGCGCCATCCTCGACGACCACGATGTGATCGTCCGCGGGCCCATGCCGGCGAGCACTCGGAGCAAAGTCGTTTTGCCGGTGCCGGTGCCTCCGGCGATCAGCAGGTTGGCCCGTCCCCGCACGCAGGCCTCGATGAACTCCGCGACACCGACGGGCATCACCATCTGTGCGACGTAGTCAGTGAGGTCGCGGACCTTGGAGCGAGCTGGCACTCTTATTGCCGCTTTGACATCGGACTTCCGGACACCGCGGGTCGCTTTGCCACGCAGAGGCGGATGACGCTCCCGACATTGGCCTCCGCAATCGGTGAGGCATCCGTGATGGCTGATCGCCGGTGACACCGCGCAGACGAACGGCCCCGCGAAAGAACTCGAGGCACCTCGTCATCGCTCGTGAAGGGACTCGTCCCCTGAGGGAAAGTTTCCGGCCGACCGTGCTCACCAGCCAGTGGTCATAGCCCGAGGCAGGTGATGTTCTCGAGCTCCGCCCCATATATGAGGAGCGACAGCGGATACAGGTGGGAGGCGAGGATGATGGAGTTTCGCGGGGTCATGGACCGGTAGTGGGTTGCGTGCAAGCTCGGCGACCACCGACAACGGTAGCCCGCTGGTCTGGGGTGGCTCGACCGCCCGGTGCGATGGCGCTGCACACGTCCTCCCGGACGCGCTCTTCGTGCAGGACGGATGCGGGCTCGCCGTCCCTTGGCCCGGTGCACCGCGGCTGCCAGCGCTCTCCGCGACCTCACGATCCTCGGTGGGAATGTGCGGCCATGGGCTGACCTGCACCGACCCGGGTCCAACTCGGTCGGGAGTTGGCGGCATGTCGACCTGCACTGCGCTCACAGATGGAGTTCCGTCTCGACGCCCGAGAAGGGTGATCGGGCGCCCGCTATCCGCCATTCTTGCGGCGCGTCGTTCGTCCCACTGCCACCCACGACGGATGGTGAGGTCGGGAAGCTCGCGCTCGATGCTCTCCACCATGACGCGACGGTGGGCGGCTACCCGCTGCTCGCAAATCACCAGCTCGCCATGAGGTGGTCGGGCGGTTCGAAGTACATCGATACTGCGTGCCAAGGAGAGCAGGGTTCGTCGCGCACAACGATAAAGACCCGCTTGAAACACAGAGCACACAGCGTCGGCAGCGGCCCGTGGGGACCGCAGACCGGGGTGGGCCCACGGGTGCCCGAGGTCGACGACAATCGCATCACATACCAGCTCGCCGAGCGCCGGCGCGATCGTCCGCAAGCAATCACCGATCTA
>CAVYGR010000004.1:0-398463 GCA_963768105.1 Candidatus Dormiibacterota bacterium | reverse complement strand
AGCGGCCTGGGCAGCCGCGTCGAGCCGTCGAACGAGCGCAGCGAGGTCGGCCGGCTCGGGCTTGCGCTGAACTCGATGCTCGGTCAGATCGAACGTGCGTTCGCGGAACGCAAGGTGGCGAGCCGTCTCCGTCATTTCGTCTCCGATGCCTCGCACGAGCTGCGCACGCCGCTCACGTCGATCCGGGGTTACGCGGAGCTGCTCCGGCGCAGTCCCGACATGTCGCGTGACGACGTCTGCTCGCGGTCCGGCGCATCGAGGACGAGGCCCGGCGCATGGGCGTGCTCGTCGACGACCTCCTCCTGCTCGCGCGGCTCGACCAGGGCAGGCCGCTCGACCGCAGCCCCGTCGACCTCACGTCAATGATCAACGACGCGGTGAGCGATGCGCGCGCGGCGGATCCGGAGCGAATCGTGTTCGCCCGCATCTCCGCGCCGATGGTGGTCACCGGCGACGACCTGCGCCTGCGTCAGGCGCTCGCCAACCTGGTGCGCAACGCGCTCGTCCACACTCCCGCGGGGAGCCCCGGTCGAGCTCAGCCTGCAGGCGCTTGAACGGACGCGCTGAGATCGACGTCATCGACCACGGGCCCGGGTGCCGGAGGCGCAACGCGACCGCATCTTCGAGCGGTTCCATCGTGCCGATCCCCTCGCAGCCGCGACCAGGGCGGCAGCGGGCTTGGCCTCAGCATCGCGGCGGCGGTGGTCAGTGCCCACGGCGGACGGATCAGCGTCGACGACACACCGGGCGGCGGCGCCACCTTCCGCGTGGAGCTCCCGGCGGGGCGAGCTGATGTCCGATCAACTGCTCTGGTACACGACCCGCGGCGCCGGCGCCGTCAGCCTCGTCCTGCTCAGCGCGGTCGTCGTCCTCGGGCTGCTCGCACGGCTCCGTGTCGAAGGCCGCGGATGGCCACGTTTTCTCAGCGCGGC
Organism: Candidatus Dormiibacterota bacterium; assembly: GCA_963768105.1. Taxonomy (GTDB): domain Bacteria; phylum Chloroflexota; class Dormibacteria; order Aeolococcales; family Aeolococcaceae; genus Palsa-851. The sequence continues at coordinate 397,531 of CAVYGR010000004.1, read as the reverse complement.
GGTGCACGGTGACCTCGCGCTCATGGCGCTCGTCTTCCTGCTGCTGCACATCGTCACTGCGGTTGTCGATCCGTTCACGCACCTCGGCATCGTCGCCGCGGTGGTGCCGTTCGGCTCGTACTACCGCACCTTCTGGCTCGGTCTCGGCACGATCGCCTTCGAGTTGCTGCTTGCCATCGTGGCGACCAGCCTGCTGCGCCACAACATCGGCGCACGCACCTGGCGCGCGATCCACTGGCTCGCCTATGCGTGCTGGCCGATCGCGGTGTGCACGGTATCGGTACCGGCACCGACAGCTCGGCGGTGTGGATGATCGCCATCGACATCGCTTGCGTCGCCGCGGTGCTGACCGCGCTGGTCTGGCGTTCGCTGGCGGCGCCGCCCGACCCACTGGGGGCGAGCGCCGCGAGGCCGCGGAGCGTGCCTCGTTCGGAGCGGGCGATGAGCCTCGCGTTGCTGTCGGGGCCCTCCCGCCGGCGAAGGGATGGAGGGGTACGCGGCGCACGTGCAGCGCCTCGGACCGGTGCCGGTCGGGACGCCCGCGCTCATCGACAGCGTCGAGCGCTGCGACCTGCGCGGCAAGGGTGGCGCGGGATTCCCGGCGGCGATCAAGTGGCGCGCGGTCGCCTCGCAGCGCGCGGGGACGCCGGTCGTGCTCGCCAACGGCGGCGAGGGCGAGCCGTTGAGCCGCAAGGACCGCACCCTCATGGAGCGGCGGCCCCACCTCGTCATCGACGGCGCCGTGCTGGCCGCCGGCGCCGTCGGCGCACGTGAGATCGTGCTCTATGTCGGCGCGGAGCACACCGACGCCATCCGCGCGATGCTGCACGCCGCGAGCGAACGTCCCCGCTCGGAACGCGAACGCCTCCGCGTGGTGAGCGCACCGGTGCGCTACGTGTCGGGCGAGGAGACCGCGGCGGTCCACTTCGTCAACACCGGCATCGCGCTGCCGACCTCGATCCCGCCGCGGCCCTTCGAACGCGGCGTCGACGGCCGGCCGACCCTGGTCCAGAACGTCGAGACGCTCGCCCACGCAGCGCTGATCGCGCGCTTCGGCGATGGGTGGTACCGCTCGCTCGAAGTCGCCGGCTCGTCCGGGACGACCCTGGTCACCGTCGGCGGCGCCGTGCCGCGGACCATCCTGGTCGAGGTGCCCCAGGGCGCCACCATCACCGATGCCGTGAACGCCGCCGGCGGTCTCACCACCGACACCGATGCGGTCCTGCTCGGCGGGTACTTCGGTGGCTGGGTCGAATCAGCGCAGGCGTGGGGGCTTCGCATCGACGCCGATGGGCTGCGTTCGCAGGGATACTCGCTGGGCTGTGGAGTCGTCGCGGTGCTGCCCGCCGGGCGCTGCGGCGTTGTCGAGACCTCCCGGATCCTCGCCTATCTCGCCCACGAAAGCGCTCGCCAGTGCGGGCCGTGCACCTTCGGTCTCCGCGCGGTCGCGGCGACGACGGGCCGCATCGCCGCGCTGACCGCGAGCGACGGTGACCTCGAACACATCCAGCGCTGGACGGGACTCCTTCCAGGTCGGGGCGCGTGCAAGCACCCCGATGGGGCCGCCGGTTTGCTGGGCTCCGCGCTGCGTGTCTTTGCCGCCGAGTTCCGATGCCACTCACGCGAGCGCCGCTGCAGCGTTCCGACCCCCGTCGCGGTGGCGTCGTGAGCGAGCGTCTGACCATCGCCGTCGACCGCATCAAGTGCGACGGCCATGGTGTGTGCGCCGATCTCTTTCCGGAGATGATCGAGCTCGACGATTGGGGCTACCCGATTATTCGACCGGGTGCGATCCCCGCCGGAGCGCTGCCGCACGCGCGCCGGGCGGTCTCCGGATGCCCGACGCTCGCGCTGCGTCTCGAGGCGGTCGCGGCGCGTCGCTGACGCGTATCGGCCTGCCGGATCGAGGCCTGTCTCACAGCGACCTCCCAGCATCCTCGCGGCGAGAGCCAAGTGGCGTGCTCCACGCTGAACCGCATGAACTATCACAGGGCAACGGCGACGAGACCCGTCGTGGACATCGCCATCCCCGTGCACAACGAGGAGCGTGACCTCGAGGCGAGCGTGCGAACCCTGCACGCGCATCTCAACTCGAACATTCCATTCTCCTCGCGCATCACGATCGTCGACAACGCCAGCGAGGACGGGACGCGGTTGATCGGAGCGCGTCTTGCGCGCGAGCTCGACAGCGTGCGATGCATCCACATCGCCGCCAAGGGCCGTGGCCGCGCGCTGCGCACCGCGTGGCTGAGCAGCGACGCGGACGTTGTCGCGTACATGGACGTGGACCTCTCGACCGACCTTGCAGCGTTGCGCTCCCTGGTCGAGCCCCTCGCGTCCGGGCAGGCCGACATCGCGATCGGCAGCAGGCTCATTCCCGGCGCGTGGGTGACTCGAAGCCTGCATCGCGAATGCATCTCGCGCGGCTACAACCTGATCCTCCGGGTCGCGCTCGAGGCGCGATTTCGGGACGCGCAGTGCGGCTTCAAGGCGCTGCGCAACCCGGTTGCGCGAACCCTGCTCCCCGGGGTCCGCGACCAGGGATGGTTCTTCGACACCGAGCTGCTCGTCCTCGCCGAGCGCGCCGGTCTGCGCATCCGCGAGGTCCCCGTGCGCTGGATCGAGGATCGCGACTCGCGTGTGGACATCCCCAGCACGGTGATGACCGACCTGCGCGGCGTGCTGCGCATGCTGCGCGACACATCGGACGCCCGCCCCCGGCGGTGGCCCTCGGCGGCGCGTGCCCAGGATCCACGCTGATGGCCGCTCCCAGGCGACGCATCACGCCCGACGAGCGCGACCGCGCGCTTCGGCTGCGCAGCAGGCTCACCAAAGCGTCGGCCGTGGCCGGCACCGTGGCCGTCGCGGCGCTCGGGCTCGCTGCTGCGCACACCCACGCGGGCACGGCCACAACGGGATCGACGGCAGCGACGACAACGACCGGCACGAGCGCCACCGCCGCGCCCTCGCCGACATCGAGCAGCTCATCCTCGTCGCTGTCCACCGGTTCGGCGAGCACCGGCAGTGGATCCTCAGCCAGTACCGTGAGTGGCGCGTCATGATCCTGACCGTGTATCGAGGCACCGCCTTCGGGACGTCGATGCACGTCGTGGTCACCGATCCTGCGCACCTGGACTCGGCGAGGGCCTCGGTGGAGCGCATCGTCGAGTCGATCGACATCGCCTGCAGCCGGTTCCGCGACGACAGCGAGCTCAGCCGCCTGCTCGCCGGTGAGGGACCCAAGGAGGCGGTCGTGTCGCCCCTGCTCGCGCAGGCGCTCGCCACGGCGCTGCGCGCCGCCGAGATCACCGACGGTGCGGTCGACCCGACCGTCGGCGCGGCAGTCCGGAGCGCGGGCTACACCGTCGACTTCGGCTCGGTGGCGCCCGACGGCGCGCCGATCTCGCTGCTGGTGCGCCCGGTGCCGGGATGGCGCGGGGTCCTCCTCCACACCGCGTCGCGACGGGTGGAGGTTCCCGCAGGAGTCGAGATCGATCTCGGCGCCACCGCCAAGGCGCTCGCCGCCGACCTCGCGGCCGCGGCCGCCCGTGACGCGATCGACGGCGGCGAGTCCTGGTCAGCCTCGGAGGCGACGTGGCCGTGGCGGGCGCTCCGCCGGAGGCCGGGTGGCACGTGCAGATCGCCGAGGACAGCCGCGCACCGATCACACACGACGGCGAGACCATCGCCATCCGATCAGGCGGTGTCGCCACCTCGAGCACGACGGTGCGGCGCTGGCGGCGCGGCGGCATCGAGCTGCATCACATCATCGATCCCGCGACCGGTCTGCCCGCATCGGGTCCGTGGCGGACGGCGAGCGTGGTCGCGGGCAGCTGCGTGGACGCCAACATCGCCGCCACCGCGGCCATCGTCAGGGGCGCGGCGGCCACGACGTGGCTCGCCGCCGCCGGACTGCCGGCGCGGCTCGTCGATCGCTCGGGTGCGGTGGTCCGGGTCGCCGGCTGGCCCGCCCCGACCGCTCAGACGTCCTGAGCGATCAGCGCCTGGACCTCGAGCTGGTACCGACGGGTGTCGTCGTAGACACCATGCGTCGCCACGCTGGCGTCTCCCTGGTAGTAGCCGGCCAGGGAGGCCGCGACATCCGCCTCGTGCTTGGTCATGAGATGGCGGAGCAGCAGGGCACCGGCCACCACGTTGTCCTGCGCGCGCCAGATATCGAGGTTGGTCCCGGCGATGTGCCGGGACACCCACTCGCCGGTGAACGGCTCGATCTGCATGATGCCGACCGCTCCGGTCGGCGAGACCCGCTCCTGGGACCACTGCGACTCGGCCCATGCGACCGCACGGAGCAGCCGGGCGTCGACACCGACGTCGCCGGCGACATAGCTGACCAGCGCGTTCATACGCGTCAACCGTCCGGGCACCACCAGCTCGTCGCCCTCGGCGATGGGCGCGTTGACCCCGATGCCGTTGGTCCTCGCCAGCCCGGTCGGGTCGACGCCGAAGCGCCGTGCCGTTTCGAAGACGCCCTCACCACGTCCGACCCGGTACGTCTCCGAGTCGCTGGCGCCTCGCGTGTACGCGGGCAGGGACAGGGAGACATCGGGGATCTGCAACATCTGGCCGACGCGGATGAGCTCGGGCGCGGCCATGCGATTGGCGTTGAGCAGCGCGGCCAGCGTGGTCCCGTGGCGGACTGCGATATCGGAGGCGGTGTCGCCAGGACGGACGATGTACGAGCTCGCGAACACCGCGGCGGGGATCGACGCCACAGCGGTGGCACCGAGCGCGGCAGCGGCAAGACGTGACTTGGTCGGCATCGGGTTCCTCGTGTGGTGAGACGTTGGGAGGGAGGGGGAACCGGCCGCCCGCTGGCGACGGACGCAGCGTAGGCACAGCCAATCGCTGCCGTCAAGGGTTGCCCGGTCGCCGTAACGGTTTCGTCACAAGGGAGTCCCGTCGATATGAACTGTCCCCGACATCGCGCGAGTGCTACGCTGCCTCTCGAAAGCCATGCGACTCCCGACCCTGCCGCGGACCTCGTTCCCGACCACTCTCCTGGCCGCGACGTGCGGCGCCGGACTGGGGCTTGTGACCTTCGTGCTCACCGCCTGGCTGCACAGCATCGGCGCCAACGGTGCTGCGGGGCTCCTGGCCGAGGCAGCCCTGCTGGCCGCGCTCGCCTGCGTCGCGGGATTCACCCTCTTCGGCGGCAATGCGCGGCTGCGTGGCGCGCGGGTGCCGATCAACCGTGCGCTCCCGCCGTCGTGGTGGCCTCGTGAGCCCGATTCGGTGTCGCTGCTCGCCGCGTGCGTCGGCGCGCCGCTGGTGATCGGCGCGGGCGCCGCGGTCCTCCTCTTCCGCTGAGCCTTCCGCGCTAGCGCTCCAACCGAGCGATTCCCCAGGCGGCAGCTTCGCGCACCACCGGATCCGGGTCGCGCCGCGCGCTGCGCCGGAGCGCCGGGAGTGCGGCCGGGTTGCCCGCGTTGCCGAGCGCGATCGCGCAGTTGCGCGCCAGACCCGCGCGACCCGTCCGCCACACGGCGGTCCCCCTGAAGCGCGCGGCGAACGCCTCGTCGCTGAGCTCGAGACACTCGATGAGATCCGGGTGCGGCACCGGCCCCCGCTCAGTGGTCGCCGTGGGGTTGTCGAGCGGTTGTGGCGCCAGACGGTGGTTGATGGGGCAGGCCTCCTGGCAGAGGTCGCAGCCGAATGCCCACGTTCCCATCAGCGGGCGCAGCTCGAGCGGGATCGCCCCGCGGTGCTCGATGGTGAGGTACGAGATGCACCGCCGCGCGTCGATGACACCCGGGGCGGTGATCGCTCCGGTCGGGCACGCCGGCATGCACGCGCGGCACTGACCGCAGCCTCGCCGGGAGGGCGCGTCGGCCGGCAGTGCCACCGACAGCGCGATGGCCGCCAGCATCACGTAGGAGCCGGCCGAGGTGGTAATGACCGAGGCGTGCTTGCCGGCGAACCCGATGCCGGCTCGCTCGGCGAGCGCGCGATCGAGGGCCCACCCATGATCGATGAACCGCTTCGCGGTCACGCCGTCGATGCGGCCGCGGAGCCATGCCACGAGGGCGTCGCAGCCACGCGCCAGCAGATCGTGGTAGTCGACCGCGTGCTCGCCGTCGTCGATGCAGGCGTAGGCGGCGAAGCGCCCGCGCACCGGCGTCTCGCCGGTCCGACCGGAGACGTCGGGTGGGCGAACCGGCCGGTATGGCCACGCGAGCGCGACGATCGATCGGGCCCAGGGGTAGCGGCCGCCGATGTCCGCCGACGCCTCGACGCGCTCGCGGGTGTACCAGGGCATCCCGTCCATGCGGCCCGCGTCGATGGCGGCGAGCGCGCGGGTCCGTGCCTCGACGAACGGCCGCGCCGACGTTACGCCGCACGCCGCGAATCCCAGGCGTCGCGCCTCGTCGCCAAGCTCCGCCTTCAGCGCGGTCGCGTCCATGCGCACCATGTTCGCAGTGATCCTGTCACCCGCCGTGACACCGTAGGATCGAGCCATGGAGGCCACCGGCGGCGCTGCGCGGACTGCCCCGGCTGCTCTGCGTCATGGGCTCGGGCGAGACCACCCCGACGATGGTATCGGTCCACGCCGACCTGCTCACCAGGCTCGGGCCTCGGCCGGTGCCGGCGGTGCTCCTCGACACGCCATTCGGTTTCCAGGAGAACGCCGAGGACATCAGCGAGCGCACCGTCGCGTACTTTCGCGACAGAGTCGGCTTCCCGATCGCGGTCGCGTCGTTCCGGAACCGCGAGTCGGCGACCGCGCTCGAGTACGAGACCATGCTCTCGAGAGTTGCCGAGGCGCGCTACGTGTTCGCCGGCCCGGGAAGCCCGAGCTACGCGCTCCGGCAGTGGCTCGGCACCGCGGTCCCCGAGCTGCTCGCGGCCAAGTTGCGAGATGGCGGCTGCGTGACCCTTGCCAGCGCGGCCGCCGTGGGCATCGGCATGTTCGCGCTACCGGTGTACGAGGTGTACAAGGTCGGCGAGGAGCCGCGCTGGTTGGAGGGGCTCGACCTGATCAGCGCCACCGGACTGCGCGCGGCGGTCATCCCCCACTACAACAACGCCGAGGGCGGCACCCACGACACCCGCTACTGCTACATGGGCGAACGCCGTCTGCGCGTCCTCGAAGCGCTCCTCCCCGAGGGGGTCGACATCCTCGGGGTCGACGAGCACACCGCGGCCATCTTCGACCTCGACGCCGCGACCGTCTCGATTCGCGGACGCGGTGGTCTCACCCTGCGACGGCGGGGAAGATCCCAGCGGTTCGAGAGCGGCACGACGCTGCCGGTCAGCGAGCTCGCCGGGGAACACGGGCTCGCGTCCGGCGAGAGCGGCACCGCGTCCGAAAGCGGTCGCGGTGACGGCCCGGCAGCGGAGCCCGCCCCACTCCCCTCCGGCGAATCACCCTTTCTCGAGGAGGTCGGCGCCCAGTCCGCGGCCGCGGACAGCGCGCTCGCGTCACGGGATGTCGACGCGGCGGTGAGCGCGGTGCTCGCCATCGACACGCAGATGCACGACTGGTCCTCGGACACGCTCGACTCCGACGAGCAGGAGCGCGCGCGCGAGGTGTTGCGCCGCTACGTGGTGCGTCTCGGCGACCTGGCCCGCAACGGGACGGCCGATCCACGCGAGCTCATCGCCCCGGTGGTGAACGGCATTCTCGAGTTGCGCGTCCGGATGCGAGCCGCGGGCGAGTACGCGCTCGCCGACCGGTTGCGCGACGTGCTGGTCGAGGCCGGGGTCGAGGTGCGCGACGCACCGGACGGATCCACCTGGGTGTTGACCGGCGCGCCGACGCCCGCGTGACCGAGGCTCAGGCGGTTGCCTCGCCGCGTGCCTCGGCGTCTAGCACCGGCTCCTCGGGGCGCCCGAGCCAGTATCCCTGACCCGCGGTGACCCCGAGCTCCTTGAGCTGATCAGCGGTCGCCTCGTCCTCGATGCCCTCGGCGATGACGCATGAGCCCGAGCTGCGCGCGTAGGCCACGGTCGCCTCGATCACCGCGCGGGGCCCGCGCTCCCCGCAATCCTGGGTGATGCTCTTGGCGACCTTGACGAACTCGGGAACCGCGGCGGCGAGCAGTTCGAGCGTGGAGTGGCCCTCGCCGATGTCGTCGAGGGCGAACTGGAACCCGTGCTCGCGGTAGCTCGCGAGGACGAAGCGCAACCGCTGCATGTCGGCGATCGACTCACGCTCGGTGATCTCCAGGACCATGGTCTCGGGCTCGCGCTGCGCCCAGCGCGCGAGCAGGAGCATGTGATCCACCGGGTGCAGCGGATCGAGCAGCATCGCCGCGGAGACGTTGAGGAACAGGGGATCCGACGGCGGCAGCGCCGACGCCGCCGAGATGGCGATCCGCCGGCAGATCCAGTCGACCTCCTTGGTGACCCCGCGCCGGTGCGCGAGGGCGAAGACGTCCTCGACCCCGTCGAGAGTGTTCGCGAAGGCCCGGCACCCGGGCGAGCGCCTCGTACCCGAGGACCTTGTGATCGGTCAGACGCACGATCGGCTGAAAGGTCGCGCGAATCACGTGTCGCTTGCTCAGGATCGCGTCGAGCATCGCGCTGGCGTCACCACCTCCCTGGAGGAGGCTCGGCAGCGCCCGGGTGCCCGCAACCACCACACGATCGCGGCCCTCCTGCTTCGCCCTGGACAGCGCCTCGTCCGCGGCCAGCCAGAGTGCGTGCACCCCACCGCTGCCCGACGCAACCCCGGCGCTGATCCGGGCCCTTCCATGCGGCAACGCGACGCCGTGCAGCGACAGGCGCATGCGCTCCGCGACCGCGGTCGCCTCCTCCTCGGTGGTTGCGTCCATGATTGACACGAACTCGTCGCCACCGATGCGGAGCAGCTGGTCGCCGCCGCGCAGCTGGGCGCGCAGCGTGCGCGCGACCTCGACGAGCAGGATGTCTCCCGCCTCGTGGCCGAATTCGTCGTTGAGCGGCTTCAGATCATCGACGTCGATCGCGATCACGGCGGTCGCCCCGGCCATCTCGCCGAGGCGCTCCTCGAAAGCGCGGCGGTTGCCGACCTTGGTGAGCGGGTCGGTGGTGGCATGGATCGCCTTCTCCTCGAAGAGCCCCGCCCGCGCGACCGCCACCGCGGCCTCGTCGGCGATCGCCTGCACGACCGTCAGGTCGTCGACGTCCCACGCCCCACGGCGCGCGTGCGACACGAGGACCAGGACGCCGATGACCCGTCCGCCCGCGGCGCGCAGCGGTGCCGCGACGAAGCTCCGCGAGCGACGCCCACCACCGAGGCTCGCCAGCGCATCGAGCCGCGAGGCGGGCAGGTTGGCGTGGGCCTGCTTGATGTCTCGTGGGGTGCGAAGCAGGCAGGCCTCGCCGGTGGAGTACACGCGACCGATCACGCCCTCGCCGGCTGCCATGGTAACCAGCGGCCCCGCTGCGGGGGTGATGCCCTTCGGTCCGAGAATCAGGGGCAGCGTCGCGAGGGCGCCCGAATCGGTGTCGAAAAGCAGCACCCGCCCCCAGGTCGCGTCCGGGTAGGCGTCATGGCAGCCGCCGAGCACCGCGGCGGCGACGCCGCTGGAATCGGTGGTGAGCCCGAGCCGGCGCGCGACGTCGGCGACGGCGCCGAGCCGTCGCGTCTGCGCCTGATAGTGACGATCGGTGAGCGACCAGTTGGAGTACGCGAGCACCACCACGCCGATCACGAGCGCGTCGACCTGGATCAATTCCTTGATACCGCCCGTGGCGAACAACCCTCCCCACCACCAGACGCCCGCGAGCCCCGCGCACGACGCCAGCAGAATGGTCCAGAGCGCGATCGGGCGAGCCGACGGATCCACCGTGAGGAGGACCGCGACGAAGCCGAGGACGATGAGCGGGATCGGATGGGTCAGGCGCGGGGCGGAGAGCCCGAGGATGAGCGTGCACAGTCCGACGCTGGTGAGCCCCTGGACGAGGGCCGCGGTGGACGGGCCCACCCATGCGACGTGACGCAACCGAATCGTGATCTCGAGCATCACGGCGGCGACGGCGACGACCTCGATCTCGACGAAGATCAGCCTGGGCGGCAGCGCGGAATCGACCAACTGCCACCCGGTGATTCCGAGCAGGACGCCTGTCGCGAATATGGGCAGCCAGCGCCGGGCGGCGCTTTCGGTATGCATAACCCTCTCGGGGTCAAGAGTAAACGGAGCAATCGCACCGGACTGACCGGCGTGACAGGCTTGTGTCCGACTCCTCCGAGGTCAGGGGCCACCTACCGACAACGATCCCGTGAGCGCGGCGCCGATCGTCCTGGTCCCGTCCATCGGGGACAGCACCAGCTGCGCCCTACCGGCCGGCCCGGCGTCGAAGAAGAGCTGCACGCTGATCGACTCCTGGCTGCTCGAGCGATCCACCACAGGCTCTGCCGTCGACGAAAGGCTCCGTGTCGATGTTCTGAAAGATGGCGTGCTGCGGGGTCAGCGGTCCCTGAACGAGCGCGCCGACGCAGATCCTGCCGATCACCGGGTCACCCACGTTGTCGATCGCGAGATCGATCTCGAGCTGCCGACCGGCGGGGGCAGTGGTGGGCAGGCTGCCGCCGAGGATCGCCATCGGAGAGCCCGACGTCGCGAAGAGCGGCGCGATCACCGCGAGGAAGATCCCGAGGATCACCAGTCCCGCGACCACCAGGAACACCGTCCGCGGATTCGCCGTGAGCCAGCGTCTGAGCGTGGACAGCACCCGTATTAGATCGTCGCCGGCGGGTGGTACTCGCCGAACACCGCGCGCAACGCGCTGCAGATCTCACCCAGGGTCGCCTCGGCGCGCACCGCGTCGAGGATGCGCGGCATCAGCGACTCGTCCGACGTCGCAGCCTCCTGCACCGCGCGCAGCGCGACGTCGACCGATCCGGCATCGCGCTGCGCCCTGTGACCGGCGAGTTGCGCGGTCTGCTCCGCGATGACTCGGTGGTCGGGCCTGAAGAGGAGCGGGGCATCCTGCTCCTCGGTCTCCGTGTGCCGGTTCACGCCGACGATCACCTTGTCCCCGGCGGCGATCGCTCGCTCGGTTCGATACGCCTCGTCCTGGATGAGCTGCTGCATCCAGCCGGACTCGATGCACGCCACCGCGCCGCCCCGGGCGTCGACCTCGTCGAGCAACGCCTCGGCCCGGCGCTCGAGCTCGTCGGTCAGCCACTCGACGAAGTACGAGCCGGCCAGCGGGTCCACGGTGTTGGTGACGCCGGTCTCCTCGGCGAGAATCTGTTGCGTGCGCACCGCGATGCGCTGCGCCTTCTCCGTGGGGATCGAGAGCGCCTCGTCGTAGCACGAGAGCGCGAGGGACTGCACACCGCCGAGCACCGCGGCGAGCGCCTCGACGGCCGCGCGGACGATGTTGTTCTCGGGCTGTTGCGCGGTGAGCGTCGAGCCGCCGGTCTGCGTGTGGGTGCGCAGCATCAACGAGCGCGGATCATGCGCGCCGAAGCGATCTGCCATCACCCTCGCCCACATCCGCCGGAGGGCGCGATACTTGGCGATCTCCTCGAAGAAGTCGATGTGGGTGTTGAAGATCCAGGAGAGCTTGGGGGCGAAATCGTCGACGCCGACACCCCGATCGACCGCGGCCTGCACGTAGGCGCAGGCGTTCGCGATGGCGAACGCCATCTCCTGCGCCGCGGTGCTCCCCGCTTCGCGAATGTGATACCCCGACAGCGAGATGGGGTTGAACTGCGGCGCGTTGATAGTGCACCACGCGATCAGGTCCGCGGCGAGGCGCAGCGATGCCTGCGGCGGGTAGATGAAGGTACCCCGCGCGATGTACTCCTTGAGGACGTCGTTCTGGACGGTGCCCATGATCGTCGCGACGTCGACGCCCTGCCGTTCCGCGGCGACCACGTACATGGCGACGACCACCGGCGCAGGCGCGTTGATGGTCATCGAGGTGCTCACCGCGCTGAGCGGGATGCCCTCAAAGAGATCCTCCATGTCGCGCACCGAGTTCGATGGCCACACCGACCTGACCGACCTCGCCGGCGCTGCGCGGATCGTCGCTGTCGAGGCCCATCTGGGTCGGCAGGTCGAACGCGACCGAGAGACCCGGCTGCCCCTGGGCGAGGAGGTAGCGGAAGCGGGCATTGGCGTCCGCAGCCGTGCCGAAACCCGCGTACTGGCGGATGCTCCAGAGGCGGCCGCGGTACATCGTCGGCTGGATGCCCCGCGTGAACGGTGGCTCGCCGGGGAACCCCTCGTCGCGGAGAGGGTCGTGACCGCCCAGATCGGCCGAGGTGTAGAGCGGCGCAACCGGGATGCCGCTGCCGGTCTCGAAATGATCCTTGCGCTCGCCGCGCCGGCGGGCGGGCTCGAGGCGCGTTTGCTCCCACTCGAGAAGCGCCTCCGCGAAATTCCCGTCGCCTGCCGGCACCGCGTCGGACGGCGACGCCTCCCGACCGGTGATCATCGCCGCAGCATATCTCGGCATCTTGCGGGCACGAACTCGCCGACGTGCAACACTCCGCTGCGATGGCGCTGCCGGTCACCCGCTCACTGGTGGAGGACGCCGGCGCCAGGCTCGCCGCCGACGGCTGGCGCTACACACAGCGCCAGCTGTACTACGCGACCTGTGCTCGCGCGGAGACCCCACCGTCGAATGCCGCCGCCAACGGCGAGATCGGACTGGGCGTGCTCCTCGCGCTCGTCGGGCTCATCCTCATCGGCATCAAGGTCGCGTTCGTGCTGCTAGTCTCGCTCGGCGTCGCTCTCGTACTCGCCGGGGTTATCGGGCGCCTGCGCCGCCCGACCCTCAGCGGACGTCTGCTGGCGCTCTCGTTCGACGAGTTCCTCGCGCGCTTCGGCGACGTCGAACTGCCCGGACTCATCGATCCCAAGGCGATGCCGGCGGCGCGCGCGGCCGCGGATCCTCCTGCGCCCACCGTCATCTGCGATACGCGAGACACGGCGGTCATGGTCGCGGCGAACATCGACCAGGCGTCGCTGAGCGGAGCGGCGGTGGTGGCCGCGCAGGACCGCGGGGATGCACCGCCGGCCGGAAAGACGATCGTGCTCCATGACGCGTCGCCACGGGGATGTGCCCTGGTGCTCGATCTCCGCGACGCGGGCATCGCCGTCGAGGATGCCGGACTCCGCCCGGCGGAGGTCGACGGCCCGGCACAGCAGGTTCTCGAGGGTGCTCCCGCACGGCTGCCGCGAGATCTGAGCTCGCTCCTCGACCGCGCCGAGATCGACTGGCTGCTGGCCGGACGCCGCGTCGAGGTCGCGACCCTGCCCCCGGAGGTGGTGATGGACCGGGTGATCGCCGCGTCGCGGCGATAGGTCAATCTCGCTCCTCGGCGTCGTGCGCGCCGACGAGCACCGCCATGTTCCCCATCGGATGCTTGTTCTCGCGCATCAGCTGATGGGCGAGGCCCACCTCGTCGAACGCGAACGTCCGCGACAGACACGGGTCGACCGCGCCCGACGTGACCATCGCGTTGAAGGCGGCGCATTCCTGGTCGTTGGCGAAGTGCGAACCCTGGAGTCGCTTCTGCCGCATCCACAGATACCGGAGGTCGACCGCGGCGTGATAACCGGTCGTGCCCGCACAGATCACGACCATGCCACCGTTGTCGCACACGAACATCGAGGTCGGGATGGTGTCCTCGCCGGGGTGTTCAAAGACGATGCGCGGGTTGCGCCGCTCGCCGAGCACGTCCCACAACGCCTTGCCGAATGCCCGCGCGCCCGACGTCCAGGTAGCGAATGCGGCGTCGTCGCGCCAGTCCGGTATGACCCCCCAGTGTGAGAACCGGCGACGGTCGATGTACCCGTGGGCGCCGAGTTCCATGCAGTAGCGACCCCGCTCGTCTCCCGACGTCACCGCGACAGGGATCGCCCCTTTCGCGCTGGCGATCTGGATGGCCTGCGAACCCAGACCTCCGGAACCACCCCAGATCAACACGACGTCTCCGTCGTGGACCGCGTGCGGCGCCCACGAGCAGAGCATTCGATACGCGGTGGCGCCGACCAGCATGTACGCGGCTGCCGCGGACCAGGTGAGCTGCGCCGGTTTGGGGAGGAGCTGATGCGCCTGCACGAGCGTGTACTGCGCAAAGCTGCCCCAGTTGGTCTCGTACCCCCAGATCCGTGCGCTCGGCGCAATGATCGGATCGCCGCCCGCCGTGATCCATGGATCGTCGGCGTCCCAGACACCGCAATGGGCGACGACGTGATCCCCGACCCGCACGCCCTCCACACCCTCACCCAGCGCCCAGACGATGCCCGAAGCGTCGCTGCCGCCGACGTGAAACGCTTCGGCCTCACCGCCTTTCTGGCGCGCGGCGATGACGTCGACGGGGCGGCCCAGCGCGGCCCAGACGTTGTTGTAATTGACGCCCGCGGCCATCACGTACACGAGGACCTGGCCCGGTCCGGGATGGGGTGTCGCCACCGTCTCGACGGCGAATGCGCTCTGCGGATCGCCGTAACGCTCCGGCCGGATGACCTGCGCGTGCATCCGGTCGGGAACGTCGCCCAGGCGCGGCATGGAGCCGATTGCGGTCGGACCCGAAGGGGGCATGCGCTTCGGACGATACACGGGCCGTCACCGGCGGCAGGGCCGCTGCCGTTGCGCGTCCTCGATTAGGACGCGTCCTAGGGGCCGCCGGGCCGGTAGCGCCACACGGAAGGAAACGCGGCCGCCGCCGCGCCGAGCCCCAGCAGGCACAGGGCCCCGCCGCTCACGATCGCCACCTGCGCGCCGAAGGCGTTCGCGACGATGCCCGTCTCCACATCGCCGAGGTACGGGCCGCCTGCGACGACCATGAAGTAGAGCGACGTGAGGCGCCCGCGGAGGGCGTCCGGAGCGATGCGCTGCATGATCGTGGTGCGGCAGACGGCGCTGACGCTGTCCGCCGCGCCGGCGACGGCGAGCAACACCAGGGCCAGCCACAGGGTTCCGGCGAAGCCGAAGCTGATGACCACCAGCCCCCAGACCGCGATCGCCACCACGATGATCCGGCCGAGCCGCTTCGAACGAGCGAGCGGACCGCTGGACAGCGCGGCCACCACCGCGCCGAATCCCGGCGCCGCGTAGAGCAGACCGAGGCCCTGCGCACCTGCATGAAACGTGGTCGCGGCGAGCACCGGGAACACAGCGCGGGGCAAGCCGAAAATCATCGCGGCGAGATCCATCGCGAAGCCGCCGAGGATCACCGGCTGGCGCCGAGCGAACTGGAGACCGCGGAGAATCGCCGCCACCGGCCGCTCGCGTTCCGTCGATGCATGGCCCTGCGGAGGGAGGACGGCAACCGCGACGAGCGCCGCGCTGAAGGTGACCACGTCGATCGAATAGGCCTGCGCGAGCCCGAGGTGGGCAATGACCAACCCGCCGACCGCCGGGCCGGCAACGAGGGTCGTCTGAAACAGCACGATGTTGAGCGAGAGCGCACCCGCGAGGCGATCGACGCCGACGAGGTTCGGGATGATCGCCGTGCGGGTCGGGGAGTCGATCGCGCCCACCAGGGCCGCGACGGCGACGACTCCGTAGATCGCGAGCAACGGCGGACGGCCGAGAAATGCTCCCAGGGCAAGCAGGCCCGAGCAGGCGGCGAGGCACAATTGGGTCACGAGCAGCACTCGCCGTCGATCGAAACGGTCGGCGATGGCACCGCCGCCGAGAGAGCCGCAGATCAGCGGCACCGCCTGCACGATGCCGAGCATGCCGACGTCCAGGGCGGACCGGGTGAGCGAGTACACCTGGAAAGGCACCGCGACCAGGGTGATCTGCCGTCCCACCAGCGACACCAGCTGTCCGACCCAGAGGCGGCGGAATGGCACCGACTCCCGGAGCGCGCGGGCGTCGACCGCCATGGTGCGGAACATGCGGCTGGGACGCACCGGGGCAACGCTATCCTGTCGGCCGATGCTCACGACGCGGAATCGTCTGCTCGACTCGATCGCGCCGGTGCATCTGCTCGAGGGCGCCGACCCATGATCGAGCGCGATACCTGGAATCCAACTCAATACGAACGCTTTCGCGCCGAGCGCGAGCAGCCGTTCCACGACCTGGTCGCGCTGATCACACGCCGGCCGGATATTCGGGCCGTGGACCTCGGCTGCGGCACCGGATTGCTCACCGCCGCGCTGCATCGCGAGCTCGATGCCACGGAGGCGATCGGGGTGAACTCGTCGGATGCGATGCTCGAGCGCGCCCGCGCTGTCGAGCTCGAGGGTCTTCGGTTTGAACGCGGCGACATCAGCACGTGGGAGCCCGACGCGCCCGTCGACCTCGTCTTCTCGAATGCCGCGCTGCAGTGGTTGCCGGATCACCCGCAACTCTTCGAGCGGCTCACCGCCATGATCGCTCCAGGCGGTGAGCTGGCGGTGCAGGTGCCCGCCAATTTCGACCACGTGTCCCACAGGCTGGCCGCCGACCTGGCGCGTGAAGAGCCCTTCGCGAGCGCGATGGACGGCTACGTGCGCACCTTTGGTGTGCTGGTTCCCGAGGCATATGCGACGTTGCTCCACGAGCTCGGTTTCGCGGCGCAGTCGGTGCGCATGCAGGTATACGGGCACGTGCTCGAGTCCACCAACTCGGTGGTGGAATGGGTGCGCGGGACGCTGTTGACCGACTACGAGGCCCGCCTGCCGGAGGCGTTGTACGCGCAATTCCTGGCGCGCTACCGCGAACGTCTGCATGCGGCCCTGGGCGATCAGCGGCCGTATTTCTATCCCTTCAAGCGCATCCTGCTGTGGGGTCGCCTGCCGGTCTGACCGACCGGACGGCAGTTTCTGACTGATGCAGATCAAGCGTCTCGACCTCGGGCATCTCTACGTCGATAACAGCCGGTGGCCGGTGCACGGGTTTGTGATCCTGCACGACGAGCTCGGCGTGGTGCTGGTGGACACCGGTTGTGGAGGTCCCGACGACGTCCTTCGCGAGTATCGCGTCGCCGGTCGTACCGTCGCCGATGCGCTAGCCGCGCACGATCTCGCTCCCATCGACGTGACGATGGTGATCAACACCCACCTGCATTTCGATCACTGCGGTCAGAATGTCGCCTTCGAGCACGCACCCCTTCTGGTCCAGCGCCTGGAGCATGAGCGGATCTTCCGGGAACGCGACGAGATCACCGAGTGGATCGAAGCGTCGGGGATGCGGTTCGAACTGGTGGACGGCGACAAGGCACTGGCGGACGACCTGCTCTTGCTGCGGACTCCCGGTCACACCTCAGGGCATCAATCGGTGATCGCGGACACCGAGGTGGGGACAGAGTTGTTCATCGGCGACGCGGCGTATACGCGCGTGGTGTGGGAACGCGCGAGCGCCGCATCCAGGCTCCCGTCAGGGCAAGCTGCGGACGTGAAGGCGTGGCATCAGACGCTGGTGGGCCTGAGGTCACGCGCGCCGGCCAGGATCCATTTCTGCCACGACGATTCCTGAGAGCCGGCGCAACGAGGGGAGCTAGCCAACCCCACCCCGATCCGCGGCATGTGCACGCCTGTACGCGCACGCGTCGGCGATCACGCTGACCGCGTACTCCCGATTGAACGGCGCTCCGCCGTCCCGCGCGACCGCGGCGTCGCAGGCGATCGCATGATTCACACGAAGCGTGCGACCTGGCTTCGCCACCACCGGTTGCAGAATCGTCCCATCGGATAACTCAAACCTGAGTGGCTCGCCCGCGACCGCGCGTATCGAGAACGCGCCGTCGTGATGGCGCCGATGGTGAAATCGACAGAGCGATACCAAGTTGTCCAGATCAGTCGGCCCACCGTTCGCCCAGTGCCGGATGTGATGTCCCTCGGTCCGTGGCGGAGGAACGCTGCATCCGGGAAAGCGACACCCTTGGTCACGTGCCTGCAGCGCAAGGCGCAGTCGTGGCGACACGACCCGGTGCACACGCCCGGCATCGATGGGTCGGCCATCCCGCTCGAGCACCGCCACAACATCCGAGTCGCAACTGAGCCACCGAGCGGCGCCGAACGGCAGCCATGGTCCGTCCTCGATATGACAGCGCGCCGCCGGATCAGCTGCGCGGAGTGCCGCCTGGTCGACGTGCACGACGACCTGACAAGTCGGCGCCGGCGTCGAACTCACCGAGACGCTGGCAATCCATTCCTCGCACACGCGAACCAGAAAGTCGGCCCGAAGGATCGGATGGCTCAGCTCGGCGGGATCATCGACTCCACCTGCGCCACGCGACGCCGATCGCAACTCCGCGGCGAGTGCGGATGCTGCCGCTTCGACAGCGGCCATGACGACGGCGCCGTCCTCACGAGGCAGTACCGCAATCACCTGGAGCATGCCATCGTCGCGCCACCACATCTGCAGGCTGCGCCGCTCGAGCGCGCGATCCGCAAGGTGCGGGTTCGCTGCGTCCAGGGCGCTCGAGACCGCGCGGCAATCCTGCTCAGCTGTCCGCCCGATGCGTTGAGCGCCACTTCGAGCCAGACCTCCTCGTCATCCGGAACGGCGACGCGAGTGACCTTCCGCACCTTGTCCAGAGACAGCCGCCCCTCAGCGAAGGCTTCAGCGATGCGCGGCAGCTCGCGAAGCGCGTGGCCCGTGCGGACCATCTCGGCGCCGGTCCATGCGTCGACGCCCGTGTGGATGGAGAGCCAGTGCGCGCAGGAGCGAAGACCGACACCGAACCAGCCGCCGACGTCGTCGTACTCAGCGCTCAGTTGCACGAGTTCGGCGGTCGCAGCGTTGATCTGCGCCGCGAGCTCCTCGATGCGGCGGCCGACATCCTCTCCGATGGTTTTGCGCATACGACAATCATACCAAACATATGTTCGGCAGGGCAACTCACCGAACTGCGAAAATTCCGCTCCCCCGCACAGTCAACGCGTCCCGTCGGGCGCGCGCCATCTCGCGGCGTCAGGAGGACAGCGGCAACGCAACTACGCGTCCGGATCGGTCCCGTCCCACTCCGATAAAGGGCGCGACCACCAGCCCCAATCACCACCCTGCCGCGGCCGGTCCTGCAGCTCGATCCGTCCGTTGCACCATAGGAGGGCGTCGCGCGGGTCGGCGTCGATCGGTGTCCACATCGGAAACAACCGCGGCACCACTCGTTCACACACCGCGAGCGGCAGCTCGAACGGCTCACCAAATCCGCGGCCGATGTCCCAGGTGTGGATGAGCAGCTCGTCACACGCCATCGCGGCGAATCCGCTCGGGTCCGTCATGCCCGTGTTGTGCCACCCGCGGGCATCAGGTGGCGCGTCGCGAATGACAGCCGCGAGCACGGAGACTCGGGCCCACAGATTGTCGAGCAGCGCGTCGATACTCAGCCCGGGATCGAGATGTCGCGACACCGGCAGCCGCCGGGTCGACCGCGTCGCGAGGTGCGCAGCGTAATGCCCTGCGCCGTGATCATGTGGCGCAGCGTCGTCGTGCAGTCCCACTCCAGGTCGGGGACCGGCGCCGCCCAGTCGCGCGTGGACAAGGGCATCAGGAACGCGAGCACCAGGTCGCGCGTCGCGACAACGTCGCCGGCGTCGATCACGTCGGCCGACGGTTCAAGCGACGGCGCTGACAATCTCCGCGCGCAGCCCCGGGAACGTCGCGAGGTACGCGCGGCGCTCGGCCTTGAGCTGATCGACCAGGGCACGGTACTCATCCGTTCGTCGCTGCCGCTCGTACAGCTTGCGGGGTTGCAGAATCTCCGGGTCTGCGAGACCGGGCAGCGAGACCGCGACCTCGTAGCCGAAGTCCGGGTCCGCCTCCCATTCGATGGTTCCCTCGGAGATGGCTTTCACGATGGCGCTCGAGTACGCAATCGACACCTTCTTGCCGCGGTCGTCGTCATCCGTGCCGCCGACGCGGCCGGTGTTGAGCAGATAGACCTGGAAGCTGCTGCTGTCCATCAGCTCCAGAAAGCGATTCCCCTGCTGCTCGTGGCGCAGCGGGAAGAAGGGATTGGTGCCGGGGACGCGCAGGAACTTGCCGGCCTCCTCCTTGCCGCCGGCCGACGTTCCACGCGTCTCCCCGAGCATGAAGTACAGCGCTGCCTGCTCCCGGTTGAGTCGCGCAACCCCGGGAATGAGGTTGTCGTTGCGATTGAGGATCAGGAAGTGGTCGACCGATTTGACCTCGCGAGCGTCCTTGTGCCATCCGAGCGCGTCCATGCGGAAGACGGCGCGGCCATTGGGCGTGTAGCCGGTGTCGAAGAAGTCCACGACGCCCTGATCGTTCTGGGAGACATTCTCCAGGTACGCCTCCGGTTTGCACACGGCGCCATGGATGGTCGGCTCGTCACGCGGATCCAGAGCGAACGTCTTCGCGAAACAGCCGTTCTCGGTGGCGACGATCCGGCCACCCGGGTAGAGCGCGACGAAATCATCCTGCACCGGCTTGCTGTCGTTCTGGCGGGTGAAGGTTGTCGTGGTCTTGCCCGTGCCCGACAGGCCGATGATCAGCAACGCCTGCTCGCCGCGCGCGGTGGGCACCACCTTGCAACCCGCGTGCAGGGACAGCCCACCCTGGTCGTACGTGAGCTTGTTCCACATGCGCAGGCCGCCCTTCTTCAACTCACCGAAATAGTC
This sequence comes from Candidatus Dormiibacterota bacterium, assembly GCA_963768105.1. Taxonomy (GTDB): domain Bacteria; phylum Chloroflexota; class Dormibacteria; order Aeolococcales; family Aeolococcaceae; genus Palsa-851. The sequence continues at coordinate 377,048 of CAVYGR010000004.1, read as the reverse complement.
GCTGTTCAGGATCCGCGTGACTCCGGCCTCGAGGTCAACTGCGATGACACGGTCGCTCGGGTATCCGGGAGCGTCGAGGTTCGGGGTATAGATGACGGTCAGGACCGGCTTGAAGTCGGGACCGGGGGTCTCGGCATCGAAGTACAGCCAGCGCTGCATGCCTGCGATGTTGGCGTTTGCCGACTTCGATGTAGAGACGCGCGGCGACGCGCCGCTCGGCGTCATTGCCGATGTACCCGTCGATCACCAGCATCTCCTGGTCGCGGATGTATGCGTCCTGGCGCTCGGCGATCTTCCCGCCGTCGGAGCGGCTCATGGTCTGATCGGAATGCTCCTCCGGCCTGTCGGTGACCACGTAGGTGCTGGCCTTGCTGCGGGAGACGACGCGTGTCTGCACGTTGTAGTTGTCGAACTCCGTGTGCCGGGCGTTGGGCATGCGCGACGTCAACTCGCGCAACTCCGCAGGTGGTGGGTTCCAGCGGATGTTGCGAGCCGCGGGCAGGGTGCTCGCGTGGGCCTTGACGACGTCGGTCATGACACCTCCAATATCCCTGGCCACTCGCGCTCTCCCTGGCCGCGATCACCCAAGCGACCACAATCGGCATGCCAGCCAGGTATTTCCGGACCTCGCGAGCATATCAAAGGGTCCCGCACATGGGCGGATGCCGCCGGTCACCGCCACGGATGGTTGTACGCTGTGGCTGATGACGCAAACCGCTCCCGTTCCCATCGCGGAGGCGACCTCTCTGCGCGAGAAGTCCTGGGTCTTCTTCAACGGCGAAATCGTGCGCTACGCCGACGCCAAGGTCGGCCTGCTCACCCACGGGCTCAACTACGGCACCGGCGTGTTCGAGGGCATTCGCGGGTACTGGAATGCCGACCGCGAACAGCTCTTCGCGCTCTGCTTGCCCCAGCACTACGAGCGCATGCTGCAGAACACACGCACGCTGCAGATGGTGATTCCCTGGAGCATCGAGGAGCTCACCGAGACGACGCTGGATCTGCTCCGGCGCAACGAGTATCGCGAGGACGTGTACATCCGGCCGCTCTCGTTCAAATCGGCGGAGATCATCGGGGTGAAGCTGCACGATGTTCCGGACAGCTTCGCGATCGTCACGGCGCCGATGGGTCTGTACGTCGGCAACGGAGGCATCCGCTGCATGGTCTCGTCGTGGCGGCGCATCGACAACTCGATGGCGCCGGTCCGCACCAAGTGCACCGGTCTCTACGTGAACTCGGCGCTCGCGAAGAGCGAGGCCCTCCAAGGCGGATTCGACGAGGCGATCATGCTCTCCGGTGACGGTCATGTCTGCGAGGGCAGCGCCGAGAACATCTTCATCGTGCGCCGCGGCGAGGTGATCACCCCGCCGCCGTCGGACAACATCCTCGAGGGGATCACGCGCTCGCTGGTCATGCACCTGGTTCGAGAAGAGCTCGGGCTCGACGTCCACGAGCGGTCCGTGGATCGCTCCGAGCTCTATGTCTCCGACGAGGTGTTTCTGGTTGGGACCGGGGCTCAGGTTGCCCCCGTCGTCGAGATCGACCGGCGTCGCATCGGCGACGGCGAGCCGGGACCGCTGACCATGCGCGTCCAGGACACGTACGCAAAGGTTGTGACCGGCGGCGACCCGAAGTACGCCGCCTGGCTCACCCCCGTCTACTGAGCACCAAGCACGTCGCGCGCGACCCCGGCCGCCGCTCGCCTGAGCAGCGAGACGGTATGCAGCATCGGGTCGATCCCCGGATCCAGGCCATCCAACGAGATCGCGGCGTCGAAGAGGTCCGCCAGCGGATCGGCCACCGTGCCGCAGACCGCGATGCACGGAATCCCGAGGGCGCGCGCCCGCACGGCCACCTCGGCCGGCGCCTTCCCCGCCCTGGTCTGGTCGTCAAGCCGGCCCTCGCCGGTGATCGCAACCCCGGCGCCGTCGAGGGCGGCGTCGAGACCAACGATGTCGCAGACGAGCTGGGCGCCGGGGACGAGTCGCGCACCGATCAACGCGAGCCCGAACCCGCATCCGCCGGCGGCGCCGGCGCCGGGAAGTCGAGCCAGGTCATCGTGGCCGGCCGCCGTCACGACCGCGACGAGGTGCTCCATCGCGCGCTCCAGCCGCTCGACGGTCATGCGGTCGGCGCCCTTCTGCGCTGCGAACATGCGCGCCGCGCCGGCCGCGCCGAGGAGCGGGCTTCGAATGTCGCACGCCACCTCGATCGAGCAGTCCGCAAGCGCCGGATGCAACCGGGTGAGGTCGATCGCCGCCAGGTCCTCGACACCCGCGCCGCCCGGACCGATCTCGCTGCCGCGCGAGTCGGTGAGGCGGGCGCCAAGCGCCTGGAGCAGGCCGGCACCACCGTCGGTGCAGGCGCTCCCACCGACGCCGACGATGATGTGGCGGCGTCCGGCGTCGAGCGCGAGCCGGATCAGCTCGCCGGTGCCGCGAGACGTGGCGTGAAGCGCGTCGAGCTCCGCAGGCGGGATGAGCCGGAGACCCGACGCCTCGGCAAGCTCGACCACCGCCGCGCCCGTCGCGAGCGTGCCGAGCCTCGCGCGCACGGGGGCGCCGGTGGGCCCGGTCACGTGATGGCGGGTCACCGAGGATCCGGGCCGCGCCCGGAGCAGCACGTCCAGGGTGCCGTCGCCACCATCGGCGACCGGCACCTCGATCGCCAGGGCGCCGGCATCGACGATCCCCTGGGCGAGGGCGGTGGCGGCTGCCGTCGCGCTGAGAGTGCCCTTGAACGCGTTGGGCGCGCAGACCGCGACTCGGGGAGCGCTCAGGGGGCGATCAGGGAGGCGGCGCATGCGGCGCAGGTGCCGTAGAAGTCGAGCGCGTCGTGGTCGAGCGCAAAGCCGTACCCGCCGCGCACCGCGTCGATGAGCTGGTTGACGGCGGTGTCGTCGATCTCCGTCGTCGATCCGCACAGCCGGCAGACGAGGTGGTGGTGGTGGTTATCCGCGCACGAGGTGTACACGTGGATGTGCCCCTCGGCCTCGAACCGCTGCGCGAGGCCGGCCTCGACGAGAAAGTCGAGCGTCCGGAACACGGTGGCGCGGCCGAGGAGCGGGTGCTCGGCGCGGAGCGACTCGTAGAGCTCCTGGGCGCTCACGGTGTGGGGGGCGCGGGCCAGGGCCCCGGCGACGATCATCCGTTGCAGCGTCAGGCGATGTCCCTGGGCGGCGAGCCGGTCGGCGACGGTAGGGGCGGGCGAGACGGGCATCGTCAGCTCGCCCGCCGGACCCAGCGATCCGGGTTGCGCAGCTCGTCGGGGGTCGGCATCATCGCCGCGGACTCCCAGACCCGGTTGAGCGTGGTCAAGCCCGGCGCGATCCACGACGCGGACCGCGAACTGCTCGCCGACCTCGTACTGGCGCATCTTGATCTCGAGACCGGTGATGGTGAGGAGCAGCCGCTCGATCGGACCGCGCTGGCGGCGGCGCAGCCGCATGGCCGCCTCGAGCCGGTCGGCGCCGCGAATCGCCCGGCGTCCGGCGCGGTGCATGAGGAAATTGCTGTATCCCTCGAGGACGCTCATCACCGCCTGCACGTGCCTGACGGTCTGGACCTGGGCGCGCACCGTCTCGGGAAGCTTGCGGACCATCTCGCGCGAGGGCAGCAGGGTATCGCCGTCGGCCGACAGCGAATCGAGCATGAGCCGGCGCATCAGCTCCTCGAGGTGCTCGCCGAGCCAGGGATGCAGCTCGAACTGCCAGGCGTGGGTCAGCTCGTGGAGGATGAGCCAGGGGCGGAGATCGGTGTCGGCCAGGTTGAGATCGTGCTCGACGCCCGCGATGTTCGGCTCGACGAGGTACAGGGCGGTCGCCCGAGCGCCGATCGCGGGACCGTCGACCATCGAGAGCACCGGGTCGTACTGGCCGAGCACCCGGCGGGACATCAGGCCGAACAGCTCGCCGACGTACCGGTCGAGCATCCGCCGGCTTATGACGGTCGCCATCGACTCGGGCACCCGCGCGCGAAGGCGTTCGACCGGGGCGAGGAGGCGCTGCATCATGCCGAGATTGGCGTCGATGAATCCCCCGCGATCGAGCGCGACGAAACGTGGATAGGAGGTGAGGGGCACCTCGGAGATCTCGGTCAGCAGCGGGGCGACGCGCGCCGCCATCTCCGTGTACGCGGCCTCGAGCGCCGCCGTGTCGACGCCACCCTGGCGGCCATCGCTCCCCGTGCGCGACTGCGCGATGCGGCGCACCTCGTCCCAGTCGACCAGGCGGCGCGGGGTCTCGACGTGGGGACGCAGCAAAACCCGGGCGGAGAGTGCCGCGCCGGCGCCGATCGCCCCGACGGTCAGGGTGCGCCGCACGATGTCTGCTCGGGTGGGAGTGGGCATGCCTCGATCATACGGGTGGACCGTCGCCGACCCCGGATCTACATCGAGCTACCCGACCGACCGTCGATGTAGACGGGGTGCTCCGGAGGCCTGCCCTCGAGCCAGTAGGCGTCGAGGCGCTCGTCGCTCCAGCCGCGCTCGCGCAGGAAGGGCTCGTCGAGGATCTGCTGCCCGGTCAGCGTGGGTGGCTCGGTGCCGACGATCTCCATCATTGCGTCGCAGAGGATCTCGGGCGAGCGCCACTGGCTCCGATCGCCGAGGCCCCAATTGATACTCGCCAGGCTCTCGATGATCGTCACGGGCCAGAGCGAGTTGGACGCGATCCCGTCGGCCGCGTGTTCGGCGGCGATGCCGATCGCGAGCCTGGTCATGCCCATCTTGGTCGTCATATAGGCGACGTGGCCCGGGTTCGGCTGGATGCCGATCGGCGGTGAGCAGTTGATGATGTGCCCCCAGCGGCGCTGCACCATGTGCGGCAGCGCGTAGTACGCGCAGAGATAGGCCGCGCGGACGTTGATCTCCCACATCAGGTCGTAGCGCTTGGGTGGCGTCTGCAGCACCGGCTGCCACCACAGGGCGCCGGCGTTGTTGATGAGGATGTCGAGGCGACCGAAGCGCGCGATGGTCGCATCCACCATCGCCTTGACCTCGTCCTCGTGGCGGACATCGACGCGAACGGCGAGCGCGGCGCCCCCTCCTGCCTCGACCTCTGCGGCAACCGTGTGGATGCTGCCCGGCAGCTTCTCGGTCCCCGTCTCCGACTTGCCGGTGATGACCACGGACGCACCTTCACGGGCAAGGCGCAGCGCCATCGCGCGCCCGATGCCGCGGCTCGAACCGGTGACCAGCGCAACGCGATCATGGAGCGGAGGAGATGCGCTCATCGGCGCGCATCATAGGCGTCGCGTCGCCGCCGCAGCGACGCCGGTCAGGGCACGCGCGCCTCGATCTCCTTGACGATGTCGCCGAGTTCGTCGGTCAACCGCCCGGGCAGGCGACGCTGGAGGATCTCGACGACGCGTGTGTAGTACCAGAGTTGCTCGCGGGGGTCGGTGACGGTGAATCGCTGCCACACGACGGCTCCGTCGCTGCGCAGGTCCGCAAGGATCGAGCTCGCGTTGTGGAGCTTGTCGCAGGCCGACACGAGCACCACATCGGCGTCGGCGTCGGCGTCGAGATGACGGAGATAGCGTTCCTTTCGCTCACGCCAGGGCGACTTCGGCTCGCCGGGGACGGCGACCGCGTCGCTGCAGGCCATGACGATGCGCGCGACCCGGTCGCCGAACTCCGTGGCAATGCGGCGGTGGGTGGCGGCGCCGTCGACCGAGTCCTCGATGGCGTCATGCAACAGCGCGGCGATGGCGACGTCCTCGTCGGCTCCGTGCTCGAGCGCGAGCGCACAGACCGACATCACGTGCGCCATGTAGGGAATGCCCGTCTTCTTGCGCAGCTGCCTGCCATGGACCTCCAGGGCGACGGTGAACGCGCGCGCGAAGCGGTCGGTCAGCACGGGAGGCGCAACGGACCGTTCGGGCACGCCGTCATTGTGGGGTGGGCTCGGCTTCCGCTGAGCGCCCCCGGGCGCGGGAGCGAGAATGGCGCGTGCGCTTCTATCTCGGTCACCGCCTGCCGGGGGGATTCTGGGCGGGCCTCTCGACGTATGCGCGGCGGCCCCACCGTGCCGCCCGGCAGGCGGCTCGCGCCACCGGGGGGATCGGATGCGTCGGGTACGTCGCGCTGGCCGTCGTGCTCGTGCTCAGCATCGCGTACTGGTACATCAGCGTTCCCGTGCTGGTGCTGACGGCGATCGCGGTCGGGGTGACGGTGCATCGCCGGCGCGCGCGACGCGAGCAGGTCGCTGCGAGCGCCGCGTCGCCACCGCAACAGGGGAGGACGACGCCTCCACTGACCATGCCCGCGGACACCTTCAAGGTCGGGTCCCTCGTGCATCTCGAAAAGGACGGGACCCGCGCCACCTATTTCGTCGACCACGGGAGGACGCCGGACGAGATCGTGTTGAAGCGGGTCACGAGCGCGCCGAGGACCCCCGACCCCGCGGTCGATGGCTGACACCGCACTCCTCGGTCTGGTCGTCGATCGGATCGAGGGACACCCACCGCCCCAAGAAGCCGGCGATCTGATCCTCGCGGCCTTCCAGGGCGCCGATGCAGTCAAAGCGGCGCTCGGCGGCGCGCTCGGTTCGGCGGTGCACGTGGGCGCCGGCGCTCGCGCACCGGCTCCGCCTTCGGCGGTCTACCTGACCGCCATCGAGGTGGAGGGGTTCCGCGGCATCGGCCCACCGACGACGCTGGCGATCGACCCCGGTCCCGGATTGACCCTGGTGGTCGGCCGCAACGGGTCGGGCAAATCGTCGTTCTCCGAAGCCCTCGAGATGGTCCTGCTGGGCACCAATCAGCGCTGGGAGCAACGGGTCAAGGTGTGGCGCGACGGATGGCAGAATCTGCATCACCGCCACACCCGTGTGGCCGCGCGATTCATCGTCGATGGACGCAGGCAGCCGCTCGATGTGGCTCGAGTGTGGCGCGATGGTGACGGCGTTGACGGCTCCACCCTGACCATCGACGGGAAGCCCGCGCTGCCCGACGCGCTCGGGTGGGGGCCGCAGCTCGCGGGATACCCACCGCTGCTCTCGCACAACGAGCTCGAGCACGCGCTCGACCGCGAGCAGTCGAAGCTGTACGACGCACTCGCGGGAATCCTCGGCCTCGGTGACCTCGCCGGCGCGCAGCTGGTGCTGCGCGACGCGCGGCTGGGCCGCGAACACACCGTCAAGGAGGCGCATGACGCGCTGCCGGCGCTTCGCGCGCTGCTCGAACGCACCAGCGATACGCGGGCAGAGGCGGTGCGCGCCGCGCTGGCGGCGAAGGCGTGGGATCTGGAAGCGGTCGCGAACACCGTCGACGGCACGGCGGCCGGCGACGAACGCAGCGCTTTGCGCAAACTCCGCGATCTGGCCGGGCTGCCCGTGCTGGATCGGGTGCGGCTCAACGCGGCGATCACCGAGCTGCGCGACGCACACGCGATGACCGAGAAATCGCGAGGCACCGATGCGGGCCGCGCGCACGAGCTGGCGTCGCTGCTGCAACAGGCGCTGGACGTGCACGGGCACGCGGAGGACGAGCGTTGCCCGGTGTGCGGTACCGACGGAGTGTTGACGTATCAGTGGCGAGTCCGGGCGCGCGACCAGGTGACCGAGCTGCGAGCAGGCGCCGAAGCCGTCCGCAAGGCCCGCGACATGCTCGGCAACGCGATCCGTCAAGCGCGACAGCTCGTGACCGCGCCGCCGCTGGCATTGCGCGACGGCGCCGGTGCCGGGGTGGACGTCGCGCCGGTGATCGAGCTCTGGGAGCGATGGGCGGCGGTTGCCGCCGACGATGACGCCCTGGCGCTCGCCAGCCATCTCGACACGCGTGGACCGCCGCTCCTCGCCGCGGTCGCCGATCTTCGCCGGGCCGCTGCCGCCGAGCTCGAGCGGTTGGAACGGGCCTGGCGTCCGGCAGCGGATGCGATCGCGGCGTGGTTGCCGCTCGGACGCGGGGCACGGGCAGCGGAGCGTGAGGTGAGCCGTCTCAAGGACGCCGAGCGCTGGCTCAGGGAGGCCCACGACGAGCTTCGCGACGAGCGCTTCCGACCGATCGCGGGCGCCGTGCAGGAGAACTGGACCGAGCTGCGCCAGGACAGCAATGTGTCGCTCGGCGAACTGCGCCTGCGCGGTGCCGCCGCGCAACGCCGCCTCTCGCTGGATGTGAAAGTGGACGGTGAGGACGGATCGGCGCTCGGGGTCATGAGCCAGGGCGAGCTCAACTGCCTCGCGTTGTCGTTATTTCTGCCGCGTGCGTCGATGCCGGAGTCGCCGTTTCGCTTTGTGGTCATCGACGATCCGGTGCAGGCGATGGACCCGTCGAAGGTGGCCGGTCTCGCCACGGTACTGGCGCGCGCCGCGAAGCATCGCCAGGTGATCGTGCTCACCCATGACACGCGGCTTGCCGATGCGATGGGCGCGCTCGACATCGCCGCGACGGTGATCGAGGTGGTGCGGCGCGAGCAATCCGTGGTGGAGTTGCGGCGCATCCAGGATCCGGTGCAGCGCTACATCGATGATGCGTTCGCGGTGGCGATGAGCAGGGACGTGCCTGTGGAAGCGCTGCGCGTGATCCCCGGCTTCTGCAGGCTCGCGCTCGAAGCGGCGTCATCGCTTGCGGCGACGCGGCGGCTGTTGCGTCGTGGCAGAACGTATGCCGAGGTCGAGGCGCTGCTTGCGACCCCGACGACCTTGAACATGTGGCTGGCGCTCGCGCTCCTGGATGATGCGGAGCGCGGCGGCGACGTCACCGGCTTCCTCCAGAAGCAGCATCCGTGGGCGGTCGACGCCGTCAGGGAGTGCAACCGCGGCACGCACAGCGGGCGGGTGATCGGCGACGTGGTCGGCTTCATCCGCAGCGTCGAGCGTCTGACCAAGACGATGCTCAATGAGCATTGAGCGCCGCGCGAACCGGGCGGTCGACGCCCACGGTCTGGTGTCGGCGGCGCGTGACCTGATACGGGATGACGACTCCGCGACCGCCGGCTTGTGGCCCCGGGCCGCCGCGCTGCTCGCGCGACAGGGTCTCGAGGTGGCCATGGCCCGGCTGTGGGATGTCACCGCGCCCGGGCTGGAAAGAGCCTCGACGCGCTGTCAGCTGCTCTGCGTGGGTGACATGCTCAACGACCGCGAGCTCGGTGGCCGCGCGACGCTGACCTGGCGTTCGCTGTCCGATGCGTGCCACCACCGCGTGTACGACCTTCCCCCGACCGCGAGCGAGCTCAACGTTGCGCTCGAGACCGTCTGGGAACTGGCCGAGGCGGTGGAGCGTCTGCGGACGAAGATCGACGTCTAGTCGCGACAGCCATCTGTCGCGACGGAACGCGAAGCTCAGGCCCGGAGATCCGTGGCGGGGTAGCGAAAGAGAGGAAAGGCCATGCTCAGGAAGGTAGAACCCATCACCCTCGGCTGCGACGTGCGCATCGACGGTGACAACATCGCCGTCACGGGTCTCTCGCTGCACGACGCCGACCTGGCAGCGTACGTGGGCGAGCATCCGGAAGCCGATCGCCCGGCCGTGGTCGAGCGAGGGCTGAAGGTTGGCCTGATCGCATTGCGCAACGCCGGCGTCACACTCAACGTCGACTTCGTCGCACGTGAGTTCGAGCGGCTCCTGCATCGCACCGACGAGTCGCACGACCGAGCGACTGCGGCGCTCGACGCTGCCCTTCGGGAAACCTTTGCCGCCAAGAACGGAATGCTCCCGCTGACGCTCGAGCGATTCCTCGGCGACCACGGCACCTTGCGTCGCCTGATCGACGACCTCTTCGACGAGGAGCGCCGCGACAGCGCGATCGGACGCATGCGCACGCTGCTCGGCGGCTACTTCGATGGCGACGGCGCGATCGTGAGCAGGATGCTCGACCCGCGGCGCGCCGACAGCCCGTTGCACGGATTTCGTACTGAGATGCAGGACCTGCTGAAGGATGTCAGCGATCGTCTCGTCCGCTTCGAAGCCGCCCGCGACGCGCGCGCCGAGGAGCGTGACAAAGGCACCGCAAAGGGCGTCGACTTCGAGGACGCCGTCGAGGCTCGTCTCGACGTGCTGCTGCGCGGCACGGGCGACCTCGTGGAGCCGACCGGCACCGCCACCGGCAACAGCCTGCGCTGTCGCAAGGGCGACTTCCTGATCACGCTCGATCCGTCGTGGACGCGCGGACTCCCGGTGCGTATCGCGATCGAGGCCAAGAGCGGCAGGGTCGGGCTGGCAAAACTCTGTCGCGACCTCGACGAGACGCGGCGCAATCGCGGCGCCGTGGTGGCGGTCGCCGTCTACCGCGCCGGCAACGCGCCTGCGGGGTGCGCGCCCTTCACCCTCCACGGCGAGCACATCATCTGCGAGTTCGATCCTGACGATCCCGATGACATCGCGCTCGCCGCCGCTGTGCGTGTGGGTCGGGTACTGGCCTTGGCTGCGGTGCGTGATCGCGTGAATGTCGTCGACGCGGCCGCTGTGCGCAGTGACCTGGACGGGATCCGAGCGCAACTGAATGCGATTGCCGGCATGAAATCCAAGCTCACCTCGATCTCGACCGCGACGGGCGACGTTCGCAACGGGCTCGAGTCGCTGCGCCAAGGGGTGCTCGATCGCGTGATCGCCATCGAGGGCAACGTGGCGAATGTGACCGAAGGACGCCGGGACGTGGCCTGATTCGCGCGTCCTGACCCTTGACGCAGCCACCGCATGTCGGGTTGCCCACGTGACAGCGGATGCACGCCTGGATGAAGACCGGCGCTCGATCCTCCTCTCCTTAGCACTCACCCCCACCTCCCGCTAGCAGTCCTCATGCCCGAGTGCTAAACTAGCCCCTGGACCCCACGGCTAGAGGACATACCAGGAGGAACCATGGCCAAGCAATTGCTCTTCGACGTCGAGGCTCGAGCCCATCTCAAACGAGGTGTCGATCGGGTCGCCGACGCAGTCAAGATCACCATCGGCCCCAAGGGCCGGAACGTCGTGCTGGACAAGAAGTTCGGCTCGCCGACCATCACCAACGACGGAGTCACGATCGCCAAGGAGATCGAGCTCGAGGAGCCCTTCGAGAACATGGGCGCCCAGCTGGTCAAGGAGGTGGCGAGCAAGACCAACGACATCGCTGGTGACGGGACCACCACCGCCACCGTCCTCGCCCAGGCCCTGATCGCGGCCGGGCTGCAGAACGTGGCCGCCGGCGCCAACCCGATCCAGCTCAAGCGGGGCATCGAGCTCGGCGTTGAGGCGATCGTCAAGGCGATCAAGGATCAGTCGATCCCGATCTCGGAGCGCGAGAAGATCGCCCAGGTCGCGTCGATCTCGGCCGCTGACCCCACCATCGGCGAGACCGTCGCCGACGCGATGGAGAAGGTCGGCAAGGACGGTGTCATCACCGTCGAGGAGTCGAAGGGCCTGGAGACCGAGCTCGAGCTCGTCGAGGGCATGCAGTTCGACAAGGGCTACATCTCCGCGTACATGGTCACCAATGCCCAGCGCATGGAGGCCGTGCTCGAGGACCCCTACATCCTCATCACCGACAAGAAGATCTCGGCGATCGCGGACCTGCTCCCGATCCTCGAGAAGGTCGTCCAGAGCGGCAAGCCGCTCCTGGTGATCGCCGAGGACGTCGAGGGCGAGGCGCTCGCAACCCTCATCGTCAACAAGCTGCGCGGCACCTTCAACGCGGTGGCGGTGAAGGCCCCCGGCTTCGGTGATCGTCGCAAGGCCATGCTCCAGGACATCGCGATCCTGACCGGCGGCCAGGTGATCAGCGAGGAGGTCGGCCTCAAGCTGGACTCCGCGCAACTCAGCTCGCTCGGCCGCGCCCGCAGCGTCAGCATCACCAAGGACGACACCACGATCGTCGAGGGCAACGGCAGCAAGGACGCGATCAAGGGCCGGATCGAGCAGATCAAGGCCGAGATCGACAAGTCCACCAGCGACTGGGACAAGGAGAAGCTCCAGGAGCGCCTCGCCAAGCTCAGCGGGGGTGTTGCCGTGATCAAGGTCGGCGCGCCGACCGAGACCGAGCTCAAGGAGAAGAAGCACCGCATGGAGGACGCCGTGTCCGCCACGCGCGCCGCCGTCGAGGAGGGCATCGTGCCCGGAGGCGGTGTCGTGCTGGTCAACGCGATCCCGGCGCTCGACAAGGTGAAGGCCGAGGGCGACGTGCTCACCGGCGTCAACATCCTGCGCCGCGCGCTCGAGGAGCCACTCCGCCAGATCGCGCAGAACGCGGGCATGGAAGGCTCCGTGGTCGTCGACAAGGTCAAGTCCCTCCCCAAGGGCCAGGGCTTCGACGCCGCCAAGGGCGAGTACGTCGACATGGTCAAGGCCGGGATCATCGACCCGACCAAGGTGACCCGATCGGCGGTCCAGAACGCGGCGTCGATCGCCGCGCTGCTGCTCACCACCGAGGCGCTGATCACCGACATCCCCGAGAAGAAGGGAGCACCGGCCGGTCCGCCGATGCCGGAGTACTGATCGGCCACTGATCCGATTCCTGAAAGGGCGGTCCGGGCGCGCGCTCGGGCCGCTCTTTCTTTTGTCATGCACGGCGGTTCCGATGTCCCGCAGCGCTCGGGGATGCGGGCAACGATCGGCTACAAGACGGCGACAGCGGGATCAGGCATGGGCGATCGCGGATACATTCGACATGCAATGAGCGACGCCGCCCCATCCCACCCGATCGAGGAGTCCATCGGTTCCGGTTTCCTGCATGTCACCGGGATCGGCAGCCGGCTCGTCAAGCGCGAGGCAGCTCAGGGTGAGCTGGACGCGCTCGACGGGAAGATGCTGGCGGACCTCGATCGCGAGTTTCATGAGCGCGGCGAGGTAGCGGTCCCGGGACTCGACCTGAGCGCACTGACCAGGGTCGACCCGGAGTTCAGCGCCGACGCGCTGCTGCTGATCGCGCGGGACACGTTCCGGGTCATGCAGGACGCGCACAGCGACGGCGCGCCCTCGCTCGATGCCGACATCGCGTCCGCGGAGGTCACCGCGGCCTCGCTGGTCGCCGGACGGGAGCGGGCAGTCGTACGTTTCGGCATCGTCGGCGACACGGCGCCGGTGACGCAGGACTGGACGTTCGAACGCGATCCCAGCGTCGACACCAGCGTCGAAGACGAGCAGCACGAGGTCGCCGACGGCGGCTGGACCGTGGCGCACCGCGGCTGGCGCCTGCTGGGGATCGCCGCCGCCTGACGGCCGGCCGGCGCGCCCTCAGGCGCAGGTCGTCGCGCGGTAGGAGCCGCTGCCGAGATCGGGCGCGGGCCGAGCGGTCACCTTGACGGTCGTTCCGCGCCCGGGGGGAGTGCAGTCGCGAGGGAACACGACGAACACGCTGCGAGCGCCCGCCTGGATGTAGCCGTCGCACGACGCCCTGGTGCACTGATACGGCTCGAAACTTCCCGCGAGCGTCGTGGTCCCATCGCCATTGACCCCCTTCACCGGGTCGGCGAAGAGGCCCGTGAATCCGACCACGAAGAGAACGACCACGGCGACGACCGCGATCAGCACGACCGCAACGCCCCACACCGGCCGCCGGCGGCGCCATGCGGACCTAGCCGCCCGCTCGCGACCTTCGAGCGAGGTGTGGTCCGGGCTGACCGGCGGACTTTCCACGGCCTGCTACGGTACCCAAGTCCGTGCGGCAGCCGATCGTCTTCGTCACCGACTACGGCCGCGACGACGCCTACGCGGCGGCGCTCACCGGTGCTGCCTGGCGCGTCGATGCCCACGCGGTGTGTCTCGAAGGAACGCACGGCGTCCCGGCGGGTGACGTGCTCGCCGGCGCGTATCACTTGAAGGCACTCGCGCTCGCCTTCGCAGACGGCGCGGTGTTCTGCGCAGTGGTGGATCCCGACGTGGGCACCGACCGGCGCGCCATCGCCATCGAGGTGGGCCGGGTCCGGTGCGTGGCGCCGGACAACGGGCTCGTGTCATATCTCTGGGACGAGGCCGCACCGTCCCTCAGGCGTGCGGTCCGTCTCGACGTCCCCGTCGACGCATCGCCGACATTCCACGGCCGCGATGTCTTCGCGCCCGCCGCCGCGGAGCTCGCCTCCGGCACCAGGCTCGAAGTCCAGCGGCGAGCCGATCGACGACCCGGTCGTCCTCGCCGCCGCGTTCGCGGAACCGCTCGGCACCGGGCTGCGCGGACGGGTCGCGGTGGTCGACCACTTCGGCAACGCGATCACCACGATCCGCGCCGCCGACATCGGCGCGGCGACGGTGCGCTCGGTCACCTGGCCGGGTGGCGGCTGTGCCGGGCTGGTCACGACCTATGCCCACATCGACCAGGTCCCGGCGGCGCTGATCGGCAGCGCCGGTCATCTCGAGATTGCCGGGCGCAGGCGACCGGTGGCGGAGATCGGCGGGCCACGTCTCGGAGACGCGGTCGCGGTCGACCTCAGGTGACTGCGCCCACCAACCGCGCAGGCGGGTTCGGCGATCTCACCTCGGAACAGGTCGCTCGGCTCGACGCGGCGGCACTCGAATGCGGCGTGACCACGGTGCAGCTCATGGAGATCGCCGGCTGGCAGGTGGCGCGCTGCGCATGGCAGCACATCGGCGGCCGTCCCGGCCCGATCACTGTTGTTGCCGGGCATGGCAATAACGGAGGCGATGGCCTGGTGGCCGCACGGCACCTCGCCAGTTGGGGCTGCCCGGCACGGGTGATGGTGATCGCCGACGAGTCGCGTGTGCAGGGCCTGCTGCTCGACCACATCAGCACCGCACGTCGGTGCGGCGTCGACGTGCGCGTCGGGGCCGACTTGGCGGACGTGCGTGACGCGGTCGATGCCGCCGCCCTGGTCATCGATGCCATCCTGGGCACCGGATTGCAGCGTGCGCCGCGTGAGCTCCAGGCGAGCGCGATTCGGGCGCTGAATGCCGGGGAAACGCCGGTGCTCAGCGTCGACGTCCCGAGCGGACTCGACGCCACCACCGGCGAAGCATTCGAACCATGCGTGCGCGCCACGCTCACGTGCACCCTGACCGCGATGAAGCAGGGTCTGCAACGCGGAGGCGCGGCAGCGCACGCGGGTGAGCTGTGGGTTGCGGACATCGGCATGCCCGCGACGGCCTGGGAGCTCGCCGGGCTTCGCCGGCCACCAGGCGTGGGTGGCGGGGAGTTGGTGCACATTTCGTCCGCATCTCCTCCTTGACCAAAGGCGAACTCCCGGGTATTCTTCGTCCACATCCCGCGCCGCCAGCGCAAACGTCATGATCAACGTCTCAGCACACATCGCTCCCGAGGCGCGCGAGCTTGCCGCGACCGTACGCGAGCAGCTCGACGATCTGGTCACGTATGCCACGCATCTGGTCAATCACCAGGCCGATGCCGTCGCCTTCGTCGCCGGCGGCATCCACCACGCGAGCCGGTACCCACCCACCCGTCTCCGGGTCGACGGGCGCGCCGCCCTCTATCGCGCGGTCACGCGCGCGTGCCGTCACGGCCAGCGCTTCCCACCGCGGCCGGCGGGCATCGGGCGGATGTTCCGGCGCAGTGGTCCCCCGGTTCGCGTCGAGATGGATAGCGTCGACGCCGGCCGGATCAACACCGTCAAGCGCGCGCTCGCGATGCTGGGCTTCGACCGCCGGGCCGCGCTGCTGCTCCGCGATCTCTGCGAGCTCGACTATCGCGAGATGGCGCGCGCCCTCGAATGCTCTCCCGAAGCCGCCGCGAGGCTGGTCGCCGCCGCGCGGCGAGAGTTCGGTTCCATCTATCGAGAGATCGCGCTGTGAGGTGCAGCCTGCTCGCGCTGAGCAGCTACATCAACTCCGAGCTCGACGTCGAGCCGGCCGGCGAGCTCGAGGCCCATCTCCTCGCCTGCGATCGCTGCCAGACGGCGATGGGTCATTTGCGCGAGGAATCCCAGCGCATCGGCGGCCTTGCCCGGGTACACATCCCCGACGGCGGCGTCCACGAGCTGTTCAGCCAGATCGGATTGCTCGAAGATGGTGACGATCTCCCCGCTGCGCCCCCGGTGCACGTTCGCCCGGTTTCCATCGAGGCGCCTCCGTGGTTCGGGGCCGAGCGGGGCAAGGCATTACCCTGGGCGCCCCGGGGCAGGTACAACTCGCACCCTGCCGGCGAGCCCCGAGAGCTCATCGGCGGCCGCCTCCCGCGCACCCCAGCTGCCGATCCCCCCGAGCTGTTCCTCTGGGACGAGCCGACGGATCCGATCGTGACGTCCGCGCGCTCGACGACGCCGCCCGCCGATGCCCTTCCCGATCCTGAGCCCGGGTCCGGGGTCACGCCCGAACCCGCGGCAGCGACCGAGCCGCCAACCGCCACTGCGCCACCGCCGCTCGAGTCCGGCATCGGCGAGCCGCAACCTCCCCCGGTCGGCTTCGCGCAGCCGCAACCTCCACAGCCGTACACGGGCGCCGGGCCGGGTCCGTTGCGAAGGATGCGTGACGGGATGGCCGTGCGCCTCGCGCTCTGGCGAGGGGGATCTCGGCGCGATGCCGGGGTCGAGATCGTCAGCGGCGCGGGTGCGCCAACATGGAACCAGCGAGCGCATCCGAAGATCTGGAGCGACAGCCCGCCGGTCGTGGTCCCGTCCGTGCCAACGCCGATGGAGCACACGGCACCGCCCCGGGTGGCTTCCCACGAGCCTGCGCCCGGAGTCGAGGCGTTGGACGAAACCAACATCGACGTCGGTCCACCGGCCGCGGCCCCAGAACTCGCGGATGTCCTCGGAGAGGTCGCCATGCTGGCCGCGCCGCTCGGGCGTACCCCGACCCCGAAGCCCACAGTGATTGAGGACATGAGCGTGCCGGCGACAGCAGCGCCAGAGCCGGTCTCAGCGCCCGAGCCGGTCTCAGAGCCGGAAGTCAGCGCCGGAGCCGGACTACGTGCCCTCAGCTTCGATGTGGACGCTGGACACGATCGAACCGGTGGAGGGTGAAGGGGACCCCGAGCACCTTGCGGCCGTGGATGCCCTCGTGTCACCGAGCGCCTTCCGGGACGATCCCGCACCGACGCCGGCGCCGGGACCGGGGCGCCACGTGCGCCGGCTCAAGTCACAGAAGCCGGGCCGGCGAGCCTGGGATCCCACCCAGCCGGTGACCGGCCGGCACGTGCTCCCGATCGGCGGTCCGGCGGTCGCCGCCCCCGATCGGGATCGCCGACTCTGGGTCTTCGGCACCGCGACCGTCGTGGTCATGGTCCTCGGCCTGCTCATCGGAAGGCAGGTGACGCAGACGTCACGCCCCGCCGTCGCGACCACCACCCGACCGGCAACCACCGCGCCGGCGGTCACGCTTCCGACGGCAGCGCCGCTCCCGGTCGCCACACCGGTCCCCGTGACCACCGGGCCGCCGGCGCCGGCCCCCCAGCAGCTCACCGGTATCAGCAATCTGGGGACCGGCTCGTCCGGGTTCACGGTTGCTGACGTCCGCTACGGCGAGCATCCGAAGGACTTCAGGCTCGTCTTCGACCTCGCGTTCCCCGCCAGCGTCACCGGCGCTCCGGCGACCGTGGTCGGCTACTTTGGGCCGACAACGCTGTACGTGGAGTTCACCGGCGTCGACGGGACCGCGCCGATTGCGTCCATGCCGCCGGGGCAGGTGGTGGTCTCCGTGGTCCCGCTCCCGATGGTGCGCAACACCGGAAGGCTCATCTTCAAGATCACCCTCCGCCACAACGCACCGTTCAACGCCTACTACCTGTCCGGCGCGCGACTGATCATCGACGTCACCTAACCGGCGCTAGGTCGACCAGCCCCCGTCCACGACCAGCACCGAGCCGGTGACGAACGACGCGGCGTCGGACGCGAGAAACAGCGCCGCGCCGGCGATCTCATCGGGGACGGCATGCCGGCCGAGCGCGGTCTGATCGAGGATGTGCTCGTGGATCTCGGTGGTCTCGACCAGGTAGCGTGCGAGCTTCGTTTCCACGAGGCCCGGCGCGATCGCGTTGACCCGAATCCCCAGAGGGCCCAACTCGCGAGCGAGCGTACGGGTGAGCGTGATCAGGGCGGCCTTGCTCGCGTTGTACGCGCCGGTCAGTGCCTCGGGTTTGATGCCGGCGACCGACGACATGTTGATGACGCTGCCCCCGTGAGCGCGCATCCACGCGGCGACCGCGTGTCGGGTGAGGCGGAGGGGGCCCATGACGTTGACGTCCCAGATCTTGGTGATGGCTCCCTCGTCCGCATCGAGGATGGGACCGAACTGAGGATTGGTCGCGGCGTTGTTGACCAGGATGTCGAGCCGCGCGGCCTGGCGCATGACCTCCGAGACGACACCTTCGCACGCCGCGGGATCGCCGACGTGACCGGGGACGGCGAGCGCGCGGCCGCCGGAGGCGAGGATCTGCGCCACCGCCTCATCGCACGCGTCGGCATGACGGGCGTTGACGGCGACCGTCGCTCCCGCTTCGGCAAGAGCGGTGGCGATCGCGAGGCCGATGCCGCGGCTGCCTCCGGTGACCAGGGCGACCCGGCCATCGAGCGCGAAGCGCTCGACGATGCTCAATTGAGCCCCGACGCGCCGGCGTGGTCCTTGGCACGCACCAGCATTCGTTCGAGGAGCGCCGCCTCGCGCCGCAGCAGCCGCAGGCACGCAGCCAGACGTTCGGCGGTGTCGTCGATCTCGAGCAGACGCTGGCGCTGCGCGGTCTCCACCTGCAGCGCGGCGGCGACGAGGTAGGAGAGCAACTCGGGGTCGGACGGGAGCCCGAGGTCGCCGGCACCCGCCTGTCCCATGCCGCGAAGCTGGGTCGCGTATCCGCGAAACGCGGTGGTCACCGCGGTGGCCAGCCGCTCGATGTCGTCGGCGGCGGCGGGGCTGTCCTGGAGGTAGTGCACCGTGCCCATGAGATACGGCCGGTCGCGGGAGAGCGCATCGATGTGGAATCGGGATGCCCCCACCACGCGCAGATTGAACCGGCCGTCGCGAAGTTCCTCGATCTCGTCGAGCTGCGCGAGGGTGCCCACCTCATAGGGCACCGCGCGGGTCCCCACCTCCTGGCCATCGCGGATCGCAACGATGCCGAACGTTGTGGATGCCGCCCGGCAGTCGCGCATCATCACTCGATAGCGCTCCTCGAAGATGTGCAGCGACATCGGCATGTGCGGGAAGAGCACCGAACCGAGCGGGAACAGCGGGACCTCTACGGCCATGGCGTGCGGCCCCCGCTGGTGAGCGGCGGACTATGCTGCCTTGCAGTTCTTGGTGTGCTTGAGGATGCGCTCGCGACGCGGCTCGCCCGGGCGACGCGTGTGCCGGAACGCGATCTCCACGCCGATCTCGTTCTGACGCATGAGGTTGTGGCAGATCGGGCAGCGGACGCGGGTGACGATGTCGCGCTGAGAGGCGACACCCTTGGATTCCTTGATCGTGTTGGCCATGGCGGCTGGGGCTCCTTGAGAACTGCGGCTGACTTCGATTGTACGCGGCGTCGGGGTACGATTCGCCGCCGTATGCCTCGTCACGCCGGCGCCCCGCGTGCTCACATTGCCCCGATCCTGGCCGCGATCGCGCTCGGAGTCGTGGCCCTGTCCGGCTGCGGCAGCCTGGTCACGGTGAGCAGCCAGATCACCCCGATCCCTCCCAACTGCACCAGGCCGCGCGCCGCCGCGGCCGTCGATTCGTTCTCGACACCCGTCGCGCTGCAGACCGGCGCGTCGGGTCTGGAGTTCGGTGATATCAGCGTGGGATGCGGGAACGCGGCGACCGCCACGGCCACCGTGCAGGTCCAGTTCACCGTGTGGCTGCAGAATGGGAACGAGGTGATCACCACGCGAGGCGCCGGTCAGCCCGCCAACTCGCTGGCGCTCGGTGACACGCAGACCCTCGCGTTCTGGAGGCTCGGGGTCCCCGGGATGCGCGTGGGCGGCACCCGCAAGCTCGTCGTCCCGCCGTCGCTTGCGTTCGGTGCCGCGGGCAACTCCTCGGCCAACGTGCCGCCCAGCGCCACCCTGATCGTCGATGTGGAGCTGGTCTCGGCGGGCTGACCCGGTCCCTACGACCTGGCGCGCGACCAGAGGATGAAGAGGGCGAGACAGGCGCCTGCGCTGAGGAGCACGAAGGCAACCGGCAGGCCGATCACCACGGAAAGGCCCGGCGCTGTTGTGGCGAACATGCAGCTGGAAGCATACCCAACCCCCGGCCGCCCGTCGGGCATCGCCGTCGGGGAGGCTGCGATCAAGCGGCTATGCTTCGGGCTCCAGCAAACCTGGCACACCGGAGGGAGAACCAGTGCACCGGACGCTCTTCGTCGTTGCAGGTATCGGCACGACGTTGCTCCTCGCGGGGTGCGGCAACCAGACCATCACGGCATCGGAGTCCGTGTCGGGCGTGAGCGTGGCCATCGTCGTCACCAGCGACAGCACGGGGCTCTCCTCCGTCGAGTCCCGCATCAAGGCTGTGTCGCCGACCGTGACCATCTCGAATGGCGACACACACAGCGGCGCTCACGTGTGCGGATTCAACGTCAGCAAGAACGGCCACACGTACCAGGTCGACGTCTATGGCTCCTCCGCGGTGCCCACGGCCGTCTGCAGCCCGGCAGAGCAGGCTTCCTTCCTCCAGGGTGCGCCCTGACGGCGGGTCGGATCAGGAGGCGACGTCCACCCGCGCACCCAGGAGCCCCAGCTCGATGTCGTGCATCACCGTGATGCGGAACGCCTGGCGTGCGGCCGCGTCGAGCTCGGGCGCGATCGTCTCGGTGCGCGGACGCCCGATCCACGGCGGCTGATGCCGGCCCATCGGCTCCCCGCCAACGCGAACCACGACCGCCCGATCGTCCTCCTCGTCGACCTCGATCGAGACATGTTGGAGGACACCGGTGGCGTCGACCAGCGTCCACGAACGCAGCCAGACCGGCATGGTGCTGCCCGGCACGCGCACCGGCCGCACCGCGCCGCTGACGACGTACGCGTCCTTGTGCGGCGCGTCGGCCGTCAACGCGATGCGCACGGCGGTGTCGAGCTCGGCGCCCACCCAGCTTGCCAGCGACGGCGCGCGGTTCTCGACGTCGGGCAGCATGTGGGTGAAGAAGCCGTTCGACAGCGACGGTGCGACGGTGGCGTGGCGACGGCAGTACGGGAGTCCAAGGACGATGCGGCTGTGCTCGTCGCACCAGGACGTGCCGCATTTCACCTGGCGGCGATCGACGTAGGTGCAGCGGCAGGTCGCGGGCTTCGCGCAGTCGCCGTCCATGCACTTCTGACCCGGCGCGGCGAGCCCGTTGTGCGTCGACGCCGCCTCAGCCGATTGCTTCCGGGAGAGCCGCAGCCACGGCTTCATCTTGTCCACGTGATCTACAGCCTAGTCGCGCCACCGCACCGGTCCACGCGGGCGCATGCATCTTGTTACGCCTCGGATGCCTGTCGTGACCGCTCGAGCGCAGTCCGGTCGAGGGTTCGTGCTCACGGGGTCGCGGCCGCCGGCGGGCGATCGTCAGCAGCTCGATGGTCCTGATCGAGCACCGCCGCACGGATGAGCTCCACCGGGTGGCGTGCGTGCCGTCCGGTGCCATGGGCGATCTGCTGGCGGCACGACACGCCGGTGGCGGCGATGACGGTGTCACGGTCTGCAGCCTTGACCGCGGGGAACAGGCGAGTACCGCCGATCTGCATGGACAGGTCGTAGTGCTCGGTCTCGAAGCCGAAGGACCCGGCCATCCCACAGCAGCCGGCGTCCACCTCGACCACCGTGGCGCCCGGGATCCGCGCCAGCAGCCGGGCGCTCGCCGCGGTCCCGGCGAGCGCCTTCTGATGGCAGTGGCCGTGGAAGAGGAAGCGTCGTCCCGCCAGCGATGAGGCGGGATCCATGCGCAGGTGCCCCGCATCGATCGCATCGAGGATCAGCTCGTCGACGAGGCGTGCTCGACCCGCGACGATCTTCGCGTCCGCGCTCCCGGGCTGGAGGGCGAGGTGCTCCTCGGTCAGGGTCAGGATGCACGACGGCTCGACGCCGACGATGCTGATCCCGTCGTGGGCACGCTGCGCCAGGCGGGAGGTCATCGCCCGCGCATGGCGCGCCGCTTCGTCGAGCCTCCCCTTGGAGATAGCGGCGCGTCCGCAACACACATCTCCGATGAGCTCCACGTGCCAACCGGCCATCTCGAGCAGCTCCACCGCGGCGATCCCCACCCCGGGCTCGGTGAAGGTGGTGAAGGAGTCGGCGAGCATCACGACCCGGCCGAGGCTCGCCGGTCGCCGTCCCCGCCGGCCCGCGTACCAGCGCAACAGCGTGCGCCGGTGGAAGTGCGGGAGCGGTCGCCGGCGCGTCACTCCGAGGGTGCGCTCCAGCAACGCGCGCGATCCGGGCAGCGACGTGACCAGGTTGGAGAACGGAGCCAACGCCGATCCGAGCCGGTTGAGCCGGCGCGCCGCGGCGAAGAAGCGAGCGCGAGGCGGCACGCCGTGCATCGCCTGGTAGTGAAAGAGAAACTCGCTCTTCATCGAGGCCATGTCGACGCCGAGCGGGCACTCGCTCCTGCATGCCTTGCACTCGAGGCACAGGTCGAGGATGTCGTGGAGTCGATCGTCGCCCAGGGCCGCGCGCGGATCCGGTTGCGAGAGCGCGAGCACGAGAGCATTGGCGCGACCGCGGGTGCTGTGCTCCTCCTCGCGCGTGGCCATGTACGAAGGGCACATCACCCCGGTGGACCCCTTGCGACAGACGCCGATGTTCATGCAGCGGTCCGCCGCGCCGCGCATATCGCCGGTCGCGGCGAAGGACAGGCGCGTGGGGAAGGAGCGAGCCGCGGGGAGTGCGACGTCGCGAAGATGTTCTCGGTCATCGGCGGCGCATCGACGATCTTGCCCGGGTTCATGAGACGGGCGGGGTCGAAGAGCTGCTTGACCTCGCGCATGGCGGCGTACAGCTCGTCGCCGAAGACGGCGCGGTTGAACTCGCTGCGTGCGAGCCCGTCGCCGTGCTCGCTGGAATTGGCGCCGCCGAATTCGCTGACCAGCTCGCGGATCTCGTTCGCCACGGCGCGCATCGCGACAACCTCCGCCGGCCTGGTGAGGTCCATGAAGGGACGGATGTGCAGGCAGCCCACCGAGCAGTGACCGTAGAAACCGGCGGTGAGCCCGTGCCGCCGGAGCACCTCGGTGAACCGCTCCACGTAGGCCGGCAGGCGGAGCGGGTCGACCGCCGTGTCCTCGATGAACGCGACCGGCCGGCGCGTGCCCGAGCTCGCGGCCATCAGCAATCCGAGCCCGGCGGCGCGGACCTTGAGCAGCGCCGCCTGGTGTTCGGGGGTCGTCGCCCGAAGCGTGTGGTAGCCGTGTCCATGCCGCCGCCAGAGCGCGGCGAGCCGCTCCACGCCCGCGGCGGACTCGGCGGGGGTGTCCCCGTCGAAGGTGACGAAGAGCAGCGCGCCGGGGTCGCCCTCGAGCAGGGAACTGAGCGCCGCGTACTCGATCTTCTGACGCGAGAGGTCGAGGATGGTGCGGTCGATCAGCTCCACGGCGCTCGGCTTCAGGCTCAGCGCGTCCTCAGTGGCCGCGATGGCCTCCGCGACCGAGGCGAAGTGTCCGACCGCGATCGCCTTCGCCTTGGGCAGCGGCACCAACCGCACCGTCGCCTCAGTGACGATCACCAGCGTCCCCTCGGATCCGACGACGAACCTGGCGAGGTCGAACGGCGGTCCGGCAAGCCGGTCGAGGCGGTAGCCACCGGCGCGACGCCAGTAGCCGGGGAAGCCGGTGGCGATCGCGTCGCGTCGCTCAGCGACGATCGCCGGCAGGCGCGAGTAGATCTGAGCTTCGAGCGTGGCGGCCGCCGCCCGGCGATCGATCTCGGCAGCGTCGACGGGGCCGAACCTCGCGGTGCTCGCGTCGCTCAGCACGACATCGAGCGCCTCGACGTGATCGATGGTCATGCCGTACACGACCGACCCACTCCCGGCGGAGTTGTTGCCGATCATCCCCCCGATCGTCGCCCGGTTGCTCGTCGAGGTATCGGGGCCGAAAAGCAGGCCGTGCCGCGCCGCGGCGCGGTTGAGATCGTCCTGCACCACGCCCGGCTGCACCCGCGCGAAGCGCCCGACGGGGTCCAGCTCCACGATGGCGTCCATGTGCCGGGAGGTGTCGATGATCACCGCACGCCCCACCGTCTGACCGGCCAGGCTGGTGCCCGCGCCGCGCGGCAACATCGGGACGCGGAGCCGCGCGCAGACGGCGACGGCCGCGGCGACGTCCGCCGCGTCGCGCGGGAACACGACCGCGAGCGGCTCGATGCTGTACATGCTGGCGTCGCTCGAGAAGAGATGCAGCGTGTACCGGTCGGCGCGCACCTCGCCGGCCACCGCGGCCCGCAAGGCGGCGGCGAGGTCGCTCACCTCGGGCCCGCCTCGAGGGCGGCTCCTCACTGGTACGGCCCCACGCTCGCGCATGCCGGCGATGTCCGCGGCCGAGTACCCGAGCTCGCGGAGGACCTCGTCGGTGTGCTCCCCAAGGGTCGGCGGCGGGCGCCGCACCGTTGCCGTGTAGCGAGCGAGCTTGATCGGCGACCCGGCCATGCGCAGCGTGCCGGCGGTCGGATGCTCGGTGGTCAGCACCATGTCCCGAGCCTGCACCTGGGGGTGCACGAGCGCCGCGTCGATGCTGTTGATCTGGCCCGCGGGAATGCCGGCGCGGGACGAGTTCCTCGGCCCAGGCGGACGACCCCTTGGTGGCCAGCGCGGTCTCGATGAGCTGGATCAGCTCCGCGCGGTTGGCGACGCGCTGCGGGTTGGTGGCGAACCGGGGGTCATCGGCGAGCTCGGGCAGGCCGACCACCGGCGCGAAGCGCCGCCAGAGCGCGTCATTCCCGACCGCGACCATGAGATGGCCGTCGCCGGTGCGCAGCGCCTGATAGGGGACGATGCTCGGGTGCGCCGACCCGTATCGGCGGGGCACCTCGCCCGACGCGAAGTACCCGCCGGCCAGGTAGGTCAACGAGGCGATCTGGCCGTCGAGGAGCGAGATGTCGATCCATTCGCCACGGCCGGTGGCGTGGCGGGCGTGGAGCGCGGCCAGGATGCCGATCGCCGCCCACATCGCGGCGCCGAGGTCCGCCGCGGAGTTGCCGACGCGGACCGGTTCGCCGTCGGCCTCACCGGTGACGCTCATGAGACCGCCGAGCGCCTGGGCGATGGCGTCGTAACCCGGTTCGGACGCGTACGGGCCGGTCTGGCCAAACCCCGAGATGGACGCATAGATGAGACCAGGATTGCGGGCGCTCAGCTCGTCGTACCCGAGCCCGAGCCGGCTCGCGGTGCCCGGGCGGAAGTTCTCCACGACGACGTCGGCGCGGTCGGCGAGACGCAGCGCGATCTCGCGTCCCGCCTCGGTCTTGAGGTCGACCGCGACCCCCCGCTTGTTGCGATTCACCGAGAGGAAGTACGCGGATTGATCGCCCTGGTATGGGGGCGCCCATTCCCTGGTGTCGTCGCCGGTGCGGGGGTTCTCGAGCTTGACGACGTCAGCGCCGAGGTCGGCGAAGATCATCGTGGTGAATGGCCCGGAGAGGATGCGCGAGAGGTCGAGGACGCGCACCCCGGCGAGCGGACCCGCCGACTGTGCCTGGGGGCTGTGCGCGTCCATCGGCCGGTGCTCCTACGACAGCACGCCGACGTAGAGGTTCACCACCTCGTCGTTGTGGAGCAGGTCGCGTCCTCTGCCGTCGAGCCGGTTCTGACCGAGCGCGAGCACGTATGCCCACTGCGCGTGGCGCAGGGTCTCGCGCGTGTTCTGCTCGACCACGACCACCGCGACGTTGGTGGCGCGCACCTGCTCGATGCGCTCCCACACCGCCAGCTGGAATTTCGGTGAGAGACCCGCTGACGGCTCGTCGAGCAGCAGCACCGCCGGGTCCACCATCAGGCCGCGCGCCATCGCGAGCATGGTGCGCTGACCGCCGCTCAGGGTCTCAGCGTGGCGGCGCTGGGCGAGCCTGAGATCCGGGAAGAGCTGGTACAGCTCCTCGGCGCGCTCCCGAAGCCCGTGCCTGCGGCTGTAGCCGCCCATCTCCAGGTTCTCCTGGACGCTGAGCTGGGGAAAGACGTTGGCCACCTGCGGGACATAGGCGATCCCGCGGCGCACCAGCTGCTCGGACGGCAGGCCGGTGGCGTCCCTGCCCTCGACGGTGATCCTGCCCGCCTTTGGGCTGATGACTCCGGCGATGGCCTTGAGCAGGGTCGACTTGCCGGCACCGTTCGGGCCGACGATGGCGGTGATGGCACCGCGATGAGCGCGGACGCTGACGTTTTCGATGATCGGCGGCCCGCCGTAGCCGGCGGTGAGACCCGCGACGTCGAGGGCGGCGACCGTCTCGGTGCCCGGCGTCGCGGGGTCAGTTGTCAGTGTCGTCATAGGTGGGCATCTCTCCCAGATAGGCGTCCACGACGGCCTGGTTGCCGCGCAGCTGCTCGAACGGCGCCTCGGCGATCACCCGTCCCTCGGCCATCACGATCACCTGGTCGGTCACCCGCTCGATGAACGGGAGGTTGTGCTCGACGATGACCACCGACGTGCCGGCGGCGACGAAGCCGAGCACCGCGGTGGCCATGCGCTCTCCCAACACCGGGTTGACGCCACCCATCGGCTCGTCGAGGATGACCAGTCGCGGCCCGGCCATGCGAATGCGCCCGAACTCCAACAGTCGCTTCTGACCGCCACTGAGGTTGCCGGCGCGCTCGTTGCGCAGCTCGAGCAGACCGAATTCCTCGAGGATGGCGCGAGCGCGAACCAGCTGCTCGTTGGCGCGCTCCTTTTCAGCGCGGGTGGGACCCCACAGCGACCTCCAGAAACGTTCCCGGCGCGGCTCGTAACAGGCGAGGATGAGGTTCTCGAGCACGCTGAGCGCCGGCCACTCGCGCGGCGTCTGAAAGGTGCGAATCATGCCCATCCGCGAAATCTTGTGCGGCGGCTTGCCCTGCACCTGCTTGCCTTCGAAGACCACCACGCCGGCGTCGGGGATCTTGAAGCCGGAGATCAGGTCGATGGCGGTGCTCTTGCCCGCGCCGTTGGGACCGATGAGTCCGGTGATCTGACCCTCGGTCACGGTGAAGGAGCACGCGCTCACCGCCTGCACGCCGCCGAAGTGCTTGTGCACGTTCTGCACCTCGAGGAGCGCGTTCATGCCACGCCGGTATCGAGGCTCGGGCCGCTGACGACCGTCTCGGTGGCGATGGCCGCTGCGCCGCCCGTGCCTGGGCCCTCATCGCGAAGGCGCCGCTCGGGCAGGATGCCCTGGGGCCGGAAGCGGATGAAGAGCACCAGGACGACGCCGGTGATGATGAGTCGCATCGCCGGCGCGAAGCCGGGTTGATTGGCCACCTCGGGGAGCCGTCGAGTCGCCTCCTGCAGCCCGATGACCATCACGGCGACACCGAGGACCACGCCGCGCGTGCTGCCCCGTCCGCCGATGAGGATCGCCGCGTACAGCGTGATGGTCTCGACCGGCGCCCACGCGGAGGTGTTGAAGGCGCTGAGATATCCCGCGAACAGCGCACCGCCCAAACCGCCGATGGCGGCGCCCAGTACGTACGCCTTCAGCTTCGTGGCATAGATGTTCCGCCCGAACGCGGCGGCGGCACGCTCGTCCTCGCGCAGGCTGCGCAGCGCCAGGCCGAAGCGGCTGCCGTTCAGCCGCGTCACCACGACGATGACGGCAATGAGAACGACCGCACAGAGGCCCAGATAGAAATACCCGTAGTTCGTGAAGTCTAGGTGGAAGAAATCGCCCATCGGGTCGAACAGCCCGGAGAGGCCGTTGAAGCCGTTGAAGAGCGGCACGAACTGGCCGGCGAAGATGTACAGGACGTACACCGCGCCGAGCGTGACGATGGAGAAATAGATGCCGCGCAAATGACGCAGGGCGATGGCGCCGACGATCAGCGCGAGCAGCATCGAGCTGATCATGGCGAGGATCACCGCGACGGGAAAGGGGAGTGTCAGGCCGAGGATGTACTCGGTCGGCGGGGTCGCCGGCCCGATTGTGAGCACCAGCGTCATGTACGCGCCGAGCGCCACGTAGCCGTAGTACGCAAGATCGAAGTCGCCCGACCAACCCCAGATGACATTGAGCCCCAGCGCCATGATCGCGAAGATCACGCCCTCGGTCAGGACCGAGACAATGTAGTCGATCATTCGAAGACGCTCCGCCTGCCGCCGACGAACAGACCCCGCGGACGCACCAGGATCACGACCGAGAGGATCGCGAAGGCGAACGCAAGGTTGTAGCTGGGACTGAGGTAGAGCCCGAAGAACTGGATCGCGAGGCCGACGATGATCCCCCCGACCAGCGTGCCCACCGCCTTGCCCAGACCACCCGCAACCGCGGCTGTCAGCGTGATCAGGAAGAATCCGAAGCCGGAGTATGGACTGAAGGTGCCGATGCTCTCAGCGAGGATGAAGCCCGCGTAGCCACCGATGAGCCCAGCCAGCACCCACGTGAGCGCCGAAACTCGGTCGGCGTTGATGCCGGAGACCTGCGCCAGCGAGCGGTTCTGCGACACGGCACGCAGCGACTTGCCGAAGCGTGTGTGCTGGATGATCACGTAGAGCAGCGCCGTGATCACCGCCGCGGAGACCATGATCTGGATCTCGGTGTCGGTCCAGAGAAATGGCCCGACCGTCCGAGGCGGGCTCTGGGGGACGGAGTAGCCGAGGTTGGCCGCGCCGAAGATAATCACCAGCACGTTCTGGATCACCAGTGACACGCCGAGCGTGGCGATGAACGTGGGCAGTCCGCCGATTCCCTTGCGCACGAACCGAGCGACAACGCCGTTGTGCACGGCGAGCGCGAGCGCACCCCCACCGGCGGCGGCCGCCAGACCCGAGACGATCACGCCGCCGCCGTGCTGCTGCACCAGGTATGCGCAGTACGCGCCGACCGTCAGGATCTCACCGTGGGAGAGGTTGGCGACATTGGTGACCGAGTATTCGAGCGTGAACGCCAGCGCCGAGAGCGCGAGGATCGCGGCGGCGACGAGACCAAACCCGAGGGTGAGTAACGCCTCGTGCACTAGACGGATTCTCCAGCGATGTGTCCGGACGGCTCACGGTCGGGGGCGTTTCGGGGACAACGCGCGCCACGTGCGCGCATTGTCCCCGATGGGTCAGGGCGTCGCTGCCGCAAGGTCCGTGGCAGAGAGCAGCGCCACCTGATTCTCGGCGCCGGTGGTCGCGTCGGCCTGGAATGCCCCGTAGGGACCGAAGACATTGTTGAACGCGTTGTAGATGAGATCACCGCTGGAGCCATCCATCTTGATCTTGGTCCCCGCCTTGATCCCCGCGAGGCAGGCGCTGTACGTGTCGCACGGCGTGCCCGGAGGATTGGTCACCTGCTTCATGGCGGCGATGACGGCCGGACCGTCGGTGGTGCCCGCCTTGTCCATCGCGAGCGCGAGGCTGATCACCGCGTCGTACGCGTAGTTCGCGCCGGCGATCGGCTGCGCCGTCGCGCCGTTCTGGGCGGCGAACGCGGCCGCGAAGTTGTCCGCCGCCGCACCGGTCGCGTTGGTGCCGTAGATCGACACGAGATGGCTATGCGCGACCTTGTACGTGATCGCCTTGAGGTAGTCGTTGCCGCTGGTGACGTCGGTTCCCACGATCGGGATGGCGAGGCCGTCCAGTTCGTTGAAATTCTGGAACATGACCGCGGCGGTCTGGGGATCGAGCTGGGTGAAGATGACGTCGGGTTGTGCCTGGATGATCTGCTGCGCCACGGTGAGGTACGACGTCAGACCGGGCTGGACGGTCTTGCTAATGACGATGCTGTTGCCGAACTTCGTCCAGGTCGCCGTGATCGGCTTCGGGATGGTCTGCTGAGCGATGTCCGTCGAGAACAGGAGCGCCGCTTTCTTGTATCCCTTCTGGTTCGCGTACAGCGCCATCGCCACGCCCAACTGCGAGTCCGAGGGACTGTCGCGCCAGAGGTATTGGTTGACGTTCTTGTCGAAGGCGGTGCTGCCACCCTGGAACTCGGTGGGGATCTTGGCGGCGGTGACGATCGGCGCCACCGCGGCGATCTCCTGCGTTTCCGGACCGATGATGCCGCTGACGTTGTCCGCCGAGAGAAGACTGCGCACCGCGGGAACAGCATCGGCCTCGTCGCACTGCGTGTCCGCGTGGCTGAGGTCCAGTTGTTTGCCGAGCACGCCGCCCGAGGAGTTGATGACCTTCTGCGCGACCTGCGAGCCCTGGAGCATCGCCTGACCGAGCACTGCCAGCGGACCCGTGAAACAGGAGAGCACACCGTAGGAAACGTGGCCGGCGCTGTCGGTCTTGATGTTGCCCCCGCCGCCCGAGCTGCTCGGAGTTGAGCTGCCGCATGCGGCGACCAGCGTCACGACGGCAAGTCCGGTGCCCATCCGTTTGATGGCGCGCCGTTGCGGGATCCGGGCCATGGCTGGCAACACTGTCGAACCTCCGTCAGTGGCCCGTTGCGGGGCCGTCCCCAGTACGTGGCGGCCAGTCTGCTCCGGGGTGGCCGAGTATGTCAATGGATCGGTGGATAGCCCAATGAGCGGTGCCATAATCTCGTGCCGTGACCATCGACACGTCGCCGCTTCGGCCGCTCGGTCGCACTCGCCTCTACGAGGACCTTGTCGAACGCCTGGGCGAATTCGTGATCCGAACAAACCTCGAGGTCGGGGGCCGGTTCCCGCCTGAGCGCGAGCTGGCATCACGGCTCGAGGTGAGCCGGGCGTCGCTGCGCCAGGCGCTGGCCGTGCTCGAGGCGCAAGGATTCATCGAGGTGCGTCACGGCGGCGGCGTGTTCCTCCGCCGGAGCCGGGGTTTTGGAGGAGTGCTGCACAAACTGGTCGAGCGGCGGGCGCGGCTGCCCGAGGTGCTGGAGGCACGCGAGCTGCTCGAGGTGCGGCTCGCCGAGCTGGCTGCGGCGCGACGGACGGATGACGATCTGGCGGCAATGCGCGCGGCGCTCGCCGAGATGGAGGGCGAGGTCGCCGCCGAGGGGCTTGGCGTCGACGGCGATGCGGCGTTTCATCACGCAGTGCATCGCGCGGGCAACAACAAGGTGCTCGAGCACGTCATCGATGGACTGGCCGAGGCGATCCACGAGACGCGGGTGGAGTTGCTGTCCGAGCCGGATCGGCCGAGGAACTCGCTGCGAGCGCATCGCCGCATCCTCGAGGCGATCGAGGCGCAACACGCTCCGGCGGCGGCGGACGCGATGCGCGCGCACCTGCGTCAGGTTGCGGACGTCGCGCTGCTCCGCTGGGAGCCGCCGGCCGAGGACCACTGAGGCCCAAGGTCGCCGCCGGAGCCGAACTCTTAAGTGCTGCACAGGATTGCCGGATAGCGGTCCGAGACAGCACCACAGGACGTCATCCAATGTCCGTGAACGCTCTCCGTGCGCGCCTCGCGAAGCGCTCGACCTCCTCCCCGTCGGGCAAGTCGCCACGCGTGAACATCTCCGCCTGCAGGGCTGGACCCCACGTACCGACGGCCCCGACAACAATCTCTGTTTCAGGTTGCACCACGAAATGGATGTGGGCGGGGCCGTGCGACCACAGGCAGACGTAGACCTGGGAAGCGTTCGTCAAACCGGCGACCACCTGGCTGGTTCGATGGATCAACACACCCATCTCTGCCGCCTCGTCGGGGGTCAGATCGGCGACCCGCTCGACGTGGCGCCTCGGTTTGACCAGAAGTGTTCCAACGCCGAGCGGCCCGACGCAGTGCTCGACGCGCCAATACGCGGTTTGGTAGATCAGACCTCCTGGGAGATCCTGTCGCCCATGCGTCAGGTCACAGGCAAGGCAACCGTTGAGATCCTGCATGTGGCGAGGCATACCCCGTATCGGATTCGAACCGATGGTCTCCGCCTTGAGAGGGCGGTGTCCTGGGCCTCTAGACGAACGGGGCCTGGAGGCTCCGGATCATAGCAGTGGCCCCCGCCGCATCCCGGTTCAGACCTGGTCGGGTGCCGCCATGCCGAGCGTCCGGAGCGCGTCGGCGAGCGTCACTCGGGTTGCCGCCACAAGCGCACGCCGGAATCGGCGCACCACGGGATCCTCCTCGCGCACGACGGCCGGGGTGTGCTCGTAGAAGTCGCTGAATGCCGACGCCAGGGTGAACGCGTAGGTCGTGAGCACCGACGGTGAGAGCGCGACCGCGGTGTCCGTGAGCGCACGCGAATACGCCTCGATGCTGTGCAGCAACTCGCGCTCGGCGGAGTGCAGAGTTGCGGGCGCCTCGAGCGGCGCATCGCCGCCGGCAACTTTGCGGAGGATGCCCGCGGCGCGTGCATGCGCGTATTGCAGGTACACGCCGGTGTCGCCGGTGACGCGCAGCGCCTCGTCGAAATCGAAGGCGATGATCTGATTCAGCGAGAACTTCAGCAGGTAGTAGCGCACCGCGCCGGCGGCGACCAGTTGCGCGCCCTGTACGTCTCGCGCGTTGGCGCTGAGCCGCGCGATGGCGCGGTCCAGGAGGTCGTCGGCGCGCACCTCGATCCCACGCCGTCCACTCAAGGCGACACTTTCGCGACCCTCTTCGATCGCCACGCCGAGTTCGCGAGCGGCCTCGGGCGTCAGCGCCACGACCTCGTAGCTGAGGTGAACGGAGTTGTCGGCCTCGCGATCGTGGTGCAGCCGGCGCAGCGCCCGCTGGACGATGCGCTGGGGATACGCTTGGCGCGCGTCGATGACGTTGATGACCCGCCGTGCGCCGCCGAAGTGCGCCGCCGGCGCATCCGCTTGCGGCAGGCTGGTGGTGGTGACGAGCGCCGGGTCCCCCTCCCACGGTCGGTAGTAGAAGTCCCGGCCGAGCAGGCCGAACTTCCAGAGCTGGTAGGCGATGTCCTTGGCCGTGTACGTGGCGATACCGTCAGACTTGACCAGAACCTTGGTGTCGTCGTCGCTATCGTCCTCGTCGCCGTCGGCGGGCATGACCCAGCACCCGGCGAGCTTTCCCGACGTGGCGAGTACGATCGCGCCCGACTCCCGCAGCAGCTCGAACGCCTGCCGCCAGAATCCGAGCGCGATGATGTCCGACTCCCAGGTGAGCAGGTCGTAGGCGATGTCGAATCGACGCATGGTCGCGAGGTGCGCGCTGACGATGCGCCGGGCCACGTCCTTCACGAACACCGCGGTGTCGTTGGCGCCCTGCTCGATCTCGTGCAGGACCTCGCGGCGGCGCTCCAGCAACGCAGGGTCGGCCTCATAACGGGCCGAGACGTCGACGTACACCCGAGAGCAGTACTGATCGAACGGCTCGCCGGGTCTCGGCTCGATGCCGAGGTCACGGATGCCGACCACGACGTCGGCGACCTGTACCCCGGTGTCGTCGATGTAGTTGTTCACCTCCACGGTGTGGCCGGTCCGCCGCAGGACACGCGCGACGGTGTCCCCTATGCAGGCGTTGCGGAGGTGGCCGACGTGCGCTGCCTTGTTGGGATTGGTGGCGGTGTGCTCGACGAGGGTCTTGCCGGCCGCGCCGGTTGCGCCGGGCAGGTCGAGGACGCCCGTGCTCTCGAGGGCGCTCGCCGCGCCGAGCACGGCTGCAGCCCACATCGGGTCGTCCAGGTGCGCGTTGACGTACCCCGGTGGGGTCACCGTCCACGCTCGGACTCGCGCCACTCCAGCCGCCTCGAGATGGTCGCGCAGCTCGGCGGCGATCTCCGCCGGGGGCCGTCGCAGCACTCGCGCCAGGCCGAGCGGGGCGGGCGTCGACCAATCGCCGAACTCCGGTCGAGCCGACCGCTCGACGACCACCTCGAAGCCGGCATCCACCCCGGCGGCCGCCAGCGCACCACGCACCGCTTCGATCAGCAACGTCCGGGTGTCGGCCATTCGCGCAAGGGTAGCGGGGAGCGCGCCAGCCTCCCGACCGGCGACAATTCGCCGCCGTGGAATCGCGACCGTGCGTGATCCCGGCCGCGGGCCTGGGAACGCGCTTTCTTCCCGCCACCAAGGAGCTGCCCAAGGAGTTGCTCCCGGTGCTCGATCGCCCGGTGATCCAGTGGGCGGTCGAGGAGGCCGTGGACTCGGGCGCCGATGAGATCGTGCTCGTGCTCGCCGAGGGCAAGGAGGCACTCGCCGCGCACCTCCGCCCCGACCCCCAGCTCGAGCGCCTGCTCGAAGAGCGCGGCAAGCTCGCCGAGCTCGAGGCGGTCCGCCGCGCCGGCAACCTCTGCCGGGTCACGGTGGCGCGGCAACAGTCACCCCGCGGGCTGGGTGACGCGGTGCTCTGCGCGGCCGGTGCGGTGGGGGATCGCACCTTTCTCTGCATGCTCCCGGACGACCTGTCGGTGGCGCAACCCCCGGTGCTCCGGCAGCTCTGGGACGCCCACGAGACGCTCGCGACGTCCATCCTTGCACTCATGCGAGTCCCCGGCGACGAGATCTCGAGGTACGGCTGCGCCGAGATCGCCGAGTTGCGCGGCAAGCTCCACCGGGTGTGCGGGCTCGTCGAGAAGCCACCTCTGGGTGAGGCCAAGAGCGATCTCGCCGTCATGGGCAGATACGTGCTCACGCCCGCCATCTTTCCGGCGCTCCGCGAGACCCAGCCGGGCGCGCTGGGTGAGATCCAGCTCACCGACGCTATCGGGCGTCTGCTCGAGTCCGGGAGGTCTGGGGCGTGGAGTTCGAGGGCGAACTGCTCGACGTGGGCACGCCGGCCGGGTGGCTGGCGACCAACCTCCGCCTCGCTCGCCAGTATCCGGAGTTCCAGGCAGCGGTCGCATCGCTGCAGGGGGCGGACGCCGGATGAACGTGTTCCGTCGCGAGTGGGGGGCGATCACCTTCGTGGTGACCATCCTGATCGGCGCCGTCGCGGTCGCGATCTCGTTGGGTGTTCGGCGGTCCACGGGGCTCCGTCGACCACCCCGCCGCCCTGCCCCGTGTACACGCCGTACGTTCCACTCCCACCCCGGTGCCGACGGCCACGCCGAAACCGGTTGCGAGCGGCAAGGCGACCCCGACCGCGTCGCCCACCGCGGTACCGACCTCTGCGGCCACTCCCTCGGCCTTCAACCCGGCGCTGGCGAACTGCCCCACCCCGCCGCTGCCGCCGACGGCGATCCCAACGCCCACACCCACGCCGACCGCGGTTGGAACCACGCCCACCCCGACCCCGACGCCGACACCCATGCCGACGGTGCCGCCGAACTCGACGCCGCTGCCCACGGCGACGCCTACGCCGACTGTGACCCCCTGACCCGACCTCGGTCGGGGCCCGGCTCAGAATCCGAAGAGCAGCCGGCTCCCGTTCTCAGGCGTGATCGACGAGCGTTGGAGCTCGAGGTCGACGCCCGGCGGACGGCCCGTGTCGATCCTCACGGCGATCTGCTCGGACAGGCGGAGTCCCCCGATGCGGACGCAGTCGCGCAGAAAGGTGAACGCCATCGGACGGACGAGATTCCAGATGTAGCCGCGGACCACCTGGGTCATG
This sequence comes from Candidatus Dormiibacterota bacterium, assembly GCA_963768105.1. Classification (GTDB taxonomy): domain Bacteria; phylum Chloroflexota; class Dormibacteria; order Aeolococcales; family Aeolococcaceae; genus Palsa-851. The sequence goes on along the minus strand of CAVYGR010000004.1, from coordinate 341,749 downwards.
TCGCCGGGTTCGAGCAGGGGATCGCTGCCCCGGAGGCTGCGGTCCTGCAGGGCGAGCACGCAGACCTCGTCGGTGATCTGCACCGGCGCGGTCCATGCGTACTGGTCGTCATCGGCCAGGGTGCCGACGATGCGATCCTTGTCGGCGAAGAGCGCCAGACGCTCGACCAGCAGCTGCATCGGCCTGGGCGGGCCCTCGACGAAGAAGGGGACATCGCGCAGCGGCGAGCTCCGCTCCTGCGCGGGATAGCGCGCGGAAAAGCCGAGGTCCTCGATACCGCTGAACGGCGCAGGCACTTTGATGACCAGCTCGTCCATCACCGAGCCCTACTCGACGGAACGCTAGCGTTGCTCATCACGTCAACCTTGCAATTGAATCTAGCACAGGGATTCCGAGGATCGTGGGCATCAAGCGATTGCTACACTCGCGCGACCATGCCGGCACTCGACGACGTGCGAGTCCTCGACCTCACCAGGCTGCTGCCGGGGCCGTTCTGCACGATGTTGCTGGCGGATTTCGGCGCCGATGTCATCAAGGTCGAGGACACCACCGGCGGCGACTCGATGCGCTGGGTGTCGCCGCTCGTCGACGAGTACGCTGCGATGTTTCATCCTGTCAACCGGAACAAGCGCTCGCTGGCGATCGATCTCAAGAATCCCTTGGGACACGAGGTCTTTCTGCGTCTCGTCGACTCCGCGGACGTCGTCGTGGAGAACTTTCGCCCGGGAGTCATGGAACGTCTCAGCCTCGACTTCGCTCGCCTGCACGAGAGGAACCCGCGACTCGTGCTCTGCAGCATCAGCGGTTACGGTCAGGATGGACCGTATCGTGATCGTGTCGGCCACGACCTCAACTACGCGGCGATCGCCGGCGTGCTCGCTCCTGGGTGGGCGCGCGAGCGGCGCTCCGGCAATGCCCGGACTGCAGGTGGGCGACCTCGGTGCCGGAGCGCTCCACGCCGCGCTCGCGATCATGATGGCGCTGCATCACGCGGCTCGGACCGGGAGGGGCCAGCACTGCGATGTGTCGATGGTCGATGGTCTCATCAGCTGGGCGGCCGTGCACGCGTCCCAGCTGTTCGCCACCGGCGAGGTGCCCGGGCCGGGGGATGGCAGGCTCACCGGGCGCTACCCCTGTTACCGCATCTATCGCTGCGCCGACGGCTTCCTGTCCGTAGCAGCGCTCGAGCCAAAGTTCTGGCGCGCATTCGTCGAGGCGATCGGTCTGCCCGACGTCGCCTCCCTGGGTTTCGCCGAGGACGCCGAAGCCGATCGCACCATCGCCGCGGTGCAGGTGGTGCTGCTCGCCAGAACCCGCGCCCAGTGGCAGGACGCCCTGACCGGCCTCGACGTCTGCGTCGAGCCCGTGCTCGACATCGGCGAGACCTTCGAGCATCCGCAGGTGCGCAGCCGGGGGATGCGTCTGGACGCCGGCGACGGCCGGCCGACCGCCGAGACCGGCTTTCCCATCCGCCTCAGCGATTCGCCCGCCAGGTATCGGCGTGGGGCGCCGGGGTACGGGGAGCACACCGACGAGGTGCTCGCCGCGGCCGGGTATCAGTCAGACGAGGTGGTCTCGTTACGCGCCGCCGGCGTGGTGCGGTGACGTGAGGAGGACTCTTCACCCCGGCGACTGACGACGTTCGCGCTCCACCAGGCGTCGACGGCGTGCTGGGTCGCGCGCTCATCGCCGCTGTTGTCGATGATCCAGGTCGCGCGCGCCCGTTTCTCGTCGATGGGGAGTTGCGCCGCGAGCCGCTGCCGTGCCGCCACCTCGTCGAGATGGTTGCGCTCCTTGAGCCGCTGGACCTGGACGTCGGCGGGCGCGTAGACCAGCAGCACGCCTTCGAACATCCCCTCGCGAGCGTGCTCGAAGAGCAGCGGAATGTCGACCACGACCAGCCGCGCACTGCCCGACAGCGCCGCGGTGATCCGATCCTGGGTCAATTCGTTGATGCGAGGATGCGTGATCGACTCGAGGTCATGGCGGGCACCGGCGTCGGCGAACACGATCGCCCCGAGCCGCTCGCGATCCAGGCTGCCATCGGAACGCAGGACCTCCCGACCGAATCGCTCCACCACTCGCTCGAGGGTCGGCTCGCCTGGTCGCACCGCCTCACGGGCAAGCTCGTCGGCGTCGATCACGGCGCCGCCCAGCCGGGTGAGCATCCCGTCGACCGTGCTCTTGCCGGTTGCGATGCCCCCGGTCAGGCCGATCAGCCGCATCGCCGTGACCGTACTCCTGTGCGCCGCGGCCGGGAGCGCGACGGTGACCGCGCTCAGTCGTTGGGTGCGGGTGGACACGAATTCCGTGCCGCCCAGGACGCATCGCCGTGCACGTACAGGAGCATGCCGTGGTCGTCGGCCACCAGCGTCCACGCCGGCGATCGGTCGAGCTCGGAGGTCAAGCTTCCCCGCGAGTACAGGACCGCGGTGGTGCCGCTGGACGCGAGCAGGCCCAGCGCGGTTGGGCTCGTGGTGGCACCCGCGGCGATGCGCACGTAGTCGTCAAAGACACTCGTACCGAGCGAGATCGATTCGCCGTACTCGTACACGGAGCCATGCGGCCAGAGCCGGTAGACGACATAACCTCCACTGCCGTACGCGGCGAAGACGCGCTGCGTCGTCGGGCTCCGCAGCAGGATGGACGTCGCGCACGACGGGTAGGCCGCTGCGATCCCCGGGGCCGCCGCGCTTTGTTGGACACGGATGCCGACCACACCGAGCGCGAGCACCGCGGCCGCGATGAGCACGGCGCCGGCAACCGGAGCACCGCGGGACGCACGCGCCACAGTCGGGCGGACGCGTTCGGGTTGCAGCGAGCGCGCCACGCCGGCAGCCATTCCCATCCATGGCGGCACCATGACCGCCACGCAGAGGGCGGTGTTGCGAACCGACATCAGCGCGAGCCCGGCGCCCACCGCCGCCAGCGCGATGTCACGAGGGTCCAGCCTTCCGCGCAGCGATCGACGCGCAACGGTCGCGACCGTGAGCGCCACGAAGGTGAGCAGCAGTGCGAGCAGCACCCACTCGGCGGGGTCGTGGAAATTGGGCGACTGCCACTCGATGATCCCCTTCTGACGCTCGGACGAGCCCGTCGTCGCCGCGAAGACGTACAGCGAGGGTCCATACGGGTTAACGCATGCGGCAATCACCGACGCGCCCACGGCGACCGCGAGGCCGGTGATCCGCCGGCGCGGGGCGGCGTCACCGAGCGACCAGCGCCGCTTGACCGCCTCGGCGACGAGCACGATGACGAGAAAACCGATGCCGGCGATGAAGCCGGCGTGGAGGTTCGCCCAGAGGAGGAACAGCGGCGGCAGCAGCCATCGCCGCCGGCCGCCCGAGCGCAGATACGACTCGGCGATCCAGAGCGTCCAGCAGACCAGCGCGAAGGTGAACACCTGCGGTCGGGTCCCGAGCACCGGCTCGGCGACACGCGCCCCGAGCGCGAGGCCCACGGCAAGGGCGACCGCACCGGCCCCGCGCGTGCGCCCGCGCAGCATCGTCGCCAGCATCCCGCACCAGGCGACGACCCCCATCAACAGCGTGACGAGCAGCAGGCCGCCCGCCGCCGCAACCGCGGCGAAGAGGGTCTCGGAGAGCCACTCATGGACGACGAGCGGATTGCCGAGTGCCGTGTACGCGAACAGCTCCCCGGACGGGATCTGATGGTGCGCGATGATCCAGTCGCCAAGGCGGATGTGCCACCACACGTCGGGGTCGCTGAGCGCGTCGAGCCCGACCGCGCCCACCAGGACGAGGACCGCCCCGAGCAGCACCCGACGAGGATCCGAAAGCCATGCTGTGACGCGGCCGGCCGGTTTCGAGGAATGCGGCGCGGGAATGGGCGTTTCGGTGCGGAGCAGCGTTGCCATGCGAGCGCAGCCTAGGTCCGTCGCCGGCCCGCAAACGGCTCGCGGCCGGCTGGCGACAGATTCGTATACTCCACGCGATGGCCACCGGGACCCGAGCACCAAAGCGCCGTCAGCCCGCGAGCCGCCCAAGCTCGCGACCCACCGTCGCGCCTGCGGCCGTCGGCACCGGTCGCACCATCTCGTGGCGGCACTGTGTGCTGGGTCTCTTCGTGGGCGAGATCACGCTGCTCGTGCTCAGCAACGTCGGGCTGATCGCCGCCAACGCCGCCTTCGGCCCCGCCGGCACCATCGACGGAGGGGTGGTCGGGGTATCGACGCTGCTCGCGGTGATCCTCGGCGGCTGGCTGGCGGGGCGGCTTGCCGGGCGCGGCGGCATGTATCAGGGGATCGTTGTCGCGATCGGATTCATCGCGGTCGGCGCTCTCTTCGAGTTTCTCAGGGAATCCTCGATCATCGCGGCGTCGCTCGCCACCAACAGCCACCACCTGATCGACCTCGGCCCGATGGACATGGGCAACGTCTTCAGCGGCGACCTGCTCGCCCTCTTCGGCGGCACGGTCGGAGGTCTGCTCTCCGGCAAACGCTGAACGAGCCCGGGGCGCCGCTCAGCGCACCGCCGACCCGTCGGCCCTACGCCCCGACCGCTCCTGCCGGGTTGGGTTGCCCGAATCGGGGCCTCGCGGTACGACTGGCCGATGAGATCGACGCGGCCGAGCGACTGGGCGAACTCGAGGCACGCTGCGCGCGTGAACCGAAGGTGCTTCCCGGGCGTGTGCCAGGCGCGCAGGTGGCCTTGGGCGACGGCGCGACGCAGCGTCGAACGCGACACGCCGCAGAGAGCCGCCGCCTCACCCGTTGTGAGGATCTCCTCTTCGCGCTCTGCCAATTCCTCCTCCTCCGACCGTCAACGTATGGAGACCCAGCCTGAATCTCGTCACGTGCAGTTATACAACGCTTTGGGGCGCTCGTGCGGGTCATCCTTCCGGGTGATGCTGGGAGCGTAGCGGCCGACCGTATACTCCCGATGAGGTCAACTCACTCACCAACCCGGCTGAGACAGGCGCGAGGATCAGCATGAACGTCGACGTCCAGGCAATGGCACGGCGTCTGCAGGAGAGCCTCGGGACGGTCATCGTCGGCAAGGCCGCGGAGATGGAGCTCTGCATCGTCGGTCTCCTCTGCCGCGGCCACCTGCTGATCGAGGACGTCCCCGGCATCGGGAAGACGCTGCTCGCCAAGGCACTCGCCCGCAGCAGCGGGTGCAGTTTCGAACGCGTGCAGTTCACGCCCGACCTGCTCCCCGGCGATGTGACCGGTGTCAGCGTCTACAACCCCCAGGCACAGACCTTCGAGTTCCGCCGGGGACCGATCTTCGCCCAGGTGCTGCTCGCGGATGAAATCAACCGGGCGACCCCGAAGACGCAGTCGGCGCTGCTCGAGGCGATGGAGGAGTGGCAGGTCACCGTCGACGGCACCAGCCACCAACTCCCCGATCCCTTCATGGTCCTGGCCACCCAGAACCCGATCGAGCTGGGCGGCACCTTCCCGCTTCCCGAGGCCCAGGTCGATCGTTTTCTGCTCAAGCTGAAGCTCGGCTACCTGCCCGCCGATCAGGAGGTGGCGATGCTCGACCGCTTCCAGTCGAGCAACCCGCTCGGGGACCTCGAGGCGGTCACGGACGCGGCGGAGATCAAGGCGGCGCAGGCCGTCTGCCGCGACATCTACTGCGACTCGACGTCTGAAGGACTACTGCGTCCGGATCGTGCGGCGCACCCGAGAACACCGGATGTGTCGCTCGGTTCCTCGCCCCGCGGCACGCTCGGGCTGCTCCACGCCGGGCAGGCGCGTGCCGCGCTGGCAGGCCGCGACTTCGTGCTGCCCGACGACATCAAGGACATCGCCCCCAACGTGCTCGAGCACCGGGTGATGCTCCGACCCAACGCCGAGTTGCGCGGGCTCACCTCGGCGACCGTGCTCGAGGAGGTGCTGGCGACCGAATCGGTGCCCATGACGGGCCGGCGCCTGGCGTGACCGCGATCGCGGTGTGCACCCGGAGCGCGCCGTGACCGCGCGGGTGCCGCTGCTCGCCTGCGTCGCGGTGCTCGCCTTCTTTGCCGGGATCACCGGGATCCGGCTTGCGTACACGTTGGCATATGTCCTCATCCTGCTTCTGGCGGTCGCGTACATCTGGTCGCGCCTGCTCGCCCGCAAGCTGCGGGTCACCCGGGAATCGCCGCAGGGCTCATTCATGATGGGCGAGCCCTTCGAGGAGACCTTCACGGTCAAGAACGCGAGCGGGCTGCGGCTGCCGTACTGCGAGGTGCGTGACGCCACCAAGCTGCCGGGCTACGCACCCGGGCGCGCGTTCTCGCTGGCGGCGGGCGGCAGCGTGACGTGGACGGCTCGAGGCGTGTTCAACCTCCGCGGCGTGCATCGCTTCGGCCCGCTGGAGGCACGGCTCGGAGATCCATTCGGTCTCTTTCCGCAAGCGGATCAAGGTGGCGCCCGAAAACGAGGTCATCGTCTACCCGGCGCTCCACGCGCTCCTGCAGGGGGTCCCGCAGTGGAGCGGCAACGGCGTGGCCGAGGCTCGACGCGGTCAGCCCGTCGACGTCCCGCCCGACGTGTCGACCATCCGGGACTACGCAGCCACCGACGGCCTCAGCCGCATCCACTGGGCGTCGACGGCGCGCACCGGGCGGCTGATCAGCCGCACCTTCGACACCGGGCAGAGCGCCGACCTGCTCGTCGTGCTCGACCTCCAGCGGGGCCTCCACGCCGGGAGCGGGATCGAGTTCGTCGATCGAGTACGCGGTGTCGATCTGCGCCTCCGTCGTGCATGGCGCCATCCGCCGCGGCCAGGCGGTCGGCATGGTGACCAACGACCGGGCAGGCACCGGATTCGGCGCCGGCAGGGGCGAGGTCCAGCGCCTGCGACTGCTCGATTACCTGGCGCTCGCGACCGACGACGGCGTGCGCAGCCTCGCGGAGACGATCACCCGCCACGGCGAGGGCTGGCGCGGTCGCGGTGGCATGGTGGTGATCACCGCCGACCGCTCCAGCGACTGGGTGGAGGCGCTGGTCGACAGCGCCACCCGCGGCCAGCGCCACCTCTGCATCTTCATCGAGCCGACGTCATTCGGCGCCCCGGGACAGGCGCTCCGGATCCCGGCGGCGTGGCGGCTCGCGCTCGACTGGTGGGTGGTCCGCCGCGGCGACGTGCTCGGCACCGGCGAACGCGCTTCAGCGACCGGCTGAGCCGATGGAAGCCTGGGCCCCCCTGCAGCTTGGAACGAGCGCTCGCCCGCGGCCGGCGGCGACACGGAACCACACGTTCGAGGTCGGCGCCATGCTCTGCGTTGCGCTGATCGCGGCCACGTCGTGGGCAGTCCTCGCCGCCGGCTGGGTCAACGGTGGTGGCGGGGCGGTCGTGGTTGCGGTCACGTCGGTGATCGAAGCCGCCCTGCTGGCCCAGGCGCGCGCCCCCCGCCTCGTCGCCGCGATCGCCGCGCCGTTCCTGGGATTGGCGGCGATCGTGCCCACCACGCTCGCGGCGATGCCGCCGGTCGCCGGCCAGACCGGGGGCGCGATCGTCTCCGACTACGCGCACGCTCTCTTCACCGGTCTGGCCTCGACGCAGGACTGGGACTTCACCGTCGGGCTCTGCGCGGTCCTCTTCCTCTGCGGGTACTGGCTCGGCTGGACGGTGCTCCGGGAGCACCGCGGTGTGCTCGCCGTCATCCCGGTCTTCTCAGTTCTAGCCACAAATGTCGTCAACGCGAAGTATCCCGACCCCATCGCGCTTCCCGAGACCATTGCGGTCGTCCTCGCGCTAGCGGTGATCGCAGCCGCGCATCTGGGGGCTCTCGGCGAACGCTGGGCGTCGGCGAGGATCACGCCGCTCAGCGGCATGCGGGTCAGGTTCGGCGGCAGCGTCGCGGCGGTGGCGATCGGTCTCACCGTGGTGGCGTTGCTCCTGCCGGCGGTCAGCACCACCGACATCTCTGCTCGGCTCTTTCCCAACGGCCTCGGTCTCGGCGCGGGCAACGGGAGCGCCCACTCCGGCTCGGGCGGCGCCTCGACGATCGGCTTCAACCCGTCGGTGGAGCTGGGCGGCCCGCTGGTGAGCCAGCCAAAGATCGTGCTCACGTACACGACGAACACCGCCGCGACGGTCTATCTGCGCGTTGCCGACGACACCTATTTCTCGGGTGGCAACTGGTACACGCCGGCCGGTGGCGCCGGCAGCGCCTTGGGGCCGTACACGTGGACCGGGGTGGACTACCCCGGCGGTCTGCTCCCCAGGGACACCAACCCGACCGACGGCGGCATCGGGAGCGACACGCAGACGGTTCGCGCCAACATCGTCGTGCAACCCGGGGCCACCGGGCAGCAGCCGCTGCTGCCGTTCACCGGGGATCCGGTTGCGGTGGACCTCCCCGGCACCGCCTTCGGGACGGTCGCCGACTCGGCGCAGAGCTCCCTGCTCACCGTCGACTCCGTCCAGCTCGATCGGGACCTGACCGTGCAGACGACCGTCCAGACCTCCGCGCAGATCTCGACCGCGACGGTTGCGCAGCTTCGTGCCGCAGGCATCAACTACCCAGCGTTCGTCAAGCAATACGAGACCCTCAGCGACGACTCGAGCAACGGTGTCGAGACCATCCGCGCGCTGGCGCAGCAATGGACCGCGGGGCAGACGAATCCCTACGACCAGGCGATCCTCATCGAGCAGCACCTGCGCAATCCGGCGTTCTTCACGTACACGCTCAACCCGCCGCAGGTCCCGAGCAGGCAGATCTGGCCGCTGGTCTACTTTCTGACCACGAGCCATCGCGGGTACTGCCAGTACTTCGCGTCGGCGATGGGATCGATGCTGCGCAGCCTCGGCATCCCCACCCGGCTGGTCAGCGGGTACGGCCCGGGCACCACCCACGACGTGAACGGACCCCATGCGGCCACCGGTCCCAGCCTCGAGCAGGTCGTGACCACCAGCGACGCGCACAGCTGGGTCGAGGCGTACTTCCCGGGATACGGCTGGATCCCGTTCGAGCCGACACCCGCGTCCGCACAGGGCAACTATCAGCCGTTCCCGCGCGGCCAGGCAGCCGTCGCACCGGGTCCGGTCCCGGCCGCGACGACCCCGGTCCCCGCTCCCACCGTGAAGCCCGGGAACCTGGGGAGCGCGAACCCGCAGACGTCGGGCTCCAACGGGTCGCACCGGGGAACCCCGATGTCGGTGGTCGTCGCCCTGTCCGCTCTGGGAGGCGCCGCCGCCCTCGTCGTCGTGGCGCTGCTCTGGCTCGCCCTGCCCCGCTCCCTCAGCGGAGCCTGGCGCCGGGTCGAGACCCTCGGTGTGCTCTCGGGGGTGGACAAGCGAAGAGCCGAGACCCATATCGCGTTCGCCGCTCGCCTGGCGCAGGCCCGGCCGCGGGCCGGTCCGGCGCTCGGCGAGCTTGCTGCGGTCACCGCGCGGGCCGAGTTCAGCGCGGCCGGCGCGTCGCACCAGGATCGCGCGCTCGCGCTGCGCACCTGGCGGCGCGCGCTCCTCGCCGCTACTCCGCGGCTGCGGAGATCTCCAGGCTGAGCAGATCGTGCGCCACGAGCGCACCCGCCAGCTCGCGGCGTTCCGCGAGGTGGCTGAGCAGGAAGGTGGTCGCCGGGTTCTCCGCCAGCAGGCCGGCGACCTCATCACGCCAGAGATGACCGCCGGCGGCGGGGCCGTCCCACCCGGTGCATTCGCAGACATAGAGCCCACATCCCGCGATCGACCGGCGCAACCCCGCGCACAGCTCGCTGTCGCCTGAGAAGCCGACCGTCGCGCCGCTCGGGTCGGTCAGCCGGTACGCCAGCGAGGGGCCGACGCTGTGCACCACCGAGTGGGCCTGCACCCGGTAGCCGGCCAGCTGCACATCGCTGCCGTCCTGCAAGACGACGTAATCCGGGCGAACGTGGGTCTCGACGGTGCCCCGCACGTGGCCGCCGTAGCCGACGCTGAGCAGGCGCGAGACGTACTCGCGCGTGCCCACCGGGCCCCCGATCACCAGCGGACCTGGCGCCGGCGGTTCCGCGTACCCGAGCGCGCCCAGCACGGTCGGGAGCACGAAAGTGTGATCGGCGTGGAAGTGGGTGAGCAGGATGAGCCTGATGTCCTGCATCGGCGCGCCGGCGCGCCGGACCATCGACGGCACCGGTGCGCCACAGTCGACGAGCACCCGCCCGTCGACGAGGTAGCCGGCGTTGCAGCCGCATTCGCTGAATGCGCTGCCGCTGCCCAGCACTGTGAGACGCATGCGGCAAGGTTAGCCGCCGGCGCGTGGTGGTATCACCAGTTGGTGCGACTCGACAGATTCACCGAACGCTCTCAGGAGGCGTTGACAGCCGCGCAACAGGCCGCGCAGCAACTGCAGCATCCCGCGGTCGAGCCCGAGCATCTGCTGCTGGCGCTCCTCGAGCAGGAGGACGGCCTGGTGCCGGCGCTCCTGCGCCGGCTCGAGGTTTCCCCGGAGCCGATGGCGGCGCGCCTGCACGCGACGCTCGAGAACCGCCCCAAGCAAGTGGGGGTGAGCGATCCCCCGGTCAGCAGCGCGCTGCGGGCGGTGCTGTTGGCCGCTTTCGAAGAGATGAGCCGTCTCAAGGACGAGTACGTTTCCACCGAACACCTGCTGCTCGCGCTGTGCGCCAACGGTGACGGGGAGGCGGGGCGCCTGCTCCAGCAGGCCGGCGTCACCCCCGACCGGGTGTACGCCACGCTCGAGGCGGTCCGAGGCTCTCAGCGGGTGACGGACGCGAACCCGGAGGCCAAATACCAGGCGCTCGAGAAGTACGGCCGCGACCTGACCGACGCGGCGCGTCGCGGCAAGCTCGACCCGGTGATCGGCCGTGACGACGAGATTCGCAGGGTCATCCAGGTGCTCTCCCGGCGGACCAAGAACAACCCCGTGCTCATCGGCGAGCCGGGTGTCGGTAAGACCGCGATCGCCGAGGGGCTCGCCCAGCGGATCGCGTCCGGCGACGTGCCCGAGGGCCTCAAGGACAAGCGCGTGGTCGCGCTCGACCTCGGCGCGATGGTCGCCGGCAGCAAGTATCGCGGCGAGTTCGAGGACCGCCTCAAGGCGGTGCTCAAGGAGGTCACGTCGTCGGACGGCGCCGTGATCCTCTTCATCGATGAGCTGCACACCCTGGTTGGTGCCGGCGCCGCGGAGGGGGCGATGGACGCGGGCAACATGCTCAAGCCGGCGCTCGCTCGCGGCGAGCTGCGCTGCATCGGCGCGACCACGCTCGACGAGTACCGCAAGCACATCGAAAAGGACGCGGCGCTGGAGCGCCGCTTTCAACCGATCATCGTCGAACAGCCTTCCGTCGAGGACACGATCAGCATCCTGCGTGGCCTCAAGGAGCGCTACGAGGTGCACCACGGCGTGCGCATCACCGATTCGGCGATCGTCGCCGCCGCTGTGCTGAGCAACCGGTACATCACGGATCGGTTCCTGCCGGATAAGGCGATCGACCTCATCGATGAGGCCGCTTCGCGGCTTCGGATCGAGATCGAACTCGCTGCCCACCGAGCTCGACATCGTCGAGCGCGAGATTCGCCGGCTCGAGATCGAGCGTCAGGCGCTGCGCAAGGAGTCGGACAGGCTCTCCAAGGAACGCCTCGAGACGCTGGAGCGCGAGCTCGCCGATCTGCAGGAGCGCGGCCGTGGGTTGCGCGAGCGCTGGGAGCAGGAGAAGGGCGCGCTCGCCAGGATCCGCGAGATCAAGGAGCGGATGGAGCAGGTCCGTCACGACGCGGACCGCGCCGAGCAGATGAGCGACTTCGGTCGCGCGGCGGAGTTGCGCTACGGCCAACTCAACGAGCTGCAGCGCGCCCTCGACCAGGAGCAGGCCCGCCTCGTCGAGATGCAGGGCGAGCACCCGCTGCTGAAGGAAGAGGTGGGCGAGGAGGACGTCGCCCAGGTCGTGTCGCGCTGGACCCGCGTGCCGGTGACCAAGATGCTCGAAGGAGAGATGCAGAAGCTCCTCCGCATCGAGCAGGACCTGCACGCCCGCGTGGTCGGCCAGGACGACGCCATCAGCGCGGTGGCCAACGCGGTGCGACGCGGCCGCGCCGGACTCGGCGATCCCAACCGGCCTATCGGTTCGTTCATCTTCCTCGGGCCCACCGGCGTGGGCAAGACCGAGCTGGCGCGGGCGCTCGCCGAGCTGCTCTTCGACGACGAGCACGCGATGATCCGCCTCGACATGAGCGAGTACATGGAGAAGCACACGGTGTCGCGGCTGGTGGGAGCGCCGCCCGGGTACGTCGGCTACGAGGAGGGCGGCCAGCTCACCGAAGCGGTGCGGCGCAGGCCGTACAGCGTGCTCCTCCTCGACGAGATCGAGAAGGCGCATCCCGATGTGTTCAACGTGCTTCTGCAGCTGCTCGAGGACGGCCGGCTTACCGACGGGCAGGGGCGCACCGTCGACTTCCGCAACTGTGTCGTGATCATGACCAGCAACATCGGCTCGCACCTGATCGCCGACATGTCGCCCGACGCAAGCCCGGTCGAGTGGGAGCGGGTTCGGGACGGCGTGCTCGCCGAGCTGCGCGCGGGCTTCCGACCCGAGTTCCTCAATCGCGTCGATGACGTGATCCTCTTCTCCCGCCTCGATCGCGCCCAGCTGCGCCAGATCGTCGGCATCCAGCTGCGCGGCGTTCGCGACCGGCTCGCGGCCCGCAAGCTGACGCTGCACGTCTCCGAGGCCGCCATCGACGCGCTCGCCGCCGAGGGCTACGACCCCACCTACGGCGCGCGTCCGCTCAAGCGGGTGATCCAGCGCCGTCTCCAGGACCCGATCGCGATGGCCATCCTCGAAGGCCGGTTCAACGAGGGCGACAGCGTCGAAGTTGACGCCAAGGATGGCCAGATCACGATCGGCCGGATCGCGCCCGGCGTGGCGCCGGCGCCCGTCGAGACCGCCGAGGTCTGACCCTGCTCACGCCCGTGCCGGCGACACGACCCGCGCCGGCGCGGCCCGCGCCGCCAGCACGCAGCCGCTGAGGATCAGCGCGAAGCCGACCGCGATGCCGCCCGTGAAGGGCTCGTGCAAGAGCAGCACCCCGAGCGTCACCGCCACTGCGGGATTGACGTACGTGATCACCGTGGCAGTGATCGGCCCGACCTCGGCGATCAGCGCGAAGAAGAGCAGGAACGCGAGCGCGGTGCAGACGAGTCCCAGCGCCGCCACCGCCGCGATGACCTCGCCCGACGGCCAGGCGTGCGGGAGCTGGGTGACCGCAGCCGGCGCGTAGCCGACGGCGGCGAGCAGCAGCGCCGCGGCGATCACCCCGAGCGCGGGCAGGTCGGTCAGGCGCCTGCTGATGATCAGCGGCCCGGTCGCGTAGCAGACCGCGACCACCAGCACCTCGACGATCGCGCCGAAGGTGGCGGCGGAGACGTTGAAGCCCACCAGCACACCCACCCCGACGAGGCCGACCGCGAGGCCGAGCATCGCCGCCACCCCTGGCGCTCGCGGCTGCGCGTGAGCAGCCCGATCCCCACGCCGATGAGCGGCACCGTTGACACCAGCAACCCGGAGAGCGAGCTCGAGATGCGCAGCTCGGCGTCCGAGAGCAGGACCCATGGCACCCCCATCTCCACGATCGTGTAGGCGACGATCCAGCGCCACCGGCGCAGGATCGGGCGGACCTCAACGCGGGTGAGCGCGATCGGCACGAGCACCACGGCGCCGATGACGAACCTCACGAAGACGAGGTCGACCGGCCCGAGACCCACCAGCGAGACCTTGATCAGCAGGTACGGGATGCCCCAGATCACGCACATCGCGATGAAGAGCGCCAGGCCCCGTCTGCTCACCGGGAGATCTTCTACGCTGTGCGGCTCCGCATGAATCAGCCGACGTCCGTCCGCGCCCCGAGCCCGCTGCTGCTCGCCGTCTCCGCGCTGTTCGTTGCGACCCTGGTGACGTCGAACATCATCGCCGTCAAGATCGCGGCCGTCGGTCCCTTCTCGGTGCCCGCGGCGATCGTGATCTTTCCGCTCGCGTACCTGTTCGGCGACGTGCTCACCGAGGTGTGGGGCTACCGCGTAGCGCGCATGGTGATCTGGACGGGTTTCCTCGCCAATGTCGTGGTGGTGCTGTTCATCGCCGCCGCGATCGCGATTCCCGCTGATCCGCACTATGCGGACCAGTCGGCGTACGCGCGCGTCCTGGGCTCCAGTCCGCGCCTGGTGGCGGCTTCGCTCACCGCCTACCTGCTCGGCGAGTTTCTCAACGCATTCGTGCTGGCGCAACTCAAGGTGGCAACCCGCGGTCGCCTGCTCTGGACGCGCACCATCGGCTCGACGGTGATCGGACAGGGCGTCGACAGCGCGGTCTTCATCTCCCTGGCATTCGCGGGAACGCAGCCCTGGTCGCTGCTGCTTGTCATCATTCGCGATGTGTGGGTGGTGAAGGTCCTCTACGAGATCGTCGCAACGCCGATCACCTACGCGCTCGTGACCGTCCTCAAGCGCGTCGAGGGTATCGATACCTACGACCGCGACACCAAGTTCGCTCCGATTCCGCTCGCCTCGCTGCGCGCGTTGATGCGAGGCGCGCAACGGTGACCGAGGAGCTGCACGGCACGCGCGCGATTCGCGAGGCGAAGCTGGAGGCGTTCGACAACCGCACGCCGGAACGCGACTACACCATCCAGTTCACCATCCCGGAATTCACGTGTCTCTGTCCGCGCTCGGGCTTCCCCGATTTCGCCACCCTCCACATCCGCTACGTGCCGGGTCCGCGATGCGTCGAGTTGAAGTCGATGAAGCTGTACATCAACGGGTTCCGCGATCGCAGCGTCTATCACGAGGACGTGGTCAACGTGGTCCTCGACGAGCTGGTGGGGTTGCTCGAGCCCCGGTACTGCGAGGTCGTCGGAGACTTCAACGTCCGCGGCAACATCAAGACGGTGGTGCGCGCGCGCCACCGCGACGCGTCGTGGGACGGGGAGGTCGACCCGTGGTGGACGCCTGGAGGCACGGCGGGTCCCCCGGAACTCATAGACCACGGCAGTTCGCGGCCCAGGATCTCGCGCCGCCTCAGCCACCCGTTGTTGACGTTTCGGGGGCATACTGCACACGCGCCGCGTCACTGCATCCGTCTCCTCAACGTTCCAGCACTCTTTTCGATGGCCACCACCACACTCCCCGCCGGCTGGTCGCTGCTCGCCACTCGCAATCGCGAGGACCTGCATCAAGCCCTGCTCACCAGCACGTGCGATCGCGCCTTCGCCGATGTCCCGGTGGACTGCTGGGATGAGGCGGCAGGGGTCTGGCGCCCGACATCGATCGTCAGCGTCCTGGGCGGTGTCTGGGATGTGCGCCGCGACGTCGAGGTGCTCACCCCCGGCCTCGAGGGCACGTCCGTGCGGCGGGCGAGCATCGCCGACGTACGGCTGTCGCGGCTGCTCACCGCCGGCGTGTCCCGCTACTGGATCGCCAGGTACCAGCGGCGCCTGGTGCGCGATCTCATCGGGCAGAGCGCGGCTCCGGCGGCCGAACTGGATTCGTTGCACGACCTCGCGGCCCGGTTCCGTCACGAGGAGGCGCTCGGGTACGACACCTGGGCGACCGCGTACGGTGTTGGCGCGCCGGAGCAGCTCCGTCACGAGCCCGACCTCCCCGCTCACTTCGATGACGGCGTGGCGGAGGTCGTCGGCAACGGGCGCGCAGCCCTGATCCAGACGGCGGTGGGCATGCTCGCCGCCGACCTGCTCATGATCGACGCCTCGCTCGAGGAGGCCGGGGCCACCGCCGCGGAGCGCGCGGCGCACCCGCTGCTCGTCCTGATCACATCGCTGCTCCTGCGCGCTCCGGTGGTGCAGGGTCCCCTCACCCCAGCGGAATCCGGTCCTCCCCGCGCCTGAGCAGCACCCGGACCGCCGCGTCGTCCCGGCATTCGTCGCGGATGCGCAGCCAGAGGCGGTCGCCTTCGATTTCGAATCCATCGCTTGACGACGCCAGCAGGGCAACGACCTGAGGATCGATCGCTCCGACGCCGTCGAATGTCGGGATCGGATCGGTGATCGCGAAGGGGGGAACCAGTTCCCTCATGCGTCGTTCCCACGCGGCCATCGGGATCCGGGGCATCGGCTCCCCGAGCAGCGTCCCCAGGAGCAGCGCCAGGCCGGCGATCGTCGAGCGCGCCGGCTCGGCGACCTGGTCGGACAGGGCCCGCTCGTGGACCAGCCCGGCCACGACCTCACGAGCCCGCACCGTGGAATCGTCGGGCGGCACCGCCGCCCATGTGGTCCGCGCCGTCGCGCGTGCGCTCCAGCCGTCGGTGACGATCCGCCCCGGTTCGGTCGCGGCCGCGGCGCAGAGGGTGCCCAGCCTCGACCCGGCGCCCACCGGGCTCCCGGGCGTGATCGACGTTTCCTCATCCCACGACCGAGTCGCGCGGCACACCAGCCCGTCGCGCACCGCGGCGACCGGCAGTGACAGGCGGCGGACGCCGAGCTCGAGCGTCGCCGCGACGTTGCCGTCGCCGAGTGCCCGGGGCGGGTAGACGCTGCCCCCGATCGCGTCCGCGGCGTTGCGAGCGAAACCGAGACCCCAGCGCTCGCGGTCCGCGTAGCGCCGGGCGGTCCTGATCGGCCCGCCCGGCCCGGCGCGCTTCCAGATCACCCGAAACGTGGTCCTGTCCACCTCGAGGCGGACCGCTTCCGCGGCGTCGTGACGCTCCGCGTTGACGGCAAGCTGGACGAGGACAAGCGCGGCCACCTCGGGCGCGAGCACCGGGCGGACCGATCCGGTCGACGTGTCCACCGTCAGCCCGGTGCGTGCGCCGATCCCTGCCCGCGCCAGGTCGAGCACCTCGTCCGTGGTGCCCCATCCTCCGGGCTCGCGACCGCCGAGCAGGCGCAGCGACCCGGCGAGGATGCGGACGCGCTTCGCCTGGGTCGGCTCGAGGGCGCGCACCGCGCCGTCGATGGTGTCGAGGAGCCGGCTGAGCACCTCGTCGCAGTGCGGCGATGCCGGCCGTGTGCGCACCACCAGTCGCATGTTGCGCACCGGATACGACACCGCGCCCGGCCCCGCGCCGTCCCACTCGGGGGTGCGTGCGACCACGTCGCCGGTGGAGTCGAGCAGGGCCGCCGCGACGGGGAGTTGGGCGATCTCAGCGATGCTGAGATTCACGCGTCGTCTGGGCTCGCTGCGACGTTGAGCCGGTACTTGCGATTGCCGTGGCTCACCAGCGTCACCGCCGACGCGTGCTCGCGGAGCCACTCGCCGAATCGGCGCACCGCCTTCGTGGCGGTGTCGGAGTGGAAGGTGACGATGTCGGGGTGATGCACGACGAGCCGGATCGCCTCGCGGTGGTGGTGCTGGTCGAGGCTCGGCAGGTGGACGACCACCGTCCCGTCATGGATGCGCAGGTCACCGACGGTCCTGTCGAGCATCCGGTCGACCCGCTCGAGGAGTGACGCGTCACCGTCGCGCTTGTCGTGCAGCAACGCGCGCGGATGCGAACGCTGAATCTGGCTGCGAACGTTGAACGCGTCGATATTCTGCGAGTACACGATGACGGGACACTCGCGCAGCTCGCGCGCAAGTCGCGAGAGCACGTCACCGCTGCTCGCGCTCCGGTCCGGCGCCTTGCCGAGATCCCAGTCGACGATGGCGAGCACCGGCCTGCTCGAGTAGCGGTTGTGCTCGAGCAGTGACAGCGCTCGTGCGGCGCTGCGCGCGGCGAGCGGGTGAAATCGCTTGCGTGCGAAATGGCTCTGCAGCTCGTCGAGCGTGTCGGCGTCATCCTCGAGGATGAGCACCTCCGGGTTTGCTCTCATCGCGACGGCACTGCCGGCACGCACGGCACCAGCGCGACACGGGTGCCGTCGCGCTCCGGCGTCCACGCCACGCCCCGACGGGCCAGCGCTGTCGCAACCGCTCTGAACGTCCGCGAGGGAAGCGCAAACCCACCTGGGTGAGCTCCGATCAGCGCGTCGAGCGTCGAACCCCGCAGCACCGTGCCGTCCCGCATCTCGACACCGCTGCCCGGCGCCAGGCGCATGCCGCCGACGGTGGCGCGGCAGGCCCGGTCGACGGCCTCGAGCAGCGCCGCCGGGCGCGCAAAGCTCCGCGCGTGAGCGGGCAGCCCCGCGGGCGCAGCGCCCAGCCACATCGTCAACACCGGACGGGTGCGCAGCAGCGCGATGAGTTCCAGCGACACCGATGGGGTGGCGCCAACGACCATCCAGGGCCACGGGAGGCACGCGCCGGCGACCTCGCCGGCATCGTCGAGACGCGCGTCACGAATGACCGCGACGCCACGCGGCACCGTGTCGCGCACCGCGACCGCGAGCTCGCCGTCGGGCGTGATCACGACGATGCTGCGACAGCGATCCGGCGCGAGAACGCCCAGCGTCCATCGAGCATCGTTGCCGCGGTCGATCGACCCCACGAAGCACCCCTCTCCAGCCGGTCCAGCCGGCAAACGGAGATGTCCGTGCCCGCAGTTGGCCGCATCGATCATAGACGGGGCAGGGGTGGTACCGGGAAGGGCGCGGGTGGATGAGAGGGGCGCGGACACGGACACCCTGCAACCATCGCGCCGCGGAGCGGACATCGAGCGGACAGACGCGCGGGCATCCGACGTGGCAGACTGAGCGCGGCATGTCGACCTCAGACGCCGGGGAGCCGGCCGCCCCACCGGGCCGGCTCGCAGTCACCGGAATTCTCAAGAGCCCGCTCGTGGACCGAGCGGGCGGACGCCTGGGTCGGGTGGACGATGTCATCGCCCGTTTCGCCGAGGGCGGCTACCCTCCCGTGACCGGGTTGGTGGGCAGGATCGCCGGCCGCAGGCTGTTCATTCCCCGCGATCGGATTGCCGAGATGCGCCCCGGCGCCGTGCAGCTTGCCGGTGAGGACCTCAACCTCGCGCACTTCGAACGCCGCCAGGGGGAGGTCCTGCTCGGCGAGGACGTGCTCGGCCGCAGGCTCATCAGCGTCGAGGCCGGCCGCCTGGTCGTCGCCCACGACATCGAGCTGCAACTCGGGTCCTCGGGCTGGGTCGTCGCCGGAGTCGATACGCGTCCTCGAGGTCTGCGCGGCCGTTTGTTCGGCGGTCGCGGCGACGCCCAGGGATTCGTGGACTGGGCGGCGATCGAACCGTTCGTGGGTCACGTGCCGACCTCACGGCTGCTCATGCCGTTGCGACGTCTCCGGCGCCTGCATCCCGCGCAGATCGCCGACCTCGTCGAGGCGGCGTCGCACGACGAAGGCGAGGAGATCATCTCGGCGGTGCACGGCGACCCGGAGCTCGAAGCCGACGTGTTCGAAGAGCTCAACACTGAGCACCAGGTCGAGTTCCTCCGTGACAAGTCCGACGCGGAAGCGGCGGCCGTGCTCGCCGAGATGGGCCCCGACGACGCGGCGGACCTGGTCACCGAGCTCGATCAACCACGCCGCGCACCGATCCTGTCGCTGCTGCCGCCCACGCAGCAGGCCAAGGTCCGGGCCCTGCTGAGCTACGGGCAGAGCAGCGCCGGCGGTCTCATGAGCACCGATTTCGTGTCGGTGTCACCCGATGCGACGGTGGCCGACGCGCTCGCAGCGGTGCGCGCCGCCGATGTGCTTCCCCAGGTGGCCGCCGACGTGTTCCTGCTCGAGGACGGCAAGCTCGCCGGATCGGTGCCGCTCATCGACCTGATTCGCGCTGAAGGCACCAAGCAAGTCGCGGAGCTCGTCGAGCACAGCAACGCGTCGGTGAACGTCGACGACGATTTCCCTGAGGTGGCGCGGCGCATGGCGGACTTCAATCTCACCGTGGTCGCGGTGGTGGAGGACGACCGCCGCGTCATCGGTGTCATCACCGTCGACGACGTGCTCGACGCCATGCTGCCCAACTCGTGGCGTCGCCGCGCCGAGGCCGACGGGGACTGACGCACCGGCTTCGGTCGCGGCGGGTTGTACACTTCGAGGATCGGAACCGCATTCTTGGGGTGCATGCAGCAGTACATGGACGGCGGCGACAGTCCCCAGTCCCGGCAACTCCCGGGCGCGCTCGCGACGGGGTGATCACGCGACTCGTGACCTCCTGAGCGGACGGGCCCGCTCAGTCTTGCCGTCATCGACGGTGGGAGGTCCGAATTGGCGCAGGAGAAGGTCCGCAAGCCGGCTGCCAGGGCCGCGCGCGGCAACACGGCGGTGCTCGACGAGGCACACCTCGGCGACATCCGCGGCGCCTTCGGCACCATCGGCGAGCACGACGCCAACACACCGCGCACGTGGCGCCGACGGCTGCTCGCCCTTGCGGTGATCATGGGCCCCGGCCTCATCGTGATGGTCGGCGACAACGACGCCGGCGGCGTCTCGACCTACGCGCAGGCGGGGCAGAACTACGGCACCAGCCTGCTGTGGACTTTGGTGTTGCTGATCCCCGTGCTCATCGTCAACCAGGAGATGGTGGTTCGTCTCGGCGCGGTCACCGGAGTCGGCCACGGCCGTCTCATCTTCGAGCGCTTCGGCCGCTTCTGGGGCTGGTTCGCGGTCGGCGACCTCTTCATCCTCAACTTCCTCACCATCGCTACCGAATTCATCGGCATCGCGCTCGGCGCCGAGTACTTCGGCCTCACCCCATACGTTGCGGTGCCACTTGCGGGAATCCTGCTCATCGGGATCACCGTCACCGGGCGCTTCGAAACCTGGGAGCGGCTGATGTTCGTGATCCTCTTCGGCAACCTCCTCATCATTCCGCTGCTGGTGCTCAGCCACCCGACGTTGGGTCCCGTCGTCCACGACCTGGTCGTCCCCGGCATGCAGGGCGGCCTCAGCTCGAACGGTGTGCTGCTGATCATCGCCATCGTCGGCACCACGGTGGCCCCGTGGCAGCTGTTCTTCCAGCAGTCGAACGTGGTGGACAAGCGCATCACCCCGCGCTGGATTCCATACGAGCGTGCGGACACGGTGATCGGCGCCTTCGTCGTCGTGATCGGTGCCACGGCGATCATGGTCGCGACCGCGTTTGCGTTCCAGGGCACACCGCAGGCAGGAAACTTTGTCGATGCGCACGCCGTCGCGGTCGGGCTCGCGCAGCGTGTCGGCTCCGCGGCCGGAGCCATCTTCGCCCTGCTGCTCATCGACGCGTCGATCATCGGCGCGAGCGCGGTGACCCTCGCCACGTCATATGCGTTCGGCGATACCTTCGGCATCAGGCATTCGCTGCACCGTCCATGGCGTGAGGCCAAGCCGTTCTACGCGAGCTTCACGGTCCTCGTCGTTCTCGCAGCGGCGATCACACTGCTCCCGAACGCACCGCTCGGCCTGATCACCACGGGCGTCCAGGCCCTTGCCGGCGTGCTCCTTCCCAGCGCGAGCCTGTTCCTGCTGCTCCTGTGCAACGACCGCGACGTCCTCGGGCCGTGGGTGAACCGGACGTGGTTGAACATTGTCGCGACCTTGATCCTCGGCGTCCTGGTGATGCTGTCGATGATCCTGGTGGTCTCGACGGTGTTCCCGTCGGTGAACGTCCCGGTCCTGCTCGCTGTCCTGTCAGTGGTGCTGCTGATCGCACTGGTCGCTGTCACCGCCTTCACGACTCGCGGAGCCCGTGGTCGTGAGCCCGAGGTTGTCCCCAAAGAGGACCGCGAGACCTGGCGCATGCCTTCACTGGCGTTGCTGTCCCGGCCCGTGCCGTCGCGCAGCCGGCTGGTTGCGCTGTACTCGATGCGCGGCTATCTCGTGGTCGCCGTGCTGCTCCTGCTGGTCAAGGCGGTGCAGCTGGGCACCGGGCACTAGCTTTCCGGCAGCGCGACCGCGGCGAAGGGCGTGACGCAGGGACGACCCGGCGCGTGTTCGTACGTCAAGCGCCCGGTGCCGGCGATCATCGTGGACGCCGAAACCGTGCCGTAGACGTCGCCATGAATGCAGGCCGCGTCGACGGGTTGACCGGTCGGTGTGGTGTGGTCGGCGAGCAGGCGGCGCATCCGCGCGAGGGATGCATCAGGTCCGTCACCGCGCTCGATCGCGGCGTCCATGCCCGCGCGGAGCATCGCCACCTTGGGCCGTGATGCGTCGTCCAGGTCACCCGTGGCGAGCACGTGCGGCCCGGGCTCGAGCTCGATGACGCGCACAGGTCCCGAGTCGTCGACGTGCGCCACCAGCGCGCGATCCGCGGACAGCCAGAGCACGTTCACGGGGTTGTAGCGGCCGGGCCCGAGACCTGCAAGGGCGGCCGGGACGTCGTCGGGACGGGTGTCGACCAGCAGCTGCAGGGGGATCTCGCCACGCGACCGGCGGGTCGGATCGGGTGGCCCCGGCACGCCGGTCGCGGGATGGCGGTTGGTCACGGCGCAGACCGCGCCGCCGTCGGCCACCGCGAGCCAGGTACCGCCGGCGACTAGGTCCTTGCCACCGACGACCCAGGGCGCCGTGTGGAGCGGTGCGGGCGGCGCGCTCGGCCGGGCGATCAACTCGTCGCGATTGGCCGCAAGCACGACCGGGATGCCGGGGTGGCAGCGCCAGGCCAGGAGAATGGTGCACACCGGGCGAATCGTACGAGCGGGCCGCACGCGTGTGAACGCTGTGAACGCGACCTCGCGGGGCCGTCACGACCCGCCGATGCGGGTTCCGGCGGACTGGTATTAAGACCACAGTTGGATCACGTCAATGAGCGCACACGTATTCAACGGGTTCGCCCCACGCCGGCGTCCGAGAGGGCGCGCCGCGGCAGCGCTGCTTCCGGGCGTCTTCGCGCTCATGCTCGCCGGGGTTTCCGGAGCGGCGGCGGCCGTCACCTCGTCGCCGAGCCCGACCGCTACCCCGACCTCGACGCCGGCGCCGAGCCCCACGCCGCTCTGCTCCCCCATCACCGTCCGCGGTGCACGACGCCAAGTCCGACTCCCACCGCGACACCCACCCCGTCGCCGAGCGCCTCGCCGAGCGCGTCGCCGACGCCGACGCCGATCGGGAACGGGGGGATGGGCGGCTCTACCCCCACACCGCAACCCACGCCGGCCGCGACGGCAACGCCTGCCGGCACCTCGGGTGCTCCCGGGGGAACCACGGGGGGTACATCAGGGAGCGCGCCCGGAGGGCAATCGGGGGGTTCGTCCGGCAGCGCCTCGGGCGGCGGGCATTCAGGTGGCTCCGGCGCGGCCGCCGCGACTCCCAGGTCGGAGAGTCCTGCCGATCCCGCGCCGTTCGCCCCGCTGTCCGTGGCGGTCAGCTCGGTGGGCGCGACGTCCGGCCTCGACGCGGCGCGGATCCCGCCTGTCGAGGCGCTCACACCGCTGAGCGGCCTGGACTTCGGCAATGGCCTCAATCTCGGGCCGCTGCTGCTCCTGATCGACATGATCGGAATCGGGGTGCTCGTCTACCTCGTGCGCACTCGCTGGCTGGCATCCGGGGTCTGACCGACCGCGACCGGCCCCGCGCCGGCACCGATCCCACCCAGCCCGTCACGGATCGCGGCGGCGGTGACCGCAGCCGCCCGGCGCGCCGCGTCGAGCAGCGGCGTTCCCCATGCCAGTTCGGCGGCGAGGGTGGCGGAATGGGTGCACCCGGTCCCGTGGGTGGCCGAACCGTCCACCCGGTCGATCGGGATTTCGACGTACTCGGTGCCGTCGAAGAGCAGGTCTGACCCGGCGCCATCGCCGCCGGTGATCAGCACCGCGCGAGCGCCGCGGGCGGCGATCGCCTCCGCGAGACTGCGCCGATGACCGTCGATGCCCGCGAGGACCCGCGCCTCGGCCAGGTTGGGGGTGACCACCGTGGCGAGGGGGAGCAGCCGCGTGATCAGCGTGTCGACGGCGTCGGGGTCCAGGAGCGGCCGGCCCGTGCTGGCCCGCAGCACCGGATCGACCACGAGCGGTGCCGGGTGGCCGGCGAGAAAATCGGCGACGGTGACGATGACCTCGGCCGAGAGCAGGGCCCCGGTCTTCGCCGCGTCAACGCCGATGTCGGACCACACCGCCTCGAGTTGCGCGGTGATGATCGCGGCGGGCAGCTGATGCACGGACAGGATCGAGGTCGTGTTCTGGGCGGTCACCCCGACGATGGCGGTCATGCCATGGCATCCCGCGGCCGCGAAGGCCTTGAGGTCGGCCTGAATGCCGGCGCCGCCGCCGGAATCGGAGGTGGCGATGCTCAGGCAGCGAGGTGGTGTCACCGGCCCATCGTAGATGGACGGTTACCCGCGTCCGGGAGCGCCTCAGCCCACCGCCTGGCGGAGTGGGTCGGGAGTGGTCGCGATGACCGGTGTGCGCGCGGTCTCGTCGAAGACCACGAAGCGATCCTTCCCCTGCCGCTTGGCGAGGTACATGGCCATGTCGGCGCGACGCATCAGCTCCTCGGGTTTCGGGGCGTCCGCGGGGTCGTCGACAACCGCGACGCCGACGCTCGCCCCGATGGTCACCATGGCCTCGCCGAGCGGGATCGGCCGGCGCACGGTCTCGATGATCCGCTCCGCGACGACCGCGGCATCGGTCTTGTGGCGCATGCCGTCGAGGAGCATGCCGAACTCGTCACCCCCGAGCCGGGCGGCCATGTCGAGCTTGCGCACCTGCACGCGCAGCCGCGCCGCGACGGCGCTCAGCACCTGGTCGCCGACCGAATGCCCAAAGTTGTCGTTGATCTCCTTGAACCCGTCGAGATCGATGAACATCACGGCGATCGGCCGCCGCGTCGTGCCCAGCTGCGTGAGCGCACCGGTCACCGTCTCGATGAAGAGGGAACGGTTGGCGATCTGGGTGAGCGGGTCGTAAAAGGCACGGCGCGCAAGCTCGGCCTTCTCGACCGACATCGCCAGGATGGCGTCGGCGAGCTGGCCGTTCTCGAGGGCCACGCTGATCAGGCCCGCGACGGTGGCGAGCAGGCTCTGCTCGTGGTCGCCCAGCTTCGCGCCACCACGAACCGGGTCGAGCAGGAGGAGCATGCCCTGCGGGCCTTCGCGCCCGCGCAGGACGACCACGGTTCCGGCGCTCGCGTTGCGCTCGGCGAGTGCGAGGCCGAGCGATTGATCATTCGCGAGCGGACCCGTGAGGATCGTCGTGGAGCGCAACTCGTTGAGCACCTCCTGCTCGGCGAAGGTCAACTCGGATGTCGACACGAGCGCGTGCTCGTCGTCGCCGATCGAGATGAAGCGCACCGCCGGTCCACGCACCTCCGGGATCACAACCAGCTCGGCCCTCTGAACGTCGAACATCTTGGTGATCCCGTTCAACAGCTCGCCGGCGCGCTCACCCATCTGTCGTGTCGAATGCAGGATCTCGGTGGTGCGGTAGAGGAACTCATTGCGGTCGGCGCGACGCTGGCTCTCACCGGCGGCGATCTGTCCCGCGAGGACGAGCATCGCGGGAGGCACGAGCGCGAAGGCGAGCCACGGTGAAACGGTCAGGATCATGACGGCCACGATCCCCAGGCAGGCATTGGTGGTGGTCGCGGCGACCTGGAAGAGGTACGCGCGGGTGACGTCGCCGAGCCGGATCCGGGCCTGCGCGATCGTGGTACCGATGTTGAGCGCGATCGGGTAGACGAACCAGCCCGCGACAACCATGGCCACTGCGAACGCCAGGATGCTACGCGGGGCAATCGGGTCGTGTGGATCCGGTCCCACCGCGTTGAACACGAGCACGATCACGCCGATGTACAGGACGTCGAGCGTCAGGTTGGCGAAGTCCTTCACCCATCGAATCCGGCGCCGCGTCCAGCTCGCGAGCATCACGCCGACCACATAGCAGCCGAGCAGTTGATGCGGATCGATGAGGAAGAGGCCCATCGCCACCGGGATCTCGGTGAGCGAGAGCGTCGACAGCTCGCGGTGCACACGCACCTGGACGAACAGGAGGCTCGCGGCATAGCAGGTGGCCAGCTCCGCCCACCACGGAATCGACGCCATGGTGCTGGTCCGCTGCACATCGCGCAGCGGGAGCACCCAGAGCAGCGCCCCGACGAGACCGAGGCCGATCGAGAACAGGACCAGACGCTGCGGGCCGTTCAGCCGTTCGATTCGAGTCCGTGCGCGTGCGACGAGCAACGGTGGGCTCGCCAGGGAGAGCTCGCTCATCTCACGTCATGCCCGCGCATTCCCCTGATCACTGGCGACCTCCTGTCGGCTCCACGTTCAGGCCCCCGCTACGTGGCGCCTCGATTGTGTCGCGACATCGGGGACCGACCATCCACGGGAGCGTCACATCGTGGTAACGACACCGGAACGGAAACGCCAGACATGAATTGACGTTGGTCCGCGAACTGTCCCGCGCCGTCACATAGCGTCGTCACATGCCACTCACAGACGACCGCTCCACCGGTGCCGCCCCGCCTCCAACGCCTCCCTCCTTCGTCCGCCGGCATCCTATCCTGGCCGGTTTCGGGGTGCTGTCCGGCCTCTCCCTGTTCACGGCGCTCTGGCCGGTCAGCGCCATTGTGATCAGCGTCGCCATCGCCGCGCACGCGACCGGCGTCGATCGCGTCGCGTGGTCGCTGACCCGACGGGTGGCAGCGCGGGTCGGGCTGGCCGTGCGCGGCCACGGCTCGGGAACGGCGGGGCAACACCCTGCGCCTGCACCGCCCACGCCCCCACCGCCGGCCACTCCCGCGCCCTCGGCGCCGTCGCCCCCGGGAGCGCCGGCACCGTCGGGGCCGCGACATCGTGCCCATCCGGCCACGGCGGCCGCGCATCTCCCGCGCGAGCCTCGCGGTCACGCTTTGGTATCCCGCCGATCGGTCGGGACCGACCACGGGAAGGCCACCACGCATCCGGTCGAGACCGGGGTCGACGGGCCCGGGCTCTGAGCGCCCGGTCGCTGCTCAGCCGAGGCGGGCGCGAGCTTCGCGCAGCCGCCGCAACGAGGTCTCCGAGCCGAGGAACACCATCGACCTCGATGACCGGCAGCCCGGTTGGGCTGCCGAGGACGGCGACATAGAGCACCCGAAAGGCGTCCCGGGGCTTGGATCCCGCGGCTTCGGCAACCGCGCGGATGCGCTCCAGCAACGCTGCGGGGTCGTCGAGTCCGCCGTGCTCGACGGCGTCGATGGTTGCGTCGATGATCGCCACGGCGGTGGCCTGGTCGACCTTCTTGGGGGGAAACTCAATGCTCGGATCGAGCACCACCTCGCCGAGGAGCGGCGCGCACAGCCGGGTTGCGTCGGCGAGCGTCACCATCCGCTCGCGCAGCAGCGGCACCAGCGCTCGACGCACTTCCTTGCTCGTGCCCGTGAGGTGGAACTCGAGGGCGTCGACGAGCGCGTCGGCGTCGAGGCGCCGGATGTGGATGCCGTTGAGATCGTCGAGACGCTTGGGGTCGAAGATTGCCGGGGCCGGGTTGACGCGCTCCAGGGTGAAGCGTTCGCAGAGCTGGTCGAGCGTGAACACCTCCTCCTCGTCCCCCGACGACCACCCGAGCAGCGCCATCGCGTTGACGATCGCCGCCGGGAGATAGCCGAGCTCGCCGTACTCGAGGACGTTGCGGGCGCCGCGCCGTTTGCTGAGCTTCTGATGGTCGGGACCGAGCACCGCGGGGACATGCGCGAAGCGTGGGGGAGTCCCACCCGAGTGCCGCGTAGATGGCCAGATGCTTTGGCGTCGACGGGATCCACTCCTCGGAGCGGATGACGTCGCTGATCTCCATCAGGTGGTCGTCGACGACCACGGCGAGGTGATAGGTGGGGAATCCGTCGGACTTGAGCAGGACCTGGTCGTCGATATCGGAGTTCTCGAAGCGCACGTGACCGCGCACCGCGTCGTCCCACTCGGTGATGCCCTCGGGCATCCGCAGGCGCACCACACTGGGCGCGCCGCTCGCGCGTTCCCGTGCAACCTCCTGCTGGCGGCCGAGGCAGCGGCGGTCGTAACGAGTCGGCTCGGAGCGGGCGCGCTGCGCGTCGCGCATCGCCGCGAGCCGCGCCGGCGTGCAGGTGCACCAGTACGCGTTGCCGCTCGCGACCAGCCGGTCGGCGTGCGCGCGATACGTGGCGATGCGCAGAGACTGGATGTACGGAGCATGCGGGCCGCCGACCTCCGGTCCCTCGTCCCAGTCGAGCCCGAGCCAGCTCAGGGTTTCCAGGATCAACGCTTCGGTGCCCGGGATGTACCGCTCCTGATCGGTGTCCTCGATGCGCAGGATGAAGGCGCCGCCGGAGTGACAGGCCGCGAGCCAGGCGAAGAGCGCGGTGCGCACCGATCCGAAGTGCAGCGCGCCGGTGGGCGAGGGCGCAAAACGCGTGCGGACGCTCGAGCCGGCGCCGGCCACTCCTAGTGGGGCGCGAAGAGCACGAGCGCCAGGATCGTCCATGCGAGCAGGCCGACGATGAGCATGGGCGCGTCGAGGTTCGAGACCACCACGCTCATCACTCGCGGCGATCCTCCGCCATGCGCGGTGGCCGTCTCCCCAACGCGCATGACCCCGGGCGGCTTGCCGACGTCGGCCATGCCCCATGGCGGCGGCGGCGCCGGCGGGGCTCCGCGGGGGGTGATGTGCACCTGCTCCTCCTGCCGGCGTAGCCGCTCCTCGTACAGAATCCCGGCGATCAGGAAGGTGCCGAGGCCGCCTGTGGCGAGGCCCATCAGGATGAGGATGATGCCGAGCGCCGCGTTGAGGTAGTCGTTGTAGACGTGACCCCCGACCAGGTCGAGGATGCCGCCGGCGATCAGCGCCAGGGCGACGAGACCGAAGCCCAGGGTCTTGCCGGCGATCTCACGAACAGGCATGGCGCGAGTATACCGGCGAGATCTCCTGCGTTTCGCGGCCCGTGACCCGCTCCATGCTCGACCCTAAGATTGGCGCTCGCGCCCGCATCGTCTAGCGGTCAGGACACCACCCTTTCAAGGTGGTAACCGGGGTTCGACTCCCCGTGCGGGTACGACGGGGTCGCAGCACGGCCGGGCTGTCCGACAATGCGCGGATGCGCATCGACACGCTCCTTCGGCGCGGCGATCCGCTCTTCTCGTTCGAGTTCTTTCCACCCGCGGATGACGCCGGTGCCGAGCGGCTCTTCGCCGCGATCTCCGCGCTGCGCCCGCTCGAGCCCGCATTCGTCTCAGTGACCCATGGTGCGGGCGGCAGCAGCCGGGACGATCGTACCGTTCGATTCGTCGAGCGGATCCGCGACGAGACGGGGCTGCTGCCCATGGCACACCTCACCTGCCGCGACTGCACGGTCGACGAGCTCAGTGACGATCTGCGCCGCTACGAACGCGCCGGCATCGAGAACGTGCTGGCACTGCGTGGCGACCCGCCGAACGGACAGGGCGTGTTCACACCCCACCCCGCCGGCCTGCGCTTCGGGAGCGACCTGGTGCGACTCGCCGCCGCCGGCACCTCACTCTGCGTCGGCGCCGCGTGCTCGCCGGAGAAGCACCCCGAGTTCGACCGAGCCCGACGCCGACCTGCGTGCCGCCGTCGAGAAGGTGCGAGCCGGTGCCCGGTTCCTGATCACCCAGTTGATCTTCGACAACCGGGTGTACTTCGACTTCGTCGCCCGCCTCCGCGCCGAGGGCGTGACCGTACCGGTGATCCCGGGGATCATGCCGATCACCAACGTCGACCAGGTGGAGCGGTTCACGTTGAAGATCGGTGCCACCATCCCGTCGGCGTTGCGCGACTCGCTCGCCGACCGGCGTGATGATCCCGCTGCCGTGATCCAGCTCGGCGTCGCCTGGGCGACGCTGCAGTGCAGCGACCTGCTCCGCCGCGGCGCGCCGGGGGTGCACTTCATCACGCTCAACCGCTCCCCGGCGACGCGCGCCATACTCAGCGCGCTCCGCGTCGAGCGGCCGTGGCGACGCACGGGCGACGCGACGCGCGGTTAGGCCACGTCCACTGGCGTCCGTGGGAAGACGTTCACATCGACGAGGTCGAGCTCGTTGCGGGCGGGCTCCGGCGGGAGCGTTGCGCCCGCGGCGTTGAACGCCGCTTGCAGCACCGGGTGGACCCGCTCCTCCAGGAAGACATCGCACGCCTCCCTCAACTCCCAGATGTCGATGTACCGCAAGCCGCCATCGATGCGGACCACGGAATGGAGGACACACCCGGCGGGCGGCTCTGGCCCCACCCCTTCGATGATCCGTGCGTAGACATCGGTGGTGATCGGCAAGTCCTGTGTGAACGCATACATCGAAGGTTCCTCCGGCAAACTGGTCTCTATCCTAGTATCACTAGGACGAATACGCCAATGCTAGGATAAACGTGTGGCATCTGTCAAGAGCCGCCGCCGGTACCGGTCCCAGCTGCGAGCGGAGCAGGCAGCCCAGACGCGGCTGCGAATCCTCGAGGCCTCAGGAGAGCTGTTCGCCGAGCGAGGCTACGGAGCGACAACGATCGATGCCGTCGCCGCACGTGCGGGTGTTGCCGTCGACACTGTTTATGCCATCTTCGGCACGAAGAAGGGGATGCTCTCGGCGCTCATCGACCTTCAGGTTACGGGCAGCCGCGAAGGCTCCAACGTTCTCGCGGAGGAGGGCCCGCGCGCTCTCCGCAACGTGTCGAACCAGCAGGAGATGCTCGCCGGCTTTGCCGCTGACATCGTCCAGCGAATCGAACGTGTCCGACCGATCGACGATGTCATGCAGAGCGCTGGGGCGATCGACCCGGAGATTGCCAAGCTGCGTGCGCGCATGCAGGAGAACCGATTGACCAAGCTGAGAACATTCATCGAGTGGCTCGCGGCGAACGGCGCGCTGCGCCGGGACATCGAGGTCGACGAGGCTGCGACGATCGCCTGGACGCTCACCAGCCCGGAGGTCAACCGGCTCCTGCGCGATGTCCGGGGCTGGTCGTCGCAGCGCTATCAGGCATGGCTGTCGACGACCCTGGTTCGGGTGCTGCTCCCGTAACCGCGGCATTGAGTATCTCGGATCGCGTGAGGCCAGTCCGTCGCGTTCGGGTCGCGCGTCTAGGCCTTTCTAGGGGGCGGTGACCCCGGATTAGAAAGGACTAGAATTGCCGGGTGCAGCGTCGAGACAACCCGTATACCCCCGGCGCAGGGCGGCGGCCGCCGACCCTTGCCGGTCGCGACGCCGACGTCGACAACTTCCGGTCGTTGATCGAGCGGCTCGGCGCCGGTGCGTACGAACGAAGTCTCATTTACAGCGGGTTGCGCGGAGTGGGCAAGACGGTGCTGCTCATGGAGCTCGACCTCCTCGCGAACGAGGCCGGTTGGGCGACCACCGACGTTCAAGAGGTGGGATCCCAGCCCGACTTCCGCATCACGTTTGCCCGGATGGCCGCTCGCCTCCTGCGCGTCATCAGCCCGAAGCAGCGCATGCTCGCGCGCGTTCAGCGTGCCCTCGGCGTGGTGAAGGCCTTCACGCTGGTGGCCCCTTCGGGTATCCAGCTGAAACTTGACGTCGAGGCGGTGACCGGCGTGGCGGACTCGGGCGATCCCGAGCAGGATCTCGCCGACCTGCTCCGCGAAATCGGCGAGGTCGCGCTGGACGCTGGGACCGGTGGCCTCTTCCTCATCGACGAGATGCACAACCTCGCGGCATCGTCTCTGGCCGCCATGTGCATCGCCTTTCAAAGCATCAGCCGGGACAGCCTACCCGTCGCCCTCGTCGGTGCAGGATTGCCCGACCTGCCGGTTCGTCTGATGGCGGCCAAACCGTACGCCGATCAACTCTTTCAGTATCGGGAGCTCGGGCGTTTGTCGCGCGACGCTGCCCGCACCGCACTGACGTCCCCGGCGACCGAGCGGGGCGTTACGTTCGAGGATTCCGCGGCCGAGCTCATCGTCGATGAAGCCGCCGGGTATCCCTACTTCATCCAGGAATTTGGGCTCGAGATCTGGAACCACGCGCGGGCATCGCCGATAACGGCGTACGACCTGGCTGCGGTACGCGAGATCGTGAACGACTCGCTCGCCCGGAGTTTCTTCGGAACGCGGTTTGACCTGGCCACGGACGCGGAGCAACACTACCTGGCGGCGATGGCGTCGCTGGGCGCGCCACCATACCTTTCGTCCGCGGTCGCGCGTGCGTACGGTGCCACTGATCAGCGCGGCGTCTCCGTGTACCGCGAAGCGCTCATCCAGAAGGGTTTGATCTGGGCGCCACGTCGTGGACAGCTGGATTTCACCGTTCCCCTCTTCGCGGAGTTCTTGCGCGACAACCACCCGCTATCCGGCTTCGACGGACAGGTGGAGAGCCGGCACCCGAATGCATGATGGTTGCAACGCCTAAGTCCGCGAGCGGTCGGCGCATCCGATCGCCCCTACCGAAATCCCTTCTCGTGCACGTGCGCGCGCAGCGGGGTCGCGTCGAGGGCGCAGTGGAAATCGCCCTCGACGTGGGGCTTCACCGCCTCCGGTTGCCGGCGCGGGTTGCGAATGGTCGCTCCTGCGAGCAGCCCGCCCGCGGCGCAGATCACCGCCGCAATGATCGCCGCGCGCTGGAACCCGGATTCGAACACCGCGGGGTGCAGGTAGCTGTCACCGGTGATGCCCGCCACGGCGGGTAGGACCGCCACCGCGAGCAAACTCCCGGTGCGGGCCACCGTGTTGTTCACCGCCGACGCGAGCCCGGTGCGCTCGGGAGGCGCCGACGAGAGTGCGGTCATCGTCAGCGGTGCGACGGTCATCGCGAGCCCGAGTCCGAACACGAGCACCGCCGGGAGGACCTCGATCAGGTAGTTCCCGCCGGAATCGACGCGGGCGAGCATTGCCAGTCCGACCGCGACGATGAGCGGGCCCACCGACATCTGCAGACGCGGGCCGATGCGCGCCGCAAGGGCACCGGACCGTGACGACAGCACGAGCATCAGGAACGTGAGCGGCAGAAACGAGACACCGGCTTCGGTCGGGCTGTATCGCGCGACCTGGATGAGCTCGATCGGCAGCAGAAACAGCATGCCGCCGAGCACCGCGTAGATGAGGAACGTCACCATGTTGGTCGCGCTGAACTGCCTCGAGCGAAAGATGCTGAGCGGCACGATCGGCGCCCGGACGCGCAGCTCGACAACGATGAAGAGCACAAGCGCCGCGGCCCCCACGACCAGCGCCGAGCGCACCAGGACGGACGACCACCCGATCGCGGTTCCCTCGATGAGCCCGTATGAGATGCCGACAAGGGCGAGCACGGTCAGCGCACTCCCCGAGAGATCGATCACACCCTTGGCGTCGGGGTCGCGCGAACTCGGGCACGTGGCGGAACGAGATGAAGATGACGGCGAGTGCGATCGGGGCGTTGATCAAGAAGATCAGCCGCCACGAGACGGCGGAAATCAGGAACCCGCCGAGGGGCGGTCCGATCGCGGTTGCAACCCCTCCAAGACCCGACCAGGCACCGATGACACGGCCGCGCTCGGCCGGAACGAACGACGCCTCGAGAATTGCGAGGCTCCCAGGTGTCAGCAGCGCGCCACCGATGCCCTGCAACACGCGCGCGGCGATGAGGAAGTCGATGTTGGGCGCGATGGCACAGATGAGTGACGCCACCGCGAACCAGGCGACCCCGATGACGAAGACGCGTCTGCGGCCGAAGCGGTCGCTCAGCGCGCCGGTGAGCAGCAGCAGTCCCGCGAGCGAGAGGAGATAACCGACCGATATCCATTGCAAGCCGGCGATGGGGGAGTGAAACTCCTTGCCGATCGCCGGTTGGGCGATGCCGACGACGGTGCCGTCGAGCATCGCCATCGAGCTGCCGAGCACCGTGGCGGTGAGCACCCAGCGGCCGCGGGCTGTTGAGAGGCGCAGGCCTTCGGCCCCGCTGATGGCTTCTTCTCGGGTGGGCGTCGCCGGCTCAGTCACCCCAGGTGACGTCACCGTAAAAGCCGGCGGGCTTCGGGTGGCGGCTGTAGGTGGCGTGGCCCTTGCGACTCTCGGCGATGGTGGTGTTCGCGCCATGTCCGGGCATGACCACTGTCTCTTCCGGGAGCGGCAGCAGCTTGGCGGTGATGCTCGCGATGATGGTCTCGAGGTCGCCACGAGCCGCGGTCTTGCCCGGTCCGCCGTCGAAGAGCGTGTCGCCGGTGATCACCGCGCGACCGACGCGCAACGAGATGCTGCCGGGCGTGTGCCCCGGCGTATGCAGGACCGTGATCCGCACCGACCCGACCCCGACCTCGGCACCGTCGTCGAGATGGCCGTCGATGCGTTCCGCGGGGATCTTGATCTCCGAGGCCCCGACCAGCACCGGCGCGCCGGTGGCGGCACGAACCGCGTCGTAGGTCATCCAGTGGTCGGGGTGCCAGTGGGTGGCGATGACGGTTCGCACGCCGCCCTCGGCGGCGATGGCCTCGAGCAACGGACTCTCATCGAGCGGCATGTCGACGAGCAGCGCCTCGCCGGCGGCGACATCGCGCACCACGTAGGCGTTGTTGCCGTACGGACCCATCGGACCAACCTTGACGATGCGGACGCCGCCGTCCTCGAAGACGTTGACCTCAGCGCCGGCCACGACCCACCGATCCGGCCGCTCTTTGCTTCGCCGGAACCTTCGCCGGGGTTATGGCCGCGGCCTCGGCTCGCATCGCCGCCTTGAACGCTCGCTTCCGGGTCTGGTAGTCCTCGCGCTCGGCAACGGTGCTGACGTCGGCGAGCGTCGGCCAGTCCGGAGCTATGCGCTCCCAGCCGTCGGGTCGGACGCCCAGATGCTTGGCGACGACGCCGACCATGATTCGTGCCTTCGCCGCACCGAATCCCGGCAGCGCGGCGAAGCGCCGCTGCAGCTCCTTGGCGTCCGTCGCCTCGGTCCAGATCCGGGTCGGATCGCCGCCGTACTCGTCGGCGATCGCGCGGCAGAGGGCGTAGACGCGGCGCGCCATGCTCGCCGGGAAACGGTGCAGCGCCGGCGGTTGCCGGAACGCCGCCTCAACATCCGCCGGGTCCATCCGCGCGATCGCGGTGGGATCGATGGTCCCCAGCCGCTCCCGCATGCGCAGCGGCCCCATGAATGCCCACTCGATCGGCACCTGCTGGTCGAGACAGAATCCGATCAGCAGCGCCGTGGGATTCTTGCTGATGAGCCGGTCCGCATCCGGGTCACCGGTCCACTCGAGTTGAGGCTTCAACGCGCTGCTGGCCACGTGCGTACGGTACCGCGCCGCAGCCCCGCGCTGAGGCGCATGCGCAGGACTGCGTACACTCGGCAGATGTCGTGGCTTGGGAGGCTCTTCGGGTCGAAGCCACCGCCGGCGCCGTCGAACAGTGTCGTCATCGCCGCCGACCTGGTCCCTCCGCTGCTCGACGCCGGCGCCGACCTCTCGACTGCGGTCGATCTGGCGTTGCGCGCCTACCTGGACGCGCAGGCGAAAGCGCTCGCCGCCGGCGAGCCGGAGCGGATCCCGTTCTGGTTGCGCCGCGACGCCGAGCGTCCGAGCGACCTCGAGGACGAGCTGCGCGACCGCGTCATCCAGCGGCGCGCTGCCGAGGAAGAGACCCACTGATCCTCGGGTCGTGGCTGGCTATCGGCGCGGTGTAGCACTCCGGCGCCCCCCACGTGGCACCACCTTGGCTCACTAGGCACTTGACATGGTGCCATGGTGATGCCATAGTGGCGCCATGGACCTGCGGCCGTACATCGAGGACATTCACCGTCAGCTGGCGGATGCCGCCGAAACCGGAGGTGACGAGGCGCGTGCACTCGTCGAGCGCCTCGCCGCACCGCTCGACGCGGCGATCCGCCTGGCGTTACAGGACGCACTCGGGGCCGCCGCCGAGGAGATCACCTGCGAACTCGCGCCGGGATCGGTCGAGCTGCGCATCCGGGGACGCAACCCCGAGTTCGTGGTCACGCCACCCCCGGTCGAACCGAGCGCCGACGATGCCGCCGGCGCGAGCGATGGCTCGCTGCCGGGTCCCGTTCCGCAGGGACTCCGGGATGCCGAGGACGGCAGCACGTCGCGCATCAACCTCCGCTTGCCCCTTCCGCTCAAGACGAAGGTCGAGCAGGCGGCGAGCAGCGAGGGTCTGTCGGTCAACACGTGGCTCGTCCGAGCGGCGAGCGTTGCTGTGGATCGAGCCGTCCCGGGCGGTCGAACCGGCGGGCGCGCGTCGCGCGGCGCCGGACGCTACACCGGCTGGGTCCGATAACCGCCAACCCACTGGAGAGACAGCCATGCCCACGTTCGACACTCCCGAGCCGATCCAAGTCACGCTGGAGCTCGGTGTCGGCGACGTGCGGATCGCGGCAAGCGATCGAAAGGACACCGTCGTTGCCGTGCGTCCCACCGACCCCGCCAAGCAGTCCGACCTCACCGCCGCTCGGCGAACGCGCGTCGATTACTCGGCGGGCCGGCTGCTGATCAAGGCACCGAAGAGCTGGCGGCGCTACACGCCCCGTGGTGGCGGCGAATCGATCGACGTCCAGATCGATCTTCCCGCGGGCTCGGTGGTGCGCGGCGAGGGAGGAGTTGCCGCACTGCACTGCACCGGCACGCTCGGGGAATGCAGCTACACGACCGGCGTCGGTGATATCCAGGTCGACCGGACAGGACCCGCGCACCTCACCACCGGGGTCGGCGACGTCGCGGTGGACCGTGCGGACGGAGACGGCGAGATCACAACCGGATCCGGCGCCGTGCGAATCGGGTCGATCGATGGCAGCGCGGCGATCAAGGGCGCCAATGGCGACACCTGGATCGGAGCCATCACCCAAGACGTCAGGGTGATGGCCGCCAACGGCTCGATCGCCATCGACCATGCGCACGCCGGCGTCGTCGCCAAGACGGCGAATGGCGACGTGCGCCTCGGCGAGGTGGAGCGCGGCACCGTCATTGCGCAAACCGCGCTGGGCAAGGTGGACATCGGGATTCGCGAGGGGGTGGCGGCGTGGCTGGACCTCAACACGCATTTCGGAAAGGTGCACAACGAACTCGGGAGCGCGGCGCCGCCACAGCAGGGAGAGGAGAGCGTCGAAGTCCGTGCTCGGAGTTCGTTCGGCGACATCACGATCCGTCGCTCCGTCGCGATCCGGAGCGAGGCCGGCGTGCTATGAGCGCGAATCCGGCCGTGCACGTCAGCGGCCTGCGCAAGGCATTCGGTGACAAGGTCGTCCTGGATGGCATCGACTTCGAGATTGCCGAAGGGAGCGTGTTCGCGCTGCTCGGACCCAACGGCGCCGGGAAGACGACGACCGTTCACATTCTCTCGACGCTCATGCGTGCCGATGCCGGGGACATTCAGGTAGCGGGTTTTGATGTCAGCCGCGAGCCACAGGCGGTTCGGGACGCGATCGGCGTCACCGGACAGTTCTCGGCGGTGGACTACCTCCTGACCGGCAGGGAGAACCTGCTGCTCATGGCCGATCTCCACCACCTGGACCGGACATCTGCTCGTCGCCGCGTCGACGAGCTGCTCGCCCGATTCGATCTGGTCGACGCGGCCGGGCAGATGGTCCTCAAGTACTCGGGAGGGATGCGACGCCGGCTCGATCTGGCGATGACGCTCATCGGTGCACCGCGGATCATCTTTCTCGACGAACCGACCACCGGTCTCGATCCACGCAGCCGCCACACGATGTGGCAGATCACTCGCGAGCTCGTGGCGGGCGGTGTCACCGTGTTGCTGACCACACAGAACCTGGATGAGGCAGATCAGCTCGCCGACCGTATCGCGCTCCTCGACCGCGGTCGTCTGGTCGCCGAGGGCAGCCCGACTCAGCTCAAGCGACGCATCCCGGGTGGCTCCGTCCGGCTGCACTTCCGCGACACGGATGCGCTGAGCGTCGCCGCTCGCGCTCTCGGCGAGCAATCAGTCGACAACGCGGCGCTCATGCTCGAAATTCCGACCGACGGCACCCCCCAATCCCTTAGAACGTTGCTGGCCAGGATGGACGAACACGCGCTCAGCGTCGAGAGCGTCACCGTCGAGACTCCGGACCTCGACGACGTGTTCTTCGCCCTGACCGGCGCTCCCCATCACGCAATGGAGGCATCCGCATGAGCGCTTCGTCGTATGCGCTGCGCGATTCCGCGATCATGCTGCGGCGCGATTTCCGGCACTCGCTTCGCTATCCGATCATGTCCATCAGCGGTCTCATGGTCCCCGTGTTCCTGCTGCTCCTGTTCGTCGGCGTGTTCGGCAACACACTCCGCGCCGGTCTCGGGGCCGCGGCACCGGCCGGCGGCAGTTACATCGACTTTCTCACTCCCGGCATCCTGGTGATGACCGCAGGCGCCAGTGCAGCCGCGACGGCGATAAACGTGTGCATCGATATGAACGAGGGGATCATCGCCCGTTTCCGCACCATGGCCATCACGCGCACGTCCGTGCTCACCGGCCAGGTTCTCGGCAGCCTGACCCGCACGCTGATCAGCGGCGTGCTCCTCGTCGCCGTGGCGCTCGGGCTCGGGTTCCGTCCGACGGCAACACCGCTGGATTGGCTCGCGGTTGCCGGTGTGTTCGCGATGCTGACCCTGGCGCTCACCTGGCTCACGATCGCCTTCGGGCTCCAGGCCAAAACCCCGGCGGGCGCCAACAGCTTGTCGCTGATCCCGCAGTTCCTGCCGTTCATCAGCAGCGCCTTCGTCCCCACGGCCTCGATGCCCGCCGGGGTGCGCTGGTTCGCCGAGAACCAGCCGTTCACATCGGTCATCAACACCATACGGGGCCTCCTGACCGGAGCTCCGATCGGCAACAGTGCGATCGTTGCGGTCGCATGGTGCGTGGCACTCATGGCCGTCGGCTACTTGTGGGCCCGCGCGCGGTACAACCGCTACGTGACGCACTGAGTTGGGGGAACCTGGCGCGCTCGGTAGGCGAAACCACATGGGCACATCGGACCAACCAAGTCGATCCAGGGTCTTGGCGTGGCTGGCGGGCTTTGTCGTCGTGTTCGGCGCTGCGTCTTGGTTCGTCACCAAGGAAATCGGTTCCCACGGCGCGCCACCGACCCGCAGCCATCCGGCCACGTTCACACCGATACCGACACCAACGCCGCTGGTGTGCGCGTCCAATGAGCTGGCACTGACCGGCGTCTTCAACACATGTGCCGCGGCGGCACCCGACAAGACTTCAACATGCTCGGTCAGTGTCAGTGGTCACGTCCTAGACGCTGTGCTGCGCCTTGCGGACCGCCACCAGGTGTACCTGCTCTACATCGAAATCAAGAGCTTCTACACCGGTCCCCTCACGTACTTCTTGCCACCGTGGCAGTATGGGCTTGGTACGAATGACGTGCCGAAGGTTGCGGTCCTTCAGTCTTCGACCGGCACGTTCTGGGAGTCGGTCGCCGGGGTTGTCAACGTTACCGGCGACGACGGACGGTCGGGAAACGTGAACGCCATCCTCCAAGCGTCCTCCGTCGGCGTCCAAGCCTCCAATGGCAGCACCGTCGTACCCGGTCCGACGCTCAGCGTTGTTGGGTCGTGGGCTTGTCCCTGACATCGGGCACCACGGTCGTGCCGTCCTGGCGCGGAAACCCTTTGTGCCGTAAGGGGTTTTATGGTCCCAGGGGATGGAGTCGAACCATCGGTACACGGTTTTACAGACCGCTGCCTTGACCACTTGGCTACCCTGGGCCGCCGCGAGCGCCGCTGAGAACGCGGCAAGCGGTAAGGATACGGGCGCGCTGCCGCCTCAGCGGCGCGTGACCGGCAGCATCTCGCGCGAACTCGGGCTCGTCCAGGTAGCGGCGCACCACCGCCAGCGCGGCGTCGGGGCCGCCCGCGAGCGAGTTGGCGAACCATCCACCGTCGTACGGTGAGTCGACGGCCCGGAGCATCGCCGCCGCGGGCTGGTGACGGGGCGGGGGCACACCGGGCACGAGCTTGTAGGCGAGGATGATGCGGTTTCCCGCCCTGGCGATGCCAACCGACTCGATGACATCCCAGCGGGTCAGGCTGCTGTACGGGTACTGGCGCTGCACCAAGCCGTCACGGGTGAGCTCGAGGGCCGGCCGGAGCACGACCGCCGTCCAGACCCAGCCCCACCACGGGGGCGGCGATGATGAACCAGCCGATGGTGGCGCCGATCAGCAGGCAGATCACCCCGGCGGTCTCGGTGACCGCCAGCAGCGGGATGACCAGCGCTACGGGGCGCCGCGCTCGGAAGACGATCTTGCCGCGCCGCCGCACCAGCGGCGAGGGCAGGTCGATGGGGTGCTGCGTGGTGGTCATAGGTCGATCCTAGCCGTGCCTGCCATCCTTCCCAGGTGCTTCTCGACATCGGCTCGGTGGTCGGCGGGATCGCGCTCGCCGTGGTCGGGTTCGTGGTGGTGATCCTCGTGTGCGTGGTGACCCTTCGGTTGCTCGCCGCGATCCTGCCTTCCTACCAGGACGGCCACGCAACGCCCTCGCTTCACGACCCCGAACCCGAAGTGGTGCCCAGCGCCGATGCGGTGGCCCCCGCCGCCGATGCGGTGGCCCCCGCCGCCGAGGTTGTGGGCGAGGACCCGTCCGACCCGCAGGCCGATGCTGGAGCGGTCGGCTGACCCCGGTGGACTTGCGCTACGCACCCCCGACGGTTTAGCATTCATAAGCGATCCTTTATGAAAGATTCCTTTATACGTCCTGCCGGCCCCACGCGGGCTCCGCGCCGGGCCCTTCCCGGGAGCATCGCCGCCGGTGCGAGCGATCTCTCCGTCCACTTCGAAGGTCTCGCCAATCCGACCCGGCTGCTGATCGTCGAGCGGCTCGCCGCGGCATCCGAGATGCGCGTCTCCGAGCTCGCCGACTTCTGCCAGGTGAGCCAGCCGCGGATGAGCTGGCACCTGCGCATCCTGCGCAAGGCCGAGGTGATCCGCACCCGTCGTGATGGCCGCGAGGTCTTCTGCCGCCTCGACCGCGAGGCGATCGCGACCCATTTCAAGAGCTTCGCCCGGCTCATCTCTGTCGCAGGGGTGCCATCCGACATCACATCAACCACACCAGTACACGAGGGCGCATCGTGAGCAAGAAAGTCAAAGTCGCGATCATCGGCGTGGGCAACTGCGCGTCGTCGTTGGTCCAGGGACTCGAGTACTACAAGAACGCCGACCCGAACGACTCCGTGCCCGGTCTCATGCACGTGAACCTTGGCGGCTACCACATCTCGGATATCGAGATCTCCGCGGCGTTCGATATCGACAAGGAGAAGGTCGGCAAGGACGTGTCGGAGGCGATCTTCAGCGGCCTGAACAACACGGTGAAGTTCAGCGACGTGCCGCGCCTCAACGTCCCGGTGCAGCGCGGCATGACCCACGACGGGCTGGGCAAGTACCTGTCCGAGGTCATCACCAAGGCTCCCGGCTCCACTGTGGACATCGCCCAGGTGCTCAAGGACACCGGCACCGACGTCGTCGTCAACTACCTGCCGGTCGGCAGTGAGGCGGCAACCCGTTGGTACGCCGAGCAGATCCTCGAGGCGCCCTGCGCGATGGTCAACTGCATGCCGGTGTTCATCGCTCGCGAGGACTACTGGCAGGCGCGCTTCCGCAAGGCCGGGCGTGCCGGTCATCGGCGACGACATCAAGTCGCAGGTCGGCGCGACCATCGTCCATCGCGTGCTGACCCACCTGTTCCAGGAGCGCGGCGTCGAGATCCAGAACACATACCAGCTCAACTTCGGTGGCAACACCGACTTCCTCAACATGCTCGAGCGTGAGCGGCTGATGAGCAAGAAGATCAGCAAGACCAACAGCGTGCAGTCGCAGCTCGACAAGCCGCTCGGGAAGGACCACATCCACATCGGTCCGTCGGACTACGTGCCGTGGCTCAACGACCGCAAGTGGGCCTTCATCCGTCTCGAGGGCAAGTCGTTCGGTGACGTGCCGCTCAACGTCGAGATGAAGCTCGAGGTGCACGACTCGCCCAACAGTGCGGGGATCGTCATCGACGCGGTGCGGTGCTGCAAGCTCGGCCTCGACCGCGGCCTCAGCGGCACCCTCGAAGGCCCATCGTCGTACTTCATGAAGTCACCGCCGCGCCAGGTGTCCGACGACCAGGCGCACCGTTTCACCGAGGAGTTCATCGCCGGCGTCGAGACGGCCGTCGTCGGACGCAATGGACGCGCCGCCGATGTCGTGGCCGACGCTGCGGAGGCGGAGGCCGCCACACCCGCGACGAATTAACCGCCACGCGATCGGGGAGCCGACGGCGATGATGCAGGCTGACGAGGTGCTGCTCGGGTCACGCGTCCGTGAGCCGCCGAAGCGGGAGCGGATGCTGCCCTATTACGCGTATCGCGGTGCCGAGAGCCTGGTCGGCGTCCTCCCGCAGGCGGTCTCGTACTGGCTGGGCGATCGCGCCGCCGACGTCCTGCTCGCCACCGGTCGCCACCGCTTCGACGGTCTGCGCGACAACCTCCGTCACGTCCTCCCCGGCATCGGGGACCGACCGCTCGAGCGCCTGGTGCGGCGCAACATCCGCAACCTCACGCACTGCTGGGTCGACGTGATGGTGATGTCGTCGCGGCGCACCAACCTGCCGTCGCGCATCGACATCGACTCTGTGGAACACATCGAGGCGGCGATGGCCCGCGGCAACGGCGTGGTGGTGGCCTCGATGCATTTCGGGTCCTGGGAGGTGGGGCTCGCCGGCTGGAACAAGATGGGTCGAAAGATGGCCCTGCTCGCCGAGGTGCTGCGACCGGCGAAGCTCTTCGACCGAGTGGTCGGGGCGCGGCGCGCCCAGGGAGTCCACGTCATCCCGATCGACACCGAGGCGATGCGTGAAGGTGACCTCCAGGTCGCCCGCCGCCTCGGCGCCGCTTCGATGCGTGAGGTCTTCAGAGTGCTGCGCTCGGGCGGCGTGGTGGCCATGGCGCTTGACCGCGATCTCATCGGCAATGGCGAGCCGATGGAGTTCTTCGGTCAGCCGGCGCCGATTCCCATCGGAGCGGTGGAGATCGCCATCAGAGCCGGTGCCGCCGTGGTCCCCATCGTCCTGTTCCGCGATCGGTACCGCGTCCACGCGGTGGTGCACCCGGAGATCCCCTATGCCCCGGAACAACCCAGGGATGCCGAGGTGCGCAAGACTGCGCAGGTGCTGTTGCGCATCTTCGAGCAGGCGATCCGCGAGCATCCCGAGCAATGGCACGTCCTCGACCCCATCTGGCCCGCACCCGGGATCCAGTGAAGATCTGCCTCGTCTCGCCCTACGACTTCATGCACCCGGGTGGGGTCACCGAGCACGTCCGCCATCTCTCGGCCAAGCTGCGCGCGCGCGGCCACGACGTGACCGTGCTCGCGCCGTCGAGCCGCGTCGGCGACGATCACGGCATCCCCGGCTACGTGCGCATCGGGCGCAGCGTGCCGGTGCGAACCAATGGTTCGGTGGCACGGATCGCGCTCTCGTTCCACCTGGTGCGACGGGTGCGCGCGCTGCTCAACGAGAACGCGTTCGATGTCGTGCACTACCACGAGCCTCTGGTGCCTTCGCTGCCCATCACGGTGCTGCGCTTCCACAGCGGGGCGAACGTCGGGACGTTCCACGCCATGGCGCGGCGCAATCTCGGCTATTACTACGGCAGGCCGTTTCTCAAGCGCTATTTCAACCGGCTCCACGCGCACATCGCGGTGAGCGTCCCGGCGCGCGACTTCATCGCTCGCTACTTCGAGGGCGAGTACCGGGTGGTGCCCAACGGCATCGACTGCGCTCGATTCAATCCCCACCATGCGCAGCTCGACACCTTGCGCACTGCCGAACAGTCGACGATTCTCTTCGTCGGCCGCCTGGAATCGCGCAAGGGGCTGCCGACGCTCATCGAGGCATACGGACAGCTTCGACGCGCGCGTGCCGACGCCCGCCTCGTTGTCGTGGGCGATGGACCGATGCGCTGGGGCTACGAGAGCCAGGTCGCCGCGATGGGGATCCCGGATGTCGAATTCGCTGGCCGGGTTTCCGCGGAGCTGCTGCCCAGCTACTACGCGTCGGCCGACGTGTTCTGCGCCCCGGCGACCGGCGGCGAGAGCTTCGGGATCGTGCTTCTGGAAGCGATGGCGAGCGGCGTCCCGGTGATCGCCTCGTCGATCCCGGGTTTCAGCAGCGTTGTCTCCAACGACTTTGACGGGATGCTGGTGCCGCCGCGCCACCCCAAGGAGTGGGCGGCGGCGCTCGGAGCACTGCTCGACGACGCACCCCGGCGCAGGGCGATGAGCGAGCGAGGACTCGCGAAGGCGCAGCTGTACGACTGGAACCACGTGGTCGACGAGGTTCTTGATGTGTATCGCGTGGCGCGGGCGCGCGCCAGTGCGAGCACTGTGGCATCCGGTGTTCACCTCCAGGCTCCAGGAGTGGGTTAGGGGCGGCGCGCGGCGCGTCGTGCCCGCGCTCCGCGCCCTGCGCCTTACGCCGAACATCCTGACCATGCTGGGGCTGGGCATCTGCGCGGGCTCGGCCGTGCTGATCGCGCTCGGGTTCCTGCTGCCCGGAGGTCTGCTGCTCCTCTTCGCGAGCGGGTTCGACATCCTGGACGGTGCGCTCGCCCGTGTCAGCGGT
The DNA here is from genome assembly GCA_963768105.1 of Candidatus Dormiibacterota bacterium. Lineage (GTDB taxonomy): Bacteria > Chloroflexota > Dormibacteria > Aeolococcales > Aeolococcaceae > Palsa-851. The sequence goes on along the minus strand of CAVYGR010000004.1, from coordinate 297,536 downwards.
CGCGAGCAGCGCTACGGCGCTTTCCTGGACTCGACCGTCGACCGCTACGCGGAGGCGATCACGTACATCGCGCTCCTCTCCTACTTCATCTTTCACGGACACCACACCCTCGAGCCGATGCTCATCGTAATCGCGCTGACCGGTTCGCTGCTGGTGTCGTACGTGCGGGCCCGGGCGCAGTCGCTCGGCTTCAACGCTGACGGTGGCTGGCTCGCGCGGCCGGAGCGTGTGGTGATCACCGTCGTGGGTCTGGTCATCGCCCCGCTGCTCGTGTGGGCGCTCTGGATTCTTGCCGTGCTGACCAACATCACCGCGATGCAGCGCATCTGGGTGGTGTGGCAGCAGGCGCGACGCACCCCCGCCGCCGACGGCCGCAGCGCATCCGGAGCCCCGACCGGTTAGCGGCCTCACGGCAGCGCCAGGTCCTGTCGAGGATCCTCGGCGATGCCGTCGCGGCGGATCTCGAAATGCAGATGCGGTCCGGTGGCGTTGCCGGTGGATCCGACGGTGCCGATGACCTGACCGGCGAGCACGTATGCGCCGGACATGATCACCACGGTGTCGAGGTGGCCATAGACGCTGGTCAGCCCGCCACCGTGGTCGATGATCACGTGGAGCCCGTAGCCGGTGGCCGACAGGACGACGGTTGCGACCCCGGGGAGGGTCGCCATGACCGGTGTGCCGCGTGCGGCGGCCAGGTCGATACCCGAGTGCCAGTGCCCGCCGGGACATGCAATGTCGACGGGTTCGAAGCCAAAGCTCGTGCAGCCGAATCCCAGCGAGATCCAGGAGTGCGCCAGCGGCTTGACGAAGGCGGCGCCGGACGCCGTGGCGGCGATCGCACCGCCGGCGACCACCGACCCGCCGCAGAGTCCGACGCACACCACCGCGGTCGTCGCGACCAACGCGCGGATCACCGGTGACGCACCGCATGATGGGCGGGCACGAGCGCGCGGTGCACCGATCGCTTGACATGACGTGCGGCAATGTGCGCGTGCCGCTCGACGTGGGTTGCCGCATGCAGCGTTCCCGGCACCTTGATGACGATCCAGAGCGTGGCGAGGGCAAAGAGGCTCTCGGCGATGCCGCTGCCGGCACCGAATCCGACCGACGTGGCCACGCGGAGAATGATCAACTGCACTGCCTGCATGAACACCGCCACCATGAACAGCCGCAGCCAGGTGAACGCGTAGTGGCGCGTGTCGGGGAGCACCGAGCACAGCGCGGCCAGCGGCGCGAGCACGATCAGCACCTCGAGCATCGCGGTGCGGATCACATACGAGAGGACGAGGATCACCACCGCCACCACCACACCGAGCGCGAAGATCGCGTGGAAGACGTCCTGCGAGCCCTGAATGACCGAAACGGTCGCAGCGCTCATCGACCCCGACCAGGGCAATGTCTCGGTGGTCAGCGGCCCACCGAGCGACCGGGCGATGGTCGCAAGGGCATTGTTCAGATCCACCGCCATCTGGATGAAGTAGATCGATCCGTGCACCATGACCAGCGCCGCCATCACTCGCGGGATCACGACCTGCAGGCCGTAGCGGGCATGAACCGATCGTTCGAAGATCGTGCGCAGCGACGCGTAGAGCAGCACCAGGCCGACCAGGACGTCGGCGACGAGCGCGAGTGAACCGTTCAGGCGCGCGACCGCCGGATTGGCGGTCAGCGGCCGGACGCCCGAAGCGGTCGGATCGACGGTGCTGAACAGGTAGCGGGTCAGTTCGCTGCTGAGGTCGGCGCGCGCGGTCGCGATCAGGTGCGCGAGCACGCCGGTGAGCAACTGGAGCACCGTGCCGAGCGGATCGCGCAAGCCCTGCGCGATCCCCGGGATCGACTGCATGGCGAGCGCTCAGTGAATGGTCGCGGGGACGCTGGCGATGAGTGCGTGCGTGAGCGTTCCCGCCACCTCGACGCCGATGGTGCCGAAGACGATCCGGCCGATCCACTTCTTGGCCTGGGCAACGCTCGCCGGGTCGACGGCGATGATCTTGTACATGAACGCGATCAGAAACGCGAGCGCGCCGACGCTCGCGAGGAGGCCCTGCGCGATGAGGATCCAGTTGTCGATGAGCGCCTTGAGTTGAGTCACGGTGGGCGACCTCCGATGGACGTGGTTTTCGGAATCGGTCGCCCCTCCGGCCGTTCCAGGTGAGCACCCGGACACTCAGCAGACTATACGGATTTGTGTATGTCTGTCAAGTGTCGGTGGAGCGCTTGTGCACTCCGAGCAGGCGGGTAACGGCGCACAACAGCGCCTATGATTCCACCACGACTCGTCATACACGATGAGGCTCAACACTGTGCGCCAACGAATCGGGTCTCGGTCAAATGCCGCGCAGGGCTGGGCGCGGACGCACCGGCGCGCCTCGGGACTCATCGCTGTCGCGGCGGTCGCCTTGGTCGTGCTCGCGACAGTGAACGCGTTGCAGACATTCGGGCCCATCCGCGTGCATGGCGACGGGCCTCTGGGCCCCTACGGCGGCAGCGGATTCTCGTTCACACCGAGCGATCCCGGCCCCTGGACCCAGGGGTATGAGCTGTGTCTTGCCCAGGGCATCGTTCCCGCAGTGGTCGAGCGGATATCGGCGGCATCCGTCGCCGGCAGCGGGCTGACATATCTCGGTGCCTACGTGCGCCGGTACTCGACCGCGCAGAGCTACAACAACGCACTTGGGGGGATGAAAGGCTTCCCACCGGCTGTGCCGGGTGTGCTTCACCCCGCGGACGGCTTCCCCGTCACGACGGCGTGCACGACGACCGGCGTGCCTCCGGTCTACACGGAGTTGGACGTGGGTTTCGGCAAGCCCGCCCACTCCACCGGCGGTGGATGGACCGGCATCGACGTCGCGTACCGGGTGGGTGCAACGCAGTACGTCGTGACGCTGGACTACAGCGTCTACTCGTGCGGCCCGAGCGCCCCGGCGATTGCGAGCTGCGAGGCCTTCACGACGCCCTCTCCGGGGACGGCGGGGTAGTCGACTGACTCCGCGACCTCCCCGCGACCACGTCGCCGGGACTTGTATTAATCTCGTAGTGCCAAGAACAACAACGACGAGGAGAACACGACATGGCTGGTGAGAAGAGCCGCGGAGCACCCAAGCGCCAGGGCAAGAAGCCCAAGGCGGCTGCCATCGCCAAGGCGGCGAAGAAGGCGGCCGCGCGGAGCGCGGCGCAGACACCGACCTCGACGCCGAGCTGACCGCGCGGCGGGCTCGAACCCGCCGGGCTATCCGACCTCGGAGGCCATCGCCCGTTTGCGGAGCTTGTTGCGCTCATCGGCGTTGAGCACGCGCTTGCGCATGCGGATGCCCAGCGGGGTCACCTCGACGAGCTCGTCATCGATGATGAAGTCGAGGCACTCCTCGAGCGACATCTTCCGCGGCGGGACGAGGCGGATGGTCATGTCCTCGGTCGACGAGCGGATGTTGGTCTTCTGCTTCTGCTTGGTCACGTTGAGGTGGATGTCGCCCGGGCGGCGGTTCAGTCCGACCACCATGCCCTCGTAGACCGCGGTTCCCGGCGCGATCAGCGGCTGGCCGCGCTCCTGCAGGGTCACCAGCCCGTACGCCACGGCGGTGCCCGGCTGGCTCGCGGTGAGCACGCCGGTGCGCATGGTCGTCGGCAGCGCCCAGGTGCGCTCCCAGCCGAGCAGTCGCGTGGCCATCACGCCGGTGCCGCGCGTCAACGTGAGAATCTGGCTGCGCAGGCCGATCAGTGCTCGGGTTGGGGCGTGGTATGTGAGCCGCACGCCGCCGCCGGCGTCCGTGCGCATCGCGGTCATCTTCGCGCCCCGCGACCCGAGCGCATCGGTGATCGCACCCACCACATCGGCGGAGCAGTCGATGACGCAGTCCTCGACCGGTTCCACCCGCTCGCCGTCGATCTCCTTGGTGATCACGGCGGGCCTGGACACCTCGAATTCGTAGCCCTCGCGGCGCATGGTCTCGATGAGGATCGCCAGGTGCAGCTCGCCGCGACCACTCACGTCAAAGATGTCGGCGGTGGGCCCGTCGTCGACGCGGAGCGCCACGTTGGTGAGCAGCTCGCGCTGCAGCCGCGCGCGCAGCTGCCGTGAGGTGCTGCTGACCGTCGCCTCGCGCCCGGCCAATGGCGACTGGTTCACCGAGAACTGCATGCGCAGCGTCGGCTCCCCGATCTCGAGGCGGGGCAGCGCCTCCGGTGCCTCGGCGTCGGCGATGGTGTCCCCGATCGCGACCGTCTGCAAACCGGACAGGTAGACGATCTCACCGGCCGAAGCCGACTCGACCGACAGGCGTTGGAGCGCCTCAACCGTGAGCACGGTGGCGATGCGCTCGAGCTTGCCGGACCCCTGTGCGGTGAGGCACACGACGCTTTGTCCGGGATGCACCGTGCCGCGCTGGATCTTGCCGAGCGCCAGGCGACCGCTCCAGTTGTCGTGGTCGAGGTTGCTGACCAGCATCTGCAGTGGACCGTCGTGATCGGCCAGTGGTGGCGGCACGTGTTCGAGGATCGCGTCGAGGAGCGGTTCGAGCGTCACCCCCGCATGCGTCAGGTCCGCGGTCGCCGTGCCCTCGCGAGCGTCGGTGTAGAGGACCGGCGCATCGAGCTGCCATGCGTCGCGTGCGAGCTCGAGGAGCAGGTCGTGCGTCGCCTCGACGGTCTCGGCGGGCCTGGCGTTGGTTCGATCGATCTTGTTGACGACGATGATCGGCTGCAGGCCGAGGGCGAGCGCCTGGCGGAGCACGACGCGGGTCTGGGGCATGGGCCCTTCGGCGGCGTCCACCAAGAGCAGGCATCCGTCGGCCATGCCGAGCACCCGCTCCACCTCGCCGCCGAAGTCCGCATGCCCCGGGGTGTCGATGATGTTGAGCTTCACCCCGTTGTAGCGGACGGACGTCGTCTTGGCGAGGATGGTGATGCCCTTCTCGCGCTCGAGATCGTTCGAATCCATGATCAGCTCGCCCACTTGCTCGTGCGCGGCAAAGACGCGCGACTGCTTCAAGAGCGCGTCGACAAGCGTGGTCTTGCCGTGGTCGACATGGGCGATGATCGCGACGTTGCGGAGGTCGGGGCGGCGCAATTCGCCGGCCTGTACTGGAGGGGGCACCTCTCGATTCTGACTGGCGGGCGATCATCGTCCGCCCGTGACCCACTTCAGGAACTGCTGCACGTGGGCGGCGAGCGCGCTCTCGAGATCCTGAATGATCGAGTACTGCCCCCTCGCGGTCTCCGCGGTGTTGACGTTCAACTGCTTGAACAGGCTCGACAGCGGCATCGCCAACCCGCCGAGCGGTCCGGCTCCTAGCACCGGCGGTGCGCTCGCGATCGGGACGGCTGAGCCGGCACCGGGGCTGGCAGTTGCCGCGGCCGGCGGCGCCCAGCTGATGTATCGACCAGGGGTGGGTGCTTGCGCTGTGGCATGGATCGCGACAACGACCACGCCGATCACCGCGGCGAAGCCGATGAGCAGTCTGAAACGGCGAACCACCACCATGGGACGACCTCCGAGAGCTGGGTGCTGACGGTCGCCCCTCCGGCCGGGCCGGGAACTGACCCGGCCAATGGAAGTATACATATCCGTGTATATCGGCCGGCAAGTACTGCTGCAGCGAGAAGGTGAGAGGATTCAAGAGTGGCTGACCCGGTTTCGCTGACCCTCCCGGCGATGGGTGAGTTGGTCACGGAGGGCATCGTGTCCCGATGGCTCAAGGTCGTCGGGGACAGCGTCGATGAGGGTGAACCGATCGTCGAGGTCACCACCGACAAGGTCGACGTCGAGGTTCCTGCCCCGGCGTCGGGTCAGCTCTCGGAGATCGTCGCCGCGGAGGGCGAGACGGTGGCGGTGGGCGCGGTCCTCGGACGGATCGCTCCGGGCGTCGCTGCCGCGGAGGTGCCGGCAACCGCTCCCGAGCCGCCGGGCGAGAGCGCCAACGGAACGCCGACGCCGCCCCCGGCTCAAGCCGATACCTCGGCCGCCGACGCCGAGACGGCACCGCCGGTATCGGAAAGCCCCGAACCCGCGCCGAGGAGCACGCCGCCGGTGAGCACGCCGCCAGTGAGCACGCCGCCGGAGAGCACGCCACCGGTGAGCACGCCACCGGTGAGCACGCCACCCGCAAGCCCGCCGGCCGCACCGGCGCAATCGGCTCCGCCCCCTGCGCCTGCGCCCATCCCAACCGTCGCCGCGGGTGGGAGCGGTGTCGACGCATCGCCGCTCGCCCGCCGTGCGGCCGCGCGCAACGGCGTCGACCTCCACTCGGTGCACGGCTCAGGGCCCGGCGGCGTCGTCACCAAGGGCGACGTCTTCACCGCCGGCGCGATGGCCGCACCGCGCCGGGACGGGACCGTCCGCGTCGCCGACGGTGAGGCGGCGGAGCCGATCCGTGGGCCCGCCGCCGCGCTCGTCGACTACATGGAGCGCAGCCGCGACATCCCGACGGCCACCTCGTTCCGCACCGTCGGGGTCGACATCCTCGACCAGCGCCGGCGTCAGCTGAACGATGCGCTCGCCGCAAGTGGCCGGCCCGCCAAGGTGTCCTTCACGCACCTCATCGGCTACGCGATCGCCCGCGCCGCCGGTGCGAGCCCGGAGATGACCACGCATTTCGCCCGCACCGAGGACGGGAAGCCCGCACGCGTGCCCGGACCGGCACACCTGGGTCTGGCCGTCGACAGCGTGCGCAAGGACGGCACCCGTTTTCTCGTTGTGCCCGTGATCCGTGACGCCGCGCAGCGCCAGTTCAGCGACTTCCGCGAGGAGTACGAGCGGTTGATCGAGCGCGCACGCGCGGGCACGCTCGCGGTGGAGGAGCTGCAGGGCGCGACCCTGACGCTCACCAACCCCGGTGGCATCGGCACGGTCGCGTCGGTGCCCAGGCTCATGCCCGGGCAGGGAACCATCGTCGCCGTGGGAGCGATCGGATTCCCGGCAGAGTGGCGGAACACGCCGGAGGCGACCATCCGCGACCTCGGCATCGGCAAGGTCATGACCATGACCAGCACCTACGACCACCGGGTCATCCAGGGCGCGCAGTCAGGGGAGTTCCTCGGCCGCATCGAGGCGCTGCTCGACGGCGCTGACGGCTTCTACGAGGATGTTGCTGCCAATCTTGGCATCAACCTGCCTCGACTGGAGCTGACCGCCGTGGGGACACCGGCACCGGCGCGCCCGGTGACCCCGAGTGCACCGCACCCCGCCGCAGCCCCGCAGGCCCCCGATCGCACCCTGCTCGCGGCGATGCAGGCCGCAACGTCGCTCGTCAAGGCGCACCGGACGCATGGTCATCTCGGCGCGCATCTCGATCCGCTCGGGTCGCCGCCGATCGGCGATCCCGCGATGGACCCGGCGACCTACGGGCTCACCGAGGAGCTGATGGAGCAGATCCCCGCCGACCTGCTCCGGGTCTATGTCCCCGGACACAACCTCGCCGAGGTCTTGCCACATCTGCGGCGCACCTACTGCAGCACCATCGCGTTCGAGATCGAGCACATCTCGAGCCACGAGCAGCGGGTGTGGCTGCGCGAGCACATCGAGTCGGGCGCCTACCGGCCGACGCTCACCGTCGACGACCGCATGCGTCTGCTCGAGCGCTTGACCAAGGTCGACGCCATGGAGCGCTACCAGCGCGCGACCTTCCTCGGACAGAAGACGTTCTCCATCGAGGGACTCGACGCGCTCGTGCCCATGCTCGAGACCCTGCTCACGAATGTCGCCGCGGACGGGATCGGCGAGGTGGTCATGGGCATGTCGCATCGCGGGCGGCTCGCGGTCGTCGCTCACGTCGCGAACCATCCTTACGAGTTCGATCCTCAACGCCTTCGAGCTGGCCTCGGCTCGACGCGACATCACGCGCTTCCGGTCGACCGGCGACGTCAAGTATCACGTCGGCGCAACCGGCACCTACCACACCGAGACGGGCAAGGTGATCCTGGTCCGCCTGCTGCCCAACCCGAGCCATCTCGAGGCGATCGACCCGGTGGTGGAAGGGTGGTGCCGGGCGGCGCAGACCCAGCGCCGGGCGACGACCCTGCATCTCGACCAGCTGGCGGCGCTCCCGGTGCTGATCCATGGCGATGCCGCGTTCGCCGGGCAGGGCGTCGTCCAGGAGGTGTTGAACCTGCAGTCGCTGCCGGGCTACACCACCGGCGGGACGGTGCACTTCATCGCCGACAACCAGGTCGGATTCACCACCGATCCCCAGGAAGGCAGATCGACGCGGTATGCGTCGGATCTCGCCAAGGGTTTCGACATCCCGATCGTCCACGTCAACGCCGACGATGTGGAGGCGTGCCTCGCCGCCATCACCTTCGCGTACGACTACCGGCGCGTGTATCGACGTGACGTGATGGTCCACCTGATCGGCTACCGGCGCTTCGGTCACAACGAGGCGGACGAGCCGGCGTACACGCAGCCGCTCATGTATCAAAAGATCCGTCAGCACCCGACGGTCCGCGAGATCTTCGCGGCCAAGCTGGTCGCCGAGGGTCTGATCCGCCCCGATGAGGTCGACGCGCTCGCCAAAGCCGCCTACGGGCGCGTCGCCGACGCCCACAAGCGCGTGAAGGAGCATCTCGCCGCCGAGCTCGACGACCTGACGCACGAACAGGTCGTCGAGGAACCCGACGACCCGATGCTGCGCACCGCAGTGTCCCACCGCTCGCTGACCGCGCTCAACGAGCAGCTGCTCACCTTCCCGAAGCACTTCACGCCCAACACCAAGCTGGTCCGTCAGATGGAGCGACGGCGCGCGGCACTCATCGAGGGCACGATCGACTGGGGCACCGCTGAATCGCTCGCCTTCGCCTCATTGATCACCCAGGGCCACCCCATCCGCCTGACCGGCCAGGACACCGTTCGGGGGACGTTCAGCCACCGCCACCTTGCCTTTCACGACGAGCGCAACGGCGAGCTGTACATACCGATGCAGCATCTCACCGACGCACAGGCGACCTTCGAGGTCCTCAACAGTCCGCTCAGTGAGGTGGGGTGCCTCGGCTTCGAGTACGGGTACAGCGCCGCCGACCCCGAGACCCTGGTGATCTGGGAGGCCCAGTACGGCGACTTCTTCAACAACGCCGAGATGATCGTCGACCAGTTCGTCTCGTCGGCGCGCGCCAAGTGGGGACAGCACTCGCGGTTGACCATGCTGCTTCCCCACGGGTACGAGGGCAGCGGTCCGGAGCATTCGAGCGCGCGCATCGAGCGATTCCTGCAGCTTTGCTCCAACGACAACATGCGCCTCGCCAACTGTACGACACCGTCGCAGTACTTCCACCTGCTGCGCAGCCAGGGCCTGCTCAACGACCCGCGCCCGCTCGTCGTCTTCACCCCGAAGAGCCTGCTGCGCCTCAAGGAGTTCGACGTCGACGCTCACCGAGCTGACCACCGGCAGGTTCCAACCGGTGATCGACGACCCGACCGGACCGCTGCGCCGCGACGAGGTGCGGACCCTGCTGCTGTGTAGCGGCCGGATGTACTACGAATTGGTGCTCTCACCGCAGCGCGACGGCGCGACCGACGTCGCGATCGCGCGGGTCGAGCTCCTCTATCCGCTGCCGGTGGAGCACATCCTCGAGCTGGTGGCTGCGTATCCGAACCTCGAGCGCCTCTACTGGGTGCAGGAGGAGCCGCAGAACATGGGCGCGTGGGGCAGTCTCGAGCGCGTCCTCGGACTCGCGCGGCCCGTCCAGGTGCAGTGGGACTACATCGGGCGGCCGCGCCGCGCCAGCCCGTCCGAGGGATACGCGGGGTCGCATCAACTCGAGGAAGAACGCATCGTCAACGAGGCGTTCGCCACCTCACTACGCGGCGAGGACGCATCCGTCGCCAGCGCTCACGGCACGACGCGAAGCGAGTCATGACCCGGGTCGTCGTGCTCGGCGGTGGACCCGCCGGTGATGTCGCCGCGCTGTGCGCCGCTCAACTCGGCGCCGAAGTGACCATGATCGAGCGCGCCGAGCTGGGCGGCACGTGTCTCAACTGGGGCTGCATTCCCACCAAGTCGTTGCTGGCAGGCGCCGACCTGCTCCGCAAGATCCGCCAGGCCGCGGATTTCGGTATCCGCCTGCCGGAGCCCGAGGTCGATTTCCCACGCATGATGGCGCGCAAGGAAGAGGTCGTGGTCGCCATGCGCAAGGGGGTCGAGGCGGCCTGCAAACGCCGCAACGTCGCGGTGGTGCGCGCCCAGGGCATTGTCGATGGCGACGCGGTCGTCGCCGGGGACGCGCGCTATGCGTTCGACCACCTGATCATCTGCGTGGGCACCGAGCCGTCCGGGCTGCCCGGCATCGACATGGACCATCCGCTGGTGGTCACGTCGAATGGCATCCTGCGCCTTGAGCGCATTCCCGAGCACATGCTGGTGATCGGCGGCGGGGTGGTGGGATGCGAGTTCGCGAGCCTGTTTGCCGCGCTGGGCTCACGCGTGACGGTTGTCGAAGTGCTCCCCCAGGTACTCGCCGGGGTCGACGCCCGCGTGGTCCAGCAGTGGCGCCGGCTGGTGGAGAAGCAGGGGATCACCTTTCTTGCCGGACGCCGCGTCGAGTCGGTCGAGTACGGCAGCGATAGCGTCACCGCCCATCTCGACGACGCGACCGTTATCACCGCCGACCTGCTCCTCGTCTCCGTCGGACGTCGCGCTCAGACTCGCGGGATCGGCCTCGAGGACGCCGGGGTGGCCATCGACGACGCCGACCACGTCGTCGTCGACCCGTTCCTGCGCACCGCGAACCCGCGGATCTGGGGCGCGGGCGATTGCATCGGCGGCCTGCAGCTCGCGCACCTCGGCAGCGCCGAGGGCGGTCGCGCCGCCGAGAACGCCCTCGGCCACGACGTCATGGAGATGGATCGGACCGTCGTGCCCTCGTGCATCTACACCCACCCTGAAATAGCCATGGTTGGCATGAACCCGCAGGCCGCGAAGGACGCCGGGTTCGAGGTCAAGGTGGGTCAGGCGCGCTACCTGGGCAACGGCAAGGCGCTCGGCGAGGGCGAGCCCGACGGGCTGGCCCAGCTCTACGCCGACGCGGCGACGGATCGCCTGCTCGGTGCGACCGTCATGGGCGTGCACGCCGTGGAGATCATCTCGGAGGTCGGGGTCGCGATCAGCGACGGGCTCACCATGGACGATCTCGGCGCGATCATCCATGCGCACCCGACGGTGAGCGAGGTGCTGATGGACGCGGCAGAGCAGGGGGAGGGGGTCGCTCCGTACCTGAGCTGAGCCGCGAAAGCGCGGAGCTCAGCCGCCTGTCGTCGCCTTGCGCAGGCGCTCGTCACGGCGCCGGCGGCTACGCGCGCGCAGCGCGACGAAGAGCATCCGCCCCTCGAACCACGCCGCGGCGCCGGCCGCGATCCCCACGGCCAGCAGGATGGCGCCGAGCCAGCGCGGGGTGAGCACGATGATGGTGACGCCCGCCGCCGTCAGCACCACGGCCGCCGCGGCGCTGACGCCGGCGAGCAGGGCGCGCCACGTCATCGACACCGATGTCCGCACCGCCATCATCGCGGCCTCGGGATCGATGTGACGCGGCGGCGCAGTCGCGCCGGGGACGCCCGCGTACGCACGCCTGCGGCCGCCCACCAGTCGCCAGAAAATGAGGCCCGCTGCCAACCGGGCCAGGAGCCTGATCAGGATGGCCCACGGCATATCCCCATGCTACAGTCGCCGGGCGTTTCAACCGTGGGAGGAACGAGATGATCCGTGCGTATGTGCTTGTGACCGCGAGCGCAGGCAGGGCACAACACGTGGCCGACGCCCTGCGAGGCAAGGACGGCATCGTGCTGGTGGACGCCATCACCGGTGAATACGATGTCATCGCCCAGGTGGAAGCCCCGGATGTGCCCGGCATCGGGCGTCTCATCCTCGAGCGGATCCAGTCCGCAGACGGCGTGGTCAAGACGATCACGTGCCTCGCGGTCTGACCCGGACGCTGCGGCACCGGGCGGGAGCCCCGGGCTGGGAGGACTAGCCGCTCTCTACGGGACCGCGCTGGCGCGCCTGCGTGGGAGCACGCACCTGCGCATCTCGCTGCTCGTCTGGACGCTCGTCGGTCTCGTGTTCGGTGAAGCGCTCACCGTGCTGGTCGCAGTCGTGCACGGCCACGGGGCGGTCGACGGCGCGGCAGCCGCAACCGCGGGCTGGTGGGTGGTGGTCACCGTCGGTGTGATCGGCGGCGCCGCGATGTTGATGACTCCCGACGGGAACCCGGTCGATCGTTACGGGATCCCCAATGGTCTGACCGCGCTGCGTGCCTACGCGTGCGTGCCATTGCTGTTCATCGCCACCCTGTCGCTCCCCGGGCGGCTCGCGCTGGCGCTCTGGGGGGGCGTCGGCGGATCGGTGGGACTCCTCGACGCGGTCGACGGGTTCATCGCCCGCCGCTATGGGCCGATCACGGTGCTCGGCAAGGCGATGGATCCGTTCGGCGATGCCCTGTACTTCTCGGTCGGCACCATCGGATCGTGGCAGCTCGGGATCGTGCCGCTCTGGCTCGCGATATTCGTCGTAGCCCGGTACGCGGGACCGGTGATGCTGACGCCGTTGGTCCTGCTGACCGGGCGGCGCCCCGAGCTGGTGCACACGGTATGGGGGCGGCGCAACACGGCGCTGATCGGCGTGGTGCTCTTTGTCCTCTACTGGGTTCGCCTGTTCGGCGGGCCGGTCGACATCGTGGCGCTGATCATCGCCCTCCCGACGCTGGTGCCCACGGCGCTGCTGCACTTCGCCGCCCTGGCGAAGCGGGTCGCAGCGTCGCCGCGGGCACGCTGATCAGCCGGGGTTCAGGAGCCTCGGGCGCGCAGCGAGTCGCGAACCTGGGTGAGCCACGCGGCCGCCGTCAGCCCGTCGGTTTCGGCGACGTAGTTGCAGTCGAATCCGTCCACGAGGAGCTGGGCCAGCGCGATGGTGTCGAACCCGGCGGCGAGCAATCGGTCGATCTCGCTCGCGGCGGCGGCGACGGTCTCGGCTGACGCGTCCTGGACGAACGCCCGGACCGCCGCATCGGGCGAGACGTGGTCCTCGCGCCAATCCTGGTGGTAGTAGCCGCCCAGCAGCTGGCTCAGCGCGGGGTAGTCCGCTCCCGCGTGGGCGATGGTGTCGATGTCGATGGTGCCATTCATGGCGGTGCTCCTAGTGTCTCTTATCGCGATATGGGGAACGGGTGGGGTACGCGGTCACAACCGTGAAGCCGCCCGGCAGCTCGGCGCAGCGCCGGAGGACGAGCCGGACTGCGGTCACCTGCCTGGGGACCGCGATGCCCCGGCTGACCTCGGCGTAGGTGAGCACGTGGCCGACGATCTCGCCCATGTCCTCGACGAACGTGAAGGGCGCGTGTCTGTCGCGTCCGCCGAGCCAGGCGGCGATGTCCGAACTGCGCCGCGTCACCGCGATGTCGACGCAGCGCTGCGCGGTCGCGCGGCTGACGAACCTGCCGGCCGCCGCCACCCCCTCGCGTAGGATCCGGCGCATCTCGTCGCCGGGACGGGTGTCAACGTGACGGCGCAGCGTGTGGCCGCCGCGTCCCTCGTAGACACTCAGGTCCTCGACCGGGATGCGGCGGGGACGTGGCCCCGGAGCCGGCCGATCAATGCCATCGAGCATGCGCATGTCCTCCGCGGCAGTCGCTGAGCGGCCACCGGCGCCGCGATGTGCCGCAGTCTCTCGGGGCGAGGCGGACGTGGCACAGACGTTTCGCGGCCGGGAAACGAACGCATAATCACCGCGCCGTGCTCGCCGTCCTCAAATCCACGCCCGCTCCCGGTTTCGTGATCGGCGAGGTGCCGGATCCCCAGCCCGCGGCCGGCGAGATCCTCCTCCGCGTCGCCGCCACCTCGGTGTGCGGCACCGACGTCCACCTCTACGACTGGAATCCCTGGGCGGCGGCGCGAGTCCATCCCCCGCGCGTGGTCGGCCATGAGATGTGCGGCGAGGTCGTCGCCTGGGGGGAGGGCGTGCAGGGACCGGCGCTCGGGACTCGCGTCGCCGTCGAGTCGCACCTGGTCTGCGGGCACTGCGACGAGTGCCGCCGCGGCGACTTCCACGTCTGCGAGAACACGCGGATTCTCGGTGTCGACGTCGACGGCGCGTTCGCGACGCACGTGGCGGTGCCCGCGGCGAACGTGTGGCCGGTCGGCGAGAGCGTCGCAGCCGACGTCGCCGCGGCCATGGAGCCGCTCGGCAACGCGGTGCATGCCTGTTCGTACGGTGATCTCTCCGGGCGCACCGTCGTGGTGTTCGGGTGCGGTCCGATCGGCTGCGCGGCGATCGCCGTCGCGCGAGCCCGGGGCGCCGCGCGCGTCGTCGCCGTCGACCGCAACCAGTACCGGCTGCACCTCGCTGAGCGCATGGGCGCGCACGCGGTGGTGCGCGCGACCGACGCACCCGTCGATGACGCAGTGCGCACGGCCGCGATGCGCAGCATCGACTGCGTGCTCGAGATGAGCGGTTCCCCGGTCGCGGTCGCGTCGGCGACGCGTCTCGTACGGCCGGGAGGATGGATCAGCCTGCTCGGCATCGGCGACGGCCCCGATGTCGTCGATCTCTCCAGCGACGTGGTGATGAAGGGGTTGAGTCTCTACGGCGTCGCCGGCCGGCGCATCCCCGCCACCTGGGAACAGACCACCGCGTACGTCCGCGACGGCGTCATCGACGTCGGCGCCCTGATCACGCACCGCTTCGCCCTGCGCGACATCGGCGCCGCCATCGAGTTGATGAAGTCCGGTCAGTGCGGCAAGGTCACGCTCACGCCCGGCTGATCGGCTGCGGCGTATGGTTGTTCCATGGTCACACGCTCGGATACGTCACGCGCCGTCCAGGCCCTCGATGCATCGCTGAACGACGACCTCGAGGCGCTCCGCCGCGACGGACTGTTCCGTCCCCTGCGCGTGCTCGAATCGGCGCAGGGACCGGAGGTCGAGATCGCCGGCAAGGCGGTGATCAGCCTGTCCAGCAACAACTACCTCGGACTCAACACCCATCCGCTGCTCGTCGAGGCCGCGTCGCGGGCCGCGTTGGAGTGGGGCGCCGGCACCGGAGCCGTGCGCACCATCGCGGGCACACAGACGCTGCATGAAGAGCTGGAGCGACGGCTCGCGGCGTTCAAGCGCACCGAGGCGGCGCTCACCTTCCACAGCGGGTACGCGGTGAACATCGGCGTCATCGGTTCGATGCTCGACCAGGGCGACTGCGTCGTCAGTGACAAGCTGAACCACGCCAGCATCATCGACGGCATCCGGCTCACCAAGGCCGACCGCATCCTCTACGAGCACGTCGACCCCAACGACGCCGAGCGCGCGCTGAGCGAGGCGCGCGCCAAGGGATACCGGCGCATCCTGCTCGTCACCGACGGCGTGTTCAGCATGGACGGCGACATCGCGCCGCTCCCGGACCTGGTGGAGCGCGCGGAGCACCACGGTGCGGCGGTCATGGTCGATGACGCGCATGCGACCGGCGTGCTCGGCACCAACGGGCGCGGGACCACCGACCACTTCGGTCTGCACGGCAGAGTCGCGCTCAACATCGGCACCCTGAGCAAGGCGATCGGGGTCGTCGGCGGCTACGTGGCCGCGTCGCAGACGGTACGCGACCATCTGATCCACAAGGCCCGCCCGTTTCTGTTCTCGTCCTCGCATCCACCGGCGGTGGTTGCCGCGTGCATCGCCGCCGTCGACGTGCTCGAGCAGGAGCCGCATCTCATCGAACAGCTGTGGAGCAACACGCGACACTTCAAGAGCGGCCTGCGTGAGCTGGGCTTCGACATCGGCCGGAGCGAGACGCCGATCACGCCGGTGATGTGCGGCGACGCACCGGTGGCGATGGAGCTCTCGGACCTGCTCCTCGAGCGAGGCGTCTTCGCGCAGGGGATCGGGTTCCCCACAGTGGCTCGCGGCCAGGCACGAGTCCGAACCATCGTCTGCGCAACCCACACGCACGAGCAGCTCGACCGCGCGCTCCTCGCGTTCGAAGAAGCAGGCACTCGCGTGGGATTGATCGGAGGAGGCCGGACGGCGTAACGCGATGGCCCCAGCACGCTTCTGCGAATTGCGTCCTTCAAATGGGAGGCGGCGCTGACGATGGCCCATCGGAGCGCGGCCGAGCTCGAGGAGGAGCGGCTTGAGATCCTGGCCGCGCAGCGCGACCGAGCGGCGTTCGCGACGCTCTACGAGCGCTACGTCGATCAGATCCACGCCTACGTGTACACGCTCACCCACGACATGGAGCAGGCCGACGACGTGACCGCAGCCACCTTCACACGGGCCCTCGAGGAGCTGCCCCGCTTCGAGTGGCGGGGCGTCCCGTACTCGGCGTGGCTCTACCGCGTTGCCGGCAACCTGGTCTCCAGAGAGCGCCGCCGCCCCGGGTGGATCGAACTCGAGTCCCGGATGCTCCCGGACGCCGGCGCCGACCCCTCGGAGCAGGTCGAGGCCGGCGAACGAGCGCAGGAGGTGCGCGCCGCGGTGGCCGCCCTGCCCCACGACCAGCGCCAGGCGATCCTGCTTCGCTTCGGCGGCGACCTTCGCAATCGCGAGATCGCCGAGATCATGGGCAGGAGCGAAGGGGCCGTGAAACTGCTCAGCTTCCGGGCCCTGACCGCGCTCCGGCGCAGGCTCGGTGCCCCGCTGCCGGCCGAGCGCCTCGCCGAGTTCGGGATCATGACCCGCGAGGACCTGCTCGACGCCGCCCTCGAGAGCGATCTCGCCGCCTTCGCGGCGTCGCCGGATGTCCGCGAGCTGATCGAGACCGGCGCGGACGTCGCCGGCGCGCTCGGCGCGTGGCACCTCGACGCCGACACTCGGGCCCGCATCTATGCGGTGGCAATCGCCAACGCCGTCGCACCCGGGGTCGGCGCGCGGCTGCGCGCGCTCGGCGTCGATCGGAGGGTCCAGGCGATCGCGGGTGGAGCGGTGGTCACGGTCGCGGCCGCGGCAGCGGTCGGTGTGGCCATCGGCCGGGGGAGACGCCGTGCTCCTGCGCCGGCCCGCGCGCTCGGCGCCTGACTTGAGCCATGGATCCCGAGCCCGACCTTCCCGACGCCGAGCGTGAGCGCGTCCGCCAGCGCGACCGCAAGCGCCAGCGGCGCATGGTCGTGGACAATGCCGGGATCAAGCGCGTGCTGCCCGCCATCGCCGCGAAGCGGCGCAGGCCGGCCGCCCCCAAGCCGGCGGACGATCAGCCGAGCTGACCGATGAGCACCTGGGACCCGGTGGGGCCCGGGCTGCCGCCGCTGGGCTCGTTGGTCGCCGCGACCGCGGTGTAGCCGTCGAGACTCCCGTTCACCACCGCGGTCCACGCCCCGCCTGATGGCGAGGGGGTGAGGAACGCAACTCCCTTGGGTGGTCCGTTGGCAGGGATCAGCCAGACCTCGTAGACCTCGTTGGCGGGGAGGGCCGAGAGGCCGCGCACCGTCAGGATCGACTGGTGAGCCGCCGTGTCGACGGCGAGGGTGCCGCTGACCGACTGCTGCGAGGTGCCGCCCGACACGACATACGAAATTGGAGGCGGCACTGACCCGCGTCCGCTGAAGCCCCAGACGGCGACGACCAGCGCGGCGGCCACGGCGGCGGCGGCGACCACGGTGATGGCTCGGTTCGCAGGGATGGCGGTGACGAGGCGGCGCCACCACGGCAGGGACGCCTTCGAGGTGGCCTCGCCGTAGACCTGAGCCATGAGCCTGCGGCGCAGGCGAGCAGGCGGTGGCGCCGGGTCGAGCGCCGCCGGGAGCAGGGAGGCGACGTCCGCATATTGCGCGGCGAGGCGCCGGCAGTCCGCGCAGGTCGCGACGTGCCGTTCCATCAGCTCTCGATCGGACGTCTCCAGCGCGCCGACCGCCTCGAGGGCGAGGAGATCGTTCGCCTCCTCGCAGTTCATTGGGGCTGCCATGGCGCCTCCAGTTGATCGGCGAGCGCGGTGCGCAGCTTGTCGAGCGCGATGCGGACGCGTCCCTTCACGGTCCCGAGCGGCACCTCCATCGCGGAGGCGATCTCCGACTGCGACAGGCCACCGTAGTACGCCAGCTCGATGGTCTGGCGCTGCTCCGGCGGGAGGTCGGCGAGCGCCTTGCGGACCTCCTCACCACTCAGCTCGAGCGCGACCGCCGCCCACGGGTCGGTGATCGCGGGCTCGATCGACTGGCCCTCCATCGACGTGTCGAGGTGGGTGCGATGCCGATCCCCCCGGAGCCGGTCGATGGCGCGGTTGCGGACGATCGTGCAGATCCACGAGCGCAGCGACCCTCGACCCGGCTGGAACGTCGACCCGCGCCGCCAGACCGTCAGAAACGACTCCTGGACCACGTCCTCGGCTGCTCCCCGGTCGCTCAGGATGCGGAGCGCGACGGCATGGGCGAGACCACCGTATCGGTCGTACAGGGCTTCGATCCCCTCAGGCGAATGGGCAGAGATCGAGCGGACAATGTCGTCGTCAGTAAGGTGCACTCATACTCCGACACGCGCTCGAGGGCGGCGCGTCTGTTGGTACGGCGCGGTCCGGGGAGTTGGATCACGCTGGCACGGGCCGGCTCGAGTGTGCCGGGCCATGCGCGGCCGCGCCTATGAGACCTTGACGTGCGCGCCGCGGACCCGCGCGGCCGTCGATTGGAGCAGAACCGGCTCGTCCGGCTGGTGGACGACCACCGACGCCGGGGCAGGTCGCAGGCTCGTCGCGGCCGGACCCTCGAAGACCACCTTGACCGCGCCGGCAGCGGACCCCGCGTTCGCGATCGCCAGCGCTGCGCCGTACTCGTCGAGGGGGAACCGGTGGGTGACCACGCTGTCCACGGGGAAGCTCGAGTCGCTCAGCCAGTCGCGGATGGTCCCGAAGGTTCGCCGTCCGTCGGGCTCGCGACCATACGACGCGGCGCCACGGACAGTCAGCTCGCGCGCCCAGACCAGCGACCACTCGATCTCGTGCCGTCCCGAGCGCCCGCAGAGCACGAGGGTGCCCCCGGCGCGGAGCAGACGCACCGCGAGATCGATGCTCATCGCCGAAGCGCGGCAGTCGAAGACCACGTCGACGCCGCCGTCGAGAACGGGCAGGCCGCCGCCCGAAGGCCGCATGACGCGGGCTTCCATGTGCTCCGCGGTCTTCTGCAGCAGCTGCTCAGACGAGCCCTGCCACACGCGATTGGCGCCGATCGACCGGATCGCCATGAATGCGGCGTTGGGATCGCCGTTGAGGGGGGCGCCCTCACGGTGGCGGCGACCCAGGCGCGGACGGCCGGTGCTCCGGGCGTCGTGCAGCACGATGATGTCGAGGTCGGGGTGCAGCCGCCGGAGCGTGGCGACGATGAGACGGCTGAGCGTGCCCGAGCCGATCACGACGGCGGTGTCGCCGCGCCGGGTCCAGCGCATCACTGCGTGGAGGGCCGTTGCGGCGGGCTCGGCCAGCACGCCGCGCTGATCCGAGATGCCGTCCGCCGGGACCAGCATGTCCTCGTGGACCAGGAAGCCGTCGCTCCAGCCACCGCCGGCACGTTCGCTCGAACCGACCGATCGCCCGGCACAGAGGGACCCGCCCCGGTCGGCGTTCTCACAGAGGTGGGTCTCGCCGGACCGGCAGCGCCGGCAATCGGCGAGGCCCTTGTGGGCGCAGCGCAGCGTGGGCTCGACGAGGACGCGGTCGCCCTCGTGCGCCCAGCGCGTGGACGTGGCGCGCTCGACGACGCCCACCACCTCATGCCCCGGGATGAACGTGCCGATGGTTCCGTAGGCGGTGAGGACGTTGGGGATCGAATCGCGATGCACGAGGGCGAGGTCGGTGCCGCAGATCCCCGCCAGGGCCGGGCGGATCAGCACCCACCCGGGACCGGGTGGGACGGGCGTCCGCACGTCGCGGATCTCGACCGGCAGGGAGGAATTCGCCTGGGACCGGCGGCGCCTCCGGCCGCGGCCACCGCGACCGGAACCGGCATCCATAAGGGACGGATCGACGACTAGCGCCCGCATCGAACGTACCAGAGGTTGAGATGGCCGCGAACCAGCGCAGCAGTGAGATCACTCATCGCTCGGACCCGCAGGATAGCGTTGCTCACCCTCCGAGTGCAGCACCCACAATGGAATTGTCATGGCCGATCCGCCGCCGCCCCCACCCCCGCCGACGGATGTCGGCCCCCAGCCGCCGGGGTGGGGGACGCCACCTTCGGGGTGGGGCGCGCCGCCGCCCGCGTGGGGCGGACAATCCCCGGGCTGGGGCGCGCCGCCGCCGGCGTGGGGCGGACAACCACCCGGATGGGGCGCTCCGCAACCTGCCTGGAGCGGCGGGTTCGTGCCGTCCGAGGTGGGCTCCGGCAGGTTCCGGTCGATGTCGGTGGGCGAGTGGCTCGACGCCACCTTCACCCTGTACCGGCGCAATTTCGTGCTGATCGCGTCGATCAGCGCGGTGGTGCAGATCCCCTACGCCCTGCTCACGCTCATCCTCTTCGAGCTCAGCGGCATCGCGGGATTCGTGAGCGCGCCGTTCGGTTCGCTCAACCCGCAGACCGCGACCCGGGCGCAGGAGATTGCGCAGCTCAACTCGCTGCTCGGCGCGCTGGCTGTCTCGGGCGGAGTGCTGCTCGTCGCCGCACTGGTTGTGTTTCCGCTCGGCGAGGCGGCGACCACACGCACCGTGAGCGACCGGTACCTCGACCGGCCCGCTTCGCTGCGGACGGCATACCGCGCGGCGTGGGGCCGCCTGCGGTCGCTGATCGCCTTGATCCTGTTGCTCGTCGTCTTCTATGCCGTGTGCGCGCTCGCGATCGCGCTCGTCTTTGTGCTGCTCGCGCTGGTCGGCGGTCCGGTGCTCGGCGGCGTGGTCGCGCTCGTGGGACTCGTGCTGCTGGTCGTGCTGATCGGCGCCAACTTTCCGTTCGCTCTGGGAGCACCTGCTGTCGTCCTCGAGCGGGTGTCGGGATGGCGCGGCCTCAAGCGCAGCTGGCAATTGGTCAGGCCGCGCTTCTGGCCGAATTTGGGGCGCCTGCTGCTCCTCGCGCTGATCGCGTACATCATCTCGCGCGTGCTCGCGACCATCTTGCAGCTCCCCGGTGCTGCGCTCGACCCCAACAACGCCTTTGTCTTCGGCCAGATTGCCAACACGATCGCCAGCATCTTCGTCGGACCGATCACCTACATCGGCGTGACCCTCCTCTACTACGACGCGCGAATCCGCAAAGAGGGGTTTGACATCGAGATGCTCGCCAGCTCGTTGTGAGACGGCTGCTCATCGCCGGTCTCCTCGGCGCGGCGATCCTCAGCGGTGGTGCCACGGGAACGGCAGCGGCGGCGAGCTCCTGCGTCACCACCACATACATCGGGTTGCTCGACACCGCCGGCATCGCACTCGCCGCCGTGCCGCCGCAGCCCGCCTCGGCGGTGACGGCGCTCGACGAGAGCGGAAGACCAGGTCCCCTCATCGAGCGCGCTGCTCGCACCGATCGTCGCCGGCCTGACGTCCACACCGCCGGACCTGCCGGGCAGCCGGCAGCGGCTCGACCTCCTTGCCACGACGCTCGCGCTGCCGGCCGGCTCGGCGTGCAACGTGGACTCGCGGGCGGCGCGAAATCTCCTCCACAACGTCTATGCATCGCCCGTTTTTGCCGATCTCGACCAGAAGCCGGCGCCGTCGCTCTTCGAGCAGATCGGTGCCGCCATCAACTGGATCCTCTCGCATCTCTTCGGGCTGCTCGGCAGTGGCGGATCGATCGCGCTGGGTCTGCTCGTGCTCGCGGTCATCCTCGCGTTCGTGATCTACCGTGTGCGCGGGCGCCTGGGTGGGCGGCCCACCGCCGCAGGAGAAGAGCCGGCCACGGCAGGTGACGACCCCGAGAACGAATGGCGGCTCGCACTCGCCGCCGCGCAGCGCGGCGACCACCGCGAGGCGATCCGTCGCGCCTTCCGGTCGGCGCTGCTCGACGTCAGCGGGCGGCGCGCTCGGATCGACCGCGCCTGGACGACCCGCGAGATGCTCGCCACGCTGTCCGCGGACGCGGACCTCCTCGCGGTGCTCGCTCCCGCGGCCGCCGCCTTCGACAGCGCCTGGTACGGAGGCGATCCGGTAGGCGCCGCGCAGTGGGAGGCCGCGCGGGCGCGTTGCGAAGCGGTGCGACGCGTGGCGCGACACGCATCCCGCTCGCCTGCGGTATGAGCAGACCGCCGCTGCCCGCAGTCCTCACCCTGATCGCGGCCGTCTGCATTCTCGTGGTCATCGCCATCGCCGCCGCGATTCCTCCCAACGACGCGACCAACCCCTCGTCGCGATCCGCCGGGACGCTCGGCACGCTCGCCCTGTACACGTGGTTCACGCGGCTCGGGCTTGACGTCAACCGAATCAGCGGCAGCTTCGATCTCCGCGCCGTCGACGTCGTCTTCTGCTACGACCCGACGGTGGAGCTGACCGCCGCGGACGTGAGTTCGACCATGGACTTCCTCCGATCCGGCGGCGACCTGGTGCTGGCGATCACCCCCGACACGTTCGCCAATGCCGCTCCGCTGCTCGGCAGACTCGACATCAACCCCGCCGTCCTGGAGGGTCCGGGCATGGCGACGGTTGCGCAACCCTTCGACAGCACCGACCGGGTGCATGCCGTGCCGGTGGGTGCCGGACTCACCTTTGCGGATGAGGCGCCGCTCGTGCCCATGCTGGTTGAACAGGGGCAGGTGGTTGTGGGTATGGAGCGCGTCGGCAGCGGTGGTCGCGTCTACGTCCTTGGCGACCCACAGCCACTCTCCAATGACGGCCTGCGCCACGACGACTCCGCGTTTCTCGCGCTGAGCCTGCTGCAACGGGCTCGCATGGTGACGGATCGGCTTTGACGAGTACCACCATGGCGAGACCAACGCCGTCAGCGGCGCCGGCGCGATCTTCGATGGTCCGGTCGGGGTGGCGGCATTGCTGGCGGCGCTGCTGGTGCTCCTGGCGATCGCGCTCAACGGCCGGCGTCTCGGCAAACCCGCGCGCGATCCCGAGTGCCGTCGCGACCCCGAGCGCGACGTCGTACGTGACCGCGATGGGCCAGCTGTTCTCGCGCAGCCGTCAGCGCGGCCCCATCGCGGCGCGCTACGCCGACGAGCTGAAGCGCCGGGTCGGGGGTGCGACCGGGGTCGACGGGCACCTTGACGACGCGTCGTTCTGCGCCGCGATTGCGACGGGCGACGAGGGCCGTGCAGCCCGCGATTGCTGCGCTGCTTGCCCGCGCCCGTACCCTTGCCAAAGGTCGACCGGACGAGGCTGAGCTGCTCCGGCTCGCGCGCGACGTCGACGAGTGCGAGCGCGCCTGGATGCGCGCGCCGGTCGGATGATCGATACGGCGAGCGGCCAGGGCACAATGCCCGCAGTGGCAACCCAGACGAATGCGGCGGCCCTCCGCTCGGCCCTGCACGACACCATGGGGCGAGCGGTGGTCGGCCAGTTGCAGGTGATCGATGGGCTGTACATCGCGGTGCTCTGCGGCGGCCACGTGCTCCTCGAGGGAGTGCCGGGAACCGCGAAGACGCTGATGGCCCGCACGCTCGCCGCCGCCCTCGACGCCCGATTCACGCGCATCCAGTTCACGCCGGACCTGCTGCCCTCCGACATCGTCGGGACCAGCGTGTACCGGCCGGACACGCGGCACGCTTCGAATTCCGCGAGGGGCCGATCTTCACCGACACCCTGCTCGCCGACGAGATCAACCGAGCCCCGGCGAAAACGCAGTCCGCGCTTCTCGAGGCGATGGAGGAGCGCCAGGTCACCTCCGACGGGGAGAGCCGTCCGCTGGGCGATCGGTTTCTCGTCGTGGCGACCCAGAACCCGATCGAGTACGAGGGCACGTACCCGCTTCCCGAGGCGCAGCTCGATCGCTTCTTCTTCAAGCTCGAGGTCAACGTGCCCGAGCCGGCGACCGAGATCGTGATGCTGCGCCGGGTCGACGGCGGGTTCAATGCGCACGACCTCAACGCCGCGGGAGTGACCGCGATCATCGACGCCGGGACGCTGGCGAGAGTGCGAGCCGAGGTCGCCGCGGTGCGCGTCTCCGACGAGGTGCTCGGCTACATCTCAGCGATCGTCACCGCGACCCGCACCAGCCCGGACCTCTCGCTCGGAGCGAGCCCCGCGAGGATCGATCGCGCTGCTCCTCGCCGGCAAGGCGATGGCGGCCATCCAGGGTCGGGACTACGTCGTTCCCGACGACGTCAAGGACGTCTGCATCCCGGCATTGCGCCATCGCATGATCCGGCGTCCGGAGGCGGAGATCCAGGGCGTGTCCGAGGTCGCCGCCGTCCAGCGCGCCGTCGGACGAGTCCCGGTCCCCAGGTGACCGCGCGGTCGTGACCTGGCGCGGGGCCGGTCTGCTCGGGGCGTCGATCGCGCTGATCGCCGGCGGCGCCGCGGCACAGGCGCTGCTGGTTGCCGGGGCGTTGCTGCTCCTTGTATCTGCCGTGGCGATCATCGTGGACTCGCGTCGGGCCCCGGTGGGCACCGCGTTGCGCGTCGACCGCGTCTGCGGCGACCTGCTCTCCGTCGGCGTCGCCAACCGCGTGTCGCTCGAGGTGAGCGCGCCGTCGGCCGGCGCCCGGGCAACCGTCCAGGAGCGGGTGCCGGCGCAGCTGCACCCGTCGCTGAGTCGATGGAATGTGCGCCTGCCCGCGGTGCTCGAGTACATGGTCACGCCCACCGCACGGGGCGATGCCACGCTCGGTCCCGCAGCCGTCCGCGTGACCGGTCCCTGGCGCCTCGGCTGGCGCCAGACGACGGTTCCGGACGTGCGCGCGGTTCGCGTCGACCCGAATCTGTCCGCCATCGACGTGTACGAGGCGCTGGCGCGTCGCGGTCAGCTCGCCGAGATCGGTCTGCGCACCATGCGGTTGCGCACCGAGGGCAGCGAGTTCGAGCGGGTGCGCGAGGCATTTCCCGACGACCCGATGCGTTCGATCAACTGGCGCGCCACCGCGCGCACCGGCCGGCTCATGGCAACCGAGCTAATCCCCGAACGCGCCCAGCCGCTGGTCGTCTGTCTCGACCATGGCCGGCTGATGGGCATCGGTGCGGGCGAGCTCACCAAACTCGACCACGCGATCAACGCCGCGCTGCTGCTCGTCCACGTCGCCCTCCGCAGCGGCGACCGGGCCGGGATGCTGGCCTTCGCCGACACGGTCACCGGAACGCTGCCACCCCGGGCTGGAACCGCCCAGCTTCGCCGCTTTCTCGACGCGACGCGGCCGATCCGCCCCGGCGAGACCGAGGCCGACTACGACGACGCGCTGAACTTCTACAGCAGGTGGCAGACGCGCCGGTCGCTGGTCGTCATCTTCACCGACGTGCTCGACCTCGACCAGGGCAGGGCGCTCATCCGTCAGTGCGCGCGGCTGCGCCGGCGCCATCTGCCCCTGGTGGTCACCGTGCGCGATCCCGCGCTCGACGACGCTGCGAGCGCCGTGCCGCGATCCGGCGATGACGCCTACGCACGTGCGATTGCGGGCGGTCTCATCGCCGACCGCGAGGATACCCTGCGCCTGCTGCGCCGCTCCGGCGCCGAGACCATCGACGCCGACGCGCGCACGCTGTCGCCGCGGCTCGTCAACCGCTACCTCGACCTGAAGCGACGCGCGCGCCTGTAGCGCGGCTGCGCGCTACACCGCCGTGCCGGCGAAGTTCCTCCGCGTGGGCGGATCGAGCAGGAGCGCGTAGAGGACGATCACCTGCAGGACGAGGTAGATGACCAGGAAGAGGTCGCCCGAATTTGAATTCACGCGGCTGAAATCGGTCAGGGCGATGACGATGCTGATGACGTCGAGCACGATGATGATCCAGCGCGCGACATTGGAGGGCCGTCCCACCACGACGCCGAGGACGATGTCGACGATGCCGATGACGAGTGGGATAAACGCGATGATGAGGAAGAAGTATCCCGCCGAGTTGATGAAGGCATTGCCGAACTGCGTTTGGTACTGGTTGTAGCCGGGGATGTTCGCGATCGCGGCATGTCCGGCGACCAGGATGTACACGCCGATCGCGCCGATGCCCAACGCGACCAGGATGGTGAGGATCGCTTTGACGATGATGATGACCTGCGCGAGCGTGAGGAAGAACGTGCGCCGGTGCACCTTGACCGGCACGATCCCCATCGGCTGCGCACCAGCGGGATACGAGGGCATCTGACCGGCGTAGGCGCCGCCGGGATATGGGGCTTGCGGCGGGCTCAGCGGCTGAGTGCTCGGCGGCGACATGCCCGGCGGCTGGGGCGGCGGGCTCCCCGGCGGTTGGGGCGGCAGTGCTGCCACGTTCTCTCCTCCTCGTGATGCCGCCTCGGCCAGCGAGGACGGTGGCCGGAGTTCTAGTCGCTGCGGCCCGCGAATGTGCTGGTTTGTGACCAACGCAGCCGAAACGTCATCTCAGACGCGTTCGGGCATCTCCTCCAGCGCCGCGATCACGGAGCGCGTTATCTGAGTTGGCGTCGAGGCCCCCGAGGTGACCCCTATCCGCTGCATACCCTTGAACCACGCCGGGTCGATGTCCGCCGCCGTGTCCACGAGATACGCCGGACGGTGTCCCTTCTCGCGAACCACCTGCACGAGCCGCTGACTGTTGCTGCTGCGCGCGCTGCCGACCACGACCACGCACTCGAGGTCCTCCGCGGCAAGCACCGCGGCCTCCTGTCGTTCCTGGGTTGCGCGACAGATCTCGTTGTGCACCTCGATGGACGGGAAGCGTTGCGCCAGGCGGTCGATGATCGCCTGCGTGTCCCACATACTCAGCGTCGTCTGACACGTGACCGCGAGGGGACGCCCGTCCGGCGGATCGATGGCATCCGCCTCCTCGATGCTCTCGATCAGCGTGGTGTGCTCGGGTGCGATGCCGAGGACGCCCGCGGGCTCGGGGTGGCCGCGTTTGCCGATGTAGATGACGTGATGCCCGTTCGCAACCAGCTCACGCACGAGGTCGTGGGTGCGAGTCACATCGCTGCAGGTCGCGTCGACGACGTTGAGGCCGCGCGCCTTGGCGGCGTCGACGACCGCCGGCGAGATGCCGTGCGCCGTGAAGATGACCGTGCCCTCGGCGACCTGGTCGAGCGCTTTCATGCGGTCGGTTTCCGCGACCAGCGCGACGCCGGAGTCCTCGAGCTCGCGGGTCACGTGCTCGTTATGGACCAGGTAGCCGAGCATGGTCACCTTCTCGCTCCCTGAGCGAGCCGCACCCTCACGCTTGGCGATGCGAATCGCTTCGACAACGCCATGACAGTACCCGCGCGGCGTGATCCGAACGACCTCCATGGAATCCAGTCTACGCGGGGGTTTCCGCGGGACGGTCGAAGCCGATGGATCGGCGGCGGCGTGGACCCCGGCCGGAGAGCAGGAGCCATGCGTAGAGCAGCACCCCGACGGTGCCGCCAACCGCGAGCTTGGCGCCCGCGGGCAGCGCCGACGGGGAGACGAACGCCTCGAGCGTCCCCGCGATGACCAGCAGGCTGGCGGCCCCGAGCGCAAGGAGGACGGCTCGCACCGCGACCCGCGCGAGCGCCTCGCCGCGGCGCAGCTGTCCGGGGCGAAGGATCGCGTCGCCGAGCATGAGCCCGGTCCCGCCGCTGATGACGATGACGCTCAGCTCGAGCACGCCATGGGGCACGATCAGCGACCAGAACTGCACGTCGTAGCCGCCAAGGTGGACCGCAGCCGCGACGGTGCCGAGCATCCATCCGTTGCTGAGCAGGACAAACGCGGTCGGGATGCCGAGGAACACGCCGCCCGCGAAGCAGATGAGCGCCACCCGGATGTTGTTCTGAATGATGAATGCCGCGGCGAAGGGCGCGTCCGGCACGCCGGTGCCGATCTGACCGCGGGCCATCTGGTCGAAGAGTGATGGCGGCACCAGTGATGCGCGCAGGTCGGGACGAACGTCAACGGCAACCCACCCCGCGATGAAGCCGATCAGCATCAACGCCAGGCTGGTCGCGATGTACGGCCCCGCGGCACGAAACGAGCGCGGCAGCGCGGTGCCGAAGAAATGCCAGATCGAGCCGAGGCGCATCGGCGTGCCGCGGTAGAGCAGGGGATGGGCCCGCGCGCAGAGCGTGTTGAGGTATTCGGTTGCCGGCGCGTCGGGATGGTCGCGCCGCGCGATCGCGAGATCGCTCGAGGCCTGACGCAGGAGCAGTCCGAAGCGTTCGATGTCGCTCGCGGACTGCGTGCGGATCCGTCCGCGCTTCGCGGTCTTGATGGCGGCTTCGAGCTCTGCCCAGCGCGCCTGACGCTCGGCGATGAAGGCGTCCAGCGTCATCGCTGACGTTGATCGAGCTGCAGATAGATGCGCTCGATCAAGAGCTCGGGTGGCCAGAAACGCTCCGGCGCGTTCGGCGCCAGCGCGAGCCGTTCGAGCAGACGCCTGGCGATGTCCGCGGCGAGTGTCGCCCGCAGCGCCGGGCTCAACCCGGGACGCGAGAGGAACACGCGGAGGGTGTCGTGCTCGAACGTGCCGAGACGCTCGAGCCCCTCGATCGCCGGCCCAGGATCGGGGGTGCGAAGCATGATCGGCGGCGGTGCGACCGCCGCGGCGAGGGTGATCGGGGCACGGTCACGCACCACGATGGTCCCCGCCGCCAGGTCGCCCAGCCGGCGCGTCTGCGGCTGGAAGAACATGACCACGAGGCCCACGAAAACGACGAGCACGTCGATGATGCGGAGCACGTTGCGCACCGCCACGGCCGGGAAATCGACGCCGGAGCCGTCAACACGGATGACGCGCAGACCCATGGCGCGTTTGCCGGGTGTCCTGCCCGAGGTCACGGCTTCGGCGACGAAGAAGTACGCGAAATACACGAAGCCGGCGAAGAGTTCCACCCGCCGCGCCGGCAAATGCCGCTCCCTGCGCACTGCTGACGGTGAGGTTCGCCAGTGCACCGAAGAGGAGCACGGCGACAATGGTGAGCGGTATGGCCAGCAGGTTGTCCAGGATCTGCGCCACCATCCGGCTGCCGAGACCGGCGACGGTGTATCCCAGCGTCACGTTGTCCGCCGTCGTGACACGCATCGTGTCGAGCTGGGTCGAGTTCACCGAATCATCGTCGCACGCTCGGGGCCGCCGGCTCGCCCCGTCGCGAGACGGTGACCGCAGCCCGCCGTCACTCGACGACGGCGACGGTCTGACCCTCCTGGACGACGTCGCCCTCGGCCACCAGAATCTTGGTCACGGTTCCGGTGATCGGCGACGGAATGGGGATCTCCATCTTCATCGACTCGAGAATCATCAGAGTGTCGTCCTCCTCGACGACCTGTCCGACCTCGACGACGATCTTCCAGAGGTTGCCGACCAGCTCGGCCTTCACGTCCGCCACCTTGCCCTCCTCCCGCCGGTCGTCAGCACCCCGAGGGTCATGCGATGGTGACCGTCAGGCGGCGACGCCGATGATCCGACCGTCGATCCAGCCGGTCCAGCCGTTGGAGCAGATCACGCGCGCCCAGGCGCCGCGGACCTCCGCCACCTGAATGGGCAGGCCCGGGGCCAGGTTGGCGACCACCGGTCCCGCGGGATCGGGCGCACCCCAGGCGCGCAGACCCTGCGGCGGTACCGAGTGGCTCGGCACCCACTGGCTCGCCGGGGCGGGCTGTGCCTGCACCGGCTGTGCCTGGTAGGGCTGCTGCGCAGGTTGCGGGGAATACGCCGGCTGGGCCTGGACCGGTTGCGCCGGTTGCGGCGAGAAGCTCGGTTGGGGCAGGGGTTGGCCCACCGGGATGGAGCTCGGTTGCGGAGTTGAGGGCTGCTGGAACGTCCCCGCCGGGAAGGCGCTCCCGGGGCTCTTCCACGATGGCGTCGACACCGGCGTGGTCGACTCGGGAATGGCCGTGGCCTCGGTGTCCGATGTGCCATCCGCCGGCATATCGGCGAGCACGGTGTCCTCGTCCGCCTGAACCACCGCGCTGCTGATCCCGTCGAGCAACGTGCTGGTCCGAGCCAGCTCTGCGACCGCCTGTACGAAGGTGTGCTTGCTGAGCCCGTCGAGATACACGTAGGTCTGCGCCACCACGCTGGTGTCGCCCCCGGAGCGCTCGACGGCGGCGGTCACCGAGCCCGGCCGGGACGCGATGAGCTGGTTGGCAGCGCTGACGTTGTCGCCGCTGAGGGTCATGCTCCGCCGGATGGTGACGCGGTCGGCGCCGTCACCCATGAGGACGACCAGCTCCACCGGCGAGCTGCTCAGGACCCCGGCCTTGAGCCCGAACGAGAAATCTGTGCCGGCCTCGAACCGGTCGGACGTGATCTCCAGGTCGTCGTCGGACGAGCACCAGTTGGTGATGCTCTGCTTGACCTCATCGGCTGATGGCATTGGGGGTCTCCTCTCCTCGTCCTCGAAGAATGGGGGCGACTATACGGCGTTGACTATGCACGGGCTGGCTTGGGTGCGGTCTCCGCCATCGACAGCAAGCCGTCGAGGACCTCACCGAACTTGTGGTCCCCGAGGGAAAGGTGCCCCTCCGCCGGGAGCAGATGTTGCTCGGCGCCGGGGATGTGGCTCGCCAGCCACGCGCCGTGGGTCTTCGGCACCATCCGATCCTCGCCACCCTGCCAGACGGCGACCGGGGTGGTGATCGATGACACATCAAATCCCCAGGGGTGGACGAAGGCGATGTCGTCATCGCGCCATCCCGCGATGCCGGACGAGACGGCGCGGCGGAAGGTCGTCGCCACGAACTCGGCGTATTCGCCGGTGAGCGCCTGCTTGTCGACATCACTGACCAGGCCGCCGAGCGCAGCCGCGACCTCTGCGGGCTGGACCTCGCGCAGCTGCGCCGCATCGCGCTCGAGGATCAGGACCAGCTCGTCCAGGCCCTTCAGGCTTGCGGAGAACTCCTCGACGTTCTCCGCACCCATCCCATCCATCCAGTCAAGACCTTCGGCCGGCCACGGCGCCGCCCCCGCGATCGTCGCGGTGGCAAGGACGCGATCCGAGAGCAGCGCCGCGCAGGCAAGCGCATGCGGCCCGCCGCCCGATTGGCCAGCGCAGATGAAGGAGTCGAAGCCCAGGGCGTCGAGGATCACCGTGACGTCACCGGCGACGTCGCCCACCGATCGCCCCGGTCGTGCGGTCGAGGTTGCGTATCCGGGCCGCGAGTACGTCACGAAGTGAAGACCACGCTTGGCGGTCTCGGCGAGCTTGGGCGCGAAGACCCCCGCGGCGGACGGAGTTCCGCCGTGCCACAGGAAACATCGGCCGCCCTCGGGCCCGGCGGCGACGACCTCCAGAGCGCGACCGTCAGGAGTGGTGATGGTGTGCCAGCGCGGTTCGAAGCTCATGACGCTCATGGTACGGGCGCTGGACCGGGCCGAAGCTTGCGCCCGATCAGGCGTCGAGGTGGTACGCAGTCGCGTGGGCGGGCTGATAGAGGCCGATCTCCCCGCCGCCCGGGATCCGCAGACGGGCGATCCGTCCGAAGCGGGCGTCGCTGACAGGCCCGGCGAACTCGGCGCCCTTTGCGGTCAGGTCGGCCACAGTCTCGTCGATGTCGTCGCACATCAGGAAGACCTCGTGATGACCGCCGGGCGCCGCCTCGCCTGCAGGGTGGATGCCCAGTTCCGCGGGGGGGAGCTTGAAGATCAGCCAGCCGCCGTGCGCGTCGACGTTCGGCATCCCGAGCACGTCTCGGAAGAAGGCCCTCGCCGCCTCGGGGTCATCCGCGTACAGGGTGGCGTGGGTGGCGACGATCATCCCGGGTCGCGCCCCGTGATCCCCAGCAAGCGCTGCGCGACCACGCGATTGAGGGCGCGGTCGGCGAGCACGAACACCTCTCGCTCATCCATATGCATCTCCTTTGTAGGAATGGAGATTCTCGCGGTTGGCCTCGCGCTCATGGTTTACGGCGCTCCACCATCAGCACGTCGCGCCAGCGCCCGTGCAACTGTCCGAGCCGCTCGCGAGTGCCGACAACGCGAAAACCACAGCGCAGGTGCAGCTGGACGCTGGCGACGTTCTCCGGAAAGATGCCGCTCTGAATCGTCCAGATCCCGTTGTCGTCAGCGTGTGCGATGAGGGTATCGAGGAGACCGCGGCCGATGTTGTGGCCTCGCGCGTCCTCGGCAACGTACACACTGTCCTCGGCGACGCCCGCGTACGCGCATCGATCCGAAACCGGTGCCAGCGCTGCCCAGCCGACGACGTCGTCCCCGCGCACGGCGACAAAGCGGTGCTCGGGGAGGTGGGCGGCCGACCAGCGTTCGAAGGTCGGCACATCCGTCTCGAACGTCGCGTTGCCGGTGGCGATGCCCTGCAGGTAGATGGCGCGCACACCGGGCCAGTCCTCGACGCGCATCGGGCGTACGAGCGTGGTCATGGTGTCGACGTGCGCTTTCATGCCTGCTCATCGTACCCAGGGCTGCGCACCCGGCATCCGGACCGCAGACGCCGGCTGCGCGGCTGCACGGGATCGAGTTGACGTTCCCGCGACGGCTGGGTGACGACCGTCCCAGATCGGCGGGCTGAGCCGAGGTCGCTCGTCATCGTGAGCGTGGTGCGACCAACATCCGTCGCCTCGCTCAGCGACGGTCGGTCGACGCATCTGGATGTCCTGCGAGCCATCGCGGCGCTGATGGTGATCGGCTATCACTCCAATGGGTTGGTGCCCGCTTCGGGGTCTGGCGGTGGGCTATGGCTGCGATACAACGTCGACAGTGGCGTCGAGCTCTTCTTCGTGCTCAGCGGGTACCTGATCGCACTTCCCTTTCTCAGAGCACTGGTGGGTGGCGATAAGGTGCCGGACACGCAGAGCTACGGCCTCCGGCGCGCCGTCCGGATCCTCCCTGGTTACTGGCTCGCCCTCTTCGTCGCGGCGTTCGTCGCGACTCGCCAACCAGGAGCCCTGCCTTCGGTGGGGCTCCTCGTCCCGCAGGTTGGGCTGCTCCAGGGCGTGATCCCAGGTGATAGTGGCGGCCCCCTCGTGGTTGCGTGGACGCTTTCAATCGAGGCGGGCTTCTATGTGGGAGTTCCGGTTGCCACTTGGCTGCTCCTCAAGCGGCACCGCATGTGGTCCGTGACCTCACTCGCAGGTATGACGTGCGTGGTCTGGGCGATCAGCGCAATCCTGGCGTGCAGCTTTTCCACGTTTGTCCCGGCGAGCCCATGGACGACAGTCGTGCTACACGGTCCCGCGGGTTTGATGTGCCAGTTCTGCCCCGGGATGCTGATCGCGCTGCTGCAGATTCGATCCGAGCGGGCGGGGAGGTCTATCTCGACGGGGACGCGCACTGCGTGGGCCTTGATCGCGTGCGGCGCAATTGGATGGCTATGCATCGCAGCCTGGACGGGTACCGCTGCCTCGGCACTCCAGGTGGTGGTCCGGGATCAGGCTTGCGGGGTGCTGTTCGGCCTGGTCCTCGTCGGGACGCTGGGACTCCGGGGACGAGAGCACCGCCTCACACGGCTCTTCGCCAGCGTCGGCACCGTGTCGTACGGCTTGTATCTCTGGCATTGGCTCGCCCTCGAGGCGATCGCCTCGACCAGCCTGCGGGTTGGTCTGCGCCTACCGGGTCTTTTCGAGTGGACGCTGGGGACGGCGCTGCTCGCGGTCGCCACACTGCCGGTCGCCATCCTGAGCTGGCGTCTCGTCGAAAAGCCGGCCATCAGGTTTGCCAGCGATCGCTCATCGTCTCGGCGCGCAGCCGTCGGCACTCTGGTGGCGTTGACTCCGCCGGTGGCTCCATAGCGGCGCAGCAGTGTCACAGCTGCGCATCGAAGCGAGAGCAGCCGTCGGACCGTGCCTAGGCTCTCCTGAATGTCGGAAACACGGACGATCGGACTGGCGTCCCACACCGATGGGCGGCGCCTGCCTGCGACGGTCATCAGCGGCAGAATCGCCTGGGTGGCCGCGGCGGTCGCCTTCGCCATAACGCTGGCGCGGCTTCCCGCTCTACTCGCGGCCGTCTTCCGCTTCAGCGATGCCCCCGAGTTGAGCTACATCTCGCAGGGACTCGCAACCGGCCACGGACCGCAGCTGCTTCCCACCCAGACATCGATCGGGGTCATCTGGTTCGACGAGCTGCTGCAGTGGGTGCCCTTCCGCACCGCGATCGAGTACTGGACGGGCCCGGTGCTCGCGCTCGTGATGGGTGCTCTCATCGTGCGCACCGCGCACCTCGTCCTGGGCCGCAGGGGAGCGCTCTGGACATGCGCGATGCTCCTCGTCCTGCCCCCGGTGGTGCTCTGGCCGCTGCTGTTCCCGGACAACCACATCACGACGTACGTGGCCGCCGCGTTGCTCGGTTGGCATGTCGTCCTCGACCTGCGAGACCGGGGAAGTCTGTCGCGCTCGGTGGGCGTCGGGGTCGTCGTCGGCGTTTGCATCGTGACGGATCCGCAACTGGTGGCGTTCGGACTCGCGCCATACGTCGCGACGATCGCTGTGCTGCGGCGGCGCGTGACCGCGCGGCAAGCGCGCTCCCTGCTGTTCACCGTGAGTGCGGCGCTGGTCGCGATCGGACTGTCGTACGCGGCGATGCACGCCCAGGGAATCCGTACGGTGGCGATCCTGCCTGGCAGCGGCGGCGCGAGCGGGGTCGTCCGTGGCATCGGATTGGCGCTGCAGACGCTGGGCTGGACTATCGGCGGGGGTTGGTACGGCGATGCGATTTCCGCTGAGGCAGTGGGGCTCTGCATCGCCGGCGCGCTTGCCGTCGCCGTCCTCGTCGCTGCGGGTCTTCGCGAGCGCCAGGCCGATAAGCCGTCTCCGGCGCCACCTGATACACCGCTTGCCGGCTACGCGCTGTACTGGGGATTGGCGTTGGCGTGTCTTCTCGGGGCCTTCGTCCTCCTCGGCTACGGTGCGGGCGGCGCACCGGCGCAGGGTCACTACCTGGTCGGATGCTATTTCGCCGCAGCCGCCCTGCTCCCCGCGCTTGCGGCGCGGGTCGGCCTCCGGTCGCTCACAAGGACCGGATCACGTGCCGGCGCGGCGGCGCTCATCGCCTCCGTCGTGTTCACGCTGTTCGCCGTCAACACCAGCGTAAGCATCGCGACCTTCGACGCATCCCAGTATTACGACCGGCTCCAGGTGCCGGCCTCAGGGGACCCGCTGCCGACGCTCCTGCAGCATGGGCTCTCTCGCGGGTATGCGGGGTATTGGGAGGCGTACGACCTCGATTGGCGCTCCGGCGGCGCTCTCTCGGTGTGGCCGCTACTCGGCGGCACGAACGCATGCGCCGGTGGCGCTGCGAGCCTGTGCCCATACGCCTTTGCGCCGAAGGGCGAGTACACACCGACAGCAGGGCGGACGTTCATCATCACGCCGTGGACGGGTGAAACCTGCGGGCGATCGGCGCCGTCGGCGGCGATCTTCGGACCGCCCGAGGCTGTGTACACCCGGGGGCCGTACACGATCTCGGTGTACGGCTACGACGTGAGCTCGCGGCTCTCGAAGGACGCCAGTCTCTTCTGCTGAGGTCGTTCGTGGCCTGTGGTGCTGTTGGCCGTGCGGCGATACCCACCGATCCTTCGGCGGTCTACTAAGACACTCACCTTATGTCCAGCGTCGGTTGCGAGCGGCGGCGGCTTCACATCCACCTCGGCTGGTCCTGGCGCTGAAACCAGGGAAGCTCATCCATTCGACGCTGACCCACTCAGTGCTTCGAGCGGTGCAGTCGTGGTGGAAGTTCGTGGAAACGACCCAAGGTCGTAGAAGTAGAGAGCAGCAAAACCAAGCAGTGCTAGGCCCTCGACAATGGCCCACGACATCGGCAATGCGGTGTCAATCAAGAACGCCGCAGAGAAACCGATGGCGACGGCGAGCGCGTGACGCCCGTGGTCGCTCGCCCAGAACACGATCACCGGCGCGACAATCATGAGGTCGTAGGAGAGAAGGTGCGGTGCTGCCAACATCGAGACCAACAAGCCCAGTGACAGTTGCTGCTGGCGCGATAACGACCGCAACCACGACCGTGCGATGAGAAGTGCAACCGTTACCACGACTGCAAGGACGGCGGACGATGCGGCAACCATGGACGAGGTTGCCCCAAATGACACCAACATGTGAGGCAGCGAGAGGCCGGCTCGAGCCACGATGTTCGGCGATATCTGACGTACCCATAGGTACGTGTCGGACCAGCCCAGGATAGCGATGCTGCTGAGGCCGTACACCAAGGCACCTATGATGATTCCGCTGAGGATGCGCCACGATCCAGCGATTGCCACAACGATCGGGACGAGCCAAACAAGTTGGGGTTTGAGCAACAGCACTGCGATCAGCATCCCAGCCAAGACCCGACGATCGCGCTGAAGGGCAACATACGCGCCAGTCACGGCGAGAGCGAGTAGGCCGTCCCATTGTCCATATGCGAAGGTCATTGCGGCCGGAAGCGATGCGAAGGCGAGTACGCCGATCAACAGGCGGCGATGATCGCGTTTCACGTGGTCGCGTAGCAGCCAGCCAGCAGCCCCAACAGCAATACATGTCGCAAGTAGAAATGCAGCAAGGGCCACTTGAGGACTCAAATAGGTCAGCGGCTGCAGCAGCCACGCGCCAAGCGGGGGGTTATCATATTGGAACAGAAAGATCGCTGATCCGGTGTGGAACAGTTGTTGCGCATGCGCCTGAAGACAGACCGAACAGTAGATAGCGTGGTCGCCGTTCCGCAACATGCTTGCGGCTGTATAGAAGCTCGAGAGGAAGTCGGTGTTGTAGGCGTCTCTCAGGCTGCGTAGAATCTCGGCGAGGACGTTTCCGACGCACCCGCACGCCACGATCAGGCCAGCAACCCGTGTGACTCGTTTCATGGGCCGCTGCGAACGATAGTGGAGATCTCGACGCCTCAGGCAACCGTTTCGAGATTGGCATGTTGCAAAACGGCAACGGTCTGCGAGTGCTCCTCATCGGGAGTAACACCTCCGGTGCTAAGAAGTTGGGGCCTGACCCTTTGGCGCGCGAGGTGCTTGGACCTAGGGCTGGTTGCGGTGAACAGCGCCATCTGATGCCGTGTGCATCGAGGAGCAGAACAAACCACAGACAGTTAGTACGTTCGTCAGGGAGGCGGCTCCACGACGGCCATTCCGTCAGCGATGTGAATGCGCCACCCCTGCTCGTGCACGGCGCGGTGGTGCGGCCTGCACAGGGAGATGAGGTTGTCGAGCTCGGTGGGACCTCCGTCCGACCAGTGGATGATGTGGTGGCCGTCGGTCCACGCGGGCGGGCGGTCGCACCCCGGGAAGCGGCAGCCCTGGTCGCGGACGTGGAGCGCGGTGCGGATGGGTGCCGGGATCGTGCGCGTGGCCCGTCCGACCGAGAGCGGCAGCGCCGGTGTGCTCCAAGCCGTCGACGCCGCACCATCAGCAGGCGACGCCACCGTCACCACCGTCCGCACCGCGTCGCAGGCGAGGCGGCGCGCGGTTTCGAGATGGATCGGACCCACGCCACGCAACTCGGCTGGCGGTGCCTCAGCGCCCGAGCGCAACGTGTCCGCGCTCACCGTGACCGTGAGATGGGGCCGCTGGCCGTGCACATCGCGGTGATCACCGCAGCGCAGCTGCAGGGCGGCAAGATCGACCAGCGCGTCAGCCCGGCGCTGCGACCCCAACCGCCTGTCGCCAGGCCCGGTGTGGTGGCTGAGCGCGTCGATCGCGGTCTTCACCAGGGCGCCGGCTTCGGCATCGAGCTCACCACGCAGGACGTAGACGCCGCCATAGGTCTGGTCGCAGTCGAACCAGCGACGCTCGTGGGCGTGGTTGGCATCGGCGAGCACGCCGTCGGGGTCGAGGCGCAGCCGGGTGACCTGGGTGAGGGTGCGCATGGCTCCGGGCTCGAGCGTTTCCGCCGCTCCCACCAGGATGCTCTCGAGCGGGGCCACCCGCTCCACGCCGACATCCTCGGCGAGGTGGGCGATCATGGTCACGTTGCTGAAGGAGGCGCGCCCGGCACGGGCGCTGTCGAGCGCGGCCGGCAGCTCGCCCAGGGTCCGCGCCAGGTGCACGCGGTAGGCGGCCGCCTTCACCGTCATGCCACAGCGCGGTCGCAGCCAGGACACCGTGCTCAGCCCACCATCGGCCAGCGCTCCGTGAGCGCGATCAAAGCGGTGCAAGCGACGGATGAACTCTGCTTCGAGCCGATCCATCGCGCGGCGGATGTCGATCAGGTCATCGGCCAGGGCGTGGGTCGAGACGTCGTCGATGGACTCGTCGACGAGTGCATCGACAGCGTCACGCACACGGTCGCTCGCAGCCGGGGTCACGAACGCTTCCATTGCCCCATTGTACCAAACATCTGTTCGTCGCCGCGCGAACAATGTCGTACCCAGGTCAGGTTATAGCCATCTCCGGCAATAACCGGTGGTGATCATGCGGCAATCCACAATCGGGTGGTCACGAACATGGCGCGTTGCTCCACGAACTCGCGATCGATCCCAGAGCGGCTACCAACCTCCTCGAACCGCGCGACGGTCGGCCTTATCTCGACGACCATCGCGCGAGCCAGCTGGCCACCATCTCCTGCATCACAAAAGTAGCCCCGGCAGGAATCGAACCTGCGCACAAGGTTTAGGAAACCTCTGCTCTATCCACTGAGCTACGGGGCCGCGTATTCAAAAACCGGGTTTTCGGGCCCCCGGCGACCTGTCAGACACCTCCGCTGACACTTTCAAAAATGATACCCAAGCCGTATACGACGGTAGGGCCGCACGCAATGTGGCGGCTTTGGTCGGTCGAACGCATCGACCAAAGGTTGCTCGACACGAGATGGCCATGATCGCTGGCGAGGACAAGCCTCAGAGGTTCATTGCTGCAGCTCGTGGTGACCATCACCACAGGGCTTCGGCAAGGACAACTCAGGTCGCTGCGTTGGAAGGACGTTGATCTCGAAGACAGTCGGTTGTCTGTGACGGGTTCGCTAAGCGGCACCAAACGCTCCGATTTCGTAATTGGAGCGCCCAAGAGCGGCAAAGGAAGGTCGGTCGCCCGAGCCCCACTGCCCTCACCCTGCCGCGGGTCTCGTGCGGGCGACCCGTGTCGCGCAGCCGGCGTATCCTCATGCGTTGCGCTGGACCGGCGGAACGTGACCGAGAGGAAGTGGACGATGGCATCTGCATCAAGCGCTGCACCGCGGCGGGGGCGATGGCTTCGAATCTGCCTGACCGCGCTGGCGGTCGCGCTCTCCGTCTCGGCGCCACCGCTGGTCGGCGTCACCAGGGCGGCCGCAGCGAGCCCGCCCAACATCATGGTGATCGTCGAGGAGAATCAGGGCTACTCGAACATCATCGGCAGCTCCCACGCGCCGTACATCAACAGTCTGGCGACCACCAATGCGTCCGCGACCCAGTGGTACGGGCTCAAGGACAGCAGCCTCGCCGACTACGTGGCGTTGATCTCCGGCAAGATCGGCCAGTACGGTGTGCCGACCCTGGTCGGCGAGCTCGCGGCGGCGGGGATCAGCTGGAAGGTGTACATAGAGGACATGCCGTCGCCGTGCTACACCGGCCCGCATGTGGGGAATTACGAGAAGATCCACAATCCCTTTGTCTACTTCAAGAGCATCACCACTAACCCGGCGCAGTGCGACCGGGTCGTTCCCTTCGCGGACACCACGACGAGCACCGGCTTCGTCAGCGACCTCACCGGCAACACCGCCCCGAACTTCATGTTCGTGGTGCCCAACATCTGCAACGACATGCACACCAAGTGCACGACCACCAACAAGATCAAGATGGGCGACGACTGGCTGAAGTCGAATCTGGCGGTGGTATTCGGATCGCAGTGGTACGCCAACGGCGGCATCGTCATCGTCACCTGGGACTCCGCAACGCCGGCCGACACGAGCTTCTGGAACACCGGCGGCGGCGGGCACATCCCGACCGTCGTAATTTCGGCCACCTCGTCGGGTGCCTTCACCAGCGGGGGCAACCACTACGGAACGCGGCGAGCGATCGAGGAAGCATACGGAGTGGGGCTGTTGGGGAATTCGTCAGATCCTGCCAACGGCGACCTGAAGCCGGCGTTGTGAGCCCTGCCGTGACCTCCCGGCGTCACCTCCAACTCGTCGGGACTGTGGTTGCGACAACCGCCGCGCTAGTGGTCGGTCGAGGTGCCTAGGGCGAGACAGCCACGTCCCGAGGCCGCCGCTCCGGGTCTCGTACGCCCGGGACGAGCGCGAGCGTCGATAGCTTGCCGCTGAGCCTACCGGCGCACCGACGACAATCGATCGGCAACTCGAATCTCTGAGATCCGGGCTAGCGATCAGCCTCAGGGTTGAAAGGCATCAAGGGAAACGACGCCGGTACTCCCGTTTTGGCTGCACACGTATACGCGCCCGTCCACCGGGATTACCGCACCCGTGTAATAAACGCCGGAAGGTAGCGACGGGAGAGCCCCGAGAAGAGCACCCGTGCTGCTGTTCAGCATGTCGCTGCCCACGTACACAACGCCGTTCGCAATAGCGAGCTCGCCCAAATAAGGCGCCGAGTAAGAGTAAGCCGGGTTCTGCCAGACGAGGCTTCCATCCGCGACTTTCAATGCGACTGTACCGCCGTACCCGCTCACAAATACGAGACCTCCCGCGACCGCGGGCACGGTATCCGGCTCCACGGCAGCGCTGCTCCATATGGTGGCGCCGGTCGCCGCCGAAAGTGCGTAGACAACACACCCGGCCACAAACACCATTGAACCGGAGACCGAGACCGTCGAGTTCGGGCCGAAGCACGTACCGAGGTTCCGAGACCAGATGACCGCACCCGTGGCGGCATTCACCTTGTAGACGAGGTTGTAGGACTGGCCGTTGCCGATGTACTCGCTTCCGCCGACGAAGACCGCTCCCCCGTCGGCACTGAGGGCGGGCGAAGCGTCAAATTCCTGTCCCTGGTCTTGCGGGAGCCCGACCCCCCAACGAACTGCCCCAGTCTTGACATCCAGAGCGCCGAGAGTGCCGTAGTCACCTGCGACGTAGAGCGTGCCGTGTCCTGCCGAAGGTGGCGACGAGTCGATGCCAGCTGCATTCCATGTGATACACACGACCTTGTTGCCAGCCGTGCTGATTCCGGCGAGACCCGGATCCTCCTGCCCGACCCAGACGCGACCGTTTGCGAAGGCCGGATCCGAAATGCCCCCATAGCAAATGGGGCCGACCCTCCACTTGTAAGCGCCGGTTGCACCGTCGATCGCTTCAATGATCCCGTTACTGTTCGCGAGATAGACGACGCCGTTGGCCACGATGGGGTCCGGATACGCGCCCTTGAGGCGCGTGCTGAAGGCGCTGACCAAATGACCCACGTTTGCTCGGGTGAGGACGGTCTCTGACGGGTTGTATCCAGTGTGTTGAGCGTTGAAGCCCCACTGTGTCCAGTTGGCCGGTGATGTCGTTGCGGCGCTGGCAGGATGCGAGCCGCCGATGACGCTCACAGCCACCGATGCGGCAACACCAGTTGCTAGTAGAAACCTCATGCCCATCCCCTCACCGTTTCTGAGAGATTTCAGTCTACCAAGTTGCTGAATCGTTCGTCACGCATTCCCCCTTTTGCCCGTATGGCATCTTCGCCATCAGACACCTAATCGGACACCTTAGTAAAGCCAAAACGTTGGTGGACCGAGTTGGACCGTCGCGGATACTGTCGGACATTGCAGGGGCCTGAGGGACTGAGGCCGCGAGTGCAAACGCGTACAACGCGGACGGCCGAGGAGTTTGGCGGACGCAGAACTACACAACGAGAAACGCCTGCTCGACCGAACTCCACAACCTCGTCTACCGCTGATACAACCCGTTGGCAGCCGGACGCCGAGATCAGCCCTGGTCTCCGATCACCCCGGATCCACACCCGACGAGGAAATCACTCCGGCGACTCACCAGTGATAGCCGCGGTCGCGAGTGGGTGACGGCTCTCGAAGGGCGCTTGTCGCTGAGGTACAACGGCGCAATGGCGGCCTCATCCTCCGTGCTCCAGCGGTTGCTGACGCCACCGCCCGGGGCTGTGGGGAGGCGCCTTGTGGTCGCCGGTGTTGCCGGGGTACTGCTGTCCGCGCCTGTGTCCCTGGAGCACCTTCTGGCACCGTATCCGGTGGCCGGCTGGTCGCTCACCGTCGCCGGCGCAGTCCTGGCCATCCTGTGTCTCCGTCCGTCGTGGACGCCTCAGGTCGTGGTCGCACGCATTGCGATCCTCATCTGCGTCACGTTCTGCGCTGCGACCGGCGTGCTCGCGGTCGCGTTGACCGCGAGCGCCCTCTCACAGACGGATCACCAACTGCTCTGCGTCAACGATGTGGCCCCGAACACGATCGTCGGCGGTCGGGAGGTGATCGGAGGCGTCAACCCATACACGGCGTTCAACCTCCTGAATGCCGAGAGAGCTCTTGGATGTCCGTATTTCTCCGTGTCGCCACTGCGTTCGGGCGTGTTCGCGTCCCGGGTGACGGCGCCATCCCTGGCCCAGATCGAGAGCGCCGCGGAGGCGACGACGCACGGCCACCCCACCGGCGGTTTGTTGCTCGGTTTCATGTATCCGGCGGGCACCGCGCTGCTCGGCGCTCTCGGTGGCCGCGCGCTGGTTGTCATCTCTCCGCTCGCGTTGCTTCTCGCCGGGCTGGTCATCGTGCGGCGGACGGAGCCGTCGCTGCGCCGTATGATGATCCTTGCCCTCGGAGCGCAGGCCGGCCTGATCGGTCTGATGGGCGATCCCTTTGTCGATCTCATCGTCTGCGCGCTGCTCATGGTCGCGATCAGTAAGCGGCGAGGGCTGGCGATGGGGATCGCGCTCGGCGTGGCGTGTGCAGTGAAGCAGACGGCGTGGTTCATCGCACCGGCGCTCCTCGTGCTGGCACTCCGCGAAGGAAGGCTTCGCGACGTCAGGTATCCGGCCGGCGTGCTGGGTGCCTTCGCCGCTATCAACATTCCGTTCATCGTGTCCGCTCCCTCCGCGTGGATCGCCGGTGTGTTCGGTCCCGCGATCAACCCGACGTTTCCGCTCGGATTGGGACCCGGAGCCGCGGGACAGGCGGGGACCGTGATGACACTCGCGTTCTCCCTTCTGACGATCGCGGCGGTGATTATCGGAGTCGCCATCTGTGCGTTCGCCGCACGTCCATGGGCACCCGCGGGCGTCATCGTCTCCAGCCTTGGGCTCTGGATCGGCCCGCGAAGCCTCGGCGATTACATCGCGCTGCTGGGTGTCATCGCCGTGTGCACCATCGCCGGATCGATCCCAGGCGCAACGGCCGTGAGCTCGCTCACCTCACGTCTTCACCAGCCTGCTACGCGCGTGGTCGCCGAACCCTCCACCTGAGAAGTCGGCCCAACGCCGGAGCACCGAAGCGAGCAACCTCGCCGATCAATTATTCGACGCTCGCCGGCGCGCGCATAATCGAATATATGGCAGAGGCGGCGGTCCGAGACAGACTGATGCTTTCGGTGGATGGGAAAGCTCGAATCTGGCTCGACGCGCACGCCGAGGTCTCGCGTCTGTTCCTTACCTTCCTGTCATCACGCGCCTGCTGTTCTGGTGCGCGCGTGTGCGACGTCCGGGTACGGGTTGACCTCGAGTCAACGCGTCGACCAACTGACCCATCTACCTGGACATCACTCGGCCGCGTGGAGGGTCGCGACGTGTTCATCGATAACCGTCTGGTCGAACGGATGCCACGGCACGCTCGACTCACCATGCGCGGCCTCGGCCCATTTCGACGTCTCGACCTCGAGCTCACCGCAGAGGAGTGGGCCGACCTTCTCTATCCGGCGCCGCGATGAGGACCGACGCATCGCGACTGCGTCTGCGGCGCAACCGTCGGGAAGGGGAGATTCGAACTCCCGACCTCGCGGTCCCGAACCGCGCACTCTAACCTGGCTGAGCTACTTCCCGGCGCCCGGATGATAGCACCCGCCTTCGGCGACGCCCCGGCGCCGTCTTGGTTGCAGTGCAGGGACTATCGCAACGTGCGCCCGTGGCCAGACAGCACAAAACCTGCAACAAACCGCGCCGGGGCCGATCCCGAAAAGCAGCACAAAGCCTGCAACAAAAGCGGCGATCCGGCCTGAATCCGCAGGAGAAATCACAGCGGGAAAGCGCTTACAATTAAAGTCATTCCCGGCGCCACGAGCCGGGCTAGGAGCGAGAACATGACCAGCGACAAGACGGCAGCCAACGGACACGATCCCCACACCGGCGGAGTGCGGGTCAAGCGCGGCCTTGCGGAGATGCTCAAAGGCGGCGTCATCATGGATGTCGTCACGCCGGAGCAGGCGAAGATCGCGGAGGACGCCGGGGCGGTGGCTGTCATGGCGCTGGAACGCGTGCCGTCGGACATCCGACGCGATGGCGGGGTGGCGCGCATGAGCGACGTCAGCCTCATCAAGGAGATCATCGCCGCGGTCACGATTCCGGTGATGGCGAAGGCGCGCATCGGCCACTTCGTCGAGGCGCAGGTGCTGCAGTCGTTGGGTGTCGATTACATCGACGAGTCGGAAGTCCTCACCCCGGCGGACGAAGAGCACCACATCGACAAATGGAAGTTCGATGTGCCGTTCGTGTGCGGTGCGCGCGATCTCGGTGAGGCGCTGCGCCGGATCGGCGAAGGCGCGGCCATGATCCGCACCAAGGGAGAGGCCGGCACCGGCAACGTCGTCGAGGCCGTGCGCCACATGCGCGCCGTCCGCGGCGGGATCCGGCGCATCGCGGCCATGTCGCGAGGACGAGTTGATGGCCGAGGCCAAGCACCTCGGCGCGCCCTTCGACCTGGTGCAGGAGATCCACCGGACGGGCAAGTTGCCGGTCG
Organism: Candidatus Dormiibacterota bacterium; assembly: GCA_963768105.1. Classification (GTDB taxonomy): domain Bacteria; phylum Chloroflexota; class Dormibacteria; order Aeolococcales; family Aeolococcaceae; genus Palsa-851. The sequence continues at coordinate 252,884 of CAVYGR010000004.1, read as the reverse complement.
TCAACTTCTCCGCCGGCGGTATCGCGACGCCTGCTGACGCGGCGCTCATGATGCAGCTGGGTTGCGACGGCAACTTCGTCGGCAGCGGCATCTTCAAGAGTGACGACCCGCAGGCCTATGCGAAGGCAATCGTCGCGGCCACAACCTATTACGACAAGCCCGAGGTCATCGCCGACGTCAGCGCCGGACTTGGCAAGGCGATGCGCGGTCTCGATGTTGCGTCGATGCCGCCCGGGGAGCTGCTGGCAGCCCGCGGTTGGTGAGGTTGGCCCTCGCCTGCGCGGGGGCGTACACTAATGAGGTGCGAATGACGCGAAGCCTGCCCCGCCAGGGACGGAGCCGACGCGTCCGCTGAAGAGGGAGCGACGATCCTGCGGGTAGGTGTGCTCGCCCTCCAGGGCGACGTCCGCGAGCATCTCACGGCACTTCGCGGCTGTGGCGCAGAGGCAATCCCGGTGCGCACGCCGGGAGATCTCGAGAGCGTTGACGCGCTCGTGCTCCCCGGCGGTGAGTCGACGACGATGAGCCGGCTGCTGCACGCCTTCGGCCTGGAGGCGCCGCTCCGCGAGCGGCTCGCGGACGGCCTGCCGACGCTCTCGACCTGCGCCGGCCTGATCCTGCTCAGTACGCGAGGTGCTCGACGGCCGCCCCGACCAGCTCGCGCTCGGCGCTCTCGACCTCAGCGTCCGCCGCAACGGCTACGGCCGTCAGGTGGACTCGTTCGAGGCGGATATTGCGGTCGCGCCCCTCGGCGTGGCGCCCTTCCACGCCGTGTTCATCCGCGCCCCGCTGATCGAGCGCACCGGCCCCGGCGTCGAGGTTATCGCCAGCTTCGGCAACAACGCGGTGGCGGTCGCGCAAGGCCCCCACCTCGGTCTCTGCTTCCATCCCGAGATGACCGAGGATCCGCGTCTGCATCGGCTCTTCATCGAGCGTGCCGAAGCCGCACTGGAGGTCAGCGCCGCGTGATCATCCGCTCGGCGTCGTTCCGCGACCTCGCCCGCATCGAGCAGCTCTACCGCGAGGCCACCGAGGACGAGCGTCACGGCGCGCAGATGACCCTGGACAGTCCCGTCCCTCAGGCGACGCTGCTGCGCCTCTGGCAGGCGCTCACCAAGTCGCTGTCGTCGCTGGTGCCGATCACCGACGTCGCCGAGGAGATGCTGGTCGCCGAGGACGCCAAGGAAGGCGTGGTCGGCTTCGTCCAGGTCCAGTCGCTGCCGGTCCGGCCGCGTTCGTGGCAGATCCTCAACCTGTGCACCTCGACGACCGCCCACGGCCATTTCGCGCGAGCCGAGCTGCTCGACGGGGTGCGCAACCGTGGTCTCGAGCACGGTGTCCAGCGTGTGCACGTGCGCCTTCCCCTCGACCACCCGCTCCTGCCCGTCTTCCTCGAGCATGGATTCACGCAGTTCGCGACCGAGCAGATCCTCTACAGAGACGAGGCGGCGGCGGACCCGGACCGGCGGGCGCAGTCGACCCTGATCCGTCCAGCCCGTCGCGACGACCTCCCCGGCATCCATCTGCTCTACCTGCGGACGACTCCGTCGCACGTGGCCGACATCGAGGGTCCGTCGCTGAAGGCGTGGCTGGGGGCGTACGCGCAGGGTCTGGTCGCCGGGCTTGGTCGCGACGATGTCAAGCACGTGGTCGTCGAGCATCCGGGCATCGTCGCGTGGGCGGCGATCCGTCCTCCCACCGCGGCGCAGCCGGCCAGCCTCAGCATGATGTGCGAGGGACATGACCCCGCGCTGCGCGACGCGATCATCGACGCCGTCCTCAGCGAGCTGCCGTCCGGCCCCGCGACCTGCGTGCTCCGGCACTATGACTTCGAGCTGATTCGCGCGCTGCAGCAACGCGGATTCGCCGTCTACGGCACCCAGTTGCTGTTGATCAGCGAGCTCGGCGCCAAGGTGCGCATCCAGGCGCCGTCGCGGCGCAAGAAGCCGGTGCTGATTCATGCCGGCATCGCCCGAAGCGTCTCCCCCGCACTCCGCGTCCTGTCAACAACCGATTCGAGGAGACAGAGATCGTCGTCCAGATGATGCCCTACGGATCCTCGTGGGAAGAGGAGCTCAACCTGCTCTTTGCGGCACTCCCTCCCCGTATCGCGTCCGCCGCGCAGCGTCTCTCGCAGGGACGAGGCGATCTCCTCGAGGTGGTGCTCGACCTTGGCCGCGAACCCGAGGCGCGGTTCACCGACGGTGAGGCGATCCTCGACGCGGCCAACGTCGGCAACGCGGAGATCGAGTACGTCACGCAGCACGTCGGGCTCTTCGGTGACGACAACCGCGCCGGCATCGAGCGCACCCTGCATCGCATCAGCGCGATCCGCAACCGTGCGGGCGACATCGTCGGCCTGACCTGCAGAGTCGGCCGTGCCGTCACCGGCACCATCGACATCATCAAGGACATGGTGATCGGCGGTCAGTCGATCCTGCTGCTCGGCCCGCCCGGCATCGGCAAGACCACCATGCTTCGCGAGTGCGCCCGCGTCCTCAGCGACGAATGCGGCAAGCGAGTTGTGATCGTCGACACATCGAACGAGATCGCCGGTGACGGCGACATCCCGCACCCGGGTATCGGTCGATCGCGGCGCATGCAGGTGCGGACGCCGGCGCTGCAGCACGCGGTGATGATCGAGGCGGTCGAGAACCACATGCCCCAGTGCATCGTCATCGACGAGATCGGCACCGAGCTCGAGGCCGTCGCCGCGCGGACCATCGCCGAGCGCGGCGTGCAGCTCGTCGGCACGGCGCACGGCTCCAACATCGACTCCCTGCTCGTCAACCCGACGCTCAACGACCTGCTCGGCGGCATCCAGACGGTCACCCTCTCCGACGAGGAGGCGCGGCGGCGCGGCACCCAGAAGTCGGTGCTGGAGCGCAAATCGCCGCCGACCTTCGACGTGCTCATCGAAATCCAGGAGCGCGACCGGGTGGTCGTGCACGCGCCGCTTGCCGAGACCGTGGACGAGGCGCTGCGGGGGAGGGTGCGGCCCCCCCAGCTTCGACTCCGGGGGGAGGACGGCGCGATCGTCAGCCGCATCGACACGTCGGCGGTCGCCACGCGACCGTCGCCCTTCGAACCCGCGCCCTTCACCGCTGGAGCGCGCGGGGGACGCCGCACCCGCGAGCGCCGCCGCCGCTTCGACGTCGACGAGTACATCGCCGGACAGCAGCGGCGCGAGCGGGAATGGGAACCACCGCCGCAGACGGTGCGCCCCGGCCCGCCGCTCTCGATCTTTCCCTACGGCGTTTCGCGGAGCTACCTGGAGCAGTCGCTGCGCGAGATGCGCCTGCCGGTGCGCATCCAGCACCACATCGACGACGCGGACGTGGTGCTCACCCTGAAGAACTATTACCGACGCCACGACTCGCCGGTGCGGGCCGCGGAGTCCTCCGGGATACCCATCCACGTGCTGCGCAGCAACACGGTCGCGCAGATCAAGGGCGCCCTGGCGCGGGTCTACGGCGTCGAGGCGCCCGACCCGGACGAGACCGACTCGGCGATGCAGGATGTGCTCGAGGGGATCGAGCAGATGCAACGAACCGGTGACGACGTCGAGCTGACGCCGCAGAACGCGTACGTGCGCAGGCTGCAACATCAGCTCGTCGAACGCCATGACCTCAGCGCACGCAGCACCGGTGACGAACCCAACCGCAGACTTGTCATACTGCGACAGTCGGAGTGAACCTTTCGGGCGAGGGGTCCGACGATGGGGGAGTCGTTCTCGACATGAGCGTGTGGCGAGGTTTTTTCATCTCGTTCGAGGGACTTGACGGTGCGGGCAAGAGCACCCAGGTCGCGTCACTGGCCGGTTCGCTGCGCCAGCAGGGGCATGACGTGGTCACCGTCCGCCCAGGCGAGACCGCGCTCGGCGAGATCCTGCACAGCTTCGTCCTGCAGCACCAGCGCGGACCCGCGCTCGAGGCGTGGACGGAGGCGCTGCTCTTCACCGCGGAGCGCGTGCAGTTGCTGCACGAGACCATCCTTCCCGCGCTCCGCCGTGGTGCCGTGGTCATCGCCGACCGCTACGCCGAACTCGACGATCGCCTACCAGGGAGGCGGCAGAGGCATCCCGCACCACCGACCTGCTCCGCCTGCACGCGGCAGCGTGTGGCGACGTCTGGCCCGATCTGACGCTCTACCTCGCGATACCGGCAGCATCGGCCGCGCAGCGGCAGCGCGCCCAGCAGCTCCCGCTGGACAGGTTCGAGGTCGCCCCGGAAACCTTCCATGCGGCCGTTGAGGCCGCCTTCGAGCAACTGGCAGCGCAGCACCCGCGCAGGTTCGTGCGCATCGACGCCACCCGTCCCGCGATCGTCGTCTCCCGTGACGTCGAGAAGGTCATCGTGCAGCGGCTCCCCGCGCCGGCACCGACCGCCCCGCCGGTGAGGTCGGGCAGCAGCTTCTGAGACGCGAAGCTACGCGGAGCGCGTCCACCGGCTGGTCGGGCGCGATCTTCACGGGATTCGTGAAGGTGGGCGAGAGCAGGTAGCTGCCCGTGCCCGCGTACGACGGTGAGACGACAAGACGATCGTCGCTGAGCCACGCCTTTGGGGTGTAGCCCTGCACCGTGGCGGCGATGGCGCCGCTGCTCAGGTCCACAACGGTGGCGACGTAATGTCCGCTCCCGAAGTTCCCGATGTATGCGCCATACGCGAGATACCGCGCGTCATCGGAGATGCGGAATGCACCGAAGCCGGTGGCACTTGCGGGCTGCATGAGCACGGTCCGATCCCCGAGGGAAGACTGACGTGGAGGATGGGTGAGCCCGGTGACGCGCACGCGTAGCTGGACGACGAGCGGTCGAGCGCTCGCGCGTCAGAGATGTAGCAGCCGCTGTGGTTCGCCGCGAGCACGTGTGTGGCCGGGTCGAACGTGGATGCACTGAAGGCGGAGTAGTCGAGAAACGGCCCCGCGCCGCCGAGGCCCGCCGTAGGTAGCTCCGATACCCAGATGGCGCTCGCGTTCCAGGCGAACGGCAGCAGCACGCTGCCGGCCGTTTTGTAGTCGTACACCATCGTCGCCGACGCCGCGGTGCCCCCCACCGGCTCGGTCCAGAGCTGCGAATGGTCGCTGGTGGCGCCGTTCTCGCCGGCCACGGCAAGAGGGACACCGAAGACGAGCGTTGATTCATCAGGTGACACGGCGAGCGCGGTGAGCGACGCCTCGCTGTCTGCCGTCACGGTGGTGTGCACCTGCGGAATCTGGCCGGCGATCGTGGTGGTGCCGTCGCGCCCCATCGCTTTCACGGTCGTGCCATCGATGAAGTAGACGTGGTTGGAGCCCACCGTGTACGCGTCGCCGTGCGTCCCACCCGGGTCGTTGAACGTGGCGGTCACGGTTCCGTCCTCGCCGACGAGGGAGACGCTCACGGCCGTCCATGGGCTGCCCGCCGGACCGATGTCCCGAAAGGCCACGACCAGGGGCGCCGGCGGCGCCACCGCGGTGGGTGATGGGGTTGGAACGGGCGACGGGATCGGCGTCGGCGACGGCGACGGAGTTGGCCGCGCGGTCGCAGCCGGCGTGGCCGCTCCGCACCCGGCCACCAGGGCAACGAGCGCGATTGCCCCGAGACCGCCGCGGGGGACGCCCAGGTGATGCGGGCCCACGACCTCGCTACTCCGCAGGTGCGCTCAGCACCACGTCGGCCGCCGGCACGACGCGCTCCACACGGCTGCCCGCCAGATGCACGCGAACGCCCGGAACACCCGGCGCCCCGGGATCCCAGCCGAGCGCATGCAGTTCTCGGGCCTCGCCCCAGGTCCGCGCCTGGCGCTGCTGGCGACCATCGGTGAACGTCATGGTCCCGGGCCGTGTCGCGAAGCCGAAACCGACCTCCCCGCCGGTGCTGAGAAATGCGTGCACCTCGGTCAGAACGGTTGCGGCGTCAAAGAGTTCCTCTCCGCTCGCGAGCGCCGCGGCGAGGCTCGGCATGCCGCCGGATTTGGCGGCCTCGCGGACCCCGGCTCGTTGGGCGACCTGCTGGGCGCGCTCGCGGCGGCGTCGCTCGGTCGCCAGCTCGGTGGCGCGGGTGCGGATCTCGCGGAGGTGGTGCTCGTACGGTGCCATGGCGGCGATGGTGGCCCGCTCGGTCGCCTGCAACCCGGCGCCCAGCGCGTCGAGGCCCTCATCGCTCAGCTCACGCAGCGCCTCGGGTTCGACCCGGTCGCCGAGCGGGGGAAGCTCCACCCTTGCGCACTCTACTCGCAGCCCGCGCCAGCATCGCGGCGCGTGCGCGTCCATTTGCTGTATGACGCACGCAGCCGTCACCGCACCGAGGGAGGCACAGCTCGTGGGCCAGGTTCTCCATGACGTCATCCGCGTCGAGCGCGAGGGTGCCGTGGTCACGCTCACCATCGACCACCCGCCGGCCAACGCGGTCAACGGCGATGTGGTCAACGGCCTTGCCGAAGGACTTGCGAATGCCGAGGCCGACGAGACCTGCCGGGCGCTGGTCATCACCGGCAGCGGACCGAAATTCTTCTCGGCGGGCGCCGATATCAGCGGGTTTGGCGCCGGAGCAGACGCGATCGGCAAGGCGACCGACCTCACCGTGCGATTCGAGGCATCGCGGCTCCCGGTGATCGCGGCGGTCAACGGCATCGCATTCGGCGGCGGATGCGAGCTCACCCTCGCCTGCGACATCCGCCTTGCCTCACGGACGGCGCGGTTCGGTCAGCCGGAGATCAAGCTGGGCATCATCCCGGGATGGGGTGGCACGCAGCGGCTCCCCAGGTTGATCGGCAGGGCGCGGGCGACCGAGTTGCTGCTCACCGGGGACCCGATCGATGCCGAGCGCGCACTTGCGCTCGGGCTCGTCGCCGAAGTCGTGGATGCCGATGATCTGCCCGCTGCGGCGCAGCGCTGGGCCGAGCTCCTCGCGTCGCGCGCGCCGCTCGCGCTCGCAGCGACCAAGCGCGCGATGCACCGCGGAGCGGCGCTACCCATCGAGGAAGCACTCACAGAGGAGCGGCGCGAGTTCGTGGCGCTGTTCGCCTCGGACGATGCTCAGGAGGGGATTGCTGCCTTCATGCAGAAGCGCCAGCCGGAGTGGAAGGGGCGCTAGTGCCGGCGGCCGTGACCGCGGTCATCAGCCCGATCGCGCTCGTGCTCCTTGCCGGGGCGTCGTCGGTCGCCAGTGGATTGCGCTGGCGCAAATTGCTCGGCCTGATGCGGAGCACGACGCGGCGGGAGCGCCGTCTCGATCACGTCCCGGCGCGGATGCGCGCCTTCCTCGTGTACGTGGTCGCGCAGGGACGGCTGCTGCGATGGCCCTTCGCGGGCATCCTCCACGCCTTCATCTTCTGGGGGTTCGTGGTCCTGCTCACGGCGATCGCGCAGGGCATCGTCGAGGCGCTGTGGCAGGGGTTTCAGTTCAACCGACTGCCCGGAAGCGGCGCGATCGCGTTCCTTCAGGACCTGTTCTTCTTCGTGGTCATCTGCGGCATCGTGATGGCCCTCGTCAACCGGCTGGTGATCAATCCCACCCGGTTTCGCGGCAGCCATCGCGGGGACGCGCTGCTCATCCTCGCGTGGATCGGCGTCCTGCTCGTCTGCATGGAGCTCAACTACGCGACCCGCATCGCCGAGGGAGCGCCGGAGGCACTCGGCCAGTGGCGACCGATCGCCTCAGCGCTGTCGAGCGTCTTCCGCCCGCTCGGGTCCGGGAGCGAGGCGCTGATGGTCCTCCACGGGTTCTTCTTCTGGGCCCACCTCACCCTGGTCTTTGGATTCCTCGTCTACCTCGGGTACAGCAAGCACCTGCACATCATCACGTCGGTCCCCAACGTCTTCTTCAAGAACGAGGCGCCGAAGGGAGCGCTGCGAACGCTCGACATCGAAGCGGTGATGAACGCCGACGGACGAGTCGGAACAGCATTTCGGGGCCGGGTCGCTCGAGCAGTTCTCCTGGAAGGACATGCTCGACCTGTACACGTGCACGGAGTGCGGTCGATGTCAGACCCACTGCCCCGCGTACAACACCGGCAAACCGCTGTCGCCGAAGACGCTGATCACCGATCTGCGCGATCTCGCCTACGAAAATCTTGCGGGTGGGTACGCGGCCACCACGCACGACGCGCATGCGGCGGCGGCGGGCGGCACCGACGCCGCAGGGGACGGCGCGACCATGTGGACCACCGGCGACCACGATGCCGGAGCGGAACACGACCTCCCCGGTCACTTCCAGCCGTCGTGGCTCTCGCCCGCGGAGGTCGCGGCGGCGGTCCCCGAGGGGGCGGCGCGACCGCTGATCGGAGGAACCATCCTCGAGGAGACGCTCTGGTCGTGCACCACCTGCGGCGCATGCATGGACCAGTGCCCGGTGTTGATCGAGCACGTTCCCAAGATCATGGACATGCGCCGCCATCTCGTGCTCGACGAAGTCACGCCTGCCCCGGCAGGCGGAGTCGGCGCTGCGCAACATCGAGAACGTCGCCAATCCCTATGGGCTGTCGCACCAGTCGCGGGCAGACTGGGCCAAGGACCTGGATATCGCGTTCGTCGCCGACAAGCCCGACGCGGAGTATCTGTACTGGGTCGGCTGTGCCGCGTCCTTCGACGACCGCGCGCGGACGATCGCCACCGCGCTCTGCGCGATCCTCAAGGCCGCCGGCGTGGACTTCGCGATTCTCGGGACGGAGGAAAAGTGCACCGGCGACCCGGCACGAAGGATCGGCAACGAGTATCTGTTCCAGGAGCGCGCCAAGGAGAACGTCGCGGTGCTCAAGCAGCACAACGTGCGCAAGATCATCGCGTCGTGCCCGCATTGCTTCAACACCTTCGCCAATGAGTACGCCGACTTCGGAGGCGAGTACGAGGTCATCCACCACACCCAGCTGATCGACCGCCTGCTCAAGGAAGGCCGCATCAGCCTCGATCCCGCCAAGGCGCAGGAGGAAACCATCACCTACCACGACTCCTGTTACCTGGGACGCTGGAACGACATCTTCGCGCCACCGCGAGACATTCTCGAGCGCATCCCGGGGCTCAAGGTCGTGGAGATGGCGCGCAGCAAGAGCGAGGGCATGTGCTGCGGCGCCGGCGGCGGCCGGATGTGGATGGAAGAGGGACAGCCGCGGGTCAACCACCGCCAGAGTCGACCAGGCGGTGGACACCAGGGCATCCAAGGTCGCGACCGCGTGTCCCTTCTGCCTCGCGATGTTCGACGAGGGCATCGCGGCCAAACAGATCGGTGGCACGCTCGCCGTCGACGACGTCGCGGTCTACGTCGCCCGCTCGCTCCGGGATCCCGCGGCGGGCGAAACGGTGGCCGGCGCATGACCGCATCAACTCCGGGCGGCGCCGAGGGCGGATTACTCGTCGTCGGGGCGGGCACCATGGGCGCGCAGATCGCCCAGCAGGCGGCGCTCCACGACGTCGAGGTCGCCCTTGTCGACGTCAATCCCGAGGTGCTCCAGCGCGCCATGGCGTCGAACCGCCAGTGGCTCGACCGCCGCGTCGGCAACGGCAAGCTCGACGGCGCCGCGGCGGACGCCGCTGCCGGACGCGTGCACCCGATGAGCGACCTGGCCGTGGCGGCATCGGGTTCGGCGTGGGCGATCGAGGCGGTCGTCGAGGTGCCGTCCGTCAAGCGCGAGGTCTTCGCCGCGCTCGACGCGCACCTGCCCCGGGGTGCAGGGATCGCCACCAACTCGAGCAACATCGTGGTGTCGCGCCTCGCGGATGCCACGGCGCGCCCGGAACTCTGCTGCAACATGCACTTCTTTCACCCGGTGCTGGTGATGGACCTGTGCGAGGTGGTCCGTGGCCCCGCGACCTCTGACGAGACCTGCGCCCGCGCGGTCGCATGGTCGCGCAGGATGGGCAGGACGCCGATCGTTGTGGAGAAGGAGATCGACGGGTTCATCGTCAATCGCATCCTCGGCGCCGCGTCGCGCGAGGCGTTCTCGCTGCTGCAGGGCGGCGTCGCCAGCGCGGCGGATATCGACGTCGCCGTCCGCAAGGGGCTCAACTGGCCGATGGGGCCGTTTCAGCTCGCCGATTTCTCGGGTCTCGACACCGTCCTCACGATTCGTCGTGACCGCATGGAGCGCGACCATCAGCCGGGCGACGTCGCCACGGTGGCCATCCTCGAGCGCATGGTGGCCGCCGGCCGCCTCGGTCGCAAGAGCGGCCGGGGCTTCTACGACTACGCCGTCGATCCGCCCGCGCCGCTGCCGCCTCCGGACTGAGCCAGGGCGATCCGGTCCCGTCCGGCGGCGCGGGTGCGCGAGCGGGACGCCATGAGCGCGGCCACGCCGATCCCGAGCAGCCCGAGCGGCACCAGCCGGCCGGGGGGTGCCTGCGCCGCGTTCCCGGTATCCAGGAACGCGAGGACGCCGATGAGCGCCCAGGCCGCCAGCACGCGCAGCGTCGCGGGTCCCGGCCACGGTGACGAGTCCGCCGCTGCGGCGCGAGCGCTGCACCAGGCGAAGGCCGGCGCCAGGATCACCAGGTCGTGAGTGAGGAGATGCGGCGACGCAACCAGCGAGAGCGCGAGAGCGCCGGCGAGCGAGGCGTCGAGGGCGATCGGGTTGCCTCGGGACCGGGCGCCGAGGAGCGCGCACCCGGCCAATGCGAGCAGCGAGCCGGCGACGCCGAGCGTGGCCGGCAGCGCGCCGCCGCCGAACCAGGAGGCGACCAGCCCCGGGACACCGAGGGTGCTCGCGCCCGGGGTGTTGCCGTAGGCGAAGCCGAGGCCTGCAATGAAGCCGCCAAGACCTGCCGGGCCCACCAGTGCGAGGGAAACGACGGCGACGACGCCACCGCCGGTCGCGGCGCCGGCGAGCGCACGCCAGTCGCGCCGCGCCAGCAGCCAGAGCGCGAGCCCGACGGCCAGGTGCGGCTTGGTGGCGGCGAAGGCGAGCCCGAGCCAGAAGCCCGCCGGGCCGGGTCGGTCCCTGCGCCACGCGAAGTAGGCGGCCGCAAGGCCGAGGGCGGCGACCCCGTCGACCTGGCCGAGGAGCAGGAACGCGTATGTGCCGCCACCGGCGACGGCCAAGAGCAGCACCGCGAGACGTGGGCCCCGCATGCCGCGTTCCGGCCACGGGCCGGCGCGGATGGCGATCCACACCGCGAGCACGAGCAGGGCGAGCTCGAGCAGCGACCAGACCCGAAACGCGGTCCCCGGATCGAGGGCCACCAGGGGCAGCGCGAGCAGCGCGGTCGTTGGTGGGGTGATGAAGGGGAGGTCGATCACGGTCCCGGGCGGCAGCAGCTCGAGATGTCGCGCCTGCTCGACACGCTGGTCGTAGAGCTGCGAACCATCGCCATCGCGGAGGAGCAGCGCCGCCACGTACGACGCCGAGAAGTCGGTGCCGCGCTCGCGGGTTGGAGTCACCTGGGCCCACGTGATCGCGTAGGAGGCGATCAGAAGCGCGGCCACCCCGGCCGCAATCGCGACCGCTCGTCGGGTTCTCACGGCGCATGCGACGCTAGCAGGGCGTTCGCCGCCGCGAACGCGGCGTTGCCGTATTGCTTCCTATACTCGGCCGACGATGGCGAGCGCATTCACCAGGATCGATCATGTGGGGATTGCGGTCGCCGACCTCGACGTCGCGGTCGCCGCATACGAGCGTCTGACCGGGTCGTCACCGGCGCACCGCCAGCTGGTCGCCAGTGACGGGATCGAGGCGGTCATGTTCGAGGTCGGGGAGTCACGTATCGAACTGCTCGGGAGCACCGGCCCCGAATCGAAGATCGCCGGGTTCCTCGCCCGGCGCGGGAGTGGTCTGCACCACGTCGCCTATGGCGTCGATGACGTCCAGGCGAGTCTCGACCGCTTCGCGGACCTGGGGCTGCAACTCCTGGACAGCTGTCCGCGCCGCGGGGCTGGGGACCGGCTCGTGGCATTCCTGCATCCGTCGGCCGCCGCCGGCGTGCTCACCGAACTGTGCCAGCCCGACGAGGAGCGCGCCGGATCGCACCCATGAGCGACGACCTCGGCGCCGATCCTGGCGTCAGCGCCGAGACGGAGTCCGGCCTGCCGCTGGAGCCCTTCTACGTCGAGGAGGGCGGCGGCTGGCCACCACCGGGCGAATTCCCGTTCACCCGCGGCATCCGCGCCGAGGGATACCGCTCGCGGCTCTGGACCATGCGTCAGTACGCAGGATTCGGGAGCGCCGAGCAGACCAATGAGCGATTCCACTACCTGCTTCGCGCCGGGCAGAGCGGGTTGTCGGTGGCGTTCGACCTGCCGACGCAGATGGGCTACGACAGCGACGATCCCTTGGCCCACGGTGAGGTCGGCAAGGTCGGTGTCGCCATCAACTCGCTCGAGGACATGGAGTTGCTGATGCGTGGCATCCCCCAGGACAGGGTGACCACGTCGATGACCATCAACGCGCCCGCATCGGTGCTCCTGCTCCTCTACGAGCTGGCCGCGGAGCGCAAGGGGATTGCCGCCGACACGCTGGGAGGCACCATCCAGAACGACATTCTCAAGGAGTACGCGGCGCGAGGCACCTACATATTCCCGCCGCGACCGTCGATGCGGCTGGTCACGGACACGTTCGCGTACTGCGCGCAGCGGCTGCCCCGCTGGAACACGATCAGCATCAGCGGCTACCACATCCGCGAGGCGGGCGCGACCGCGCCGCAGGAGATCGCCTTCACGCTCAGCAACGGGATCGCCTACGTCCAGGCCGCCGTCGACGCGGGGCTCGCGATCGACGACTTCGCGCCGCGCTTGAGCTTCTTCTTCAACGTCAGCAACGACTTCTTCGAAGAGGTCGCCAAGTTCCGCGCTGCCCGCGGGCTCTGGGCCGAGGTGATGCGCGAGCGCTTCGGCGCCCGAAACGAGCGCAGTCTGCATCTTCGCTTCCACGCCCAGACCAGCGGCGCGTCGCTGACGGCGCAGCAGCCGCTCAACAACGTCGTGCGCGTGGCGCTCCAGGCGCTCGCCGCCGTCTGCGGCGGGACCCAGTCGCTGCATACCAACAGTTACGACGAGGCGCTGGCGCTGCCCTCAGAGCAGGCGGCGGAGATCGCGCTGCGCACCCAGCAGGTGCTGGGCCACGAATCGGGAGCCGCCAACGTCACCGATCCGCTCGGCGGGTCATACCTCATCGAGTCGCTGACGCAACAGTTGATGGAGGACTCGCGGGCGCTCATGGGCCGCGTCGACGACCTCGGCGGCGCCGTCGCGGCCATCGAAGCGGGCTTCTACCAGCAACAGATTCAGGAGTCGGCGTACCGCTACCAGCGCCAGGTCGAGTCGGGTGGGCGCGTGATCGTCGGTGTCAACCGTTTCACCGAGACCTCGCAGCGCGAGGTGGAGATCCTGCGTATCGGTGCCGAGCTCGAGGAGGCGCAGATCGAACGGGTGGCACGGGTGCGCGCGACCCGTTCGGCGGCGCCGGTCCGCCGCACCCTCGACGCGCTGCTTCGTGGTGCCGAAGGGACCGACAACCTGGTGCCGCTGCTGCGCGATGCGCTCGACCATCACGCCACCGTGGGCGAGGTCTGCGGCGCATTGCGCGAGGTCTTCGGTATGTATCACCCGCAGGTCGCGGTATGAAGCACAGCCACCCTGGTAGCCTGACGCGATGACCAGATCGGTGCGCAAGGATGCGTCCGCGGACGGCGAACCGTCCAGCGGTTCGAGCGGTGGCACCGGACGGAAGATAAACATGCTGCGCAAGCGCCGCTACGACGCGATCCACCGCGCCGGCGCGGCCGAGCGATCCCAGCACGCCAAGGGCAAGCTCACCGCGCGCGAGCGAATCGACAAGCTCCTCGATCCAGGTTCGTTCACCGAGATCGACATGTTCGCGCTCCACAGGACGACCAGTTTCGGCATGGAGGAACGGCGGATCCGCGGCGACGGTGTGGTCACCGGCTGGGGGACCATCGAAGGCAGGCAGGTCTTCATCTTCAGCCACGACGCCTCGGTCTTCGGGGGCTCGCTCGGCGAGGTGTTCGCAGAAAAGGTGGTCAAGGTCATGGACCTCGCGCAGCGCACCGGGTGTCCGTGCATCGGCATCAACGACTCGGGCGGCGCGCGCATCCAGGAGGGTGTGGTCTCGCTCGCCGGCTATGCGGAGATCTTCTATCGCAACGTCGAGTCCAGCGGGGTGATCCCCCAGCTCTCACTGATCGCGGGACCGTGCACCGGCGGGGCCGTCTACTCCCCGGCGATGACCGACTTCATCTTCATGGTGCGCAAGGTCGGCTACATGTTCATCACCGGCCCGGATGTCATCAAGGTGACCACCGGTGAGGAGGTGACCTTCGAGGAGCTGGGCGGCTCCGACGTCCACAACCAGCGCAGCGGGGTCGCGCACTTCATCGCCGACACCGAGGACGAGGCGTTCACCCAGATGCGCCAGCTGCTGTCCTACCTCCCCGCCAACAACCGCGAGCAGCCGCCGTACCGGCCGACCCTCGACGACCCGCACCGGGAGGATGCGGAGCTCCAGACCATAATTCCCAACAATCCGAATCAGCCCTACGACATGCGCGCCGTGGTGACGCGGATCGTCGACGACGGCGGGTTCCTCGAGGTGATGCCGTATCACGCGGAGAACATCATCTGCGGGTTCGCCCGGTTGGACGGACACCCCGTCGGTGTGGTCGGCAATCAGCCCAGAGTGCTCGCCGGCGCGCTCGACATCTCCGCGTCCATCAAGGCAGCGCGCTTCGTGCGCTTCTGCGATGCGTTCAACGTACCGCTGATCACGTTCGTCGACGTTCCCGGCTTCCTGCCCGGCACGGACCAGGAGTACGGCGGCATCATCCGTCACGGCGCCAAGCTGCTCTACGCCTACTGCGAGGCGACGGTGCCGAAGCTCACGGTGATCACGCGCAAGGCATATGGTGGCGCCTACGACGTCATGTGCTCGAAGCACATCCGCGCCGATTACAACGTGGCCTGGCCCACCGCGGAGATCGCGGTCATGGGTCCGCAGGGCGCGGTGAGTGTCATCTACAAGCGCGAGATATCCAAGGCGGACGATCCCGAGGAGCGCGCACGGGAGCTCATCGATGAGTACCGCGAGCAGTTCGCGAACCCGTACTACGCGGCCGAGCGCGGCTACGTCGACGACGTCATCGAGCCCCGGCAGACGCGCGGCGCCCTGATCAGCGCCCTGCGCATGGCGCGCACCAAGCAGGTCCAGACGCCCAGGCGCAAGCACGGCAACATCCCGCTCTGAGCGGGCGGATCAGCGTGGGTTGACCCGCCGCCCCCCCATCCGCGGCGCGGAGTCCTTGAGGTGGGGCGACAGCGGCACGTAGGCCTTCGCGTACGCTCGATCGGTGCGGCCCTGGGCATGGTGGATCGCGGGGACCAGTGCGCGCACCAGGAGCACCTGGAGCGCGGCGGCGACGGGGACGGCGAGGAGCGCGCCGATCAGTCCCTGCAGCGCGCCACCGACGAGGAGGGCGAGCACCACGCCCAGCGCGGGCAGTGACACGACGCGGTTCATGACCATCGGTATGACGGTGTTGGCGTCGACGAGCTGGATCACGAGGAGGACGGCGAGCACCAGGATCGGATATTCGGGACTCACCGTGAAGCCCAGCAGCACGGGTGGAATGACGCCGACGATCCCACCCACCATCGGTATCGCCGCCGTGAGCCCGCGAAGATGCCGAGAATGACCGGGTCGGGAAGGCGCAGCACCGCGCAGGCGACGCCGACGACCACTCCCACCGCGAGACTGTTCATCGCGCTGGCGCGGAGGAAGCCGCCCATCCGGAATCCCATCTCGCGGAAGATGTCGACGACCAGCGCCTGGTGCGCCTCGGGGAACAGGTCGACGACGAACGCCTTGAGGCGGTCGCTGCTCACCAGCCAGAGGAACCCAACGACCAGCACCAGGACGAAGTTGACGATCAGGGCGAAGATCGTCCCGCCGATGGCGATGAGGATCTGTTGTGTCGCGCCGATGAAGCTGCTCACCTGCTTGTTGACGTCGACGTTGAAATGAAGTTGCTTCTCGACCCCGCTGAACCAGTTGAGGAGGTCGCGCTGATACGTGGGGAAGTGCGACGCGAGGGATTGCGCCTCGCTGACGATCGGTTGCACCAGCAGCAGCACCATCACCCCGATGAACGCGAGGATCGCGACGTAGACGGCGAGGATGCCCACCGGAGTCGGGATGCCGCGGCGGCGCAGGTCCGCGACCAGCGGCCGGATGCCCTCGGCGAACACGATTGCCACCAGCACGACGAGAACGATGTCGATGATGCTGGCCAGGAAGGCGACCAGCGCGACCACCGCGAGCACGATTAGTGCCGCGGTCACCAGCGTGCGAACCGAGACGACACGCTCGCGCGGCGTCGCCGGGTGGTGTTCGGCGGGGACGCGCTGTGCGATCCCCTCGGGTTGAGGTTTGGCCGGCTCGGGCGCCGGACCTTCGTGCGCTGCGGTCGGTGCGACGCGTCTGGCCACCGCGGTCAGCCTAGCAGCCTTCCCGGGGTGGAGACGGCGGCATTGCGTACGCTGTCCGGCGTGAGCGATCTCGAGACGCGTCAACTCGGCGACGGCGTTCTGCGGGTGTCCGTGGTGGGCCTCGGCTGCAACAACTTCGGCCGCAGGCTCGACGCCGTGGGCGCCGCGAACGTCGTGCATGCGGCGCTCGACGAGGGAATCACATTCTTCGACACCGCCGACGTGTACGGCGAAGGGCAGAGCGAGGAGATGCTCGGCAGCGGCCCTGCGCGAGCGCCGCAGCGCGGCGCGATCATCGCCACGAAATTCGGTATGGAGCATGCGCGGCGAAGGTCGTCGCGGCGCGTCTCGGCGATGGATCCGCACCGCCGTCGAGGACAGCCTGCGGCGGCTCGGCACCGACTGGATCGACCTGTATCAGCTGCACACGACCGGACCCCGAGACCCCGATCGAGGAGACGCTCGAGACGCTCACCGACTTGGTCAACGAGGGCAAGATCCGCTGCGCCGGATCATCGAACCTCGCGGGCTGGCAGATCGCCGATGCGGACTGGGTCGCCCGGAGCCGAGGGCTGACGCAGATTCGTGAGCGCGCAGAACGCGTACAGCCTCGTGGATCGCGCCGTTGAGACGGAGGTGATCCCCGCGTGCGCGCACTTCAAGTGGGATTGATCCCCTACAGTCCGCTCGCCAACGGCCTGCTGACCGGCAAGCACCGGCGTGGTCGGCCGCCGGCGCCGGGCACCCGCCTGGCCATCGCGCCCGGCGCCGCGGCGCGCTGGCTCACCGACCGCAACTTCGATGTGGTGGAAGCCGTCGAGCGATTCGCACGCGAGCGTGATGTGTCCCTGCTCGATGTCGCCATCGGGTGGCTGGCCGCTGAGCCACACGTGGTTTCCGTCATCGCCGGCGCCATGTCTCCCGACCAGGTGCGCGCCAATGCGCGGGCCGGACGCTGGCGACCCAGCGCGGCCGACATCGAGGAGCTGGACCGAATCGCGCCCCGTCGATGACGCGACATCCTTTCTCTAGACTGGGCCGCCGATGAAGCTGCTCGAGTACCAGGCGAAACAGCGGTTCGCGGCAGCCGGCATTCTCGTGCCGCCCGGCCGGCTCGCACGGACACCTGAGGAGGCGGCCACGGCCGCACGCGAGCTGGGTCGGGTGGCGGTGAAGGCGCAGGTGCCGATCGGCGGACGCGGGAAGGCGGGCGGCATCGCGATCGTCGACACGCCGGAGGAGGCCCGCAGGGAAGCAGCTCGCATTCTGGGGATGGACATTCGCGGGTACCCGGTTCGGAGCGTCTGGTGCGAGGCCGGCCTCGACATCGAGACCGAACTGTACCTGGGGATCACGCTCGACCGCGATCGCCGCCGCCTCGTGCTCATCTTCTCGGCGGCGGGAGGCATGGAGATCGAGCAGGTGGCGGTTGAGGCTCCGGAGCGGATCGCAAAACTGTGGCCGGACCCCTTCGCCGGGCCGCACCCGTTCGAGGTCCGCCGGCTCGCCTTTGCGGGCCTCGCCCATGCCCCGCACCTGCGCGACCGCGCGTCGAAGCTGGTCATCGGACTGGTTGGCATTGCGATACGGCTGCACGAGGTTGCGACCTCGCTCGATGCGCTGACCTGCGAGATCAATCCGCTGGTGCTGACGCCCGACGGCTCACTGGTGGCCGCCGACGGCAAGCTCGAGATCGACGAGAACGCGCACTACCGGCACAGGGACGTCGCCGAGGAGCTCGCCCGCGACGAGTCCGGCGACGACGGTCGCACCGGGGATGATCCGTTCGAGGTCGAGGCACGCCGGCGCGGGCTGACCTACGTGCATCTCGACGGTGACATCGGCTGCATCGGCAATGGCGCGGGATTGACGATGAACACGCTCGACCTCGTCAAGCAACACGGTGGTGAGCCGGCCGACTTCCTCGACATCGGTGGAGGCGCGAACGCCGAGCGCGTGCGCAACGCGCTCGAGATGGTGCTCCTCGACCCCAAGGTGCGTGGGGTCTTCATCAACGTGTTCGGGGGGATCACACGGGGCGATGAGGTCGCCCGAGGCATCATCGACGCCCGCGACCAGTTGCACATCACCAAGCCGCTGGTGGTGCGGATGACCGGGACCATGGAGGAGGAAGGACGCCGCCTGCTCCAGGCGGCCGGCATCGTCCCCGCGCGCACCGCGACCGAGGCTGCCGCGACCATCGTCGCGCTGACGCGGCCGGAGGGGAGGGCATGAACTGCGGAGGGCATGGGGTCGGAACGCCTTCGCCGTTCCGCCCCTCGCTCTCGCCCGGGGGGGTAGCCCGGGCTGCGAGACGGCCCTCCGCAGTTCATACCCTCCCCTCCGGGGCTCAGTCATGAGCGTCCTCGTCGATCGCGACAGCCGTGTGGTCATCCAGGGCATCACCGGTCGCGAGGGAAGCTTCCACACGGCGCAGATGCGCGCGTTCGGGACCAGCATCGTCGCCGGGGTGTCGCCCGGCAAGGGTGGGAGCGACCAGGACGGCGTGCCGATCTTCGACACCGTCGCCGACGCGGTCGCGGCCACCGAAGCGGATGTCTCCGGGGTGTTCGTCCCGCCCCCGTTCGCCGCCGACGCGATCATGGAGTTGGCGGCCGCGGGGATCCGGCTGACCGTCTGCATCACCGAGGGCATCCCGGTCCAGGACATGATCCGTGCCCGCGAGTTCGTGCTGCGCACCGGTCACGATCTGCTCGGTGCCAACTGCCCGGGGATCGTGACCCCAGACCAGTGCAAGGTGGGGATCATCCCCAACCACATCAACACCCCGGGGCCGGTCGGCATCGTCGGCCGGAGCGGGACGCTCACCTATGAGGTGATCCAGGGCCTCGGTCAGGGAGGCATGGGGCAGACGACGTCGGTGGGGATCGGCGGTGACCCGGTGATGGGCCTCAGCTTTCCCGACGTCCTGCGCCTGTTCGCCGACGACTCCGACACGCGCGCGGTGGTGCTGATCGGCGAGATCGGGGGCTCGGACGAGGAGACGGCCGCGGCATGGATCCGCGACACCGGATTCGATAAACCGGTGGTCGCCTTCATCTCGGGCCGGACGGCGCCACCCGGCAAGCGCATGGGCCATGCCGGGGCGATCATCAGCGGGACGACCGGCAGCGCCCAGAGCAAGATCGACGCGCTCACCGCGGCCGGGGCGGCGATCGCCGACACCATCGAGGATGTCGTGAGCCTGACCGCGGCGAGGCTGGAGCGACGCACCGTCTGACCCGGGCTGACGGCCCCCGGAGGAGCCACGGTCGCAGGCGTCCGGACGGCGAACTCAGAGCCCGTGCTGCCGCGCTACCGTTAGGACGAAGTGAACTTCGATCTCAGCGACGAGCAGCGGCACATCCGCGACGTGGTCCGTGACTTCGCCCAGGCAGAGATCGCGCCTCGAGCGGCCCATTACGACGAGACCGGCGAGTTCCCCTACGACCTTGTCGCCGGGATGGCCCGGCTGGGCCTCTTCGCCCTGCCGTTTCCGGAGAGCATCGGGGGCGCCGGAGGCGATTTCATCTCCTACTGCCTCGCGATGGAGGAGATCGCCCGCGCCGACGCGAGCTGCGCGATCACGCTCGAGGCGGCGGTGTCGCTCGGCATCTCCACGATCGCGAGGTTCGGCTCGGACGACCAGAAGCAGCGCTGGCTCGGACCGCTGCTGGCGGGAGAGCGGCTCTGGTCGTTCGGGCTCACCGAGCCGGATGCGGGCACGGATGCCGCAGCCACCCAGACCCGGGCGGTGCGCGACGGCGACGAGTGGGTAATCAACGGACGCAAGGCCTTCATCACCAACGCCGGGACCGACATCAGCGCCGGGGTCACCCTCGTCGCGGTGACCGGCTCGCAGAACGGACACAAGGAGATCAGCGCGATCGCCGTGGAGCGGGGGACCCGCGGCTACACGCAGGGTCCGAAGTACCGCAAGCTCGGCTGGCACGCGTCCGACACACGCGAGCTGATCTTCGATGACTGCCGGGTTCCCATGGCCAATCTCGTCGGCGACAGAGGTGCCGGCCTGACCCAGTTCCTCCAGATCCTCGAGGGCGGCCGGGTCGCGATCGCGGCGCTCTCGGTCGGCGTCGCCCAGGCGTGCCTCGACGCCTCGCTCGCGTACTCGTCGAGCCGCCATCAGTTCGGCGTGCCGATCGCGACCTTTCAAGCGACCCAGTTCAAGCTCGCCGACATGGGCACGCAGATCGAGCTCGCGCGGCTGATGACCTGGAGAGCCGCGGCGGCGATCGACGCCGGCAAGAGCCCGGCTCCCTACGCGTCGATGGCCAAGCTCCACGCGTCGGAGGTCGCAACCGCGTGCGCGAGCCAGGCGGTGCAGATCCATGGCGGCTCGGGGTTCATGGAGGAGTCGTCGGTGGCACGCCTCTACCGTGACGTGAAGATCAATGAGATCGGCGAGGGCACCAGCGAGGTGCAGCGCATTCTCATCGCGCGGCATCTCCTCCGCCCCTTCGAGGTCCTCGAGGTCGACGATGGCGACTGACGTGGTCATCGTGGCGGCCGCGCGGACGCCGTTCGGCAAGCTCGGCGGCGCGCTGGCGTCGGTTCCGGCCGTGGACCTCGGTGCCCGGGTCATCCGCGAGGTGCTCGACCGCACCGGCACCAATCCCGAGCAGGTCGATCAATTGATCATGGGGATGGTGCTGCCGGCGGGCCAGGGCCAGGTGCCCTCGCGGCAGGCGGAACTCCGTGCCGGGCTCCCGGCGACGGTCTCCTCGTTCACGGTCAACAAGGTGTGCGCGAGCGCGCTCAAGGCGGTGAACCTCGGGGCGCTGCTCATCCGCGCCGGCGAGGCCGACGTCGTGGTTGCGGGCGGGATGGAGTCGATGTCGCGTTCGCCCTACCTGCTCGAGGACCAGCGCTTCGGCAGCCGCTTCGGCGACCGCGTCGCGGTCGACAGCATGATGCGCGACGGTCTGTGCTGCCCGGTCGACGGCGTGCTCATGGGCGTGCACGGCAGCGAGGTGGCGGCCGAGCTCGGCGTCAGCCGGAGAGAACAGGATGAATGGGCGCTCCGCTCGCAGCGACGATACCAGGAGGCGCTCGCCGCCGGCTGGTTCGCCGACGAGATCGTGCCGGTGTCGGTCAACGGCGGCGGCGTCGAACGCGACGAGCAGCCGCGCGCCGACTCGACGATCGAGAAGCTCAGCGCGTTGCGCGGTGCGTTCGGAGAGGGTTCCACGGTCACCGCGGGCAACGCACCAGGCATGAACGACGGTGCCACCGCCGTGCTGCTCATGAGCGCGGAACGTGCGCGCGCCGAAGGGCTCACCCCGATGGGGACCTGGCTAACCTACGGCGAGGCGGCGGCGGAGCATCCCTACCTGGCGACGGTGCCGGCGCTGGCGATCGAAGCCGCGCTCGCCAGGACGCACGGCGAGGTGGACGCCGGCAGCCTCGAGCTGGTCGAGATCAACGAGGCGTTCGCAGCCGTCGCGATCACGAGCACACGCATGCTCGAGGTGGATGCGGACCGCGTCAACGTCAACGGGGGCGCGATCGCGATCGGGCACCCGATCGGCGCCAGCGGCGCCCGGATCCTCATGACGCTGCTCTACGAACTGCGCCGCCGTGGCGGCGGCTACGGCGCAGCCGGGATCTGCAGTGGCATCGCCCAGGGGGAGGCAACCCTCGTCCGTGTCGACTGACGTCGCGCGCCCGGCGCTGGCCGAGCGCATCGCCGAGTTCGTCGCTGACGTCGTCGCACCGATGGCCACGGCGATGGCCCGCGGTGACGGACCGCATCCGAAGCAGATCATCGAGGCTGCGGGCGAAGCGGGTCTCGCCGGGGTGCTCACCCCCATCGAATACGGAGGTGCCGGCGGCACGCACGCCGACTTCATCCGGCTCATCGAGTCGATCGCCCGGGCCGATGCCAGCACCGCGGTCATCGTCGACGTCCATCTCTCGGTCGGCACCGAGCCGCTCATCGTTTTCGGCAATGATGACCAGAAGTCGCGGTACCTGCCGCAACTCGCATCGGGTGAGTGGCTCGCCGCCTTCGCGCTCACCGAGCCGGCCGGCGGAAGCGACGCTGCAGCACTGCAAACTCGCGCCGTCCTCGACGGCGACGCGTATGTGCTGGACGGCTCCAAGGCGTTCATCACCAGCGCCGGCGACGCGGATCTGTACATCGTGATGGCGCGCACCGCCGACGGCGCTCGCGGCGTCAGCTCCTTCCTGGTCGAGTCCTCGTGGGCTGGTGTCAGCACCGGCACGCCGCAGGTGAAGATGGGGCTGCACGGTTCGTGGACGGCGGAGCTCGTGTTCGACGGTGTTCGCGTCCCCGCCGCCAACCGCCTGGGTGACGAGGGCATCGGGTTCACGGTCGCGATGTCCGCGCTCGACAGCGGCCGCGTGGGCATCTCCGCGCAGGCCGTCGGCATCGCCCAGGGTGCGCTGGACGCCGCGGTGGCGTGCGCGCGCGGCCGCGGCGAGGCGGGGGTGGCCGTTGACGCAACGGCTCTTGCGGACATGGAGGCGCGCACCGCCGCAGCGCGACAGCTCACCCGTCACGCTGCTGCGCTCGTCGACGCCGGGCAGCGCGTCACGCTCGACGCGTCGATCGCAAAGCTCTACTCGACCGACACGTGCGTCGCGGTTGCGCAGGCTGCTGTCGATCTGTGCGCGCCGGATTCGGCTGCGGATGATCATCCCGCCGCGGTGCGATTTCGCGACGCAAAGGCATGTCAGATCTACGAGGGCACGAATCAGATCCAGCGCGTGGTCATCGCACGCCACGTGCTCCGCGGCTGACCCGTCCACTGCGGGCTTGGTAGCATCACGCGCATGGACGTCCGTCTCAACGACGAGCAGGTGATGATTCGCGACACTGTGCGCGACCTCGTTCGCGACAGGATCGCGCCGCGCGCGGCTGAGATCGATCGCACCGGCGAGTTCCCGTGGGATGTCGTCGAACTCTTCCGCACGCACGATCTCTTCGCGCTTCCCTTTCCACCCGAGTACGGCGGTCTGTCGGGCAGCGCGCTCACGCTCAACGTCGCGATCGAGGAGATCGCCAAGGTCTGCGCGACCAGCGCGCTGATCCTCATCGTGCAGGCGCTCGGCGGTTACCCGCTCATGATCGCCGGGAGCGACGAGCAGAAGGCGCGCCTCCTGCCCGAGCTCGCCAGCGGGGCCAAGCTCAGCGCGTACGCGCTCACCGAGCCGGGTGCCGGCAGCGACCCCGCGGGGATGGACACGCGGGCCGAGCGCCACGGCGATGAGTACGTCATCACGGGCAGCAAGATCTGGATCACCGGTGGAGGCATCGCGGACACGATCACCGTCTTCGCCAAGACCGATCCGTCGCAACGCGCGAAGGGCGTGAGCGCGTTCGTCCTCGAGGACAGCCAGCATCTGAAGGGATTCAGCGCCAGCACCATTCACGGCAAGCTCGGGATTCGGGGGAGCAACACCGCGGAGTTGCACTTCGACGAGGTGATCGTGCCGTTGGCCAACCGTCTCGGCGAGGAAGGGGACGGCTTCCGGATCGCGATGCAGGTGCTCGATCGCTCCCGTCCCGGGGTCGCGTCGCAGGCGCTGGGCATCGCCCAGGGCGCGCTCGACTACGCGGTCGGCTATGCGAAGGAGCGCAAGCAGTTCGGCAAGGCGATCGCCGAGTTCCAGGGGATCCAGTTCATGGTGGCGGACATGGAGGCGCAGACCGCCGCGGCGAGGGCGATGGTCTACTGGGCCTCGCAGCTCATCGATGACAAGAGCCCCGAGGTCGGCCATTTCGCTGCCATCGCGAAGCTGCTCGCTGCCGACAGTGCGATGAAGGTGACCACCGACGCCGTCCAGATCCTGGGCGGCTACGGGTACGTGAACGAGTACCCGGTGGAGCGCATGATGCGCGACGCCAAGATCACCCAGATCTACGAGGGCACCAGCCAGATCCAGAGAGTGGTGATCGCGAGGGACCTGCTCCAGGGCTAGCGCTCACAGGTCCACCGCGAGCGGGTCTACGACCGAACGAACTGTGCGCCGACCACGACGCGATTCACCAGCCAGGCGCCGGCCATCTTCCAGGTCATTCCCCACCTGCTGCGGTCGATGCTCGCCTCGGCGTGGAGGGTCACGCGATCGGGCGAGGTCTGCGTGGGTACGGCGACGAAGTCGATGGTCTGCGACCGATCCTTGATGTGCAGGGCGCCCTTGATCCTCAGCGTGCCGTCACCCGAAGGGGTCACCTCGGATGCTGTGAAGGCGAGGGTCGGGTACCTGCTCACGTCGAAGAAGTCGGCACCACGGAGATGCTTGTCGCGCCGCTTGTTCCTGGTGTCGATCGAGGATGCGTCCACAACGAGCTCACCCGAGATCGAACCCTGATCGCCGACGACGCCGGTGCCGCTCACGGGTGCGAACGTGCCCCTCACCTTGGCCATGCCCCACATCGCCTTGGTGTGGAATTCGATGGTGGTGGCCGACGGGTCCAGGCGCCACGTCCCGGTGGTGGTGGGGAGAACGGCGGTTGCTGCGGACGCGCCGTCGGGGCCGGCGAGAACAGCGGTCGGAGCGGTTTCGGTCATCATGAGGTCTCCTGCGACCCGTCCAGCGCGGGTCTGAAGGTTCGACTATACCAATAGTTTGGATAACCGAACCTTTTACCGGGTTCGAGGGGTAAGCTGATCTCCGTGAGCAGCCGCCAGGACGAGACCTTCGCCGATTGCCTGCGCAAGCTCGTACAGCTCTTTCCTCAGGTCAGCCGCGGGCTTCGCCGCCGTCAGCTTCCCGCGGCGGTCGTCGACGACGCGGCGCTGGGGCCACGCCACAGCGCAGCCCTGTCGCTGCTCCGAGAGCACGGACCGCTGAGCGTCGGTCGGATCGCCACCGAGCTTGGGCTGTCGCTCGCCACCGTGAGTGGGATCATCTCGGACGCAGAACGGGCGGGGTTTGTCGAACGCGCACCGGACCCCGGCGATCGACGCCGGACGATCGTGTCGCTCGCGCCGACGCAGCGCGCCGCCGTCAGTTCGTGGATCGACGGCGCCAGCGCTCCGATGGAACGTGCACTCGACCGGTTGAGTCCGGATGAGCGCGCGTCATTCGTCAAGGGGATGACCTTTCTCGAAGCGGAGTTGAATGCCGAGTCCGAGGAAGCGCTGCGAAGAAGTTCAAAAGCTCGTGGCGGCGAGCCCGCGGTGCCGCTCGAGCGCTCCGCTCGCTGACGCTGCTCCCCGCCGGGTCCGAGGGGGTGGCGGCGCCGACGCGCTCGGCCCTCGCTACATGTGCAGGACGATCTTCCCGGTGGCCTGGCGCCTCCCGAGCAGCGTCAGCGCCGCCGGCGCCTCCTCGAGCGGATAGGTCTTGCCCACGATCGGCGCGACAGTGCCGGCGTCGATCATGGCGTTGAGGGCTCGCTGAGTCTCGCCGAACAGCGACGGTTCCACGGCGAGAAACGCGCCCCAGGCGGCGCCCACGACATCGATGTTGCGCAGCAGGATGCGGTTGACCTGCACCGAAGGGATGCGGCCGTCGGTGAACCCCACGGCGATGAGACGGCCCTGGGGTGCGAGGCAGCGGACGCTCAGGTCGAAGCGCTCGCCGCCGACGGGGTCGAGGATGGCGTCGACCCCGTGGCCGTCGTTCTGGGCGCGCAGCGCCGACACCCAGTCGCCCTCGGCGTCGAGCACACGGTGCGCGCCCGCGCGTTCGGCGATGTGCATCTTGTCGGGTCCCGCGGCGATCGCGATCACCTCCGCGCCGAGCCCGCGAGCGACCTGAATGGCCGCCGTCCCGACCCCGCCCGCCGCCCCATGGATGGCGACACGCTCGCCGCCACGGATCCGGCCGCGACGCGCCAGCGCGAAGTGGGCGGTGTGGTAATTCATGACGAATCCCGCGGCGGCCTCGAGGGTCAACCCGTTCGGGATGGCCACGGTGAGCCCCGGCTCCGCCAGAACAACGTCGGCAAATCCCCCGAGCATCGTGAAGGCCATCACGCGGTCCCCGACGCTGAACCCGGAACCGTCCGGGGCCGAACGGACGCTGCCGGCGACCTCGACCCCGGGGACGAACGGCAGCGGCGGCTTCATCTGGTATTCGCCACGTGTCAGGAGCAGGTCGGGGAAGCTCACCCCCGCGGCCGCGACCTCGATCACGACGCGCGCGGCGTCGGCAGGCTCCTCGACATCGACCAGACGCAGCCCGGAGGGTCCTTCGAGGCCCTGAACCTGCTGTGCTCGCACCTTGAGTCCTCCATCCCGATGTGGCCGCTGATGATGCCACTCCGGGCTCCGGGGCAGCGGATCGTGGGGTACCCTAGGTCGCTCCGCGGGTAACCGCTTACCGCTCATCACCGTTCCCCCATGAGGAAGCCCGCCGAAGCGCGCCGACCCCGCGATGCCCGCGGCGGTCCGTACACACTCAATGGCAACAATCAGTAGTTCCGCGTCCCGCCGCCGTCGCCGGTCCCGGTACAACGTGCTCCCCGGCTGGCTGACACGCAAGCGCGTGGTGGTCTCGCTCGTGGTCATGTTCTCGCTCGTCCTGGTCACCGCCGGGGTCTACGGCGTGCGGCTTTCGTTCGCGCTCGCCAAGACGTTTCACACCAACCCGATCAGCGCGGTCATCGGCGCGCTCGGTGGCGGCCACGGATCCCGGGTCGACCACTCGAGCCAGACGCTGCAGCGAATCAACCTCGTGCTTTACGGATACGGAGGCACGCAGCACTCCGGCGCCTTCCTCACCGATTCGATCATGGTCGTGTCCATCCAGCCGATCGCCAACCATCCGCCCCAGGTTGCGGAGATCTCGATTCCTCGTGACTGGTACGTGCCGATTCCTCTCAAGAACGGCAGGTCCATCGAAGAGCGGATCAACTTCGCCTACGCCGCGGGCATGATGGGCGAGGGCCCGCAACCACCGAGCGCCGTCGACGCGGGGGCCGCCGTCGCGGACCCGGTGATACAACACCTGCTCGGCATTGGCATCACCTACTTCATCGGCGTCGACTTCAACGCGTTCGAGCAGGCGGTGAACGCGGTCGGGGGGGTCAACATCAACGTCCCGGCAGCCTTCACCGACTATCAATATCCCGCGGGCGAATGCGACCTCGGCAATTGCGGCTACAAGACGGTCCGGTTCCACGCGGGCCTGCAGCACATGAATGGGGCGACGGCGCTCATCTACTCCCGGTCTCGGCACGGCAACAATGGGCAGGGTTCGGACTTCGCGCGCAGCCGCCGGCAGCAACAGATCATCGTCGCGCTCAAGGCGCAGATCGAGAGCGTCGGTGGCATCGGCAAGCTGCCGGATGTCATCAATGCGCTGGGCAGCAACGTGCTCACCAACCTGACCATCAGCGACGCCGAGTCGCTCTACAGCCTCGTCCAGGGAGTCAACCCCGCGACCATCGAGCACATCAGCCTCGACGACACCAACTTCCTCTACGACTGCGGGTATCCAACCAGGTGCAGCGCGTATTACCTCTACGCTCGTGACCAGAGCTTCAGCAGCATCTCTCATTACGTTCAGGACGTCTTCCCGAGCCAGGCGGCGCTCGGCGAGGCCGCGCGCGTGACATTTGTCGATGCCAGCGGCGGCCGCAACAACGCATCGGGCCGGTGGGCTTCGCTCATGGGCATGCTGGGGTTCGCCACTGCGAACGCCGGCAACGCCACCACGCAGACCGCCACGCAGGTCATCGACCGCAGCGGTGGCAAGGACGCAGCGGCAGCGGCGTGGCTGGCCGCATACTTCGGCGTCAACGTGACCACCGAACCCCCTCCCACGCTGTCGCCGACCGCGACAGGGACGGCTGTACCGACCGCGGTGCCCGCCGCCTCAGCTGCGGGGATCACCGTCGTGCTGGGCAGCGCCGAGGAGCGGGCGTTCCTCGGTAACCCCGGGATCGGCGGCTAGGGTCGGTCGACAAGCGGTCTGTGGTGATGCGGATCGCCGTCCTGACCGGCGGCGGCGACGCCCCCGGACTCAATGCGGCGATCCGCGCGATCGGGCGGCGCGCGCTCCTGGCGGGCGACACCCTTGTCGGCGTCAGCAACGGCTGGGCGGGCCTGGTCGGCGAAGCCGACGTCATCAACCTCGACCGCACCAAACTCTCGGGCATCCTCCAGCTCGGCGGCACCATGCTCGGCAGCTCGCGCGTGAATCCGATGAAGCTCGACGGAGGCATCGCGGATGTCCTCCGCAATATCGGGCGTCTCCGCCTCGACGCGCTCGTCGCCATCGGCGGCGATGACACCCTGAGCGTCGCGGCTCGAACTCGACGCCGAGCATGCGCGCGTCGTCGGCGTGCCCAAGACGATGGACAACGACCTGAGCATCACCGACTACTGCATCGGGTTCGACAGCGCCGTGAGTGTGGTCACCGAGGCGCTGGATCGCCTGCACACGACAGCGACGTCGCACCATCGGGTCATGGTCTGCGAGGTGATGGGACGCGACACCGGATGGGTCGCGGTGATGGGCGGTCTCGCCGGCGGCGCGGACATGATCATCATCCCCGAATTTCGCGTGACCGTGGACGAGGTCGTTGCGCACCTCGAGGTGCGCAGGAAGGCGGGCAGCGATTTCAGCATCATCGTCGTCGCCGAGGGCGTCGAGATGGAGGGACTCCAGACCAAAGCCGAGGCGGAGGGTGCGCGCGACGCCTTCGGCCACGCGCAGCTGAGCCGGCGCGGAGTTGGAGAGACGCTCGCGCGCATCATCGAGGAGCGCACGGGTCACGAGACCCGCGCCACAGTCCTCGGTCACGTGCAGCGTGGCGGCTCGCCGACCGCGTACGACCGGATCTGGGCCACGCGCGTCGGCGCCAAGGCGTACGACCTCGTCGTCGAGGGCCGGTTCGGCGAGATGCCCGTGGTGCGCGGTGGTGCGGTCGACGTCGCGCGGATCGCCGACGTGGTTGCGGAGCAGCGCCGCGTGCCCCGCGAGCTGTACGAGCTCGCGCAGGTGTTCTATTAGCGCGACATCGTCGGAACGGTGGCGAGCGGTGACCACGACGGCGGCGAGGTCGCGTCGAAGTCGAGGTTGGTGGTCACCTGCAGGGGTGGTGACGGCGTCGCCGTCAGCGCTCCCTTGATCCACCACAGCTCGAAGTGGCCGCTGAGGTCGGCCGGGTTGTAGTAGACGAGCCCGCTGCCGTCCGGCGCCCATTCCGGAGCCGCGCAGAGGCAGTTGTTCACGAGGATTCTCGGCGTGCCCAGCTTGGTCCCGAGCAACGGCGCGACCTCGAGCCGCGAGCTCTGCAGCCCGGTGCCGCCGATGCACACCATCGCGACCATGGTGCCGTCAGGCGACGGCGCCGGCTGGCCGCAGTCCTGGCTCGGTGTGGTGAGCAGCACCGGTGCTCGCTGCGGCTTGGTCTCCAGCGCGATCAGGGAGAACACGTTGCCGCTGCCGATCGCGTACCGCGAGTACATCAGGTCTCCGTTCGACATCGCCACCGGCGAGACATCACCGCCGGTGTACGGGTTGGAGTCGCTGAGCTGCTTGTTCGCGAGCTTGCCGTTCAGCGATCCCGACCAGACATTGAAGTCGACCGCGTAGCTGCCCGACTTCGGCTGGTCGTAGCTGAAATAGATGGTGTTGCCGTCGGCGCCGAAGTGCGGCCAGAACATCCAGTGATTGAGCCAGACCTTGGCGACCTGGGCGGTCGCGTTGTGGCTGAGTTGGCGCACCACGCCGCCCTGGCTGTTGAGCAGGTACAGGTCCGAGAACTCCGCTGATCGCAGCACCGCGACGATCTCCTGCGTGCCGGGAACGTATGCCGGCTGCATCCACTGTCCGGCCGCGACCGAGAGATGCAGGTTGGTGAAGAAGCCGTCACTCAGGCGGTAGAGTTCGCCGTGCTCCGCCAGGTAGATCGTGCCGGGGAGCACCACCGCGGCGCGCGTCCCCGTGGGGATGTACACAGCCGCCTGGGTCGGTATCTTCGCCTTCCTCGACGCGATCAGCCGGTTCACACCGAACCCGAATCCCGCCATGAGCGCCAGCAGCGTGACCACCGTCACCACCCGTCTCAACGGATCCGCCTCACACTGCGGGGAAGAATCGATGGGTCTCGGGAAGGATCAGCGACCAGTTCGGGATCAGCACGAGCTGGGTGCCCTCGGTGCCGTTCGACGTGTACGGCGGCGCGAGGATCACCTGCTGCACGTTCTGGAGTTGCACGCTGCTCGCGATCGGCAGCAGCGAGGCGATCTCGCTGATGCTCATGTCCGTCGAGAAGTCGTTAGCCATGGCCGTCGCGATGTCCGGGAGGTCGGCGATACCGAGCAACTTCGCCTTGGCGCGCAGCGCGAGCAGCACCTGCTGCTGGCGCTGGGATCGGCCGAAGTCGCTGCGCAGGTCGCCATGGCGCGACCTGACGTACATCAGCGCCTCGGCACCGTTCATGTGCTGCGGACCGGGCAGGACCGCCACGCGCTCGTACGCGTACGGGTTCTTCCCGCTGAGGTCGGCCGGATAGAAATCGTCCATGACGGGGTTGGTCGCCACCACGTCGATGCCACCCACCTGATTGATGAGGTTGACGAGGCCGAGCAGGCCGATCCACGCGTAGTGGTCGATGTGGATGTGGAAGTCCTGCTCGACCGTCGCCACCGACGCGCTCGCGTCGCCGTGCAGGTACGCCGCGTCGATTTTCGCGCTCCCACCCGTTGAGAGCGGGACCCAGAGGTCCCGCGGGATCGACTCCATGACCACCTTCCGGGTGGTCGGATTGACCCTGGCCAGGATCATGGACTGGGTCAGGACGATCCCGCCGAATTTGGCGTCGTTGTCGGAGCCGAGCAGCAGCACCGTGAACGGAGCCCCCGGCGGGGCCACGACCGGCTGCTGGGATGCCGCCGCCGACGCTGCCGCGGACGCACCGGGGGACGCCGCGGGAGAGGCGTCGGGGGATGAGCGGAGGATCGAATGGCCGGTGTCCTGCAGCGCCGTCACGATCGCCGGCATGAAGTAGGCGAGCGCTCCAACCGCCCCGGACAGGACGAAGCCGAAGGCGATGAGGGCAGCGGCGAGCACGCGGTTGCGCCGGACGTGCTTGCGGCGGCGCATCGATGCGCGTGGTCGTCTCACCTGAGGCTTTATAACGAACTCGGCTGACGGCGGGGTTACGGCCCGGAGGATTGTTGCCCGGGCCGCCGGTAGACTCACGTCGTGTCCGAAGCCCCGCTCGCCGAGCGCCTGATGGCCGGCGAGACCCGGGCGCTGGCCCGCGCCATCCGGATGGTCGAGGATCGCGATCCGGGGATAGCGGGCCTGCTCCGAGAGGTTCGAGACCGGGGCGGGCGGGCTCGGGTCGTCGGCGTCACCGGCCCACCTGGGAGCGGCAAGAGCACCCTCTGCGATCAGATCATCCAGCGTTGGCGGGCCTCGGGGCACCAGGTCGGGGTGATCGCCGTCGATCCCTCGAGCCCGTTCACGGGTGGCGCGATCCTCGGCGATCGCGTCCGGATGGTGCGTCACACGCTGGACCCGGGTGTCTTCATCAGGAGCATGGCCGCCCGCGGGCACCTCGGCGGCCTGGCGGCGGCGGCTCGTGAGGCGATCCGCCTCATCGATGCCTCGGGGCGGGATCGAGCCCTGCTCGAGACCGTCGGGGTCGGGCAGTCGGAGTTGGAGGTGATGGAGACCGCGGACACCACCATCGTGGTCACGACGCCGTCGAGCGGCGACGCCGTGCAGATCATCAAGGCCGGGATCCTCGAGATCGCCGATATCCTCGTGGTCAACAAGGCCGACCTGCCGGGTGCGTCCCGGGTCGTCCGCGACCTTCGCGAGCTGGTCCGCCACAACAAGGTCCGAGCGGGCTGGTCGCCGCCGGTGATCACCACCACCGCCCAGAGCGGCGAGGGGGTCGACGAGCTGGTGGCCGCGATCGATCGCCATGGTGCGGCGATCGCGGCCTCGGGCGAGCTCGAGCGCCGCCGGGTTGCCCGCCTGCGCGCCGAGGTCGAGGCGATCGTGGTCGAACGGGCGGCCGAGCGCGCCCGAAGCGCGCTGCATGAGGGGACAATGAGTTGGGAGCTCGAGGGCGACCTGAGCCGGGTGGACCCGTACGCCCTGGCCGAGCGGATCCTGAACGGGCACAGCAAGGACGCAGCGCAGCCATGACCCAGACGATCGACCGCGCGGAGACGCCGGCGGGGCCCCCGGACGTTCCCGCGGACGGCGTCACGCCACCCATCCCGCACGACACTCTCGGGGGCCTGCCGCTGGAGCCCTGGTACGGTCCCCAGGACTCGACGCTCGACGTCGACCGCGACCTCGGCGAGCCGGGGTCCTATCCCTTTACCCGGGGCGTGCACCGGACTATGTACCGCGACAAGGTCTGGACGATGCGCCAGTTTGCCGGCTTCGGCGGCGCGCAGGACACCAACGAGCGCTATCGATTCCTGCTCGGCCAGGGGCAGACCGGGCTGTCGGTGGCCTTCGACATGCCGACGCTCATGGGCCTCGACTTGGACTCCCCGCATTCCCTCGGGGAGGTCGGCCGCTGCGGCGTCGCCGTCGACTCGATCGAGGACATGCTCACGCTCTTCAGCGGCATCGACGTCGGCACCGTGACCACGTCGATGACCATCAACTCCCCCGCGCCGATCCTCTTTGCGATGTACCTGGCGGCCGCCGACGAGCGCGGCATTCCCTACCGCCGGCTCGGCGGCACGCTCCAGAACGACATCCTCAAGGAGTACATCGCCCAGAAGGAGTTCATCTTCCCGATCCGGCCGTCCATGCGGCTCGTGACCGACGTGGTCGAGTTCTGCACGCGCAACGTCCCCAACTGGAACCCGATCTCCATCAGCGGGTATCACATCCGCGAGGCCGGGAGCACCGCGGCGCAGGAGCTTGCGTTCACGCTCGCCGATGGTTTCGCCTACGTGGAGGCGGGGATCGCTCGCGGCCTCGATGTCGATGAGTTCGCCCCCCGGCTGTCGTTCTTCTTCAACGCGCACATCGACTTCTTCGAGGAGATCGCCAAGTACCGGGCCGCCCGGCGCATCTGGGCGCGCCACATGCGCGAGCAGTACCGGGCCAGGGATGAGCGTTCGCTCAAGCTGCGCTTCCATACCCAGACCGCGGGATGCTCGCTCACCGCGCAGCAGATCGAGAACAACGTCGCCCGCACCGCCTTCGAGGCGCTCGCCGCGGTGCTCGGTGGCACCAACTCACTGCACACCAACTCCATGGACGAGGTGCTCGCGCTGCCCACCGAGAAGGCGGCGCAGATCGCGCTGCGCACGCAGCAGATCCTCGCCTACGAGACCGGCGTGCCGTCGGTCGTCGACCCGCTGGCCGGCTCGTGGTTCGTCGAGGACCTCACCAACCGGATGGAGCAGGCGGCCGAGGACTACTTCACGGCCATCGCCGAGCGCGGCGGCATGATCGCCGCCATCGACGAGGGATTCCCCCAGCGCGAGATCGCCGACGCCGCGTTTCGATATCAGAGCCAGCTCGAGACCGGAGAAAGGGTCATTGTTGGCGTCAACGTGTTCGATCAGAGCGTCGACAATACCCAGCCGCCAACGCTGGTCATCGACCCGACGATCGAGACATCGCAGGCGGCCCGTCTCAAGCTCCTGCGGGAGAGTCGCGACAGCACGAGCGTCGCAACCCGTCTCGACGCGCTCCAGGAGATCGCCCGAGGCAGTGACAACATGATGCCAGCGATCATCGATTGCGTTCGTGCCAGAGCCACCGAAGGGGAGATCGTGGAGGCGTTGCGCGAGGTATTCGGCACCCACCGCGAAACCCCGGTCTTCTAACGCTTTTCCTTAACCCCTCCATAAGAGGCCTCCGCGTAGGCTCATGCAAATATCGTGGGAGCGAAGCACATCCTGGTGGTCGAGGACGAGGAGGTGATCCGGGAGACCCTCCGCTTCAATCTGGTGCGCGAGGGCTACCAGGTGAGCCAGGCGGCCAACGGGATCGAGGCGCTCGAGAAGGCGCGCGAGCTGCGCCCGGACCTGATCGTGCTCGACCTCATGCTGCCCGAGCTGGGCGGTCTCGAGGTGTGCCGGATCCTGCGTCAGGAGACGACAACCCCGGTCCTCGTGTTGAGCGCCCGGGACAGCGAGCTCGACAAGATCGTCGGGCTGCGCGTCGGCGCCGACGACTACATGACCAAGCCGTTCTCGCTCGCCGAGCTCACCGCCCGGGTCATGGCGTTGCTCCGCCGGGCGCAGCCCTCGGTTGAGGGACGCGGCGTCGTCGAGGTCGAGGAGCTCGGGGACTTCCGCTTCGACCGCGGCGCGCGGTCGGTCCGCGTAGGCCACGAGGACCTGCGGCTCTCTCCAAAGGAGTTCGACCTGCTCTCGTTCCTGCTCGCCAATCCCGGCAGGGTGCACTCGCGCGAACAGCTGATCCGGCGCGTCTGGGGACCCAAGTTCTTCGGCGAGCGGAAGACCGTCGACGTGCACGTCCGCTGGCTGCGCGAGAAGTTCGAGCCCTTCGAGGCGCTGCCGTTCCGGATCACCACCGTCTACGGCGTCGGTTACCGGCTGGACCGGATCGTCGCGGAGGCCGACGACGTCCCGGCCGACGTGGCAATGATCGGAAGGCTCTGAAACTCTCAGGAGAGTTGGCGCTGCCTATACTTGCCGCTCCCGTCCGGGCTCGCATCAGGGAGATGGTCGCCGTAGACTTGCCGCTCGCCGTCATTGACATCGGGTCGAACTCGGCCCGCATCGCGGTGTTGCGACTTGACGTCGCCGGCCAACTCGACATCATCGCCGACGCCCGAACGTCGCTGCAGCTCGCCCGTCACATCGACGCGCGAGGCCGGCTCGAGGCAGCCGCCGTCACGGCTGCGGTCGCGGCGGTGCGCGATTTCCGAGCGGTGGCGGCGGGTGCGGGCGCGGATCGCATCGTCGCGGTGGCGACCGCCGCGATCCGGACCGCCACCAACCGCGACAGCGTGCTCGCGCGCTTGGAGGCGGACACCGGTCTCGCCATCAAGGT
This sequence comes from Candidatus Dormiibacterota bacterium, assembly GCA_963768105.1. Classification (GTDB taxonomy): domain Bacteria; phylum Chloroflexota; class Dormibacteria; order Aeolococcales; family Aeolococcaceae; genus Palsa-851. The sequence goes on along the minus strand of CAVYGR010000004.1, from coordinate 217,522 downwards.
GATCGACGGCGACGATGAGGCGCGCTACGCGTTCCTGGGCGCCGTGCACGGGCTGCCCATCGACACCGGGTACCTGATCGACGTCGGCGGCGGCAGCTTCGAGCTCGCCTACTTCGAACGCCGTCGCCCGCTGCGGTGGTGGACCTTCGAGCTCGGAGCGCTGGTCACCACCGACCAGTTTCTGCTCAGCGACCCGCCCCGAGCGTCCGAGGTGGCGGCGCTCCGCGACCACGTTGCACGCACCCTCCGTGACGCCGGGGTCCCGGTCCTGCCCGACGACGGCGGCATGGTCGGCACCGGCGGCACGGTGCGCAACCTCGCCAAGATGCACATGCGGTCGGTCGGGCACCCGATCGCGCGAGTTGACGGCTACGTCCTGCAACGTCGCGAGGTGCGCGACCTCACCGCCCGTTTGACGAGCCGCAACCTGTCGTCCTTGCGGACGGTGCCGGGGCTGTCGACGGACCGCGCCGACTCCATCACCGGGGGCGCGCTGGTGGTGATCGCGGCCATGGAAGCGCTCGGCGCACGCACGCTGATGGTGTCCGGGCATGGGTTGCGCGAGGGGATCGCGCTTGCCACCCTGAACCTGCCGCTGCCCGAGGTCTGGCAGGTGCGGCGGAGCTCGGTGCTCGCGCTGGCGTCGCGGTTCGCGACCTGGAACGAGCAGCGTGCGCAGCGGCGCGTCGAGCTCGTGCGGGCGATCCTGGGCGTCGCCGACCCCACCATGACCGCGGAGATGCGCGAGGTCCTCGACCACGCGACGACCCTCCTCGACGTGGGCCCGAGCATCAACTATTACGATCGCTGGAGCCACGCGGCGGGGGTGGTCGCCGCCGCCGATCTCCAGGGATTCACCCACCGCGAGGTGGCCCTGATCGCGACCACCCTCGCCCGCCTCGGCAAGGCGCGCAGCAACCTGCCCCGCTACGCGCGACTCTGCACTCGCGACGACATCCGTCGCATCGACAGGCTGGCCGTGATCATCGAGCTCGCCGACGAGCTCGATCGCCGGATCAACGGGGGTGGCCCGCCGACCGTCCGCATCGACGAGCGCCGCGACCGGGTGGTGGTCACCACAGGTCTGCCCTACGCGTGGGAGCCGGCCGATCTCAGCCGGAGGTTCCGGACCCGGCTCGGGCGGACCCTCAGCCTGCGTCCAGCAGAGACGGCGGTGGACCGAACGAAGGGCGCCGACCCCCCAAACGGTCGATCGACTGGTAGAGGTCCTCGACGAGGGTGATGAGGATGGGAGGGGAGGAGGGATGTGATCGTGATCCCCTGCGGCCACTAGAGTAGTCGGAGATGAGTGAGCCATTGCTGCACCCCCGCTCCGCCACGCTCGTGGAGGAGCTGGGACACCTGCGAAGGATCGTCGCCGACATGGGAGAGCTGGTCGACGCCGCGATCACGCAGGCGACCACCGGGCTGGCCGAACGGGACGTCAGCCTCTGTGCCCGGGTCATCGCGGACGACGCGCTGGTCAATGATCGGCAACGCGAGCTGCGTGAGCTCTCCTTCTCGCTCATCGTCAACCAGAGCCCGATGGCGCGTGACCTGCGCGAGATCATCGGGCTGCTCAACATGTCGTCGGAGCTCGAGCGGATGGGCGACCATTGCGTGAGCATCGCAAAGCTCGCGCGCAACCTTGCGGACCTCCCACCGCTCGAGACCTACGTCGACGTTCCCAAGATGGCCGCCTACTGCAGTGACCAGGTGCGCGGCATCCTCGCCGCCATGGTCTCGCGCGACGTGATCCAGGCGCGCCGCATCGCCGCCGGCGACGACCGGGTCGACCGCATCTACCACCGCCTCTTCGACGACCTCATCCAGCTGATGACCGAGGACAACACCACCGTGTTCCGCGCCACCAACCTGGTCTTCATCGCCCACCACCTCGAACGCATCGCCGACCGTGTCACCAACATCGCCGAAGACCTCGTGTTCCTCGACTCCGGAGCCATCGAGGAACTCGGCTGATGGCGTTGTCCGATCGCTCGGAGGTGCCCGACGGGGCCACCTCAGCGGCAGTCAAAACTCGGGAACATGCGGTCCCGCTGGGGGATCGCCATCGGTACATCAACCGGCACCTGAGCTGGCTCGATTTCGACGCACGCGTGCTCGAGCTCGCCGAGGACACCTCGCGCGCGCTCCTGGAGCGCGCGAAATTTCTCGCCATCTCCAGCAGCAACCTCGATGAGTTCTTTCAAGTCCGAGTCGGCGGTCTGATCGAGCAGCGGCGTGCGGGCGTCGCGGCGCTGAGCCCCGACGGCATGACCGTGGACGAGCAGCTCTCCGAGATCCGGACCCGCGCGACGGAGCTGGGAGAGCGCCAGATGCGGGCATTCCGGGCGATCGTGGAAAAGCTCGAGGGCGTCGGGTTGCGATTCTCGAACTACGCGTCGCTCGACCCGGGCGATCGCGAGTATGTCGACGCGGTGTTCGAGGATCGCATCTTCCCGGTGCTCACCCCGCTTGCCGTGGATCCCGCGCATCCGTTCCCGTACATCAGTGACCTCTCGCTGAACCTCGCGGTCGTCGTCGCCACGCCGCGCAGCACCGAGCAGCGGATCGCGCGCGTCAAGGTGCCGCCGCTGCTGCCCCGGTTCGTGGTGATGCCCGACGGCGAGCGGTTCGTGCCCGTCGAGCAGGTGATCGCGTCACATCTCGATCGCCTCTTCCCGGGCATGCGCGTGGTCGGCCAGTACCCGTTCCGGGTCACCCGCAACGCCGACCCGGCGCTCGAGGAGGAGGAGGCGGAGGACCTGCGCAGCGCCGTCCAGGAGTATCTGCGCCGCCGCCGCCGCTCACCGCAGGTGGTCAGGCTCGAGATCGACGACACCATGTCGGAGGAGGTGGAGCGGCTGCTCATGCGCGAGCTCGAGCTCTCCGCAGAAGACGTCTACACGGTCGCCGGCCCGCTCGACCTCAGCGGCCTCTGGGGCCTGTACGAGGTCAACCGGCCCGACCTCAAGGAGCGGCTTCCCGCGCCGGTGATCCCGCCGGCGCTGGCGAAACCGCCGGGCGACGACGGGTGAGGTCGACATCTTCCGGGTCATCAACTCGGGGGACGTGCTCGTGCACCATCCGTACGAGTCGTTCGCGAGCAGCGTCGAGGCCTTCGTCGACCAGGCGGTGAGCGATCCCGACGTGCTGGCGATCAAGCAGACGCTGTACCGGACGTCGGGTCCGGACAGCCCGATCGTGCGCTCGCTCATCACCGCGGCCGAGCGAGGCAAGCAGGTCGTCGCGCTCGTCGAGCTCACCGCACGCTTCGACGAGGAGGCCAACATCACCTGGGCGGCCGAGCTGGAGAAGGCCGGCGTGCACGTCGTGTACGGTGTCGTCGGCCTCAAGACCCACGCGAAGGCAACCCTGGTCGTGCGCCGGACCAATGGCGGGTATCCGCCGCTACTGCCACATGGGCACCGGGAACTACAACTCGCAGACAGCGCGCCTGTACGAGGACCTCGGCCTGCTGTCATCCGACGAAGAGCTCGGCGAGGACCTGACCGACCTCTTCAACTACCTGACGGGGTACAGCCGCCAGCGTCAGTACCGGCGTCTCCTGGTCGCGCCGGTCACGCTGCGGACCGGGATCGTCGAACTGATCCGCACCCAGACCCACAGCACCGGCCGGATCATCATCAAGTGCAACCACCTGATCGACCCCGAGGTCATCGAGGCGCTCTACGCGGCGTCGTGCGCCGGTGCGCGCATCGACCTGATCGTGCGCAGCTCGTGCGGCGTACGGCCCGGGATCGCGGGGATGTCCGAGAACATCTGGGTGCGTTCGCTCGTGGGTCGGTACCTGGAGCATTCGCGCATCTATCACTTCGGCCCGGACCGCTGGTACATCGGATCGGCCGACCTCATGGGCCGCAACCTCGACGGCCGGATCGAGACCGTGGTGCCCGTGACCGACCCGAAGTTGCAGGCGAGGCTCGCCGAGGTCGTCGAGGTGCTGCTCGCCGATGACGTCCTCGCCTCCGAGCTCCACGCTGACGGCGGCTGGCACAAGGTGCCCCACGTCCGCGGCCTCGACGCCCAGGCGGAGCTGCACAGGCTCGCTGTCGAACGCTCGGCCAGGTGACCGCTGCGGGCGACACCCCGCAGGTGCGAGGGATCCGACTGGAGGTGCCGATCACCTTCTCGGCGCCGCTGGCGGACATCGACCCCTCGGCGGCGGTGGTCGCCGAACCGGTGCGGCGACTTCGAACCACGCACTGGGATACCGCCGATCTCCGCCTCGCGCGCTGGGGGGTCGCCCTCGAACACTCCGCCGATACCGGCTGGGTGCTCCGGCTGCCGCCGACATCGGAGGGGATGAGCGCCCCGGACGGCGCCGAGCTGCACTTCGACGGCGCCGGCGACAGACCTCCGGACGCCGTGCTCCACCTGGTCCGCGCCTACGCGCGCCACGCGCCGGTGGAGCTCGTCGCGCGGCTGGTCACGCTCACGGGCGAGAGCGTGCTGCTCGACCAGGCGGGGAGTCGGCTCGCCCGCATCGTCGACGCGACGGTCTCCGTCTATTCGGGTCCGCGCGTGACCCAGCGCTTCCGCGAGATCGACCTCTCCAGCCGCATCGATCCGCTCCTGGAGGTCATCGCCTTCAGGTTCGCGGCCGCCGGAGCGCAGCCGGCAGGCCCTCGCTCGGTCGTCGCCCGAGCGCTCGGGCTGGTGGGTTCGCCGCCTCCCGAGCTCGTCCCGGTCACCCTCGGAGCGTCGGCAACCGCCGGCGACGTCGTGCGCCGGGCGCTCAGCACGTCGGTCATCCGGCTCATCCGCCACGACCCCGGGGTTCGCCTCGGGACCGACATCGAGGACGTCCACCAGGCGCGCGTCGCCACGCGCCGGCTCCGCAGCGATCTGCGCACGTTCAAGCCGCTGCTCGACGGCGATTGGACCGACAGCCTGCGCGAGGACCTGAGCTGGCTCGGTGCAGAGCTGGGGAGAGTCCGCGACGCCGAGGTCCAGCGAGATCGGCTTCGAGCCGCCGCCGCGACCCTCCCGACGCTCGACCGCCGGTCGGCGGCGGCGGTGGTCGCGCCGCTCGTCGCGCAGGTGCGCTCCGCCCGGCGCCACCTCCTGACCGCCATGGAGACAGACCATTACGTCGAGGTCATCGACCACCTCGTGGACGCGGCCCGCGCACCGGCTCTCACCGCCGACGCCGCGGCACCCGCCCATGAGGTGCTTCCCTCGCTGGTCAGGCGTCCCTGGCGGGCGCTGCGCGCGGCGGCGATCGCGCGCCGCGAGGCGGCCACGGACGAGCAGCTGCACGATCTCCGCATCCGTGCCAAGCGGTGTCGCTACGCCGCGGAGGCAGCGGCCGCCGCCACCGGCAAGCGTGCGGCGAGCTTTGCCAAGGAGGTAGCGGCGCTCCAGGAGGTGCTCGGCGAGTTGCACGACGCGGTGGTCGCCGAGCAGTGGCTGCGGGCGCGCTCGGAGTCACCGCGCATCCACGACACCGCCCTCTTCGCGACCGGCGAGCTGGTGGCGCTGCAGCGCGACGCGGCGGAACGGGCTCGGGCCGAATGGCCCGCGGCGTGGCGGCGCGTTCAGCAGCGGTGGACCCATGCCTGGCGATGACTCGATCAGCTACCTGGTCCGGCATGCCAAGGCGGGGTCTCGCGAGCGCTGGACCGCCCCGGATCGAGACCGGCCGCTGACCGAAGCCGGCAGGGCTCAGGCGGCGGCCCTGGTTGCGGTGATCGGGCGGGCAGTGCGCAGCGTCAAATCAAGCCAGTACAAGCGCTGCATCGAGACCGTCCAGCCGCTGGCGGACGCGCTCGGGCTGCGCGTCGAGGAGGAGCCCCGTCTTGCGGAAGGTGCCGGCCCCGAGTGGGCGCTGGCCGAGCTGGCCAAGGCGGGCGGATCGGTGCTCTGCACCCACGGCGATGTGATGGCAGAGGTGGTCACCAGCCTCGCCGATGCGAAGGTCCCGCTGGAGGGCGGGATGCAATGGGCGAAGGCTGCGACCTGGGCGTTCGAGATCTCCGGGGGACGGATCGTCGCCGGGCGCTACCTGCCGCCGCCCGTTCTGAGCATCGCCCCCTAGCGCTGCTCCGCGACTCCGGCGCTGTCGCCGGCGACGCGGACGAGGACGCTCGTCCAGGTCCGGAAGGGCCGCCAGGCGTCGGCAATCCGTTCGAGCTCGCCGGGGGTCGCCGGGTGGTGCAGGCCGTAGAAATGGGCGACGTAGCCGGGGAGATGCGGTTCGGCGAGGGTGAGGATGTCGGTCGCTCCGGTCGAGCGCAGCAGGATCAACCCCGCGTACATCGGTCCGATCCCGGGAATGCGTCGAAGGTCGGCAAGCGCCTCCTCGGGACCCATCGCCAGCAGCCTGAGCGCGTCGAGCAGGCCGTCGAGGGCGGCCCGCGCAACCGCGTGGAGCCGGTCGATCCGCTGCGGTTCGAGCCCAGGAAACGTCTGGACCCGAAGGAGTTCCTCGGGGAGCGGGAAAGCCTCGAGGTCGCCTCCGTGGAGGTGGAAGACGTGGCCGTGCGCAGCCGACAGGCGCCTGCGGACCGCGGTGGCCTGGCTGCGGTGCCGGCGCTGGCTGAGGATCGACCAGGCCGCGGCCTCGTACGGTGAGTGGAAGAGAACCGGGCGGAGGCCCCGGTGCTCGCGCTGCAGGCGGCCGATGACCATGTCGCGGGCCCCGACCCCCGCCCACTGGCGACCTGAATGGTCGAGCGACAGGATCCGGCGCACCTGCGCCTCGACCACGTCGGCATCCGCGTCGCCGAGGAGTCTGCGCGTGCACGATCCCTCGTGCGTCCTGCGTCAGCTCCGCGGCGGCATGGTGGTGCATGTCGTCGGCGACGAACGCGAGGGACATCGAGTCGCCGTCGGGCTTGGGCCGTCCCGTGTTCGGACCGAAGCCGAAACCCGCCGCTGCCGCAAGGGAGAACTCGCCGTCCGGCGTGATGCTGATGTGCGTCGCCGTCTCCTCAGTCAAAGCCAGCCGACCGATCAGCGGAGGCGGACGATCAGGTTGATCACGATCGTGAGCACGATGCTGACGACGATGCAGAACACAACCGGGAAGAAGAACGAGAAATGCCCGCCACTGATCGAGATGCTCCCGGGCAGCTGGGTCACCCCGGTGCGGCTCAGCAGCAGGATCACGCCGCCAAGCACCGCGATCACGGCGCCGGTGATGAGGAGCAGCTTGCCCACGTCCCCGAATGCCATAACCTCACTCTAGGGTAGAGTCCGCCGGACGCATCCACTTCAAGCAGGTCCGAGAGGCCGGCAAGGGATCGCGGCGCCGATACGCGGCCGCCCCAGCCTGCACCGCTCGGGCTGGAGGACATGGCGCGATGGCGGTCGAGACGGCGCGAAAGCACGTGATCAGCAGCGAGCAGTTCGATCGCCCGCTCCTCGATCACCTCTTCGCGCAAGCATCGGCGCTGGCGGGCGTCCGTGACGACCGGCTGGCGCATCGCATCATGGCCTCGCTCTTCTACGAGCCCAGCACCCGGACGCGACTGAGCTTCGAATCCGCGATGCTCCGCCTCGGCGGAACGGTGCTCGGCACCGAGGCCGCGCACACCTTTTCGAGCGCCATCAAGGGCGAGACGCTCGAGGACACGGTCCGGATGGTGTCGACGTACGCCGACGTCATCGTGCTCCGCCACGACCAGGAGGGCGCGGCCGCCCGCGCCGCCGCGGTCGCGGCGGTCCCCGTGGTGAACGCGGGCGACGGCCCCGGCGAGCACCCCACCCAGGCGCTGCTCGATCTCTACACCATCGAGCGCGAGCTCGGACACGTCGAAGGCGTGCGCATCGCGTTCTGCGGCGATCTTCGCTTCGGCAGGACCGCCCGTTCGCTCGCGCTGCTCATGGCGCTGTATCCCGGGGTGGAGATGACCTTCGTCGCCCCCGAGGTCGTCCAGGTGCGGCGCGACACCCTCGAGCGGCTCGAGGCTCGCGGGATCGCGTGGCGGCTCGCCGATCAGCTCACCGACGTGCTCGAAGGCATCGACGTGGTCTACCAGACCCGCGTGCAGAAGGAGCGATTCACCGACGCCGCGGAGTACGAGCTGGCGAGGACGGCGATCCGCATCGACGCTGCCCTCATGCGGCGGCTGCCGGCGAACGCGATCGTCATGCACCCGTTGCCGCGGGTCGACGAGATCGCCCCGGAGGTGGACGCGGACCCGCGGGCGGCGTACTTCCGGCAGGCGGCCAACGGCGTCGCGATCCGGATGGCACTCCTCGAGATGCTGCTCGCATGAGCGGCCTCGCCCAGGAGCTCGACGACAGCCCGCAACTGCTCGACGCCGCGGCGCTGCGCCGCGTCACCCTGCGCCTGGCTCACGAGATCGTCGAACGTCATCCCGCACTCGATACGGTGGTGCTGGTGGGCATCCCGACCCGGGGCGTCCCCCTGGCCCGCGCGGTCGCCCGTGAGCTCGCCGGCCTTGGCCATCAGGTACCGCCGGTCCTGGTGGTCGACCCGAGCGGGCATCGTGATGACCGGCCGCGTCCCACCGTCCGGCAGGCGGCGCTGTCCGACGCCGGTGGTGGGCCCGCGCCGCGGATCGACGGCGCGCTCGTGATCGTTGTCGACGACGTGTTGTTCACCGGCCGCACGGTTCGCGCCGCTCTCGACGCGCTCGTCGATTGCGGGCGCCCCGCGGCGGTCGAGGTGCTCGCGCTCATCGATCGCGGGCACCGCGAACTGCCCCTGCGGGCCACGTACGTCGGCAAGAATGTGCCGACCGCAACCGGTGACCGCGTGTTCGTCCGGATGCGAGAGGTCGACGGTGTCGACGGAGCCTGGCTGCGCCGAGGTCCCCACGCGTGAACGCGATCCTCCGCGGGGTACGCGTGATCGACCCGCTCGGACGTCTCGACGAAACCGGCCAGGACGTGTGGATCGACGGCGGCAAGATCCTCGCCATCTACCACCACATCGACGCGGACGGGGTGCAGATCATCGACCTGACCCCAGCCCAGGGGGTCGAGCCGTGCGTGCTCTGCCCCGGCTTCATCGACCTGCATGCCCACCTCCGTCAGCCCGGCGACGATGATGCGGAGACCCTCCAGACGGGCTCGCGCGCGGCAGCGGCGGGCGGCTACACGCACGTGGTGGCGATGGCCAACACGGATCCACCGATCGACACGCCGGAGCGGGTGGCCGAAGCGCGACTCCTCTCCGCGAGCATGCCGGTGTCGATCCTCCAGGTCGCCGCGCTGACGCGCGGGCTGGAGGGCGCCGACCTGGTTGACATCAAACGCTGCATCGAGGCGGGGGCAGTCGCCCTCAGCGATGACGGACGCAACGCCGTCGCCCCGCGTCAGCTGGCGATCGCCCTTGCCGAGGCGGGGCACCTGTCGCGCGCGGTCTTCGTCCACCCCGAGGACGAGGAGATGATCGCCCAGGCCAATGCCACGCAGGGTGCGGTCGGGCGCAGCCCGCTCCGGCCGCCGGAAAGTGAGACGCGCGCCGTGAACCTGTCGATTCGCGCCCTGACCCATGCGCGTTCGGGTCACCTCCATCTGCAGCACCTCTCCAGCGAGGCGTCGGTGGAGTTGCTGAGTTGCGCGCGCCATCAGGGGCTGTTCGTCAGCGCGGAGGTCACCCCGCATCACCTTTCCATGTGGCTCCCCGTTGCCGAGGAGCCGGATCCACCCGCGCTGCTCAAGGTGAACCCGCCGCTTCGCGGCGAGCGCGACCGCACGGCCCTGGTGCGCGCGCTGCGCGAGGGCCTGATCGAGGCGGTGGCGACCGATCATGCGCCGCATCGCCCAGCCGAGAAATCCACCGGCTACGACGACGCGGCGCCGGGGATGGTCGGCCTGGAGACCGCACTCGCCACCTGCCTCACCATCGGCGGCATGGGGGGTGAGTGGCTTGCGACTCTCGTCGAGCGCATGACCGCCGGGCCGTACAGAATTCTCGGCCCCACCGCCGGGATCCCCGAGCCCCGACTGCGCATCGGAGAGGCGGCGACGTGCACGCTCTTCGACCCTGCGGCGGAGTGGACCGTCGGAGAGTCCACGTGGCACTCGCGGTCGCGCAACACGCCGCTGCTCGGGACCAGCCTGCGCGGCACCGTGCTGCTCACCATTGCCGGCGGGCGCGTGATCCACCAGAACCCCGGACGGATCCCGGTCATGCCGGAGGCGGTCGCCGATGACTGAGGTGCGCGGGCGTCTTGCCCTCGAGTTGGGAGCGATCTTCGAAGGCCTCCTCTTCGGCGCCCCGATAAACCGCGCGCACAACGGCGAGGTCGTGTTCAACACGTGCATGACCGGCTACCAGGAGGTGATCACCGATCCCTCGTATGCCGGGCAGGTGGTGGTCATGACCTACCCGCTCATCGGCAACTACGGATGTCGTGACGACACGGCGGAGTCGGGACGCGTCCAGTGCCGGGCACTCGTGGTGCGCGAGCTCTCCGCGGACATCGGTCATCCCCGCGGCGAGCACACCGTCGACGAGTTGTTGCGACAGAACGGGATTCCCGGTCTGCGCGGCGTCGACACGCGAGCGCTCACGCGCCATCTTCGCGATCACGGAACCCTGCGCGGGGTGATCGCCGCGACCTCGGAGATGTCCGCAGAGGAGCAGGTTGCCGCGGCCGGGTCCGCGCCGTTCGTGAGTGACGAGGACCTGGTGGGGATGACGTCCATCGAGGAGCGGTGGCAGGCGTTCACGGAGCCGCTTGATGCGACGCTGCATCGAGGCGTCGTGATGTCGGGCAGCGAGCACCGCTGGAGTGGCGTCCGCGTTGCGGTCGTCGACTACGGCGTCAAGCGCAATCAACTGCGCGCGCTCTGCAGTCGCGGCGCCGAGGTGATCATCGTGCGTGAGGACGCGACCATCGACGATGTCCTGCGTCACGACCCCCACGGGGTCATCCTCTCCAACGGACCCGGTGATCCCGCTCGTCTTCCCCACGCGGTGCAGCTGTGCCGGAACCTGCTCGAACGACGCGTCCCGCTGCTCGGGATCTGCCTCGGCCATCAGATCCTGGGACAGGCCGCCGGTGCGTCGACCTCGCGGCTTCGCTTCGGCCATCACGGCGGTAACCATCCGGTGCGTGACGCCGAAAGTGGGGCGGTGTACGTCACATCCCAGAACCACGAGTTCCAGGTCGACGCCGCGTCGCTCCCTGAAGGATCAGGATGGTACGTGAGCGAGCGCAACCTCAACGACGGGAGTGTCGAGGGGCTGCGGCACCGCGAGCTGCCCGCGTTTTCGGTGCAGTACCACCCCGAGGGGGCGCCGGGCCCGCAGGACCGGGCGGGGGTGTTCGATGAGTTTCTGGAGGGGTGCCGGACGGGGGGGATGTACCGCCTTGCTCAGACAGCGCTACGCGGTTCGCCCTCGCGCAACGAGCTAGCATCGCGCTCGGTCGAACCGCTCCGCGAACTCGCCGTCGGCACATCCCCCCCGTCCGTCACTGCGTCGAATGGCACGCCCGCCGCGGATACGGATGCCCAACTCCCCCTTGCTGATTTCCTCGCCAACGAGACAACACAGCGGGAGGCAGATCCCTCGACCAACGCTGCGCCGGTTGCGATCGAGAAGCCGAAGTGTGTGCTGGTGATCGGGTCGGGGCCGGTGATCATCGGGCAGGCCGCGGAGTTCGACTACGCGGGGACGCAGGCTTGCAGGGCGTTGCGCGAAGAGGGCATTCGGGTGGTGCTGGTCAACAGCAACCCGGCGACGATCATGACCGACGACTCGTCGGCCGACGCGGTGTACGTCGAACCGCTGACCGTGGACGTGCTCGAGCGGGTCATCGCAGCCGAGCGGCCCGATGGTCTGCTCGCCACGCTGGGAGGGCAGACCGGACTCAACCTGGCGGTTGCGCTCGACGACGCGGGTGTGCTGGAACGTCATGACGTGCGCGTGCTCGGGACCGGGCTGCGCGCGATCCGCACCGCGGAGGACCGCGAGCGGTTCAAGGAATTGCTCGCAACGCTCGGTGAACCGGCCCCGGAATCGGCAACCGTTGCATCGCTTGCGGAGGCCCGGGCGCTGCGCGAGCGCATGGGCCTGCCCCTGGTCGTGCGTCCGGCGTTCACGCTCGGCGGCACCGGCGGCGGTCTCTGCGAGACCGAGGAGCGCTACGCGGAAACGGTCCTGGCGGGTCTCGCCGCGTCGCCGATCAGCCAGGTGCTCGTGGAGCGCTCGGTCGCCGGTTGGCGCGAGATCGAGTACGAGGTCATTCGCGACTCATCGGGAACGTGCATCACCGTGTGCAACATGGAGAACCTGGATCCGATGGGGGTGCACACCGGCGATTCGATGGTGGTGGCGCCCGCTCAGACCCTGACCGACCGCGAGCACCAGCAGCTGCGCAGCGCCGCCCTGCGCATCATCAACGCGCTCGGCATCGAGGGCGGATGCAACGTGCAGTTCGCGCTCGCGCCCGACTCGCACGAGTACCACGTCATCGAGGTCAACCCGCGTGTGTCACGGTCGTCGGCGCTCGCGTCGAAGGCGACCGGCTACCCGATTGCCCGTGTGGCCGCGAAGATCGCCGCGGGCCTGCGGCTCGTGGAGATCCCCAACGCCGTGACGGGCAAGACGTGCGCGGCGTTCGAGCCTGCCCTCGACTACTGCGTCGTCAAGATCCCGCGGTGGCCGTTCGACAAGTTCCCGGAGGCTGACCGGCGCCTGGGAACGCAGATGAAATCCACCGGCGAGGTGATGGCCATCGAGCGGTCGTTCGAGGCCGCATTCAACAAGGCGCTGCGCTCGCTCGAGCAACCGCACGTCGATCCGGCGCTCCTGCACGAGCCGGTGCTGATCGACGTCGCCAATGACCGGCGCGCGCTCGCGCTCCTCGAAGCGATCCGCGGCGGCACCACTGTCGAGGAGCTCGCGCGACGCAGTGGCATCTCGATATGGTTTCTGCGACGCTTCGCGGGCATCGTGGCCTGCGAGGAGCGGCTGCGCTGGAGCGGCCTCGACGACGACGTGCTGCGTGCGGCAAAGACGATCGGCCTGACGGACTCGCGCATCGCCACACTGTGCGGTACCGCGCCGGAAGCGATCCGCGCCCGGCGTGAGTTCGCCGGGCTGCGGCAGGTGTTCAAATGCGTCGACACCTGCGCCGCGGAATTTGAAGCGGCCACCCCGTACTACTACTCGACGTACGAAATCGAGGACGAGGGACCCGCTGCCGCCGCGCTCGCGCCGGACACCGTGGTGGTGCTCGGCAGCGGTCCGATCCGCATCGGCCAGGGGATCGAGTTCGACTACTGCAGCGTCCATGCCGCAATGTCGCTGCGCGCCCAGGGCGTCACCGCGGTGATGGTCAACAGCAACCCGGAGACGGTGAGCACCGACTTCGACTGCAGCACCCGGTTGTACTTCGAACCGCTCGACGAGGAGGCGGTCACCGCGATCATCCAGGAGGAGCAGGCGTCGGGGGTCGTCGTGCAGTTCGGTGGCCAGACGGCCATCAACCTGGCCGAGCCGCTCGACCGCGCCGGGGTCACGATCTTGGGCAGCAGTCTCGCCAGCATCGACCTGGCCGAGGATCGCCGCGCCTTCGAATCGCTGATGCGCTCGCTCTCCATCGCGCAGCCCCACGGTGCGGCGACCACCGATCTCGACGAGGCGCTCGCGATTGCCGAGGACATCGGATTCCCGGTGCTCGTGCGACCGTCGTACGTCCTCGGGGGTCGTGCGATGGAGATCGTGCACAGTCGCGGCGCGCTGCAGCACTATCTTGAGGCGGCGATGGCGGCCCTGCCCGCGGACAGCGGTCGCCGTCGAGGCACCGTGCTCATCGATCGCTACCTTTTCGGCACCGAGGTCGACGTCGACGCGATCAGTGACGGCGAGACGGTGGTGATCCCTGGGCTGATGGAGCACGTCGAACGCGCCGGCGTGCACAGCGGCGACTCGATGGCTGCGTACCCGGCCAGACGTCTCGACGACGACGTGCGGGCGCTCATCGTGGACGCGACCGTGCGGATCGCGCGCGCGGTCGACGTCCGCGGGCTGTGCAACATCCAGTTCGCAATCCATCGCGGCATCCCCCACGTCCTCGAGGTCAACCCGAGAGCGTCGCGCACCGTGCCCTTTCTCAGCAAGGTGACCGGCGTCCCGATGGTGGAGCTCGCGATCCGGGTCATGCGTGGTGCCAGGCTGGCGGATGTCGGTTGGGCGACGGGTCTCGTCCCTGCTCGCCCGCTGGTTGCCGTCAAGGCCCCGGTGTTCTCGACGGTCAAGCTGATCGACGTCGACACCGCGCTCGGACCGGAGATGAAGTCGACCGGCGAGGTGATGGGCATCGACACCGACTTGGGCGCCGCGCTCGAGAAGGCATTCGTGGCCGCGCTCGGCGATGTCCCGACCGGCGGCGGAGCCCTGTGCAGCATCGCGGACGTCGACAAGGCCGAGGCGCTCCCGATCGTCGCTCAGCTCAGCTCGCTCGGCTTCACCATCTTCGCGACGTCGGGCACCGCCGCCGCGCTCGCGAGCGCGGGAATCTCGGCGGTCTCCGTGGGCAAGATCGGTCATGGGCGCCCCAACGTCATCGACGTCATCGAGGACGGCCGCGTGTCGCTCGTGCTCAACACGGTGTCGAATTTCGGCACCGACGAGCTCGACTTCGCAGGGGATGGCGGTGCCGCCGCGGCCGTCGGGCGCACCGTGAAGGATGGCTACCGGATCCGGCTCGCGGCCGAGCAGCGTCGTATCCCGTGCTGCACGTCGCTCGACACCGCGGCGGCGCTCGTGGACGCCATCGGCCGGCACACCTCGGGGCAGAGCGTCCGCGTGGCCACGGTGCGGGCGTATCGCGATGGGCTGGTCCAGGCGGTCACGTGACGGCGGACCTGGGCCGGGTCGCGCTCGAGCAGGGCGAGGTGCTCCTGGTCGAACGCCTCGGCGGCGGCTTGCTGGAGCTGGTCGCGCGTCTGCCGCACCTCGCCGCAACCGCGACGCCGGGCTCTTTCGCGCAGCTCCGCTGCGACGCCGGGACGACCCCACTGCTGCGCCGTCCGTTCAGCGTGGCGTGGACCCGGGACGACACCTGCGGCTTCGTGTTCGAGGTCGTGGGTGCGGGAACACGCCTCCTCTCCGAGCTGCAGCCCGGGGATCCCATCGACAGCCTGGGCCCGCTGGGGCACGGGTTCACCCTCGTCGACACCGGGCCGGTGGTCTGCGTCGCCGGCGGCCTGGGGTGCGCACCCTTTCCACTCCTGATCAACGGACTGCGGCGCCGCGGTGTTGAAGACATTGTCGTCTTGAACGGTGCACGCACCGCCGTGCGGCTCTACCCTGCGGAACGCTTTGGCCGCCTGGCCGTTCCCGTAGTCGCCGAGGCGACCGACGACGGCACGCGAGGCCACCACGGGCCGGTGACCGGCCTCCTCGCGGCCGCGCTGCGCACGGGCCCGACCGCGCTGTACGCCTGCGGACCGAACCCCATGCTCGACGCGGTGATGCGCGCGCTGATCGCGTCGGGAGCAGAGTTGCCGACGGTGCTCGAGGCGTCGCTCGAGGCGCCTATGGGCTGCGGGTTCGGCACCTGTCTCGGATGCGCGCTGCCCGCCTTCGGCGATGACGGCTCCAGCATGTGGAAGCTCTGCTGCACCGACGGTCCGGTGATGCCGATGCGCGCGGTCGATTGGAGCGAGCTGCGCACGCTGCCGGGTGCCGACGTCGCATGACCGAGGGTCAACCCGGCGGCGGCATCAACCTCGGCCGCGGCCTGACGCTGCCCAATCCCGTCGGCCTGGCCAGCGGTACCGCGGGGTACGGCTTCGAACTCGAGCAGTTGATCGGCATCGACCGGCTCGGTGCCCTGTACACGAAGGGCACGACCATCGCGCCGCGCGGCGGCAACCCGCCGCCCCGCGTTGCGGAGACCGGTGGGGGGATGCTCAACAGCATCGGCCTCCAGAATCCGGGGATCGACGTGGTCGCCGGTGACTACGCGCCAAGGTGGCGGGGCTGGACGATCCCGGTGATCGTGAACGTCGCCGGTGGTTCCGTCGACGAGTACGTGCACTGCGCACGTGTGCTGGAAACCGTCCCCGAGGTGGCGGGGATCGAGCTCAACATCTCGTGTCCGAACATCGCGGGCGGCCTCGACTTCGGCCGTGATCCCATTGCAGCGGCTCGACTGGTCAGCGCCGTGCGAGCGGTCACCCAGCGCTGCGTGATCGTGAAGCTCAGTCCGAACGTCACCGACATCGCCGCGGTGGCGCGCGCCGTTGAGGACGCCGGCGCCGACGCGGTGTCGGCGGTGAACACCTACATCGGCCGGAAGATCCACCGTGCCACAGGCCGGTCGGTGCTGCCGCTGGGCACCGGAGGACTCAGCGGACCGGCGATCCAGCCGCTCGCGCTGGCCGCAGTCGCCGCGGTGTGCGAGGCAGTGCACATCCCGGTGATCGGGGTGGGCGGCATCATCGATGCCGCGTCGGCGCGCGATTTCCTGATCGTGGGGGCGCGTGCCGTCCAGGTCGGGACCGCGACCTTCGTCAACCCGAGGACGGCGTTGGACGTGCTCGACGGGCTGCCCCCGTAGGGTTCGTGCGAGCCGCCGCGGCGCGGCGGCTCGCAGCTACCACGACCCTCCTCTCAGGCCGGTGCGCCGACCTCCGCGGGTGCCGGGGTTAGATGGCCGTTCAATGCGATGACGCCCTCGTCCGGCGCCATGTCGATGGCCACCTCGCCGTGGAGGGCCAGGTCGCCCGTCTCGAGCTCCTTGTCGGTCATGCGCAGGGGCACGATCAGACCGACCAGCCTGATCACGATGAAGGTTGCCGCGGCGTCGTAGACGATGATGAAGCCGAGCGCCAGGGCCTGGAGCAGGAGCTGCTTGGGGTTGCCGTAGACGAGCCCGGTGACCGCCACCGATGCGGTCCCCGCCGTGCCCACGTAGACGATCATGTTCGGCGAGGCCAGCACCCCGGTCATGAGCCCGCCGAAGGCGCCCGCCACCCCGTGGGTGTGGAAGACGCCCAGGGTGTCGTCGACGCGCTGGAAGATCCGGGTCTTGCCCAGCCAGTTCATCGAGATCCAGGGCAGGACGCCGGCGCCGATACCGATGATGAAGGCCGCGTAGGCGTTGACGTAGCCGGCCCCGGGGGTGATCGCCACCAGCCCCGCGATCATCCCGCTGATCATCCCGATGATGGTCGGCCGCTTCAGGAAGAAGATGTCCATGAGCATCCACACCAGCAGCGCGGTGGCGGTGCAGAGGTGGGTGTTGAGCACCGCCGCCGAGGCGTCGGCGTTGGCGAAGTACGGGTCCCCGCCGTTGAACCCGCTCCAGCCCAGCCAGAGCAGGCCGCCCCCGGCGACCGCGAGCATGATGTTGCTCGGGGTGTTGCGCTGGCGGTCGCGGAGCAGCCGCGGGCCGAGCACCGCCGCGGCCACGAAGGCCGAGGCCGCCGCGGCCACGTGGATCACGTAGCCGCCGCTGTAGTCGACAGCGCCGAGGCTGCCCAGCCAGCCGCCGCCCCAGAGGCTGAACGCTCCCACCGAGTACACCAGGGTGATCCACAGGGGCACGAACAGCGCCCAGGCCCGAAAACTGATCCGGCCGAGCAGCGCGCCGCCCAGGATGATCACGGTGATCGCAGCGAAGACGAACTGGAAGTAGACCAACGACGACATCGGGAAACGCAGCGCCGGGATCAGCCCGGTGAGCAGGGGGATGCTCGCCTGCTGGGTGAGGTCGGTGGCGCCGGCGACCGGGTGGGGCACCCCAACGAAGGTGGTCGCGAGCCCGCCCACATGCAGGGGCTGACCGAAGCTCATGTCATAGGCGAAGAACATCCAGATCACCAGGGTCATGGCGAAGGCGTAGACCACCATGAGCGCCGAGTTGATCGCCCACTTGCGCTTCATCAACCCCGCATAGAGGATCGCGAGGCCGGGGATGCTCATGATCCCGACCAGCGTCGCCGACGTGAGCTGCCAGGCGGTGTCGCCCTGGTTCAGCCAGCTCGGACTTCTAGTTAGGGCCGACAGCATCGCAATACCTCATCTGTGCGTGCGGGTTGGGCAGGGACGCGCCGGGGCGCTTGCCGACAAACTCTGTCAGAGGCGCTCCTTGGGTTCTTCAGCCCCGGCGCACAGATCGAACGCCCCGCTCCTGTACAGCGCGCACAGTCTGGTGCGCGTGGACCCGAGGTCTCAGACGGCTGCGGCCAGCCTCGGCGCGATGGCGGTCAGCGAATCCATCAGGTCGAGAGCCGGCGCGGGAACCGGCCTGCCCGTGAAGTACCCCTGGGCCCGATCGCACCCGAGGATCGCGAGCAGCTCCAGCGTGGCCAGGGTCTCGATCCCCTCGGCGACGACGGTCAGCCCCAGCGCATGGCCGAGCTCGATGGTTGCGCGCACCAGCTTCACGTCCTGCTCGCTGCCGTCCGCGATCAGCCCATTGATGAAGCTGCGGTCGAGCTTGAGCTCGGTGATCGCCAGGCTCCCGAGGTAGGCGAGGGAGGTGAACCCCGACCCGAAGTCGTCGATCGATATCCCGAGGCCAAGACCCCGCAGCTCGTCGATGACCCGCTTGCTGCCCTCGAAGTCACTAATGATCGTCGTCTCGGTGATCTCCAGGATCACCGCCGATGCGGGCACCCGGTGACGGCGAAGCGCTCCCCGCAGCATCTCGATGAATCCGGGATCGAGCAGGTTCGAGGACGAGATGTTGACCGACACCGCCAACCGTGCTCCGTCGCGACGCCAGGCGGCGCACTGCACCAGCGCCTGCTCCAGCACCAGGCGGGTGATCTGGCTCATCAATCCGGCCTCCTCGGCGAGCGGCAGGAATTCCATCGGCGGGATCATGCCGAGCCGGGGGTGCGGCCAGCGGAGCAATGCCTCGACGGCGACCGTCTCGCCGCTGCGCAGATCCACCTGAGGCTGATAGTGGAGCACCAGCTCACGACCTTCGACGGCGGCGCGCAGTTCGTCGACCAGGAGCAGGCGGTTGCCGCCGTCGTCGATGTCCTGCTGATAGATCTCGTAGGAGCGCTGACCGAGCTTCGCCCGATACATGGCGACGTCGGCGCAGCGCAGCAGGCCCCCGCTGTCGGTCGCGTCGGTGGGCGCCATGGCGATGCCGATGCTGCGCGCTGATGCGCACGCTGACGCCGTTGAGCACAAAGGGCTGTTCGAGGAGGGAGGCGATGCGTCGCGCGAGTCCCGCGGCGTACGTCGCGTCGGTGTCGATGAGCACGGCTCCCAACTCATCGCCGCCGATCCGGACCAGCACGTCGGTGGCGCGCAGCGACCCGATCAGCCGTGGGCCGAGCTGGCGCAGCAGGTCGTCCCCAGCCGAATGGCCGAATGAGTTGTTGATCTCCTTGAAGTGGTTGAGGTCGACGAAGAGGAACGCGAGGTTGCGACTCGGGAGTCTCCGGGTCCGCATGGTCGGCGAAGTAGGCATCGAGCAGGCTGCTGAGCCTCCGACGGTTTCCGAGCCCGGTGAGCTCGTCGGTCACCGCCTGGCGGTGGCGCTCCTCGGTGAGGGTGCGCAGACCGCGCATCGACAACCCGAGACGGATGCCCACGACGACCAGCGTGGCGGTCGCGAGGCCGAGGGCGACCGGGCTCACCTGGTGCTGGACCGCCCCGACGAACAGGATCGCCAGACCGGCGATGGCCGCCGACGCCCGGCAGGACGAAGCCGGCCACCCTGGCGGTCTGGAGGAGGTCGCGGCGGCCCGCCGGTACCCAGACCGATATCGAGATCATCAGGATCGCGGAGGGCCACGCGACGCCGTTGATGACGTCGCCGACCCGCGTCGAGGCTCCCGAGGTGGCGAAGAGGTTGAAGGTGTCCCCGACGCTGTTGATCGCGCAAGCGGCGGCGAACAGCATCCAGGGGAGGCGGCGGCCCGGGAGGACCGCCGTTCCACCGACCACGAGTGCGAGGAGCAGCACGTCGCCGATCGGGTAGATGAGATTGACCGCGACGCCGAACGCGGAAGCGCCCGGCCCCATCGCGAGCACGATCGCGTGGAATGCAAAGGCAGCACACACGGCCGCGGCGCCGAGGCCCGCGACCGCACCGTCCAGCCAGGTGGCCGGAAGCGTCCGCGTGATCTCCCTGCGGAGCATCAGCACCACCGCTGCATACGCCAGGGGGAAGAAGCTCGCATAGAACAGGTCGGCGAGCGACGGGTCTCGCCGCGATGCCGCCGTTCCAGGTTTCCGAGGTGAGCACCCAGTCGCCGAGAGCCCAGGCGAAGACCGCGGTGCCGAGCACCAGGGTGACCGTTTGGCGCGGCCCTTTTCGGAAGGCACGGGCGAAGAGCAGAGCGACCCCCGTGAACTCGAAGAAGGACCACGCCCCAGCCGTCGATCCATGGCCAGGACACGTCCGGGCCTCGAACGATTAGGGCCACGATGTAGGCGGCCAGGAGGACGCCCATGACCGCATAGACCACCCGCAGCACGCCTGGGGCTCGCCGCGCCGGAGGCGAGAGGCTCGTGCGGATCGGCCGCCGTTCTAGACGGGCCGCGGAACTCACCCGGTGAGCTTTGCCCATCTCCTGTTGAATTCCGGTTGCGACTGTGGAACGACAATGCCCCTGCCGCGAATACAAATCATGCTCCGCAGATCCCCGCTTCGGGGATGATCCGCCACCCGTGGAGGTCGCCGCCGTCACCAACGAAGCGCACGTGCAGCGCCTGCTTCCCCTCCTGCGGGCGTACTGCGATTTCTATCACGTGGCCCCGCCCGACGAATCCCTGCTGTCGATGGCCCGGAACCTTGTGGCCGATCCGGCGCACGAGGGCGTGCAGTTCATCGCCACCGACCGTGGCACCGACATCGGGTTCGCGACCCTGTTCTGGAGTTGGGAGACCACGATCGCCGAGCCGCGTGGGTGTCATGAACGACCTCTACGTCGTGGCCGGGTCTCGTGGTCGCGGCGTCGCCTCGATTCTCATCGACGCCTGCCTGGAGCGCTGCCGCGATCACGGAGCGTCGCGAATGATCTGGCAGACCGCGCTCGACAATGCCGGCGCGCAGGCGGTGTACGACCACATCGGGGCGACCAGCGAGCGCTGGGTGGACTACTGGCTCGACACCCGGTCCCGTCCGGTTCGTGGCGCACGGGGGGACCCCCGTTAGTCCGACGGCGAGCTACTTTTTCGCGGCCTGGTAGTAGGGGTTCGCGCCCTGGGCGTGGTCGGTGGTGTCACGAACCTCGGCGATCTGCGGGAACCGTTCCAGGATGGCCACGCGCACCCCCTGTCCGAGGGTGACCTCCGCCATGCCGCATCCCTGGCAGCCGCCGCCCATATGGATGAACGCGACTTCGTCACTGACGTCGAGCAGGTCGATATGGCCGCCGTGCGCTGCCACCGATGGGTTGATCTCCTCGTCGAGCAACCGCTGCACGTCCCGTGCAAGCTCGTCCACCCAGAGCGGGTTCGGGTTGTCGACCTTGAGCGCACCGCTGAGGCGGTCGGCGTCCAGGGTGATCCCATCCAGGTATGGGGCCGACTCCAGCGGCATGGTGAACCGGACTCCCGCGGGTCCATCGACGACGAGCTCGCCCTCGCGCTCCTCACCGGCCGGCACCAGCGAGAGGTCATACGTGAACCGCCCGTCCTGCCGTCCCGTGATGGCGATGCGCACGCCGGCGTCCGGCTGCTTGCGATTGGCCCGCACCTGCTCGATGCGGGTCAGTGCATAGTCGGTTGCTGCGATGGTCGGTGCCTTCACGCCACCACCCATGGTACGTCTGCGCGCAGTGCGGGTAGGCTGCATGACATGTCCGCGAGGGTCATGCTGGTGCTGCCCACCGAGACGTACAGAGCGACGGCGTTTCTCCGGGCTGCAGCGACCCTGGGGCTCGACGTCGTGGTCGCGTCGAACGAGGCGCCGACGCTCGCCGCGCTGATGGACGGACGCGTGCTCACGCTCGACCTGCAGCGTCCGGCGGAGGCGGCGGATCGCGCCGCCGCATTTGCGACAAGTTGGCCGGTCGACGCGGTGGTCGGGGTCGATGAGGCGTCGGTGGTGACGGCGGCGCACGTCGCCGAACGCCTGGGCAGCGCGCGGCGCAACCCGGTCGACGCAGTCTCGGCGACGCGCGACAAGCGCCTGCTCCGACAGCGTCTCAGCGTCGCCGGGTCGGCACAGCCCCGTTTCGTCGCGGTTGATGTCGATGCGTCCGCATCGACGCTTGACGATGCCATTCGCGCGGTCGGTCTGCCCTGCGTGGTGAAGCCCGTCGACCTCGCCGCCAGCCGTGGTGTGATCCGCGCAGACACCCGAATTGAGCTGCTTGCAGCTGTGCATCGAGTGGGCACCATGCTGCGCACGATCTGCGCCGATTGGGCGACGCCACCCCTGTTGATCGAAGCCTACGTCGAGGGCGCCGAGGTCGCGGTCGAAGGCCTCGTCCGTGACGGCATCGTCGACGTCGTTGCGTTGTTCGACAAGCCGGATCCGATGACCGGACCATTCTTCGAGGAAACCCTGTACATCACGCCGTCGCGGCTGGACGGAACGGCGCAGCGTGCCGTCGCCGACGCGGTACAAGCGGCGATCGCCGCGCTCGGATTGCGCCACGGGCCGGTGCATGCGGAGGTCCGAATCGCGGAGGGACGGCCCGTGGTCATCGAGGTCGCGGCGCGATCGATCGGGGTCTCTGCTCGCAGGTCGTCCGCCTGATCTGCGATGACGCACCGGAGGAGGAGCGCTCCCTCGAGGATGTCATCCTCCGGCACGCGTGCGGATTGCCACTGGGTGCGATGCGCTTGACCGATGGGGCGAGCGGCGTGTTCATGCTGCCGATTCGCGCGGCGGGCGTGCTGCGGCGCGTCACCGGACTCGAGCTCGCCGGCGCTGTCCCCGGCATCAGCGGAGTGACCATCTCGATCCCTGAGGGAGAACGCGTGACGCCGCTCCCGGAAGGTGACCGCTACCTGGGCTTCGTGTTCGCCCGCGGCGACACCGCAGCAGGAGTTGAGACGTCGCTGCGGCGCGCGGAGTTGCTGCTGGGTATGGAGATCGAGCCCGGACCGTAGACTTCGACGCGGTGCGGCCGCGGATCCCGGACCTGCTCCACGAGCGACCCTTCCGCGACTTCTGGATCGGGCAGACCATCTCGCTGCTTGGCGACCAGATCTCGCTGCTCGCCATTCCCCTCGTCGGTGTGCTCGTCTTGCGGGCGAGCGCAACCGAGATGGGATATCTGATCGCGGCAGGCCTGGTTCCGAGCCTGCTGTTCTCCCTGTTCGCCGGTGCGTGGCTGGATCGCCGCGGCCAGCGGCGCCGGTGCATGATCGCCGCCGACCTGGGACGCGCGGCCGCGCTGGTGAGCCTTCCCATCGCGTTCTGGTCGCACGCGCTGACGCTCGTGCAGCTCTATGTCGTCGCCTTCTGCATCGGCGCGCTCGACGTCCTCTTTTTCGTCGCGTACAGCAGCCTGTTCGTCTCGCTCGTCCGCAGGGACCAGTACATCTCGGCCAACGCGCTCCTCAACGGCAGCCGTGCGGTAGCCGAGGTGGGCGGCCAGAGCATCGCGGGCGCGCTGGTCGCGCTGCTCTCGGCACCGGTGGCGTTGCTGACCGACGCCGCATCGTTCGTCGCGTCGGCGTTCTTCTTGAGCCGCATTCACCCCGACGAGGCGGCCACGACGGCTCGCGGGCAGGGAACCGTGCTGGACGGCGCCCGCTACATCCTGCATTCCTCGGTCGTTCGACGGTTGCTCGGCGTCTCCGCCACCGTCAACTATTTCAATTTCATCTTCAACGCGCTGTTCGTGCTGTTCGCGGTCACGCAGCTGGGGGTCGGCCCGGCAGCGCTCGGAGTGGTGATCGGCATCGGCGCGACCGGCGCAGTGCTCGGCTCGGTCATCGCGGGGCCGATCACGCGCCGCATCGGCGTGGGTCGCGCGTTCCTCCTCAGCTGCCTCCTGTTTCCCGCGCCCCTGCTGCTCGTACCGGCAGCCCCGGCGCGGACCGCCCTCACGTACGTGCTCCTCGGGCTTGCCGAGTTCGGCTCTGGCATCGGAGTGATGTTCTTCGACATCACCACCGGCAGCATTCAAGCCGCGGTCGTGCCGCCGCAGCTGCGATCGCGCGTGTACGGCGCATACCGCACGGTGAATTACGGGATCCGGCCGCTTGGTGCCGTCACCGGTGGGGTTTTGGGAACGGTCTGGGGCCTGCGCGCGGCGCTGTGGGTTGGCGCGATCGGTGCGCTGACCTGCGGGCTCTGGCTAGTCCGCTCCTCGGTGCTCGGCATGCACCAGATCAGTGCGGAACCGCTCGAGCCGTGAGCGTCGGCGCGCGCCCTTGAGTTCAGGCTGAGATAGAACTGATCAACTTTCACTCATGCTTCCTGATATTGTCGCTATCATCTCCGCATGGCGAGGTTCGGGGAAGTGGCAGAGGACGAGAGTGCGGACCCGATACGTCGTGTGGTCGCCGCCAAGGTCGCCCATGTCGCGGAAGAACCGGCTGCGGGGACGGCGGCGAAGCCCGCCGGCGACGAGGCCGCGACCGGCGTCCCCACGGCGGGACGCACCAGCGTCGACGAGGCGTTGCACAAGGGACCGAGAGGAGTTCTGCAACTCCTCGGCCCGGGGCTGATCACCGGAGCTTCGGACGATGACCCGTCGGGGATCGGCACCTACTCCCAGGCCGGCAGCCAGTTCGGTCTCGGGACGCTGTGGCTGGCCCTGTTCACCTTCCCGCTCATGGTCGCCGTCCAGGAGGCGTGCGCCCGGATCGCGTTGCAGACCGGAGTGGGCCTCGGCGTCTCGCTCCGGCGCAAGTTTCCGACCGCTCTCGTCGGCGTCTGCATCTTCGCCATGTTCTGCGCCAACACGATCAACGTCGGAGCCGACCTCGGTGCGGTCGCGGCCGGCGGATCGCTCCTCACCGGGAGCCACGTTCCACCTGTGTGGCTGGTCGTTCCCGTGGCTCTGCTGATTGGCTTCCTGCAGCTGCGACTGTCGTACTCGATCATCTTCAAAGTCTTCAAGTACCTGACGCTCGCGCTCTTCGCGTACGTGATCACGGTGTTCGTGGTCCATCCCCAGCTCCTGCAAGACTCTCAAGGCCACGGTCATCCCGCACTTTGAATTGAGCAAGGGGTTCCTGGGCATCGTCGTCGCCATCCTCGGCACGACGATCAGTCCCTACCTCTTCTTCTGGCAGGCGTCCAGTGAGGTTGACGAGATGAAGGCCGCGGGCGCGCGGACCGAACGCGAGCGCCGTGGCACGAGTTCAACAAGGAACTCAAGGCCGCCCGGATCGACGTCACCATCGGCATGCTCTTCTCGCAGCTGGTGATGTACAGCATCATCCTCACGTCGGGCACCGTCCTGCACGGATCGGGCCACGACAACATCGCGAACGCGGCACAGGCAGCGCAGGCCTTGCAACCTCTCGCCGGTCCCTTCGCCTTTGTGCTCTTTGCCGCCGGCATGATCGGCACCGGCCTCCTCGCGATCCCGGTGCTCACCGGGAGCGCGGCCTACGCGGTCAAGGAGTTCTTCGGCTTTCGCGGCGGTCTCAGCGACAAGGTCAGCGCGCGTCCGGCGTTCTATGGCCTGATCGTGATCGCGAGCGTGGGCGGGCTGGCCCTGAACTTCCTCAACATCAATCCGATCGAGGCGCTCGTGGTCACGGCGATCATCAACGGGATCGTGGCTCCCCCAATTCTCGTGCTGATCGCCTTGCTCGCCCGCGATCGCGACGTCATGCAGGAACACCGGAGCGGGTTCTGGAGCAACAGCCTTGTGTGGATCGCGACAACGGTGATGGCCGCGGCGGCCATCATGCTGATCATCACCATGCTCTAGCCTGGAGCCAAGCTCGTAGGGTCGATGCGATCAGCTCATGCGGCGGCGAATCCAGACGACCGCGACGCTGAGGAACAGCACTGACAACGCTGTATAGATGCCCGCCTCCATGAGCTGAAACAGCCAGAACCGATCTGCCGGCTGATAGACGACGCTGGAATGGATGCCGAATCGGGCGAGGCAGGTCCCGGCCTCCTTGGCGCCTTGAACGAGGCTCGGCCCACACAGTTGGAACGCCTGCGACTCGAACACCTGATTCCCATGACGGTCGACGAGTCCCGAGTCGAGGATCCACGCACCCGGCGGGGCCGCATTCCCGGTGTTCAGCTGGGTGATCGGCGTCATGAAGTGCGGTCGCAGCAGGTATTCGATCGGCAGGCGGACCGCGAGGAATCCGGCGAGGGTGATCGCCATCGCGGGAATCGTGCGACGGATGAGCGTGCCGGCAAGGACACCAAGAGACAGGGCGAAAAGGCTGTAGGCGAAGGGCATCAGCCCCTCGAAGTCGAACCCCGCCGCGTCGAACGACGATTGGATGAGGTCCCAGGGCTGCCGCCACCACGTCATGAGCACCGCGATGACTCCGCCGGCCAGCGCGGCGATCGCGACGATCCCGGTGATCTTCACCACGATCCAGCGCTGACGTGTCACCGACTGGGTCCACACCAGTCGATGCGTGCCACGCTCGATCTCGCGGGCCACGAGTGGCGCGCCGATGAAGATGCCGAGCAGGAGCGGAATGACATCGAGCCACGCGCTCAGGTTGAAAAGTGTTCCGAAGGCGCGTACGAAGTCGCCCTGGCCTCCGCAACTCGGCGCCGCGGTGACGCTCAAACACGCGAGCCCACCTTCGAACCCGCGCATCTCGATTCCGGTGCCGACCAACGCGGCGGCGAGCAGCGCGAGCACGATCGCAAAGCCAACGTACTCCGCGCGCATCTGACGCCACGTGAGCCAGATCACGGCTGCGCTCCCGTCTCCGCGAGCTCGAGGGCAACATCTGCCTCGCGTGGCCGGCGCAAGTATGCGAGGACCAGCTCCTCGAGGCTGACATCACGCACCTCGACACGCGGATCCGGCGTGGCACCGTTGCCGCGAACCATGGCGGTGAGCTGACGGTCCGTGGCGCGCAGCTCGATGAGGTTTCGACCATCCAGCAGCGCGTCCACGTGGTCGCGCGCGCCGCTGACCAAGCGGTGCTCGGCAAGCAATCCCTCGGTTGCGCCGGCTATCACGACGCGACCACCGGACAGGAGAACGAGGTGGTCGCAGACGCGTTCGAGGTCGGAGATGAGGTGCGAGGACAGGACGACGGTCACGCCACTTTCGGCGACGGTCTCCATCAACGCTTCGAGGAATTCACGCCGTGCGAGCGGGTCGAGCCGGGCAACCGGTTCGTCGAGCAGCAGCACCTCCGGGCGCTTGGCCACGGCGATGGCCAGCGCAATCTGCGCCTGTTGGCCTCCCGACAAGCTGCCGCAGCGACGCTCGAGCGGGATGTCGAGGCGGTCCAGGCGCTCCCGGGCGATGCCGTCGTCCCAACGCGGGTTGAGGTGTGCGCCGAAACGCAACATCTCGGCAATGGAGAAGTTGCGATAGAGCGGGGAGTCCTGTGCGACGAATCCGATGCGAGAGAGCATCTCGGCGGGCTGACCTCGCATCGATGCACCGAGAACGCGTACCTCGCCCTCGGTGGCTTCGAGCAGGCCGACGGCGAGTTCGAGGAGCGTGGTCTTTCCAGCTCCGTTGGGTCCAACCAGCGCGGTGACGCTGCCTGCCGGGACCGACACGCTGCAGCCGCGGAGCGCCCACGTCCTGCCATACCGGCGGCCCAGGTCACTGGCCTCGATCGCGGCGCTCAAGCGGAGTGCTCCATGGCGATCTCGCGCCGCGACGCGGCGATGAGCGCATCGATCGCCTCATCGTCAAGGCCGGCGCTCGCGGCCTCCTCGAGCCACTGCTGCAGTCGCCGGCGCAGCGAACGGAGGTCCTCCACGCGGGGACCGGGCAGGTCCCGCGTCACGAAGGTTCCCTGCCCTGGCCGGGTGGCGACCAGACCGGCATGCTCGAGCTCGCGGTAGGCCTTCAGAACGGTGTTGGGGTTGATGGCCAGGAGCCCGACGACCTCTTTGGCGGTGGGCAACTGGTCGCCGGGCTTGAGCAAGCCGATGCGGAGCGCCTGCCGGACCTGATGGACCAGCTGCATGTACGTCGACACCCCCGACCGCGGATCGAGCCGGAAATCGATCATGGCCGACCCCTATAGAGCTATATAACTAGTGTCATAGTACTTAGCCTTGAGTCAGAAGTCAAGGGGCCCGAGCCGGATGGCTCGATGTACGCGGAAGCATGGCCGATGCAAACCTGGCCATGGCAAGACTCAGCAGCCTGGCGCTCGGTGCGATTCCTCGGTGTCGAGATGCGCTACTGCTGGGTTACGCGATGGGCTACCTACGCGGTGTCGACTCCGCTCCGACCTCACGCACTGTGCCGCTGAGGAGCGCCAGTTCCAGACGCCACCAAGCCTCCGCCCGGTGTTGCGCCTCCACGATGGTCTGCCACAGCACACGGTGTGCGGCCCGTCGCTCCAGGTATCGCCGAATCGCCCGGGCCTCCGCGCTGTCCGCCTTATGCTGTTGCCATCGGAGCCATAACATCGAAGTGCTCCCGCGTGCTTGCCTTCAGATAGTACGCCTCGGTACCAGGGTCCGACAGACACAGGCGACAAGCGACTATGCAGAAGGAGCATGGGGTGAACGACTACCCGGCCACGAGTGCAAGCGTCAACCGCGTTGAGCCCGTCCCACGCCGTATCCGGGCGATCCTGGCCGGCGAGACCGTGCTCGACACCACCCGGGCACTCTACGTGTGGGAATGGCCCAACTACCCACAGTACTACCTCCCCTTTAGCGACGTGCGTCGTGACCTCCTCGTCGATGAACATCGACATCAGCGCAGTCCCCTCGGAGTTGCCGAGACGTACGGGCTGCTCGTCGGCGACGTCGATCGACCCAATGCCGCGAAGGTGTTTACCACGGCGTCGATGGACGAGATTCGCGACACGGTGCGATTCGACTGGGCGGCGCTCGACGCCTGGTTCGAAGAGGATGAGCAGGTCTTCGTGCACCCGCGTGATCCCTACGTCCGGGTCGACGCCCTTCGCTCGGCCCGCACGGTACGCGTGGAGCTCGACGGCGCCGTCCTCGCAGAGTCGTCGTCGCCGATCATGGTCTTCGAGACCGGCTTGCCCACGCGTTACTATTTCAACCGGACGCAGGTGCATTTCGACCATCTCGTCCCAACCGATACGGTGACCGCGTGCCCCTACAAGGGCACGACCACCGGCTACTGGTCGCTCCAGATCGGTGAGACGACGTATCCAGACGTGGCGTGGGTGTATGACTTTCCCACTCGGGAAGTGTTGCCAATCGCAGGGCTGATCTCCTTTTACAATGAGCGTGTCGACACCTTCGTGGACGGCCAGAAGCTCGACCGGCCAAAGACGCACTTCTCCCCGTCGACGGACTGAACCGCGGGCCCTGGCCCGAACGTCCGCGTGCGAGCAATGGCTAGTCTTTGACGGCGGCATTTCAGGCGCGCGACACGGAGGTCGGCATGACGAGCATTGCTGTCATCGGCTCGGGCAAGATCGGCGGAGGGCTGGCGAGGAAGTGGGCAGCCAAGGGGCACGCGGTGACCTTCGGGTCGCGTTCGCCGGCCAAGCCGGCACTCGTTGAGCTTGCGGAGGAAATTGGGGCGGAGCGGGCAGAGATCGATGCTGCCGTTGCGAAAAGCGATGTCGTGGTGTTTGCGCTCCCCGGCAACGAGATGGCCGAGACTTCTCGGTCGTCTTGGCAGCTCGCTCGACGGCAAGCTGTTGGTGGATGCCGCGAACAACGTGAGAGGGGAGCACATGAACAGCGCGACCGCCGCGGCGGCGGCCGCACCCGGAGCCGCGTACTACAGAGCGTTCAGCTCGTATGGATGGGAGCAGATCGAGCGACCGGTCGTCGATGGCATCCCAGCCGACCAGTTCTACTGCGGGCCCGACGGCGCGCCCCGCGCCACGATGGAGCAGTTGATCGCCGATGTCGGATTCCGGCCTGTCTGGGTCGGGGGTCCGGAGGAGGTCGACGTCGTTGACGGCTTGCTCCGCCTGTGGTTCACGTTGGTCATGAAGCATGGGCACAGCCGGCGGATGGCCTTCAAGATGCTCGAGGAGCGAGCCTGATCCGCAGCTGATCGTGGCGCATGGAGGCGATCAGATCCGTACGTGTGGCGGCGCGGAGAGAGCTGCCCCCTGGAGGAATCGAACCTCCCTCAACCGGTTAAAAGCCGGCTGCTCTACCGATGAGCTAAGGGGGCGGGGCGCCAGGATTGTATGGCCGCCGATGCGGCACGTCCTACCATCGACGATCGTGACCGACGAGATCCCCGGGTTTCCAGAGCGCTTCCCCGTCCGTGACGACGGCGCGAGAACCATGCGCTACCACGTCGTCTCGTTGGTCTGCCGGACTGTGCTGCGCGGCTTTTTCGGGCGCGGCCTGCGCATCGATCCGCCGGCGAGATTTCCGAAAGAGGGTCCGTTGCTGGTCGTCTGCAACCACCTCAGCAACATCGACCCCTTCATCTTCGGTGGCTATGCCCCAGGCGCGCTGTATTGCATCACCAAGCGCGAGCTTTTTTCCAATCCGATTTCATCGTGGGTCATGGCGGGCTGCAACTGCTTTCCCGTCGACCGGGGTACGGCCGACAGACGGGCCATGCGGACGGCGCTCGATGTCCTCTCTCGGGGAGGCCGGCTGCTCATCTTCCTCGAGGGCACGCGGTCGGCAACCCCTGGGATGCGCCGAGCAGAGGCCGGGGTCGGCTTCCTGGCTCGCCGTTCTGGAGCCCCCGTGTTGCCCGTCGCCGTCTGGGGTACCGAGGCTGCGCTCGGACGCGGCCGCCGGCTGCCGAAGCGCGTGCCGATTCGGATGCGATATGGCGACGTCTTCCACCTGCCTGACCGAGCATCCGGGGAACGCCGCGACGACCAGGCGGTGGCCGACCTCATCGGCTCGCGGATCGCTGCGCTGCTCCCGCCCGCGTATCGGGGCGTGTATGCCTCGAAGGGGGACGACCCGGCCTGACCGGGGGAGACGACCCGGGTCAGCGCCCTCTTCGGCTCTCGCTGGATTTGGAGCGCGCCGGCTTTGCGGAGCTCTTGGCTCGGGAAGCAGCGGTAACGGCCGGACGCTGTCGCGCCGACGACGCGCGTGCCGCCTTCGCGGTCGCGACTTTGGCCGGCGGCTTCGCCTTGGGTTTGGTGGCCGTGCGCGCCGCCTGAGCTCGTGCCGCCGGCTTCGCGACCGTTCTCGTCGAGGTCTTCGCTGAGGGTGTCGCTCTCGCTGCGCGATGACCGCGGCCGGGCGGCCGGCTTGGCCGGCGACTTCGCCCTCGGCGCTGCGCGTTTCGCCTGCGGCCTCGCCTTGGCGGCCGGCTTGGTCGTGGCAGCCGGTTTGGCCCTGGCGACGGGCTTGGCCTTGGCGACGGGCTTCGCCTTGGCGACGGGCTTGGCCTTGGCGACCGGCTTGGCTTTGATGGCGGGCTTGGCTTTGGCGGCGGGCTTGGCCTTGGCAACCGGCCTGGCTCTGCTCCCCGTTTTCGCCTTCGCTGCGGATTTGGGTCGGACCGCGACGCTGGACTTCGCGGCCGATTTGCCCTTGGCGACGGGCTTTGGGTTGGGCCTCGTCCTCGCCGCCACTGTCGAGGCGGCCTTGACCACCGGCTTGGCCTTGGCCGCGGGCTTGGGTGCCGGCACGGGCGCGACGGCCTTGAGAGCGGGCGACGCCTTCACGGCCGCTGCGGGTTTGGCGGCGGGCCTGGCTGGAGAGGCAGGGGGCTTCGCAGGAGGAGCCGTGGGCGGCCTAACGGCTCGAGGCTTGACCACCGCGGCGGCGGGGATTGGCCGGGGCGCCGCAGGCACCACACGCACCGGGGCTGCGGGTGCGGGCTTCGGGGGCGCGGGTGTCAGCGCCTCGGCAGGGGCCGGCGCGGGCGCGCCGGCAGCGGACGCCGCGCCATCCGAGCGGTCGACGGGAGGCCGTGGGCCCCGATCCGACACCCGGACAGGTTCGACCATCATCTGGCGCAGCTCGGCAGCCCGTTCCGGCGTCTCGGCGGTCTCCAGGCAGGTGAAGGCGACCACCTCTTTGAAATCGGGGTGCCGCTCGAAGCGGACGATTGCCGTCTGGCTCAGCACCGTCTCGACGACCCCTCGCGAGCCGACCGGGTAGTCGCCGATCGACGTACCCGTGCGGGGACGGGTGTTGGAGGTGAGGATCACGCGCTCGCCGATCCCGAACGGCGGCGGCGGCTCCTCACGGGCTCCGGGAGGCCGACCCGGGGTGGGCGAGGGTCGCGGGACGGCGGCCACGACAACGGGCGCCGCCACCGGGGCGATGGCCGTCACCTCTTCGTCGTCCTCATCGTCATCGTCGTCCTCATCGTCGTCGTCGTCGACCACGGCGACAACCCCGATCTCGATGTCGATCTCCTCGGTGTCGTCCAGCTCGACGGCATCACCCTCCGGCGGCTCGCCGGGAGCGGCGTCGGCTTCTTCCTGGTCGGTGTCGGCGGAGGGGTCGGTGGGTTCTTTAGGCATGCAAGCTCGTGTGAGGCGGATGGGTAGACTGCGACGCAGATGATCGCTCGATCCTCAGCGATCCCGCTGTCGCAACATACCCAGCAGCGGCTCCTTGAAATCCTCCCCGGCGCGCTCACCTGGTTCGCCCTGCTCGTTCCCGTGGTCGTCGCCTTCACGATCAGGCTCAACGACCCGGGCATGCTCTGGATCCTCGGGGTTGGGGCGGTGCTGCTCGACGCCTACTGGTTGGTCCGCACGACGATCGTGGTGCTGGGCGTGCGCCGGACGATGGGCGCACTCCAGGCAAACGCTCGCATCGACTGGTGGCAGCGCTGTCAGGAGTTCGAGGCATCGCGTCCCGCGGGAACACCCGCTCCGTCCGAGGTGGTGCAGTGCGCGCTCATCCCGACGTACACCGAGTCGTACGAGATTCTCCGCGCAACCGTCCTCGCCCTGGTTGCGCAGAACTACCCGGAGCACCTGCGCGTCTGCGCGATCATCACCCGCGAAACCGACGCCGGCGGGATCGAGAACGTCTCCCGCCTGCGCGACGAGTTCGGCCACAGGTTCCGCGCCTTCCTGCACATCCGCGACCCCTTGCTCCCCGGCATCGTGGTGGGCAAGTCGGCGGCAATGGCATATGGCGGACCGGTGCTCAAGGCCGCGTGCGACGAGCTCGGACTCGATGCGTCGCGCACGCTGGTGACCGACCTCAACTCGGATTTCCGTCTGCACCCGCAGTACTTCGCTTACATCACGCTGCAGTTCTGCACCGCTGCGGATCGGCTCACGTCGATATGGCAGCCCGTCCCGGTGTTCCTGAACAACCTCTGGCGCGTGCCGACGGCGGTCAGGGTGATGGCGACCGCCGCCACGCAGTGGCAGATGTTCCTGCACCAGAACCCACATCGCCTGATCATGTTCTCCTCGTACACGCTGTCCCTGCACCTGCTCGACGACGTCGGCTACTGGGACTCGGACGTCATCCCGGAGGAACTCACGGTTCTTCTGGAAGAGCTTTTTCCATTGCGGTGGCAAGCTCAATCTGCGGCCCGCATTCCTGACCGTCGACGGCGACGCGCCCCGTGCGCGAGGGTACGCCGCGACCCACGCCTCGCAGTACAACCAGATCAAACGGTGGGCATGGGGCGCAACCGATATCCCCTACGTGACCGCGCGAATGCTCATCCATCCCGAGATCCCATGGAGGATGCGAGCCCGGCGCTACTCGGGCCTCATCTTCAACCACCTCACCTGGGCGACCCTGCCGCTGCTGCTGTTCTTCGGTGGAGCGCTTCCCGCGCTCATCGACCTCGACTACAGCCTCTCGTCGACGGCGACCCTGCTCGGCTCCGCGAGCGCCAGCATCCTCACGATCACCTTGCTCAACACGCTGCTGCTCGTCCAGGTGGACCATCGCATCTGCCCCAAGCCGAAGGCGTGGCCGTGGTGGCGCCGACGCTGGGCCGACCTGCAGCTGTTCACGTACCCCGTCGTCGGGCTCGCCCTCAGCGTCATTCCCGCACTGGAGGCGCAGACGCAACTCATGTTCGGCGCGTACCTCGAATATCGAGTCACCGAGAAGGAATGACGGGCGAAGTCCGCCTTCAGCCTTCGATTGCGGCGCGATAGACCTCGACGGTCATCGCCGCTGCGCGCTCCCAGGTGAAGGTTGCGGTCCAGGCGAGTCCCTCCGCCCGGCGTCTATCGCGCTCAGCGGGATCGTCGAGCAGGCGAGCGATCGCCGCGGCCATGAGGGTGGCGTCGCCATCCGGCACCACCACCGCCGCTGTGCCGCTGATCTCGGGCAGCGACGAGTTGTCGAACACCACCGCCGGGGTACCGCACGCCATGGCCTCGAGCGGCGGTAGCCCGAATCCCTCGTAGGCGGACGTGAAGACGAGGCACGCGGCGCCGCTGTAGAGCGTGACCAGGTCGCCGATCGAGACGTGGCCGATGACCCGGCTGTGTTCTGCGAGCCCGGCGCGCGACAGCGCATCCGCGACGGTGTGCGCGAACGTCCCCTGGTCGCCGGCGATCACCAGCACGACGTCGTGATCTCGCCGAACCCGTCCGACCACGTCGGCGAGTAACGCGATGCGCTTGCGGGGATCGAACGTGCCCACCGCGAGCAGAAAGGGCCGGTCGATGCCGAGCCGCGAACGCAGGACGGCCTCCGCATCCGCCGGCGCCGGCCGGAACGCCGGCGAGATACCTTCGGGGATCACGGTGATCCGTCCGGGAGTCGTTCCTGTGAGACGCAACACGTCACGGCGCGTGGACTCCGATACGGCGATGACGGCGTCGGCGTGGCGGAGCAGCCGCAGGCCGAGCAGCCGAGCCCGACGCACCCATGGATAGTCGCGGGGCAGGACGAACGGGATCAGATCATGAACGGTCACCACCACCGGGAGCCGGCTGCGCAGCGGTTGCCCGAACTCGATGGCGTGATACAGGTCGACGCGCGCGCCGCCGAGCGCCTGCGCCACCAGCAGTGTGTCGGCGATCGGTTGGAGTGTCGGATGCACGACTCGGATGCGGCGCGGCGCGGCGTCAACCCCGGCCCTGACCTCGGGCGGCGGCTCGCGGCGCCGCGAGAGCAGCAGGCTCACCTGCGGCGGCTCCGTCAGCTCGGCGAACCCGCCGATCAGCCCACGCGCATAGCTCCCGATCCCCCTCACGGCCGACCCTCCCTGCAGCGGCCGGCCGTCCATCAGCACCCTCACGACGGCGGCGTCGATGGGCGGGGCACGGCCACAGAGTCTGTCGGATAGACTGGCTCTGGTGACAATTCAAGAGCGGGACGTGGCGGAACCGCTGCGCGCTCTGATTCGGGATATCCCGGACTTTCCGCGCCCCGGCATCGTCTTCAAGGACATCACCCTGCTCCTCGGTGACGGAGCGGCGTTCGCGGCCGCCATCGGGGCCATGGCCGAGCCGTACAGGGATAGACGCGTGGCCACGGTTGCGGGCATCGAATCCCGCGGGTTCATCCTCGGCGGGGCGATCGCCGACCGTCTCGGCGCCGGATTTGCGCCGATACGCAAGGAGGGACGCCTGCCCGCGAAGCGCATCTCCGAGTCGTACAGCCTCGAGTACGGGGAGGCGGTGGTCGAGATCCACGCGGACGCGATACAACCCGGTCAGCGCGTGCTCATCGTCGACGACCTGCTCGCCACCGGGGGCACGGCGGGCGCGGCAGCGGCGCTGGTGGAGCGACTGGGCGGCGACATCGCCGGATTTGCGTTTCTGATCGAGTTGACCGCGCTCGAGGGATCGGCCGCGCTCGGCGGCCGCCCATACACAGCGCTGCTGCGCATGAACACAAACGGAGGAGTCGAGTGACCAACGTGTTGAAAGCCGCCGAGTCGGATGTTGCCGACCTCGGTATGGCCGGCGACGGGCAGCGCCTGATCGAATGGGCGGCGCGGGAGATGCCGGTCCTGCGCATCATCCGCGAGCGATTCACGAGCGAGCGACCGCTCGAAGGGCTGCGCATCGGAGGATGCCTGCACATCACCAGCGAGACCGCAAACCTTGCGATCACGCTGAAGGCCGGTGGCGCTCGGGTCACGCTGTGCGCGAGCAACCCGCTCTCCACCCAGGACCCGGTCGCAGCGGCGCTCACGCGGCAGTACGGGATTCCCACGTTCGCGGTCAAGGGTGAGGATTCGGCTCGCTACTACTCCCACATCCAGTCGGTGCTCGACACGCGCCCGCAGATCACCATGGACGACGGCGCCGACCTGGTTGCCGAGTTGCACAAGGGTCGCCGGGAACTGCTGGAGCACGTGATCGCCGGGACCGAGGAGACGACCACCGGCGTGATCCGGCTCCGCGCGATGGCCCGCGACGACGCGCTGCGCTTCCCGATCATCGCCGTCAACGAGGCGCTGACCAAGCATCTTTTCGACAACCGTTACGGCACCGGTCAGAGCACCATCGACGGCCTGATCAGAGCGACCAACGTTCTGCTCGCCGGCAAGACCATGGTGGTCTGTGGCTACGGATGGTGCGGCCGCGGGCTTGCCAGCCGCGCGGCGGGCCTCGGCGCTCATGTGGTGGTCACCGAGGTCGATCCGACTCGGGCGCTGGAGGCGGTGATGGACGGGTACCGGGTGATGACGCTCGCCGAGGCCGCCCCGGAGGCCGATATCGTCATCACCGTCACCGGTGACATCAACGTGATCGACCGCGCCCACGTCGAGCGCTTCAAGGACGGGGCGATCCTGGCGAACAGCGGCCACT
Source organism: Candidatus Dormiibacterota bacterium (assembly GCA_963768105.1). GTDB lineage: Bacteria > Chloroflexota > Dormibacteria > Aeolococcales > Aeolococcaceae > Palsa-851. The sequence continues at coordinate 180,867 of CAVYGR010000004.1, read as the reverse complement.
TCAACGACGAGATCAACCTTGCCGCCATCGACGACATGTCGGTCGAGGTGACTACGCCGCGGACCTTCGTACAGTCGCACCGGCTGCGCGACGGGCGCACCGTGCACGTGCTCGCCGAGGGGCGTCTGCTCAATCTCGCGGCCGCCGAGGGCCATCCCGCCGCGGTCATGGACATGAGCTTCGCCAACCAGGCGCTGTGCGCCGAATACATCGCGAAGCACCACCAGGACCTCGCGCTCGCGGTGCACGATGTGCCGCTGGAGATCGACCGTGAGGTCGCGCGCCTCAAGCTGCAGGCGATGGGTGTCGACATCGATGTGCTCACCGACGAGCAGCGCACGTATCTCGCGTCCTGGGAATCGGGGACCTCATAGCCGTGCCGAAGCAGGACACACCCCTCTACGCGCCGGACCTCACCGTGCTCGACAACGGTGTGAGCTTGCTCAACGCGCCCTCGAGCAGCCGCAACTCGGGCATCTTCCTGATCGTGCGCGCCGGTTCGCGCGACGAGACCTCCGAGACGTCCGGTCTCGCGCACTACCTCGAGCACATGTTTTTCAAGGGTACCGAGCGCCGGCCGACCACGAAGATCATCTCGCGCGAGATCGACCGTCTCGGCGCCAACACCAACGCCTACACGGACACCGAAGAGGTCGCGTATTTCGCCGAGGGTCCGGCGATGGCGATGCTCCAGCTCGCGGACATCATCTGCGACATGCTGAGCCGGCCGCTGTTCGCCGCGGAGGAGGTCGAGCGCGAGCGCAACGTCGTGCTCCAGGAACTCTCGATGCGCCTTGCCGACCCCGACGGCTGGATCTGGGACCGTCTCGGCACGGTGGCCTTCGGCGGCGATCAGCCGATGTCGTGGTCGGCCGCGGGGTTTCCCGGTGTCATCGAGAAGGCGACGCGCGACCAGCTCACCTCGTACCACCGGACCTTCTACGCGCCGGAGTCCATGTGCCTGGTTGTCGCCGGCGGCGCCACCCTCTCGCGAGACGATGCCCTGCGGTTGCTCGCCGACATTCCGCGGGCGACACCCAAGCCGCGCTCGCCCGCCAAGTGGGGGCTTGGCGAGCGACTACACCGCCAACGTGCGTCCGGTGACCGCCGAGGAGGAGCCGCAGGTGCACATGGTCTTCGCGGTGCCAGGGATCCCGGCACGCGATCCGCAGCGCACCGCGCTGTCAGTGATGACCCATGTGCTGGGCGGCGGGATGTCGTCACGGCTGTTTCAGACGGTGCGGGAGCGCAATGGTCTCGTGTACAGCATCTATGCCCATCACGCCGGATTCGACGACACCGGTCTGTTCGCGATAGCGACCGCGACGCGGCCCAAGGACGCGCGCAAGGCAACCAGCCTCGCGTTCAAGGAGTTCCGCAAGATCGCCGCCAAGCGCGTGGCGGCCGGCGAGCTCGCCGCCGCCAAGTCGGCGATGGTCGGTCGGTTGCTCCGCTCGACCGAGACCGCGATCGCGAGCGCGCGCTTCTACGGAACCCGCTGGCGGGCGCGTCTCCCGCTGGAGACGCCCGACGATCGCGCCGAGGCGATCATGAAGGTGACCGCCGAAGAGGTCCAGGACGTGGCCGAGCGCATCGCTGCGGGCATCGACGAGGTGCGCATGGCCCTGGTGGGACCGAGCGACCAGGGCGACGAGCTGCTCAGCGCCATCGAGTTCGACCGCTTCGCGCTGACCTGCCGCGCCCGAAGCGTTCAGGCGGCGCGAATCGCGGCGGTCAGCGCCGCCGCGACGCGTTCGAGGTCGTCTGCGCTGAGTCCTGGGTGCACCGGCAGCGAAAGGCAGCGCGTCGCGACGTCACGGGCCACCGGGGTGTCGTCACGATGTACGTTCGGATGATGCCGGTACGCGTCGTGGTCCCACACCAGACCGGGGTAGTACACACCCGCGTCGACGCCGGACGCTGCCATGACGGCCACGACACGATCGCGGTCGATGCCGACGTCGAGCAGCACCGTGTACTGGTGCCACACGTGACCGCGCCCCGCCGGCACCACCGGCGTGGCGATCCACGCGTTGCCGGCGAGCAACGCGGTCAGGGTCGCGGCGTTGGCGCGCCGGGCGGCGTTGATCTCGTCGAGGTGTTCCATCTGCGGGATGGCGATCGCCGCGGCCACATCGGTCATCCGCCAGTTCTGGCCGATAATGGCGTAATCGTAGCGGCCGCGCATGCCCTGGTTGCGGATCACGCGCAGCCGCTCGGCGAGCATGGCGTCATCGGTGGTGACGCAGCCGCCCTCGCCACTGGTCACGTTCTTGGTGGCGTAGAACGAGAAACAGCCCACACCGAAGCTGCCGGCGCGGCGGCCGCCGACGTCCGCTCCGTGTGCCTGGGCGGCATCCTCGATGATGGCGAGCCCGTGCGAGGCAGCCAGCGAGGTCAGCGCCCGCATGTCGGCGGGAAGCCCGAAGAGGTGCACGGGCATGACTGCCGTGGTGGTGGGTCCGACCAGCGCGGCCACCGATGCGGCGTCGATGGTGAAATCCTCACCGATGTCGGCGAAGCGCACCGATGCGCCGCTGCGCAGGATCGCGTTGATGGTCGCCGCGAAGGTGAAGGAAGAGGTGATCACCTCCTGACCCGGGCCGATGTCGAGGACCTGCAGCGCCGCGTCGAGAGCGACGGTGCCGTTGCTGACCGCGACCGCGTGTGCGGTGCCGGTCATCGCGGTGCAGAGCGCCTCGAACCGCTCCACCATCGGGCCCTGCGCGAGGTGGCCGCTGCGCAGCACCGACAGGACGAGCGCCTCGACCTCGCGGCCGAGTTGCGGCGCGGAGATGCGGATCGCGATCCAGCGACGGTGCCCGGGCGAAGGTCACGAGGCGGTCGCCTCGCCGGTGCTCGGAAGCGCACGCCGGTCGTCGACGAGTCGCCGGCGCAGGGCGAAGAGGCCCATGGCCATCCGGGTGGAGTCGCGCAGCGGCGAGACCGTCGAGCGGCCGCCGGCGGTGTAGACGACCGGGATCTCGACGGGGGTGATCCCCTCGCGGATCGCCCAGCAGTTGATCTCGGCGCCGATCAGGAAATCACCGCTTCGCAGGCGCGACAGCAGCCACTGGGCGAGCGCGCGCCGGATGAGCACGGTGCCCTGGGTGTCGACGTTGACACCGACGAGCCCGGAACGGAGCAGGCCGAATCCGCCCGACAGCGCCCGCCGCACCATCGACGTCTCCACCTGCGACTCGGGGTGCGACTTGGAGCCCATGACGAGCGCCGGCCGCGGGTCCATGCCGAGATAGCCGTCGAGATCAGTGAACCCGAAGGGCAGGTCGGCCGCCGTGAGGACCAGCGTCTCGCCGCCCGCGATCGCCATCCCCCGCCGCCAGGCGAATCCCAGGCCCTGTGCTGATGTCGTCACCCGGACCGCCACGTCGCCCCCGTCGAAGGTGGCCGCAAGCGCGAGGCACAGAGGCCCGGACCCGTCAGACGACCCGTTCTCGACGAGGATGATCTCCGAGCCGGGGAGATGGCCAAGACGTTCTACCAGCAGGCGCACGGTGCGGCGGAGATCGGCGACCTGGTTGTGGACGGGGATCACGTAGCTGAAGGTCGGTTCGCTCATGAGCACTCCTCGATCACCGCGGCGATCTCGTGGGCGGGCAGGATCGAGTTGCGTTCGCGGCACGCGTCGGCGCGTCCCTCGATGAGGTCGAGGAAGTGGCGAAACTGCAGGGCGAGTGGCTCGCCGGTATGGCGCACAAACGGGATGTCGACCACCGTCTCCGCCCGGTAGCCGGCCGCCTGCCCGACGCCGACGCCCTGTTCGTGGGCGCGGTGCCGGTAGACGGTCAGGTCCTGGCGGAGGAGATCGACCTCGTACAGGGCGGTGGACGTTGCGACGAACTGAGAGCGGACCTTGCGCTGGCTCGCACGGCTTGCGGAGAGCGTCGCGACCGCTCCGGAAGCGAAGTGGAGGAGGCAGTCGGCCACCTCCATGATCGGGGCGCGTCCCGCGGTGCTCGTGGCCCCGCACACCCGCGAGGGCACAGCGCCTCCCATGTACGCCACGGCGAGGTCGATCTCATGGATCAGCAGGTCGAAGACCACGCTGAGGGTGCTGCGTGGCGTCGCCGGCGAGTGGCGCAGGCCGACGATGTGCACCGGTTCCTCGTCGAGGAGGCTGCGCATGGTCGCGACGACCGGGTTGTAGCGCTCGACGAAACCGCACATGAGGGGGACCCCGCGGCGCTCCGCGCACAGGACCAGCGCCCGGCTGGTCTCGAGATCGGCGGTGACCGGCTTCTCCACGAGGATCGGCTTGCCGAGCTCGAGCAGGGCACGGGCCGCGCTCGCGTGGAAGGCGGTCGGGGTGGCAATCACCGCCGCGTCGCAGCCGGCGGCGGCGTCGAGATCCTCCGAGAACCCACACCCGAGCCGCTCGGCGAGCGGGCGCACCCGCTCCCGGTCGGTGTCGATGATCACCGCGAGATCGGCGCTATCGAACTCCGAGATGACGCGCGCATGGTTGGCCCCCATCGCCCCGGCTCCGACCAGCGCAATCCGGGCACGAGCTCCCATTGGCCCAGTCTCAGGCGGTATGGGCCTCCGCAATTCGCGGCTGGGTATCGAGCGTGTCTCGATCTCTCAAAAGGGACATCAGGAGCGCGGCCATCAACGCAGACGACGCGATCGCGCCGCACAGGAGGCCCAGTTCAACGCGAAGGAACAGCTGCGACCCGAGCGCCGCCACGGCGATGAAGACGACACCGCCGGTCGCCCAGCCCAAGGCGACACGCCGGTAGGCGGAGAGCGAGATCAGCGCGTAGCCGAAGACCTGGGTCACGATGAAGCCGATGCAGCTCGCCGAGAGCAGGGCGAAGTCGAGATTGGTCAGTTCGAAGCCGTGACCGAACAGCAGCCGCGTGAGGGTCGGGCCGAGGACCGTGAATCCGACCACGGCGACCACGCCGAGGCAACCGACGAGCACAAGAAGGCGAAAGAGGAGGCTTCGGAACTCGACCTTTCGGCCCGCAGCGGCGAGGGCGGAGAGCCGCGGCAGCAGCGCTGACTGGACCGCCTGGAAGAGAAAGATCGGGACGTACGCGACGATCCGGCTGAGTTGAAAACGGCCGGCGGCGCTCTCCTGTGCGGGGGTGGCGAGCAGCTGCACCGCGACCGCGCCGACGCTCAGCAGCAGTTGCGTGAAGATCGACGCGATGAGCAGGTAGCCGAGCGCGTTCGTCACCTCGGACCATGCCGCCGGGGGACCGGGCCGGAACAGTCCGCTCCGTCCCGCGATCGCGAGCGCGATGGCCAGGAAGGAGGCGACGATCATCGACACCCCGTAGGGGCCCGCCACCTTGACCCCGATGACCGCCAGGGTCGCGGCGAAGACGACCCGAAGCGCACCTTCGCCGCCGATCAGCACGCCGTACGACCCGAAGCGGTTGTTGCCCGCGAGCGCGCCCCTCGCGAGGAACTCGCACAGGTACGCGGCGAAACCACCGACGAGCGCCGCAAGGAGGGCCGGGTCGCCGTCGAACACCCGCCGGTCGATCGGACCGGCAAGCGCCAGCGTCGCGATGATCAGCACCACTGCGAGCACCGTGCCGATCACGGCCGCTCGCTCGACGACCGGACGTCCACCGTCGCCGCGCACGCGCCGGGCGGCGATGGCGCGCCCCGTCTCCTGCTCGAGGGGTATGAAGAAGCCGGGACCGGCGACGAACAGGAGGGCCCAGAACACCGAAAGGGGCGCGAAACGGGCCTGACCGAGCGCGCGCGCGGCCACGATGAGAAAGCCGTACTGCGTCAGCCCGGCGAGCCCGAGACCGATCGCGACCGGGATCGTCCCAACCGGCAGCGGCAGCTTGCGCAGCCTGTCGACGAGCGTCGGTGAGCGGTTGGTCGCCGGTGGCACCCCTACGGGTAGATGCCCCGTACCGCCGTGGCGTCGGCGACCCGCTTGACCGCCACCAGGTAGGCGCCGAGGCGGAGCGACACCTGATGGAGGTCAGCCTGCTCGCACATCTGTCGGAAGGCCTTCTGCAGGATCTTCTTGAGCCGCGTGTTGATCTCGTCCTCCTCCCAGAAGAGCGACTGCAGATCCTGCACCCATTCGAAGTAGGAGACGGTCACGCCTCCGGCGTTGGCGAGGATGTCGGGCACGACAGTGATCCCGCGGCGCTCGAGGATGCTGTCGGCATCGGGCGTGGTCGGACCGTTCGCGCCCTCGACGATCAGCCTCGCCTGGATCCTTCCCGCGTTGCGGGCGGTGATCTGATTCTCCATGGCGGCGGGCACGAGCACGTCGACGTCGAGTTCGAGCAACTCGCTGTTGGTGACCGCCTGCGTCCCCGGGAATCCGCGCACCCCACCCGTGGCCTGACGATGGGCGAGGAGCGCGGGGATGTCGAGCCCCTGCTTCGAATAGACGCCGCCGGTCACGTCACTGACCGCGCAGATGGTGAAGCCGGATTCGTGCATGAGCTGGCACGCCCAGCTGCCGACGTTGCCGAATCCCTGCACCGCGACCGTGGTCTCCGCGGGCTCGCGGCCGAGGCGCCTGCACGCCTCGACGGCGACGATGTTGACCCCTCGCCCCGTCGCGCTCGGGCGACCTTCACTGCCCCCGATCTCCAGCGGTTTGCCGGTGACCGACGCGGGGACCGAGTAGCCCGCCTGCATCGAGAGCGTGTCCATGATCCACGCCATGATCTCGGCGTTGGTGTTGACGTCTGGGGCGGGGATGTCCGACTCCGGGCCGACCAGGACACTGATCTCCGCCGCGAAGCGTCGGGTGAGCCGCTCGAGCTCACGATGGCTCAACGTGCTCGGGTCAACCGCGACGCCGCCCTTGGCGCCTCCATAAGGGAGGTTGGTCAGCGCGCATTTCCAGGTCATCCACATCGCCAGCGCCTTGACCTCGTCGATGTCGGTCGCAGGGTGGAAGCGGAGACCGCCTTTGGCCGGACCGCGGGTCACGTTGTGCTGGACGCGGTAGCCCTCGAACATGCGGACACCGCCGTCGTCCATCTTCACCGGGAACCGCACCACCAGCTCGCGGCGGACCTCGCGCAGCACCGCCCGCAGCCCCGGAGAGAGCTGCAGGATCTCGGCGGCGTTGTCGAACTGGCGCTGTGCGTTCAGCCATGGAGAGTCGACCAGCGCCGGCGCGGCAACCGTGCTCACGGCCACGAGCCTAGCAGGCCGGTGCGCGCGTGCACGCGGGACGGCGCGCGCCGGTGACGCACCTATACTGCCGCCGATGTCCGAGAGCGCCGAGGTCAGCCCCCAGGCAGCGAGCGCGGCGTTGCAGGCCGGCGAAGCCGTGCTCGTCGACGTGCGCGAGCAGTCCGAGTACAACGAGGTGCACATCCCCGGCGCGATCCTGATCCCGCTGCGCACGCTTGCCACCCGCGTCGGCGAGATCCCAGCCGACCGCGACGTCTACGTGCACTGCCATATGGGCGGGCGCAGCGCACGCGCGGTGGAGTACCTGCGCACCATCGGGCGCGAGAACTCGTACAACGTGAGCGGTGGCATCGAAGCCTGGGAGGACGCCGGGCTACCCGTCGAGCGCTAAGCGAAGGTCGTCAGCGGACCTGGAAGGCGGTCGAACCGACGGTGGCGCCGTTGCTGATGATCGTGACCGTGTAGTTGCCGGGCGCGTAGGTCCCACTCGCGGGCGTCAACGGGATGAGCGTGTTGCCGGAAGCATCGAGCACGTACTCGTGGTCGATCAGCATCTGCTCTGGCTGCCCGACGCCGACCCGGATCTCGACCGGGGCATGCCCCGTCGCCGCACTGGAGTTCACGTCGATGGACACTGTCGAGGATCCGGCCGGGAACGAGACCTGAGTCGGCGGGACCAGCCCACTCACCGGAGCCGCGGGTGCCACCGGCCGGACCGCGGTGAGGGCGATCTGCGCGGTCGGGGGGGCCGGGGCGGGTCGGGAGCCGGGCAGCAGGCGGACCCCGATCACCGCGAGCACCGCCACCGCCAGCGTGATCACGGCGCCGATGATCGCCGGGAAGTGGTGGTGCCCCGGGGGACCTGCCGGACGGACGTGACGCGAGTGCAGCCGCGACGAGGTTCCCACTGCGACCCGATCGACGGGCGCCTGGGCGACCGGCTCCATCGCCGCGGCGACCGTCCACGGGCGCCCGGACGGGGCGGCAGGCCCGTGCGGCGGGCTTGACGCGACGGCGCGAGTCGCCGGCGGCTCGAGGCGAGCAGCGACGTCGGCGACGCCGTCGATGGCGGTGGCCAGGCGGCCGCGCAGCAGGGAACGCTGGTCAGACACTGCGACCCAACCTAGCAGAGCCAAATCGAGTTCGAACCCGGTGTGCGAAACCGTCACCCGGCAAACATCCGGTTGTGCAGGCGGGTGCTAGCATCCGGGCGGGTGAAGACCGGATCGGCAGCCGCAGAGGACGAACCGGCACCCGGCGTCGCCGGCACGAGCGCCCTCTCCTCCGACTACGGTGCCGGCTACTACGCGAACTACGCCGAGGGCGAGATCACCTATGAGCACAGCCCGCACTGGCTCCGTTTCTTTGGGACGATCGCCGATCGGCTGATCGAGGACTTCCATCCGGCCACGGCGCTCGATGCCGGCTGCGCGATCGGGCTGCTCGTTGAGGCCCTGCGTGACCGGGGGGTCGATGCGGAGGGCATCGATTTCAGCGAGTTCGCGATCGCCAAATCGCGTGAGGACATCCGGCCCTTTCTGACGGTCGGCTCGATCACCGAGCCTCTCCCAAAGAGCTACGACCTCATCACCTGCTTCGAGGTGTTCGAGCACATGACTCCGGAGGACGCCGACCGCGCCATCGCCAACCTCTGCGCCTTCACCGACGAGCTGATCGTCTCGTCGACCCCGGTGCACTACCGTGACCCGACCCACACCAACATCCACCCCCAGGAGTACTGGAGCGAGCGGTTCGCGCGTCACGGCTTCATCCGTGACGTGGACTACGACGGCCTCTACATCGCGCCGTGGGCCGCGCGCTACCGCAGGTCATCGGCCCCACTGCATCGGGTGGTCGCCGATTACGACCGCGCCTACTCGCGCATGCGCTTCGAATTGCAGGAGCGAAACGCCGTCGTGCTCGATCAGATGCGCCGCCTCGGCGAGCTCCAGGAACGCGTGCAGACGCTCGAGCGCACGGCCGAATGGAGCGAGCGACCCACCGCTCGGGTTGCGAAGCGGGCCGAAGAGCTCGCCGTCAAAGCTGCCCCCCAGGGAACCTTGCGCCGCGCCGTGCTGCGAAGGGCGCTGCGCGCGCTCGCACGACTCAGCCGGCGCACCCCGGGCGCGTGACGGACGAGCCCCGCCGGTGGGGGCTCACCACAACCGTAGGATCGAGCCGTGGCCGATCTGTCGCTGCCGGCGCTCGCCCCGATCGCGACGGTGGTCGTGCTGCTCGAGGTTGCTGCAGGCACGACAGTCGCCGCCTACGCGGTTGACCTCCTCGGCAGGGTCGGACGCGGATTCGCGGGAACAACGTCGCTCATCTGCGCGCTCGTCATGGGGGTTGATCTGCTCGTCCAGGGGTTGCTGCCGCCGGGTGCGGCGCTCCTCGGCGCGCCGCTGCCGGGTGGCGCGCAGGCGGACCTGTTCCACTGGTCGATAGCCTTCACCGTCGCGCTGCTCGCCTACGCGTTCTTCTCCGCGGTGATGACCGACGTGGCCCGCCGGGTGGTTGGGCTCATCACCATCGGGTTCGGTGCCATGGCGATCGCCAAGTGCGCTGCCGCGTTCGGCCCGGCGCTGGGTGGGGTGGCCACAGCCGCGGTTGCCTTTGTGCCCGCCGCGCTGGTGTCGGGCAGCGCGCTCGCCGGGATGCTGCTAGGCCACTGGTACCTGGTGGCGCCCAATCTCTCGTTCCGTCCACTTCGTCGTGCCATCGACATCGTGTTCGCGGCGGTGGCGATCCAGGCGGTGGCGATCGTCCTCGTGATCGCGACCGCCGGATCGGCGGTTCGCCGCGAGCTGCTCTGGTCCGGGGACGCCATCCCGTTCTGGTTGCTCGTGATCGGTTCGGGGATCGTCTTCACGACCGGGGTCGCCCTGCTCACCAGGCACTTCGCAAGGATCCGAGCCAATCAACCGGCGACGGCGATGCTCTACGTCCTCATCATCAGCGTGGTGATGGGGGTGGTGCCCGCGCACCTGCTGTTCTTCGTCACCGGCGCCCCGATCTGACTCTGCCGATCAGCGCGGTACGTTCACGGCGGTCTGGGGGACCGCGTCTGCGGTGGTCGCGCCGTCCTCCCGATCCACCTGCCATGCGGCATGCATCTCGAGCACACCCACGTGTCCCACCGCGTCGTCGACATGGAAGCTCGCGGCGGGGTCGCTGAAGTCGTACATGATCGAGTCGGGCACATCGTGGGCGGAGACCTGGACGATGTATCCGCCGGCGAGGAGCAGCAACGAGTCAATGCTGAGCCGGAGCGTGGCGATGGAGCCCGGCGGACCGCTCGGCACCAGGACGTGGTCGAGGAGTGTGTTGGTGCCGGCGACGAGCAGCCCGTCCATGCGGCGCAGTGCCACACCGCAGACGACGTCACCGACGTCTCGATGTGCGAGCAACTGGACGGTTACCGTCATCGGATCCCCGGTGTCGAACCCTCGCGCGGTCTGCCCGTTGCCATCGAGCAGGCCCACCGACAGGATCTCGACGGCTCTCGCTCCGGACTGATTCGGATCGCGCGACACCGAGACCGCCGACCGGTCCTTCGCGATGGCCATGGAATGCTCGGCGATCATGCGGTGGTACGCCGACGTGACCTCGGCCGCGGGCCCATCCGCGATGACCTGGCCGTGGTTCAAGAGCAGAACACGGTCGCAGTACTCCTCGAGAGCGACCAGGTCATGGCTCACGAGCACGATGGTCTTGCCCTCGCGCTTGTAGGTGTTGAAGGTGTCGAAGCACTTCTCCTGGAAGCTTGCGTCACCGACCGCCAGCACCTCGTCCATGATCAGAAGGTCGGTGCGCGCGAGGATGGCAACGGTGAAGGCGAGCCGAACCTGCATGCCGGACGAGAAATTCTTCAGCTTCTGCTCGGCGAAGTCCTCGAGTTCGGCGAATGCGAGCACCTCGTCGACCTTGTCGCGGAGTTGCGCGCGAGTCAGGCCGAGCACCGCGCCACCGAGAAAGATGTTCTCCCGCGCGGTGAGTTCGGGGTTGAACCCGACTCCGAGCTCGAGAAATGCGGAGAACTCGCCGTTCACCACTGCACTGCCCGGGTCGCCTCGTAGATCCGGCACATGATCTTCAGCAGCGTGCTCTTGCCGCAGCCGTTGGGTCCGGCGATGCCGAGGAACTGCCCCGACGGAATCTCGAACGAAACGTCCTGCAGCGCGTGGAGATCGCGGTAGCGCGACGTGCTGCGCCAGTGGGTGACTCGATACTTCAGGGTGGTGCTCTTGTCGAGCGGCAGCCGGAATCGCTTGCTCAGATGCGAGACCTCGACGACGGGCTTCACAGGGCCTCGGCGAACTTCGGGGTGAGCCGGGTGAAGACGACGAACCCGATGATCAAGACCGCCACCGTGACCAGTATCGGAACGATCACCAGCGGTCCGATCGCGGTCACCATCGACGGGATATACCGATCGCCGGGATCGACGAGCGCATGACGAATGTCCTCAACAATCTGCGCGATGGGATTCAGTCCGGCAAGGTCCACGCAGCGACGCGGGGATACGGAAAAAGGGAAAGACGACGGCCGAACCATAGAAGAGCACGAGGGTGAGAATTTCCCAGATATGCCCGAGGTCCCGGAAGAAGACGAAGAGCGCCGACAGCAGCAGCGACAGACCCAGCACCAGCGCGACGAGCTCGACGTAATACAGCGGCGTCAGGAGGCTCCACCACGAAGGATGCAGCTGGCCGGTGAGCAACGTGACCACCACCACCAGGAGTGTGTTGATGGCAAAGGTCAGCAACGCGCTGGCGGTCGACGAAACCACCAGAATCCAGCGCGGGAAGTATGCCTTTCGAATGAGATCGCTTGCTCCGGCGATGGCGTTCATCGCGAGCGTCGTGGACTCGACGAAGAACGTCCAAAGGACGATGCCGACGAGCAGCTCGACTGGGAATTCGGCGTCGTTGCCGCCGGTATGCAGCAGGAGGCTGAATACCAGGTACATGATCCCGAAGAGCATCAACGGCTTGACCAGCGACCAGACGTACCCGAGCGCGGAGCCCGTGTACTTCAGCTTGAACTGCGTGATCGAAAGCTCGCGGATGAGGTTGAGATTTCTCTGGAAGGTACTGCTCGGCCGTGGGATCGCCTGGAGCCGGCTGCTCCCCTGGGCGACGACGGTCATGCTGGGAATCTCCAATTCGGATGTCGTTGACTGGCGGCCCGCCTGAGTTCGAGCATACTAAGTGGCGGCGGATCGCGCGCGCCGCGCCTACCATCTGCTGTCCATGCACCTGAGGATGGATTCGGCGACCTGCCGCCCGTTCGGTCAATGAAAGGCTCCCGCGCTGAGCTGGGCAGGCTCCGCGATGAGTTGGGGGCCGCCCGCGAGCGCATCACAGAGTTGGAGACAGAGCTCCAGCGGGCCCGGACCGACCTCGCCCAGTCCACGGACAGCGCATCCGCCCGGATCGCGATGTCGGCGGTGCGCAAGATCCGGCGCTTGGTGCCTGCCGACTCGCGCCGCCAGCAGAGCCTGCACACGGTGGCCTCGAGGACGCTCGTGCTCATCGAGCACGGCCCGTCCGCGCTGGTCGGTGTGATGCGTCGCAACCGCGCCCTGCGCAGAGCGATCGGCGTTGCGGACACCCCCACGGCGCGCCGCAGGCAGTACCGCCGCTGGCTTGTGCTGCACACGCCCTCATCCACCGAGCTGGCCCGGATGCGCAGCGCCGCCGAGGCGCTCGTGTCCCCTCAGGTGATCAGCATCGTCATGCCGGTGCACGACCCGGACCCGGTGTGGTTGGACGCCGCCATCCATTCGGTGCTGGCGCAGGTGTATCCGCACGTGCAGCTGTGCATCGCTGACGACGCGTCGACAAACCCGCGGGTGCGTGCAGTGCTCGCAGGCGCCGCACGATGATTCGCGCGTGCGAGTCACCTTCCGTGACCGGCAGGGTGGTATTGCGGCCGCGTCGAACTCCGCGATCGAGCTGGCGACGGGTGACTTCGTCGGATTCCTCGACCACGACGACGTGCTTCGTCCGCACGCGCTCTCTGCGATGGCCGGGTACCTTCGCGACCACGCCGATGCCGACCTCGTCTATTCGGACGAGGACAAGCTCCTTGCTGACGGCGAACTCGGTGCGCCGGCGTTCAAGCCCGAGTACTCGCCGGACCGCCTGCTCGCCGAGAACTACATCAACCACTTTACAGTTGTTCGCCGCTCGCTCCTGGCGGAGATCGGCGGATTTCGTGAGGGCTTCGACGGCAGCCAGGACCACGACCTCATGCTGCGGGTGAGCGAGCGCGCGAGACACATCGGCCACGTGCCCGACGTGCTTTACGCCTGGCGGATGGCCCCCGGTTCGACGGCTGTCGCCGCGGACCGCAAGCCGCTGGCGCAGGACGCGGGGCGCCGCGCGGTCGACGACGCGTTGCGCCGCCGTGGCGTGGCGGCCCGAGTGGAGTTCGGTCCCAGCCCCGGGCTGTACATCCCTCGCTACACGCTTGCCGGGACGCCGTCGATTGACGTCCTCGTCGTCGCTCGGACGTCCCGGGCTGACGAGCAGGAGTGTTTGACAGGCATTGCGCGGCTTTCCACCTATGCGAATCGGCACGTCATGGTCGTGAGGGCCGGTGAAAATGTGCCGGCGGCGATCAACGCCGCAACCAGGAGCACGACCGGAGACCACATCGTTCTCCTCGACGCGTCGACGCGCGTGATCACCGCGGAATGGCTCGAATTGATGCTCGAATTGAGCCTGCGCGAAGCCATCGGTGCGGTGGGAGCGCGGCTGCGATATCCGGACGGCTCGGTTGCGCATGAAGGAATGATTCTGGGGCGGCTGGCCATCGCGGCCAGCGTGGATCAAGGGCTGCGGGTGATCAAGGAGGTGAGCGCGGTCTCGGGTGCCTGCCTGATGACGAGGCGCGCGGTGTTCGAGGCGGCGGGTGGGCTCGACGAGAAATTCCCGACGGTGCTCTGGGACGTCGACTACTGCTTGCGTGTTCGCGCGCTTGAACATCGCATCCTCTGCACACCGCTGGCCGAGCTGACCTGGGGCGGGGCTGCCCGCTCCGGGCGGATCGAACCGGTCGGCGAGGCTGCACGGACGTTCGCCGAGGCGTGGGGCGGCGTCGATGAGATCGCGGAGCCGTACCTGAACGAGAACGTCCTCTGGCCCAGCCCGCTCAGTCTTCGCCTCGGCTAACGAAGATCGCGTGATCCGTCTCAAATTCGACAACGCCCCTTAGACTGCGGCGGCGGGCTCTTGGCGGCGGCCACCATCCGAGCAGCTGCTCCAACGCCGGCACCATCACCCGCGGAGGCAGGAATGCTCTCTGCAAGGCGCGCTCGTCGTGTGCTGGTCGCCGCAGGACTCGTGATCGCGCTTCCGGTGTTTGGGCAGGTGCCGGCATCGGCCTCCGCCCCGGTCTCGCGGGGCGTCCACGGGCCTGCACGCTCGGCATTACCATTCCGTGGCGCGGGGTCCGCGCATCGAGGCGCGCACACCCCGATCGCTTCGGTAGCGGCGCCGCCCGGGCACCTCCACATGCTCACCCTCCCGGTGAGCCCATCGCTCATCAATCCGCCCCTGCGCGCTCCGCAATCGCCTTCTCGCGCCGACCAGCGCGCCACATCACCGGCACCCTCTGCGCGGCTGACGCCGACACTGACTTCCAGCACGCCGCCGTCGAAGCTGATCGGATTCGCGGGGACCGCCCAGTCGTCGGCGATCACCCGTTACGGCGGTGACCAAACGGTGGCACCCCCTGATCCGGACATCGCAGTGGGCCCGTACCAGGTGGTGGAGACCACGAACAGCACGGTGTTCGTCTACTCGCGGGTCGGCGGCTTTGAGTTCTCCTTCGATCTCAACACGTTTCTCAATGGATCGTCCGCGGGGTCCTACCAGGTCACCGATCCGCGAATCGTGTATGACGCCGCCTCCGGGCGGTTCTTTCTCAGCGAGCTCGACATCTATGCGCCGGAATTCGAGGTGTGCGTCGCCAACGGCTATCCGGATTTCGACGTCGTCCTGGTCTCGCCGGCGTCGGCGTTGACATCGCATGACATCTGGTACGGTTTTGGGTGGGCCCCTTACCAGAGCAATAGCGACGGACTACTGGGCGATCAGCCCGGACTCGGCATCTCCAGCAGCCTCGTGGCGTCATCGCAGAGTATCTACGACAACTGCACCGGCGGCTACGTAGAGAGCGAGCTGCTGATCATCCAGAAATCGGATCTGCTGAAGGGCACCCTCACGTTCGTTGGCACCTCCAGCCTGGTGGACTTTCAGAACCTTGCCTTCGGGCTCCAGCCGGCGCAGGAACTGGGGTCAAACCCGTATCAGTACGTCGTGTGGAACAACTCGGATGCTCAAGAGGGTGGATGCTCTCCGACGATCTGCTCCATCGGAGTCCTTGCCGTGCACGGCACTCCGCGTGGGGGCAACGTGGCGATGTTGCCGCCCGTCTACGAGCCCATGACACCCACGGTCGTGCAGTGCAGCGGTAGTTCGTGCTCGACGCCGCCGGCCGATCAGCCGGGTACTCCCTTCCAGCTGCAGACGGATGACGACCGCTTTCTCAACGCGGTCTGGTACAACAACGCACTCTGGACCGCCGGCAACACAACGTGTACGCCGATGGGAGACACCGCGGCGCGCTCATGTCTCGACTACGTGAGCGTCGGCGCTGACACGAGCGGAAACGTCACGGCCGGAACCCAGATCAACAATGTGGGCGTCAACGGAGCCGACCTGTTCTACCCAGCGCTCTCGATCGACTCCGCCGGCAACGTGTTCACCGTGTTCGACGAGTCCTCCACAGCGGCGCTCGAGACCATCAACGTGGCGGCGATCGACAGCGGTGCCTCGGTGCTGACGAACGTCACGACGCTGCAGCCGAGCTCCACATTTTATGCCCCGGCCTGTGCGTCGTTCGTGTGCCGCTGGGGCGACTACTCCGGTGCCGCCGTGGATCCGAATCATCCCGCGGATGTGTGGGTCGTCTCCGAGGACACGAATGGCGACAGCACAACGAGCTGCCAGAGCAGTGCTCAGTTCTGCTGGAACACGTACATAGGTCGCTACACGCTCTCGGGACCGTCGATCACGTCACTGACGCCCAGCTCCGGCCCGGTTGCGGGGGGTCAGACCGTGACCGTCGGTGGCTTCGACTTCGCGCCGGACACGGCCTTCACGTTCGCGGGGTCACCGATCACCCCCATCAACAGTCTCACTCCTGAATCGTTCACGTTCGTGACTCCGAAGAACGCCACGACAATGGGAGTGGTCGTGCAGACGCAGGCGAGCGACTCCCTGGGATCGAGCGTCCAGAACAGCGCATCTGCGTACACGTACGTGGGACTCGCGAACTATGTACCCCTCAGCCCGTTCCGGATACTCGACACTCGCGCGGGCAGCCCGCTGGGACCGGGCGCAGTCAGACCACTCCAGGTCACCGGAGTTGGCCCCACACCGGTACCGACGGGTGCGACCGCCGTGGTCCTGAACGTGACCGAGGTCAACGGCTCCGCGGCGAGCCTGCTGACCGTCTACCCGTCCGCCACGCGACCGAACGCGTCGAATTTGAACTTCCTGGCACACACGGTCATCGCCAACCTGGTCACGGTGACGCTCGGCCCAGGGGGCGCGGTGGACATCTACAACGCCCTGGGCACCGTCAACGTCGTCGCCGATGTGGAAGGGTATTTCACCCCGCAGCCGGCGAGCGTCGTGACCGGGCTGTTCCACCCGGTCTCGCCGATCCGCGTCTGCGACACCAGGCCGCGGTCGCCGACGCCGATCTGCAGCGCTCACGGCGCCCTCGGGCCTGGGGCATCGATGGTGGTCAACTTCGCCGCCACCGGGGGCCTCCCCGGTGACGGGACGGCCGGGGCGGTGGTGGTCAACGTCACCGGCGTGGCGGGAACCGCCTCAACCTATCTCAGCCTCTTTCCGCCCCAGCCGAACGGGGCGTGCAAGCCCACCGGGACCTCGAACCTCAGCCTCGCCGCCGGGGGGGTGCAGGCCAACCGGGTGATGGTCAAGCTCGGTCCGTCGTCGCCCGGCGGGGTCACCGACGCGCTCTGCGTCTTCAACGCTGCGGGGATCATCAACGTCGTGGTCGATGCCAACGGCTGGTATGGGAGCCCGACCGCGATCGCGCCCGGGTACCAGTACCAGGCGGTCGCGCCCACGCGGATCTGCGACACCCGCGTGGCCACGACCTCGTGCGCGCACGGGGCGATCGGTGCTGCGCTGAGCCGCCTGACCCCGGTCGCCGGAGCGATGGGCATTCCCGACGCCGGGAGCGCGACAACGGTGGTGGCGGTGATCGCCAACCTGACCGCAGTAGTACCCACCGCCGCCACATTCCTGACCCTCTACCCGGCGAACCTCACCAGCAGGCCGTCGGTATCGGATCTGAACGTCAATGCCGGCGTGACCCTCCCCAACCTGGCCGTGGTGCAACTCGACAGAATGGGTGATGCGCACGCCGGTGAGGTTTACCTGTACAACAGCGCCGGCAGCGTCAACGTGACCATCGACCTTGAGGGCTGGTTCCAGTAGCTGTGGCATGGATGACCGTGCTCCCCGAGATGGAAGGGGTGCTCAACATGATGGCTTCGCGCCCCCTCGCCGAGCGTTTCGGCGCGATCGACGGCGTCATGGTCAAGACGTTTCAAAAGTGGGCCGACCAGCGCGGCTACTTCATCGAGCAGCTGAAGGTCGGTGACCTCGATGACGAGGGCCGGCCCGTTCCTCCCCGATCAGGCCTTCGCGCAGATGTCGCGCAGCCTCACCTACGCTCGAGGGGGCAACCCGCCCGAGCTGATCAAGGCGTTCCACTGGCACAAGCGGCAGTGGGACTACTGGGACATCATCCAGGGCGACGCCCGGGTCGTGCTCGTTGACCTGCGCAGTGATTCACCCACCGCGGGTCACATCCAGGCGTTGATGCTCGGCGAGAACGCACCCCGGATGGTGGCCATCCCGCCGCTCGTCGCGCATGGATACCAATGCCTCTCGATGCGTGACGTGATCCTCAACTACTATGTGACCCAGCCGTACAACGCCGAGGACCCGGACGAGGGCCGGATCGCCTGGAACGATCCACGAATCGGCTTCGACTGGACGATCGAGAACATCTGACGTGCGCCTGCTGGTCACCGGCGGAGCGGGGTTCATCGGCAGCGAATTCGTGCGCATGACCCTCCGCGATCATCCCGATGACTCGGTCATCGTGCTCGACAAGCTCACCTATGCCGGCAACGAGCGCAATCTCGATCCGGTACGCCCCGACCCCCGATTCCGATTCGTGCGCGGCGACATCTGCGATGCCGCGACCGTTCGCGAGCTTGCCGCCGCCACCGACGTCATCGTGAATTTCGCCGCCGAGTTCGCACGTCGATCGTTCGCTCGAAGCCCCCGGGCAGTTCATTCTGACCGACGTGTACGGGACGTTCGTGCTCATGGACGCGGCGCGCGAGCACGGGCACGAGCGGTTTGTGCAGGTGAGCACGGACGAGGTCTATGGGGAGGTGACCAGCGGCGTCAGCGTCGAGGGCGATCCGCTCCGTCCGCGCAGCCCGTACAGCGCGAGCAAGGCCGGCGGC
This sequence comes from Candidatus Dormiibacterota bacterium, assembly GCA_963768105.1. Taxonomy (GTDB): domain Bacteria; phylum Chloroflexota; class Dormibacteria; order Aeolococcales; family Aeolococcaceae; genus Palsa-851. The sequence goes on along the minus strand of CAVYGR010000004.1, from coordinate 162,125 downwards.
GAACTTCAGGTGCAGGCATACCGGATGTCGTATGGATTCCCCGCGATCGTCACCCGCGGATCGAACACGTACGGCCCCTATCAGTACCCGGAGAAGATCATTCCGCTCTTCATCACCAATGCGATCGAGAATCGACCACTGCCGATCTACGGGGACGGTGGGGCGGTTCGCGACTACCTCTACGTCGAGGACCATGCTCGAGGGATCGATCGCGCCCTCCGCGAAGGTGTCGTGGGAATGGACTACAACATCGGCGCCGGGGGCGAGACCGATGGCATCACGGTTGCGGATACCGTGCTGCGCCTGCTCAACAAGCCGAGCTCGCTCAAGCATTTCGTTCGCGATCGCCCCGGCCACGATCGACGATACGCGCTCGACTCGACTCGGCTCATGGGGCTGGGCTGGCACCCGGCGGTGGCCTTCGAGGCGGGTATGCAGCGGACCGTCGACTGGTTTGTGGAGCACGAGGACTGGTGGCGGCCGCTCAAGTCCGGTGAGTTCTGGGAGTTCTACCGGCGGAACTACAAACCCGCCGAGACCGGCGCGACGCCGTAGCGGCCTGTGCGGGTTCGCTCCCCCATGAGCAGGCGGTATGATCGGTCGCTGAAAGAGGTCAAACGCGCCAACGCCGAGCTGGTGCCGGCCAAGTGGGATGGATGCAGTTGCCAGACACGGCACGGCAGAAGCGCTCCGGTGTCACCGGTCGAGGTTCGATCGAGACCTTGCGGACGGTAGTCGTGATGCCCGCGTACAACGCGGCCAAGACTTCTGGAGGCAACGATCGCGAAGATCCCTGCTGGAGTTGTGGACACGATCATCCTCGTGGACGACGGCAGCGCCGATGACACCGCCCGCCTGGCTGCGTCCCTCGATCTCGTGGTCATCAGACACCCACACAACGCCGGCTACGGAGCCAACCAAAAAACCTGCTACATCGAAGCGCTGCGCGACGGCGCCGACGTCATCGTGATGCTGCATCCCGACGGTCAGTACGACCCCGCGATTCTCACCGACATGGTGGAGGTGATCAGCAGCGGACGCGCCGATGTGGTGCTGGGATCACGCTTTCTCAGCGCCGGTGGCGCCAGGGCAGGGGGCATGCCGTGGTGGAAGCGCCTCGCCAACCGTTCGCTCACCGGCTTCGAGAATCGGGTGCTCGGACTCGGACTCTCCGAGTACCACACCGGATACCGCGCCTACAGTCGCAAGTTCCTGACCACCGTGCCGTTCCTGCGCAACTCGAATGACTTCGTGTTCGACACGCAGATCCTCACCCAGGCCGCCGCCTTCAACTTCAAGGTCGCCGAGGTCCCGGTCAAGACGCAGTACTTCGACGATGCGTCTTCGGTGAACTTTCGCGTCTCGCTCGTGTACGGCTTGAAGACGGTCTGGACGGTGAATCGCTTCGAGTTGCACCGTCTCGGGCTTCGATCCCGTCGCTACTCGCGCTGACAAGGGATCCGTCACCCGTTCAGGGCGATGTCGGCCCGGCCTGACCAGGCGCGCGGCTCGATGAGCGCGAGCGCGAGCCCGGCGATGATCAGCGCGCCACCCACGACCGTCGCCGCCGCCGGCACCGCGCCGAAGAATGCGAGGGCGAGCAGCGCGGCGAGCGGCGCCTCGCCAAGGAACGACAGCGACACCAGGAGCACCTGCACATGGCGCAGCGCCCAGTTGTACACGGTGTGGCCACCGATCGTGCAGACGACCGCGAGTCCGAGGCAGGCGAGCGCGACCCTCGGCGAGGGGAGGTGCGCCGTCCCGCCGGCGAACGCCGTCAGCGCCGCCACGACGCACACGACCGCATACACGATCGCGGAGTAGCCGGCCACCCCGAGTTCGGAGCGCACGCCGCGCCCGATGAGCAGGTACCCGGCGAGACACACGGCGCCCCCGATCGCGAGCAGATCGCCGACAAAGGCGCTGCTCTCAAGTCGCAGATCGCCCGCGCACGTGACGACCATGCCGATGAGCGCAATCGCCACCGCGATCAGGGTGCGACGCGAGACGCGCTCGCCGAGCAGTCGTTTGCCGAGCGGGGTGACGATGATCGGGTGCACCGACACGAGGAGCACGCTGGCGGCGATCGACGTGTACTTGAGGGACGCGGTCCACAGCAGGAAGTGGCCGGCCAGGAGCACGCCGCTCACGACGACCAGGGCGACCTGTGTCCGCCCTTTGGGCATGACATGACGGCGCGCGTCGCGCACCACCCAGGGCGTGAGCAGGGCGGCGGCCATCCCCATGCGCAGCCAGACGATGGTGGCCGCGTCGTCGCCGGCGACGCGGATCAGGATCGCCGAGAACGAGACCCCCACGGTCGCGACCACCAGCGCGATCCCCGGCGTGGGAGCGCGCGTGCGCGTCGCGGCGACGGTCACCGGCGGCGCTCGCGCTCCCGCGCCCGTTGCAGATCCGAATAGCCGCCGAGGACCTCGCGGATGCGACCGTCCTCGATGGCCCAGGTGCGGGTGGCCACCGCGTCGATCAGCGCGCGGTCGTGGGTCACCAGCACCATCGCCCCGGGGTACTTCACGAGTGCCGCCTCGAGGACCTCCTGGGCTGGGATGTCGAGATGGTTCGTCGGCTCGTCGAGGAGCAGGAGGTTGGTCTCCTCGATGGCGAGCTTGCCCATCATCAGACGCGCACGCTCACCGCCGCTGAGGTCGCCGACGAGCTTGAGGGTGTCATCGCCGCTGAACAGCAACGACCCGAGGAGCGTGCGTGCTCGCTCCTCGCCGACCGGATGGGTCGCGAGCAGGTCCGCGAGCACGGTGCGCTCGTCGTCACCGGCGGGCACGTCCGCCGCACCGTGCTCGGTGGATTGACCGAGGTCCTGCCGGTACAGGCGGCGCACGCTGCGCGGGCCGAGCGTCAGGGTTCCCTCCAGCGGGGGTAGATCTGCGGCAAGCGTGTGGAGCAGCGTCGACTTGCCACTGCCGTTGGGTCCGATGACGGCGATGCGCTCGCCGGGGACGATCGTCAACGGCGGCACGCTCAGGAGCGGCGCATCCCTGCCGACCACCAGACCGACTCCCTTCAGGGTCACGCGCGAAGCCGGGGCGCTGGCGAAGCGCAGCCGCGGACGACGGTCGACCGTCGGTGGCTCGACCCGTTCGAGTCGGTTGAGCCGAGTCTGCCGGCCGCGTGCCTCCCGAGCGCGCTGGCCGGCTTTGTACTTGCGGATGAACTCCTCCTGGTGATCGATGTATGCCTTCTGGGCGGCGAATTCGCGCCGCCTGCGCTCGCGCCGTTCGACCCGCAGCTTGGTGTACTGCGTGTAGTTGCCGGGGTATTCCTCGACGGTACCGCCGGCGACCTCGACCACCTGCGTGCACACGTTGTCGAGAAAGCGGCGGTCGTGGGAGACGAGCACGAAGGCGGTGGAGACGCCGCGCATGAAGTCCTCGAGCCATTCGATCGCGGTGAGGTCGAGGTGATTGGTCGGTTCGTCGATGAGCAGGAGATCGGCGTCCTGCACGAGCAGCTTGGCGAGCTCGAGCCTGCGCTTCTGCCCGCCGCTCAGTTGCGACGGGTGGCGTTGCTGCGTTGCGGTGTCGAGCCCGAGCCCGCCCAGCGCCTCGCGGGCGTTGGCCTCGAGCTCGTACCCACCCTGGTCGATGTAGCGATGCTGGACCTCTCCATAACGCTCCAGCAACTTCGACGCGTCGGGCCGCGCGCTGTCCGCCAGCAGCGGCTCGAGCGTCGTCATCTCGTGGTGCATCGCGGCCAGGTCCTCGCGCGATGCCATCACCTCGTCGAGGATGGTCTCGGCGATGGGCTCCGGGGCATCCTGGGGCAGGTAGCCGATGCGCAGGCCGCGCTGCCATTCGACCTCTCCCGTGGTCGGTTCCCGGGCGCCGCTGATGAGCGTGAGCAGCGTGGTCTTGCCGGCGCCGTTGGCGCCGACCACGGCGATGCGCTCACGCGTCTCGACGCGGAGAGTCACGCCCTCGAGCACGCTCTCGGCACCGAAGGCGACACCCACGTCGCGAAGACTGACCAGGGACAAGCGCCGCTACTGCCCTGTCGCGCCCTCGCGGGCGAGGATTCGCCGCACGATGGCGACCGACGACGCGTACGTCGAGTCCATTCCGAAGTACGACAGGCCGCGTGCTCCGAGCGTGCGCGCCTGCGTGTACGGCGTGTCGGACGCGTAGTGGATCACCCCGAAATCGATCGGCAGCTTGGAGAAGCTGACCGGCTCGCTGGTCGGATACCGGGCGGGCTGGGTCATCTCGTACACGGCGTTGCAGTAGGGGCCGGCCTCCATCTCGACCACCGTGAACGCCTCGCGGTAGTAGAAGTCAAGGTACCCGCGATTCTGGAGAAAGGTCCCCTTGACGCTCACCGCGCGCTGGTTGTCGAGTCCGCTCCCGAAACGAAGGTACGGGGCGATGTCGGAGACGGCGAAGGCATTGTCGAGCCAGTACGTGGAGCGGCTGTGCTCGTCGTGGACGACGCTGCTGATCATCACATCGCCCACGTCCGCGTTGAGGGTGGCGGCCTTGCCGAGGATGTACACACCGCGGAGATCGACGGTCTCCGCAACCTCTCGGAGGATGTTGTAGGCGGCGAGCCCGAGCGGGTAGTCGATGTTGACGATCATCGCCCTGCTCGCCGCGAGCGCCGCCGCGTCGACGGGCAGCACCCGCTCGTCGAATCGCGCCGGCGCGAGGCGGTCGAGGGGCACGACCTGTGCCGCGACGTCGAGCGCGGTCCTGCTGGTGACGTTCAGAGCGCCCGCTTCCCGTTCCTCGCGTCGCAGCGCTCCCCGCTCGGCATCGGGGAGCAGACGCAGCCGCTCGCGCGCGACGTAGAAGAGGAAGTTGTTCCAGTGTCCCTGCGCGGTGCCGTCGCGAAAGCGTTGCAACTCCTTGCGGAGCTCGCCAGACCCCTCGCGCTCCACGGCTGCGGCGAGCTCGTCGGCGTGTCGAGGAGCGACGCCGGTGAGCAGGTTGGTGATGGCATGCGAGTTGCTGCTCACGAAATAGACCGGGCGGTCGAGCAGCGATTCGGAGCGCATGAGCCCGGTCACCTGCTGCCACCAGCGTCGGGTGACGCGGGCATAACCGACCTGGGTGCCACCGAGCATCCGGATGCGCAGCTCCATCGGCCGCTCCGCGATCTCCGCGAGCCGGGGGCCGAAGCTCACGCCCCAGATCTCATGGAGCTGGAGCCAGTCGTCCTCGAGGCCGCCGCACGCGGTCGCCACTTCCGCCGGGCTGACCTGCTCGATGTGCTCCATGCCGGACCCGCGCAGCGCGAGGCGCAATTTCTTCCATTCGATCTGGAGCGCCACCATCGTGGGGATCAGATCGTCGACGTCGGAGGCGCTCGCGATGAGCACGGCGAGGGTGCCGTCTCCGTCGTCGTACCAGCGCCGCCGCCGCCCTGGGGCGCTCACCTCCGTCCACTCGCTGAAGGGACGGAACCCGCGCTGCGCAAAGACCTGGGCGGATTGACCCATGACGACGATGCGGGCGCTGTGGATCGCTTCGGGCAGGCGCCGGATCGCGTAGAGGAACGCGCCGAGGTCGATCTCGGCGGACCCGGCGAGCGGATGCAGGCTCGAGCCCATGGCCTTGTGGGAGTGCTCGAACACCCGCAGCTGAGTCTCGCCGCTGCTGCGCAGGATGGTCGTATAGGTGCGGTGATAGACCTCCACCGCGTCGAAGAGCGCTGTCTCCTCGGGCGCCGGCTGCGCCCTGGTGAGGTGGGTGGGCGGACTCTGGGCGGTCGCCTCGCCTCCGATCTCGTGCAGCGCCATCGGGATCATTGTCGCCGCTCTCGGTGCGGCGGGCACGCCGGGCTGGCTATCCTGCCCCGCCGTGGGACGAACTGCCGTGACCGGATCGGTCGCCTTCGACACCATCATGGTCTTCAACGGGCGATTCGGCGACCACATCCTGCCCGACAAGACGCATCTGCTCAACGTCGCTTTCCTGGTCGAGCATCTCGAGCGCCGGCGAGGCGGCACGGCGTCGAACATCGCGTATTCGATGGCACTGCTTGGGGAGCGACCGCTGCTCTGCGCCGCGGCCGGAGCGCGCGACTTCGACGGGTTCGCGGCCGCGCTCGAGGCCGAGGGGGTGGACACCTCCGCCGTGCTGCGGTGCGATGACATCGACACCGCGACCGCGTTCATCACCACCGACCTGGACGGCAACCAGATCACCGCGTTCCATCCCGGCGCGATGGCGCGCGCCGCCGGGGTTGATCTCAGCGTCCTTCGGGACATCTCCGAGGTGGTGGTGGGCGCCGACGACGCCGGCGCGATGGCGCTGCACGTCGATCAGGCGCGGACTCTTGGCGCGCGGCTGGTCTTCGTGCCTGCGCAGCAGATTCCTGCGCTCCCGGATGACGTCCTGCGTGCCGGCCTCGAGCAGGCATGGCTGGTCGCGGGCAACGACTACGAGCTGGAAATGATCCGCGATCGAACCGGGCTGTCGATCCGCGAGCTCGGCGCCGGGCGGATGGTCGCGGTGACCAAGGGCGCCGCGGGCAGCGAGATACACACGCCCGATGGAGTCACGCGCGTCCCTCCCGCGGTCGTCGTCACCCCGGTCGATCCGACCGGAGCCGGCGACGCGTACGTTGCGGGGCTGCTCACCGGCTTTCGCGCCGGCGCGACCCCGGACGTCGCCGGACGGATGGGATCGGTGGCGGCGGCCTACGTCGTCGGAGAACGAGGCCCGCAGACGCACCACTTCACCCCCAACTCGTTCCGTGCTCGCTACGCGGAGACGTTCGGGTCCGATCCGATGCTCCCGTCACAGAGCCCGGCGTAGAGTGATCGGCATGGAGGACGCGGTCATCGTCAGCGCGGTGCGCACGCCGGTGGGGACGTTCGGCGGAGCCTACGTGGACACTCCGGCCACCAGGCTCGGCTCGATCGCCGTCGAGGAAGCGTTGCGCCGCGCCGGCATCGACACCGTCGACGAGGTGCTGATGGGCAACGTCCTCCAGGCAGGTCTCGGTCAGAACACCGCCCGCCAGTCGGCGATCGGCGCCGGACTCGCGGAGCATGTTCCTGCAACGACCATCAACAAGGTCTGCGGCAGCGGGCTCAAGACGGTCGCGCTCGCGGCGCAGGCGATTCGCGCCGGTGACGCGGAGTGCGTGATTGCCGGCGGGATGGAGAACATGTCGCGGGCGCCGTACCTGATGGAGAGCGGCCGCTACGGCTACCGCCTGGGACACGGACAGCTCGTCGACGACATCATTCGTGACGGTCTCTGGTGCGCCTTCGACGACTGCCACATGGGCAGCACCGCGGAGAATATCGCGCGGGAGTTCGAGGTGTCGCGCGAGGATCAGGATGCGTTCGCCGCCGCCTCCCAGCAGAAAGCGGAGGCGGCAATCAAGAGCGGCCGCTTCAAGGACGAGATCGTGGCGGTCCCGGTGCAGCGCAAGAAGGAACAGGTGCTCATCGACACCGACGAGCATCCTCGAGCCGGCATCACCGCTGAGTCGCTGGCCACCCTGCGAGCCGCGTTCGCCAAGGACGGCACCGTCACCGCGGGAAACGCGAGTGGCATCAACGATGGCGCCGCGGCCGTGGTGGTGATGAGCGCGTCGCGAGCAAAGGCGGAGCACCGCGTGCCCCTGGCTCGAATCCGCGGTTACTCGAGTGCCGGCGTGGCGCCGCGGATCATGGGGATGGGACCCGTGCCGGCGGTGCGCTCGGCGTTGCAGAAGGCCGGGGTGGAGCTGCGCGACATCGACCTGTTCGAGCTCAACGAGGCCTTCGCCTCGCAGGCTGTGGCGGTCGGACGAGAGCTGGCGGTGCCGGAGGACCGGCTCAACGTCAACGGTGGGGCGATCGCGATCGGCCATCCCATCGGCGCCAGCGGCACCCGCATCCTGGTGACCCTGCTGCACGAGATGGCCAAGCGCGATGTCCACCTCGGTGTCGCCGCCCTGTGCATCGGCGGCGGCCAGGGCATCGCGATGGTGCTGGAGCGGGACTAGCTCGCGGAGATTCCGGCGAAAAGGTCGGTCTCGGGGAGCACCGCCGGCGTGCGGGAGATCACGAGTTGGTAGAACTCCGTGGCGAACTGCTCGGCGACCTCGTCGGAGATGGTGAGCTGCGGCCAGTCGGCCGAGATCTGACTGCGATGCGCACGCAGTGCCTCGCGCTTGCGCGCGACCACCGAGCGGCAGTCCACCGTCGTGGTCACCCACGCGTCGGGGGTGAGAAACGCCAGGTTGTCGGGGTTGTCCTCACCGAATGGTGGATCCATTCCGGCCTGCTTCGCCATCTCCACGATGCGCTCCATCTCGGATCTGGGGAACGCGGTGTAGTAGAGCTTCTGGACCCGCCAGGGATCGCCGGTGCCCTTGTACATCGGGGAGAGTTGCGCGGCCTCCACGGCGAGCAACGTCGCGCGATGTGTCTGGATGTGGTCGGGATGCCCGTAGCCGCCGTTACCGTCATAGGTGACTACAACCTGAGGACGGAAGCGGCGGATCTCGGCGACGATGCGGCCGGTCGCCTCGTGCAAGGGCGCCATCCAGAAGGCGTCGGGGAGCTGGTTGGAGGGTGCGTCCAGCATCCCCGAGTCGCCGTACCTGAGGAACTCCACCTCGTCGACGCGGAGGATGCGGCAGGCCTCGCGCAGCTCCGCCTCCCGAATCTCGGCGAGACGCGGACGGGTCGTCTCCTCGGGCATGTCGGGATCGACGATCGTCGCCAGCTTGCCGTCGGTGCAGCAGACCACGCAGGTGCGCACGCCGCGGTCCGCCAGCGCCGCCAGCGTCCCGCCCATCGTGATGGTCTCGTCGTCGGCGTGGGCGTGAACCGCCATCAGCCGAAGTCCTGGATCAGCCATCACTCCTCGACGACGGTCACCGACCGCATCACATCGTTCTGGCGGATCGCGCCGACCACGTCCATGCCTTTGACGACCTGACCGAACAGGTTGTACGACTTGGTGAGCTTGTGGCGGTCGTCGACCGCGCAGATGAAGAACTGAGAGCCGTTCGTGTTCGGCCCGGAGTTGGCCATGGCGACGGCGCCTGGCTCGTACTCGCCCTGCACCGGCTCGTCGTCGAACTTGTATCCGGGTCCGCCCCGTCCGGTTCCCTCGGGACAGCCGCCCTGAATCACGAAGTCGTCGACGATCCGGTGAAACGTGAGCCCGTCGTAGAAACCTTCGCGGGCGAGGAACACGAAGTTGTTGACGGATTTGGGCGCGCGTGCGGGATCGAGGGCGATGACGATGTCGCCGCGATCAGTCGCGATGGTGGCGATGTAGCGGTGAGCCGGGTCGATGACATGCTCGGCGGCGGTGTACTTCTTGGGCATCGGGGCAGTCTACCCGGGGCGCCCGGATAGACTGCCCGGCCGCCGCCGGGATCAGAGGGGGAGGCTCGATCCAGCCTGGGCAGCGGAGGAGGGGGTCGTCGCCGGCGTGCGGGGGAATCCGCCAAAGCGCACGTGGATGTACGTGCTGAGGTTGAGGTTCATGAGCTTGGTGATAGCAGCCGTCGCAGCGGTGCCGAGAGCAGTCGCCTGTGCCTGAGTGATGGTGCCCTTGGCCACCGCCTTGGTCAGGCGAGCGGTGATCTTCTGCATGACGGCGCTCTCGACCGCCTGCGCCTTGGCACCGTCGATCTGTGCCAGGGTCTCGCCGTTGAGGAGGTCCTTCAACACGGTCGTCCGGCTGAGCCCGGTTTGTGCGACCGAGGTGCGGAACAGCGCCAGCGCGATCCGTCGCGTCGCGATCGTCCTGGCCCCGGACTGCGCGGTGGCGGGCGCGGTGGCGAACGTTGCCGCGTTGCTCGAGGATGAGCCTGCTGCCAGCGCCGGGACGATGGCGACGGTGGCGATCCCCGCGACGGCGACGACCGCGAAGGCGGCGACGGTCAGCGCGAGCCTCTTCACGGGGAAGGACTTTCCCGACATCCTCATGCTCCTTTGGTTGTGACTTGTTCTATCGTGGCGGTGCCCGCATTCTCGGCCGTCGCCGGCGCGCTTTCCCTGAGCCATGGCTGAGACATGAGCGTCCCGCCCGATCCGCCTGCTACACGGAGGCATCACGTGAACGGTGCCGCTGAGAGGCCGGTCGTCGGGCTGTTCGGGGCGTTCGACACCGGGGATCTGGGCGAGGTCGCCCTCCGCCGGGTCATCGAAGGGGAGCTGAGCCGGCGTCGCCGTGACGTTGATCTGGTTGCTCTGGCTCCGTTCGGCGCCGAACGCCCGATCCCCGGGGATGAGGGTCGCCCGGCACGTCCGCTCCCTCCTGTGGCTGTTGCGCGTGGGCTCGGCCTCGACGCTCTGGTCATGACCGGCGATGTCCTCGCCGGCGATGAGCAGTGGGCGAGGCGCTACGGGATTGCTCCCGAGGCGGTCGCCGAGCGGGGTGTCGCCGCTCTCGCGCTCACCGGCATGCGGGCCGGTCCCCGCCCCGCGGCGCGGGTGACGTGGTTCGCGGTGGGGATCTCCGATGACCCGGACGTCGATCTGGGAGCGCTCGAGGGCGCGGAGGTCTGGGCACGCAACCGGGCGACGAGCGAGAAGGTTGGGGCGCCGGTCGCGGAGTGCGGCGATCCGGTGCTGCTTGCTGCCCGCGTGTTCGGCGTCGAGGCGTTGCGCCGGCGCACGGATCTGCTCCGGATGAGCGGCGCGTTGCCGGCGGGAGCACGCGTCGTCGTCGAGGCGACGCGAGGCGCCGGGCCCTCGGCCGCCGATCGGGAGCTCGTCGATGCGCTGCGCGGCGCCCTCCGCTCCGACTCGGAGCTGTCGGTGATCGTTCTCAGCCTCGATCCGCTGGCGCAGCCGCCGGAGAGGCGGCTCCAGGTCGACGGACTGATCGCGGAGCGGGTGCATCACTTCCCCGCCTGGGCCGGGCTCGACGACATCGCCGCGGCGATGTCGGGAAGCTCCGCGGTGCTCGCGACCACTCCGGCAGGCGCGCACCTGGCCGCGGCGCTCGGGACGCCCACCGCCGTGGTCCGGAGCGACGTCGCGGCCCGCTGCCACCCAGGGATCCCGGTGTTCACCACGGATCTCCCGGCGCGCATTGCCGCACTCCTGGCCGGCGGGTTGCCGCTCGACCTCGTTGACGCGACGGACACGCTCGACGTGGCGTTTCACGATCTCGCCGAACGGTTACCGCGGGTGCCGGATCTGACCGCGGCGCTGCCACACCCGGACCCCGTCCGCTCGGGCCTCGAGATCCTCCAGCAGCGTCTCGTCGATGAGCGAACCGCGCTCCAGGCCGAGCTCTCGCGGATACAGGCGGAGCTCGAGCATCTGCAGGGGTCGCCCGAGCACCGGATCGCGCGCCCGATCCGCGAGGGATATCAGCTCTGGCAGCGGCGGCGCACGTGATCCGGTTCCCGAAGATCGATCGGCCGGACGCGACCGTGGTCATGGTCACGTACAACCGCTGGGACCTCACCCGGCAGGCGCTGTCGCTGCTCGCCGAGGCGACCGAACCCCGCTACGAGGTGGTCATCGTCGACAACGCCTCCACCGACGGGACTGCGGCCCAGCTGGGGCACGTCGGCGGCGCCACGATCCTGCGGAACCGGCGCAACCTCGGCTTTGGCCCCGCGAACAACCAGGGTGCCGGGATGGCGAGGGGCCGGTACCTGCTCCTGCTCAACAGCGACGCGTGGGTTCGTCCCGGCTGGCTCGCTCCGTTGCTGGAGATCGCCAACGCCGACCCAGGGGTCGCAGCCGTGGCTCCGAAGCTTCAGTACCCGGATGGACGCATGCAGGAAGCCGGCTCGATCGTGTGGCGGGACGCTCGAGTTCGCAACTACGGCGACGGCGACCTGCCGAGCCGGCCCGAGTATCCTGTTTCGCCGCACTGTCGACTACGCGTCGGCCGCCTGCCTGCTCGTCCGGCGCTCCGCGTTCATCGGCGTCGGTGGCTTCGATCCACGCTTCGCCCCGATGTACGGCGAGGACGTCGATCTGTGTCTTGGGCTCGGGGCCGCCCACGGGCGGGTCGTCTATCAACCGCGGTCGGTGGTCGAGCACGTTCGGGGTGCGTCGAGCACTGGCGGCGTCAAGGCTGGTCTCGTGGAGCGCAACCGGCGCCTCCTCCGGGCGAGGTGGCGCTCGGTCCTCGATCGGCGGCCGCCCGAGAGCCGGCGTGTCGAGCCGAGCGGCGTCCTCGGGGGTCGCGATGCCATGACCTGCGAGCGGGTGCTCGTCCTCACCGGCCCGCGACCCGACGCCGAGGGCACCGCGGAGCAGCGCCGCCTCGACCGGCTGATCATGGACGCCGCGCGGCGCTGGCCGAAGGTGCGATGGACGGTGGCCTCGATCGATGGCCGGCCGGTGACCCGGCCGGACGAGCTCGGTGACGCCGGCGTCGAGGCGGTGACCGGGGAGGCGTCGTGGGACGACTGGCTGGCCGGCCGGCGCTACCACTACGGGATCGTCGCCGTGGCCGATCCACGCTGGAGCGACGGCCCGCTCGACACCGCCCTGCGGGCCACGCAGCCGCAGGCGGTTCGGGTCCCGCTCGCCGATCCGGTCGAGCTCGGGGCGCTCGCCGATCCGGTCGAGCTCGGGGCGCTCGCCGCGTCCCTCGGGCGGTGCTGATCCGCTCGATCGGCGGCCCAGTTCCGGGAATTCGGACGGTAGGTGCGGTAGAGTTTCGATCCCGGACACCAATCACGGAGGCGCTCATGAAGGTCGTCGTCTGCGTCAAGCAGATCCCCGACCCGAACACGACCGGCCAGCTCGACCCGACCACCCATCTGCTCAAGCGTGATGGGGTGGAGGTCGTTCTCGACCCGGGCGACGAGTTCGGAGTCGAGGCCGGCCTTCAGCTCGTCGAGGCACAGGGCGGTGAGGTCACTGTCGTGTCGATGGGCCCGGAGCGTGGGCTTGACGCGGTGCGCAAGGCGCTCGCCATGGGCGCCGGCAAGGGGGTGCTGATCAGCGACGACTGCCTGCGCGGGTCCGATGCGCTCACCACTGCCAGGGTGCTCGCGGCGGCGATCCGCCGCGAGGGATTCGATCTCGTCATCACTGCGACCGAGTCGACCGACGGCTACACGGGCGTCGTCCCTCAGATGATCGCCGAGCTCCTCGACGTCCCCGCGGTCACCTTCGCGAAGACCGTCGAAGTGGACGGCACCACGCTGAAGGTGAAGCGCCAGACGGAGGACGGCTTCGACCTCGTCGAAGCGGCCTCCCCGCCGTGCTGAGCGTGACCGCCGGGGTCAACGAGCCTCGCTATCCCGTCCCTCAAGGGGATCATGGGGGCCAAGTCGAAGCCCCTCGATCGGATCACCCCCGGCGACCTCGGCCTCGACGGCGCGGGTGGCGGCACGGCCGGCCAGAGCATCACGAGCGTCGAGCCCGCGCCGCAGCGCGCGGCCGGCTCGATCGTCAAGGACGACGGCGACGGCTACAAGCGGATCGCCGACTTTCTTGCCGAGAAGAAGGTGATCTGACGATGCCTCTGGCAAAGATCTGGGTGTTCGCCGAGATCGCGGACGGCAAGCCGGCGCCCGTGGCCCTCGAGATGCTGACCAAGGCGCGATCGCTCGCGTCGACGGTCGAGGCGGTCGCCTTCGCGCCGGACGCCGCCGGCGCCGCGGCGGAGCTCGGCGCGCATGGCGCGACCACGCTGTACGCGGGCACCGATCCGCTCTGGGCCGATCTGCTCCTCGGGCGGCCCGGCCGCCGATGCCCTCGCCGCGCTCGTCGAGGAGCACAAGCCGGATCTCGTGCTCTTCGGGATGACCTACAACTCCCGCGACGTCGCCGGCCGGCTCGCCGCCAAGCTCGGGGTGCCGGTGATCGCCAACGGCCTCGACGTGAGCGACGGCGACGGCGTCGCGGTGCACTCGTCCGTCTTCGGCGCGACCCTCAACGTGACCACGCGATTCGAGGGCGCCGGGCCCGGCGATCGCGATCATCCGGCCCAAGTCCTTCGCCGCCGAGCCCGGCGGCGGCGGCCCGGCGACGGTATCGCCGGTGACCGCGCCGATCGACGAGAAGCACCGGGCGGCGCGGGTGACCGATCGGGTCGCCGATGTGGCTGCTGGGCCCAAAGCTGGAAGAGGCGCCGATCGTCATCAGCGGCGGCCGCGGGTCTCGGAGATCCCAAGAACTTCGAGCTCCTCGACCAGCTCGCCGCCGTGCTCGGCAATGCGGCGGTCGGCGCCAGCAGAGCGGTGGTCGATGCCGGGTGGGTCCCCTATGCGATGCAGGTCGGCCAGACCGGCAAAACCGTCAAACCTGCCGTCTACCTCGCGTTCGGCATCAGCGGCGCGATGCAGCACACCGTCGGCATGAAGGGCGCGAAGGCGATCGTTGCCGTCAATAGAGACGAGAACGCGCCAATCTTCAAATTGGCCGATCTCGGCGTCGTCGGTGATGCCCTGAAGGTTCTTCCTGCACTCGTCGAGGAGTTGCAAAGGCGACGGTCATGAGCACTGCACTGGATCGATTGCAATTGCACGACAGTCAGCCGGGGCCGAAATTCGCGGGTATACTCGGGTCTGCGATGGACGACAAGGTCATTGTCGACCTTCTGGGCCAGGTCGGTAACCTCTTCACGTCGAGTCTGGAGCTGAAAGAGACGATCGACTTCATGCTCAAGGCCGCCGCCGACCTGGTCGACTGCGACGCGGCGACGGTGTTCCTGCTCGACGAGGACGGCCGCGCCCTCTCAGCGATTGCGACGTTCCCATTCACCGACAACCTTGGCCAGGTCGCTCGATTCGAGCTCGGCGAGGGCATCGTCGGATGGGCGGCGCAGCGTCGCAAGCTCGTTTCCGTCGCCGATGCGACCAAGGATCGACGCTTCAAGACCCTCGGTCTCGCATACGCGCCTCGATCATGCCTGGTGATGCCGCTCGAGTCGCCGCAGCGACTGGTCGGAGCGCTGACGCTTGCGCGGCGCGAGGTGCAGCCGTTCACGAGCATCGAGCAGGCGCTGATGCGGATCATCGCCAGCCAGGCCGCGATCAGCATCGACAACGCCCGGCTGTACACCGCGCAGCGCGCCCAGCTCGGTGAGATCGCGTCGCAGAAGCGCGAGGTCGAGGTGGCCAACGCCCAGATCGCCGAGATCTCGCGACTGAAGAGCGAGTTCCTGGCCAACATGAGCCACGAGTTGCGCACGCCGCTCAATGCGATCCTCGGCTTCAGCGAGATCCTCAAGGACAATCTCGTCGATCTCACGCCGCAGCAGCGCCAGGAATGCCTGCAGAACATCCACGCGTCCGGCAAGCATCTGCTCGAGCTGGTCAACGACGTCCTCGATCTGAGCAAGATCGAGGCGGGGCGGATGGAGCTCTCCTACGATCGCTTCGGCGTTCAGGATGCGGTCAAGGAAGTCCACAACGTCATTCGCTCGCTCAGCGAGCGGCGCGACATCGACCTCAGTATCGACGTGGTCCCAACCCACCTCGAGATACGCGCCGACAAGAGCAAGTTCAAGCAGGTGCTCTACAACCTGCTCAGCAATGCCATCAAGTTCACCCCGCAGGGCGGCAAGGTCTGGGTGTCGGCGCATGCCGATGCCGAGGACCTCATCGTCGACGTTGGCGACACCGGGCGTGGGCATCCCGCTCGAGCACCAGACGCGCATCTTCGACGAGTTCTACCAGCTCGACCACGCCGCCACGCGGCAGGTCGAGGGCACCGGGCTCGGGCTCTCGCTGACCCGTAAGCTCGTGGACCTCCACGGCGGAAGCATCTCGCTCGAGAGCGATCCGGGCCGCGGATCGGTCTTCACGTTCCGGCTACCTCTGGCAGGAATTGAGGTGCTCAACGGCCACCGTCACAATCGCATCCTGCTCGTCGAGGACAACGCCAGCAACCGCGACCTGGCCAAGATGGTCCTGCTCGGCAGTGGCTTTGACGTCGACATCGCGGTCGACGGCGAGGAGGGCCTCCACAAGTTGAGGTCCAAGGTCTACGATCTCGTGCTCATGGACGTGGAGCTGCCCGGGATGGACGGGCTGACTCTGACCCGGATCCTCAAGGCCGACCCGAAGACCTCGGGGGTCCCCGTGGTCGCGCTCACCGCCAATGCCATGAAGGGCAACGAACAAGAAGCGCTCGCTGCCGGCTGTTCCGGCTACATCACCAAACCAATCGAGGTGGCCAACTTCGTGAAGCGCATCTCCACATTCATCGAGGTGCCCAACTGATGAGCGGAGCCGGGAAAACCATCCTCATCGTCGAGGACGACCCGCCGAGTCGCGAGGTGGTTCGCCTTGCCACGAGCGCACAGAACCACACGCTCATCGAGGCCGCAACCGGCGTCGAGGGACTCAACCTCGCCCGCGAACAGAATCCCGACCTGATCATCCTCGATGTCAACCTGCCGGGCATGAGCGGTCTCGACGTGTGCCGGCGCCTGCGCGCCGAGGGTGCGCGTGTGCCGATCATCATGCTGACGGCGAAGAGCGACACCATCGACGTCGTCGTCGGGCTCGAGCTGGGTGCCGACGATTACGTGACCAAGCCGTTCGAGGTGCGCGAGTTGATGGCGCGCATCGGCGCGCACCTGCGGCGCAGTGAGATCTCAGCGCAGGAGCAGCCCCGTGACCGGTTCGAGTTCCCGGGGCTCACCATCGACCTCGGTCGCCGCCAGGTGTTCCGCGATGGCGAGGAGGTGATGCTCACACTCACCGAGTTCAACCTGCTCGCGTTGCTCGCATCGCGCCCGGGTCAGGTGATGAGCCGCGGGGAGTTGCTCCGCCGCGTGTGGGGCTACGAGGTCGAGATCGAGACCCGTACCGTCGACGCGCACGTCTACCGGCTGCGTCGCAAGATCGAGCCGGACGCGGAGAAACCAACCTACATCCACTCCGTGCCGGGGATCGGGTACCGCTTTTCAGGGTGACCCTCCGCTGAGGCCCCTCGCGTTGTGGTTTGGCGAGACGGGGGACACGGCCTCGCCGCTCAGCTTGCTCGCGCCCTCGTTCGCGCAAATAAATTATCGCACTCGCTCGGGCGCGATCAAATTCGCTGCGAGTCCGTGTCCCCCATCTCGCCTAGCGCGCGTAGTGCCGTCGCTTCGGCAGCGGGAGATTTTCACTAGCTCCTTCGTCACGCCTCCACGTCGGGAATGGTGGAACTGTTCGGCGCCTGACGGGTACGCTTTCTAGGTGGAAGGCAGACTCGCACTTGTCAGCACGTTTGCGATCGCAGCCGCTTTGGCGGGATGCGCTCGAGCACTCCGCGGCCTACTGCCAGCGCAAGGTACTCCCGCTTAATCTGGACATGCCCGTGTTCACGGGAGGAACGGTCGTCGGTGCGAAGCATGGCTGCTCCACGGTTCCGCCTTCGATCTCAGTACCTCCCACACCCATGGCCGGGACTGTTGATAACTTCACCCTAGGGAGCTCAGCGGCGTTTGCGGAGGCCTCCGTTGCCACCGGAGGGACGTAAGAGTTCAACCTTCCGCCAGGCACGTACGTACTCGTCGGTCATTGCGCGGGGAGCAACTTGTCGCCGCAAACGGCCACCGTGACCGTCGTCAGCGGAAAGACCACCCGCCAGGACCTCGACTACGAAGGATGCGAGTGAGCCAGCGGCTCAGTGCCTCACGATCCGCAACCCGGAACCTCGTGGAGCGTCAGCGAGGCACAACACGTGCCAAGCGAGAGGGAGGGACGGGGACGCTCAGCGAATTTGGGAGCGAGCGAAAGAGCGCGATAATTTATTTGCGCGAAAGAGCGAACGAGCAAGCTGAGCAGAGCGGCCCCGTCCCTCCCTCTCGCCTAGACACCGCGCGTTGCCGACACGCTCAGTAGATATATCCAAGAATGGCGGGATCGGAAGCGCTGATGGTGCGGTAGTCGACGCGGCCCCATCCTCCGCCGCCGGCTCGGTAGTTCATCTCGGAGACGATGAAGGTTCCGTCGAGGTTCACGTGCTCGACGTAGGCGACATGACCGACCCATCCGATATTGAAGACGACGATCGCTCCCTGCACGGGAACCTCTCCCTCGGGGCGGTGACTGCGTGCGGCCCACCACCACTCGCCCGCGTTGCCTCCCCAGGTGACGGCTCGCCGGCTCGCGATGTAGTAGGTGCACTGTCCATACGGAAAGTTGTCGACGAGTGGCGCGGTTGCGGGGACACCGGGCACCCCGTCTTGCGCATCGACGAAGTACGAGGCGATGAGCGACCCCGTCGGCGCGCGCGCGAGTGGTACCTGGAGAAATGAGCCGCCGGTCATCGGCGCGTTGCTGCTGAGGGCGTTGTACTCGAGGATGACCGCGGCGTCGAGATGCAGCCGGGCGGCGAATCGCGTGGGGGTCTCGCCGGGGAGCACTTCGACGAGGGCTCCCGGCCCGGGAGGAATGAGCAGCGTCGACCCCGCTGCGGGTGCCATCGACGGGGTGAGCTGATTGCCCCAGCGGATTGTCGATGCGGTGACGCCGTACGCGGCCGCGACGGTCGCGAGCGACTGGCCGGGCTGGACGACGATGGTCCGCGGCGGTCGCACCGCGAGGGCCGTGACCGTCGCGGTGTTCTCGACCACTGCGTTGATCTGGATGGCGGCGAGGTTTCGCAGCATCGGCGCGGCGGGGACTGCGGTCGGACGCGCGAGAAGCACGACAAGCAGTGCAGCCACGGCGAGCACCCAAAGGTGTCGCACCAGTCGATGGACGTGCGTCGCGATAGTTGCTTCCCTCGCTAATGCACTGACACGATCCGGCGCCCGGGTACCAGGCCTGCTCCCCAAGAGATCGCGGGCGACCGTACCAAAATCAGGTTTCCGCCGTCAAAGTGTTGGCGTGGAACCCCCCGAGCCTCCGATCCTCGCGATGATCTGGCGTGGCGGCGTCCTCGAGGCACGGATCCGCGGCCACGTCGCGGTCGTCGACGCCACCGGGAAGGTGCTCGCCTGCGCGGGCGATCCCGGCACGGTGACCACGCTGCGCAGTTGCGTGAAACCGCTCCAGGCGCTTCCCTTCGTCCGCCTTGCGGCGGATCGGCTGGGCGTTACCGAGGCCGAGGTGGCCGTCGCGTGCGCCTCACATCAGGGCGAGGACGACCACCTCGCGTCGGTGCGCAGCCTGCTGGGCAAGGCGGATGTGCCGGAGACCGCACTCGGGTGTGGGCCGCAGCTGCCCGCCGACGAGGCGACGGCGAGGCGCCTGCTCGCCTCGGGCGGGCGGCCGCAGCCGATCCACAACAACTGCTCCGGAAAGCACGCCGCCATGCTGGCGACGTGCGCTGTCATGGGATGGCCGCTCGACGGCTACATGAACGAGGAGCATCCCTGTCAGCAGGCGGTGACCGCGGCGATGGGGGAGATGCTCGGCGTGGATCTCCCGAACGCCCCGCGTGGGATCGACGGCTGCGGGCTCCTCACCTATGGCACGTCGCTGGCAGCGATCGCTCGCGGCTTCGCGGCTGCGAGCGCTGATCCGGCGTTCCGGCGATGCCAGGATGCGATGGCCGCGCACCCCCACCTCGTGGCCGGAACGGGTCGATTCGACACCGCGCTCCTGGCAGAAGCGGGGCTGCACCTGACCGCCAAGATCGGCGGCGCGGCCGTGTGGGCTGCGGTGGCGCGCCCCGATGGTCCCGGGATCGCAATCAAGCTCGAGGCGGGCTCCGGGGATGCGATCCCGGTCGCCGCCATAGCCATCCTCCAACGGCTCGGGCTCCTCGACACGACCTTGAGCGACCGGCTCCTGCCGTTCGCTCGCCTGCCGCTTCGGAACTGGGCTGGAACCCAGGTTGGAGAGATCCGCGCCGAGCCATGAGTGGTCACACACACTGACGGCCACCTCGAGCTCACCGCACCCGGTGTACCGTTGGCCGCGAATATTTGATGTGAGGGATCAATGCCTGACGCGACCCATGCTGGGAGACGCTACTCGGCCCCCGGGCAGCGCATCGCCCCGGACGCGGCGGCGCAGTTGGCGGCAGCCATCGCCGGTCCCGACCCCGTTGCCGAGCCCGGCGTGGTACCCCCGACGTTCGCCGCCGTGTACTGCCTCGCCCCGACGTTCGCTCAACTCTTCGCCGACCCCGAGGTGGGGATCGATCTGGCCGGTCTCATCCACGGCGAGCAGTCGTTCGAGTGGCCGGAGCCGGTCCAGCCGGGTGACGTGGTCGACGCCGCCACCGAGATAGTCGGCGTCGACGTCAAACGGGGCATGACGTTCGTCCGGCTCGCGATGGAGGCGGTCCGGCCCGTCGATCGGGCTGTGGTGTGTCGCGGCGCGGCGCTGATGATCGTCCGGGCGACGCCGTGACGGCGCTCACCGCATCGTCGGTTTCCGTCGGCGACGTCGTCACCCCGCTCTCGCGGCGGGTCAGTCAGGCGCAGATCGACGCCTACGCGGACGCCTCCGGCGACCACAACCCGATCCACGTCGACCCGGCATTCGCGCGCTCGGTCGGGTTGCCCGGAACCATCGCGCACGGCCTCCTCGAGCTTGGGATCCTCGCCGAGGCGATCTCCGTGTGGGCCGGCGGGAGCGCCAATCTGCGCAGCCTCTCGTGCCGGTTCAGCAAGCCGTTGCAACCCGGCGACACCATCGTCTGCACAGGAACAGTGGTTGCGGTGAACGAGGCCGAAGGAGTCGCTACTCTGGAGGTCGTCGCATCCTCGGACCGCGGCGATCGAGTGCTGACCAACGGCCGGGCAACCGTCCGGCTCTCACGCTGAGGGAGCATCACCATGGGACTGGACTTCTCGCTGACCCGGGAGCAGGAGGAGATCCGCGATCTCGCCCACGAGTTCGCCGAGAAGGAGATGCGCCCGGTAGCCGAGCGCTACGACGAGCATGAGGAGACCCCGTGGGACGTGATGCGCAAGGCGCACGCCCTCGGCCTCGACGCCACCGCGAGCTTCCCCGAGCAGTATGGGGGCGGCGGCATCGATCTGGTGACCAACCTCATCCGTGAAGAGGAGCTGTCCTGGGGCGACGCCGGCATCGCGGTGGCGATCGGCGCAACCGGTCTGGCGGGCACGGCCATCATCGCGATGGGGACCGAGGAGCAGAAGGAAAAGTACATCCCCATGCTCACCGATCCCAAGGAGCTGCGGATCGGTGCCATGGGGCTCACCGAGCCGAATAGCGGCTCGGACTCGCTGGCGCTCGAGACCACCGCAACCCAGGTGGACGGCGGCTACGTCCTCAACGGCACCAAGCAGTTCTGCACCAACGGCGGCATCGCCGACGTCCAGGTCGCCTTCGCCACCACCGACAAGTCGATGGGGCCCGCGGGCATCGCCGGTTTCGTCATCGAAAAAGGCACCCCCGGGATGCGTCAGGGGCGGAAGGAACGCAAGCTCGGCGTGCGCGCCTCGCACACCGCCCAGGTGATCTTCGAGGACTGCTTCGTCCCCGACGACCAGCGCCTCGGCCACGACAAGAGCGGCCGGTCGACCGGACCGGGCGCCATCGGCGCGATGATCATGCTCGAGGCAACGCGACCGATGGTCGCGGCCGGAGCCCTCGGCATCGCCCGAGCCGCGTTCGAGTTCGCTCGCGACTACTCGCTGCAGCGCGTCGCGTTCGGCAAGCCGATCGCCAAGCACGAGGCGATCGCGTTCAAGCTTGCGGACATGGCAACCGAGATCGATGCGGCGCGCCTCCTGACCTGGCGGGCCGGGTGGATGGCGATGAACGGGCTGCCCTTCGCGCGCGGCGAAGGCTCGATGGCAAAGCTCTTTGCCGGGGACATGGCCATGCGAGTCACCATCGACGCGGTGCAGATCCTCGGCGGCTACGGATACATCAAGGACTACCCGGTGGAGCGGTTCATGCGCGACGCCAAGATCTATCAGATCTGGGAGGGCACTGCCGAGATCCAGCGTCTGGTCATCAGCCGCTACGTGCTCGGCGAGCGCACCGCCGCGGCGCGCCCCTCGATGGTCGCCCAAACGCCGAACGGGGTCGCTGCCGCGAGCTGAGACCACCTCCCGCTAAGCTCTTCGATCGCCGCAATCACCAGGTTCCGAGGAGCACTGCATGTTCGATCTGACCGGCAAGGTCGCCGTCGTCACAGGAGGATCGCGCGGCCTGGGCAGGGCGGATTGCCTGGCACTCGCCCGCGCCGGCGCCGACGTCGTGGTCACCGACATCCTCATCGAGTCGGACCCTGCGATCGAGAAGACCGCAGAGGCGTCGCAGTCGGCCCTCGCCCAGCTGTTCACGTCGCAACACGTGGTGTACGCGGAGAAGACGAGCGAGGAGATCCGGCAGATGGGCAGGCGCTCCGCCGCCGTCAAGATGGATGTGACCAACCGCGAGCAGATCCGCGAGGTGTTCGCAGGCATCAAGCAGGACTTCGGCTCGCTCGACATCCTCGTGAACAACGCGGGCACGCTCGATCACATCGCCCAGATCGAGCACCAGAGCGATGAGCTGTGGGAGAGGGACCTGCGCGTCAACTTGTCGGGCGCGTTCAACTGCACCAAGGCCGCCTGGCCGTACATGCGCGAGCGGGGCTGGGGCCGTGTCGTCTACATGGCGTCGGTCGCCGGCACGCTCGGCGGATTCGGGCAGGCGTCGTATGCCGCGACCAAGGCGGCCGTCATCGGGCTCGGCAAATCGATGGCGCTCGAGGGTGCCCGATTCGGCATCACCGCGAACATCATCGCCCCCGGGGTCATCAGCACCGAGGCGTGGAAGATGGGTGATGCGAAGATGAACGATCGCATGGTATTGCGCACCGCCATGCGGAGCCCGGGCGAGCCGGAGGACATCGCCAACACCATCGTGTTCCTGAGCTCACCGGAAGCGCGCTACATCACCGGACAGGTGATCACGGTTGCGGGAGGCATCGACCTCTTCGTCTACTGAGCCGCCCGTCGCATCCGCGGCCTCGCGCCAACCGGTCGACATCGGCGTGACGTACTGGTCGCGCGAGGTCGGCCCGTATGTGTGGCACGAGTACGACGCCGCGCGAACCGCAGCGGACTTGCGCGCCATCAAGTCGTCAGGGCATCGCACGGTGCGCACCCACCTGCTCTGGGACGCCTTCATGCCGACGCCCGGTCGCGTCGAGCCTGCGCGCCTCCGTGATTTCGACCGATTCCTCGCGGCGGCGACCGATCAGTCACTCCAGGTGATCCCGGTCATGTTCATGCAGACGCTGGGTGGGTGTGTAATGCTCCCCGCGTACGCGATCGATGTTGCGGCGCGTCGTGGCGGTGTGCGCGCCATCTACGACGCGGTCGCGCAGCCAGGCGGCCCGCGCTACGTCTACACGGATCCGTTGATGCTCGAGGCATGTGTCCGCTGGATCGACGAGATGCTCGCAGCGTTCGCCGGCCATCCGGCGATCACCATGTGGGACCTGGGTCACGATCCGGCAGGCGGCGTACGCCCGCGGCGCATCGAGCACCTGCGCGATTGGGTCAGCCTGATCAGCCGGCGCGTCCACGAACGCGAGCAGCGCTGCATGCTCTCGTTGAGCGCCAACGATCTGGTGATCGCTCGCGCGGTACGTCCGGCGGTCATCAGCCCGAGCGTCGACGCGCTTGGTCTCGACCTCGCGGGCAGCGCACTCGCGAACGTGGGTGGCGCCATGGACCCTTCGGCGGCTGCGTTTCTCGTGCAGCTGTGCCAGGCACTCGCCGGCACCGTCCCCCGATCGCACATCTCGGTGCGCACCGCTTCGACGACCCGAATGCGCCTGCGGCGGATCAGGCGAGTTCCAGCGATGTCGATGCGGTCGCACGCAGGTTCGCCGCCGCATCGCTCGACGCCCTGGTCGACCTCGGCTGCGCGGGGGTGATGGCCTCGATGTGGAGTGATCCAGGGCCTCGCGCCGCAACGGTTCCTCCGTTTGACAGAGATGCGAATCTGCGCACGCTCGGCGTCATGGATGCCTCAGGTGGTGCCACTGCCTTCGGGAGCGCCTGGCTCGAGCAGGCGCGCGGCGAACGCGAGCGCTCCGATCCCGCTCCGTGGCCCCCGCACCTCGACATCGACGACTACTACGCAAATCTCCCGGAGAGCCTGCACGAGCTCCGCGCGGCGTGGGAGCGCGGCTCGGATCAACACCCTGCTATGCTGGTGTGAGCACCGGAACGGCGGAAATCGTCATCCTACGGTGCTTCCATCGCGGTCTTTGCGGGTTCCCGTTGCTGACAGGGGACACTCCCACATGTGGTCGTGAACGCGGTGGGACGTCCGTGTCGGCGAGAATCCTGGAGGACATGCCGTGACCGCTGGCCGTATCAAGAAGATCATCCCTGACCGTGGATTTGGCTTCGTCCGTGCAGATGACGGCAACGAGGTGTTCTTTCATCGCACCGAGTTGACCACCGTCGACTTCGACGCCCTCCAGGAAGGCGAGCAGGTGACGTTCGACATCGTCGATTCGCCCAAGGGCCCGCGCGCGCGCAACCTCCAGAAGGTCTGATCGCGGCGGGATGACCCCGCTTCTCGGACTAGTCGCCGTCGCTGCGCAGGGAGCGCAGCCGGGCAACCGCCGCATCGACGCGCTCCGCGTCGTGTCCCCGGAGCCGGATGACGAGCTCGCGCTGCTCAACGTGCGGATATGAACCGACGGTGACGTCGGGAAACTCACGTTCGAGCACCAGCATGGGCTCGTACATCTGCGACTCCGGCACCGAGCGGTAACTCACCTCGCGAACCACCGGGGCGGTCGCCCCCGCGAAATACCGCGGGATCACCTCTTCCTCGACGATCGTGCTGAATTCGCGGGGAATCCCCGGCAGCACGAACAGCCACCGGTCGTCACCGAGGTCGATCGCCAGCGGCGGCGCCATGCCCCGCCGGTTGGTGAGGACCGTCGACCCCATCGGCACCAGGGCGCAGCGACGGTTGGCCTCGGACACCTCGGGTGTGTCGGTCCAGCCCGCGGCATGCATCCGCTTCGCCAGCGCCTCGATGTTCGCGTACGCGATGGGGTTCAGCGCGAGTGGCCGGCCAAGCGCGTCGGCGACCGCCTGGAACGTCCGGTCGTCCGGCGTCGGCCCGATCCCACCGCAGACGGCGATGCGTGAAATCGCCGGAGCGTCGATGGCCCGCCGCACGGCCGCGATGATCGCCGCCGGGTCGTCGGCCACCACCTCGATGTGGGCGACCGGACGACCGGCGGCGAACGCGAGGCGCGCGAGCAGGCTCGAGTTGGTGTCCTGCGTGTGCCCGCTGAGGATCTCGTCGCCGACCATCACGATGGCGGTCAGGCCGGTGGCGTTCGGCACGGGATCAGCATAGGCGTTGGTGAACGGAAGGACGGGCCGGGTACAATGCGGCGGCCCCGGGGTGGCGCGGATGAGAGCCGCTCGGGCACTCATTCACTTCCTCCAGGAGCCCTGAGCGCATGCCGACCCTCGACCGCGCCGTCCTGCTGCCGATCGGCGCTGCCGGACTGCTCGCGCTCCTCTTCGCCGTCTACCTGATCTTCTGGGTCCTGCGCCAGCCCGAGGGGAACGATCGCATGCGCGAGATCGCCAAGGCGATCCAGGAAGGTGCCCAGGCGTACCTCAACCGCCAGTACACGATCATCGCCGGCATCGGGGCGGTTATCTTCCTGTTCCTCACCTTCACGCTCGGGTGGAAGACCGGCGTGCTCTTTCTGATCGGCGCCGTGCTCAGCGGCGCCGCCGGCTACGTGGGGATGAACATCTCGGTGCGCTCCAACCTGCGGACCGCGGAGGCAGCCCGCGGCGGCGTCAACCCCGCCCTCCAGCTCGCGTTCAGAGGCGGCGCGGTCACCGGCTTCTTCGTCGTCGGCTTCGGCTTGATCGGGGTGGCGCTCGCCTACGGCCTGTTCCAGGACTTCAATGCGCTCGTCGGCTTCGCCTTCGGTGCATCACTCATCTCTGTGTTCGCCCGCCTCGGAGGCGGCATCTACACCAAGGCGGCGGACGTCGGCGCCGACCTGGTCGGCAAGCTCGAGGCGGGCATCCCCGAGGACGACCCGCGCAATCCCGCGGTCATCGCCGACAACGTCGGGGACAACGTCGGCGACTGCGCGGGCATGGCGGCCGACCTCTTCGAGACCTATGCGGTCACCGCGGTGGCCACGATGCTGCTGGGCAGCCTGC
The DNA here is from genome assembly GCA_963768105.1 of Candidatus Dormiibacterota bacterium. Lineage (GTDB taxonomy): Bacteria > Chloroflexota > Dormibacteria > Aeolococcales > Aeolococcaceae > Palsa-851. Next base: position 136,134 of record CAVYGR010000004.1, on the reverse strand, counting down.
TCTACAAGCTGAGCAACGGCAGCCCCAACCTCATCTTCGTGTTCTACCCCCTCATGCTCGGCGCGGTCAGCATCGTCGCCTCGATCATCGGCACCTTCTTCGTGCGCATGGGCCGCGGTACCTGGATCATGGGTGCCCTGTACCGCGGGCTCATCGTGTCGGCGGTGGTCGCGCTGGCTGGGTTCCTGCTCATCACGGTGCTGCTCAACAACGGCGGATATCTCACCGGTTTCGACCACCCGGTGTTCAACCTCTTCTGGTGCGCGGTGATCGGCATCGTCATCACGGTGCTCATCGTCGCGGTCACCGAGTTCTTCACCGGGGCGCAGTTCTGGCCGGTGCGCACCATCGCCAGGGCGTCGCAGACGGGCCACGCCACCAACATCATCGCCGGGCTCGCGATCGGCATGGAGGGCACCGCGATACCGGTGCTCATCATCGGGATCGGCATCCTCGCCTCCGCGGCACTCGGCGGGTTGTACGGCATCGGCATCGCCGCGATGGCTCTGCTCAGCATGACCGGCATCGTGGTCGCGATCGACTCGTACGGACCGATCACCGACAACGCGGGGGGCATCGCCGAGATGGCGGACCTGCCCGAGTCGGTGCGCCAGGTCACCGATCCGCTCGATGCGGTCGGCAACACCACGAAGGCGGTGACGAAGGGTTACGCGATCGGCTCCGCCGGTCTCGCGGCGCTGGTGCTCTTCGCGAGCTACACCGACATCCTCAACAAGACCCTGCTCGCCGCGCACATGCCGGCAATCCACTTCGATCTCACCGCGCCGCCGGTCATAGCCGGACTCCTGCTCGGCGGGATCATGCCGTTCCTCTTCGGCTCCCTGGCGATGCTCGCCGTCGGACGTGCCGCCGGCGGAGTCGTAACCGAGGTGCGCCGCCAGTTCCGCGAGATCCCCGGGATCATGGAAGGAACCGCGCGGCCCGAGTATGGCAAGACCGTTGCCATCGTGACCGCGGCCGCGCAGCGCGAGATGATCATCCCGGGTCTGCTGCCCGTCGTCTTCCCGCTCATCGTCGGCTTCGTGCTCGGGGCGCAGGCGCTCGGCGCGATGCTGCTCGGCACCATCGTGGTCGGGCTGTTCGTCGCCCTCCAGATGACCACCGGCGGCGGGGCGTGGGACAACGCCAAGAAATACATCGAAGAGGGGAACTTCGGCGGCAAGGGATCGGACGCGCACGCCGCCGCGGTGACCGGCGACACGGTCGGCGATCCCTGCAAGGACACCGCCGGACCGGCGATCAACCCGATGATCAAGGTGATGAACATCATCGCGATCCTTGCGATTCCCACGATCGCCCTGCACCACCTCTTCTACTAGTACCGTTCGACCGGGGAGTAGTGGGGTGCTATCTGATTCTGCGCTCCGGGTACCTACGCGCTGTCCTGCTAGCTCCGTTTCGTCAAGCTCCCCGTCCCTCAGCTACACAGTTGGCCATCGAGATCGAAGCGGGATTCGACTTCATCGGTTACCGGAATCTGCCTCGTGCTCATCGTCGTCATGGCCTACCTGCCGCCATCTGGAGGAACTCCTGAGCAAATCCCAGAGGCGTTCTGGGGCGGATTCGGCGCTATTGGCGGTCTCATGGGAGGCAAACGCGCCACGAAACCATCGGATTCAAACTGACCCCTGGAAGATCGAGGAGATCGGTTGCCCTGCTCGCCGGGTAACCGCTAATCTCGCTGAGTGATGAGGAGACCTCTGATCGGCTGGACCGCCGGTATCTCCATTCTGATCGCCATCGCGCTCGCCAGCGGAAGCCCCCCGACGCACTCCGCTGCCGACGTGATTGGCGGCGGCGCAGTCATGCTCCTGCTCGTCATCACTGCCATCGTTTCGTGGCACGCTCTGTCTGAGCCCACCCGCAGGGCCATCAAGCGACTGTTCGACGATTCGATAGATGCGTAGCGTACGCGACCAACCTGACCCCACCGCTTGCGACTGCGCAGAATGTACCGCGTCCCCAACGTATGCCAACTACTCGGCTGCAATGAACGCCGCCGAACGTCACCGGAAGTTCACCTTCGCAAACCACTCATGGGGATGGTGGCATCGATTCACGCAGGAGACATCAGGGCCGCCGAGTAATCGGGGCGGCGACTGAGCAGCGGTCGTCTTGCTTCTCCCCTTCCTTGGCGGTCGCCCGATTGCCCGTAAGCCGTCCTGTTTCAAACTGACCCACTACCGACCGGGGACACCGGATGTCGAGACGTCGGCATACTGTCTCCATGGCCCAGAGGGTTGCCCCGGTCGGCGGGGCGGGCGAACATCGCATGCCGCACGAGCGGTCCCATCACCGCGACCTGCAGGGCGGCGCCGCGCGTGCCGCAGTCTTCGGGATCAGCGACGGCCTGCTGACCAACATCTCGCTGATCCTCGGCGTTGCCGGTGCCAATCCCCTTCCCTCCGTGGTGCTGCTTGCCGGACTGGCGGGTCTCGTCGCCGGGGCGTTCTCGATGGCCGCGGGCGAGTACGTGTCGATGGCGGCGCAGTCCGAGCTCCTGCAGCGCGAGCTGGAAATCGAGCGGCGTGAGCTGGAGCGCCACCCCGAGGACGAGACCCGGGAGCTGGCCGCCGTCTACCGGCTCCGTGGAGTTGAGGAAGCCGATGCGCGCCGCATTGCCGAGGCGATCATGAGGAACCCCGACGTTGCACTCGAGGTTCACGCTCGGGAAGAGCTCGGGTTGCGCCCCGGCAAGACCGGGAACCCATGGCAGGCAGCCGGATCCTCGTTCGTCATGTTTGCCATCGGCGCGGTCATCCCGCTCCTCCCCTGGTTCTTCGTCAGCGGGACCACCGCGGCCCTGCTCTCGATCGCCCTTGGAGCCGTGTCCGTGCTCGCGGTCGGCTGGACGGTCGCGATCTTCACCGGGCGCTCGCGGGTCCACTCCGCGCTCCGCCAGTTAGCCTTCGCCACGGTCGCGGCGGGCGTCGCGTTCGGGGTCGGACACCTGGTCGGCAACCTCGTCAACGTGCGGACCGGCTGACTGCGTCATCTACACTCGGGAGAGGGTGGACGAGTATCAGCTGGAGATCCAGTCGTTGCGCCGGACGCTCGCTCGTCTGCGGGACGAAGACGCTGATCCGGCTCTCATCGAGGAGTACGAGACGGAGTATCGCAACCTCAACTCCCTGTATCGAGCGGCCAGCGAGACGTTCGCGGCCGATGAGCAGGAGCCGCGCCTTGCCGGCATCCTGGCGTCGCTCGGTTTCGGCGACTGGACGCTGCCGAACGTGTACAGCTTCGTCTACGACGCGTCGATGGAGCTACCCGTCGACGACGGCCGCGAGCTGGCCCGGCGTATCGATGAGACCGACTACGCAGCCTCGTTGCTGGCGGTGCTCGACGCGGAAGACTGACGCGGCGGGATCTTCTTACCGGGGTTGAGCACGTCGTGCGGATCCAGGGCCGCCTTGATCCGTCGCATCAGCTCCACCGTCCCCGCTCCGAGCTGACGTTCGACGTACTCGAGCTTGGCGGCGCCGACGCCGTGCTCCCCTGAGAGCGAGCCGCCCATGCTCAGCACGGTCTCGAAGAGCTCCCCGGCGGCCGCGTCGGCACGAGCTCGCTGGCCTTCGAGGCGCGGGTCGATGAGGAAGGTCGCGTGCACGTTGCCGTCGCCGAGGTGTCCGAAGTTCACCACCTGCAACTCGAATTTGGTGCCCAGCTCGCGGGTGCGGGCGATCAGCTCGGCGACGCGGTCGCGGGGGACGACGACGTCCTCGTTCACCTTGCCGATCTGCACCTTGGCGACCGCCGCGCTCACCGCCTTGCGTGCCGCCCACAGCCGCTCGGCCTGGCCCGGCTCGGTGGCCCGCTGCAGCTGCGAGGCGCCCGCCCGTGTGATCGCCCCGGACACCGCATCGGTGTCTCCTCCGACGGCGGCGATGTCGCCCTCGAGCTCCACGATCAGGAGCGCCGCGGCGTCACCGCCGACATTGCCGCCACCCGCCCGACGCACGGCGTCGAGAGCCGCGGCATCGAGGAATTCCAGGGCCGAGGGCACGATGCCGGCGTCGCTGATCCCGGCGACGGCCGCGGCGGCGCGATCCATGCCGGTGAAGGTGGCGGCAAGGGTGGCCCTCGCCCTCGGCGCGGGGATCAGGCGCAGCAGGACCTCGGTGATCACCCCGAGGGTTCCCTCGGAGCCCACCAGCAGCGAGAGGAGCCCCGACGCCGAGGTGTCGCCGCCCTCGCCGACGCGCACCACCGAGCCGTCGGACAGGACCGCGGTCAGACCGGCGACGAAGTCGGCGGTGACCCCGTAGCGAAGCGTGTGCGGGCCGGCGGCGTTGCAGGCGACGTTGCCGCCGATGGTGCAGGTGGTGGACGAGCCCGGATCCGGCGGGAAGAACAGGCCCGAGGCCGCCGCATGTGCGTGGATCCCGGCGGTGATGGCCCCGGCCTGGGCGTGCAGTCGCATCGCCTCGGACTCGACGCCGAGCACCCGGTTGAGGCGGGCGAGGCTCAGGATGACGCCGCCGTGCGACGGCGACGCGCCGGCCGCGTAGCCAGTGCCGGCGCCGCGGGGGACGATCGGTACCCCGGAGACTGCGCAGACGCTGACCACGCCCGCCACCTCCTCGGTCGATGCGGGGAAGACCACCGCATCGGGGAGATGACGTTCGCCTGTCGCTCCCCACGCGTCATACGCGTAGGCGGCGAGATCCGCGGGGCGGGTGTAGACATGTGAGGCCGCAACCTGACCCTCGAGGAGACGAATCACGCGGCGATCGAGCATTCGGGCCGCATTGTAGAGAGCGCATCAAATCCAGCGCTTCGCCGAGTTGAGCTTTCGCTGTGGAGCGGCTGGGTATACTCATTTGGAGATGAGTGACCCAGCGGCGCTCGACGCCCTCGAACGTGCGCTCGCGACCGTGATCGATCCCGAGTTGCACAAGCCGATGCTGCAGCTCGGCATGTTGCGCGACCTCGCGATCGACGGTGGAGTCGCGTCACTTCGTGTCGTGCTCACCACGCCCGCGTGCCCGCTCAAGGATCGCATCCGTCAGGACATCGAGGCTGCGGTCATCGGTGTGGTGCCGTCGATCACTCGCGTCGAGATCCGCTGGGACGCCGACGTGAGCACCACGCGAGGCCTGCCCGGCCGCCAGGAGATCCCCGGCGTGCGCAACGCGATCGCGATCAGCGCGGGTAAGGGCGGTGTGGGCAAGACCACGGTCGCGGTCAATGTCGCGATCGCGCTGCGGCTCGCCGGTGCTCGTGTCGGTCTGCTCGATGCTGACGTCTACGGCCCCAACGTCCCGATCATGCTCGGGATTCGCGAGCGACCCCACGCCGGTCCGGACGGGAAGATGCAGCCGCTCGAGGCGCACGGTCTGAAGGTGGTCTCCTTCGGCACCATCCTCGATCCCGGACAACCGGTGATCTGGCGCGGTCCGATGCTCGCCAAGGCGTTGCGCGAGTTCCTTTACGAGGTCACGTGGGGTGAGCTCGACTATCTCGTCATCGATCTTCCGCCCGGCACCGGCGACGTGCAGCTCAGCCTCGCGCAGAGCATGCCCATGACCGGCGCGGTCATCTGCACCACCCCGCAGGACGTGTCGCTTGCGGATGTGAGTCGGGGCATCGAGATGTTCCGCAAGCTCAATGTCCCGGTCCTCGGCGTGGTCGAGAACATGAGCGGTTTCATCTGCCCGCACTGCAACGAGCGAACCGACATCTTCGGCTCCGGCGGCGGGCGCGACCTCGCCGCCCGCTACGAGTTGCCCTTCCTGGGAGCGGTGCCGCTCGATCCACGCATTCGCGGCGCGGACGGCGACGGCCGCCCGATCATGGCTGCCGCACCGTCGAGCCCGATCGGCGAGGTGTTTCGCGATGTCGCGTCCCACATCGCCGCTCAGGTGAGCCAGGAGAACTTCAGCGCCGCCGCCGGCCCCGTGATGCCGTCGGGGCCGCGTCTGCCCGTCGCCCCCTGACGACGGCCGGGCGCATTATTGGCTGCGCGTCCGCGGATGGTGGCGGTGTGCGGCGCGTCGCAAGCCACCGACGACGATCGCCAGGCTTCGGCGGAGGTTGGCCGTCTGCTCGCGCAACGCGGATTCATCATCGTGTGCGGCGGCGGACAGGGTGTCGCGACCGCAGTCGCCGACGCGGCGTCTGCGGCTGGTGGCACCTGCGTCGGCCTGCTCCCCGGCGATGATCCCGTGGGGGCTGCGCCGGGTGTGACGATGCCGATTGCCACCGGCCTGGGTCACCTGCGCAACGCGCTGATCGTGCGCTCCAGCGACGCGATGATCGCGATCGGCGGAGGGTACGGGACGCTCAGCGAGATGGCCTACGCGCTCGTGCTCGGCAAGCCGGTGGTTGCGCTCAACAGTTGGAGCGTCACCCGTCCGGGCGAACCTCGAGCCGACCCGCAGGTGCATCGCGTCTCGACCGCGGCGGAGGCGGTCGAGTGGATCGAGCGCCGGCTCGTCTGATCAGCCGGCGATCACCGCCTTGACGGCGTCACGCACGGTTCGGAGCGCCGACACATCGTCGGTGAACACGCGGATCACCTGGTTGTGCTGTGGCAACCGCGCCACCAGCTCCGCGGCTCGAGCGGCCTCGATGGTGTCGTTGAGCGGGTCGTAGATCCTGACCATGCCGTCGTCGGTCATCGGGTTCTGCGGCGCGATACGGGCGATGGCCACATCGACCTCGACCCGCGCGCTCAGCGCCCTTGACTCGAGCTGCGCGTCGAGTTGCGCCTGCAGCGTGGACGTGTCCATGCCCTTGTGGGCGACGCTCTCGTAGGCGAGATGCCACGGCAGGTCGCGAGCCGCGATCCGCGCCCAGGCCTCGGCGAGGCGACGCCGCTCCGTTCCCGGTGCCTCGCCAAGCCAGCGCTGCACCGCGACCAGCACCGACCAGTCGTTCAATTGCTCGTACTCGTCGAGATGCTCGAGCGGATTGCCGTGCAACAGCTGGCTGATGGTGTCCGCGAAGATCTCGCGCATCGACAGGTCGAACCGCCGGCCGGTTCGGTGGTGGTACACCTGCAGATACATGTAGAGGCGCGAGGCGAGGAACATCTCCAGCGCGCCCGCCGCATGCGCGTGGAGCACGACGCTGTCGCCGCTGATGAAGGTGTAGTGGATGAGCCGCTGCACCTCCACCGCCCCCAGGCTGATGCCGCACATGTACGCGTCGCGCGGGACGTAATCGAGGTTGTCGACGGTCGCGGGACCGCAGAGGATTGGCTTCAGCGCGTGCAGCCACCCTGGTGGCGAGTAGCCGTCGATGTCGGCGTCAGCCATCACCCAGGCCACCCACATCGGGTCGATCTGCTCGCCGGACGCGAAGCGTCCACCGGGACTCGCGCGCAGCGATCCGATGATGTCGGCGAGCTGGTGGGTCACCAGGTGACGGCCGATCACCTCGTGGTCGAGGCTCCACTGTTCGAGCACCTCGTGATCGAAGAAATGTCCGAACGGACCGTGGCCGACGTCGTGCAGCAGACCCGCAATGCGCAGGGTCTCCTCGACGAGCGCCGGCGACGGTGCGTCGGAAAACGAGGCGCGCAAGGATCCGTCCACACGACGCGCGAACAGGCTCGCGAGATGCATCGCTCCCAGGAGGTGCGTGAAGCGCGAGTGCTCAGCGCTGGGGAAGACCCACCACGCCGACTGGAGCTGGTGGACCCGCCGCAGGCGCTGCAGCCAGACCGTGTCGAGGAGCTGGCGCTCGCTCGCCTCGCCGGGCCGGTCCTTGGTGATCTCTATGTAGCCATAGAGCGGATCGGCGATGAGATTGACCTGGCGAAAACGTTCCGCCGTCTGCAGCGAGCTACTCGTCGTCGTCCTCGCCTTCCTCGTCGCCGTCTTCGTCCTCTTCGTCGTCGGCAAGGGAGAGGGGCTTCCAGCCGTATGTGTCGGTCATGTGGATCTCCTGCATGGGGTGTGCCGGCGGTTGCCCGGCGAGCAATTTATACGCCATCGTCGCTGCCTGACGCCCGGACAGTGGTCTGGCGATCGCCATGCGTCCGCAGGCGTCGAGACGGCCCCGATGTCACGACTCGGTGACCGTGTTACGGGGATGTGTCACTGCGGCGATTGGCTTCTAGAATCGAAATGTGCGCCGCAGTTGCTCTCTCGCGCTCATCTCCGTTGCCGCACTGTCCGTCGCATTGACGGCGAGTCCCGCGTCGGCGTCCGCGTTGTCACACCCTGCAGGACTCACAGCAACCTCACAGCGGTCGCCGAGTCACGCGGCTCCGCGCTCGATTACAGCGCGTACCGCCGCGACCGCGCTGGGATCCTCGGCCTCCCAGCTTGCAGGGTTTGCGGGTGCCGGCGAACAGGCGGCGATCGCGGCGGCGGGATCCGGAGGCGCTACCACACCCGCTGATCCGAGCATCGCCGTGGGCTCGACGTACGTCGTCGAGGCGGTGAACAGCGCTCTCTTTGTTTACAGCCGCACGGGAGCCCTCGTCACCACCAAAGCCATCCGTACGCTCGTCGGGACTCCCACGGGCTTTGCCGTGAAATACCCGCACGTGGTGTACGACCCGGCTTCGGGGCGGTTTATCCTGGCGGTGCTGCAATACAACCCGGCTCGCGCGGCGTGTACCAACGACCAGAGTCAGATCCAGGTCGTGGTGTCAGGGGCGGACCCGACGACGGCATGGCGAGTGGCCAACAGCTTCTTCAACCTGGGTCAGTTGCCCGATGCCAGCAGTGGTGACATGCCGGTGGCTGCGAATCTGTCCGTCGGGATGACCAACACCGTCGTCACGATCTCCTGGGACTATCTCGGTTGCCTCAACGAGACGCCGTATCGGAGTCAGACCGACATCATCCAACGCTCCGACCTCGCGGCCGGGACGATGGGAGTCAATAGCGCTGTCGCGTTTACGGACGGCCCGCTCGGCGCGCAGCCGGCCATGGCCCTCACGTCGACCAATGTCGAATACGAGATCGCGAACGACTTGAATTGCACGATTACTCCGGCAAACAACGCCGTCGCGGTGATCGCCTTTGTTGGCACGCCTCACACCGGAGTTGTCTCGCCGCCACCATGCACCGCCGTGTCCACACCCAAAGGGAGCAGCGTTGTGCCGTCGGCGCCACAAAACGGGACAACCGCCACGCTTCAGGTCAATGACGATCGCTTCCTCAGCGCAGTGTGGTTGAACAACGTGCTGTGGGCCACGGGGAACACCGGCTGCACGCCCACCGGAGACACGGGCTCCCGGTCCTGCGTGAACGTCGTCAGCGTCAACGCCGGATCCACCGGTACCGTGACCGGAGCGACACAACTCGCTCCCGAGGGGGTCAGCGGCGCCTACCTCTTCTATCCGGCGCTCGCTGTGGACAGCTCCGGCAACGTGATCACCACATTCGACGAGTTCCTCGAGCACCACGCTCGAATCGATCATGGTCGCGTCGATAACGGGTGGCAGCACGTGGAGCACCTTCACCACGCTCGACTCCAGCTCCAACTTCTACAGCCCAAGTGGATGCCCGCCCTGCACTTGGGGGACTACTCGGGCGCGGTGCAGGATGCGGCGCACCCCACCGACGTATGGGTGGTCTCCGAGGACAACGATGGGAACACCGTCGCGCCATGCACGACCGCGAACACCTGCTGGAACACCTTCATCGGCCGGTACACATTCGCTGCGCCGTCGATCGCATCGTTGACACCGTCTTCGGGACCGGCGGGGGGAGGCCAGCTCGTGACCGTCGCCGGTTCTGACTTCGCGACCGGGACGAGTGCGACGATCAACGGAACCGGCGTCACGGTCATCGGCTTGACGCCCAACTTGTTCACGTTCACCACCCCGGCCGGCCCTTCGGCCGGCGGCATCGTGCACGTCGTCGCGACCGACACGCTGGGGTCGAGCTCCCCGTCCAGCGGGTCCGCGTACCTGTACGTGCCGCTGTCCGACTACGTCCCCATCACGCCGTTCCGGCTCTTCGACACCCGCGGCGGCGCGCCGTTCGGGCCCGCCACCACCCGTCCTGTTCAGGTGACCGGCGCGGGAACGCCGCCCATACCGACCGGAGCCGTTGCTGTGGTGCTCAACGTGACCGAGGTCAATGGCTCAGCCGGGAGCCTGCTCACCGTGTACCCGATGGGTACGCCAAAGCCGAACGCGTCGAATCTGAACTTCGGTCCCGGTACGGTGACCCCCAACCTCGTGACCGCGACCCTCGGCCAGAACGGAATGCTGGAGATCTTCAACGCCGCTGGGACGGTCAATGTGGTAGCGGACGTGGAGGGCTATTTCGCGCCTCCCGTGGCGTCGACCACAGCCGGCGAGTTCCACCCGATGACCGCGGTCCGCGTATGCGACACGCGCAGCACGTCGGCGCCGACTGCCTGCCGGACCCACGGCGCACTGGTGGGTGGGTCCGCGATGCTGGTCACGGTGACCGGAAGCGCGATCCCAGGAAACGGCACGGCAGCGGCCGCAGTCCTCAACCTGATCGGGGTGACACCAACCGCGCCGACCTACGTCAGCGTCTACCCCACCTCGTCGACAGGGACCTGCCCTGCGCCCAAGATCTCCACCCTGAACCTGGTGGCGAAAGCGGTCGAGGCCAACCGCGTGATGGTCCAATTGGGCCCGGGACCGAGCGGGCCGCACACGGCTGTGTGCGTGTTCACGTCGGTCGGGAGAATCGACGTCATCCTGGATGCAAACGGGTGGTTTGGCGCAGCGACGGCGCCGACCGGGTACCAGTACCAGGCAATCGCCCCGAGCCGGATCTGCGACACCCGGACGGCATCGGCGGGCTGCACGACCGGCGCAATCGGGGCTGGGGTGAGCGCTGCCCGCCTGATCCACGCAACCGGCGTGGGCGGCATTCCCGGCACCGGCCCGGTGATCCAGGGGATCATCGCCAATCTGGCGGCCATCGCGCCGACTCAGGCCACCTACCTGGTCGCGTACCCCGCCAACCTGACCAAGCCCCCGAACGCGTCGGACCTCAACCTCGCCGCTGGAGCCGTGCTCCCCAACCTGGTGGTGGTGCAGCTAGATACCGCCAACGGGTCTGTGTTGCTGCTTAACTCGGTCGGCAGCGTCAACGCGGCCATCGACGTCGAGGGCTGGTTCCAGTAGGGAATCCGGCTTCCTCGGGGGCTCCCGCCGTCATGGCCTGACGAACTCGATCGTTGCGCCGGTGTGACGGCAGTGTCAGATCCTCTCTGGCAGGGTGTGGGGGCATGCATCCCAACCTGTATCGGCTTGCGCTCGCCGGGTTTCTGGCCGCCTCCGCAAGCGTCAGCCCCCTCATCAGCACGGCGACAATGGCAGCGGATAGGCCGGCTTCCACCATGGTCGCCAGGAGCGTCGGCGCCGTGGTCGCCCTCACGGGATCCCCGCATCGCCGTCCGACGACCACGACCGAGCCGGCCACCCCGACCGCGCCGACGGTCACGCACGGGATGCTTGCCGCCGAGGTTGGCGGCACCGGGAACTACGGTGCGCCGCTGATCAGCGGCTGCGCGTGGGCGACCTGGGTGACCGACTGCGCGAACCTGACCGCGTACGGCAACGGCAACGGGTTTGGCAATGTCGGCTGCGGGCCACCGAACGCGTGCAAGTTCGGCCCGGAATTCCAGTGCGAGGAACTCGCGATTCGGTACGCGTTCTACGCCTGGGGTGAGCCGACGAACTGGTACGGCTACGGCGCGGTCGGTGGGGCGAACACCATGTGGCAGGCGGGACCGAACCTGCCGGTCCCGCTCGTGCAGTTACCCAACGGCGCTGGGACCCCGCCGATGCAGGGTGACCTGATGATCTTCGCCCCGGGCTGGCTGAGCAGCTACTGGGATGGATCGGGGCACGTCGCGATCGTCCGCGATGTCGGCCCCGGTTATGTCGACGTGGTCGAGCAGAACGCGACCTCGTCCGGGACCGACCGGTTTCCGCTCAGTGGGTCGAGGGTGACCGCCAACGGCTACACCCCGATCATCGGGTGGCTGCGCGAGACCGAGCAGACCCCAGTCGAACTGGCGTCGTCGAACGTTGCCGGACCCCCACAGAGCGTCTCCGATCAGCCCGGCAACATCGACGTCATCTGGCGGGATGCGGCTTCGAACCTGCAGGACCTGGCGTATCGCAACCGGACGTGGGACCCGCAGGTCGCCATCACGCTCGGCAACGCCGCCTCGACTCCCGCCGTGGTGTCGCCGCTGCCGGGCCAGGTGGACGCCTTCTGGGCGGACAGCTCGGGTCAGCTCTGGCAGGCCCAGTCGCAGGCAGGTCTCTACGGCACCCAGACGTGGCTGACATCACACGTCCTCGACGTCGGGACGCTCGCCCCCGGCTCGGCGCCTGCAGCCATCAGCCAGGGCCCGGGTGACATGGAGGTGTTCTGGAAAGCCACCGATGGCACGCTGTGGACCGACAGCTACACCGGCACCTGGTCTGGGCCCACGCCATTGGCAACAGGGGCGGTCGCCGGCAACCCCGCCGCCGCGGCGTCGGGCGGCGCTGTCGCGGTCGCATGGCGCGACGCAGCCGGCAACCTCTGGACCGAGCTCGGAGCGTCCTACGGATGGTTCGGCGCGCAGAAGGTCGGACTCGGCGGCCTGGCAAGCGACCCGACAATGGCGATCGCCGGGCAGGCGACCTTCGACGCTGTCTGGCGTACCCAGGCCGGCTCGGTGTGGGCGGCACCGGTCACCTCGTCCGGTGGATCGGCCCAGGTCGAGGTCGACAAGGCCGTGAGCATGGGGCGGCCGGTGGCGTCCGGATCCGGCGCCAGCTCCGTCACCGTGGTCATGCAGCGCCCGAGTGGCGGCCTCGCCTCGGCCATCTATGCGCCGGCCAACGGTTGGATCGGGCCCGAGCTGCTCAACAGAGTGGTCTCGGCGTCGAGCGTGTCGGTCGTGAACTGGTACACCAATGCGGTTGCGGCGTTCTGGCAGCAGAGCGACGGCAGCCTGTGGTGGTCGGCGGCCTGCGCCGGCTGCGCTGCCCACCTCCCACCCATCTTCAGCTAGCGCAGCGTCGCGCGGCCCGTCGCTCTCCGCTTGACGCCGTGGTCGGGTGGGCCATGATGGCCCGCGTGACCACCCTGGCCGAGTTGGCGCGCGCCGGAGACGCCATCGCAAGCACGCCGTCGAAGCTCGGCAAGGTGCGCCTGCTCGCAGAGTTCCTCGGTGGCACCGAAGGGGACGAGGTGGCGCTGGCGGCGCGCTACTTCACCGGATCCATCTTTCCCGGTGGCGACGAGCGCACGTTGAATGTGGGCGGGGCGGCCTTCTCGTCGGTGTTGCAAGAGGTCAGTGGTGCCGATGACGCCGAGATTCGCCGGGCGTGGCGCCGCCATTCCGACACTGGTGACGTCACCCGCGAGCTGTTCGAGCGCCGGGAGCAAGGGGACACCGCGTGGATTTCGCTCCGCGACCTCGACCGGTCCTTTGCCGCGATCGCGGGCGCACGCGGCGTACAGGCTCGCAAGCAGCTGCTCCGCAACCTCCTCGAGCGCGCGAACTCGGACGAGGCCCGGTACGTCGCCAAGCTCATCACCGCCGAGCTGCGCATCGGGTTGCGCGAAGGGCTGGTGGAGGAAGCGATCGCCGCCGCCTTCGGCGTCGATCAGGCGGCGGTGAGCCGAGCGGTGATGCTCACCGGCGATGCCGGCGAGGCAGCCCTCCTCGCCGCCGCGGGCCGTTTGGCGGAGGCGGCCCCGCACTGGTTCGTGCCGCTGCGATCCATGCTCGCGACGCCGGTCGCCGACGCCGCCGAGGCGGTCGCACGCCTCGGCGAGGACGTGTGGGTTGAAGACAAGTATGACGGCATCAGGTGCCAGCTCCACCGTCGCGGCGCGCGGGTTGCCCTGTACAGCCGCGACCTCAAGAACATCACGGCGCAGTTTCCCGAGGTCCGTGCCGGCGCGCAGCATCTCAGCGCGGACGTGATGCTCGACGGCGAGATCCTCGCTTTCCACGACGGCCGAGTGATGCCCTTCCACGCACTGCAGACGCGGCTGGGAAGGGTGGCGCCTGATGACGCGCTGATGGCCGCGGTGCCGGTGATCTACGTCGCCTGGGACCTGCTAGTGGCCGGCGACGAGGTGCTGCTCGATCGTCCGTTGCGGGAGCGGCGCGAGCGCCTCGAGGCGCTCGCGGTGCCGCATCCACTCGCGCTCGCCCACCTCGAGCGCGTCCGCGGAGCCGCGGAGGTGGATCGGCGCTTCGCCGACGCGCGCGCGCGCCTCAACGAGGGTCTCCTCCTCAAGCAACCCGAGTCGGCGTACACCCCGGGGCGGCGAGGATTGAACTGGCTCAAGCTGAAGCGGCCGCTGGACACGCTCGACGTCGTGGTGGTCGGCGCCGAATGGGGGCACGGCAAACGGCGAGGCGTGCTCAGCGACGTCACCTTCGCGGTGCGGGTCGACGAGACCGGCGACCTGGCAACCATCGGCAAGGCCTACACGGGTCTCACCGATGCCGAGATCGCGGAGATGACCGCGCTGCTGCTCGAGATCACCGTGAGCGACCACGGCCACTACCGCACCGTTGAGCCGCGCATCGTGCTCGAAGTTGCCTTCGATGCGGTGCAGGTGTCAGCGCGGCACCGGTCCGGTTTCGCGCTGCGATTCCCGCGCATCGCCCGCTGGCGCCAGGACAAATCGGCGGCCGAAATCGACACGCTGTCGCGCGTTAGCGCGCTCGCGACGGCGATCGAGCGCGACCGCGTGCAGCTGGTCGACCAGACCGGCGCGTAGTCTCAGTGCTGCTCGATGAAGGCTCCGAAGAGATCCGGAGTGTCCATCGACGGATCGCCGACCTGCGAGAAGCTGTCGAATCGCGCTCGCAGCGCGGCGTACTGCTGCACCAGCGCCCGGTCGTCGTAGGCCTCCATCGGATCCCACGGATGGAGGTAATGCACCTCGGTGATCCCTGCCTGGAGCATCTCCTTGAGGCAACCGAAGCAGGGTTGCGTTGTCGACGTCATCGACGCGCCCAGCGTCTGCTGACCGAAGCGCGCGGCGGTCAGCAGCGCGTTCTGCTCGGCGTGCACGCACACGCAGATGTCGTACGCGCCGCCACGCAGGCCGTCATCATCGCGTCGCGAACAGCGGTGGCATCCACCCTCGGAGCAGTTGGGCATCCCAAACGGCGTGCCGTTGTAGCCGGTGCTGAGCACGCGGGCATCACGCGTGATCACCGCGCCAACTCTCCGGCCGAGACAGTCAGCTCGTGTGCGCGCGGCGAGCGCGATGAGCAGGAAGTACTGCTCCTTCCCCGGGCGGCGTGGTGCCGGCGCGGTCAGGGCTTCCGTCCGAGGTACGCGGCGAGGCGGTCGATGGCGGGGGCGCCGTCGGCGATCGGCGTCGGCTCGTCGAACGGCATCCCCTGGCGGGGGCGGTCGGCCAGCCGGGTCTGCCACATGCGCAGCGCACCCTCGGCGAGATCCTCGGGGAGGTCGGCCGGCTGCGCGGTCGCTCGGGCGAGGTCCCAGCCGTGAATGAGCAGCTCGTTCATCCGCATGTGCACGATCGTCGTCCCACTCTGCTCGCCCATGACCGGGGTTTCGTGGCGGCCGTCGAGGAAGCCGGGAGTCATGAAGGCGTCGTGCATCACCTTTCCGGTGGCGCGGAATCCCGCGGCGGGGTCGGCGCCCAGCCAGTCGACGGCGCGCTCCTCGGGCGTGATCGGGCCGGGCGCCCGCTCTCCCGTCGCGATGGTCGCGAAGATGACGTTGCCGTTGGTCACGTGCTGGAGCAGCTGGCGCACATTCCAGTCGGGGCACGGTGTCGAGGCGGTCCATTGGTCCGGTCTGACGCCATCGACCAGCCGCGCGACAGCATCGATAAGGCGGTCGCTGTCGGCAACCACGGGAGGAATTTCGTTCATGATTCTATGGTGGCTGAGATCGGCCGTGTCGTGCGGGCGGGTGGTCTCCGGCTAGAGTTCGCGACAGGGCGGGTAGCTCAGCCGGTTAGAGCAGGGGGCTCATAACCCCACGGTCCCAGGTTCGAATCCTGGCCCGCCCACCCTTCCGGCTCATAACCCCGTTCAGGAACTGCGCTTCCAGTGGACGCCGGTCCAATCGACCATGGTCATCTCGTCCGAGATTCCGTGGGCTTCACGATAGTCATGGACCGCCTGGCGGCACTGCTCGATGGCACCGTAGTCGTCAACGATGACGTACCCGCCGACCGATAGCTTGGGGTAGAGAGCATCCAGTGCCTGCATCGTGGACTGGTACATGTCGCCGTCCAATCGGAGCACTGCGAGCCGGTTGATCGGAGCGTCGGGCAGGGTGTCCTTGAACCACCCCTTGAGGAAGCGAACGTGATCGTCCAGAAGCCCATAGGCACGGAAGTTGTCCTTGACCTGCTCGAGAGACACCGCCAGGTACTCGACGCCGTGCAGGGTCGCCACCTCGCCGGTGTCCTGCGGATAGTGCTCGAGGTCGGGAGCCGGCAACCCCTCGAACGAATCTGCCACCCAGACGGTGCGATCGCTGACACCATGAACCCGCAGCAGCGCGCGCATGAAGATGGACGTACCGCCTCGCCAGACCCCGGTCTCAATCAGGTCGCCCGGAACCTGGGAGTGAATGACATCCTCGACGCAGTGCTGCACTTGGTCCAGTCGACGCAGCCCGATCATGGTGTGGGCGGTTGGCGGCCAGTCATGGCCGGTCGCGCGTTGATCGGCATCGAAGGTCGCGCCCTCGCTCGAGGCATAGATCGAGTTGGTGAGGCAGCGTTTCATGAGGTCGAGGTAGAGATCCGAAGCGCTGGCGTCAGTTGCCAGGGCAGCGGGCGCGCCGTCAGGGCGAGTGGCGATGGTCCGAGTATCCACGGGTCACTCCCAGCGAAGGCGTTTGCCTCAATCTCAGCAACGGGCCATGGTACGGCATCGTGCGTCCTAACCACTCCCCGCGCCATCACCGCGGGTCGTTGACAAACGGCGTGTTCTGCAACGCCATCGAGGTGCACACCGTGGAGCGCGGCGGGGTCATCGACGCTGGCATCGCAGTATCTCCCGCACTCCTGCCGCGCGCCGCCGCATCTCGAGCCGGCGTCGCGGACGACTCGCGCGAGTCGCGTCATGCAGCAACCATTCACCAGCGTTTGTGACTGCGCCCGGCGCCTAAGCGCCTTGATCGAACTGGCTTCGGTGCCGGATACTGAGCTCGAGATGAGACTGGTAAATACCATCGTCCGATATGAATCCGCGGCTCGGCCGTGGCGTCGGCTGCTGGAGATAGCAGCCGACTATTTCCCCGACACACTCGCGGATCTCACCTTCTTGCGGGCTCGAGGTGTGAAGCTCGAGTTGCACGTCGACGCGGGCAGGACGTCCTACGCCGCGCAGCTGGTCGGGCCGGATGTGGATGGCGTGGAGGCGGATCGGACCGCACACGGCCGAACGTCGCTCAGTCGACCGCTCGCCGCGCTGGCCGCCGATACCCAGGAGTACGAAGCGGGCGAAGGCCGGCGGTTGGCTCGCGACGTGGCGACGGGTGCGCTCAAGCTTCGGTACGCGCGGTCGCTGTGCGAAGGGTTCGGCTTCGAGAGCTTTGATGTCGAATTCGCGAGGTATCAGGCGGAGATAGCGCGATCCAAGGCGGCGGCGGGGAAGCGGAAGAAATAGCCCGCCAACGCCGTCACCTTGACATTCCGGCGGCGGTGATGACCTCCCAGAGGGCGCCAAATGCGTTGAGCCCTTCGCCATTGGCCATGCCCGGACCACTGTCGGCGATGAAGTAGTAGAGCGGATGTCCGTGGTACGTGACCTGCATGCTTCCGCTCGCGCGCCTCGTGGTGCCAAGCAGTGCCTGCGATACGCCGCCCATCGCCCGGGGAGTGCCCGTCGTGGTCACCGGCGGCCAGTTCTGCGCGCATGACCCGTTGCAGGTGGACGTCGTCCCTCTATCCGCCAGAAAGACATACACGGTCTTGCCGTTTGCACCGACGAGGATCTGCCCGAGATTGCCCACGCTGCGCAACGTGATCGCGGTGCCCGTCGCGGGAGCGTGCGTCGGCACCGGCGTGGGAGTGGGAGTTGGGGTGGCGATCGCTGTCGGTATCGGTGTTGGCGTCGGCACTGTTGTCGGTGTTTGCACGGGTGTTGCGATGGCGGTCGGTGTGCCACCCGTGCCGGCGGTTGCCGAACCGCACGCAGCAAGGATGAGCAGACTCGCGGTCCCGCCGAAGAGCATCAGTTCGCGTTTCATGGTTTGGTTCTCTGCGGTCACCGCCGCGTAGCTGCATCCGGCTCCTCGGCCGGGTTCGTACATCGATACGCCGGTCGGTTACGGAGAACCTGTCGGGCGCGGTGTCAGAAGGCCGATCGATGAGTCCAATGACCCGCGACCATCGTCGCCGCCACCCTCATCCGCCGGAGCGCGTCGGGTGTCGCCGTGAACGGGTCATCGTCGAGCACGATCAGATCCGCAGGATCGCCGACGCGAATGCTCGCGTCACGTCGCCCACGGGCCATCGATGCGATGAGCGCCTCACTCACGGTGATCTCCTGCTCGGGGTGCCATCGCGCTCGGCCATCGCGGGAGCGATGCACCGCCGCGGCGATCGTCACCCACGGGTCGAGCGGCGCGACCGGGGCATCGGAACCCAAAGCCAGAACCGCGCCGGCGTCGAGCAGTGCGCGCAACACGAACGCGCGCCGCGTGCGTCCGGCCCAGTAGTGGTCCGCGACGTCGCGATCATCCATCGCATGCTCCGGCTGGACGCTCGCGACCAGGGACAGCTCGGCGAAACGGGGCACGTCCGCGTCGTCAAGCAGCTGGGCATGCTCGACGCTGCCGTGCGCGCCGGTGTGGGCAAACGCTTCCAACACCAACGCATTCGCGCGATCACCGATCGCATGGACGGCGCAGTCGAGGCCGGCCTCGATGGCACGCCGCATGAGGTGTTCGAGCTCGGATTGCGTCACCAGCAGCTGGCCGAACTCGCCGATCGACCCGGGTACTCCGGCGTACGCGTCGCGGCAGTACGCGGTGCGGGTGTTCAGGGAACCATCGGTGATGACCTTCAGCGGACCGACCGACAACTGACCTCCGGTGTCCTCGACCACACGTCCGGTGCGAAGCCCCTGTGCGATGAGTTCATCGAGGCATTCGGGCCACACGCTGCTGACCACGCGCAGCGACCGGTCGCCCGCCGCCATGCGCCGTCGCCACGCGACCAGCCACCACGGCTTCTCCATGTCCACGATGCCGACGACGCCGCGGGCTGCCGCGGCGAGCGCCGCGTCGGCCGCCAGGGCGTCGCCGCGATCCTGAGCAACCACCGCAACCTCCGCGACCACCCGCATCGCGGCGTCCTCGCGGAGCAGTCCACTCGGGTGATCAGGCTCGGCGAAGCGGCGCAGGGCAGCCGTGTTCAGCCATGCGCTGTGCAGATCTGCGCTGATGAGCACGACCGGCCGCTCGCCGGCGACCTCGTCGAGGAGGTTGCGATGGGGCCGGTCCGGCCACAGCGCATCTCGGAATCCGTAGCCCACGATCGGGGTCGCGAGACCGCCTCCCGGCAGTGCCGACACCTGCGCAATCGCACGAGCGGCGGCTGCTGCGGAATCTAGGCCCGCCAGGTCGATGCGCGCTCTGACCTGTGCCCACTGGTCGAAGTGCACGTGGTGGTCCCAGAGACCTGGCAGCACCAACCGCCCGTCCACAATGACCACCTCGGCGACGCGGGAGGACTTGTCGACACCACCGATTGCCGCCACGCGACCTCCGTCGATCAGCAGGTCCTGGGGTGGCGCCGATTGCGCCAGCCGCGCGCCGGCGAGCAGCGTTGAGGTCAGCACCGGGGCGGCCAGGGCCCATAAGCGGCGCGCGCACGGCTTCTCCGGACGCCTGTCGCCGTCCCCCGTCGGATGTGACGATTCGTCTGACGGACTTGTCGCGTTTCGCCTACCATGTGCTCATGAGGGGGGTCGCGGCACAGGGGTCGAGGACGCGGACGTGAGGGGTTCGGTAGCGTTTCTGGTCAGGGAGGCGCTCGCGCTCGGCGTCATCGCGGTGATTGTGCTCGTCTACCGATTCGCAGGCGTGGCCGGGTCAACCCTGGCCGGTGAATCGGCATTCGCCCTCGCAACCCTCGTCCCGATGGCAACCATGAACCGGACGGTGCTTCTCAGGCTCACGCCGGCTCCATCGACGGAAGCCCTCGCGCCGGCGATGGCGACGGAAATCTCCGCCTCCTGACCCTACCGGTCGAGTCCACGCCGTTGCGGATAGATGGTTTCGCCACGCGCCAGCATTGAGACGAACCGCTCGATACGCCGGGCCCGCGTGGCGGCCTGTTTGGCGCCGGAGGTCCGGTAGAGGATGGCGTAGCGGTTCTGGGCGGTGAGGATGTCGAACATCGCCTGCGCCCTCGGCTCCTCTCGCAGCGCCGCCGCCAGGTCGGCGGGCATCTCGATGCTCGCCGCCCCGGCATACGCCGCATCCCAGCGGCCGTCCGCCTTGGCGCGATCGACCTCGGCCTCGCCCGCGGGATGCATTCGCCCCTCGGCGCGGAGGCGATCGATGATGCCGACATTGCGTTTCGACCACGCGCTCCGAGCTCGGCGGGGCGTGAAGCGCTGCCGCCACGTGGCCTCGTCACGGCGTTCGGACTGACCATCGATCCAGCCGTGGCACAACGCCTCATCGAGCGCCTGGGCGTAGGTGAGACTGGTCGGATCGGTGGTGTGCTGCTTGGCGAGCACCAGCCAGACCCCCGCGGGATCCGTGTGATGGGCGCGGAGCCAGCGTCGCCATGCGACAACGTCGGCGACGATGAGCTCGGGCAGCTCCTCAGCCATCGGCGACCGTGCGGCCGCGCAGATGCGCGTTGGTGTGACATCCGACGGAGGCTAGAAGGTTCGCCTCGAGCTCTGCACAGAGGATGATCAGCGCGATGCCCGGAGCCGCGCGCCGTCCGCCGAGGCGAGGGTAGGCGGATGCCCGCTGACTGGCTCTTCGTCGACGGGTCCAGCCTCATCTTTCGCGCCTTCTACGGCGTGCCCAAGAGCGTGCAGTCCCCTGACGGCCGGACGGTCAACGCGGTCCGCGGCTTCCTGGAGACCCTGACCCGGATGCTCGGGATGCGTGACCCACACCGCCTCGCGGTGGCCGGCGACGCCGACTGGCGGCCGGACTGGCGCGTGGCGTTGA
Organism: Candidatus Dormiibacterota bacterium; assembly: GCA_963768105.1. Classification (GTDB taxonomy): domain Bacteria; phylum Chloroflexota; class Dormibacteria; order Aeolococcales; family Aeolococcaceae; genus Palsa-851. The sequence goes on along the minus strand of CAVYGR010000004.1, from coordinate 115,004 downwards.
TCCCCAGCTACAAGGCGCAGCGAGTCGCGGAGCCGATCCCGCCGGGGCTGATCCCGCAGATGCCGATCATCGACGACTTCCTCGGGGCGATCGGGATCGACGCCGCCGGCGTGCCGGACTACGAGGCCGAGGATGTGATTGCGACCTGGACGGCCAAGGCGGGCGGGACCGTCGAGATCGTCAGTGGCGATCGTGACCTCTTCGCGCTCATCGAGGATCCCCGCGTGGCCGTGCTCTATCCGGAGAAGGGAGGCTGGAACATCGTCGACGAGACCGAGGTCGCCCGCCGGTACGCCATCCCCGGGCGTCGCTACGCCGACTTTGCGATGCTCCGCGGCGATCCGTCAGACGGTCTCCCGGGGTTGAAGGGTGTCGGTGCCGTGGCGGCCGCGGCGATGATCCGCGAGTACGGTGGGGTGGAGGCGCTGATCGCCGCCGGCCGGCTCAGCGATGCAAATCGCGAGTATCTGGCCCGCGCCATGCGGGTGGTGCCGCCAGTGCCGGATCTGACGATCGACCTTCCGGTGGGGCGGCGGCCCCGCTATCCAGCCGATCCGGAGCGGCTCAACCGGCTGATGGCGATGCACGGCCTGCAGGCGGCGTCGTCCCGGCTCGTGGAGGCGCTGAGCGAGCACGTTCGATCGCCATGAGGCGTCATGGCGCGGGCAGCCTCGCCCGCATGACGCGGCCGCGCGTCGATCGAGTGCTGATCATCGGTGGGGCAGCTGCGCTGGTCGCCCCCCCGCTGCTGACCCTGGCGCTCGCACGCTTGCCGCCGGCCGACGCGCGCGCCTACGTGTTCCTGTACCTCGGCATCGTCGCCTCGCTGGAACTCATGGCGGGCCTGCTGCCCGCGCTCATCGCCGCGGCATTCTCCTCGGTGCTTGCCGACTACTACTTTCTTCCGCCGGTCGACAGTCTCAGCCTTGCGAACCCGAGCGACGTCCTCTACCTGGTCATCTTCTTCGTCACCGCGGGTGCAGTCGGCGCCGTGGCGGCGCTGCGTCGCCAGTCCACGATCGATGCCGGAGCCCTCACGCGGACCCTCAAGGAAACCAACACCGAGCTCGAGCGCCTCTACGAGGAGCAGGCGGCGGCCGCGCGGACGGCGGTCCGGCTGGCGCAGACGCAGCAGCAGGTGTCCGCGCTTCGCGAGGCCGACCGGGTCAGACGCGAGCTCCTCCAGAACGTGAGCCATGAGCTGCGCACGCCGCTATCGAGCGTCCTCACCGGCGCAACCGTTCTGCTCGCGCGCAGCGATCTCCCGGCGTCGGTGCACGAGGGCCTCACCGGCATCGTGACCCAGTCCCGGCGCCTGGATCGCCTGGTTGGAGACATGCTGGACCTGGCCCGCATCGAGGGCCACGCCCTCGAGCTGCGTCTCGAGCCAACCGACGTCGGCGCGGCGGCCGAGGCGGCCGCCGAGCGACTACGGCAGTTGCGCCCCGACCGCCGCGTCGATGTGAGCGTCGATCCGGGATCGGTCGAGGCGGTGGCCGACTGGGACCGGCTCGGCCAGGTGCTCGACAACCTGCTCGTCAATGCGGACCGCTACGCTCCGGGCGGAACGCCGATCGAGATCCATGTCACCCCCGGAACTCGAGAGACGGTGGTCACGAGGGTGATCGACCACGGTCCGGGCGTCCCCGCCGGTATGCGAGACCGCGTCTTCGAACGTTTCGTTCGCGACGAGGCACCAGGCAGCGACGGCACCGGTCTGGGTCTGGCGATCGTTCGCGGCATCGTCGAGGCGCACGCAGGCCGCGTGTGGCTCGACGATCCCGAAGCCGGTGGAGGAGCGGTGTTCGCCTTCACGCTGCCGGCGGCCGCGCCGGAAGCGACCGGCGCAGAACTCACGGCGACCGCCTAGCCGTCAGGCCGCCGCCTCCTCCCGAGGTGTCGACAATATATGGACGTCCACGTCCGTGAGCAGCTCGATGAGCTTGCGCAGGGTGCCGCGTCGGCCGCGGCCGCGCGTCACCACGATCTCGGTGGCGAGGATCTTTCGCGCGTACCTGGCGAGCGCACTCGCCGGGTCGCGCTCATAGAGCGTCACGAAGGTGCCATCGGCCTGATGTGTGAGTGCCGCATACGCCCCCAGCAACTGCATCTCCTGCTCGGAACGCTTGCGGTCGCGCACGGTGACCGCGGTCATCTTGCCGTCGAGCCGCGCCGCAAGCGTGGCGGTGGCGGCGATGACGTCTTCCATACCGGGACGGGGTGGCACGCAGAGCATGACCCGCGGTTTCACCTCCCAGGGCGCCTCGATGCCCTGATCGCGCATGTACGCCACCAACCTGCGATCCGTGTGCTCGGCGAGGATGCGAAACGCGAGCTCCCGCAGCGAGGCGAGCACTTCGGGGCGGAACGCGTGCGCGCGTGCCTGCGCCGCCTCGCTCGCCGGCACGATCTCTCCGCGGCGAAGCCGTTCGTCCAGCATCGGCGGTGTGATGTCAACGATCTCGAGCTCGGTCACCTGGTCGAGGAAGGCGTCGTCGACGATGTGCACGGGACGGGTCCCGAGCATCGCGCCCATGCCGTCGACGGTGCTGCGCAGGTCGGTGAGGTGCAACGTCCCGATCAGCATCATTCCCGCACGCAGCAGGCGCGGGACGGATTCCGTGATCGGTCGCCCCTCGGTGTCGAGGCCGGCGAGGTCGTCCAGGCACGCGACATCGGGGTTGCGTCGAAGCAGCGCGTCCACATCGACGAGGCCGCGCATGGCGGGGGAGCGAGGACCGCCCAGCACCTCCAGGTTCCCGAGCGCGACCTCGCAACGATCGTGCGCGTCGGTCTTCACGGCTGCGACCACCACGTCGGTCCCACGCTGATGGCGGCGGGTCGCCTCGTCGAGCATTGCCACGGTCGTCCCGCACCCACGCGCGTACCCGAGGTACACGCGCAACCCGGCACGGCTCGCGCTCGCGTGCAGCGCCCGCAGCAACGCGTCCGAGTCCGGTCGCTGGTCAGTGGCGGTCAGCGGACCCCCGCGCGGAGCGGCATGACGCGCAACCACATGGACGCTCACGTCCGGCAACTCACTGATCAGCCGATCGATCAGACCGCGCCGGAGCCGGGCGCGCATGCTGGGGTGGGAGGCCTCGCCGACGACCACGTGCTGCACCGCCAGATCGCGCGCCACGTCCACGATCGTGTCCGTCACCTTGCCTGCACGCTCGATGAATCCGCACTGGAGCAACTCCGCGAGCGCCTTGGCTTTGACGGTTCCCGCCTCGCGCTCCCCATCCTGCCGCCCCTTCACCACGAGGACGGTGCAGAAGCCTCCGAATCGATGGGCGAGACGGCTTGCACGGCGAATGAGCGGCCCGCTGCTGGAGCTTCCGCTGACCGCGACGAGGACATCCTGTGGAGCGGGACGGACCGCTCCCCGTGCGCGGCCCACCGTCTGAGCCACCAGCCTGAGCGCGATCTCTCGGAGGGCCGCCAGGTTGCCGGGACGGAAGAAGTTGGCCAGCGCGGTGTCGATCTTCTCGGGCGCATAGACATTCCCGTGACGCATGCGCTTGCGCAACGCCTCGGGCGAGATGTCGATGAACTGGATTTCGTCAGCGTTGTCGAGAACCTGATCGGGGAGCGTTTCGCGCACCGGGATCCCGGTGATGTGCTCAGCGAGGTCCTTCACCGACTCGAGGTGCTGGACGTTCACCGTCGTGATCACGTCGATGCCGGCCTCCAGAATCTCCTCCACGTCCTGATACCGTTTGTCGTGGCGAACGCCGGGGACGTTGGTATGGGCGAGTTCGTCCACGAGCACGACCTGAGGGCGCCGGGCGAGCACGCCGTCGAGGTCCATCTCCTCCATGAGCCTGCCGTGGTACTCAACCTGGAGGCGGGGGAGGACCTCGAGGTTCCCGATCGCCTGGTCGGTCAGCTTGCGCCCGTGGGTCTCGACAAATCCGACAACCACGTCCTCGCCTTGGGAGCGGCGGTCGTGGGCCTCGCGCAGCATCGCGAACGTCTTCCCGCTGCCGGGCGTGGCACCGAGGAACACACGAAGGTGCCCCCGCCTGACGTCGGTCGTCGCACCGCCAGGTGCCGTCGAACCCGGGATGGTGTCGGTCATGTGATTAATATGCGCGCTGCTCAGGACGCCGAAACCTCACCCGCCGAGACCGGGCTTCTGGGCGTCGAGCGCGAGGTTGAGCTGGAGACCGTTGACGACCGGCTCGCCGAACACCCAGAGAATTCGGCCCTGCACCTGGGATTCCACGAGCGAGGTGAGCTTTGCGGCATTCAGCCCGCGAGCCGTGGCCACCATGTTCACCTGCGCGAGCGCGGCAGCCTCGCTGATGTCCGGGTCGAAGCCGGTGAAGTCAGACGTCACCAGGTCGATCGGTACCGGTGCGGAGACACCGGCAGCCACGTACGCGGCGACAGCCGCCTTGGTGGTCTCCAACAGCAAAGGGTTGGATGGGCCGAGGTTGCTCCCGGTGGAGTTCGCCGCGTTGCACGGCTGCAGTGCCGCTGTCGAGGAATTGACCGTGTACGAGAGGCGCCCCTGGAAGTACTTCTGGTCAATGGTGATGCTCAGGCTGCCGTCCTTTGCGAACTTCTCCTGCGGGCAACTCTGTCCGATCAGCGTCGAGCCGACCACCGTGCCGTTGACGGTGACGAGGCTGCCGTTTGCGTTGTTGTTGAAGGCGACCTGCGAGATCCCGGTGATGACGAACGTGTAGACGAGGGCGAGTGCGGCGACGAAGACGGTGAGGCGAAGCCCGATCAGCAGCTCGCGGGGCCAGGTGCGTGGATTCATGCCACTCAGACCAGGTGTACCGCGTTGATGATCAGATCGATGACCTTGATGCCGATGAACGGCGCGATCACGCCGCCGAGCCCGTAGATGAGCAGGTTGCGGCGCAGTAGCTCGCTGGCACCCACGGCCCGGAAGCGCACGCCACGGAGCGCGAGCGGAACCAGCGCGATGATGATCAGCGCGTTGAAGATGACGGCGCTGAGGATGGCGCTGTGCGCCGACTGCAGGCGCATGACGTTGAGCACGGCCAGCGGCTGGAGCACGACGTAGGCGGTGAACATCGCAGGGATGATTGCGAAGTACTTCGCGACGTCGTTGGCGATGCTGAACGTTGTCAGGGCGCCGCGCGTTATCAGCATCTGCTTGCCGGTCTCGACGATCTCGATGAGCTTGGTTGGGTCGCTGTCGAGGTCCACGAGGTTGGCCGCCTCCTTGGCCGCCTGGGTCCCGCTGTTCATAGCCACACCGACGTCCGCCTGGGCGAGCGCGGGCGCGTCGTTGGTGCCGTCGCCGGTCATGGCCACGAGCTTCCCGCCCGCCTGCTCCTGCCGGATCAGGTCGAGCTTGTTCTCCGGCGTTGCCTCCGCCAGGAAGTCGTCGACGCCTGCCTCGGTGGCAATCGCTGCTGCCGTCAGCGGGTTGTCGCCCGTGATCATGACCGTGCGCAGCCCCATCCTCCGCAACTCCGCGAAGCGTTCCGAGATGCCGGGCTTGACGATGTCCTTCAGATGGATGGTGCCGAGCACGACATGATTCTCGGCGACGAGCAGGGGCGTGCCACCGCTGCGCGCGATGGTCTCGACCTGCTCGGTCACGTCCGGGGGCACGACGCCTTCGATGGACGCACCATGCGCGCACCACCTCGCCACGGCGTCACCGGCGCCTTTGCGGATGCTGTCCGCGCCGTGATCGACGCCGCTCATGCGAGTTTCGGCCGTGAATGCCACGAACGTCCACTCCGTGTCGCCCGCGGCCTCAGACGCTCCGAACCGCCGTGCCAGAGACACGATCGAGCGCCCCTCCGGGGTGTCATCGGCGCGGCTGGCGAGATCGGCGGCGCGCACCAGCTGTTCCATCGTCACGCCCGGGGCAGGCAGGAATTCGGTCGCCTGGCGATTGCCCAGCGTGATCGTTCCGGTCTTGTCGAGCAGGAGGGTGTCGACGTCGCCGGCCGCCTCGACTGCGCGCCCCGACATGGCCAGCACGTTCTTCTGGAGCAGGCGATCGATGCCCGCGATGCCGATGGCGCTGAGCAGCCCACCGATGGTCGTCGGAATGAGGCAGACGAGCAACGCGATCAGAACGGGGACCTCAATCGAGGCGCCCGAGAAGATGGCGTACGGCTGCAGGGTCACCACCGCGATCAGGAAGATGAGCGTCAGGCTGGCGAGCAGGATGTTGAGCGCGATCTCGTTGGGCGTCTTCTGGCGTGACGCGCTCTCAACGAGCGAGATCATCCGGTCGAGGAAGGTCTCGCCGGGGTTCTGGGTGATCTCGATGACGATGCGATCGCTGAGCACCCGGGTGCCGCCGGTCACGGCGCTGCGGTCGCCGCCCGCCTCGCGGATCACCGGAGCCGACTCGCCGGTAATTGCCGACTCGTCGACGCTCGCGATCCCCTCGATGATGGTGCCGTCACTGGGGATCACGTCGCCGGCCTCGCAGACGACGAGGTCGCCCTTGCGCAGGTCGATTGCCGGCACCGGCGTCTCGGTGCCACCGATCCCGCCCTGCAGCTTGCGGGCGATCGTCTCGGTGCGGGTCCGTCGGAGAGCCTGGGCCTGCGCCTTGCCGCGCCCCTCGGCGATCGCCTCGGCGAAGTTCGCGAAGAGCACGGTGAACCAGAGCCACAGTGCGATCTGGCCGACGAAGCTGTTGTCGGTCCCGTTGCTCACCAGACCGGCGACGAACCCGTATGTGGTCATCGCGGCGCCGATCTCGACGACGAACATCACGGGGTTGCGCGCCATGGTGCGGGGATCCAGCTTGACGAAGCTCTGACCGATCGCGGGGAGCAGGAGCTCGGGGTCGGTGACGCTGGTGCGCCGGCGCCTGGGGCGGGTAGCGGATGCAAGGGCCATATCAGTGCGTCGCAATGAGCTTGAAGTGCTCGAGAATCGGCCCGAGCGAGATGGCGGGAAAGAAAGTCAGCGCAGCAACGATCAGGATCGTGCCGATCAGCAGCGCGACCCACAGGACGCCGTCGGTGGGGAACGTTCCGGCACTCGCCGGCACGATCTTCTTCTTGACGAGGTTGCCGGCCATGGCCATCACCGGGATGAGGAACAGGTATCGACCGGTCCACATCGCGCCCGCCAGCATCAGGTTGTAATAGTTGGTGTTGCCGCTGAGGCCCGCGAACGCGCTGCCGTTGTTGCCGGTCGTGGATGCGAACGCGTAGAGGATCTCGGTCAGGCTGTGCGGCGTGCCCTGGCCCGCCAATGGGCCTGCCTGTCCCCCTGCGGTCAGCACCGAGATCGCGGAGAATCCGAGGATGGACGCAGGCAGGATGAGGATGGCGATCGCCGCGAATTTGACGTCGCGTCCTTCGATCTTCTTGCCGAGATACTCCGGGGTCCGGCCGACCATCAACCCGGCGATGAACACCGCGACGATCGCGAAGACGATCATTCCGTAGAGCCCGGAGCCGACATCGCCAGGGGTGATCTCGCCGAGTTTGATGAGCACCAGGGGCACGAGGCCGCCGATCGGGGTCAGGCTGTCCATCGACGCATCGACCGAGCCCGTGCTGGTTCCCGTCGTCGCGGTGTTGTACATCGCCGACTGGACGGGTCCGTTGCGGACCTCTTTGCCTTCCATGTTGCCGCCGGCCGACTGGCTCGACGACACCTGCGTCGCGCCGGTTCCCACCAGCGCGGGGTTGCCCTGCTGCTCCTGCCAGGCGACGATCCCGAATGCGCCGATCAGGATGATGCCCATGACGGCGGCAAGCGCGATGCCCTGCTTGACCTTGCCAACCCATCTGCCGAAGGTGATGGTGAGTCCGAACGGGATCATCAGGCAGACCACGATCTCCAGCGAGTTGGTGAACCCGTTCGGATTCTCGAACGGGTGCGCGGCGTTGGCGTTGAAGAAGCCGCCACCGTTGGTGCCGAGATCCTTGATCGCCTCCATCGACGCGACCGGTCCCTGAGCGATCGTCTGCACGCCGTTGGTGAGCGTGTGCACCATCGAGTAACCGCTGAAGTTCTGGATGGCGCCGTTGGCCACGAGGATCACCGCGACGACCGCGCTGATCGGCAGCAGGATGTAGAGGATGGCGCGGACCATGTCCACCCAGAAGTTGCCGAGCGTGCTCATGGTTCGCCGCGTGATCGCGCGGATCACCACGATGGCCACCGCCATGCCCACCGCCGCGCTCAGGAACTGGTGGAGGACCAGGCCTACGATCTGCGAGAAGTAGCTCATCGTGGCCTCACCGCCGTAGTTCTGCCAGTTGGTGTTGGTGGCAAAGCTGACCGCGGTGTTGAAGGCGAGCGGGGCAGGCACCCCCGGAAGGCCCTGTGGATTGAAGGGCAGGTGGTCCTGGAAGCGGAGGACCACGTACGTGAACGCGATGCTGACAACGGTCACCGCGAAAATCGAGATCAGGTACGACACCCATCCCTGCTCGTGCTCCTCGTCGACGCCGATCACCCTGTAGGTGAATCGTTCGACGGGACGGATGACCCTGCTCAGCCAGACGCGCTCGCCTCTGTACACCTTGAACATGTAGCCGCCGAGGAACCACGCGGCCACTCCCACGGCGATGTAGGTGATCACCACCGCGATGATGTCGAGCACCATCAGAAGCGCTCCGGGGCCACCAGGGCAACCAACAGGTAGATGGCCGCGATCAGCGCGATGATCCCGGAGACGATGTAGCCGGTGAGCTGACCCATGTCAGACCTTGCCGAGGCCGGCCGTCAGCAGGTATGTGGCCACGAGCATTCCGGCGAAGCACAGCAGGACCAGGAGGTCGAGAGGCATTGCCGCGAGTATCGACGACCGGCCGTCAACGAACCGTCAACGCGTGAGGGCCGGCTCCTCGTCGAGTTCAAACGCGGCGCCGGCTTGATCGGCGAGCGTGACCGCCGCAAGAAGTTGGGCTCGTGACACCTTGGCGCCGGGTTCGGCAAGCAACACGTAGCGTCCTCGGCGACGTTGCTGGCTTTCGACGACGAGCGAGATCTCCTTGCCGGGCAAGCCCAGCGTTCGCACTCCCCACCAGAAACGGCCCCAACTGATGCCACCGTTTCGCTCGATCGTGGGTCCCGGTTTGGCGGGAAACGATGTCTCAAACCGCGCGCTGCGCAGGCCGAGCAGACTCTGCAGCTCCCCTCCGACGGCGGCGACGACCTCATCCGGCGTGGCCCCCGACGCCATCAGCTCGGCGATGCCCTGGATGCGACCGAGGTCGAGGCTCCCCTGCACGGCCAGGCCCCGGTTGCTGCGATTACGCGCCGAGAGCTGTCCGACGATGAGGCCGCCGATCAGGAGCAGGACGGCCGTTTCGACGTCCGGGGCGCTCGATATGGAGAAGGATCCGTAGGGTTTGGTGAAGAGGATGTCGAAGCACAGCGCAGCCGAAACGGCGGCGACAACAGCGGTGGTTCGGGTGCCAATCGCCGCCACGAGCGAGACGACGATGGCGAGCCCAAGCGCCACGGTCGCCGGTGCGACATTGCCTCGGAACGGCAGGACCGCCAGTGACACGGCAATCGGGACGACCACCGCCCCGGCTACGAGCAGGAGGGGCAGCAGTCGTGCGACAACGCCGATGCCACGGCTCCACACGTCAGCGGGGGCAACCTCTCTGACGAGCGGAGCGCCGGTGTCGCGACTGCTGAGTTCCAGTGGCACGAGATCAAGTATCCCAGCGAAATGGTCAACGTGCCATCAACGTGGTGGTCCGAACCGGTAGCCCTGGCGCCCCACCGTGATAACCACGTCGGGATGGGTGGGGTCGTCCTCGAGTTTGCACCGCAGCCGCTGCGCGAACGTGCGGAGGTAGTTGCGCTCGTCGGCGTACTGCGGCCCCCACACGCGCTGCAGGAGGGTGCGATGGTCGAGCGTGACTCCGGCATGGCGCGCCAGTTCAGCCAGGAGCAGCCACTCCGTGGGGGAGAGCCGGACCTCGTTCCCGCTTCGGGTCACCGTGCGGGCGCCCAGGTCCACGCGGATGGCACCGTGCACCACGACTTCCGACGCGCCATAGGGCTGGCGCACTCTCCGCAACACCGCGCGGACGCGGGCAAGCAGCTCATCCGCCCCGAACGGCTTGGCGAGGTAGTCGTCGGCGCCGAGATCGAGCGCGCGCACCTTGTCGGTCTCCTCGCCGCGGGCGCTGATCACGATCACCGCCGGGCCGCTCCGGTCCTCCATCTGCTCGAGGATCTGCCAGCCGTCCACAAAGGGAAGGCCGATGTCGAGCAGGACGATGTCGATGTCGCCGGGCTGACGGAGGATCTGCGAGGCGGTGATCCCATGCGTGGCGATCGATGTCGCATATCCCGCCGCGACCAGCGCTTCGACGACCACCTCGCGTAGCGCCGCATCGTCCTCGACGACGAGGATATGTGCGGCTGCGGGGTCGTCTGTCAACACGCAGCCGGGCCCGACGACGGACCGCCGGCAACCACCCTGATCTGCTCGGTTGCGATCGCCGGCGGATTGAACGCCTGATGCGAGGGACTCACCAGCTCGACCTGGACGGTATGCGCCCCGGTGGTCAGATCCTCGGGGATTTGCCAGACGTCCACCGTGGGGGCCTGAACGCCGTCGACGATGATCGCCAGGTAGTGCTGCGAGTCGGTCGCCGCGACCATCGCACCGGAGGGGCGGACGCCGCAGACGCTGAGCGTGAAGGGCGCACCGACGACGGCGCCGTGGGCGGGCGACACGATGCGCAACGCGTACGGCGCGGGCACGAGCAGCGCGGGACTGAGCACCCAGCTTGCCACCAGACCACCCAGGCCACCAAGTGCCGCGACCGCTCCCGCGATGCGGATCGCGCCGCGACGCACCACGAACACGCCCAGGGCGCCCCCGAAGATGAGCAGCGCCAGCACCCATTGCAGCGGGAGCGGCAGGTTGCTGAGGATGTGCGCGATCACGGGCGCTCGACTCAGGCCGGCGCTACCGTGAAAAAGATCGTCGGCGTGACATCCCTGGGAGCAAACGGAAAGTGGTCCTGGGCCACGAACTCCGCATAGATCGAGTACTCGACGCCTGGGTGGACGGAGATCGGCTGCTGGAGCGTGTAGCTCATGTAGATCAGCTGATGGTTGAGGTACAGATGCACGTGCCCCTTTGTCGGGGTGATCGCGCCCGTGACCACTGGAGTGACGATGCCGCCGGTCACGGAGACCTTGACCAGGACCGACACCCCGTGCACCACCTCGCCGCTGGTGGGTGCGACCAGCGTGATCTTCACCGCTGTCGATGGACGGTGGCCGAGGCCACCGGACGGCGTCGGGTATTGGGTGGGTGCCGGCGTTCCCGAACCTCCGTCTGCGGATGCCGCCGATCCGCAGGCCGTGACGGCCGCGAGCACGATGGTCAGAAGCATGAGCAAGGGTCGGCGCATATTCATTCCCTGCCCGCGCCATTATGCGTGCCAACCAGCCGGCGAACACCCGATCGCCCCCAAGCCGCGTAGCGGTGTCGCGCTACCGACCCGGTGTCAGCGCAGGCGGTATGTGGCAGGCCGATCGTCGGTGACGGAGACCTTCGGGGCATTTCGCTCGAGGATCCGGCGCACCTGCTGCGGGGTGAAACTGCCACCGAGGCGCTTGCGGATCGCCGCAACCGCGAGGGGGCGGGTCGAGCCCTTGAGGACGGCGAGCACCTTGTCGTCAGGGGTGCCACGTTCGGCCGCGCGCCTGCCATTGGACGCCGGGCCGGTGTGTCTGCCGTTTGAGACCGGCTCGTTCACCGTCGCAACCACCGGTTCCGGCGCAGTGGTGGGTGAGGCGATGATCGGCGCTGGTTCGGGTGCGGGCCGATCCTGCTGGCGCGGAGCCGGCAGATCGATCCGTCCCGGCCTCGACGCTCCCTCACCGTGGAGGCGCGCCCACATCGCTGGGAGATCATCGAGGACCTGACGCACGAACGCCGCGGATCCACTGACCTCGATCTCGCGTTCGCCATCGCGCAAGCGAAGCGAGTGCGCCATGGGCGCGGCCGGTACCTCGACGCGAGGAGCCGGCCTGAACGGTGGTCGGGAGTTGTTGTTGAAGGCTGGTCGGGGGCCGGAGAAACCTTGCCGGGGACCCGCGAATTGGGGCCGATCCGATGGGCGTCCTTGATATGGGCGGTCGTCAGGCATTGGTCTCCTGTTCGGCGCTGGAATCGTCGCTGCTGTGACCGCGGCCGCGATGCGGCGTCGACTGTTCGGCCACGGCAGCGGTACCGACGACGTCAGCGGCAGGGTCGGGGTCGGTCGCGCGGCTGACATCGACGTCGGACGCGTGCGTGACATCGATCTCGTGATCGTCGTCGGGCAAGGTGATCTGCGGGAGGTTGTCATCGTCAGGCGCGGGACCGAAGAGACGCTCCTGGATCTTGGAGCGAAGCGGCGACTGCACCAGCGCGAAGATGCCGCCGATGATCGCGGTCCCGATGAGCATGTTGCGGACACGGTGTGTTTTGCGCTTTGGCCGGATGGCGGTGCTCAGCTTGTCGGATGCGTCCGCGATGCGCTCGCGGGCGGCGTTGCTCGCGGCGCTGACTTGCTCGTCACTCGCCAGACGCTCGGCGGTGTCTGCGAGCGTGCTGGCGGCAAGCTCGAGGGCGCGGCCGAGCCCCTCAGCGCCCTGCTTGACCGTCGGGCGTGCGGCATTGCCCGCCTCGCGGGCCATTGAGAGCGCGTTCGCTGCGAGGTCGCTGATCGTCTCGGCTGCGCGGTCGCGTGCCGCGGTGATGTCGTCGAGCGTGGTGGCTCTGGAACGTCCACGTCGCATGCTGCAGAACCTCCTTGTTCTCCAAGCGAATTTGGCTGAACTATCGATTCTACGTTGGTTGAACGGATCCACGCTCCCGACGACCGTCGATCACGATCGTGGCGCTCGTCGCGCGGATCGCGCTGGGGAAACGCGCTGATGATCTGCGTCATGATGCGGCCATGGCCGAAATCACCGTTTCCGTGGCGGATGACCTGATGATCGAACTTGCCCAGTTGGCGCGCGACGAGGGCACGACGGAGGCAGACCTGGTACGCGAGGGAATAGAGCGTTTGCTGCACTCGCGGCTGACCGGTCCTGGCGTTCCGCGCTTTGCCCGTCGGCTCGGTCCGCTTGCTATCCCAGAGAGGCACGTCGACCCCTGAATCGCCTATTGGCTTTAGGCTGCCCTGCAACTCCCGCGAAGGGCGTCAGGCAGCGTGGGAGAGAGGGGCGGGAACGACGCGCGCCGCCGTGACCGACGCCTCCCGAGCGGTCGCCTCGCGTGCCAGGGCGGTATCCAGAGGAGCGTCGATGAACCAGCGAAAGCGCGCCGCGGCCACCGCCCCGATGATCTTGGCGAGCTCGGCCTCAGGGGCGGCGTAGACCGCTCGCAGCGAGGGGAACGAGCGGACCAATTTGACGAACGCCGCGGGCTCCACGCCGTCGACCGCCGCCAGGTGCTCCATCCGCTTGCGGGCGAGCGACCCGGCCTCGTCGGCATCGAGGGGGAGTTGGAGCTCGATGGTGCGGATTGGCATGCGCCAAGTGTAGCGAACAGATGTTCGAGTTGTCAAATCGCCCAGAGCATGCCTACGCTTGCGGGTGATGCCCTTGTACGAATATCGCTGCAACGACTGCGCGGCCGTCTTCGAGGTGCTCCGTCCCATGGCCGACCGCGAGGTCGCGGCCGTCTGCCCGAGTTGCGAGAGCCGGGCAAGCATGCCCCTGATCAGCCGGGTCGCCGTCCACGCCGGGTCGGGAGCCTCCGAAGGCCCGTCGACAAGCGCCGGCAGCGGCGGCGGCGGTTGCTGCGGCGGCAGCTGCGGTTGCGGCGCTAACTGACCCGGGTCAGCTAGCTACATCGGCGGGCATCGTGGCGGCTGGCTGCGCCGCGACTTCGCTCAGGTCCAGTTCCGTCTGCATGACCGAGGCGAGAAAGACGCGCCGGTGAGCCGGGTGGGGACCGTACTCGCGAATGGCGGCGCGATGCTCGGCGGCGCCGTACCCCTTGTTGCTGGCCCAGTTGTAGTGGGGCGCCTCATCGTGCATCCGGGTCATCAGCGCGTCACGGTGCACCTTTGCAATGATCGACGCGGCAGATACGGCGGGAACCTTCCGGTCGCCGGCGACCAGCGAATGCAGCGGCCGTGACACGGGGATGCGCAGGTTGCCGTCGCAGCAGTACCCGTCGGCGTCGACGGCATCGACGAGCCTGCAGAAGATCTCGACGTTCGCCCAGCCCAGCCCGCGCGCATTGATGTCGTCAACGCTCACCTCCGCAATCGCCCACGCAATCGCCTTGACGCGCAGCACGGCGTCCACCACTTCGCGCTGGCGAGCGGTGAGCAGCTTGCTGTCCCGAAGCAGGGGGTGACGGAAACGCTCGGGAAGGACCACCGCGGCGGCGACCAGGGGTCCCGCGTATGCGCCGCGCCCGACCTCGTCCATCCCGCAGAGGCGGAAGCCGCGCCAATCGCTGACCGCGAAGGTGGTTCGGATGTAGTCGGGAACGCGGAACCGCGGCATCGGCTCGTGAGAGTGTAGTCGCCGGGTTTGCTACGGTGGCGGGGCCGTATTCATCTCGGGAGGCCGATTTCGTGAACGAGGTCCTCTGGACCGATGTCGCGCCACGCGACGGGCTCCAGAACATCGACGCCACCATCTCCACGAGCGCAAAGGTCCGCCTGGTGCGCGGTCTGCTCGACGCGGGCGTCGGGCGTGTCGAGGCAACGTCGTTCGTCTCGCCCAGTTGGGTGCCCCAGCTCGCGGATGCCGCGGCGGTGCTCGCCGGGGTGGAGGGCGACCTGGACCGGCTCCGCGTCCTGGTGCCCAACCTGCGAGGGCTCGAGATGGCGCTCGCCCATGGGATGCGCAACGTGCTGGTCACCATCGCGGCGACCGATACCTTCAATCGCCGCAACGTCAATCGGAGCATCGCCGAGTTGCTCGAGGAGATCTCCAACATCCTCGCGCTGGCATCCGAGCGCGGCTGCACGGTTGACGTCGCGATCTCGGTCAGCTTCGGCTGTCCCTTCGAGGGATGGGTTCCGCCCGAGCGCGTGGTCGACCTCTGCGCCGACCTCGCCCAACGAGGGGTGGCCGAGATCGGCGTTGCAGACACCATCGGCGTCGCGACACCGGTGGACGTGACCAGGATGTGCGAGCTCACTGCCGCGGCCGTGCCGATCGATCGTCTGTCGCTGCACGTGCACGATACCCGGGGCCTCGGGGTCGCCAATGTGGTCGCCGGTTTTCAAGCCGGGATCCACCGTTTCGACGGATCGGTCGGTGGGATCGGCGGATGCCCGTTCGCGCCGAGGTCAACCGGCAATGTGTGCAGCGAGGACGCTCTCCAGGCGCTCCACGCCTTCGGGGCAGACACGGGCGTCGATCTCGACGCGATGTGTCGCGTCGCTGAGACGCTCGCCGCCGATCTGGGCCACGACCTGCCCGGCAAGCTGTATCGCGCGGGGGTGTGGAGTCCGGCGCCGCAGCAGATCACGGCGCGGACGAGCGTTGGCTGACCCGGCGCCCGACACCGACGCGCCGGAGACAGTCGCCGCCCGACTCGATCGGGCGCGCGCGGGTGGCCCCGAGCGGCATCGAGGCAAGCTCGCCGGACAGCACAAGCTGATGCCTCGGGAGCGGATCAGGCGGCTGTTCGATCCGGAGACGTCGTTCGTCGAGGATGGGCTCCTCGCCGGCACCGACGATCCCGAGCTCGCCGCCGAGGGCGTGATCACTGGTATCGGCGTGCTGCACGGCGCGCACCTGTGCGGTCATGGCCAACGATCCCACCGTGAAAGCGGGGTCGTGGGGCCCGCGCACGGTGGAGAAGATCATCCGCATCCAGGAGACCGCTGAACGGCTGCAGATACCGCTGGTGTATCTCGTCGACTCCGCGGGCGCCCGCATCACCGAACAGATGGCGATGTTCCCGGGACGCCGACACGCCGGTCGCATCTTTCACATGCAGGTGCGCCTCTCCGGTCAGGTGCCCCAGGTGTGCGTCCTCTTCGGCCCGAGCGCTGCGGGCGGCGCGTACATCCCTGCCTTCTGCGATGTCGTGATCATGGTCGAGGGCAACGCGTCGATGTACCTCGGGTCGCCGCGCATGGCAGAGGTCGTGGTCGGCGAGAAGGTGACGCTCGAGGAGATGGGGGGCGCCCGCATGCACTGCACCGTCAGTGGCTGCGGTGACGTGCTCGTCGATGACGAGGACGCGGGCATCAGCGCGGCCCGGCGGTATCTCGAGTATCTGCCGCAGTCGTGGCGCGAGGCGCCGCCGGTCGCGGAGGCCGGCGGCGTCGAAGCCGGCTGCGAGGACATCACCAACGTGATCCCGGCGGAGGCCTCGAAGGGCTACGACGTGATGGCCATCGTCAGGGGTGTGATCGATGCCGGCTCATTCTTCGAGATCAAGCGCCTCTTCGCGCGCGAGATCGTCTGCGGCTTCGCCCGCATCGACGGGCACGTGGTGGGAGTGCTCGCGTCGCAGCCGCGTTTCAAGGGCGGAGTCCTCTTCGTCGACTCCGCCGACAAGGCGACCAGGTTCATCACGTGCTGCGACGCGTTCAACGTGCCGCTGCTCTTTCTCGCGGATGTCCCGGGATTCATGATCGGCACGGCCGTCGAGCGCCAGGGGATCATCCGTCACGGCGCGAAGATGATCTCTGCTCTCGCGCAGGCTCAGGTCCCGCGGATCTCGGTGGTGCTGCGCAAGGCATACGGCGCGGGGCTATACGCGATGAGCGGACCCGCGTTCGAGCCCGATTGCACGCTCGCCCTGCCGACCGCGCAGATCGCGGTGATGGGCCCCGAGGCCGCCATCAACGCCGTCTACTACAACAAGATCCAGGACGTCGCCGAGGGGGCTCGGGCCGCATACGTCAAGGCGCTGCAGGACGAGTATCGAGACGACATCGACATCTTCCGGCTCGCCTCGGAGCTCATCGTCGATGCGGTTGTGCCGCCCGACGAACTGCGCGGCGAGCTGGTGCGCCGATTTGCGTTCTACCGCTCCCGACGCCGCGCCGACGTCTCGCGACACCATCCCGTTGCCCCGGTCTGAGCGGACCCGCCCTCGCGATCGTGATCAACACCGGTCTGTACGGCTGGCTGACCAGTCTCGGTTACTTCGCGGTCGCGCTCTTTGTCGGCATCGAGAGCCTCGGCATTCCCCTCCCCGGGGAAACCATGCTCATAACGGCCGCGGCGTTTGCCGCGGCGACCCATCAGCTGTCGATCGTCGGGGTGATCGCGGCGGCGATCGCCGGCGCCGTGGTCGGCGACAACATTGGCTTCGGCATCGGCTGGTTTGGCGGATATCCACTGCTGCGACGTTTTGGGAAGTACGTCCGTCTGGACGAACCGAAGCTCAAGGTGGGGCGCTACATCTTCATGCGACAGGGTGCCAAGGTCGTCTTCTTCGGGCGGTTCGTCTCCGTGTTGCGCACGTATGCCGCGTTTCTCGCAGGTACCAACCGGATGCACTGGATCCGCTTCCTCATCGCCAACGCGCTCGGTGGCATCGTCTGGGCCACCCTCTACGGCGTGGGCGCTTACAAGCTCGCCGGCGCGATCACCAAGCTGAGCACTCCCTTCGAGATCGGATTCGCGGCGCTGGCCGTCGTCGTGATCATCGCGGGCGCGATCTTCGTGCGCACGCACATCAAACGTCTCGAGGCCGTCGCGGAGGCGGCGCTTCCCGGTCCGCTCGAGGGCTTTTCGCGCCCCCGGGAGGCGAGCGGGCCACAGACGGAGTGAGCAGATCTGAACAGGCGCCCCAGCAACCCTCCGCCATTCTTCCCGGGGGGAGTGAGGGAGCGCGTTTAGAAGGTGGGGTTGCCGACGCTGCCGCCGCTGGCACCGCCCGCCGCAGGGGCGGAGATCAACTCGGCGCGCCAGACCAGCCGGTTGTAGTCCTGCCACCAGGGATCGCAGGTGATCAGCGTCAGCTCGTGGCCGCTGGTCGGGCTGAGCTGGGTCACCTTGCTCGGCGGCAGGTCCCATCGCTGGGTGACCCGATAGACGAACGTCTGGCAGCTGCGGCGCTGGATCGTGATCGTGTCCCCGACGTTGAGCTGGCTGATGTACTGGAAGTCAGGCTCTCGGTGGAAGGCGATGATCGAGTTGCCCTGCTGTCCGGGATCTGCGGTGCCCGCGTAGTGCACCATCGAGCGCGAGTTCAGGAGTGTCCAGGTCCCGTTGCCGGCGACCGCGGCGTAGTGGTACGGAGCCGGAGCTCCGAAGCTCACCAGCGCGTAGTCGGTCGGAGAGCTTGACCCGCAGGTCAGGCTCTTGGCGGCGTCCGGATTGCCGCCGGTGACTGCGGGCGGGTTGCCACCGTGCCAGTTGTGGAGCGCGGTCGAGTCCGTCTGGCCACGCTGGAAGACGCCGACGAGCGGGCCGACGATGATGGCAGCGCCGGCGAGGATCGCCGCGATCCCCACTGCCAGGAGGACGGTCCAGAGGCGGGGCCGGTGGAGGCGGCGCGGCCGCTGCGGCGCCTCGGCGGCTAGATCAGAAGCCATCGCTCACAGAATACCGAGCCTGCCAAGGTGGCGCGGTGACGCGCCGGCGACGTGTCTAGCGGTTGCGCGGATTCCGAGGGCGCTTGCGACCGTATGCCACGCCCTCGGCGACGGGATCGAAGGCCGCCCCCGGCCCTGTGGCCGGGGTGATGCCTTCGCCTTGCACAAACACCTTGCGCGAGCCGACGTCGATCAGATAGGCGAGCGAGCGCCCGCCCGACTGGTCCGGGATCATCGAGACGTCAGCCACGGTGCCGGTCCGCCGGCTCCCGCCATACGGGAAGCTGACCCTCGTCCCCACGGCGATGGGGGCGCTGCCTTCACCCTCTCGGGTCATCGCGGAGCGGCGCGGAAGCAGTCGCTGCAGTAGACGGGTTTGTCGCCGCGAGGCTGGAAGGGGACGCGCGCGACGCCGCCGCACCCAGCGCAGGGGACCTCGTACATCTGGCGGGGGCCGTTGCTGCGGTACCCGCCGCCGCCGCCGCCGCTACCACCGAATCCGCCGCCACCGCCGCCACCGCTCTGGCGACGCGCCGCCCGACAGCTGGGGCAGCGGGAGGGGGGGTTGGTGAGGCCACGAGAGGCAAAGAAGTCCTGCTCGCCCTCAGTCCAAATAAAGTCGACGCCGCAATCGCGGCAACGTAGAGTTCTGGTCTACCGACACGCGCCTTGTTCCTCCGTCCGGCGCGTTGTGATACGGCGCCCGGGTTGGTGATAGTTACAGGTAACAGTACACGGTATGGGCGGGCCTCGCCAAGGGACAGACCTGTCACAACCCCATCTTCCGATGGCGCTGCTAGGATCGTTCGATCCCCGGACAGGAGCAGGCCGGAGTCGCACAGGGCGGCTCGGTGGCTGCCGGTGGGGAGGAGGGCCGATCCCATGCCCGCAGTGCGCCACAGGCTGTTCACGTCGGAGTTGGTAACCGAAGGGCATCCGGACAAGGTCGCCGACCAGATCAGCGACGCGGTCCTCGACGCCGTCCTCAGCAAGGACCCCCTCGGCCGGGTCGCCTGCGAGACCGCGCTGAGCACCGGCACCGTGCTGGTCTTCGGCGAGATCACGACCCAGGCATACGTGGACATCGCCGGGCTGGTCCGCCAGACCATCAAGGAGATCGGCTACACCAGGGCGAAGTACGGCATCGACTGGGAGACCTGCGGGGTCCTCGTCTCCGTCGACGAGCAGTCGCCGGATATCTCCCTGGGGGTCAACCATGGCGGCGCCGGCGACCAGGGCATGATGTTCGGCTTCGCCTGCGATGAGACCCCGGAGCTAATGCCCGCGCCGATCCAGATGGCCCATCAGCTCGCCCGACGGCTGGCGGTCGCACGCCGCGATGGCACCCTGCGCTGGGCGCGACCCGATGGCAAGACGCAGGTCACGATCGAGTACGACAGCGACGGACGCCCCCGCCGCGTGGATACCGTCCTGGTCAGCGTGCAGCACGGCGAGGAGGTCACCCAGGAGCAGATCTACGAGGACGTTCAGCGCCACGTCGTCGAAGCGGTGATTCCCCCCGAATGGCTCGACAGCGCCACCAAGCGCTATGTCAACCCCACCGGTCGCTTCGTCATCGGCGGCCCGATGGCGGACGCCGGCCTCACCGGCCGCAAGATCATCGTCGATACCTATGGAGGCTACGCACGCCATGGCGGGGGTGCCTTCAGCGGCAAGGACCCCTCGAAGGTCGATCGCAGCGCCGCATACGGCGCCCGCTGGGCGGCGAAGAATGCCGTGGCCGCCGGCCTGGCGACGAAGTGCGAGATCCAGGTCGCCTATGCCATCGGCGTTGCCAAGCCGGTATCGGTCTTCGTGGAGACGTTCGGGACCGAGAAGGTGCCCACCGACATGATCGCGTCGCTGATCGACGAGTACATCGACCTGTCGCCCTTCGGGATCATGAGCGCGCTCGAGCTGCGACAGCCCATCTATCGCCAGGTCGCCTCATACGGCCACTTCGGGCGCAGCGATCTCGACCTCCCATGGGAGCGCGTGACCCTGGCTCACCAGTGGGCCGAGGACGCGGGCACCGAGCCGCTCCTCGCCGCCGTAACGGTCTAGTCGCCGCCAGGGATTCGGGACGGCCGGCGCGTGGGTCTCCACATCCTTGTGCTCGCGGGCGGCAGCGGCACCCGCCTGTGGCCGCTGAGTCGCAGAACGACACCGAAGCACCTGCTGCCGCTGGCGCCGGGTGGGGAGACGCTGTTACGGGCGACTCTCGAGCGCGTCATCGGGCTGGGTGACAGCGTGCGGGTGGTCACCGCGGCGGCGCAGGCCGACGGCTGCCGGGCCACGCTCGTCGGGCTTGGACTGCCGGCCGACGCGGTCATCGTGGAGCCCGATCCTCGCGGGACGGGGCCGGCGCTCGCGCTGGCGGTCGGCGTGGTCGCGCGCGACGATCCTGACGCACTGATCGCCAGCGTCCATGCCGATCACCGTGTGAGCGACACCGACGCCTATCGGGCGGCGGTGCTGGCCTCGGCAGGATGGGCGGCGAGCACGGATGGGCTCGCGACCGTTGGGCTGGTCCCGGCGGCCCCGGTCACCGCCTTCGGCTACATCGAGCTCGGCGAGCCTCGCGACCAGGGCGCCTGGCGGTCACCGCCGGGCAGCCCCCCGGACGCGGCCGCGGCGGCGGCCCGGCTTCCGGCCTTTGCGGCGATGGGATTCAAGGAGAAGCCCTCTGCTGAGGTGGCCCAGGGATACCTCGACGGCGGCCGGCACCTCTGGAATCTCGGCCTCTTCGCCTGGACCGCACGGCGGTTCCTCGCCGAGTTGCATGCGGCCGATGCCGACCTGGGGGCCGCCGTCGGCGGGGTGGTCGACACCTTGGTCCGAGGTGATGCGGCGGCGGCGGCGCGGCTCTACTCGGCCCAACGGACTCAGGCCGTTGAACCGCTCGTCCTGGAGCGGACCCGGCGCCTGACCGTCGTCCGGGCGTCGTTCGGCTGGTCCGATCTCGGCTCATGGTCCGATGTCCGTGCGGCCCGCGTGGCGGACGGCGACGTGGACGGCGCCGGGAACGTGGTCGAAGGCGATGTGGTCCTCACCGAATCGCGCGACTGCGCCGTGGTAGCTCGATCCGGGAGGGTCGTCGCCGTCGCCGGTGTGGAGGGGCTCGTCGTGGTGGACACCCCGGACGCGGTGCTCGTCGTGCCCGCGGCCCGATCGCAGCTGGTCAAGGAGGTCGTCGACCAGCTCCGCGCCGCCGGCCACGACGACGTCCTCTGACGTCCCGAATCCACGTTGTGTCCGGGCGCCTAGAATGTGGCCGATGACGCCGAACCCGATTCGGTTCGGGACCGACGGATGGCGAGCCGTGGTCGCCGATGACTTCACCTACGCGAACGTGCGCGCCGTGGCACAGGGGGTCGCAGCCTACCTGGGCGACGAATCTCGGCCGGTGGTGGTCGGTCATGATTCGCGCTTCTGCGCCGAGCTCTTCGCACGCGAGGTTGCGCGCGTCCTGGTCGCCAACGGGCAACGGGTGGTGCTCCTCGATAGGGTGACGCCGACCCCCGCGGTGTCATGGGCGATCACCCGGCACCAGGCGGCGGGCGGAGTTGTGGTCACGGCAAGCCACAACTCGGCCGAGTTCAACGGCATCAAGTACAAGCCGGACTTCGGAGGGTCCGCCCCGCCCGAGGTTGTCGCCGAGATCGAGCGCCACACGGCCGACGCGCTCGAGACGGGCATCACCGAGATGAGCTACGACGACGCCGTCGCGACCGGTCGGCTCCTGCTGGTCGATCCCCTGCCGGACTTCTTCGAGCAGCTCGGCAGGATGGTCGACCTCGATGCTCTGCGCCGCCACGGCCTGCGCGTGCTCCACGAGGCAATGTACGGAGCCGGCGCCGGTCTCATCTCGAGAGCGCTGAGTGGAGGGTCGACCACCGTCGAGGAGTTGCACGGCGAGCGCAACCCGGGCTTCGGCGGGATGCACCCGGAGCCGATCGATCGCTACATGCCGGAGGCCATGGCGCTGATGGCCACGGGCGCGTTCGACCTCGGCATCGCCAACGACGGCGACGCCGACCGGGTCGGGATCATCGACGAGCACGGTCGATACGTCAACCAGTTGCAGGTGATGGCCCTCTTCGCCATGTACCTGCTCGAGAAACGGGGCCTGCGCGGCGACATCGTGCGTTCGGTCACGACCTCAGGCATGATCGACACGCTCGGCGAGCGCTTCGGCGTCACCGTCCACGAGATGCCCGTCGGTTTCAAGTACATCGGCACCAAGATGATGGAGACGAATGCGATCCTCGGAGGCGAGGAATCGGGCGGTTTCGCCTTCCAGGGCCACATTCCCGAGCGCGACGGTATCCTCTCGGGCCTGATGATGGCGGCGATGATCGTCGACTATGCCATGCCGCTCTCGGGGATACTCGCGCATCTCGAGGACCTCGTCGGCCCGCACGCGTACGACCGCCACGACATCCGCTTTCCGCGCGAGGGGTATGACGAGCGCAAGGCGCAGATCTACGCTCGCATGCAGCAGGATGAGCCGACCACGCTCGCGGGCAACAAGGTGGTACGGACGCGCACCGATGACGGATTCAAGTTCTACATGGACGACGGGTCCTGGGTGCTGCTGCGCATGAGTGGCACCGAGCCGCTGATGCGCGTGTACGCCGAGGCGACCACCCGCGAGCGGGTGGAAGAACTGATCACCGCGCTCGAGCACCAGAGCGGTGTGTCCGGCCGGGTTGCGGTGGGGGCGAGCGAGTGAGCGGGTCCGGCACACCGGGTTCGATCCATCCCGCCGGCTCCGGTCGGGTGGACAAGCCCTGGGGATTCGAGCTTCGCTGGGCCATCACGGATCGTTACGTTGGCAAGCTCATCCACGTCAATCGGGGGCAATCGTTGAGCCTGCAGTACCACGTGCAGAAGGACGAGTGGATCTACATCGACTCCGGGCTCCTCGACCTCCAGCTCGAGGACGACAGCGGGGTGATGGAGACGCACACGCTGACCCCGGGCATGAGCGCGCACGTGCGTGCCGGCCGGCGGCATCGTTTTGTGGCCGTCGAGGACACCGAGCTGATCGAGGTGTCCTCGCCGGAGATCGATGATGTGGTTCGTCTCGAGGACAGTTACGGACGGGCCGGCACCACGGCTCCCTGATCCAGGGCGTGCCGACTTCTCCACCGTTTCCACAGGCTGACGTGGATAATCGAACAGGCTTTCGCCGCCGGGGCCACGGCTATCTGGCCGATCAGGCGCGCAGCGCGCTGGGGATCACCGGCGAGGTGCGGGTGCTCGCGGACATCCCCCTGCCGATGGTGCACACGGCCTTCGGGGTCGCGGTGGCCGCGGCGGAGGTGCTCCTCCGCCCGGAGGCGGTCGGCCTCAACCGGAGCGCGCTCAGCGACCTCGCGCTCGCCCTGTTCACCGGGCTGTTTCTGGTCGCCTACGACTTCCTCATCTATCCGTCCGGCTCGCGACCCGGCCCGGTCGGCGCCGCCCTGCCGATGGCGGCGGTCCTGTCGTTCGGCACGTTGCTTGCGATCGCAGTCCTGCCCTTGCCGATCCGGATGGCGGGCGGCATCATCGCTGCGGTCGTCATCGGCGGCGTGCCTCGCCTTGCCGGACGGCGGGCACTGGGCAAGGAGGGATGGTTCACTCGACTAGCCCGGGACATCTCGGGTATCGCGGTCCTTGCTCCGGTGCTGCTCGGTGGGGTCTCACCGACCCTGCCCCTGCAACTCCGTCTCGGGGCCGTCTTCGCGGTGGTTGTGCTGGTCAGCCTTGACGGACTGCGAACCGAGCACCTCTCGATCCGGTGGACGATCCTCTCGGCGCTTGTGGTGGGAGCTCTCGTGGGGGCTGCGGCCGTCGCGGTGGGCGCCAGCGCCGGCTACGTGGGCCTGCGTGCGGCCATCCTGCTCGTGCTGTGGTACGGGGGTCGCGGCGCGGCCGGCGCCATCGGAGGGCAGACCCGGAGCCGCGAACTGATCGCGGAATACGCGGTCTTCCTGATTGCCGCCGTCGCGGGGATGGTCTGGATCGGCATCGGCCGCCTCTGAATCGGCCGGACGCCGCTCAGGGGAGGCGGAGGCTCTGACTCGAAGCGGGGGATCGTGGCGGGGTCGCGTCCGCCGAGTGCAGCCGTTCCACCTGCGCCTGCGAGCGCTCGACCTGGTCGGAGAGATCGCGAACCGTGATCTTCATGGCCTCGAGGGCGCGCAGCTTGTAGGTGTCGATCTGATCGAGCGCCGCGAACACGTTGTCCCAGGCGCGTTGCAGCGAGCCCATGTCGATGCCCGGGCTTGCCGCCTGCTCCTCGACAGTCGCGGTCTGTTCGCGGAGCACGGATGAGGTGCTCTCGATCATGGCGCTGGTCGTCTCATTCACCGCCTTGACCTGATCGCTCACCAACCGCTGATTGGTGAGGGCCTGGGCAACCATCACCGCGGTCCGCAACGCCGCCACCGTCGTGGTGGTTGCGGTGCGCACGGCGCGCACCAGCTCGCGGTTGTTCACCTCGACCACACGAAGCGCGGCGTAGCCCTGGACGGCGACCGCGAGCTGGGTCAGGATTTCCTGACGGCGGCGCCGGACCGGGTAGTGGATGTCCTCCTGGAGCACCCTGGCACGCTCGGGGTCGCCGATGGCCACGTGGTTGATCTGCGTCTCGAGACCGGTGTCGAGCTGCTCCGCC
This sequence comes from Candidatus Dormiibacterota bacterium, assembly GCA_963768105.1. GTDB lineage: Bacteria > Chloroflexota > Dormibacteria > Aeolococcales > Aeolococcaceae > Palsa-851. Next base: position 89,864 of record CAVYGR010000004.1, on the reverse strand, counting down.
ATGTAGGCGTACTGGCGGAGGGTCTCCATCTGCGACCAGAGCGCTTTCTGCTCCTGGGCGATCGCCGCGTTGTCCCGTTCGAGCTCGCCTCCGCCCTCTCGCAAGGCGCCGACGATCCCCTCGATGTGGCCCTGGGACTTCTGGTACTTCGCGAAATACGCGCGCACCCGATCGCCGAAGGGAATGACCCCGAGCAGCTTGCGGGGCCCCCCCTGCCTGAGATCGTGCCTGGCGGGATTCAGCTCCTCGACCGAGCGGCGGAGGTCAAGGAGGCTTTTGGCGATCGGAGCGTCCCCCTGGCCGAGCCCGCGCATCGCTCGCGTGGGCCGGTCGAGCAGGCGGTTGCTCATATCCGAGGTCGTGCGGATCTCGCGGTCGGCCAGGGTGTCGATGTCGTCGACGCGCCGCCGGTAGTCATCTCCGTGGACGTCGACCGAGCGCAGCCCGCCGATGAACGCCGCGACCATGGCGTCGATCCGCTTGGCGGCGTCCGCGTCGATGGCCACCTCACGCTCCGCCTCCGCGGGTGCCACGGTCGTCGCAGCCTCGGGCGCGGAAAGAGCAAGGGAGACAGCGCCCGAGTCGGCCGCGGTCTCCGGGTTGTCTGCCGTCACTGAGTTCACGTGCTCCTGGGTGGCGTCGGCGCCGGAGGGCGCCGGATCTGTGATCGTGACAGGAGTCTGCCTTCTCCGCCGCCCGTGACCGTCACCGTTTGGATACGTCGCACCGTTCCCCGAACCGTTGACCTGCGGCGGCTCCGGGGGTGCAGTCGCCCTGGCGATCGCCGGCATCAGCGATTGCCGAGCCATGCCCGTGAGCGCCCCTGCCTGCTGGATGATCTCGGCAAGGGCGCCGGTGACCCCCTGGGCGCCGTTGAGCACCGTGAACTGGTCGACGTGCTCGAAGGGGGATGCGGCCGCGGCCACGATCTCCGGGAGTTTCTCGGCGATCTGCTGCGCGATCACGGCCTCCTGGTTCTGGCTCATCGCCGCCGCCCGGCGCTCGATGCCCGACGCCTCCGCCTCCATCCGGGCGCGGATCGCATCCGCCTCGGCAAGCCCCCGGGCCTTGATGGCGTCCGCCTCGGCCTGACCGGTCAGCCGGGTCGCCTCTGCCTGGGCGGTCGCCTGCATCTTGAGTGCGGCGGCCTGCGCCTCGGCCTGGACCTTGGTCTGGGTCGCGACCGCCTCCGCCCGGAGGCGAACCTCCTGTGCCTCGGCTTCCGCCTGACGGATGCGCACATCACGCCCGGCGGCGGCGAGCGTGGTCTGCCGGTATGCCTCGGCGTCCGCGGGCCGGCGGACGTCCACCTGGAGCTGCTGCTCCTTCTGCTCCGCCTGCAGCTCAGCGACCCGCGTCTGCTCCGTGACCACCGCCTGGTGGGCCTTCGCTTCCGAGAGCGGTCCCTGCTGTCCCGCCAGCTGAGTCGCCGTATCCACCTCCGCCTGGTAGCCCGCCTTCTTGATGTTGGTATCGCGCTGCGACTGGGCCATCTGTGCCTGGGCGATCTGCTCCTCGCCGACCGCGTCGCGCTCCGCATTGGCGCGCGCGATCCGGGCGTTGCGTTCCACCTCGGCCTGGTGCGGTGCTGCGAGGTTCTCGATGTAGTTCGAAGGGCTTGTGATCGCCTGGATCTGGAAGCTGTCGATGACCAGGCCGAACGACTCCATCTCCTGCGAGCAGCGATCGCGCACCTGCTGGGCGAACTTGTCCTGGTCGCTGATCATGTCCTCGACGGTCATGGACCCCGCGATGGCACGCAGGTGACCGACGAAGACGTTCTGCACCTTGGTCTCGAGCTCCTGTGCGGGGCGATCCAGGAAACGCCGCGCTGCGTTGGCGATCGAGCGGTAGTCGTCGCCGACCTTGTAGACGATCACGCCGCGGAGGTCGATGCGGATCTTCTGCTGCGAGACACAGGGAACGGCGATCTCGCTCTCGTGCGCTTCGAGCGAAAGGCGGCGCACCTTGGTGATCCCCGGCGCCACGAGCCGACCACGTCCGGTCACGATCCGGAACCCCATGCTTTCGCCAACGCCCTCGGGACGCTGGCTGCTGCGGAACCCCGAGATGATCAACGCCTCATCCGGCTCGGCGACACGCCATGCCGCCCTGAAGAAGAGCGCGATGAGCAGGAGCCCACCGAGGATGATTCCCAGAAGCACGTACGCCAGCGTGGTCATCGCGGCAACCTCATGGTGTCTGTCGGCGCGACCTCAACGGTGCGGCCGCCCAGGCTACCCACCACAAGGACCTGGGAATGCTTGGTGATCGTCGATGTCTTGTCGGACGCGCACGCGAGGAAACGTTCAGTGCCTGCTCGGACTTCGATGATCACCTCGCCGAGGTGTCCCGGGGTGATGTCGGCCGTGACCCTCGCCAGCTTGCCGACCACGTCTATCGCCACCGTCCAAGCTCCTTAATTGTTGAGCGTACCCGGAGTGCCGACCCCCGAATCCTCAAAGACCGTGCCTGCGCCTCTCCGCTCAGTGCGGTGCCTCAGACGTCAACTCGAGTTTGCGACGCTCGGCGATGAGCGCGGCGTCGGCACTCGCCACCGCTGACTCCGCGGTGTCGGCGGGGGCGACCTCGGAGAGGCCGACGCTGACCGTATGGCCGTGGGTCCGCGCCGTGTACTGACGGCGGATGTCGGCGAGCGTTCGCTCCGCGTCCGACACGGATTCGTCCAGGAGCGCGCACACGAACTCGTCACCCCCGTAGCGGATGACCAGGTCGTAGGAGCGCACCCGCTTTCGGATCGCGGCGACGATGTCGACGAGCAGGCGGTCGCCGGCGGCGTGCCCCTCGGTGTCGTTGACATGCTTGAGGTTGTCGACGTCGAGGAAGACCACCACGATGCCCTTGCCGCCGACGCGGCGCGACCTGTCGATCTCGCGCTGGAGCGCCGACAGGCCGGCGCTCCGGCGCAGTGCCCCGGTGAGGTCATCGGTGGCCGCCGTCTCCGCGAGCTTCTGGGTGAAATTCGCCATGGCGCGGAGCCGGTCGAGCGCCGCACGCAGGTCCGCCGCGTCGAGGCCGGTCAGAGCCTGCGGGGTGAGCCCGAGGGCGGTGGCCAGCACCTTCCGCGTCACCTCCGCCGACAGACGGCGGCCGTGCCTGAACTCGGGCTGCATCGTCCAGCCGACGACATCGCGAGCAGGCACCTCCGGCGGTTGCGCGACGATCTCCGGGGTGGCGACCCCGGGGGCGGGAGGGGTCTCGCTGGTCGGTGTCATCACTTCCTTAAAGACGTCGCCGGCGTGTAAGCGTTACATACCCAAATAGGCTCGCTGGATATCGGGCGAAGCAACCAGGTCTGCGGACGGGCCCGAGAGCGCGACGCTCCCGGTTTCGAGGACGTAGCCTCGCGACGCGGTCTTGAGCGCCAGCAGGGCGTTCTGCTCGATGAGCAGGATGGTGGTTCCCTTGGAGTTGATCTCCCGGATGACCTCGAAGATGGCGTCGACGAGGATCGGCGCGAGCCCCAGCGAGGGCTCATCCAGAAGCAGGACCTTCGGATTGCTCATCAGCGCGCGGCCGATGGCGACCATCTGCTGCTCACCGCCGCTCAGGCTGCCGGCAAGCTGCGAGTCACGTTCGCGAAGCCGCGGGAAGAGGGTGAACACACGCTCGAGGTCGCCGCGAATCCCCGCTCTGTCGTGGCGGCTGTAGGCGCCCATGTCGAGGTTCTCGCGAACGGTCATCCGGGCAAAGAGGCGACGGCCCTCCGGCGCATGCCCGACACCCATCCTTGCGATTCGCTCCGCTCCGACTCCGCGCACGACGTTGCCGAAGAGGCGTACCTCGCCCGATCGTGGGCCGATGAGACCGCTGATCGTCCGGAGGGTTGTCGTCTTGCCCGCACCGTTACTGCCGATCAGCGCCACGATCTCGCCTTCGCGCACCTCGAGGGAGACCTTGCTCAGCGCTTTGACCCGTCCGTAAAAGACGTCGATCTCGCGAAGCTCGATGACTATCCCCGCGCCGGACGCAGGGCTCAACGCGACCGGCTGCTCGCCGTTCTCGCTCACGCCGTGCGTATCTCGTCGCTGGCGCCGGTGCCGAGGTAGGCCTCGATCACCCGGGGGTTCTGGCGGACATCAGAGGGGATACCCTCGGCGATCTTCTCGCCATGGTCGAGCACCACGATGCGATGGCTCACCTCCATGACGACGCGCATGTCGTGCTCGATGAGCAGGATCGTGAGCCCCTCGTCACGCAACCTGGAGATCAGCTGCATCAACTCCCGCTTCTCCCCGGTGTTCAGGCCGGCCGCGGGCTCGTCGAGCAGTAGCAACCGCGGCCGCGTTGCGAGCGCTCGAGCGATCTCGAGGCGGCGTTGCAACCCGTACGGCATCTCACGTGCGTAGGACCCGGCATATCGCGACAGGCCGAGGAGATCGAGGAGCTCCAGTGCTCGCTGCTGGACGGATCGCTCCTCGCGGCGCGCGCGGCCGGTCCTGAGAGCACCGTCCCACACGCGCTCCTTCATCCACCAGTGCGCGCCGACCATCACGTTGTCCACCGCGGTCATGAAGGCGAACAGCCGGATGTTCTGGAACGTGCGGGCAACGCCGAGCTTGGTGATCCGGTGGGGAGGGAGCCCTGCGATCGACTCGCCGTCAAGCTTGATCGCCCCGGTGGTGATCGGGAACAGCCCGGTGATGCAGTTGAAGGCCGTCGTCTTGCCCGCGCCGTTCGGGCCGATCATGGAGAGGATCTCGCCCTTGTCGAGACCGAAGCTCACGTTCGCGACAGCCAGGAGCCCGCCGAACCGCTTGGTGACACTGTCGAGTTCGAGCAGCGGCACCTTACGCGACTCCCTGCACCGCGGCGAGCGACTCGCCCTCGACGGCGCTTTCGAGCTCGATGCGGCGAGCGCGACTTGGGAGCAGCCCGCCCGGACGTAACAGCATCATGAGGATGAGGGCGATGCCGTAGATGATGTAGGTGTAGTTGGTCAGGTTGATGTTGGCGATCGCGGGTACGTGCACCGTCTGGCTCAGCGTGGCCGACCATTCGTTCATGTTCGGAAGCACCCAGAAGATGACGAATGTCAGGATGAAGCTGCCCAGGATCACTCCGGTGATGTTGCCGATGCCGCCGAGCACGATGATGCTCAGCACCGCGATCGACACCGAGAAGCTGAAGTCATCCGGCGAAACGATGGTTACCAGCGATCCATAGAACGCGCCGGCGAAACCGCTCACCGATGCGCCGATTGCAAAGGCGAGCAGCTTCGTGGTGGTCGTGTTGATGCCCGTGGCAGCGGCTGCCACCTCGTCCTCGCGCAAGGCCACCCAGGCGCGTCCGACCCGCGAACGCTCGATGTTTTTCAGCAGCACGATGACCGCGATGACGACGATCAGCAAGGACCAGTAGTACCAGCGCGGGCTGAGGCTGAAATTAAAGGCCCCGAAGTGCGGTTGATCGATCCCGGAGATCCCGTTTGCTCCTCCGGTCAGGTTGAAGACGTTGTTCGTGGCGAGATCCGGGATGATCTCCCCGAAGCCAAGAGTGACGATGGCGAGGTAGTCACCGCGCAACCGCAGCGTTGGCGCTCCCAGGACCGCTCCGAAAATGGAGGCGATCGCCGCCCCCAGGAAGATGAGCACCCATAAGGGCAGATGGATGTTGTGCGCCGGGGACGCGAACGACGCGCACGCGTACGCTCCGATCGCGAAGAAGGCAGCGTATCCCAGGTCGAGCAGTCCGGCGAACCCGACCACGACGTTGAGGCCGAGGGCGAGCAGCATGTAGATCGCCAGCGAGCCTGCAGCCCAGAGCAGGAAGACCGGCGCCTGGTGGAACATGAGGGGAAGGAAGATCCCGAACGGCAGCACAGCGACTCCAAAAGCGAGCGTCTGACGTCCGATGACCCACCGGCGCGCGCCGTATGCGAGCGCCGCCAGCGCGTATCCGTACATCGTCAGCCACACAGCGGAGTCGGTGTACGTCCCGGACGTGAAGGATCCAAACAGGGGTTCCTCTTGGACGATCGAGACCAGGAACCAGACGAGCGCCGTGAGGGCGAGGCCGGCAAGGGCCAGGATGAGGCGAACGCGGTCAGCCCTCCGCCAAAGTGTCCGGCTGCGAGATCGCACGACCGCCTCGACGATTGGCGAGAGCACCAGGACGAGCATGGGCACCGCGAGGATGTAGATCAAGAACGTTCCGATTCCCGTGGGCGGCGAAACGAGCGCGTCCTGAGGGCTGTACCCGGCACCGGCGGAGTAGTCGTTCACGAACCAGGGCAGCAGCCAGCCCATGAGCAGGAGAATGGCTGATGTCGACGCCATGATCCAGAACACCGTGGCGCCGTCGGCGCGCTTGCCCGACCCCGGGTCGGAGCGGAAGAACGATGCGAGCTTCTCACGCACGGGTGGTCACCTCGATACCGAAGAGACCAACCGGCCGGAATGTCAGGATGAGCACGAGGACCGCGAAGATCAGCGCCTCGCTCCACTCACCTCCGAACAGCGATCCGCCGAACACGTAGATGATGCCGATGATGAAACCGCCGACGCCGGCACCGACGATGTTGCCGATGCCACCGAGGACCGCGGCGGTGAAGGCGATGATGCCGAGATGGAAGCCGATGTTCCACTGGAGATCGCCGTAGTTGATGCTGTAGATGACCGCACCCGCCGCAGCGAGCGCGGATCCGATGAAGAACGTCGCCGAGATGGTGCGATTGATGTTGATGCCGCACAGCAACGCGGCGGTCCGGTCCTGCGCGGTCGAGCGCATCGCCTTACCGAGCCGAGTTCTGCGCACGAACTCGCCCAGCACGAACATCAGCAGCAGTGCCATGCCGACGACGAAGATGTCCGTCCACAGAACGCTCACACCACCAACGGTCAGCGCGGTCCCCGTGATCCAGGACGCCTGACTCGTGGGGACGTCGTTCGGACCCTCGAGAATGAGCAGGATCCCTTCTATGAGGAACGACACTCCGATGGCAGTGATCAACGGCGCAAGTCGTGGCGAGTCCCGTAGGCGGCGATAGGCGACGAACTCGATCAAGACGCCGGTGAGGCCGGCCGCGACCATTGAGAGAGAGAACACGATCGCCAGCGCGAGCAGCAGCCCGCCAAGGCTCCCTGTCGCGAGTGCGTCGAGGTGAAGGGTGCTCGATATGACGACAGCGAAAAACCCGGCGGCCGTGAAGACGTCACCGTGGGCGAAGTTGATCAGCTCGATGATGCCGTACACCATCGTGTACCCGATCGCGACGAGCGCGTAGATCGCACCCAGGACGAGGGCGTTCTTGATCTGCTCCCCCATGAGGGTAAAACTGTGCTGCAGCAGGGTGAGCACAACCGCCACAACAATCATGGCCACGAGCACGGCGGTGAAATACCTGGAGATCGTTCCGTGAGCGATACGGACAAGGGGGCCGACGCCGCCGATCAGCCCGGTCGCAGGGCCTGGGCGAGGTGCGAGGCCGGCCTGCTCCACCAGCATGGCGGATGTGGTCCCCGAGCCTGCCATAGGCGTCCCCACGGGTCCGCTCTGCTCGCTCATCATGCCGTCTCCCCAAACGCGAAAAAGAAAAAGGGGAGAGCGCCCAGCGCTCTCCCCTGATCCTCACATTTCGATCAGCTCTTCACCGAGACGTTGCCGCTGGTGTCCACGCCATACGTGTTGACCCCGACCCATTTGCCGCTCTCCACCTTGTAGAGGGTGAACCCGGTGTTGGTCGTGTCTCCGTTGGCGTCGAAGCTCGTCTGACCCACCGCACCGCTGTAGTTGGTATTGCGCAGGGCCGCGACGACGTCAGATCGGAATGTCGTGCTGCTCGCGGGGGGCTGTCCTCCGTTCTGTACGAGCACGGCGTGAATGGCCTGAAGAAGGATGTTCATCGCGTCGTAGCCGTACGCGGTGTATGGCTCGTTCATCGCATTCGCCAGCTTCCCGCCGACGCTGGCGTAGGCCGTTGCGTAATCCGAGTAGAACGTAGCCGAGCTCGAGAGCTTGGTCACGTCCGGGGCGCTGGTGGCGTAGCCGCCATCGGCCTCGTTGGGCTTGGAACCCGAGTTCGCCTGTGTGATGAACAGCTGGTTCTGGCAGCCATCGCCGCCGAGGAGCGGAACGCTGAAGCCGGCGGAGCCCATGTCGCGCCGCACGAGGCCGCAGCCGTTGCCCGACGTCCCACCGAAGTAGATGAGCTGAGCACCGGCGCTGTGTGCCAGACTGATCTGGGTTGCGAACGTCTTGGTCGTTCCAGGCAGGCTGGCCGGCAGGCCGACGATGGTGCCACCGTCCGCGGTGTAGTCCTTCGTGAAGAGGAGCGCAATCCCGCGGCCGTATGCCTCTTGGTCGTCGAAGACATACGTCTTGGTGGCGTTGAGCACCTTCGCCGCAACATAGGCGTCGATCGCACCTTGTTGCACGTCGCTGGCGATGACCCGGAAATAGGTGTGGCCAGCCGGGTAGAGCGACGCGGTGTTGATCTTGATCGTGGGGTCGCTGCACACCGCGACGACGACGGTCAGGCACGGGTTGGTGTTCGACGGGCTGATCATCGCCAAGCCGTTCCGCGAAGCCACCGGGATCTCGGCCAGCGCGACCGAGGAGTTGAACGGTCCGATAACGCCCATCAGGGTCGCGTCAGAAGCGAGGGCCGTGATGTTCGCCGCGCCCTGCGCCGGGTCATGCCCGCCCTTGACGATAGTCGAGTTGTCCTTGCTGATGTACTTCAGCGTGCATCCGCCGAAGAGCTTGGAGGCGTTGGCTTGGGTAACGGCAAGCTGTGCCGCCAACTGGACGTACGGGCCGTCAGTCACATCCCCGCCCGTCAACGGCAGGTCGGTGGCCACGGTGATCGTTCCCTTGCAACCGGCGATCCCGCTTTGCCCGCCGCTCGAGGAGGCGGGGGTTGACGATGTGCCGCAGGCGGCTAACGCACCAAGCGCGGCAATCGATGCAATCGACAAAAACCCTTTCGTGGGCTTGACCATGTGCTGGGTTCTCCTCTCTGTGCGAGGCATTGCTGGTGAAGCCCCCTGTGTACACGCGAAAGCGTTGGGTTGTCAATCGCCCATTGGAACCAGTGTGGACGTTCTGAGAAAACGTCCTCCCTTAGGAGTTCTGTGAGTTTGTCCTCTTATGAAGGACAGGATCACCTTGAACCAGGAAGAACAGCGACGGCTGTTGGTGCTCAACCACCTCGAGGCGGGAGCGCTGGTCAACGCCGAAGCAGCAGAGCTGTTGGGCATCACGATCCGGCAAGTGCGGCGGCTGCGAGCTGCCTACCGCGAGCGCGGGGCGGCAGCACTGGTCCACGGCAACCGGGGTCGGCGCCCGATCCATGCCATCGACCCCAGCGTGGCCGCCCGAGTTGTGGAGCTGGCCACCAGCACCTATGCCGGCTTTAACCGCGAGCACCTCACCGAGATGCTCGCCGAGCACGAAGGGATTGCGCTGTCGCGGCCCAGCGTGCAGCGCATCCTCGCCCGGGCGGGGGTTGCTCCGGTGCGCTCCCGGCGGGCGCCGCGGCATCGTCGCCGCCGGGAGCGCATGGCCCGCGCCGGCATGCTCCTGCAGATCGACGGCAGCCGCCACGACTGGCTGGAGGGACGGGGGCCGTGGCTGAGCTTGGTGGGCGGCATCGACGACGCCACGGGCGTGGTCCCGTGGGCCAGCTTCCGCGAGCGCGAGGACGCCCAGGAATACTTCCAGCTGCTCCGCGAGGTGGTGCGCCGCTATGGCATCCCCCTGGCCGTTTACAGCGATCAGCACACCATCTTCTTCGCCAACAAGAAACACCTGACCCTCGCGGAGCAACTCAAGCGGTCATGCCCAGCCGACTCAATTCGGACGTTTGCTGGAGGAGCTCGGGGTGCGCCTCATCCGCGCCCGCTCACCACAGGCGAAGGGCCGGGTGGAACGCCTCTGGGGGACGTTTCAAGACCGTCTCTGCAGCGAACTGCGCCTCGCCGGGGTGGCGACCCGCGAGGATGCCAACCTGGTGCTGCAGCGCTTTCTCCCGCGCCACAATCGCCGTTTCAGCGTGGCTGCCGCGGATCCGCAGAAGGCCTACGTCCCCTGGCCGAAGCACCGTCCCTACCACGAAGCATTCTGCTTCAAGTACCGGCGTGTGGTCGGCAACGACAATACGGTCCAGTTCGGCAAGCTGGTCATCGACCTGCCCCCGCGCCCGCACCGGAACAGCGCGGCGCGCTTACCCGTGGAGGTCCACCAGCGCTTCGACGGCTCGGTGCATGTGTTCCACGAGGGCGTGGAACTGGCCAGCACTCACCACGGACCGCTGGACCTCGATCACTACCGCCTCGGGATCAACCAGCGTCGCGGCTCCTTGGCGCCGCGGTCGCGACGGCTCGCTGCGTCACCACAACCGACTGCTCCTCCACCGTCGCCCGTTGCCGCCGCTTCGTGGCGCCTTCCGGCTCCACACCCCTGGCGACGCTACCCCCCCTCGCACCCAGGTCAGAATCACTGAACCGTTAGCCGGACAGATTCATTGAACTCCGACATCGCCCATTGGAACCAGACGCATCTGGGACAGCACGCCAAGGAGGCGCACAACCTCGTTAGGATCGTCGTCATGGTCTTCGCCGCCCTGGCCAGTGCATTGAGTGCCGTGTTCGCTGTCGTGGTCTTTCTCAGGTTCCTGCGGAGCAGACGGCCGGCATTCGCGGCGTGGACGCTCGGTCTGCTCATCTTTGCCGGCGCCGCGGCATTCCAGGCGGCGGGCGAGACCGGCGGCTGGACGCCCGCCGTCTTCCGCGGCTTTTACCTGCTCGGCGGGGTGCTCGGCGTCATCTACCTCGCGCTCGGCACGTTATTCCTGCTGGCACCGCGCCGGGTGGCCTGGGCGTGCGCGGTCGTGCTCGCGCTCATCACCCTCGTCCTGGCCGTCGACGCGGCGCTGATCCCGGTCGACGCGGCGCGACTGACCACCGCCAAGGGCGTGCTCGGCGATGCGATCCAGCACGGATCCCTGCTCTTCATCGGAGTGGTGTTTCTGAACATCATCGGGACGCTCGTCCTCGTCGGTGGATCGGCCTGGTCCGCATACCGCTTCATCCGCGACCGGGCGGGCATCGATCGGGCGATCTGCAACGTGTTGCTCACCATCGGAGCGCTGATCATCGCTGTTGGATTCTCCGCCGCGAAGACCGTCGGCATCGGCAGCCTCGACGTGCTCGGGGTCTACGAGGCGGTGGGGATCGCGTTCATGTTCGGGGGCTTCCTCGCCCTCGGTAGGGTGGGAGTCCGCCACGCTGCCTCGTCGCCTTCGGGGCCAGCGGCCGCCACCTCTGGCTCGTGAGCGGGACGCTGGCAGCGGCGGATGCCGCCACGTGGCGCGAGCGTGACGCGGAGCTGATATCGTCGGCGTACCACCGCTACTCGGATCTCGTGGTGGAGAGTGCGGAGGGGGCGCACCTGCACACGGTCGACGGCCGCGACGTGCTCGACTTCGGGTGCGGGATCGGTGTTACCAATCTCGGCCATCGCCACCCGGCGGTGGTCGCGGCGGTCCATGAGCAGGTCGATCGTCTCTGGCACACCTCGGTGACCGCGTTTCATCCGCAGATGATCGAGGCGGCCGCCGCGCTCGTGTCGGTCACTCCCCCGAGCCTCGACCAGGTGTTCTTCAACAACACTGGCGCGGAGGCGGTCGAGGGTGCGATCAAGCTGGCGCGCCGTTCGACCGGGCGCGGCGACATCATCGCGTTCGTCGGGGCGTTCCACGGTCGCACCTACGGAGCGCTCTCGGTGACCGCGAGCAAGGCGAGCTATCGACGCGGCATGGGTCCTCTCCTCCCGGGCGTGCACCACATTCGCTACCCGTACTGCTTCCGGTACTGCTCGCACCCGCCGGGCGCGGCCTGCGACCTCGTGGAGCGCGAGCTGGAATTGCTGTTCGCGACCACCACGTCGCCGGACACGGTTGCCGCGATCATCGTCGAACCGGTGCAGGGCGAGGGTGGCTACGTGGTCCCACCGGCGTCGTTCATGCCCATGCTGCGTAAGGTCTGCAACGAGCACGGGATCCTGCTGATCGCCGACGAGGTGCAGACCGGGTTCGGCCGCACCGGTCGCATGTTCGCGGTCGAGCACACGCGCGTCGAGCCGGACATCATGTGCGTTGCCAAAGCGCTCGGCAACGGCATGCCGATCGCCGCCACCATCGCGGGGCATCGCGTCATGCGCGCGTGGCACGAGGGCGAGCACGGGTCGACCTTCGGTGGGAATCCCGTCGCCTGTGCGGCCGCGGTCGCCGTGATCCAGACGCTGACGGGTCATCGGATCGCGGAGCGCGCGGAGCGTCTCGGTCGCGCGGTGATGGAACGCGCCCGGCGCTGGCAGACAGACATGCCCGTGCTCGCCGACGTGCGCGGCCTCGGGTTGATGATCGGTCTCGAGTTCATGCAGAACGGCGCTCCCGCCACCGCTCTGGTCGATCGGATCGCAGCCAACGCCCTTGCCCGGGGATTGCTGGTGCTGTCCTGTGGCATCGACGCCAACGTGATCAGGTTGATCCCCCCTCTCACCATCCCGGAAGCAGAGCTGGAAGCGGGCCTGGACATCCTCGAGGCGTCGATGCGCGAGGAGGACCGCACGTGAGCGCTGTGAGCGAGCTGGTCGAGACCGGCAACCTGATCGGCGGTGACTACTGCGCCGCAGCGGCGGGACGCACCTTCGAGTCGCGCAACCCGGCGCACAAGGACGATGTGGTCGGGGTGTTCCCGCGCAGCGATGCCGGGGATGTGGACGCCGCCGTCAAGGTTGCGCGCGCCGCGTTCGACGATTGGCGCCGGACTCCATGGCCGGCTCGCGCGGCGATCATCCTGCGCGCCTCGGAAATGTTGGAGGAACGCAAGGAGGAGCTCGCGCGCCTCATGACGCGCGAGATGGGCAAGGTGCTCACCGAAGCCCGCGGCGACGTGCAGGAAGCCATCGACATGGGCAAGTTCATCGCCGGTGAAGGTCGCCGGGCGTTTGGCGAGACGGTGCCGAGCGAGCTCCGGGACAAGTGGGCGATGACCATGCGCCAGCCGTTTGGCGTCGTCGGCTGCATCACCCCCTGGAACTTTCCGATGGCGATCCCCTCGTGGAAGATCTTTCCGGCGGTGATGGCGGGCAACACCGTCGTCCTCAAGCCTGCCGAGGACACCCCGCTGTGCGCGCTCCGGTTCGTCGAGGTGCTCGAGGCGGCCGGGCTGCCCGGCGGTGTCGTCAACGTCGTGTTCGGCTTCGGCGAGGAGGCCGGCGCGGCGCTGGTCGAGCACCCCGACGTCGCCGCGATCTACTTCACAGGGAGTGTCGACACCGGTCGGATCGTGTCGGAGACCTGCGGCAGGATGCTCAAGAAATGCTCGCTCGAGCTTGGCGGCAAGAACGCGATCGTGGTGCTCGACGACGCCGACATCCCGCTTGCCGTGGACGGTGCGCTCTGGGGGGCGTTCGGGACCTCGGGTCAGCGCTGCACCGCGTCGTCACGCCTCATCGTCGAAAAGGGTGCGCTCGACGGCTTCACTTCGCAGCTGGTCGAACGGGCGGGGGCGCTGCGCCTCGGAGACGGTCTCGATTCGAACGTCGACGTCGGTCCGGTCATCAACGAGACCCAGCTCCGGCGGATCGAACTCGTACACCGATATCGGTCGCGGCGAGGGTGCCTCGCTCCTCCTCGGGGGCGAGATCGCCACCACCGGCGATCTCGCCAACGGATGGTTCTACCGCCCCACCGTCTTCGCCGGCGTCGATCCCTCGATGCGGATCGCGCAGGAGGAGATCTTCGGACCGACCACGGTGATCATGCCGGTCGGATCCGTCGAGGAAGCGATCGCGGCGGCGAACTCCACGCAGTACGGGCTGAGTCTCAGTGTCTACACCAACGACCTGCGCACGGCGTTCCATGCCATCAACGAATTGCACTCGGGAATCGTGTACATCAACGCGCCGACGATCGGTGCGGAGATCCAGCTCCCGTTCGGCGGGACTCGCAACACCGGCAACGGCCACCGCGAAGCCGGCGGCCATGTGCTCGACGAGTTCAGCGAGTGGAAGTCAATCTACATCGACTACAGCGGACGCCTCCAGCGCGCGCAGATCGACACGGAGTGACCAGCAGCGTGAACGGACTCGAGGAGCGGTTCACGAAACATGAAGGCGAGCCGCTGCGCTATCTGACCGGAGGGTCCGGACCGCCGCTGCTGCTCTGTCACGGGTTCATCGGCTCGGCAGAGAATTTCACCGACTGGTTCGACGTGCTGCTCTCACGCCGCACGATCATCGCGCCGGATCTCCCGGGATTCGGACGCTCGGCGCCGATGGTCGGTGGCCACACCGTGCCGGCGCTCGCCCGTGCGGCGCTGACCGCGGCGAACGATGCCGGGGTCGACCATTTCGACGTCGCGGGCCTCTGCCTCGGGTCGCCCATCGCACTCGCCGTGCAGCGAGCCCGTCCCCAGGCGACGGGGCGACTCATCCTGCACACCCCGCTGGTGTCACCCGAGCTGATCCGGCGCCTGTTTCACATCCAGGTGGGCATCATGCTGGCGCCGTTCGTGTATCCGTGCATCGTCTGGCTCGCGCACCAGCGCACGACGAGCGACATCTACAAGCGCTTCATGGTCGAGGGCAAGGATGTCGATCCCGTCGCGGCGACGGCCAATTTCGAGAACCAGTTGCTCGCGGATCCGCGAGCGGCTCGGGAGTGGCTGTACGACGTGCTGCGCCGCCGCGATCTCGCCCAGGTCCGCGAAGTCGGGGCATCCAACGTTGATCCTGGTAGCCGAGCATGATCGGATCGTCGACGTGCCGCGGCTCGAAGCCGCCGTTGCTGGAGTCCCGACCATCGCATTCGACGTCATCCGTCAGGCGGGCCACGCCTGGAGCCCGGAGTTGTCGCGCCGGCAGCGAGCCCTCATCGCCGCCTTCCTGGACGACCTCCCCTTGCCGGCGTCGGAGGACGCCGCGGTCGTCGCCGCATAAGGCGCGTCGAGCTTGCGGCGGATCTCCGCCTATGTGAAGGTGGCGGCGGCCAGCTGCACGGTGGCGATGTGCTGGTGCCCCGCCGGGTCGATCCAGCCGACGACGACGTAATCGCCGCCGTGGTGCCGCTGCAGCTGCGAGTGGAGCGCCGCCACCGAGTCGATCCCGACGCCGTCGATGGAAACGATGACATCCTGCGCCGCGATCCTCGCCACCGCGGCGGGCGTGCCCGGTCCGACCGCGACCACCACGGCCCCGGGCGGCGTCGCGCTGTCGAGCACATCGACCCCGAGGTACGCGCCGTGGCCCTGAAGGATGTCGGGCGCTGCCGTATGCGTGTTGACGTCGTGAACGATCGAGAGCACGCGGTCGATCGGGATGGCGAAGGCCCCGCCGCCAGTCCCCGCTGCCTCATGTGCGGCCGGCGCGGAGGTCACGTCAAGCCCGATCAGCTTCCCCGATGTGTCGATGAGCGGCCCGCCCGTGCCGTTGCCGGAAAGGGGGGCGCTGAAGGCGATGAGCCCCTGGAGCGTCTCGGGACTCCTGCCATCGGGGTCGGCGGCGACGATCGTCTGGCCCAGCGCCACAACGGCACCCTGCGTGTCCGCGGCGGTCCCGGCGCCCCGCGCCATCCTGCCGATCGCGGTCACGTGATCGCCGACCTTGACGTGCGAGGAGGTGCCGATGCTCGCGCTCGGCAGGCCGGAGGCGTCCAGGAGTTGGAGCACTGCGACCCCGTTGGTGGGGCTCAGCGCAAAGGTGGTCGCCGCGTATTGCGACGCGCTGCCGCTCACATCGGCGGCGATGCTGACGGCGCCGTTGACGACGTTGTAGGCCGTGACGACCTCGCCGCCCGAAGTGAGGATCACACCGGTACCCGTGACCTTCGCGCCGCTGTCGAGCGTGGTCGTCAGCGCGACGGTCGCCCGTTCCGCTTGACCCACCCCACCGTCGGGGATGAGGCTGGTCACCAGGAAGCCGCCGGCACCGGCCGACACGATCAGGGCTCCGATGGCCGCCGCGGTCGCACGGGGTCTCGCGAACGTGCTGTCTGCGGGCGCGCTGCCGGCCTCGAGCGGCCGCCGCGGAGCGTTCAGCCTCGCGTCCATGCTCGCCCCATCGTGCCACCAGCCCCGGCGTCGCTGCTCGACCTGTCGACGTCGGGTCCCCCTGTGGCGGTGAGGCGATCGTGGGCACCTACAATCGATCCGATGCCCACACCCTGTGCCGGGGGACCGCTGGTGCCTGGCTCACGGACCAGGCGCGGATCACGGACCGACGCCCGGCGCAGCTAGCGGCACATCGCACTGGAAAGTGAGCGCGACGCCTGAACCGGTGGCGATGCGCGAGGGACGCTGGCCGCCGCCGGCACTGCGGGTGCGACCCTTCCGCTGGTACTGGGCGGCGCAGTGGCCGACCTTGCTGGGCACCTGGATGCAGGTGGTCGCCCTCGGCTACCTCGTCTACCAGCGCACCGGGAGCACGACCGCGGTCGCGGTGGTGGCCGCGGCCGACGGCATACCCTCGGTGGTCCTGTCGCTCGCCGGGGGCGTCCTCGCCGACCGCCTGCCACGGCGGAGGATCCTGCTGGTCACCCAGTCGATGCTCGGCCTGAGCGCCGGGTCGCTCGCGCTCCTGGTGGCGACCAACCATGCGACCTTCGCGTCGATCCTCGTGGTGGCGATTGTCTTCGGCGCGACCGATGCCGCCGACCTGCCCACCCGCCAGGCTCTGGTCGGGGACCTCGTCGAACGCCATCTCGTCGTCAACGCGGTCGCGCTCGGTGCGGCGGCGATGAGCGCAACTCGCATCGTCGGCCCGTCTGTCGCCGGGCTGCTCATCGGATTCGCCGGCCCGGCGGTGTGCTTCGGCTTCCTCGCGGTCGCCTATCTCGCCCCGATCGTGGTGCTGCTGAAGGTGATCCCCGACGTCGCCCCGCTCCCGAGACAGTTGGGTATCACCGCGTGGGGCGAGCTCGTCGGCGGCCTCCGTGTCGCGGGGGCCGATCCCCTGGTGCGTGGCGTGGTGATCGTTGCCGCCGTGCTCGCATTCTGCGGTGTCTCCTACATGCCCTTTCTCCCTGTTCTGGCCAAAACACAGCTGCACGTCGGACCCGCCGCGCTCGGGATCATGTACAGCGTCGGTGGCATCGGTGGACTGGTCGGTGGCCTCGCGATCGCCTCGATGGGCCGTGGAGCCGGGCGTCTTCAGCTGATGCTCGTCGGCGGAGTCGTCTATGCGGGCAGCCTGTTCGCGGTTGCCCATGGCGCGGTGCTGCTGATCACGTTGCCCGCGCTGGTGGGGATCAGCTTCGCGTTCGTCGCGGTGAGCACGTCGATGACGACGCTGCTGCAGACCGACACCGACCCGCGCCTGCGCGGCAGGCTGCTCGGCATCTACGCGACCATCTTCGCGGGGTTGCAGCCGCTCGGCACCGTCGCGTACGGGCTGCTGGCGCATTCCGTGGGATTGTTCAACGCGGTCGGGGTCGGGGCGCTGCTGGTCGGCCTCACCACCGTGCTCGTAGTGGTCACTCCGTCGTTCCGGGCGCGAGTGGCGGGCCTCGCGGTGGTCGGGGCCGGGACGACAGCGGCCCCCGATACACTGGCTTGAGGATGTTCCATGGACGGCGGGGGGCGGTGGCAGCCGCGTGTGTGCTGCTCGTCACCGCATGCAGCAGCCAGGCCGTGTCGCCGGCGACGCCGTCCCCGGTGATCGCCCGGGTGGCGACCGCCACCATCACGCTGGCGCAATTCAACACGCGGTACCAGAGCGCGCTCACGAGCATCCTGCAGGGCGGCGCGGGCAGCAATCCTGCGCAGACGACCGCGCTGCGGGCGTCGGTCCTGCGCTCGCTGATCATCGACACGGTCATCCGCGAAGAGGCGACGCAGCTGGGCCTCGAGGCCACGTCGAAGGAGATCCAGGCGCAGGTCGCGGCCGACGCTGCCGCGTCGGGCGGCATGAGCGCGCTGCAGAGCAACCTCGCCGGGGCGGGGGGTTCGATCGCCCAGCTCGAGGACGAGATCGGCTCGAGCCTCAATGAGCAGCGTCTCGAGGACCATTTCGCGAAGGCGCGCGCGGGCGTGATCGAGCAGATGCTCGCCGCCCGGGCGAGCTTCGTCGCCACCGCCAAGCAGTTCTCCGACGACACCGCCACGAGCACCAAGGGCGGCGATCTGGGTGTGCTCACGGCGACGCAGCTCGCGACCTACGGCCCGGCGTTCGCGTCCGCGGTGGAGGGACTCGGCGTCGGCGCCTACACGACGACGCCGATCCACGATGCCGGCGGCTACGACATCGTGATGCTGTACTCGAGGTCGGCGAAGGGATTTGGCGTGCGTCACATCCTCGTCTACGCGGGCAATCCGTACCAGGTGACGAACCGGCCCAACTGGTTCGCGGAGTCGCTGTTCACGGCCCTCGCCCAGCTCTGCCAGGCGAACCAGATCGACGTCACGCTGACCAATGCGGGTGGCAATCCCTGCACGGCGGCGACCCCAACTCCCGCGCCGGCCAGTCCCACCCCGACACCGACGGCGAGCGCCGGTCCGTAGGGTGCGGTGCTTTCTCGCGGTGCCGGTCGCGGAACCGGCGCTCGGCGAGACCCGGCGATTGCAGGCTCGGCTCTCCGAGCGCGTCGGCGGTGTGCGCTGGGCGCGTCCCGAGACTCTGCACGTCACGGTGCACTTCTTCGGAACGATCGATGAAGCGCACGCGGCCCGCGTTGTGGATCTCGTCTCGCCCGTGGTCGCGCGCACACCTCCCTTCGACGTCGAGCTGGGACGGCTCGGATCCTTCCCCCCTCGCGGAGCGCCGCGTGTGCTCTGGCTCGGTCCCACCGCGGAGGTGGCCGAGCTCGGCGCCCTGGCCCGCGAGTGCCGGACGGTGTTGCGCGACGCCGGCTTCGACATCGATTCGCGCCCCTACCACCCGCACTGCACGCTCGGCCGTCCTCGCGCGTCGTGGGGCGATGACGCGGGCACGGCCTGGGCATCGGCGGTGACCGGCCCCGTGCCGGCCATGCGCTTCACGGCCACGCGCCTGGTGCTCTACAAGTCGCGCCCCGCGCCGGGTGGTTCCGTGTACACGGAGTGGTCCGGGTTGCCGCTCGCCGGTCGCTGACGAACGCTCAGCGTGAGCGCGGGTCGGCCACCTCGGCGTCGATCCTGTGGTGCTCGATGGCAGCGGCCACGACGTGCCGGGGGAGACGGTCCTGCTGCGCGAGTCCGTCGAGGACCGCAACCGCGATCGAACCGGGATCGATCTCGAAGTGGCGGCGCAGCGCCACCCGGGTGTCGCTGCGTCCGTACCCGTCGGTGCCCAGCGGGATGAACGGGCTCGCGACGAACCGCCCGATCTGATCCGGCACCGCCTTCATGTAGTCGGTCACGGCGACGATCGGTCCGTCATCGCCGCCCAGCTGCTCTTCCACGTAGGAGATGCGCGGCTCCGCGTCGGGATGCAAGCGGTTCCAGCGCTCGACCTCGAGCGCGTCCTCACGCAGGAGCTGAAAGCTCGTCGCGCTCCAGACCTCGGCGGCGACATCGTGCTGCTCGAGCAGCACCGCCTGTGCCTCGAGCGCGGCCTGCACGGCGGTCCCGCTCGCAACGATGCGTGCTCGGTGGCTGCGCTCGGCCTCGGGCAGGCGATAGAGGTAGAGACCACGCAGGATGCCGTCCTCGCTCCCCTCCGGCATCGGCGGCATCGGGTAGTTCTCGTTGTACAGCGTGATGTAGTAGAAGATGTCCTCGCCGTCCACGTACATGCGTTGCATGCCGTCGCGGATGACCGTCGCGAGCTCGTAGGCGAACGCCGGGTCGTAGATGCGCACGTTGGGGATGGCGCTGAAGAGCAGCGGCGAATGCCCGTCCTCGTGCTGCAGGCCCTCACCGTTGAGCGTCGTGCGTCCCGCCGTCCCGCCCAGCATGAAGCCGCGGCCCCGCGAGTCGCCGAACGCCCAGATGAGGTCGCCAACTCGCTGGTAGCCGAACATCGAGTAATAGATGTAGAAGGGGATCACCGCCTGTCCGTGGGTGGCGTACGCGGTGCCCGCCGCCGTGAAGCTGCCCATCGACCCCGCCTCGGTGATGCCTTCCTCGAGGATCTGCCCGTCGACCGCCTCGCGATAGGACAGCACCATGCCGGCGTCAACGGGCTCGTAGCGCTGGCCGAACGGTGCGTAGATCTTCACCTCGCTGAAGAGCGCATCCATGCCGAAGGTGCGCGCCTCGTCGGGGATGATCGGGACCACCCGGTTGCCGATCCCGGGATCGCGCAGCAGATTGCGCAGCAGGCCCGCGAACACCATGGTCGTCGACGCCGCGCGCGTCCCGCTCCCGGTCAGGAACTCCGCGTACGGCGCCGGGCCGGGGAGATCGAGCGGCTTGGCGCGCACGACCCTGCGCGGCAGCAGCCCGCCGAGCGCGCGCCTGCGCATCAGCAGGTACTCGACCTCGTCGGAGTCCGCCCCGGGGTGGTAGTAGGGCGGCTTGGCCTCGGCGAGCTTCTTGTCGCTGATGGGCAACTCGAGCAGGTCACGGAAGGCGCGCAGCTCCGCCTCGCCGATCTTCTTGATCTGGTGCGTCGAGTTGCGTCCCTCGAACCCCACCCCAAGGGTCCATCCCTTGACGGTGTGGGCGAGGATCACCGTGGGCGCGCCCTGCTGCTCGATCGCGAGCTTGTAGGCGGAGTAGACCTTGCGATAGTCGTGACCACCGCGGCGGAGGTGGCGCAGGTCGTCATCGCTCAGGTGCTCGACCATTTTGCGCAGCCGGGGGTCCGGGCCGAAGAAGTGCTCGCGGATGTACGCCCCACTTTCTGTCGTGTACTTCTGAAACTCCCCGTCGGGGACCCGGTTCATCTGGTCGACGAGGACGCCGCTCACATCGCGCGCGAGCAGTTCGTCCCACTCCCGCGCCCAGATCACCTTGATCACGTTCCAGCCGGCGCCTCGGAAGATGCCCTCGAGCTCCTGGATCACCTTGCCGTTGCCGCGCACCGGGCCGTCGAGGCGTTGCAGGTTGCAGTTGACGACGAACGTCAGGTTGTCGAGTTGCTCGCGCGCCGCGAGCGACAGCGCACCGAGCGTCTCCGGCTCGTCGCACTCGCCGTCGCCGAGGAAGCACCAGACCCGGCTGTCGCTGGTGTCGGCGATGTGCCGGTTGTACAGGTACCGGTTGAAGCGCGCTTGATAGATTGCGTTGAGCGGGCCGAGCCCCATGGACACGGTGGGGAACTCCCAGAAATCGGGCATCAGGCGCGGATGCGGGTACGAGCTCAGGCCGTTGCCTCCCGTCTCCTGACGGAAGTTGTCCAGCTGCGCCTCGCTCATGCGCCCCTCGAGAAACGCATGCGAGTACATGCCCGGTGCCGCATGTCCCTGGTAGTAGATCTGATCGCCGGCGTTGCCGTCGTCCTTGCCGCGGAAGAAATGATTGAACCCGACCTCGTAGAGCGACGCCGCCGACGCGTATGTGGAGAGGTGCCCGCCGATGCCGTCGCTGCGCTTGTTCGCCCTCGTCACCATGGCCGCGGCGTTCCAGCGGACGATGCGCCGGATCCGCCGCTCCATCTCCTCGTCACCGGGGAACCACGGCTCCTCGTCGGGTGGGATGGTGTTGATGTACGGCGTCGACACCAATGAGGGCACCGGCACCTGCAGCCGCCGGGCCCGCTCGAGCAGCTTGCCGATGACGAATCGGGCGCGAACCGTGCCCTCGGCGGCGACCAGCGCGTCGAGCGAACTCGAGCCATTCGGCGGTCTCCGCGGCATCCGCGTCGGGGAGTTGGTGAAGGAAGGCGTCGAAGGTCATGCGACAACGAGGATATACATCAGGCGCCTCCGGACCGGACTGCGTAAGGCGGTTCGAGCACCAACCTGTGGTACTGTCTTGACAAGTGCTCGCGCATCGGCGAGCCATGCCTCTTGGTGAACCCTCTCTCCGCCGGCACCCGGCGGGTCTCAAGAATCCGGCACCTGACACTCGAGCGAGGGGATTCTGGGACGACGGAGATGATCCGGGTCCCGAGGTACCACGGTGACGACATTCGCATCCATCGGCGTGCGTCCGCGCACGTCGGCCGTTCTTGCTGAGAACGGTTTCCACGAACCCAACGCAGTCCAGCAGGAGGCGATCCCGCCGCTGCTCGCGCGCCGTGACTGCGTCATGGAAGCTCCGACCGGGTCCGGAAAGACGCTCGCCTTCGTCGTGCCGCTGGTCGAGCGCCTCGCCGGGCACCAGGGTCATGGCGCCAGGGCCCTGATCGTGACCCCGACCCGCGAGCTCGCCACGCAGGTGAACGCGGTGATCCGAAAGGTCGACCCGGCGCTGCGCACGGTGGTCTGCATCGGTGGCGTCGGGTACGGTCCCCAGACCGGCGGCCTGCGCAACTCGCCGGACGTGATCGTCGGATGTCCCGGCCGGATTCTCGACCTGGCGAGCAGTGGCTTCGCCCGTCTGCGCGACGTGGAGTACCTGGTCCTGGACGAGGCCGACGAGATGTTCGATCAGGGCTTCGCCCATGACGTCGAGAAGATCATCGCGATGTGCCCCGCGTTCGAGAGCGCGGGCCGCCGCCAGACGGTCCTCGCCTCGGCGACGATGCCCGACTGGGTGCAGCGGATGATCAGCAAGCATCTCCACGCACCGGCGCGCGTGCGCGTGGTCAACGAACAGGTCCCGGCCCTCGAGCACGGGGTCATGGCCGTCGTGAAGTCTCAGAAGGTCGACGCGCTGTCGCGTCTCCTGCGCCGCCAGCGGGCGACCGACCTGAACCAGACGATCGTCTTTCACCGCACCAAGCACGGCGCCAAGAAGCTGGTACGGGACCTGGTCCGGATGGGTCACAGCGCCGGCGAGCTGCAGGGAAACCTGTCGCAGAACGCGCGCGACCGTGCGCTCGAACTCGTTCCGCGCCAACAAGACCGAGGTGCTGGTTGCGACCAACGTAGCGGCTCGCGGCATCGACGTCGTCAACGTCGGCCTGGTGATCAACTTCGAGCTGCCCGAGACGCCGCAGTGGCTCACCCACAGAGTCGGCCGGACGGCCCGCAACGGCAACGAGGGCAAGGCGATCACCTTCCTCAGCGAGGAGGACGGTGATCAGTGGCGCAAACTGCGCCGCCTCGGCGCCCCCGCGCTGCCCGAAATCGACGGCACGCTGCTGCTCACCACCGGCGAATGGAAGCTGGGAGCGCCACCTCGCGAGGTTACGCCAGGGCCTGCTCCAGGTCGGCCAGCAGGTCGTCCACGTCCTCAATACCGGCAGAGAGGCGTATCAGGCCGTCGCTGACGCCGACGCGGTCCCGCATCTCGGCAGGTGTCGAGGCGTGGGTCATGATCGCCGGGCTTTCCGCGAGCGATTCCACGGCACCCAGTGATTCGGCAAGCGTGAACACGCGGAGCCGCTCGAGGAAGGAGCGCGCCGCGTCACCCGAGGCGAGCTCGAAGGACACCACGCCGCCGTAGTGACCTCCCATCTGACGCCTGGCGAGCGCATGGCCTGGATGGTGCTCGAGCCCGGGGTAGTGGACGCGCACCACCGCGTCCTGATCCTCCAACCAGCGCGCGATAGCGAGCGCGTTGTCCGACTGACGGACCACGCGCAGCTCGAGAGTCTTGAGGCCGCGGAGCAGCAGCCAGCAGTCGAACGGCGACGGGACCGCACCCACGGCGTTCTGGTGGAAGCGCAAGCGTTCCGCCAGCGCATCGTCCGAGGTGAGCAGCGCGCCGCCGAGCACGTCACTGTGACCACCCAGGAATTTCGTCGAGCTGTGCATCACGACATCGGCGCCCAGCTCGAGAGGTCGCTGCAGGACCGGGCTCGCGAACGTGCTGTCGACGGCCATCAGCGCGTGGCCTCCATGCACGATCTCGCTGACCGCCTCGAGGTCGACGACCCGGAGCAGCGGGTTGGTCGGCGACTCGAGCCAGACCAGGCGCGTGCGATCGGTCATGGCCGCGGCGATCGCGTCCGCATCGGTCGGGTCCACGGCGGTGAAGCGCAGTCCATAGCGCTGGAACACCTTGTCGAAGAGGCGGAAGGTACCTCCGTAGACGTCCTCGGTGAAGACGACGTGATCGCCCGGGTCGAAGAGCAGCATCAGCGTCGAGGTCGCCGCCAGGCCGGACGCGAAGGCCATGCAGTGCTCGGCGCCCTCGAGCGACGCGAGGCACTCCTCCAGGTTCGCGCGAGTCGGGTTGCCGGAGCGCGTGTACTCGAATCCCCTGTGCCGTCCAGGCGACTCCTGCGCAAAGGTGGTCGCGAGGTGGATGGGCTGGACAACCGCGCCGGTCGCGGGATCCGGTCCCTGCCCCGCGTGCACCGCGCGCGTGGCCAGACCCTGCGGCTTGTGCCCCACGCGGGTCAACCGCGGCCGCGGTGGGCGACGAACTCGAGGAGGTCGCTGCGGGTGATGACCCCGACCGGCTCTTCGCCTTCGACGATCATCAACGCCGGCTCACCGCCGAGCAGCGCCTCGAAGGCTTCCTCGATCGGCGCACCGGCGGCCACTCGCGCGAACGGCGGGTCCATCGCGGTCGAGACCGATGTCGTGACGACGGTCGGGTCGCGGTAGATGCGGTCCAGGAGCGTGCGTTCCTGGATGCTCCCGACCACGCCGTGCAACGCGGTCGCGCCGAGCTCGGTGACGAGCAGTTGCGATATGCCGTACTGCTGCATCAGATCGATGGCCTCGCCGACGGTCTTGCTCGCGCCGACGCTGACCAGCTCGGGAACGTGATCGGTGTGGGCGGCGTCGATGACCTCGCGGACTCGCGCGGGCACGAGCCGCTGGAGGTAACCGTTCTGCCGCATCCACTCGTCGGAGAAAAACTTGCTCAGGTAGTTCCGTCCGGTGTCGGGCAGGAGCACCACGATCACGTCGTCCGCCTTGGAGTCGACGGCCACCTGGATGGCGGCGTGGAGCGCGAGACCCGCCGAGCCGCCGACGAGGATCCCTTCCTGACGTGCGAGTTTGCGCGCCGCCACGAAACACTCTCGATCGGTCACCTGGATGAACTCATCGACGATGTCGCGGTCGAAGGTACCCGGCCAGAAGTCCTCGCCGACTCCCTCCACCTTGTAGGGGGCAATCGCGCCGCTGTAGATGGACCCTTCGGGGTCGGCGCCGATCACGCGAACGGCCGGGTTCTGCTCCTTCAGGTACCTGCCGACCCCGGTGATCGTGCCGCCGGTGCCGACGCCGGCGACGAACGTGGTGATCCGGCCCTCGGTCTGACGCCAGATCTCCGGCCCGGTGGTCCGGTAGTGCGCCTCGGGGTTGCGCGGATTGAAGTACTGGTTCGGCTGGAACGCCCCAGGCACCTCGCGGGTCAACCGGTCGGCGACCGAGTAGTACGACTGCGGTGACTCGCGCTCGACGTTGGTCGGGCAGATCACCACCTCCGCGCCATACGCGCGGAGCAGGCTGATCTTCTCCGCCGACATCTTGTCGGGCATGACAAAGATCATCTTGTAGCCCTTGATCGCGGCGGCCATGGCGAGGCCGTGGCCGGTGTTGCCGGAGGTCGGCTCGACGATGGTTCCCCCCGGCCGGAGCAGACCACGTTTTTCGGCGTCCTCGAGCATGGCCAGACCGATGCGGTCCTTCACGCTGCCGCCCGGGTTCAACTGCTCCAGCTTGGCGAGGATCACGGGCCGGAGCCCCTCGGTGACCTTGCTCAGCCGGACCAACGGGGTATTGCCGACCAGGTCGAGGATGCTCTCGACGTACTCCACTGCCCGGCCATTCTAGTCATCAACGTGCTCATCCCCATTCGGTGATGGGCGTTCATCTCCGCATGTGCGGCGGCATACTGAAGACGCATGGAGCAGGCCGGTAGCCAGGAGATCGCTGGGTCGCGCACTCGCGTTCCCGGGTACACCCTGGATCGGGGGATCGGCGTCGACCGGTCCGGCGCGATGGTCGCGGCGCACGACAGCGCCACCGGCTCGAAGGTGACCGTTCGACTCCTGAGCCCGGCGCTCTCCGCCGACGCCGCCTTCCGCCGTCAACTCCGCCACGACATGGACGCGCTCGGCGCGCTGCGTCATCAGCACGTGCTGGCGGTCATCGCTTTCGACGAGCGCGCCTCCGCGGTCATCTACGAGTGGGTCGACGGGGTCACCCTCGGTCACCTGGTCGGCGTCAGCGGCGCCCTGCCACCGGCGGCGGCGCTGGTCGTGTTCGACGAGTGCCTGTCGGGTCTCGAGGCGCTCCACGCCGTCGGGATCATCCACCGCGACGTGCGTCCCGATGCGGTCCTCCTGGACACGGGCGGCACCTCGATCCTTCGCGACGCGGGTATCCCCGCTCCTCCGCTGCACCACGGGTGGCGTGCCGGGACACCTCAGTACATGGCTCCGGAGTTGTGGTCAGGCCGGGGACATACGATCGCGACCGACCTCTACGCCGCGACCGGCGTGTTCGTGAACGCGCTCAGCGGAGCCCCTCCGTACCTCGGCACCGACCTCAGCGGGCTGGGGGTGCAGCACACCCAGGGCGCGCTGCCGAGCGAGGCGGTCCCGATGATGGCGAGGGCGCTGGTCATCAGCGGCCTGGCTAAGGACCCGCGTGACCGTCCGGCGAGTGCGGCGCTCTTTCGCCGCGATGTCGAGATCGCGGGAGCGACCTTTCTCGGGCCGGGCTGGCGCGACCGCGGGCACTCGTGGCTCGCGTCCGCCGTCGCCGAGCGGCTTGCGGACCCCACTCCGGGCCTCCTCCCGGTCGAGGACGTGGTCGACGAGGACGACGGGACGCCGCTTGCCGGCATCGCGATCGACACCGCCGCCGACGAGCCCCGGCCCGGCGGGGTCGGCTGGAAGGTATGGTCGGTGGCCGCCGCGGCGGTGATCGTGCTCGCCGTGGTGGTGTTCGCCACCGTCAATGCGCTCGGCGGGGCACCGGTGCAGGAGTCACCGTCGGCGCCCGCCGCGCCACTCTTCACGCCGTCAAGCGTGCCGAGCGACATCGCGGTGCCGACCACCACCGACACGGCGGCGCCGGCGAGCGCCACCCCGTCGGCGGCGCCGCCGGCAACAGCCACGCCCACCATCGCGCCGAACACCGCTCCCGTCAGTCTCGCGCCGACGGCGACAGCCAAGCCCACACCCACGGCGACCCCGACAGCGAAGCCAACGCCGACTCCAACATAGGCCGAACGAGGCGGGCTCCTTGGAGCGACGCCCGCCCGTCGATCAGCGCGCCGCCGTCACCCCGTACATCTCGGAGGCGTACTCGTCGAGCATCCGGGCCGTCGAATAGCGGGGACCGTTGGTACGCAATGAGTTGCGGATCCGAGCCACCCAGCCGCGCGGTATCCCGTGCTCGTCGCGCTGATAGAAGAGCGGGATGATCTCGTGCTCGATGATGTCGAAGAGCGTCGACGCGTCGCGTGAGTCCTGCATGGCATGGTCGAAGACGATGTCGCCGGGAATCGCCCAGCCGTTGGTGCCGTCGTAGGCCTCGGCCCACCACCCGTCGAGCACGGAGAGGTTCAGGCCGCCGTTGAGCGCGGACTTCATGCCGCTGGTGCCACTCGCCTCGAGCGGCGGCCGGGGTACGTTGATCCACACGTCACACCCGGCGACCATGTCCAGGGCGGTCGCGAGGCTGTAGTTGTCGAGGAATGAGAGGCGGCTGGCCTCCGCCTGGTCGCGCCTGAACCCGAACAATCCCTGCGCCGCGCGTTTGCCTTCCTCGTCCTGGGGGTGCGCCTTGCCCGCGAGGATGATCTGCACCGGACGCTCGTTGTTCTCGAGCATCGCCTCGGCGCGCTGGGGGTCGAGGGTCAGCAGCTGGATGCGCTTGTAGCTCGCCAGGCGGCGAGCGAAACCGAAGGTGAGCGCGTGCTCGTCGAAGCCGTGCTCCGCTGCCTCGACATACCAGCGGGGCTCGTCACGGGCGAGCCGGCTGGCGATGCTGCGTTCGCGCACCTGCTGCACGAACTCGGCTCGCAGCGCGTTGCGCAGGTCCCACAACTCAGCGTCCGGAATGTCGTCGACTCCACGCCACGTCGCGGGGTCGGCGGCGCGGGACTCCCAGCCGGCCGCGAGGTGGCGGTCGAGCAGCTCGCGCATGCGCGGCGACATCCACGTCGGCACATGCACGCCGTTGGTGACGTGTCCGATCGGCACGGTGTCCGCGGGCCGCTCGGGGAAGAGCGACTGCCACATCTGGCGCGCGACCTCGCCGTGACGGCGGCTCACCCCGTTGCGCGCCCGGCTCATCTTGATGCCGAGCGGGGTCATCACGAACTGCTCGTGCGGGTTGTCGGGACGGGTGCGTCCGAGGTGGAGGAAGCCGTCGAGGTCGAGCCCGACCTGGTCGGGGTAGTCACCGAGCACCTCGACGATCTCGCTGACGTCGTAGCCCTCATTGCCGGCGCTCACCGGCGTGTGGGTGGTGAACACGGTGCGCTCGCGCGCGGCGGTGAACGCCTCGTGACGCGAGCGTCCGTGCGCCATCTCCCGGCGCGCCATCTCGAGCGGCGCCAGCGCGCCGTGACCCTCGTTGAGGTGCACCACGCAGGGGTCGATGCCCATTGCCTCGAGGACGCGCATCGAGCCGATCCCGAGGAGCGCGTACTGCGCGAGACGCGTCGGCCGGTCGGCGACGTACAGCCGGCTGGTGATCCACTGGTCGATCGGGGAGTTCTCGGGTCGCTGCGCGTCGAGCAGGTACAGCGGGGTGCGTCCGATGTCGAGCCGCCAAACCTGCACGACGACGTCGCGCCTGCGGAGCGGGACGGTCACGGTCAGGGGACCGTCCCCGTTCGTGACAAGAGCGGCAGGAACACGCTCGGGGTCGACCTGCAGCCAGTACTCATGCTGGTAGCCGGATTGGTCCATGCGCTGCTGGAAGTACCCCTGGCGGTAGAAGAGCCCGACGCCGACCATCGGCAGCGCCATGTCCGACGCCTGCTTCAGGATGTCGCCGGCGAGCACGCCCAGCCCCCCGGCGTAGATCGGCAGCGATCGATGGACCGCGAACTCGGCGCAGAGGAACGCCACCGGGCGCGTGGGCGTCGCCTTGCCCTCGATCGACGGACGGCCGAGCTCGTGATCGAGCGCCGCCAGCAGCGTCGTGATCCGGTCGATCAGCGCACCGTCGCTTGCGGCGCGCTCGAGCGCCGCGGACGTGGTCTCGTGGAGGAGGCGAATGGGATTGTGGTTGCTCGCCTCCCATCGCACGGGGTCGATCATCCGAAAGACGTCGTCACCCCCCGGCCACCACGACCACAGATAGTTGTACGCCAGCGTCGCGAGCGGTTCGAGCGGCGCCGGCAGGCGCACCGCGAGGTCGGCGGACGCGCGGTCGATGTCCTCGCTGCCGTCAGCGAGGGTTGCGGTGGCGAGCTCGGTCACGCGGGCGCGCCCGTGGGGGTCAGCGCGGCGCGAAGAGCGGCGACGCCATCTGCAGGTCCGCCCGGATGCTTGAACACGGCGGTTCCGGCGACCAGGACGTCGGCTCCGGCGTCGACACACGCCTTCGCGTTGCCCGCATCGACACCGCCATCCACCTCGACCTCAGTCTCGAGGCCCTGTTGCTCGATCTCGCGACGGATGTGCTCGACCTTGCGCAGCGTGCGTGGGATCAGCTGCTGGCCCCCGAATCCCGGATCGATCGTCATCACCAGGGCGAGGTCGCACGATTCGAGGATGTCGTCGAGCACGAGCGCGGGCGTGCTGGGGTTGATCGCCGCCCCCGCACGGCAGTCCAGCGCGCGGATGGCCGAGAGGGTGCGGTGAAGTTGCGGGCAGGCCTCGTAGTGCACGGTGATCGCGTCGGCCCCGGCAGTTGCGAAGGTGCTCAGGTGCCGGTCGGGCTCGACGATCATCAAATGCAGTTCCAGGGGCAGCGTGGTCTCACGGCGGAGCACGCGGACGGTGTCGGTCCCAAAGGTGAAGTTGGGGACGAATACGCCATCCATGACATCGACATGGATACGTTCCGCGCCACTGTGCTCAAGATCGTGCGCGGCTCTGGCGATGTGCCCGAAGTCGGCGGCGAGGAGGCTCGGCGCGATCCGGACCGCATCCCGACACGGCGTCCATGTGGATCGCGGCATCCGCGGATTCTGCCAGACGGGGACCGGGAGCCCGCCGGAGTCATGGGTTCGTCATCGCACTGGTCGACTCCTGTGCGGCCTGCGTCAGGTCATCCACCCGTCAGGAGGCAGCCGCCGCATCGAGGAACCAGACGAGCGTCCCGTCCACCGGGCGGACGCGCGAGGCCGGCACCCGACCCGCGGCGGTGGCCGCGAGCGCTTCCCGCTTGGTGGCGCCCGTGACCATGAAGCCAACGGCAGCGGCGGCGTTGATCGCCGGGTACGTGAGGGTCATGCGGTCGTACGGCGGGTAGTCGGCGAGGCCGCGCGTGGCCCAGCGGTCGGTGACATCGAGCGCCGGCGTTCCCGGGAAGAGCGATGCGGTGTGGCCGTTCTCCCCGAGCCCGAGGAGAACGACGTCGAGCCGTGGCGCACCGCCCGGGCCGGCGGGCAGCGACGACTCGACGAGGTCCGAGTATTCCGCCGCGGCGACATCGAGGTCTGCGCGCTCGGCGGGCATCCGGTGCACCAGTCGTGGGTCGATCGGGACGCGGCTCAGGAGCGTGGTCCTGGCGAGGTGGTAGTTGCTCGAGGGGTCCTCGGGTGGACACGCACGTTCGTCGCCGAAGTACACGTGCCACGCGGGCCACGCGACTCGCTCGCGCCATGCCGGGCCGGCGAGGGTTTCGTAGAGCAGACGGGGAGTGCTCCCACCCGCAAGCGCGATCGAGAAACGACCGTCGTCGGCGACAGCCGCCGCTGACGCGGCCGCTACCCAGCCGGCGACCGCATCCGCGACTGCCTGAGGACTCTCGCGCACGATGCGTTCGCCCAGACCGTCGACGGGATTCACCTTATGGGGTATGCCAGGCGCGTCCGTCGCGGGCCATGAAGTCGTGCGACTCCGCGGGTCCCCAGGTGCCGGCCTCGTAGTTGGGGCCGTGGATGCGGTCCGGGGGGTGCGCGCGCCAGCCGTCGAGAATCGCCGTGCAGAACCGCCAGGCCTCCTCGACCTCGTCTTCTCGAGCGAAGAGGGTCGGATCGCCAAGCATGCAGTCGAGGAGGAGGCGCTCGTACGCGTCGGGCGATTGCTGCTGGAAGGCGGTGCCGTACATGAAATCCATGTTCACCAACTCGAGGCGCAGCGACTGCCCCGGGATCTTGGCGCAGAACCGCAACGTGATGCCCTCGTCCGGTTGAATGCGCAGGACGAGCAGATTGGGCTCGATCCCGTCGGTGGGTGGCGCGCCCGCGGCGACCGGCACGCTGCCCGCGAACGGAGAATGGGGCACGCGACGGAACTGGATCACGATCTCGGTCGCGCGTTTCGGCATCCGCTTGCCGGTGCGCAGATAGAACGGCGTACCCGCCCAGCGCCAGTTGTCGATATCGACCTTGAGCGCGACGAACGTCTCGCGCAGCGAGTCCGCTGCCACTCCTGGCTCCTCACGATACCCGGGCACGCGCTGGCCGCCGATCCATCCTGCCGCGTACTGCCCGCGCACCGAGTGCGAAAGCGCATCGTCGGGATGGATGGGGCGCACCGCACGCAGCAGCTTCACCTTCTCGTCGCGCACCATCTCCGCGTGAAAGTTCGACGGCGCCTCCATGCCCATGATGGCGACCAGCTGCATGATGTGGTTCTGCACGATGTCGCGCAGCGCGCCCGCGCCCTCGTAGTAGGAGCCACGACCCTCGACACCGATCTCCTCCGCGACCGTGATCTGCACATGGTCGATGTACTGACGGTTCCAGAGCGGTTCGAAGATCCCGTTGGCGAAGCGGAAGACGAGCAGGTTCTGGACGGTCTCCTTGCCGAGATAGTGGTCGATGCGGTAGATCTGCTCCTCGCTGAACGCGGTGTGCAGGCGTTCGTTGAGCTCCCGGGCGGTGGCCAGGTCGCGGCCGAAGGGCTTCTCGATGATCACGCGGACGAAGGTCCCGGGTTTTTGCTCGGTGAGAGCGGCTTCCTTGAGCCGGTCCGCGAGCGGTGTCACGGCTCCGGGCGGCGTGCTGAAGTAGAAGAGACGGTTGCCGCCGGTACCGCGTTCGCTGTCAACGGCTTCGAGGACGTCGCGAAGCGGCTCGAGGCCGTGCCCGGCGTCGTGGTCATAGGTCACGTACCGTAGCCCGAGCGCGAACGACGACCACGCGTCGTCGCGCAATGCCACACGCCCGAAGGCTTCGACGCCGGCGCGCATCTCGGCGCGAAACTCATCGTCGTTCATCTCGCTGCGACCCGCGCCGACCACGGTGAACCCGGCGGGCAGACTCCCCTCCGCGGCGAGTGCGTACAGTGCCGGCACGAGCTTGCGTTTGGTCAGGTCGCCGCTCGCGCCGAAGATGACCACGCAGAACGGTACGGGGGTGCGCGACTGGCGGCGTCGCTCCTGCAGCGGGTGATCGGCGATCAGGGCGATGCCGGAGACCCCGAGGGTGACTCGGCCTTCACGGGGTGACCGCCGAACTCATTGCGCAGGGCGGCGATCACCTTGTTGCCGAAGCCGTCGGGCAGGCGTGACTGGAAGCGGGATATCAGCGAGAGCGCCATGACCGGTGCGGGTACCGACAGATTCACCGCTTCCTCGAGGGTCCAACGACCCTCGCCGGAGTCGTCCACCCAGCCGCGCAGCTGGTCCAGATGCGGATCCCGCGCAAAGGCGCGCTCCGCGAGCTCGAGGAGCCACGAGCGCACCACGCTGCCCTGGTTCCAGAGGTGAGCGATCGCATGCAGGTCGAGCTCGCCGAAATCCTGCTTGGCCTGGATGATGGCGAAGCCTTCCGCATACGCCTGCAACATCCCGTACTCGATGCCGTTGTGGACCATCTTCACGAAATGTCCGGAGCCTGCCGGACCCACGTGCAGAAAGCCGTCGGGCGGTGCGAGCGTGGTGAAGATCGGCCGCCAGTGATCGACGATCTCCTTCTCGCCGCCGGCCATGAGGCAGTACCCAACCTCCAGGCCCCAGATGCCGCCGCTGGTACCGGCGTCGATGAACGCGATGCCGCGTTCCGCGCTGCTCGCGGCTCTCGCCACCGAGTCGTGGTAGTTGCTGTTGCCACCGTCGATGATGGTGTCGCCCTTTTCGAGCAATGACTGCAGCGCGGCCACCGTGCTGTCGGTGATCGTTCCCGACGGCACCATGATCCAGACGCCGCGGGGCTTGTCGAGTTGGGCGATCAGCTCGTCGATGCTCTCGGTCGTGGTCGCGCCGAATGCCTCGACGCTGGCACGCGCTTCGGGGTTCGGATCGTAGGCGACGACCGCGTGATCACCGTCACGGCGAAGCCGATGCACCATGTTGGCGCCCATCCTGCCGAGCCCGACAAAGCCGATCTGCATGGCCGTGAGTCCTCGTGAAGCGGCCGCGGTCAGCGAGCCGCCGTGGTTGCGCCGACGGCGTCGGCGAGGCTGGCCAGCCCCGCATCGAGGTCGCCTGCGATGTGGACGCGAATCACGCGCCGTCCGTGGGTGCGCAGCGACTGCAGGTCGCCTGCAGCCTGGGCGCGCTTGAGGACCGAAAAGCTGAACTGCTGACCGGGAATCGGCACGTCGGCACCGTCGTCGGCGGTGATCTGAATGTAGACGCCGGTGTTCGGCCCACCCTTGTGGAGCTGCCCGGTGCTGTGGAGAAACCTCGGCCCGAAGCCCAGAGTGGTCGCGAGACGCCGGGAATCGCGGATGGCGACGCGGAGCCGCTGGAGCGCGTCGTGGTTGGTCTCGTCCGGGGTGACGTACGCCATCAGCGCGACATAGTCGCCCGGCTTCGCCGTGTCGAGGTGCGTCGCGATCGCCCCCGGCGCGCTGCCGGCGCTGACGCCGCCGTAGACGCGCAGTGCCCCGTCGGTCACCACAGGTGCCTCATCCGGGAGGGAGCCGGTGCGCTCATATTGCTGGAGCACCGCCTGGGTGTTGTCCTTCAACTCCTTGACGTTCGGTTCGTCGAACGGATCGATGCCGAGATGCGCCCCGGCCACCGCGGTCGCGAACTCCCAGCGGAAGAACTCCGCGGCGAGGTCGTACGTGTCCTCCAGTTCGAAGACGACCACCGGGTGCCCGGCCAGCCGCAGGGCGTCGATGGAGCGATCGAACGCGGCGTCATCGCCGAGGCGCAGGGCGACGAAGAGCCGGTCATCGGCATAGACGCCGGGCTCGCCGATGGGTTCGTCGCCAATCGGAATGATTCCCTTGCCCTCCTTGCCGGTGCTCTCGGCGATGAGTTGCTCGGCCCACAATGAGAACGCCTCGACGCTGCGAGGCGCGAGGATGGTGACCTTGTCGCGGCCCGCGTCATGCAGCATTCCCATCACGGTGCCCAGCGCGAGTCCGCAGTTGATGTCGCCCGGGACCCCGGCGGCGCAGTTTCGCCGCATGTTTGCCGCGCGCTTGAGCAGCAGGTCGATGTCGATGCCGATGACCGCGGCGGGAACCAGCCCGAACAGGCTCAGGGCCGAGTAGCGGCCGCCGATGTCCGGCGGGTTCTCGAACAGTCGGCGGAATCCACGCTCGCGCGCGGTGGTGCCGAGGGGGGTGCCGGGATCGGTCACCGCGATGAAGTGCGCGCCGGGCTTGTCGGTCACCGCGGTGGTGACCTCCCAGAAGTGGGCGAGGTGCGAGAGCGTTTCCAGCGTCGTGCCCGATTTACTCGCGACGATGTACCCGGTGGTCTCGGGATCGGTCGTGCGGCCCACTCTGATGATCGCGAGCGGGTCGGTCGTGTCGAGCACGTGCAGGGTCGGCTGTCCGGCGGCGCTGCCGAAGGAGCTGCGCAACACCTCGGGGCACAGGCTGGAACCGCCCATGCCGAGGAGCACGCAGTCGCGCCAGCCGGCATCGCGCACCTCTGTGGTCAGCGCGGTGAGGGACGCAAGTTGCTCGCGCATCGCCGCGACCACATCGAGCCACCCCAGGCGGTTTTGGATCACCGCCGCGTGGCCCGGGTCACCCGGTTTCCAGAGGTCCGGATCGCGATGCCAGATGCGCTCCGCGATGGCTGTCGCACCCGCAGTGTCCAGCGCGACGGTCGCGCCGCCGGTGTTGATGTGCTGGCGTTTGGCATACCCCGACGACATCGCATCGATCTTCTCGGCGATGCCGCGGATCAGCTGGTCGTACGAGTCCGCGAACTGCTTCACGCCGGCGCCGAGGAGCTCCTGGGTGACCTCGTCCATGTTGATGCCGGCCTCGGCAAGTTGCTCCATCACCCTGTGGGCGCCGGCGTAATCTGCCTTCACCGTGTCGCCGGCCACCACGCCGTGGTCGCGGAACGCTTCGATGGTGGCGGGGGGCATGGTGTCGACGGTGTCCGGACCGATCAGCGCCTCTGCGTAGACGACGTCCCGATAGTTGGGGTTCTTGGCGCTGGTGCTCGCCCACAGCGGACGCTGCACGTGCGCGCCGGCCTCACGCAGGGGCTTGAACCGGGCGTCGTTGAACCGTTGTTCGAAGAGCTCGTACGCGAGCACCGCATTCGCGATGGCTGCCTTGCCAAGCAGGCCCTCGATCAGGGCGTTGCCGGGGTCGGCGGCGAGCTTGGCCTCGAGCAATTTGTCCACGAGCGTGTCGACTCGGCTGACGAAGAACGACGCGACCGAATGGATGTCGAGGGCTTGCCCGCTGCTGTGGCGCGCTTCGAGCGCCGCCAGGTACTGCTCGATCACCCGGTCGTGCATCGCGATCGCGAAGATGAGCGTGATGTTGACGTTGCGACCGTCGCCGAGCGTTCGGCGGATGGCCGGTATACCCTCGAGCGTCGCGGGAATCTTGATCATGAGGTTGGGCCGATCGACCCGCTCCCAGAGCGTTCGCGCCATCGCGATGGTTGCGTCGGTGTCGTGGGACAGCGCGGGGGGCACCTCGAGGCTGACGAAGCCGTCGGCGCCCGATGTCCTGTCGTGCACCGGCCGGAGGATGTCCGCGGCGTGCTGGATGTCCGTGATCGCCAGCTCGGTGAAGACGTCGTTGGGATCGTCGACTCCCGACGCGATCAGGTCCCGGATCTGGTCGTCGTACAGCGATCCCTGGGCGATCGCCTTCTCGAAGATCGTCGGGTTGCTGGTCATGCCGGTAACGTTGTCCTCGGCGATGAGACGCTGCAGCTCGCCGGAGGTGAGCAGGTCGCGGCTGATGTAGTCGAGCCAGACCGACTGACCGTGCTCGGCGAGTTGCCGGAGTGGCGTTGCCATTCAGTCGATCACCGCGGACGCGCCCACGAGATCGGTCACGGCCGCGACGATCGCGTCGGCGTCGATGCCCGCGGCGGCCATCAACTCCTGCGGCGTGCCCGAGCCGGGAAGGCCGCGCACGGCGAGATGGGTGACGCGGGGCGGCGTTGCCTCGAGCGCGAGCGCTTCCATCACCGCAGCGCCGAGTCCTCCCTGTGGGTAGTGGTCCTCGACGACGACCAGGCGTCCCTCGGTCGCGCCGCTGGCCTCGCGCAGTGTCGCGATGTCGATCGGTTTCACCGAGTAGCAGTCGATGACGCGGCAGTGGATGCCGCTTGTTGACAGCCGGTCCGCCGCGTCGAGGCACGCGTGCAGGGTGACCCCCGCTCCGATGAGCGTGACCACGTCGTGGTCGCCCTGGCGAAGCACCTTGGACCCGCCGATCGGGAACGCATCGTCGTTCCGGTAGACGACCGGGTACGCACCCCGGGTGGTGCGGATGTAGCTGATGCCTCGCAGGTCGGCCATCTGTGCAACGAGTTTGGCGGTCGAGACCGGGTCGCTCGGGTACAGCACCGTCGATGTGTGCACCGCGCGCATCGCGGCGAGGTCCTCGAGCGCCATCTGCGAGGGTCCGTCGGCGCCGATCTCGCAGCCGGCGTGCGACCCGGAGAGCCGGATGCTCACCTCGGACACACCGGCCATGCGGATGAAGTCGTACGCGCGGGAGAAGAATGCCGCGAACGTCGAGGCGAAGGGCACGTACCCACGCACCGACAGTCCCACCGCGCTCGCCACCATCTGCTGTTCCGCGATGAACATCTCGAAGAAGCGGTCGGGGTATGCCGCCTTGAACTCGTCGGCGTGCGTGGAATTGCTCACCTCGCCATCGAGCGCGACCACGTCGTGGCGCGCGCCCAGCGCACGCAGGGCGTCGCCGTATGCCTTGCGCGTGGCGACCTTTTCCGACGCCACGTAGGTCGGCAGCACCACCGGCGCATCGGCCGCGGCCGGCGCCGGCAAGGCCGCGCCGTCGGGCGGCCGAACGTGTATGCGCAGATCGCGAATGCCGCCCAGCTCTGCAATCGCCTGCTCGGCGAGATCGGGAGGCAGCGCCTTGCCGTGCCAGCCGTCCTGGTTCTCGATCTCCTTGAATCCCTTGCCCTTGATGGTGCGTGCGATGACCACACTCGGCCTGTCGCCGCCGGAACGGGCCGACGCAAGCGCCTCGTCGATCTCGTACAGGTTGTGGCCGTCGATCACGATCGGCCGGCAGCCGAACGACTCGACACGTCGCCTGTACACCTCGAGGTCCCACTCGTACTCGGTGGGTCCGCGCTGCCCGAGTCGGTTGACGTCGAAGATCGCCGTGTAGTTGGACAACCCGTAGTGGCCCGCCTTGTCGAGCGCCTCCCAGACGGATCCTTCGGCGAGTTCACTGTCGCCGCAGAGCACCCAGACGTGGAAGGGCAGACGGTCGAGGTATCTGCCGGCCAGGGCAACGCCGACGGCGATCGCGACCCCCTGGCCGAGCGAGCCGGTCGCGACATCGACCCATGGGATGACCGGCGTCGGATGGCCCTGCAACCTCGAACCATGGGTGCGGTAGGTCATCAACTCCTCGTCGGTGATCGCACCCGCCGCCTTGTACAGCGCGTAGAGGAGTGGGGATGCGTGCCCCTTCGAGAAGATGAGGTGGTCGTTGTCCGGCAATGCGGGACGGCTGAAGTCATAGCGGAGATGCCGGGCCGCGAGCACGGCGATGAGGTCGGCCGCCGACATGCTGGAGGTGGGGTGTCCCGATCCCGCCTTGGTGCTGCAGCGGATGCCGTCCACGCGAATCTGCTGAGCGACTTCGCCCACGAAGTCGAGGGCTGGGAGCACTCCCGCCTCGACGCTCTCGGTTACCGCCATCGCATCACCTCCAAGCCGTCTGAACTTGAATCATGCCGCGATCGGCCCGCCACGCGCCCTGCGGTATTGGTCCAGGCCCCATGGGGTACAGTCACGGCTCGGGCGCGCGCCTATAGCTCAGTCCGGATAGAGCGTCTGACTACGGATCAGAAGGTCGGGGGTTCAAATCCTCCTGGGCGCGCCACCCGAAACCGCCGGTGCGACGAACACCTCGGCACCATCGCCGACGGGCGTGTCCATCGGAGCGCCGGTACGGACACTCACACCGTTGACGAACATGAGCACATGCGGCCGAAGCCGCCCGCTCTCGTCGCGAAGGCGGCGCTCCAGCTGCGGCAGGCGTTCCGCCAGGTCGTCGAGCGCCGCACCCAGGGTGTCGCCGCTGAGCTCGACGTCATCCCGATCGTCCGCGTAACGCCGCAACGGAGCGGGAAGCAGCAAGCGAGAGCTCATGCGATGGCGGCCACCCTCACCGAGAGGATGTCGGGAAGGTGGCTGGCGATCATCGTCCAGTTGTCCCCATCATCTCGACTGGCGTAGACCTCCCCGAGCCTCGTTCCGAAATAGATCCCCGCGGGGTCCGCCGCGTCGGCGACCATGCTGTCGCGAAGCACCGCCGCGTAGTAGGGGTCCTGCGGCAGCCCGTCGGCCAGCGGCTCCCAGCTGTCGCCGGCGTTCTCGCTCCGGTAGACCCGGCACTTCGCATCGGGGGGAAACCGCTCGGCGTCAGCCTGGAGGGGAAAGTTGTAGATGGTGTCCGGGCGATGCGGATGCACCACGAGCGCGAAACCGAAATTGCTCGGCAGCCCCAACTCGATCGCAGTCCACGAATCGCCTCGGTCGTCGCTGCGGTAGACGCCGAAGTGGTTCTGGGCGTACAGACGCTGCGGCCGATCGTGGTGCAGCGCCACTTTGTGGACGCACTGGCCGAACTCCGGGAAGCGCTGGTCCTCGGGGAGGAATGCAGCCTGGATGCCTCGGTTGGCCGGATTCCATGTCGTTCCGCCGTCACGGGTGCGGTAGACGCCCGCGGCCGACATCGCGACCAGCACGTCGTCCGGGTCGGTCGGGTGGGGGAGGACCGTGTGCAGGCAGGCTCCGCCTCCGCCCGGCACCCACTCCGGCCTGTGCGGGTGCTGCCACAGACCCTCGACGAGAGAGAAGCTCTCGCCGCCGTCGTCGGATCGGAACAGCGCATGGGGCTCGACCCCTGCATATACGACGTCGGGTTGCCCCTCGTTCCCGGGCTGAATCTGCCAGACGCGGGCGACCGCAGCATCAGTCCCCGGCGGAAAACCGATCGGAGGCTGCGCGGGCTCGGTCCACGACCCACCGAGGTCATCTGAATAGGTGAGGAGGGGGCCCCAGTGTCCGGTGCCAACTCCGGCGAGGATGCGGGGCGGGTCGCGCCGGATGTCGAGCGCAACCGAATACACCTCCTGGTTGCGAAACCGGAAGTCGTCCTGCACCCAACTGCGGCGGTCGTCGTTGCTGCGCGCGATCATCAGGCCCTTGCGGGTCCCGATCAACAGCATCGTCAGTCCCACTGCGCACCTCCACGTCCTGTCCGACCGCGACGCAGTCTAGCGTGACCTTCGCGTCGGGGAGTGCCCACCCGTTCGCTTCCGCGACAGAGCGTATCGCCGACGACGGGTGCGACCGATTCGATCTAAGCTGCACGGATGACCGTCGTCGGCGGGCATGCGTGGCTGCTGCTGATCCCCGTTTTCATCCTCGGTCTCTGGGCTGCCGCACTCGTCTTCTGGATTCTGGCAATCGTCGAGGTGGCCAAGATTCCGGACTGGCAGTTCAAGGCTGCGGGGAGCGAGAAGATCATCTGGCTCCTGATCGTCGTGCTCCTCGGCATCATCGGAGCGCTCGTCTGGTTCCTGGCGAAGCGTTCTGACGTGCAGGCTGCGGCGTACCGGATCCCGATGCCGCCGCCGGGCTGGTACCCGGAACCCGGGGTGGGCTCTTTGCGCTGGTGGGACGGCGCCCGCTGGTCCGACGCCCGCCACTTCCCACCCCCACCGTCCTAACCGGCCGGGAACCCGTCGCGGACGTAGAACAACAACCCTCCTGAGCGCACCAGCCGGAAGTGCTCCGCCACGTATGCGCGCAACGTCGCGTCGGGTGGGATGTACCAGTAGGCGAACGGCGTGCTGGTCACGAGGTAGTCCGCCTGGTCGAGGGCGGTGGTCCACAATCGCTCCGCGTCCGGCGATCCGTATCCATGTGAAAGCGTGGCGCCCGCCGGATCGATCATGTCGGTGCATCCAGGTGCGGCTGCGACGAACCGGTCGGTCGTCACCAGCTTCGACGGCGCGTCCGACAGCGCGCACGTTCCCGCCGGGACCACGGCATCGACGGTCCGGGCGATGTCGGGGGTCGACTCGCCGTGCAGCGATACCACCTGGTTCACCAGTAGCACAGCAACGGCCGCTGTGGCGATCGCCATCGCGCCCCGGCCCGAGAGTCGTTCGGTGAGCCGGCCAAGCGAGATGCCCAGGAGCATGCCCAGGAACGGCGCGATGAACGCGGCGTAGTGCTCGTAGTACAAGGCGGGCCCGAGCTGCGCGAGGCCGGCGAGGATGGTCGCCGCGATGGCGAACCACTCCAACGGCGCGGGTTTCCGTCGCGGCAGGACGAACGCCGCAATCACGATCGCCGCGAGCGCGACCGTGGCGATGATCGGGAGCGCCGCACCGCGTCCGAATGCCGACGCCCCGGTGAGGTCACCGAGCCGCACCGGGATGGACACGCGGTCTCCCGCGGGGATTCTTCCGAGTAGCGTCCCGATGACGTCGCGGATGAAGGCGCCGGGCGCCACGAGAAGGAACGGAAGCGTGGGGACGCCGAACCCGAGCACGACGCCGCCGAGGAACGGGAGCAGACGTCGGCGGATCTCCGGGATGCAGAGCACGGCCACGACCAGCACGGGAACGATCGCCGGAGCCTTCACAGTCCCGGCGACCCCGAACGCGATGCCACCCGCGAGGATGCGACGACGCGACCCGGCGAACCCGTCGCGATCGAACACGAGCGCGGTGCCGGCGAGGCAGAACAGGTCCACGACCGGTTCCAATAGTCCACTGCGGATCGCGTACAGCTCCGCAGGGAAGAACGCCATCACGCCGCACGCCACGATCACGGCGGCGGGGCCGTGATGACGGACCACCTTCCCGATCAGCAGCACGTTCCCCGCCGCGAGTATCGGCGTGCAGAGCCGCAGCGCCGCCAGCGCGTCGCGCGTGCCGATCAGCTCAGACAGAAAGGCGAAGGGGCTGGCGAGCAGGGCGAAGCCTGGTGGCTGCAGCAGGTCGAAGTCGCGGTAGGGGAGGGCACCGTGCACGAGCCGGATGGATCCGCCGAGCCATGCCGAGATGTCGGGTGTGATGCCGAACAGGAGTCCGGGGCGCGTCAGTTGATAGAGCGTGATCGCGGCGGCGGCGACTGCGGCCGCCGCGATGATGGCCGTCGTTGTCTTGTCGCCTGGTCGCTTCATCGGCTCGCGCCAGTATCCGGTACCGGCGTAACCACTCAGCGCGACCCGCGTTTCTACGTACGCTCCTGCACATTCCCACGGAGGATCCCTCGTGACCCGGGTCTTCAAGGTCGCGGCGGCCGCCAGCGGCGCCGCAGTCATCGCACTGGCAGCCTTCCTCCTCCATCCCCGCTCCGGCGCGCGCCGTCGCGCTGCCGCCAGGCGCGCCACCATGGGCTTCGCCAACCTGGTGGGATCAGCGGTCGACGTCCGCCCCGGAAGCCGTCACGCCAGCACCTGGGATGAGACCCTCGCCGACCGGGTCAGGATCGCGCTCTCGCTCGGATTCGGCGACCTCGCGTCCGGCATCGGGATCCGCGCCAGTCGCGGCGTGGTCACGTTGCGCGGTGAGGTCGACGAGCTGACCGACATCACCCGCTTCGAGACCGCGGTTCGCGAGGTCGGCGACGTCGTCGACGTGGACAACCTGCTCCGGCTGCGTGTCCGCGAGGCGCGGCGCCCGCACGTCGTCTCCGCATAGCCGAAGAACGGTCCGATCGGCGACACTCCACGGGTGTCGCTGCCCTTCGAACCACCCCTCGAGCCGATGCTGGCGCGTGCCGCGCCGGAGATCCCACGAGACGGCACGTGGCTCTACGAGCCGAAGTGGGACGGATTCCGGGCGATCGTCTTTCGCGACGGTGAACGCGTTCACGTCGCGAGCCGGAACGCGCTCGCGCTCGAGCGCTACTTTCCTGAGTTGATCGAGCCGCTGCGGGCCGCGCTTCCCGAGCGTTCCATCGTCGACGGCGAGGTGGTCATCGCCACCGATCACGGCCTCGACTTCGACGCACTGCAATTGCGCATCCATCCTGCGGCGTCGCGGGTCCGGATGCTCGCCGAACAGACACCGGCATCGGTGGTGCTCTTCGATCTGCTCGCGCTGGGGGATTCGGACCTTCGCGAACGGCCACTTGTGGAACGCCGGGCGGGGCTGCTGGCGGCTGTGACCAGCAGTCGAACCGTCGGCGTGACCCCGCAGACCACGGACGCCGACGAGGCGACTCAGTGGTTCACGCGCTACGAGGGCGCGGGACTGGACGGCGTCGTCGCCAAGGATCCGGCCGGTCCCTACCGGCCCGGGGAACGCCGCTGGGTCAAGGTGAAGCACCTCCGCACCGTCGACTGCGTGGTCGGAGGCTACCGGACCGCGAAGGGCGGAGGCGGCATCGGATCCCTGCTCCTCGGTCTCTACGATGAGGACGGCGTGCTCCATCACGTGGGTCACACCTCGTCATTCGATGCCGCGGAGCGACGGTCCATCTTCGCCGAGCTGCAGCCCCTCGTCGGCGGCGAAAGCTTCG
This sequence comes from Candidatus Dormiibacterota bacterium, assembly GCA_963768105.1. Taxonomy (GTDB): domain Bacteria; phylum Chloroflexota; class Dormibacteria; order Aeolococcales; family Aeolococcaceae; genus Palsa-851. Next base: position 46,917 of record CAVYGR010000004.1, on the reverse strand, counting down.
GACACGGACGCACACCGGGAGGGCCGAGCCGCTGGGCTCGCTCAGCCGACAGCGCCTGGACCTCGGTCAGGCCGGAGCTCGTCTGTGAGGTGTCGTTCGACCACCTCCAGGGCGGTCGCTTCCGGCACGCCTCGCGCTTCCTGCGCTGGCGGCCCGACAAGGCGCCGCGATCATGCGGATTCGACCAGCTGTCGCCGCCCGAGGCCTTCGCCCTTGCGGACATTCTCGTGAACTCGGGGCGGGTGAGGATGGCGGGCACCGACTACAGCGCCTATCTGCGCATCGACGAGCTGCTCGACCTGCAGCACCCGCTCACGCAGGGAGCGCACGACGAACTGCTCTTCGTCGTCATCCATCAGGCGTACGAGCTCTGGTTCAAGGTCATCCTGCATGAGCTCGACCTGGCGGTCGACGAGCTGCGGGCGGGCCGCCCCCAGGGCGCGATCGCGCCGCTGCACCGCACCACGCGCATCGACGAGCTCCTCATCGCCCAGCTGCGCGTGCTCGAAACGCTGACGCCCGAAGGATTCCTCCAGTTTCGCGACCCCCTCAAGCCGGCGTCGGGTCTGCAATCCGGGCAGTTCCGAGCCATCGAAGTCCTCGGGGGGCTCGAGGGAGCGCCCCGCCGGCTCCGCGCCGCTCTCCGAGCGCGATCGTCGGGAACTGCTCCGACGAGCCGGCAGCCCAAACCTGTACCAGGCGCTCTGCGCGTGCCTGCGGGCGCACGGGTTCGACGCTCCGGAGGGCAAGGCTGACGACGCGCGCGAGCGCCGCATCGAGGCGCTGGCAGCGCTCTACGCCGACCATGCGACGCCGGAGCGTGCTCACCTGCACCATGCGTGCGAACTGCTCCTGGATCACGACGAGGCGATCGCGCGCTGGCGCTTCCACCACGCGCAGATGGCCGCACGCGAGATCGGCTCGCGCCCGGGTACCGGTGGCGGTGGCGTGGCCTACCTGGAGGTGACCATCCCGTTGCGATTCTTCCCCGACCTGTGGGACGTGCGCAGCCGGCTATGAGCCTGCAGCTTCCGGCCACTCTTGACCGCAACTCGTGCGCGGCACTGGACGCCACCGACGTGCTCGCAGGATTCCGGGGGAGATTCCTGGATGACGGGTCGACGATCTATCTCGACGGCAATTCCATGGGCCGCCTGCCCAAAGCGGCGGTGCCCCGCCTGCGTGAGATGGCCGAACACGAGTGGGGCACCATCCTCGTCCGCGGCTGGACCGAGTCCGGGTGGATGGATTCGCCGTTGCGCATCGGCGATCGCATCGGGGAGCTGATCGGCGCGGCGCCCGGTGAGGTGCTCGTGTCCGACAGCACATCGGTGAACCTGTTCAAGCTGATCGTGGCCGTTCTGAGAGCCCGTCCGCAGCGTCGGGTGATCGTGACCGAGCGGAGCAACTTTCCGACCGACCTCTACGTCGCGAGCGGCGTCGTCGAGATGCTGGGCTGCGAGTTGCGCGCCGTCGAGCGTGCGGCATTGCGCGAGGCGCTCGACGCCGACGCCGCATTGCTGCTGCTGACGCACGTCGACTTCCGAACCGGCGAACGCCACGACATGGCAGGCCTCACCGAGGCCGCACACGCGGCGGGCGCACTGGCGCTCTGGGACCTGTCGCATTCCGCCGGAGCCTTCGAGATCCAACTCGGTCGCGACGGCGTGGACCTGGCGGTGGGGTGTGGCTACAAATATCTCAACGGGGGTCCCGGCGCCCCGGCGTTCCTGTACGTCGCCGCGCCCCTCCAGGATGAGCTGCGCAATCCGATCCAGGGATGGCTCGGGCATGACACGCCGTTCACCTTCGAGCCGGGCTATCACCGCGCGCAGGGCATCCGGGGGTGGATGGTCGGATCACCTCCGGTGCTGGCGATCGGTGCCCTCGCGGTTGGGGTTGAGATTCATCTCGAAGCCGGCGCCGGGCCCGTCGGGGCGAAGGCCGGCATGCTCACCGAGGTCTTCATAGGCCTGGCGCGCGCGCGGCTCGAGCCCCTCGGCTTCCAGGTCGCCACGCCCCCCGAACCCGAGCGGCGAGGCGCGCAGGTCTCGCTCCGCCACGCCGAGGGCCTCGCCATCGTTCGCGCCGTGGCGGACCGTGGGGTCATCGGCGACTTCCGTCCTCCCGACCTGTGCCGATTCGGGCTTGCGCCGCTCTACACGCGCTGCGTGGACGTCTGGGATGCCATCGAGCAACTCGCCGACGTGGTCGAGAGGGGAACGCATCGACTGCCCGAGTACCAGCGCGACGTGCCGATCCCCTGACTGACGGTCCTACGTTTGGGGATCGACGGCGAATGGTTTCAGCAAAACGATATGCACTCTGTCGCACGCCCCCGTGGTGGCCAAGCAGTGGCGGCCGAAACTGATGCTGAGGTAGGCCACGCCGGGGCGGACCGCATCGAAGGTCCACGATGTTGCGCCGGGCTCGTCGCAGAGCGTGACGATCTGGCAGAGGGGGTTCGGAGTCACCTGTGTGAGGATCTCCGGCGTTTCCGAGACGACCCCCTGCCCGGGGCCCGACTGGAGCACGATCTCGACCACCTGTCCCATCGGAACTTCGACCCGGTCGTTGGTCGCAGGCTGAATGACAAGCAGCGTTCCATCGGCGATCAATGTGTCGGAGGTTGCCGGCACACCAATGGCAGGTGCCGGTTCGGTCGCCGCCGCCGGTGGTACCCGTCGGATGGTGTAGAGCACGACGCTCGCCAGCGCGCCGAGGGTGACCGGGATGAGCACCGCGCCGCCGACCACCATCCATCGGCGGACGGGGCTCGGTGGTGGGGTGCTGCTCAGCGCCGAGGCGTCGCCGCTCGTGGTGTCCGCCATGCCGACCAGAACGACCACGCGAAGATGAGCACCACCGTCGCGACGATCACCCAGAGCGCGTAGTTGCTGATGGTCTGGGCGACGGCGACGGCCGGCTGGCCGATGATCCATCCCGCCGCGACGATGGCACCGATGTACGCGAGCGTGCCGAGGAGATCGGCTGCGATGAACAGGAGGAACGGCATCCCGGCTTCGCCCGCCGCCATGTAGAACAGTGGCGATGGGGCGGGCAGGAATGGTGCGAGCACCACCGTCCACACGCCGTACTTCTTGAAGAAGCGCTCGCCGCGGGCCGCCCGTCGTTTCCAGCGCGGATCGTTCGCGCTCAGGTAGTTGATCAGCCCGCGCCCATAGCGTTTCCCCGCCCAGAAGAAGAAGGGGTCGGTCCACATCGAGACCGGAATCGGCGCGATCAACGCGAGGGCGAGCGGCACCTTGCCAACCCTCGCGAAGGCGCCCGCGGTGACCATCGAGGCGATGGTGCCGCGCAGCGCGCTGAGCAGCAGCGGGTTCCTCCCCAGCAGGAGCGGCGTGAGTGGGATCCCCGCGTAGTAGTAGATCGAGTTGAGGATGATCGGTCCCACACAGACGACGTCCTTGACCCCGATGTGGGGGCGGCGCCGGCGCGGCTCGGCGGTGGCGTCGACGATCAGGGTCTCGCTGTCCACCGACCCATTGTCGCCCGTCCTCAGACGGGATGCCCTCAGGCGACGTCGCTCACCGGCATCTCGATGCCGACGACGGGCTCGGCGCGAGTGCGGGACTGCCCTAGGAGCAGCAGCGCAACGGCACCGACGATCAGAAGTCGCGGCGACCAGGGTCAACGGTGTGATCGGCTCACCCAAAACCACCGCGCCGAGCGCCACGGCGACCACGGGGTTCACGAACGCGTAGGTCGAGGCGGCGGTGGGCGACACGTGGTGGAGCAGCCAGATGTAGGCGACGTAGCCGACCAGCGCGCCCACCAGGATCAGGTAGACAAAGGACGCGACCGAGGCGAACGACACGCTGGCAAGATGCACGTGACCGAGCTCGCCGTCGGCGATGCCCGCGAGCGTCAGGAGGAAACCGCCGGCGATCATCTCCATCGCGACAGCGGTGAGCGGCTGCGACGGCGCCGGGGCGTTGCGGGCGTAGAGAGATCCGATCGCCCAGAGCAACGGAGACAGCAGCACCACGAGTGTCTGCCAGTGCCCCGCGCCGACGCCGCCGGGGCGGACCAGCAGGATGATCCCCACGAGACCCAGCGCGATCCCCGCCGCCGCCGTCCAGTTGATCCACCGGCCGCCGAAGGCCGGCGCGAACAACGCCATCCACAGCGGGACGGTGGCGACGATGAGCGCGACGAGGCCGGTCGGGAGGTACTGCTCCCCCCAGGCAACACCGCCGTTGCCGAAGAGCAGGAGGCACATGCCGATAACCAGGGCCGAGCGCCAGTGCACGAAGCTCAGACGCTCCCTGGGCCTGCCCGGCCGCCGGGCGAACGCGAAGAGCAGGAGGCCGGCGAGTACGAACCGCGCCCCCGACATCAACAGGGCGGGCAGCGTCTCGATCGCGATGTGGATCGTGAGGTAGGTAGAACCCCACACCGCGTACACGAGCGCGAATGCCACGACGATCTGCGTGCGCGACGCTCGGGGCAGGGAGATGCTGGGAGTGGACACGCTCGAGGTCATTTGTTACAGTACAAAGCAGTGAACGTACCGATACGTTATCACATCACCGGACGCCGGGCGTCCGAGATCACCGAGAGCATCGAGCGGGGGATCCGCGAAGGCGATCTCACCGCGGGCACACGCCTGCCGACGGTTCGATCGCTCGCCTCGCACCGGGGCATCAGCACCGCGACGGTCGCGTCCGCATACCGCGAGCTGCGCCGTCGCGGTCTGGTGGCCGGTGCCGGCCGGCTCGGCACCAGCATCGCGCCCCGGGTCCCACCCGCCCCCCGCGGCAAGCCGATCGTTCCGCCCGGTGTGCGCGACCTCCTGACCGGGAACCCCGACCCGGCGCTGCTGCCCGACCTGGGTCCGGCGCTGGCCGCGCTGCCGCACGAGCCGGTGCTCTACGGGGCCGCCGGCTCGGACCCCGAGCTGCTCGAGCTCGCGGCGGCACGCCTGGAGGCGGACGGCGTGCCCGCCGAGCACATCACGGTCGTCGGCGGCGCGCTCGACGGCGTGCAGCTGGCACTCACCGCCCATCTCCGGCCGGGCGATCGCATCGCCGTCGAGGACCCCTGCTATCCGGGGATCATCGACCTCGCCTCGGCGCTCGGGCTTGCGGTCATCCCGATGGCGATGGACGATCGCGGACCGACCCCCGAGGGCATGGCCCGTGCGCTCCGGGCCGGCGCCGCCGCGTGCGCGGTCACGCCGCGCGCCCAGAACCCGTACGGGTCCGCCATCGACGCCGAGCGGGCGGAGGAGCTTCGGGTGGTGCTCGACGGACACCCCGGTGTGCTCGTGCTCGAGGATGATCATGCCTTCGACATCACAGAACGGCCGTGCCACAGTCTGTGTGAGCCGGGGCGCTCGCGGTGGGTGCACCTGCGATCGGTTTCGAAGTCGCTCGGACCCGACCTCCGTCTCGCCATTCTCGCCGGCGATGCGACCACCGTCTCGCGCGTCGAGGGACGAAGACTGCTCGCGGCGGGTTGGGTGTCGCATCTCCTCCAGCGCCTGGTGGTCGCGCTCTGGCGCGATCCCGGCGCAGCCACTCGTGCCGCCGACGTCGCGCAGACGTACACACGCCGTCGCGAGTCGGTGCGCGAGGCGCTGCGGAGTCGGGGCATCGAATCGCACGGCAGCTCCGGTCTCAACGTCTGGATTCCCGTCGCTCATGAGGACGCCACCGTTGCCGCGCTGCAGGAGTGCGGCTGGGGCGTGCTCGCCGGCGACCGCTTTCGCATCGCCAGCGCACGCGGCATCCGGGTCACGACCGCGCGTCTCGAGCACGACGACGCCGGCCGGTTTGCGGCCGACCTCGAGACGGCGCTTGCGCCGCGGCCATCACGATTGAGTTGAGTTCGCGAGGAATCGCTCCACCGGGACCGCGCGCGTGCGCTCGCGTTCGGAGGCGTGGCGGTCCAGTACGACCGGTCTCGCCCGTCCTATCCTCCGGCGCTCGTCGACACGCTGATGGAATGGTCGCCAAGGACCGTCCTCGACGTGGGTTGCGGTACCGGCAGGGCGTCGCGTCTCCTCGCAGATCGCGGCTGCGATGTGGTCGGGGTCGAGCCGGATGCCCTGATGGCGGCGGTTGCGCGCGACCACGGCATCAACGTCGATGCCGGCACCTTCGAGGAGTGGGACCCGCGGCATCGAACCTTCGACCTGCTGATCTCCGGGCAGGCCTGGCACTGGGTCGAACCGAAGGCCGGTGTTGCAAAAGCAGCGTCGGTGCTCCACCCCGGGGGACACCTTGCGGTGTTCTGGAACCGCGGCCACCACGACCCGGACATCGCGACGGCGCTCGACGCGGCCTACGAGCGCGTGGCCCCGTCGCTCACGAGACCCTCAGCCGAAATCCACCCCGAGCACCACGCTCATGATGCGCACCTGGGGGAGCTCGCGAGCAACCGGCTGTTCGACACCGTTGAGGCGCGCGCCTATCTGTGGGAGGCGGTGTACGGCCGTGTGGCCTGGCTGGACTTCGTCGCCACCCAGAGCGAGCACGTCTTGCTTCCCGCGGCTCAGCGGGCGGCGTTGCTCGACGCGGTCGGCGATGTGATCGACGGTCTGGGAGGCAGCATCCCCTTTCACTTCTCGACACTGTTGCTGACCGCCACCCGCGTCGCCTGACCGGAACTCATCACTCCGGGGTCGGCCGTTCCGGATTGACCTTCACGAAGCCGGCGCAGCTGAGCACCGGCAGCGACGGGTAGCGCGGGAATCGTGCGTCGCTGTCGGCGAGCCCGCAGCGGACGAAGCTGGAACGCGCGCCGGTGACGACTCGCGAGTGCACGCAGGACGCGCAGAGTCCGGGATCCGGCGGAGCATGGGCGCGCATGCCGACATGGTGCACGTACGCATAACGCGAGCGCTTACCATGCGCGAGCCAATGCCAGCCAGGACCGTCTCCGAGCACATCGACAACGCGGTTCGAAAGATCGACGCCTCGAAGAACATCGACCACTGGGACCACAACCTCGGCCGCTACGATGCCGAGGAGCTGATGTCCGAGGTGCTCGGCCGCAGGCTCACGCCCGCGCTGCTCGAGCGCGTGCTCGACACCACCTCACGGCAGCGCTACACCGCGATGGTGGCGCGGCGCGTCGACGGCGAGCCGATCCCACGCATCATGGGTCACTACAGGTTTCGCGGACTCGACCTGCTCGTGAAGGAAGGGGTGTTCGTACCGCGGGCTTCGAGTGAGTTGCTCGCTGCGGAGGCGGTCAAGGCGATGCGCTGGCGCAGGGGTCGTCGGGTTGCCGTGGACGTGGCAACGGGCGCCGGACCGGTGGCGCTCGCGGTGGCCAACGAGGTTCGCAACGCCGATGTCTGGGGCATCGACATCTCCGCTGAGGCAACGGCCCTCGGAACCCACAACGCGCGGCGACTGGAGTTGCGCAACATCCGATTCCGCAGCGGGGACATGCTCGACGCGCTGCCCCGCCGTCTCCGTGGCGAGATCGATCTGTTCACGATCCATCCCCCGTACGTGCTGCGCCGGGAACTGAAGACCCTGCCGCGCGAGATCCGCGAGTTCGAGCCGCTCCAGGCGCTGACCGACAACTCCGACGATGGGCTCGGACTGGTGCGCCGCCTCGCCGCGGACGCGCACGCATGGCTCAAGCCCGGTGGTGTCCTCCTCGTGGAAGTCGGCACGTATCTCTCACGTCGCACCCAATCGGTGCTTCGCTCCGCGCACCTCGTCGACGTCGCGTGGGTGAAGGACTCGCTCGGTGTGACCCGCGTCGTCTCGGGAAGGACGCCTCGCTGACGTCAGCTCCCGGTGTCCGGGACGTCGGGGACGCCGGCCTCGCTCCGTGAGGCCGCGGGACGGCCGGTGAGCTCGGTCGACACCTCCGGCGCCGGCGGGAATCCGGCGAGCTCGGCCTCGAGGTCCTCGCTCCTGTCGATGGCGCTCGTCAGCTGCTGACGGAGGGTCTCCGTCTCGTGCTCGAGCACGACGTTGGCGTCGATCACTCGGAGCAGTTCGTCGCGAAGCAGCGACGCCAGCTGGGCCGGATCGGCATCGCTCGTCATCGCCGCAATGCGCTCCTGCTGCTGTTCGCGCCAGCGGGTGGCGAGCAGTGTCGCGGTGCCGTCCGGCGGCCGGTAGGATCGCGCGCCGGCCTCGACCACGCGCCGGATGATCGCCGGCGCGCTGCCGGTGTTGAGCCGTTGGCGGAGGTGCAGCGGATGCCGGGGCGGCGGATCGCTGAGCCGGAGACGGGGCCAGTAGATCCGCACCGCGCCGTCGTAGACGGAGAGGAGGCGCAGCCGCTTGGTCAAGCGATGCGAGTCCTCGACCCGGGGCATGACGTAGACGTGGGCGAGGCCGCACAGCTCGCGAGCGGTGAGCGCGGGGCTCCCGGCATCGGGTGGGTAGACGCCGTCCTCCTCCTTGATCGCGCTGAACAGCACGACCGGCAGACGTCGGTCCCGATCGAGCAGGCAGCGCTGCACCAGCGCATCGATCTGATCGGTGCCGACCACGGGCTCGGCGGTGGCCCGTACGCGTTGCGACCCCGCCGTCGCCCCCGCTGCGACGAGGTCGTGGACCAACGCGGTCAGCGGGGGATTGAGCGGTGATGGCGGAATGCGGTGGTGTCGCATGTCCTGCTCGACGGCGATGCCGATCTCGACGGAGTCGCCGCTGCGCACGATGTCGACGGTGGTGCGCCAGAGCGTCGATGGATCCCATGTGTCCGGACGATGCACGACCACGCGACACAGCGCTCGATTCCCCGCTTCGCAGCGCAACGCATTGACGCTCAGACCGCCTTCCTGCAACTCTCCTTCCGCGAACGATTCCGTTGCAGTCTTAAGACCACTCGTTCCCCAGAGCCAGGTTCTTCGGGCCGCTGCCTCGAACAGTGCGACCCCGGCCACCCCCTTGGAGTCGAGGGTGAGTCTCGCCCCAAGGGCGCGGAACATTGGCGATCATCCTACATCGTCGTCCAGGGCACTGCGTAACGCGGTGATGACTCCGCGCGCATGCCGCGGCTCCTGTCGCAGGTTGCCGAACGCGACACGGATCGCGTACGCGTCACACACCCGCGTGTGACTCAGGAAGTACCGTCCACCCGTGTTGATCCGATCGACGATCCGCTGATTCAGGATGTCGAGCGTCCGCGGGTCGTCGAGGCCGGGCGGGTGCGCGCGCAGGCACACAACGCTGAGCGGAGCGGGAGCCAGCAGCTCGAAGTCGACCTCGCGCTCGACCCACTGCGCGAGCGTTGACGCCAGCTCGCAGTGCTCGCGGATGCGCGTCGCAATCCCGTCGGTACCGAAATGGCGGATCACCATCCAGAGCTTCAGCGCGCGCATCCGCCTTCCCAGCGAGGTGCCGTAGTCCATGAGGTTGGGCGCGTCGCCGCTCGCGCCCTCCGCGCTGGTCAGGTACTCGGGCACGATCGAGAACGCGCCGCGCAGCATCTCGGGTCGTCGCGTCCAGAGAACGCTGCAGTCGATGGGCGTGAAGAGCCACTTGTGCGGGTTGATCACGATCGAGTCGGCCCGCTCCGCACCGTTAAGCACCCAACGCAGCTCCGGTGCGACCGCTGCGGCTCCGCCGTAGGCCGCGTCGACGTGGAGCCAGAGTCCGTGCTGCTCGCACACACCGGCGATCGCCGCAACGGGATCGACGCTAGTCGTCGACGTGGTGCCTGCGGTTGCCACCACCGCGAACGGCCGGATCCCGGCTGCAAGGTCCTCGCGGATCGCCCGGCGCAGTGCGACCGGGTCCATGCGATAGCGCTCGTCGACGGGGATCCGCCGCAATCCCTCTCGCCCGATACCGAGCACGATGCCCGCCTTCTCAACCGACGAGTGCGCCTCGGTCGACGCGTAGAAGCGCAGGCGCGGCAGCTCCGGCCTTCCGGCCATCCCAAGCTCGCGGATGCGCAGTTCGGTCAGGGTTTCGCGAGCCGCGGCGAGCGCGTACAGCGTGCTCGATGATGCTGTGTCGTTGATCACCCCGAACATCGGCTCCGGGAGCCCGACCATCTGGCGCAGCCAGTCGAGGGCGAGCTGTTCGAGCTCGGTCGCGGCGGGTGCGGTCCGCCAGAGCATCGCATTGACATTCAATGCGGCAGCGATGGTCTCGCCGAGAATGCCCGGCCCCGAGCCGCTCGAGGCGAAGTACGCCATGAAGCCGGGCGACTGCCAGTGGGTGGTCGCGGGCAGCAGCACCTGATCGAGGTCGCTGAGCACTGACTCGAATGGCTCTCCTGAAGCCGGCGGCGTGGCCGCGAGCGCGCGGCGCACGTTCCCCGGCTGCGTGGGGCTCAGCACCGGGTAGAGCTCGATGTCGCGAAGATAGTCGGCGACCCAGTCCGCGACCCGCCGTGCCTCCCGGCGGTACTCCTCGGGATCGATGTCGCCGGCCATGGCGGCAGATCCTGACGCTCGGGCGGGCCGATGCGCTCGCCGCCTCTTGCCATTGCGTCCGTCGAGCCGCTGGACGCACAACGCTAGACTGAGAGCGTGACCGCCTCCCTGACCGTCGCGGACGTGATGCACAAGCCCGCGGTGGTGGTGCCGGGCAGCATCACCCTGGCTCAGGCATCGGTGATCCTCGACGGAGCCAACGTGGGCGCGGCCGCCGTTCTGGACGGACGCGGGCAGTTGATCGGCATGGTGAGCGAGCGAGATCTCCTCCGCTCCGTCGGTCACGGCATCGATCCCGCCTCGACAAAGGTCGAGGAGGTCATGACCAAGAACCCGGTCACCGTCGCGGTCACGGACACGGTCGAGCACGGCCTCACCGTCTTCCGCGAGCGACGCTTCCGGCATCTCCCGGTGATGGACGGCGACAAGGTGGCGGGGATCCTCTCGATCCGCCACGTGGTACGCGTCGCGCATATCGAGGAGGTCCAGCCGGCCGGATCCGCGCCCCCCGGCCTCGCGCCACGTGGGCTCGAGGGCGTCGCGGTCGCCGAGACATCGGTCGGCGATGTCCGAGGCGAGGAGGGATTCTTCCACTACCGCGGCTACAACGCCGTCGAGCTGGCCAGGCGATGCTCCTTCGAGCAGGTGTGGCACCTGCTCGCCGAGGGCGAGCTCCCCGATGAGCAGCAGCTCAAGGCGTTCACCAAGCGAACCGTCGAAGCCCGCGCCGTTCCCGAGACCGTGGCCGATCTGCTCCCCCGCATCGCGGCCGTGCCCGGGTACACGCCGCTGATGGCGCTCCGCTCCGCGGTGTCGCTGACCGGCGCGGCACTCGAGCAGAAGCCGACGCTCGACATCCCCGCCGAGGAGGTCCGCCGCGAGTGTCTGAAGATGGCCGCGGTCGTCCCGGTGCTGCTGATGCATCTGCATCGCCACCATCTCGGCCTCGATCCGGTCGACCCCGATCCGGATCTCGGCTACGCGGGCGCCTACATCCAGATGCTCACCGGCGAGCGCCCCCATGCCCGGGCGATCCGCGCGCTCGAGCAGTATCTGATCCTCACCATGGATCACGGCTTCAACTCATCGACATTCACGGCGCGGGTGATCACCTCCACCGGATCGGACATCGGCTCGGCGCTGACCGGGGCGATCGGCGCGCTGGCGGGCCCGCTCCACGGCGGGGCGCCATCTCGCGCGCTCGCCATGCTGGAGGCGATCGGCACGCCCGACAAGGCAGAGGAGTACCTCCGGCGGGAGATCTCCGCAGGCGAGCGTCTGATGGGCTTCGGACACCGCGTGTACAAGACCGACGATCCCCGGTCCACCCTGCTGCGCGAGGTCGCCACCGAGCTGGGCGGGCCCCAGGCCGAGTTCGCCGTCCAGGTCGAGCAGACCGCGCTCCGCGTCCTCAACGAGCTGAAGCCGGGTCGCCGCCTCTACACGAATGTCGAGTTCTACGCCGGGGTGGTCATGAACAGCGTCGGGATCCCGCCGGACATGTTCACCCCGACCTTCGCGTCGAGCCGGACCGTCGGCTGGGCCGCTGCGATCGCCGAGCAGGCGGCCAACAACCGGTTGATCCGTCCGTCCGCGCTCTACGTCGGCCCGCAGCCGCCCAGGCCGCTGCCCGAGGGCTATGGGGCGGCACTGAAGACCGCGGAGCTGGCGCGCTGAGGGTCGGGTAACGCCCGGGTAACGATCGCGATGTCGTTGCTGAGCAACGAAACAAGCTCGTCACCCAACCACAACGTCTGGGATCTGCCGGTGACCGATGCTGGGTTCCATGATCCCGGCATGCATCCCCGCGTTGGTCGCCTCGCTGCGAGCCATGCTCGTCCCTGGCGATCGCCGCGATGACGAAAGAGGACAAGGGCTCGTGGAGTACGGGCTGATCGTGGTCTTCATCGCCATCGTCGTCATCGTTGTCGTGGGCGTCGTCGGTCATCAGGCCAACAACGTCTTCTCGAACGTCGCCAACGGTCTGAGCTCGTAGCGCTCGCCGGTCGTGCGTCGCCGCACGGCGCGCGCACGTGGACCGGGTGTCTCGTATCGTTGCGCGCATGGAGTCGCTGGGCGACACCGGCGAACGCTACGACCAGCGCGGTCCCGCACCGCAGCCGGCGCTCGCCGGAGTGGTGCTCTGCGGCGGCCGGAGTCTGCGCATGGGAGTCGACAAGGCGACCATCGATGTCGGTGGGGTGACGCTGCTCGAGCGCGCGGTGACGCGCCTGCGAGCGGCGTGCGACCCGGTGCTCATCGCCCCGGGTGACAAGTCCCATGCGGCGGGCGCGGACGCGTCAGTGGTTGACGCGACGCCTGGTGCGGGTCCGCTCGGCGGCCTCGTCGCAGCGCTGCGCGCGTCCCCACACCACCTGCTCGCGGTCGTGGCGGTCGATCTGCCCTGGCTCGACGCGGCACTTCTTCGCCTGCTCGCCGCCCGGATCGGCACGCACGGAGCGGCGGTGTGCGAGACCGATCGGGGCCCGCAACCGCTGCACGCGGTGTACGCCCGAACGGCCCTCGACGCCGCCGAGGACGCGCTGCGCAGTCCCGATCGGTCATTGCGCGGCTTGCTCGATCGCATCCGCACGCTCCGTGTCGCGGAGCACGAGTGGCGCGCGGCCGGGATCTCTGAGCGATTCAGTCGCAACCTCAACACGCCGGCGGATCTCGCCGAGTTCAGTCTGGAGTTTGGCCGGCGAGCGAGTTGACGATGGCGGCAGCGCGTGCGAGTGCTTCGGGCTCGGAGGCGCCCGCGCTCATGCTCATCTGCACGAAACGCCCGATCAGGTAGCTGGCCAGCGGGGCGTTCTGCCGCTCGGACGCATGGGCGACATCGCGTGCGATGCGCAGCAGGAGGGCGCGCTCGCGATCGTCGAGCGGCACAAGTGCGGCACCGGGAGACGTCTCACCACCGAGGGCGGATGCCAGCCGGCCGAGCAGATCGGAATCCGAAGGGTCGCCGTCCATGTTGCTAGAGTGATCTTGCGGTATGGCTGGCAAGACCCGGAACCTGCTGCCCGAGTACCTGGTGGGATGGAAGCCCTTTGGGATCGGCGAGCAACGTCCCAATAACTATCTCGAGATCTGGAAAGCCGCGGTCGAGAATCGCGCCGATGCGGGACGCGCGCTGCGCATCATGCGAGAGGGGGTCTGCGACGGCTGCGCGCTGGGGACGACCGGGCTCAAGGACTGGACCATCCCCGGTATTCATCTGTGCAACATCCGCTTGCGCCTGCTCCGGATGAACACGATGCCGCCCTTCGAGCCCGCGGTCGCGACCGATGTCGCCGCTTTGCGGGCGATGCGTGGCGACCGTCTCCGCGAGCTCGGTCGGATCCCGCAGCCGATGATCCGCACACGCGGACAGCCGGGCTTCACCCCGGTGTCGTGGACGGATGCGATGGAGCTGATCGCCGCGCGTGTGCGATCCGCGGGGCCGGCTCGCTGCGCGTACTTCCTGACCAGCCGCGGCATTCCCAACGAGACGTATTACTCGGTGCAGAAGGCGGTCCGCGCGATGGGCGGCAACTCCATCGACAATGCCGCGCGACTCTGCCATTCACCGAGCACCGTGGCGCTCAAGCAGACGATCGGCGTCGGTGCGAGCACCTGCTCCTACAAGGACTGGATCGACGCCGATCTCATCGTGTTCATCGGCTCCAACGTCGCCAACAACCAGCCGGTGGCGACCAAGTATCTCCACTACGCGAAGAAGCACGGCGCCAAGGTCATCACCATCAACACGTACCGCGAGCCCGGGATGGAGCGCTACTGGGTGCCGTCGATCCCGTCCAGCGCCGTGTTCGGCACTCGAATCACCGACCGCTTCCACATCGTCAACCCGGGCGGCGACATCGCGTTCCTCAACGGCGCGATGCGTCATACCCTCGAGAACGGCTGGCAGGACACGCAATTCGTCGCCGACCACACCACAGGTTTCGACGCGCTCGCGACCGCATTGCGCGCCCAGCCGTGGGAGCTGCTCGAGCGGGCGTCCGGTGTGTCGCGCGATGAGATGGCCGAGTTCGCGCGCTCGATGCACGAATCCAGGCGCACCGTGATCGTCTGGAGCATGGGCGTCACCCAGCACGCCACCGGCGAGGACACCGTCCGCGCCATCGTCAACGTCGCGCTGCTGCACGGGACCGTCGGGCGCATCGGCTGCGGGCTGATGCCGATCCGCGGCCATTCCGGCGTCCAGGGAGGCGCGGAGATGGGCGCGTATGCGACCGCGCTCCCCGGGGGTCTGCCCATCAACGCCGAGCATTGCGAACGGATCGGCGGACAATGGGGATTCGAGGTCCCGACGGCGCCGGGCCTCACCGCCGCGCAGATGATCGACGCCGCGGAGCGCCGTGAGCTCGAGGTGCTCGTCTCGATGGGGGGCAACTTCCTCGAGGTGCTGCCCGACCCGCGGCGGGTGCGAGCGGCGATGGAGACGATCCCGCTGCGGGTGCACCACGACATCGTGCTGAGCTCGCAGATGTTCGTCGAGCCCGCCGACACCGTGCTGGTGCTGCCCGCACTGACGCGGTACGAGATTCCCGGTGGAGTCACCGAGACCAGCACCGAGCGACGCGTCATTTTCAGCCCGTGCGTCGAGGGCGGTCCGGTGCCGGAGGCGAGGTCCGAGGCCGACGTTGTGCTCGAGCTGGCTCGCCGCGTGCGCCCCGATCGCGCCGACCGGCTTCGCCCCACGACCACTGCCGAGGTTCGCGCCGAGATCGCCGAAGTCATCCCTCTTTACAACGGCATCCAGCACCTGTCGAGGGCCGGCGACGAGTTCCAGTACGGCGGCCGGCTGCTCTGCGTCGGCGGCACGTTCCCGACCGCCGACGGCAGGGCGAAGCTCAGCGCCGTGCTGCCCGATGTTATCGACGTGCCCGCGGACTCGGTGCTGGTGACCACACGACGTGGCAAGCAGTTCAACAGCATGGTGCAGGAGCAGAAGGACTCGATCACGGGCGCTCGCCGTGAGTCCATCCTCATGAGCGGGGTCGACGCGGCGAGATTCGGACTGCGTGACGGCGACGCGTGCGTGCTGCGCAGCAGCGCCGGTGAGATGCGGGGCACCGTGATGGTCGCGCGCGTCAAGCCGGGATCCGTGCAGGTCCATTTCCCCGAGGGCAACGCGCTGATTGCCAACGGGCCGCGCGCTCCAGGGTCGGACATCCCCGATTACAGCGCCATCGCCCGCGTCGAGCGAGCATGACCACGCGCCGCCGGCGCGTGATGGAGGTTGCGGCCGGCGGCGCGGTGACCTGGCGCAGCGACGAGGTCAGCACCGAGGAGCCCCTCGAGATCCGGCTCGGCAAGGTGTCGCTGTCGGTGACGATGCGCACCCCGGGCGACGACTTCGACCTGGTGGCGGGATTCCTGGTCACCGAGGGAATCGTCAATGGCGCCGCAGACATCGATGCGATGCGCATGTGCCCGGAGGCCGCCGCCGAGACCGGCGAGCTCAACGTCGTGGAGGTCAGCCTGGCGCCCGGCGCCGCATCGCGCACGATCGCGCCGCGAGCGTTCTTCATGACCTCCTCGTGCGGCGTGTGCGGCAAGGCGAGCATCGAGGCGGTGCGCACCCGGTCGCAATGGTCGGTGCGCGACGACCCGTTGCGGGTCTCACCGGCGGTCCTCCTGGGTCTGCCGGAGGTGCAACGGGCGGCGCAGCGGCAGTTCTCACGCACCGGTGGGCTGCACGCCGCCGCCCTCTTCGACTCGGCGGGTGTGCTGCGCTGTGTGCGCGAAGACGTCGGCCGCCACAACGCCTTCGACAAGGTGATCGGGTGGGCGGCGACGCGGGATTTGCTCCCGCTCCGATCGCACATGATCCTTGCCTCGGGACGGGCAAGCTTCGAGCTGACCCAGAAGGCGCTCATGGCCGGCATCCCCTTGCTCGCCGCGATATCGGCACCATCCAGTCTCGCGGTCGAGCTCGCCACCGAGTTCGGGCATGACATTGGTGGGTTTCCTGCGCGGCGATCGTATGAACGTGTACGCGGGCCACGAACGGATCACCGACAGTTGACCGAGCACCCCGAGGCCACGCCCTGGCGAGGTGCCGAGATCACCGTGAGCGACAGCCGTCGCGGCCTCGACACCGACGACCGCAGCGGTGACGTGATCGTCGCGCGGTTTGCATTGCTGCCCGCCGATGTCGTGGGGCGGACGAGCGTCCCCGACGACATCGAGGCCATCCAGGCGGCGGTCAAGGATTTCGCGGCGAAGGCGCACGTGCTGATCCTCACGGGCGGCACCGGACTGGGACCGCGCGACGTCACACCGCAGGCGCTGGCGCCGCTGCTCGACTACCAGGTTCCCGGCATGGCCGAGGCGATGCGCCAGCAGGGGCTGAGCTCGACGCCGCACGCGATGCTCTCCCGCCAGGTCGTGGGCGTGAGGGACGCCTGTCTGGTGCTGGCGCTACCGGGGAGTCCCGCGCGCGGTGGCCGAATGCCTCGACGCGGTGTGGGCGGCGCTCCCTCACGCGATCAACCTGCTGGCCGGTTTCACGCGGCACGGCGAAAGCGCGGCAACGCCGGCCTAGGCGAGGTCGGGTCGGTCCAGCGACCCGCTCCTGCCGCCCTCCTTGTGGACCAGCGCGACCTCGGTGATCGAGGCCCAGCGGTCCACCGCCTTGATCATGTCGATGACGGTCAGACCCGCAATCGCCACCGCGGTGAGCGCTTCCATCTCGACGCCGGTCGGGCCCTCGACGCGTGCCGTCGCCTCGATCGACGATGCCAGGAGTAGCCGATGCGTCGATGCGCAAGTCCACGTCGATGTGGCGCAACCCGAGCGGATGGCAGAGCGGGATGAGATCCGCGGTTCGCTTCGCGCCCATGATCCCGGCGAGGCGCGCGGTGTCCAGCACGCTGCCCTTGGCGATGCTGTCATCGGCGATCCGTCGCAGCGCCTCGGTGCTGCAACGCACCCGTCCACGCGCGGTCGCGCTGCGCCGAGTCACCGCCTTGTCGCTGATGTCGACCATGCGAGCGCGGCCGGCTTCGTCGACGTGGGTGAGGCGATCCGCGCTCATGGTGTCGCCACATCGTGGGGGCCGTGCCGCGCATCGACCCAGCGTGCGCCGTCGCTCCGGTGTTCGCGCTTCCACACCGGGACTGTTCGTTTGATCAGCTCGAGCGCCTCCTGACACACCGGGAATGCCGTGTCGCGGTGTGGCGCGGCCACGACCACCATGACGCTCGCGTCGCCGATCAACAGCGATCCCGTGCGGTGCACCATCGTGATGGTGCTGATCCCGCCCCGGTCGTACAGTTGGCGGCCGATCCGGAGCATTTCGGACTCGGCCATCTCGACGTAGGCCTCGTAGTCCATCCGCCGCACGGCGACCCCATCGCTGTGGTCGCGCACCCGGCCGATGAAGGTCGCGACCGCCCCATCGCTCGACGTGCCCGCGCTTGCGATCACCGCCCCGACGTCGATCGGAGCGTCCGTGATCCACACGCGCACCGGCGATCGGGCATCACTGCCCCCGGCCACCGGCGGAATGAACGCGACGGTGTCGCCGCCCTTGACGGTGGCGGTCCACTCGCAGTAGTCGAGGTTGCACGCCGCGCGGATCGATTCGGCGTCGACGGCCGCCGCGGGATGACGGCGTACCAGCTCGTCCCACACCTCCTGCACCGTCGTCCCCGCGACCTTGACCTCGCCGGCGCCGACGCGTTCCCGCAGCGGACCGAAGACCAGCACGGTCACGTCGTCCACCGGTTCAGCCCCCGATGTACGACATCTCGATCCGTTCGCCACCGGCAACGCCGAGGCCGCGCAACTCGGAGTACCGGTCGTCGCGACGCGTCCAACGATCCGCGATGATGCCGCGAAGGGCATCGTCGCTCGCGCCGGTGCGCAGCGGCTCGCGCAGGTCGATACCGGTGGTCGCGAACAGGCAGGTGAAGAGCTTGCCATCGACACCGAGCCGGGCTCGCGTGCAGTCGCCGCAGAACGGGCGGCTCACCGAGGTGATGACGCCGAGATCGCCGTCGCCGTCGGCAAATCGATAGCGCCGTGCCACAGCGGCCGGATCGGGCGCCTCTTCGATGAGCGGATGCACCTTCGCGACGCGCTCGAGGATCTCCTCTCCGCTCACGACGTCGGCCATGCGCCAGCCGTTGGTTGCGCCCACGTCCATGTACTCGATGCAGCGCAGGCTCAGGCCTTCGCGGCGCGCGAAATCGACCAGATCGAGCAGGCCGTCCTCGTTGACGCCGCGCTGGACGACACAGTTCAGCTTGATCGGCGCGAGGCCGGCATTGCGGGCGGCCGCGATCCCTTCGAGCACCTCGCCGACCTCGATGCGAGAGTCACTCATCGCCGCGAAGATCGCCGGGTCGAGAGAATCGAGGCTCACGGTCACCCGGTGCAGCCCCGCATCGCGCACGCGAACCGCCCAGCGCGCGAGCAGCGCGCCGTTGGTGGTCAGGGCGATGTCCTGCATGCCGAGCGCGGCTATCCCCGCGACGATATCGACGAGGTCGGCACGCAGAAGAGGCTCGCCTCCGGTGAGACGGATCTTGGTCACCCCGAGCGACTGGAAGACCGCCGCGAGGCGCACGATCTCCTGCGCCTCGAGGGCCTCGGCCCGCGGCAGAAACCGGTGGCCGGGTCCGAAACGCGACTTGGGCATGCAGTACGGGCAGCGGAAGTTGCACTTGTCGGTCACCGAGATGCGCAGATCGCGGAGCGAGCGGCCCAGGCGATCGGGCACCGTCGCCACACCGGGAGGAGCGGTCAGCGCGATCATCGGAGGGGAATCGCCTCGACGACGGTGCCGGTGGAGATGACCTCGCGGCCCACGGGCAGCATGACCAGGCAGTCGGCGCGCGTCAAGGAGCGCAGCATCGACGACCCCTGGTCGCCCGAGCTGAACGCCTCGGGCAGGTCTCCGTCGGAGGCGCGCAACACGGCGCGCGCGTACGTCTCCAGCGGCGCCGGCTTGGTGAACTCCTCGCCGAGACGTACGCGCACTCGCCGTCGGTGGAGCTCGCGGGCTCCCTGCATCCGCCGGATCACCGGCCGCGCGAAGAGCTCGAACGTCACGGAGCTGCTCACCGGATTGCCCGGCAGCCCGATGAAGATCGCGTCGCGGATCCTTCCGGTGAGGACCGGCTTGCCGGGGCGCATGGCCACGCGCCACGTCGAGATGCTGCCCATCGCGGCAACGACCTCGCGCACCCAATCGTGGTCACCCACGCTGACCCCGGCGGAACTGACGATCAGGTCGTAGCCCGACGCGGCCTCGAGCAGCGCTTGCACCGACTCCCGTGAGTCTCCGGCAATGCCGAGGAAGGTGGGCACGCCGCCGGCCTCATGCACCGCGGCGGTGAGCATCGGCGAGTTGGAGTCCACGAGCTGGGCCGGTCCAGGCCGGCTGCCCGCCGGCACCAGCTCGTCACCGGTCGCGATCACCGCGACCCTGGGTCGCGTGCCCACCACGATCCGGTCGTGACCGAGCGCCGCCGCGACGGCGATGTCGATGCTGGTGAGCGCCTGCCCCGGGCGGAGGACCGTGTCGCCCGCGTGCACGTCGGCGCCACGGGGACGCACGCTGGTGCCGAGTGGCGCGGCCACCTCGATGAGCACATCGTCGCCGTCACGCGCGGTGTCCTCCTGGCGGACCACTGTGTCGGCGCCGTCGGGCATCGGCGCGCCGGTCATGATCCGCATCGCGGTCGCGTGTTCCAAGGCGCTCGGGACAGACCCGGCGCGGGACTCGCCGGCGACGCGAAGCCGCACCGGCCGGGTCGACGTCGCAGCGGCGATATCGAGTGCACGCACCGCGTATCCGTCCATGGCCGAGTTGTCGAAACCGGGCAGATCCGATCGCGATGCGACCGCCTCTGCGAGGATCCTGTTCAGCCCCTCGTTGATCCCCACGGTCTCGGTGGGCAGCACACCGACCGCCTCGAGCAATCGCGCCTGCGCACCGGCGACTGACTCGAGGTCGGGTGAAACGGCATGCGCCAGCGTCATGAAGTCCTCATCCTCTGACCCGCGGTGGGATTCGCTGCACCATCATAGTCGTGCTCGCGCGGCGGTATTCGCGGGGCACCGATATATTCCGTCTAGCGCCGTTTTCCTCCCCTCATGGACTGGCGTAGGCTTTACGGGTTGCTGGTGTCTCATCAGCGAGACGTTTGGGGTAATACCGGAGGGTCTTGGATGTTCCCTGCCGCGTTCGACTACATTGCGCCGGCGTCGCTCGACGAGGTGCTGAGCCTGTTGAGCAAGCACGGCGATGATGCGAAGGTGCTCGCTGGGGGGCAGAGCCTGATTCCATTGCTGAAACTGCGATTTGCGGCGCCCGTGATCCTCGTGGATATTGGACGAGTCGATGGACTCGAGGGAATTCGCCGCGAAAACGGGCATGTGCGGATTGGGGCGAGGACCCGCCACCGCGACGTCGAAAGTGCGACCGACCTCGGCGGGACGCTCGACGTGCTGCTCGCCGCCGCCCCGCTCATCTCGGACCCGCTGATTCGCAACATGGGCACCGTGGGCGGTTCGATCTGCCACGCCGATCCCGCCGGCGACTGGGGCGCGGTGATGCTCGCCGTCGGCGCGGAGTTCGTGGTCAGGTCGGCGGCCGGAGAGCGAGTGCTTCCTGCGGCAGGGTTCTTCCAGGGTCCGTTCACCACGGGACTGCGCGCCGACGAGGTCATGACTGAAATCCGGGTGCCTGTGACGCCGGGACGGTCGGGCGGCACGTATCTCAAGCTCGAGCGCAAGATCGGGGACTTCGCAAGCGTCGCCGCCGCCGTGCACGTCGTCCTCGGCGACGACGGTCGGGTCAGCGCAGCCGGCATCGGACTCTGCGCGGTGGCCGCGCAGAGCACCAAGGCAACGGCGGCCGAAGCGGCGTTGGTGGGCCAAACCCCTTCGGACGACGTGATCGCCGAGGTGGCTCGTCTGGCAGCCGATGCGGCAGAACCAAAAGCGGACATTCGCGGCAGCGCCGAGTACAAGCGCGACGTGGCGCGAGTGTTCGTGCAGCGCGGGCTTCGTACGTCCATCGCACGCGCACAGGGAGTCGCGGCATGAACATCACGTTCGCGATCAACGGGGCCGAGAAGACAGTCGACGTCGAGCCGCGCACGCTGCTGGTCGACATGATTCGCACCAGGCTTGGGATGACGGGAACACACATCGGGTGCGACACGAGCAACTGCGGCGCTTGCACCGTCCTGCTCGACGGCCGGCCGGTCAAGTCCTGCACGGTGCTCGCGCCGATGGTCGCGGGCAAGAAGCTCACCACCGTCGAGGGTCTCGCCGCCGGCGGCAAGCTCCATGCCATCCAGGAGGGTTTCCACGCCGAGCACGGCCTGCAGTGCGGTTTCTGCACGCCGGGCATGATGCTGGTCGGTGCGGCGCTCATCGAGAGCAATCCCCATCCGACCGAGGACGAGATCCGCTGGGGCATCAGCGGCAACATCTGTCGCTGCACCGGGTATATGAACATCGTCAAAGCGATTCAGCACGCGGCAGCGGCAACCACCGCCGGCAGCGCAGGAGTGGCGTGATGGCAGTCGACGCGGCGCGGCAGGCGATGGGTGGCATCGGCGTATCGGTCGCTCGAAAGGAGGATGCGCGCTTCATCCACGGCCAGGGCCACTACGTCGACGACGTGGTGCTGCCGGGAATGCTCCACATGGTCGTGGTGCGCAGCCCGCACGCCCATGCGCGGATCCGTGGCATCGACACCAGCGCGGCCACGGCGATCCCCGGCGTGATCGCGGTGGTCACCGGCGAGCTGCTGGCGCAGCACAAGCTCGCCTGGATGCCGACGCTCTCCGGTGACACGCAGGCGGTGCTCGCCACCGACAAGGTCCGTTTCCAGGGCCAGGAGGTGGCCTGCGTCATCGCCGAGACGAAGTACATCGCCGAGGACGCCGCGGCGCTCGTGAGCGTCGACTACGAGCCGCTCCAGGCGGTCACCACCCCGCAGCAGGCGATCACGGCGGGCGCACCGGTGATCCGCGACGAGAAGGAAGGTCAGACCGACAACAAGATCTATCACTGGGAGGCGGGTGACAAGGACGCGACCGACGCCGCCTTCGCCCGGGCCGCCAAGGTGGTGAGCCTCTCGACCTTCTACCCACGCTGCCATCCGGCGCCGCTCGAGACCTGCGGCTGCGTCGCCGATCTCGACCCGGTGACCGGCAATGCGACGATCTACATGACCAGCCAGGCGCCGCACGCGCATCGCACGCTCTTCGCGATCGTCGCCGGGCTGCCCGAGGAGAAGATCCGGATCATCTCCCCGGACCTCGGTGGTGGGTTCGGCAACAAGGTGCCGATCTATCCCGGATACGTGGTCGCCACCGCGGCGTCGCTGCTGATCGGACGTCCGGTCAAGTGGATCGAGGACAGGACCGACAATCTCATCTCGACCGGCTTCGCCCGCGACTACCACATGGACGGTTCGATCGCCATCGACGAGAACGGCAAGTTCATCGGACTTCGCGTGCACCTGCTCAGCGACAACGGGGCCTTCTTCGCCGACGCGCAGCCGAGCAAGTTCAGGGCCGGGCTCTTCCACATTGTCACCGGCTCGTACGACATCCCCGCCGCGCACATCGTCGCGGACGGCGCGTACACCAACAAGGCTCCTGGGGGAGTGGCGTATCGATGCTCGTTCAGAGTCACCGAGGCGTCGTACTTCATCGAGCGGCTGGTCGAGAGCGCCGCCGTCGAACTCGGCCAGGATCCGGTGACGCTGCGGCTCAACAACTTCATCCAGCCCGAGGCGTTTCCATACAAGTCGGCGTCGGGCTTCGAGTACGACAGCGGCGACTATCCGAAGGCCATGCAGGTCGCGCTCGACATGCTCGGTTACGCCGACCTGCGCAAGGAGCAGGCGGAGAAGCGCGCCAAGGGCGAGCTGATGGGCATCGGCGTGGCGAGCTTCACCGAGGTGGTCGGCGCCGGCAAGGGCAAGGACTACGACATCGCCGGGCTGCGCATGTTCGACTCGGCCGAGTTGCGCGTGCACCCGACCGGCAAGGCGATCCTCAAGCTCGGCGTGAAGTCACAGGGCCAGGGCCACGAGACGACCTTCGCGCAGATCGTCGCCGAAGAGCTCGGCATCCCCGCGTCGGACGTCGAGGTCCGCGAGGGCGACACCGACAACACGCCGTTCGGGCTCGGCACGTACGCGTCGCGGTCGACGCCGGTGGGTGGCGCTGCCACCGCGATGGTGTCTCGCAAGCTCC
Organism: Candidatus Dormiibacterota bacterium; assembly: GCA_963768105.1. Lineage (GTDB taxonomy): Bacteria > Chloroflexota > Dormibacteria > Aeolococcales > Aeolococcaceae > Palsa-851. Next base: position 23,295 of record CAVYGR010000004.1, on the reverse strand, counting down.
GCGACAAGGGAAAGCTGATCGCCGCCCACCTCTTCGAGGCCGACGCGGCCGACATCGAGTTCGCGCACGGCAAGTACAACGTCAAGGGTTCGCCCGACAACGTCAAGACGATCCAGGACATCGCGTTCGCGGCGTACACCAACCTCCCCGAAGGCCTCGAGGCGGGACTCGAGGGCGTGACCTACTACGACCCCCCGAACATGACCTTCCCGTTCGGCACCTACCTGGTCGTCGTCGACATCGACAAGGGCACCGGGCAGGTGAAGGTGCGCCGCATGGTGGCGGTCGACGACTGCGGTGTGCGCATCAACCCGATGATCGTCGAGGGGCAGATCCATGGCGGGCTCACCGAAGGTTTCGGCATCGCCTTCATGGAGCTGATCACCTTCGACGACGATGGCAACTGCATCGGATCGAACTTCATGGACTACCTGATCCCGACCGCCTGGGAGACGCCCCACTTCGAGCTCGGTGAGACCGTGACCCCGTCGCCGCATCATCCCATCGGCGCCAAGGGTGTCGGTGAGTTGGCGACCGTCGGATCGCCTGCAGCGTACGTCAACGCGGTCATCGACGCGCTCTCCCATCTCGGCATCACGAACATCGACATGCCGGTGACGTCGGACAAGGTGTGGGCGGCACTGCGCGGCAAGGGGGTGACCGAATAGACGACGCCCTGTTGACCCTGCTTGCCGAGAACGCGGCGGCTGGGCGCGCGTGCGCGCTGGCAACGGTGGTGCGAACCGAGTTGCCGACGTCGGCGCATCCCGGCGACAAGGCCGTGATCACTGCTGATGGCGAGTTGCACGGATGGATCGGCGGCAGCTGCTCGGAGCCGCTGGTGCGCCGCGAGGCGCTCGTGGCGATGCGTGACGGCATGCCCCGGCTCGTGCGCATCCGACCGGACATCGAAGTTGCCGAGACGCGCACAGCGGGAGAGCTCACCGTGGCCACCACCTGCCCGAGCGGCGGCACGCTCGACATCTTCATCGACCCGCACCTGCCCAAACCCCTCCTCATCGCCATCGGGGGGAGCCCCGCGGCGCGGACCCTGATCTCGCTCGGACGAGTCATCGGGTTTCGCACCTGCGGCGTTCACCCGGGCGCCGTCGCGAGTGACTTCTCCGCTGCGGACCGAGTCATCGACAGCCTCGACCTCGGCTCGCTACAAGGGGAGACCGACTGCTGGGTCGTCGTGGCAACGATGGGCCACTACGACGACGACGCGGTCGCGGCCGCGTTGACGCTCGAGGCGGCCGACGTCGCCCTCATCGCCAGCGTTCGCCGCTCGGCTGCGGTGCTCGACACGCTGCGCGCCCGAGGTGTGGCCGAGGATCAGCTCGCGCGGGTGCGCGCGCCCGCGGGCACGCGGCGCGCCGGCGCGCAGGAGGAGATCGCCCTGCACGCACTCGCGGAGGTGGCAGCGCTGCGCCACGCACGCATGACCGCGAACCCGGAGGCTCAGGCCTCGGCGATCACCGGCTTCGACGTGGATCCCGTCTGCGGCATGACCGTCGATGTCAACGACGCCGCGCACGTCGCCGAGCACGACGGCACGACCTACTTCTTCTGTTGCGCTGCGTGCCGCGAGCGATTCGTCGCCGAGCCGGAGCGCTTTCTGCGCGCGCCGACTGGCTGAGTGGACCTTGCCGGCGCTGCGGCGGGGATCATCCTCGCCGCCGGTGGCTCGCGGCGGATGGGGGAACCGAAGCAGCTGCTCGAGGTTCGGGGAATGCTCCTGCTCGAGATCGCAGTCACTGCCGCGTGCGCCTCGGCTCTGGCTGACGTCGTGGTGGTGCTCGGCGCGCGCGCCGGCGAGATCGCGGCACGCGTGGACTTCGGACGGGCGCGTGTGGTCCTCAACCCCGACCATGAACGGGGGATGAGCACCTCGCTCCGAGTGGGGATCGCGAGCCTGGGTCGTGACATCTCGCGCGCGATGATCATCCTCGGCGACCAACCCGACATCAGTGCGGCGCTGCTCGATCGGCTCCTCGACATTCAGGAGTCATCGGGACTGCCCGCCGCAGCGCTCAGCTTCGATGGGCTGCTCCACCCGCCGGTCGTGCTCGCTCGCGAGATGTGGGCGAACCTCGAAGCGCTGGAAGGAGACGTGGGGCTGCGCGCGGTGGTGCGCGCCCATCCCGAACTGGTCGCGGCGCTGCCCGTCGATCAGCCGGGGGACACCCGATCGACATCGACACCCGCGAGGACTTCGAGCGGCTGGTGACAGATCCTCCCTGACGCGGCACCGGTTCCCCGCGCGGGTTGAGACTGCCCGGCCCATCAGGGCTCGTCGCGGTCCTCGTCGAGACCGGCTTCGTACGGGGGGATGCGCCATGCCGCCTCCTTCCCGAGCAATCCGCCGTGGCCGAGCGAGGCGAGATATTCGGCGTCGAGCGGCAGGCCGGCATGCAGGTGGGCGAGCAATACGTCGAGCGCGCTGCGGCGCGAGAACATCCCGCACGAGGCAACTCCGATCACCGGTCGCCCGAGGAGTTCGGCGATCCAGTAGCTGCTGCCCGGATGCATCGGCAGCCCACGTCGAAGCGTGGTCGCGCCGGCGGCGAGGAGGCTCTGCCACGTGATTTCGAGCGGATCCACCGACGCGACCCCGACGGCGAGAACGATGTCCGCGCTGCCCGCGGTCTCAACGAGTGCGTCCTGCAACTGCGACGCGTCGTCATCGATGTACCGCACCGGCGCGACCGTTCCGCCGTACCACGAGCTTCGGATCCCCAGGGAGCGTTCGAAGCGCGACCTCGTGTCGTCAGTCAGCTCCTGGCGCACGATCGCCGCCAGGCGCAGAGGAAGGAACGGCTGGACCTCGAGGACCGGCGCACCCTCAGGCGAACGTGCTGCGGCGCGCACGGCTGCGAGGACCGACGACTCCGCGATGGCGAGCGGGGTGACCTTGACCCCGGCCAGGGTGCGGCCGGCATCCACCGGCAGACCGTCCGGCACCGTGAACACGGTCACGCCGTCGACGGCATTCACCGCCGCGAGCGCGGCCACCTCGATGTGCACGAGGCCTCGCCAGCGCCGAAACCAGCCGTACCTGGGACTCCACCGGGCTCCGGGCGACAGTTCCGGGTCCTGCCACGGCCGCTGCGATCCGGACCGCGGCGCTGTCCTCGTCGACGTCGCCCTCGTCGAGCCAGAGCAGGTGCAGTTCGGAGGGACGCGGCCGCGCGCAGCGTCGTCGCATCGTCCGGCCCGAGCCGCACGCCCTTGGTAAGCACGGGCGCCGGCCATCACCCGATGACATCGCGGCAGAGCACGGCACCCAGACCAGCGCGCCGACGGGCCGTCGACGGCTGAGCCGGGAAGTACCTCCAGCCTCACCCGACGGACGCGGCGCCTGCCGGAGCCGCGGACATCGATCCCGCGTTCCTGCCCCGGCGGACGGCAACGATCTCCGCGAGGATGGCGATCGCGATCTCCTCGGGGGTCGCGGCGCCAAGGTTGAGCCCGACCGGGCTGTGGATCCTGGCGATCTCGGTGTCGTCGAACCCCGCTTCGTGAAGCCGCACAACGCGCTTCGCGTGGGTTCCCCGGCTGCCGATCGCGCCGATGTACCCGGTCTCGGAACGGAGCAGCGCGGTGAGCGCCGGGTCCTCGAACTTCGGATCGTGGGCCAGACAGACTGCGGCGTCGCGCGGACCGAGATCGAACCGGGGGATGGCCTCGTCCGGCCACGCGGTGACGAGGCGGTCGGCGTTGGGGATCCGTTCGGCGTTGTTGAAGGCGCCGCGTGGGTCGACCACCGACACGGTGAAGCCCGCCGCGCCGGCCATCGTGACCAGCGGAATCGCGATGTGCACCGCGCCGATGACCACCAGTTGGGGTGACGGGAACGATCGGATCCACGAAGACGCGCATGCCCGCGATCTCCTCGACGCCGGGGAGACCCGAAGCCAGCCGTGGACGCGCTGCCGCAACCGTCGCCGCCGCATTGGCTGTGCCGCCCAGACTGCCGACAAGGCCTCCACCGGGCGTCGCCGCGGCACGGCTGCCGGCGTGCTCGCCGTCGAGGGCGGTCAGCAGCGCGACCGGGCGCGAGGTCTCGATCGCGCTGCGGACCGCCTCGATCACCGGATCCGACCCATCGCTCTCCAGCGTCTCCACGAAGATGTCGACCTCGCCGCCGCACGAGAGGCCGACCGCCCACCCCATCTCGTCGCTGATGCCGTAGTGGAGCAGACGAGGCGGCGCGTCGCCCTCGATGGTCGCCTGTGCCTCGAGCACGACGGCGGACTCGAGGCAGCCACCGCTGACCGAACCGGCCATCCGACCATCCCGGCTCACCAGCAGCCGCGCCCCCATCGGGCGCGGGGTCGAGCCCGAGGTCCCGACCACGGTTGCGATCGCAACCAGCGGATCGCTTTCGCGCCATTCATTGAGGGTGGGGAGCAGATCTCGCATGCACTGAGTATCCGCCGAGTTCGGCTCGCCGTCACAAGCCGGGACCCGGGGCGGGAGCGCACAATTGCCGGCAGTGCAAATCGAGAATTCCTTCAACGTCAATGCCGCGCCCGACCGGGTGTACGAGTTCCTGCTCGATGTGAACAATGTCGTGAGCTGCGTCCCCGGCGCCGAGCTTTCCGAGGTGGTCGACCCCAACACCTTCAAAGGGAAGGTGCGCATCAAGGTCGGACCCGTGACCGTCAGCTACAACGGCACCGCGCGGATCACGGCGCGCGACGCCGCGACGCGCTCCGCAACCCTCGAGGCCGAGGGTCGAGAGACCACCGGATCGGGGTCAGCCCAGGCGTCTACGGTGATGTCCGTCGCCGTGAACGGCGACGGGTCGACGGTCACCCTCGCTACGGATTTCACCGTGGTCGGTCGCGTCGCCCAATTCGGGCGGGGGATCATGGAAGACGTGTCGCGCCACCTGGTCGGACAGGCGGCGGAATGCATCCAGTCGAAGCTCGAGGGCCCGCCTGCAGGCGACACGCTGCCGGCGAGCGGCGAGGCCGGTCCCACCGGCAACCCCGCCCCCGCAGCGCAGGCCCACTCCGCCGTGACGTCCTCCCCGTCTCCGCCGCCGGCGCTCGACGCATTCGCACTCGGCCGCGCGGTGGCCAGGGAACGGCTCGGACGTCTGAGGGTGAAACCCCAGATGATCGCGACGGCATTCGCGGGGCTGGTCAGCCTCCTGCTGCTTCGCCGCCTCAGGCGAGCGCGGCGCCGCCGCCGCGCGAGGACCGGCTGACCCGTCGGGGCAGTGCGGCGAGGAGCCTCCCCAGCGCGTCGAGCGCCTCGACGCTGTGGGCGCTCAGGAAGTCGTCGCAGTGGGGAAGCGCCGCTGCCATCCCGCGCGTCTCGGGCTGATACGTGAGGCTGCCGAGCAGCGGGTTGAGCCAGATCAGGCGGTGGCAGCTGCGCCGCAGCCGGGCCATCTCCCGAGCCAGCTGCTCCGGATCGCCTCGATCCCAGCCGTCGCTGATGATCAGCACCACGGCGCCATGACCGAGCACCCGCCGGGCGTGCACGCGGGCGAAGGTGTGCAGGGCATCGGCGATCCGAGTCCCGCCGCCGATGTCGTGGACCTGGCCGGCGATGTGGTCGAGTGCGGAATCGATGTCACCGTGACGCAGCAGATGGGTAATTCTGGTCAGGTGTGTCGAAAACGCGAAGGTCTCCACCCGCTCACGCCTGCTGATGGCATGCGCAAAGATGAGCAGGTGGCGCGAGTACCGATCCATTGACCCACTGACGTCACAGAGGATCACGATGGGGCGGCGTTTGGTTCGCGCGCTTGCGCGCGCCAGTCGGGGTGCGTCACCGCCCTGACGCGCGGCCGATCGCATCGTCCGGCGCAACTCCACCATGCCGCGGCGGTCGGCGCGCAGCCGCCTGGTCCGCCGCTCCGCAACGCGCCACGGAGCCTGACGGAGGAGGCGGCGGACCGAGGCGAACTCGTCCCAGCTCATGTCGCGGAAGTCGCGTTGGCGGAGAAGTTCTTCCGCGCTGTAGCCGGCGCTCGACGCCGGTGGTCCCTCGACCTCGCGCGCCACGCCCGGCGCCGCCAGGTCGAGCGCGTTCATCCAGGCCATTGCCTGCTTCGGGTCCAGTGCCAGAGGACGGCTGCGCCCGGGAATGGCGCCGGCGCGCCCCTCACCGCCCGGTCGCGAGAAGAAGAGGTCGAACGCCGCGTCGAACACGGCGCCCTCCTCGCGGCGCGTCACGAACACCGCTCTGAGCGCGAACCTGACCTCGTCGGGCCTGGCGAGGTCGATCGCGAGCAGGGCCTCGCATGCGTCCCGCACCCGCTGTGCGCCGGTGGTGAGCCCGGCGTCGCGGAGCAGGCGCGCGAAGAGGGTGATGCTCTCTACGGGATCCGGGGCGCTCCCGATCACCGGCGCGCGCGCTCGGCGATCGCCTCCTCGCTGCGCTCGAGATCCTCCTGGTGCTTGATCGCCGCACCCATGGTCTCGCGCAGCGCGGTCGGCGTGGCCTCGGTGTGGCCCAACGCGGCGAGGGCCTTTGCCCAGTCGACGGTTTCCGCCACTCCCGGCACCTTGTAGAGGTCGAGGCCGCGGAGTTTCTGGGTGACCTCGACGACCTCACGACCGAGCCGCTCGGACACCTCCGGGGCCCGGACGCGGACGATCGCGACCTCGCGCTCGAGGTCCGGGTAATCGATCCAGTGATACAGACAGCGCCGCTTGAGCGCGTCGTGGACCTCGCGCGTGCGGTTGCCGGTCAGGACCACCAGCGGTGGGCGTTCGGCCCGGATCGTCCCGAGCTCGGGAATGCTGATCGCAAAGTCGGCGAGGATCTCGAGCAGGAACGCCTCAAACTCCTCGTCGGACCTGTCGATCTCGTCGATGAGCAGGACGGGTGGAACCGGGTCACGGTTGTCGATCGCGTCGAGCAGGGGACGGCGCAGGAGGAACTCCGGGCCGAACACGTCCTGCTCGGCGCGCACGCGGTCCGCGCCTTCGCCGAGCAGCCGGATATGCAGCAGCTGGCGCGCGTAGTTCCACTCGTATGCGGCATGGGCGAGGTCGATGCCCTCGTAGCACTGCAGCCGGATCAGGCGGGCTCCGAGTCCCGCCGCGAGCGCGCGGGCAGCTTCGGTCTTGCCGACACCGGCCTCTCCCTCGAGAAAGAGCGGCTTGTTGATCCGCATGGCGACCAGGATCGCGGTGGCGAGACGCCGGTCGCACAGATAGTCATGGGCGCCGAGGAGATCGACGACCTCGTCGACCGAAGCCGGCTGCGCGGCACCGGCCGGTGTGTGCATGGAGTCAGCCTGACGTGTTCGCTGTCACGCGGTCAAGCCGATGCGGCCGCAGGAGCACCCTGATCAGATCGAGTAGACGTCGACCTCGGTCGCCTTGACCACTGCGAAGACGTCGCCCCCGTCGGCGAGGCGAAGCTCGGTCGCGGCCGCCGGCGTCACCTCGGCGACCAGCGGCACGGCGCCCTCCAGGCGGATTCGCCAGCGGTCACCCTCGGGGTCGACGCCGGCGACGCGGGAGCGCAGCACGTTTCGCGGGCTGCCGTCCGGCGCGACGCGGTACAGAGCCACCGCGCGTGGGTGGATCGTCGCCAGCACCGGGCCGGTCGCGTCGGTTGCCACCGTCAGGGTTGACCCATCCTCGAGCGCCAGCGTGCCGGCTGACACGGTGCCGCGAAGCAGGTTCAATCCCGCCATGCGCGCGACCCAGAGCGAGCGGGGTCGTGCGCTGACATCGGCGAAGGAACCATCCTGGGTGACTCGCCCGGCCTCCATCACAACGATCCGATCGGCGAGGGACGCCGCCTCGAGCGGGTCGTGGGTGACGAGCACGCGGGGTCCCCAAAACGTTGACAGGTGCTTGCGCAGCGCGCGCCGCAGGTCAAGACGTCCCGAGGCATCGACGGCGGCAAGCGGCTCGTCGAGGAGCAGCACCTGCGGGTCGGTCACGAGGACCCGGGCCAGCGCCGCCCGCTGCGACTGGCCGCCGCTGAGGGCCGACGGCCGGCTCGACGCGTAGCTCGCCAGTTCCATGCGCTCGAGCCATTCGCCGGCCCTGGCGCCGGCGGTGCGGCGGTCGACGCCACGAGCGCGAAGGCCGAAGGCGACGTTGTCGAGCACGCTCAGGTGTGGGAACAACCCGTGGTCCTGGAAGACCATGCCGACGTTGCGCGCTTCAGGTGTCATCCACACACGCTCGGCCGTGTCCTCGAAGACCGCCCCGTCCACCTCGATGCGGCCGGCGTCGATCGGGATCAGTCCCGCGATGGCCCGCAGGAGGGTCGTCTTGCCGGCGCCGTTGGGTCCGAGCACCGCCACCGTGGTGTTCGCCTCGACGGTGACGTCGCACTCGAGGTGCAGGCTGCCGAGCTCGGTGCGGACGCGCGCGTGCAGGGTCACCGGAGCGCACCGAGCCAGCGGTCGCGAAGCACCACGAGGACGAGGACCGATATGGCGAGCAGGAGGAGCGAGAGTGTGATCGCCATGCCGACCTGTCCCGATCCCTCGAACGAGCTGTAGGCGGCGATCGGCAGCGTCTCGGTGGTCCCGGGGTAGCTCCCGGCGAAGGTGATCGTGGCGCCGAACTCGCCGAGCGCCCGCGCCCAGCAGAGGGCGGCGCCGGCGGCGATGGAGGGCGCCGCGAGCGGCATCGTCACCCTCCAGAATCGCCGCCACGGCCTCGCGCCGAGGGTCGCGGCGACCTCCTCGAAGTGGTCGTCGCGCTGGCGGAGACCTGCCTCCACGGTGATGACCAGGAAGGGGAAACCCACGAACGCCTCGGCGATCGCCGCGCCCGCGGTGCTGAAGGGCAGCACGATCCCGACGTGCTCCAGCACCGCTCCGATCGGCGTGCTCCTCCCCAACGCCGTCTGGAGGGCGATGCCGCCGACGACCGGCGGCAGCACGAGCGGCAACGTCACCAGTCCGCGCACGATGCGCCGCCCCGGCATCGACGTCCGCGCGAGCAGGTAGGCGAGCGGGACGCCGATCAGGAGCGCGATCGCCACCGCGATGACCGAGCACTCGAGCGAGAGACGGAGCGCGGTGAGCACGTCCGTCGAGACCAGCTCGGAGCCGAGGTTGCTCCAGTCGACATGAACGAGCAGCCCGATCAGGGGCAGCGCGATGAACAGCACCGCCACCGCGGCCGGGATGAGGAGACCGAGGAGTGGGCGCCGGGAGACGCCGCGGTTCACGCCGCGGGCGGTGGGAGAAATCCGGCGGTCTTCAACTCGGCCTGGACGTCGCCGGACACCGCCGAGGTGACGAAGGCCTGGGCGGCCGTCATGTTGCTGCTCGCCTTGACCACCGCAATCTCATACGTCCCGACCTTGTTCTGCGCGTCCGGGATCGGCACTCCGGTGACCTTGCCTCCCGCGCTGATCACATCGGTGACGAACACCAGCGCGGCGTCGGCATTGCCCGACTCCACCTGCTGCACCACCTCGGCATCGTCGAGCTGCAGCGACTTCGGCGTGAGCTTCAGCCCTGCCGCGGTGAGGACGGACCTGGCGTAATCGCCCACCGGCACGCTCGGATCACCGAGCACCACGGCGACATTGGGGTTGACGAGGTCGGCCAGGGTCTTGATGTTCTTCGGGTTTCCGGGCGCGACGATGATCTCCAGCTTGTTCTGACAGAACTTTTCGGGGGTGTTGACGAGACCCTTGGCGACCAGCTGCGCCATGGTCGTCGTGTTCGCGGTGGCGATGACATCCGCGGGCGCACCGTCGATGATCTGGGTCACCAGCGCTTGCGAGCCGGCGTAGGAGTACTTCGCCGTGAAGCCCGGATGATCCACCTCCAATCCCTGCTCGGCGGTGTTGAAGGCCGAGGTCAGCGACGACGCCGCAAACACGGTGATCGATCCACTGAACGCGTCGGGAGTCGCGGACGGCCCAGGGGTGGACGACGACCCGCAGGCGGCGAGCGCGCATGCGGCAGCAGCGGCGGGCACCATCGTGCGTGCACCGAGGCGCGGCATCATTTGTTCCGCAGTTGGGGGTCGTTCGTGGGCGGGGGCAATTCGATGACGACGTTGGTGGCTTTCACCGACGCGACCGCGAGCATCCCCGGGACTAGGCCCAGCTCATCGATGGCCTCGCGGCTGATCAGCGAGCTGATCCGAAAGGGTCCGGCCTGGAGCTTGACGTGGCCCATGACGCCGTCCTTGACCACGTCGGTGACAAGCCCGACGAAGTGATTGCGGGCGGACTCGGTCACCGCGACGGTGGGGTGATGGCTCGCGAGCTCAACCGCGAATTTCGCCAGCGCGACGCCCTCGATGAGCCGGTGGCCGCCGGCGGTGCGCACCGTCTCGATGCGCCCGCCGTCAGCCCAGCGGCGCACCGTGTCGACGCTGACACCGAGCAACTCGGCGGCCTGACCCATCTTGTACCTGGTCATTGGGGCGACATTAACGCACAAGCGGTCTTCCTCACACCAAGGGCTTGCTATTGCGCTTTTCTCACCCGTCCGCCGACGCGGAGGCGGTCGACTTGGCCGTCGCGTATGCTCGCGGCGTGATCGCCCATCGCCGCATCAGGGTCGCGGCATCGGGGAGCGTCCTGCTCGCGTTCATTGGGCTGTGGATCGCTCATACGCTCGAATACCTGCGCGTCTGGGGGGCCGCCGGGCTCGTCGCGTCGGTGACGAACCCGGTCCACGTCTACATGCTCCCGCTGCTAGCGATCCTCGGGGTGCTCAGCGCCCTGTTCGCCGTTCACCTCTGGCGCGCCTGGCGGGCGCTGAACGATCGACTGGAGCATGCGGCGCTCGGCCTGCGGCGCATCTGGCGCGGCCGTGCGGCGACACCCCCCGATGCCGTCTCGCCCCGGTCCTCTCCGGTCGCACGGCTCACCGCCATCTGGTTGCCGCTGACCGCAGCCCAACTCGTCCTGTACCTCCTCCAGGAAAACGTCGAGACGATCGCGCGGTCGCAGCCGGCACCGGGCCTCGGAGCGATCTCCGGCATCCATTGGGCAGCCCCGCTGGTCCATGTGTACGTGGCTCTCCTGCTGGCATGCATAACGCGCATTTGCCAGGTTTTGTTCAAACGCCGCGCTGCGGTGGTCGCCCGGGTCGAAGCGCTGCTGCGGCTGGCGATCCGGCGCCGGCGCAGCGCCCCTGCGGCGATCGTCGCGCGCGCTCACCGAGCCCCCGCGACGCCGCTTGGTCGCTTCGGGCGCCACCTCTGGCGGAGGCCACCCCCCCTGCTCCTCGCCGCCTGACCGGCCGTCCGTGAGCTTCGGCTCACCTTCGATCGTTCTCAACCGAGGAGGTACCAGGTGTTCATTACCCTCCGCCGCGCGTCCGCGCTCGCCGCGGGCGCCCTGGTCGCCCTGACGTCGTCGTGCATCGTCGCGTCAGCGCATTTCGTCTTCACCGCCGGCACCTATCGCCTTGCCATTGGATGGCAGTTCGAGCCGGCGTCGGGCAGCGACACATACGTCGATGCCCCCAACGCCATTCAGGTCTTCATCGATGTCGCGTCGCTGCACCAGACCAATGGCACCCCGGTGACCACGCTCAACGGGGACTGCACGCATCCCGACTTTCAGGTCACCGTCACTGTCGGCAGCACCACGAGCAGCCCGTTCTGTCCATCGCCCGTGCACGACCCCGACACCGGTAACGGAAGGCTCGACGAGTACGACTACCCGCTCATTCCCACGGTCGTCGGGACCTACACGTTCCACATCTTCGGCACCATCAACGGCACCCCGCTCGACCAGAAGATCACCTCGAGCCCGACGACCTTCGACTTGATCGCCGACTTCAGCGCCGCCGAGTTCCCGGTGGCCGTGCCTGCGATCGCCGCGGTTTCGACCAAGGTCGACACGGTGAGTTAACGTGCTGCGACTGCGCTCGCGACCGCGCAGTCGACCGCAACCGCGGCCGTGGCCGCCAAGTCCAGCGCGTCGAGCGCGACGGCGCTCGCGATCATTGCGATCGTCATGGCGGTGCTGCTCAGCGCACTCAACCTCGCGATCGGTTGGCGCCGCCGGAGGCCATAGATGTGAGGGCTGGCCGGTCCCTGGTCTTTGCCGCGACCCTCGCGCTGGGGGCAGCCGTCGGGCTGCCCCTGGCCGCCGCCGCCCACGCGCTCCCCCAGAGCGCGATCCCTGCCGAGGGCAGCGAGGTGCAAACCGCCCCGACGGTGGTGGAGATCACGTTCGGCGAGGTCCCAGATCCCACGCTGTCGAGCATCACGGTGGTCAACAGTTCGGACGTCAACGTTGACGCCGGTCCGACCACTGTCGTGCCGGGACATCCTGTCGAACTCGAGGTGCCGCTCAGATCCATCGGCGACGGCGTGTACACGGTGACGTGGAAGACGGTGTCGGAGACCGACGGCCACCTCGCAACCGGTGCGTACGCGTTCGGTGTCGGGGTGTCCGCCGCGGGCGCCAGCACACGCGCGGGCGAGTCGGTGGTGTCGCCACCGCCCTCGATCCTGGCGGTTGCCGCCCGGTGGCTTCTCTTCATCGGGCTCATTGGGATCGCCGGCGTCGCGTCGACCTGTGTGATCGCACTGCGCGCGGTCCCCAGGTTCACGCGCATGGTGCTGCTCGCGATGTGGTGCGCGGCGGCGCTCGGTGCCGTCGGGATCGTCGAGTCCCAGCGCGAAGCGGCGGGCGTGGGTCTTGCCGCCCTCTTCTCGACATCGCTTGGAACGGCAGCCATCGAGCGCCTTGCCGCCCTCGCGGTGACCGGTCTCGGCGTCGCGGCGACCTTCGTCGCTCCCGCAACGGCACGAGCAGGGGTGCTGTTGGCAGGCATCGGCGCGGCGTCCTCGATGTGGGTCGACGTCGCCGCGAGCCATGCCGGCGCGCAGGCGCCCGTCGCAGCCAACCTCGTCATCCAGTGGGCCCACATTGTTGCCGGCGGGGTCTGGATCGGCGGGTTATTGATGCTCCTCCTCGCCGTCCGCGGGCAGCCGTCCGAAACCAAGGGACGCGCAGTCCGGCGATTCTCGGCGACCGCGGGGGTCGCCATCGTCGTGGTGGCGTTGACCGGGACCTTCAGGGCGATCATCGAGATCGGTTCGATCGGTCAGCTCTTCGGCACTGCGTTCGGCGTCCTCGTGCTTGTCAAGGCGGGGCTCTTCGCCGCGCTCGCGGGCCTCGGCGCGCTCAATCGTTTCGGCAACGTGCCGCGTGCGTCGACGCTGTTGCGCGGCCTGCGCAGGGTTGGTTCCACGGAGGTCGTCATCGGCACCGCGGTCGTGCTCGTGGCCGCAGCGCTTGTCAACGTGGCGCCGCCGCTCGCGTCGACCGCTGCCGCGAGCGCGGCACAGGCGAGCCGGCTCGTCGTCACCGGGAGCGACTTCGCCACCACCGTCAAGGTCCGGCTGACCGTGTCACCGGGGAGCGCCGGGTTCAACCTCTTCAACCTTGGCGTCACCGATTACGACAGCGGCGCGGCCGTGCGCGCCACCTCCGTGCAGCTCGAGTTCACCCAGCCGCTTCGCCCGCAGCTGGACGGATCGACGCTGACCCTCACGCGTCAGCCCGATGGCAGCTTCGCCGCCCGCGGCGGCAACCTCGCGATCGCAGGAATCTGGGAGGTCGCGGTGATCATCGAGAACGGCCAGAGCTCCACTGAGGTGCATCTCCAGGTGACGACGCTGTCTCCCGCGCCGCTCGTCACCGCGACGCTGTTCAGCGGATTGCCGACGCTCTATTCGATTCACCTGCAGAACGGCGCGATCGCACAGGTGTACCTCGATCCCGACAGGGCCGGCGCGGATGAATTCCACGTGACGTTCTTCACCAATGCGAATGAGAGCGGCGAGGTTCCGATCTCGTCGGCGACGATCGGCATGACCACGCCGGGTGGGACGCCCACCATCCTGGTCAGTCGCAGACTCGACCCGATCGGCCACTTCGTCGCCGACGCGACGGTCCCGACGGGCGCGACACGATTCGACATCCTGGCCACGACCCAGTCGGGTCAGGCGATCGCCACGTACATCGTGCTCACGCCCGGCGCATGATGCCCGCAGAGCGCATGTGAGGAGGTGAGGCCGTGAGCGGACCGGGTCAGTCGCAGAAGGTGCTGAGCATTGATGATCTCGCCGATCCGTTGCGGCGGGGATGGAGCCTCGAGGACGGCAAGCTCGTCAAGTCGTACGCGTTCCCCGACTTCGTGTCAGCCGTTGCCTTTGTCGACCGCCTGACCGTGGTTGCCGAGGCGCAGAACCACCACCCCGACCTGCTCGTCGTATGGGGGAGGGTGACCGCACGGTTGTGGAGTCACGATGCTCGAGGCATAACGGCGCGCGACGTTCGCCTCGCACACGCGCTCGACGAGCTCTGAGCGCACGCGGTCAGCGCAATGACGAGCTGATCAACTCCGCCACCATCGCGGGGTCCTCGAGATAGGGCAGGTGCGCCACCCCGGGCAGCACATGATGCTGCGAGTCGGGGAGCCAGTCGGAGAGCTCCTTCGACCGCGAGACCACGAACGGCAGGTCCAGGTCTCCGCAGGCGACCGTCACCGGCACGCTGATCTCCTCGAGTTCGCGACCAGGCGACGAGCCCGCTCTTGCCCGACTCCTCGGGAATCTCGTTCTTCAGCGCCACCGCATTCATCGCGAGCGCGAGCGTGCGCGCCGGTCCGGAGACCCTGCCCTCGGGCGCGCTCGGTCCGTCGAGCCAGAGCCACATCTCGATGCGATTGATCTCGTCGATGTCGCCCGACGTCTGGGCCGCTTCCCAGAGCTGGATCAGGCGCTCGGTGTGGGGGTCGAACGCCATCGGTTCGGGCGCGCCGCTCACTGCCGGCGCCAGCAGGACCAGCCCCGCGACACGCTCCGGGTCCGAGAGTGCCGCGTCGATCGCGACCTCGCCGCCCATGGAGCTGCCGACCAGCCAGACCGGTCCCGTCGCCACCCGATCGAGCACGGCTCTCAGGTCGTCGAGGTGGGTGAATCCATAGGTGACCGCCGTGGTCTCGCCGTACCCGCGCATGTCGTAAGCGACCACGCTGGTGCGAGGCTGGAGCGCCTCGGCAACTCCGCGCCAGCCGCGCCGGTCGGCGACGCCGGCGTGCAGCAGCACCACCGGTTGCCCGTTGCCCGGCCAGCGCTCGGCGGCGAGCATCGCGCTGCCGCGGTCCACGGTGAAGGTCTCCGATGGCACCCGCCCATTCTGACCCGCTCCCTGACGGAGCCGCGCCCACCCCGGACCTGGATACCTGGCGCGCGACTTGACCGGCGACCGACCTACGCCGGCGGGGCCGCCTGCTCGCCCACGCTGAGCTCGCGCCGAGCGGTGACAAGGTCGGGCCGCGACTTGATCAGCACCGGCAGGGTCTCGGCGAGCGCATCCCTGGTGATGTCGACGTGTCCGAGCGCCATCAGCGCGCGTGCCCAGTCGATGGACTCACCGATGGAGGGCGTCTTGCGCAGGTCGAGGCGCCGCGCCGCGCGGACCACACGCGTGACCTGGCGCGCCAGGCGCTCCTCAATGCCGGGGATGCGGGCGAGCAGGATCTCGCGCTCGCGCTCGAGGCTCGGATAGTCGAGCGCCAGAAACAGGCAGCGGCGGCGCAGCGCCTCGCTGAGCTCGCGCGTGTTGTTGCTGGTGAGCACCACGAGCGGGCGCCGCGTCCCGCGCACCGTGCCCAGCTCGGGGATGGTGACCTGGAACTCGGCGAGCACCTCAAGGAGCAGCGCCTCGGTCTCCACCTCGACGCGATCGACCTCGTCGATGAGCAGCAGCACGTCATCGGTGGCGCGGATCGCGGCGAGCAGTGGACGCTCGAGCAGGAACGGCTCGCTGAAGATATCGGCCTCGACATCCTTCCAGTCAGCACCGGAATCCGGCGCGCCACCGCCCGCCTGGATGCGCATGAGCTGCTTGCGGTAGTTCCACTCGTACAGAGCGCGGCTCTCGTCGAGTCCCTCGTAACACTGGAGCCGCAGCAACCGCGAATCGGTGATGGTGGCGAGGGTCTTGGCGAGCTCGGTCTTGCCGACGCCCGCCGGGCCCTCGACGAGTACTGGCTTCTCGAGCCGATCCGCGAGGAACACCACCGAGGCGGTCGAGTTGTCGGCAAGGTAACCGGTCGCGCCCAGCCGCTCGTGGACATCGGCGGGGCTGCGAAAGCGTTCAGCCACCGACGTCCGCCGGTATCGTCATCGGCAGCGTCGCGCTGTGATGACGCGGACTGCGGCCGAAGAAGGCATCGTCGAGCATCTCGCGTACCGCTCCCGCTTCGGCGACCAGTGGGTCGGCGGCGCTCGCTGCCACGATCCTGCGCGCCGCCTCGTCCAGGCCGTCCTCGGGCATGCCGAGGTCGGAGAGCGCGGTGGGCAGATGGAGTCGATGGAGGAGTGCGAACAGGGCGGCGGGAGGATCCTCGTCGTCGACGATCCGAGACGCGTCCCGCATGGCAGCGGGCGCACGCGCCGCCATCAGCGCGGTGGAGTGCGGCAGCACAGCGGCGTGCGTCTCCGCGTGCGGCAGCCGCCAGCCGCCGCCGAGCACGTGGCAGGTCCGATGGTGCACGGCGATGCCGGCCTGAGCGAGCGCCACTCCGGCGAGGCACGCGCCGATCAGGTTGGCGGCATGGGCGTCCACGTCGTCGGGATCAGCGACGACGCGCGGGAGTCCGTCCACGAGCCGCTGCCCACCGTCGCTCGCAAGCGTGCTGGTGATCGGGTTGGCGCCCGCAGACCAGAGCGCTTCCATGCAATGCGCCAGCGCGTTCATCCCGGACGCAGCTGCGAGGCGCGGCGGCATGCCGACGCAGAGCTCCGGGTCGTAGATCACCGTGCGCGGCAGCACCCGCATGTCGAATGCCGTGTGCTTTCGTCCGTCGACAGTGCGCCCCCAGATCGCTGTCATCTCCGAGCCGGAGTACGTGGTCGGCACCGCCAGGAGCGGAAGATCGCAGGTCGCGGCAATCACCTTCCCAAGACCCGTCGTGGAGCCGCCGCCGACGGTCACGACGATGTCGGCGTCGACGGTGCGCGCGGCCGCCGTCGCCGCCGCCGCAAGATCGGCCGGGACGTGCTGCGTCGAGCCTCCGACCTCGCCGGCAACGAGCGCGCCCAGCGCATCGCGCAGTCGCACGAACGACGACCGCGTCGAGGCGCCACCGCCGACGAGCAGCACGCGGTGTTTCTCCAGACGCGCGACCTCGTCGGGCGCGACCGCGAGCGCGCCGGGGGCGAACACCACTCGCGACGGCGGCGCGAACCAGGTGAAACGCTCGGTCACCGCTCCGCGCCCGGACCGGGGTACCAGACGGGCAGATCTGCGTCGACGTTCACCCACACCGACTTGGGCTGGGTGTACTCGTGCATCGCCTCGAAGCCCATCTCCCTGCCGTAGCCCGATCCACGAACGCCTCCGAAGGGCGATGCGGGGGAGACGCGCTTGTAGGCGTTGATCCACACCATCCCGGTGCGCAACATCCGGGCCATCCGATGCGCGCGCGAGATGTCGCGCGTCCAGAGGCCGCCGCCGAGACCGTACTCGGTGGCGTTGGCGATCGCCAGTGCCTCGTCGTCGTCGGAGAACGTGGTCACGACGACGAATGGTCCGAACACCTCTTCCCGGCTCACGCTCGCATCGGGGCGGGCCCGGACCACCGTCGGATTGACGTAGTACCCGTCCGCCAGTGCCGGGTCGCTCGGCGGCGCACCGCCGCAGAGGATGTCACCTCCCTCGGCGCGCGCGACCTCGACATACGCGAGCACACGGTCGCGATGCAGCTTCGACGTCAGCGGGCCCATCTCGGTCGCCATGTCGAGCGGGTCGCCGAGTCGGATGTTGGTTGCCACGCTCAGAAAGTCGTCGAGAAATCGGTCCGCGATGCGCTCGTGAAGGAGCAGCCGCGAGCCGGCGATGCACGCCTGACCCTGGTTGTGAAAGATCGCGAATGCGGATCCATTCACGGCCTGCGCGATGTCGGCATCCTCGAACACGATGTTGGCGCCCTTGCCCCCGAGCTCGAGGTGGAGCCGTTTCAGGCTGGTCGCGCTGCCTTCGACGAGACGCCGGCCGGTGGCGGTCGATCCGGTGAAGGACAGTTTGCGAACGCGCGGATGGGTCGCGATCGCCCAGCCGGCGGGCTCGCCGAAGCCCGGCACGATGTTGACCACGCCATCGGGGACGCCGACATCCTGCAGGAGCTCGGCCACGCGGAGCGTGCTCAGCGGGGTCAGCTCGCTCGGTTTCATGACCACCGTGTTCCCGGCCGCGAGCGCTGGGCCGAGCTTCCAGCTCGTGAACATGAGCGGAAAATTCCAGGGAACGATCTGCCCGACGACACCGATGGGCTCGCGCAGCAGGTAGTTGAGGAAGCCGCGCTCGACCGGGATCACCGAGCCCTCGTGCTTGTCCGCCATGCCGCCGAAGTACCGGAACGTCGCCGCGGTCCTCGGCACATCCAACCGTGTCGAGTTGCGCAGCGGATGCCCGGTGTCGACCGAACTCGAGACGGGCCAGCTCGGCGGCTTCCGCCTCGATGCGATCCGCGAGAGTCAGCAGCAGCCTGCCCCGTTCCGCAGCGGGCGTCGCCGCCCATGTCGGGAACGCCCGCTCGGCTGCGTCGACGGCGCGGTCCACGTCGGCGGCGCGCGCCTCGGCGATGCGCGTGATGGCGGAGCCGTCGTGTGGATCGATGACATCGATCTCACCGCCTTCCTGGGCGTCCACCCAACGGCCGTCGATGAACAGCCGCGTTCTGAGCCGGTCGGGGTCGAGACGCGCTCGTGAGCGCGATTGCACGTCGAGCGCCACGGAGGTCTCGGTCAGAAGTCCACGGGGTGGCTGGGCAGTTTGCCGGTTGCGTAGAGATCGGGGAGGGCGGGATCCGCGTTCTCCCAGACCAGCAGCATCGCGCGCTTGGGTGCGTAGCCCTGATGACGGATGTTCGCCGGCATCGCCGAGACGTCGCCGGGCTTCATCACCACCCGCGTGCGCGCCGCGCCGGTGTCGCGATCCTCCACCGCCCAGATGATCTCGTCGCTCAGCATCACGAACCACTCGACCCGGTCGTTGCCGTGGATGATCGGCAGGATGTACTCCTCGGTGGTGGGGCAGTACAGGCTGTCCTTGCAGACGCTGACGACCGACGGGTTCCAGGTCACATCCGATCGCGACAGATAGGCGAAGAGATTGAACGCCTTCACCTCGGCTTCGAACCCGGGCTCGGCGGCCACCTCGGGAGCATCCTGGACCACGTCGGCGAACATCCGGTTGATGGGGTGGGTCGCGTCGCTGCGGATCTGCTCGTCGTCCTCGCAGCTCACCATGCGTTTGGATGCGACCCGCCGCCGGGTCACCGCGGCGATGTTGCTGCCATTCTTGTCACCAAACGCGGAGCCGGTCTCCTCGGGCGAGGCGAAGGGATCGAAGGCAGCGTTGGTCCAGTCGGCGAGGATGCGCTCGAAGGTCGCCTTGATGTTCTCGGACTGGAAGTTCTCGACGTGGTCCATCTCGGCCTTGCGATAGGCGTCGTTGTAGCGACCGGCGAAGAGGTCGACGTTGCCATAGTGGTTGACAGTGCCCACCACCCCGTCGAAGTTCACGATCCCGTAAAAGAAGTTCCAGGCGACGTCCCGCTGCAGCGCGCGCAGGAAGGCGTCGGCGGACATCACGTGACTGCCCGTTGGCCACTTGACGTACACGAAGTACTCGTCGCGGCTTGAAGGTGAACTCACCCAGGGTGAACTCCGCATACCCGTGCGCGTTGGGCTCGCTGGCGATGACGTTGGCATCCATGAGAAGGGTCATCAATTGATACTCCGGCTCCGAAGTCAGTGGATCTGGCAGATCTCTGCCCAGCGGTACAGGGTGCCCTCGCCCTCGATGGTCTGCAGCAGGATCACCGACGGTGTAGCGGCGCTGAAGCGGTAGGCGGAGTGGGCGGGCAGCAGGCTCATGTGCCCGCGCCGGGCAACGATCCTGCCCATCCGCGGTCCCATCGGATCGTGGCCGAGCTGCACCGACCCCTGCGTGGAGTCCGGCGGTTCCTCGTCCGGCGCGAGCCGATGCAGGATGACCTCGACCTCGCCGTCCATCACCAGCGCGAACTCGTCGTGCGCGGTGCCGCGCCATTCGGATTCGCCCTCTGCGCGGATGGCCTCGAGCACGTATTGCCGGTTCTTGCCCACCGCGATCTTCTCATAGGGCCGCGAGTGCGCTGCGACGTCGAACACGTTCGAAAAGGTGTACCGCTTGGGGTCGTCGTCGATGATCTCGACCCCGCCCTTCTCGTAGTTGTCGAGCGAGCCGAAACGGGTGACGTATGTCGGCACGTTGCTCCTTTACCCTCTGCAGCGCAGCATTGGTTCGACCGCAGTCAGGCTACGCCCATCCGGAGGGACATGTCCAGCCGGCCTGAGCGTGCGCAGTCCGAGGATCTCGCCATCAGGCGCGCCCGCCCCAGCCGGCCGGCGCACTCGGGTCCGGCGATCGCGGCGCCCCGGGCCGGAGGCCGGCGAGGACACCGCCTCGCAGCGTCGACGCCTGCGCGATGACGTCGGCCAGGTCGGATGTCGCGGGCAGTCGCAGACGGAGCTCGGACATGCCGGCCGCACGCAGCGCGGCGACGGTTTGCTGGCACTGCTCCAGGGTGCCGACCAATGCCGGCGCCGCACGAGCCGCGATCGCCAGCTCCGGGTCGTTGGCAAGGCGCGCATGCGCCTCGGTGTCGGTGCGGCCCGGCGACGCCGGCAGGCACACCGCCGCGCGATCGGCGAATGAGCTCAACAGATCGATGAGCGCTTCGAGGCCCGCGGGCCCGAAGACCGGCAGGCCACCGGCGGTGCTGATGGCTTCGGCCGTGGCGATGTCGCCGGCGTCGGCTGAGACCTCGTGTTCGGTGGGTGTCGACGCGCGCAGCGCTGCGATCGTCTCAACGGATACAGGGGCGGCCGGGTTTCCGCGCATCCAGGTCGCTGCGCCGCTGACGAGGGGCGCGCGAACGGCATCGATCACCCAGCCGATCCGGATGCCCATGGCGGCGGCCTCGGACGGCCATGGCTCGGTTGCTTGCAGCCACACGGCATCCCACCCGGCGCGCGCAGCCAGCTCGGGGACCGGTGGGAGCGCAGGCGAGCGTGGCGGGGCGACGAGACCCAACAGCAGCGGTCGGACGGTGCCTGGACGCATCACAGCGATGTTGACGCCGGCGCAGAATCCGCGCATGACCGGGTCTGACGTCCTCGGAGGCGTCGTCCTGCGGATGACATCGGCGCTGCGTCAGGCCGGCGTTCCAGTCTCGACCGGCGAGGCTGTCGACGCGGCACGCGCCCTCGAGGTAACGGACGCCGCTGCGGAGAGTCAGGTTCGGGCAACGCTGCGCGCGACCCTCGTCAAGCGGGAGCGCGATATCGAGACCTTTGAGCGGGCGTTCGAGGCGCTGACCGCCACGGTTGCGTTTGCTCCGCCCTGGATGCCCGCGAGGAGCGGCGACGCGGGCGTCACGGAAGGCGGACGAGAGGCAGACGCCGCCGACGCCGACGCGGCGATGACCACGCTCGTCGATGAACTCATGGCTGCGCTTCGCACCGACGACACCGATGCGCTGCGCTCGATCGCCGCGCTGGCGGTGGATGCGTACTCGGGTATCGGGCCGGCTTCCGCGACTCGGAGCGCGCATTGCTCTACCGCGTGCTTCGCGGGCTCGATCTCGCCAGGATCCTGCAGCGGGCGATGCGCGCCCAGGACATCGATGCGGAGGACTCGGATGTATTGCGTGCGCTCGGCGGCGCAGAGATCGCGGCGCGTGCGGAAGCATTCCGGCGCCTGCTCGCACAAGAGGTGCGCAGACGGCTCGATGCGCAGGACATGAAGAATGGCATCGGTCTCTCGGCACCAGCGACCGACCCTGAGGATCTGCCGATTCTCGGCGCCGGCCCCGCCGACCTGGTGGCGATGCAGCGAGCCCTGCGCCCGCTGGCGCGAAAGCTCGCGGTCCGGGGCGCCCGTCGCATTCGCCTGACCCACCACGGCCGCCTCGACGTGCGTCGCACCATTCGGAAATCGCTGTCGACCGGCGGGCTGCCGCTGGAGCCGGCGTGGCGCCGGCCGCGCACCACTCGCCCCGAGCTGGTCGTTCTCTGCGATGTGAGTGGATCCGTTGCTGAATTCGCACGTTTCACCCTGGCGCTGATGAGCGCGATGAGCAACGAGTTCTCGGCGATGCGCTGCTTCGCGTTCGTCGACGGTGTCGACGAGGTCACGAACATCGTCGCCTCGGCTGATGGTGCGCTGATGCCTGGCCACGTCCTTGCGCGCACTGACGTTGTGTGGGATGACGGCCACAGCGACTACGGGCGCGTGTGGCAGCAGTTCGCCATGCGCTTCTCGCATGTCCTGACGCCGCGCGCCAGCCTGGTGATCACCGGAGACGCGCGGAGCAACTATCGCGGTCCCCACGCCGCGGGACTGGACGGCATTGCGCGCGCCGTCCGTGCCGTCCACTGGCTCAACCCCGAAGCCAAGGACCGCTGGAACACCGGTGATTCGCTGATGGCACTCTACGCGCGCAGCTGCGATTCGGTGCACGAGGTGCGCACGCTTCGGCAGCTCGAGACCGCAGCGCTGGAGATCGCCGCCGGCCTCAGGCGCCCGTGATCCCGGATGGGCGCCAATTCACGATCTCACCGCATCCTGGAAGTCATGACTGCCATCGGTTTCTCAGGCTCGTGACGGAGGCGTCGCTGCCGCGCGCGGACCGGGGCGGCGGCCGGTACCGTGGCGTTGTGTTCGACTGGACGCTTGTGGGCGTATGGGTAGCGGCAGTTGGCATGCTGGCCACCGCGCTGTTCACATGCCTCGCGTATCAGCACGCGCGATCAGTGTCGGGGCGGCACAGGCCGATCTCCATCAAAGCGTCGAAGGGGAGGGAGGTGTGGGTCACCTACCCGCTGGGCACGCATGAGCCGCATGAGCGGCCCCGGACCGCCTGGGTCCGCATGTTGAACCAGTCAGTGGTGCCCCAGAGCTTCATCATCGACAGCGCGGAGTTGATGGTGCTGGCACCGAAGATGGAGGGTGTGCAGCCGTTCTTTCACTACCAGGTCATCGATTTCCCGCCCAATGAAGGCGGCAACGTCTCTCTGGTGGTCAGCCACGTGTACGGGGAGTGGCCCGACGACATCGATCCGCTCACGGGAGAGACGCGCAACCCGTACCGGCTGCGCATCGTCGGCGAGACGAAGAGCGGCCGGCGGAGTCGGTGGGAGGGCTGGGTACACCTCCAGGATCCGTCGTGGCGGCCCGCGGGCGAGGACGGAGTGCTGTCGGCCGTCGGCGAATTCGTGGGGGTTCGCTGACACAGGGATTTGGTACCCGCAA